>NZ_LR134483.1:0-215000 GCF_900638015.1 Listeria grayi
ATGGTTTCTTACATAGATAAGGGAGGGATATTATTGCAATCAATAGAAGCTATTTGGCAAGAGGCACTTCAAGTGGTCAAAAAGAATATGAGTAAGCCTAGTTATGATACTTGGATGAAATCTACCACCGCCCATTCATTAGAGGGAAATCATTTTATTATTTCCGCGCCAAATAATTTTGTACGGGATTGGCTGGAAAAAAGTTATACCCAATTTATTGCCACCATTTTACAAGAAATAACTGGCAATACGTATGATGTTCAGTTCATTGATGGAGAACAAGAAGAAAAATTTGAATATGTCACTCCTAAAAAACATTTAGATGATATAGAAGAAAATCCGGAAAACAGCAAACATATGCTCAATCCGCGTTATGTTTTTGATACATTCGTCATTGGATCTGGAAATCGTTTCGCCCATGCGGCTTCTTTGGCAGTGGCCGAAGCACCTGCAAAAGCCTATAATCCGCTATTTATTTACGGAGGTGTTGGTTTAGGGAAAACGCATTTGATGCATGCCGTTGGTCATTATGTGCAGCAGCACAAAGAAAATGCTAATGTCATGTACTTATCTAGTGAAAAATTCACCAATGAATTTATTAGTTCGATCCGCGATAACAAATCGGAAGAATTCCGTGCTAAGTATCGTAATGTCGATGTTTTGCTCATCGATGATATTCAATTTTTAGCCGGAAAAGAAGGAACCCAGGAAGAATTCTTCCACACCTTCAACACTTTATATGACGAACAAAAACAAATTATCATTTCCAGTGACAGACCGCCTAAAGAGATCCCTACACTCGAAGACCGACTTCGTTCCCGCTTTGAATGGGGTTTGATAACAGATATCACACCGCCGGATCTGGAAACTCGGATCGCGATTCTGCGTAAAAAAGCAAAAGCGGACGGATTAGATATTCCTAATGAAGTCATGCTTTACATCGCTAATCAGATCGATTCAAATATCCGGGAATTAGAAGGTGCGCTTATCCGGGTCGTGGCCTACTCGTCACTTGTCAACAAAGATATTACTGCTGGCCTTGCCGCAGAAGCACTTAAAGATATTATTCCAAACAATAAACCGACTGTGATCACGATCAAAGCGATCCAAGCAGCGGTCGGCGAATATTATCATGTTCGCTTAGAAGATTTCAAAGCTAAAAAACGCACGAAAAGCATTGCCTATCCAAGACAGATCGCGATGTATCTATCTCGTGAATTGACGGATGCATCGTTGCCGAAAATCGGCGATGAATTTGGTGGACGAGATCACACCACTGTCATTCATGCCCATGAAAAAATCACGCAATTGATAAAAAGCGATATGAATCTAAAAAATGATATTGCTGAAATCGAAAAGCAGTTGCGCTAGCTTCCTGTGAAAATTGTGGATAACAAAATAAAGTTACCAACAAGTTATCAACATGTGGAAAACTTTTTAAAATCTATTTCCACAGCACTTATCCACTTATCCACAGCGCCTATTACTATTACTACTATTTTTTATTAATTAATTAAGACTATAATTCTATAAAATCTGGAGGTTACTCATGAAATTCATAATTAAACGTGATCGTCTTGTCCAAGCTGTTAATGAAGTCTCTCGTGCTATTTCATCTCGCACAACGATACCGATACTTACAGGAATAAAAATTACCGTCAACGATGAAGGTGTCACTTTGACCGGTAGTGATTCTGATATTTCCATCGAAGCATTTATTCCACTTATTGATAACGATGAAGTGATCGTCGAAGTAGAATCTTTCGGCGGGATCGTTTTACAAGCTAGATATTTCGGCGATATCGTTCGTCGTTTACCGGATGAAAATGTAGAACTCGAAGTAGTCAGCAGCTACCAAACCAACATTCGTTCCGGGCAAGCTTCCTTTACATTAAATGGGCTCGATCCTTTGGAATATCCAAAACTACCAGAAGTAACGGACGGTAAGAAGATCATTTTACCGATCAATGTTCTTAAAAATATTATCCGTCAAACCGTTTTCGCGGTTTCTGCCATCGAAGTAAGACCTGTATTGACCGGTGTAAACTGGTTGATCAAGGAAAACTTGCTTACAGCTGTCGCAACAGACAGCCACCGACTTGCGTTACGCGAAATACCGCTGGAAACTTCCTTGGAAGAAGATTACAATGTCGTCATCCCAGGAAAAAGCTTGTCAGAATTAAACAAGATCTTGGATGATGCCAGTGAATCGATCGAAATGGTGATCGCGAACAATCAAATTTTATTCAAACTAAAAGATCTGCTATTCTATTCGAGACTTTTAGAAGGCAGCTATCCAGATACTTCTCGTTTGATCCCTACAGACATCAAGTCTGAACTTGTCATTAATTCTAAATCTTTCCTACAAGCGATCGACCGGGCGTCATTGTTGGCTAGAGAAAACCGCAACAACGTTATCAAACTTTCGACTTTAGAAAGCGGTCAGGTGGAAGTTTCTTCTAACTCACCAGAAATCGGGAACGTTTCGGAACGTGTTTTCAGTCAGCAATTTTCTGGCGAAGAGCTTAAAATATCATTCAATGGTAAATATATGATGGATGCGTTGCGCGCATTTGAAGGTGACGATATCGTCATTTCCTTTGCAGGCACGATGCGGCCGTTTGTTATCAGACCGAAAGATGCTACGAATCCAAATGAAATCTTACAATTGATCACACCAGTAAGAACTTATTAAAAAAGGAGATCCGCCATTTAGACGGCGGGTCTTTTTTATTGTTTATAAGAAAGGAGTGTCTGCCAATAATGATGAAAGATATGACGACTGGGAATCCCACCAAGATCATCTTTTTATTTGCATTGCCTATTTTTATTGGAAATTTGTTTCAGCAATTCTATACCATGATCGATGCCATGATTGTCGGTAAATTCGTTAATGTCGATGCTTTAGCTGCAGTCGGTGCAACCAATTCCATCAATTTCTTTATGATCTCACTGATCATTGGTTTAATGAGCGGAGTTTCTGTAGTCGTAGCACAATATTTCGGCTATAAAGATTTTGACAAACTGAAAGATGTAATCGCTACCGCCACTTATGCTGTAGTGGTCACGGCTATCGTACTGACTGTTCTCGGCATTCTTCTCGCGAAACCATTACTGCTTCTCTTGCGCACGCCGCCGGAAATAATGGATGATGCGACTATTTTCTTGACTACTTTGTTTATCGGTATTCTCCCGATGAGTTTATATAACGGGATCGCAGCTATTCTAAGAGCACTCGGAAATTCATTCACGCCACTCCTCTTTTTGATTTTTTCTTCTTTGCTGAATATCGGCTTGGATTTTTTACTCGTTGTTTATTGGCATATGGGTGTTCGCGGGGCAGCGCTCGCAACTGTACTATCACAGTTTATTGCCGCTATTTTATGTATTTACTATGCTTATCGTCACGTTCCGTTTATGCGGATCGAACGAGCAAAATTTAAAGTGACACCTTCTTTGCTCAAAGAAATGATCCGGATCGGATTGCCTTCCGGATTGCAGGGGTCGTTTATCTCAGTTGGGAATATGATCCTGCAGACATTGATCAATGGTTTTGGTTCTGCTGTCGTAGCGGCTTACACTGCTGCAAGCCGGATCGATTCGCTTACCTATCAGCCGGGGATAGCTTTCGGGCAAGCTTCTTCCATGTTCGCCGGACAAAATATGGGAGCGGGAAAAATCGATCGTGTCAAGAAAGGTTATTGGGCAGGAATCAAAGTAGTAACGATCATCAGCATCATTATCACGATCTTAGTCCAATTATTCGCCAAACAGTTTCTATTACTCTTTGTGGATGCAAAAGAAACCGAAGTTATCAAGATCGGTATGAGCTATTTAGTGGTAGTATCGTTATTCTATGTCGTCGTAGGTATTTTATTCGTTGTACGGGAAACACTGCGCGGCACTGGCGATGCGATCGTGCCACTTGCGATGGGTATCTTTGAATTAGTTTCCCGGTTAGCGATCGGATTTGCCCTATCACTCGTGATGGGCTATCTAGGATTATGGTGGGCGACTCCGGTAGCATGGATCACAGCAACCTGCTTAGGTGTCTGGCGCTATAGCTCCGGAAACTGGATGAAAAAAGCAGTTGTCAGGCAAGAACGTGAAGAAATAAACCCATAATTATGGTATAATAGATTCATATAAGCAGAAAAAGCGAAATCCTTGTTAGATTTCGCTTTTTCTTATCCCTTTCATTTAAACGGCGCAGAAGTCGTTTTTTTAGCTTTTTTATAAAATAGTAGGGGGATACTATTTTAACTAAAAAACGGAAATAAACCGTTTCTGAAAAAATTATTTTGTATTATTCCCAAATCTTTAGTAAAATAGAATTAAGAAACAAAAAAGAATGGACGTGACATTTTGGCTGATACGGTAAAAATAAACAGTGAATATGTAACACTTGGTCAATTTTTACAAATGGTCGATGTAGTTTCTACCGGAGGGATGGCAAAAGCTTTTCTCAGCGAGCACCCGATCTATATCAACGGCGAACAGGATAATAGACGTGGCAGAAAATTAAGAAACGGCGACATTGTACTCATTCCAGGCAAAGGTAAATTGAAAATTGAGCAAGACTAATTTTTTATGTTAGGAATAAAACACATATGCATTTAGAAAATATGGTACTGAGAAATTTCCGCAATTACCCTTTTTTAGAAGTTGATTTTTCTCCGGCAGTCAATGTCTTTCTAGGGGAAAATGCTCAGGGAAAGACGAATTTATTAGAGGCCATTTTGATGTTGGCATTAGCCAAGTCGCATCGAACCGCAAACGATAAAGACTTCATCAACTGGGATTCCGAAGAAGCAAAGATCGAAGGTAGAGTATTCAGGCGCAGCCAATCCGTTCCGCTTGAATTGATGATCACCCCAAAAGGAAAAAAAGCAAAGGTCAATCACTTAGAGCAAAAGAAGCTGAGCCAATATGTGGGTAATCTGAATGTAGTTATGTTCGCTCCAGAAGATCTGTCATTGGTAAAAGGCGCTCCCGGCGTGCGCAGACGCTTTTTGAATATGGAAATCGCTCAAATGCAGCCCGTTTATTTACACGAATTGAGTCAGTATCAGCGAGTCTTGCAGCAGCGCAATCAATATTTAAAAGCAGCACAGATGAGCAAAAAGGCAGATCCAATCATGTTGGATATCTTAAATGAACAATTTGCAGAGATCGCGATCACGATCACCAAACGGAGAAGTGAATTTGTAAAAAAACTCATTCGTTTTGCCGCCCCTCTGCATTATCAAATATCGCGCGAGCTAGAGCAGCTGACGATTCGCTATGCAGCATCCATTGATTTGCAGGAAACAGACGAGTCAACGAAGACAAGCGTCATGGAAAAACTGCAAAAAAATAAAAAACGCGAGTTGGAACGAGGCGTGACACTTATCGGTCCGCACCGTGACGACCTTCATTTTTATATCAACGAGCAGGATGTTCAAGTATTTGGTTCGCAAGGCCAGCAACGAACGACTGCTTTATCGATCAAATTGGCAGAAATCGATCTGCTTAAAGAAGAGATCGGAGAATATCCGGTTCTATTATTAGATGACGTCCTCAGTGAATTGGATGATTTCAGACAATCTCATTTACTAGGTGCGATCGAAGGAAAAGTACAAACGTTTGTGACGACAACAAATATAAGCGGCATCGATCATAATACGATCAAACAAGCCACTACTTATACAGTGACACAAGGTAGCGTAGAAAAAAGCTAACAGAAATTTGAAGAAAGTGCGGTGAATTTTTAATGTCAGAAGAGAATATTACAAATGTACAAAGTAATGCCTCTGATTATAACGATGATCAAATACAAGTATTAGAAGGATTAGAAGCTGTTCGTAAACGTCCAGGGATGTATATCGGTTCCACAAGTCAACGCGGGCTGCATCATTTAGTGTGGGAAATCGTGGATAATGCGATCGATGAAGCATTAGCAGGTTTCTGTTCGGAGATCGAGATTACGATTGAAGAAGATAATAGTATTACAGTAAGAGATAACGGCCGGGGGATCCCCACTGGTATCAATGAAAAAGTCGGCCGCCCAACAGTCGAAGTTATTTTCACAGTACTGCATGCCGGTGGTAAATTCGGCGGCGGCGGATATAAAGTATCCGGCGGTCTGCATGGCGTAGGGGCTTCGGTCGTGAATGCTTTATCGACGGATCTGGAAGTATATGTCCACCGTGATGGTCAAAAGTATTATCAACGTTTTGAACAAGGAAATGTCGTTATGGATATGGAAGAACGCGGCGAAACAGACTACCGCGGGACAATCGTCCATTTCAAACCAGATCCTGAAATTTTCACAGAAACAACAGTATTTGATTTTGATACCTTACGTACGCGCGCAAGAGAACTTGCCTTTTTAAATAAAAATTTACGAATCTCGATCGAAGATAAACGTGAGGAGCATCAAGTACGCAAAGATTATCACTATGAAGGTGGGATTCGTTCTTATGTCGAACATTTGAATAAATCCAAAGAAGTCATTCACGAGCCACCGATCTACTTAGAAGGGGAACGTGAGGATATCATGGTTGAAATCTCCATGCAGTACAACACAGGATTTGCCAGCAATCTGATCTCGTTTGCCAACAATATCCATACCTATGAAGGTGGAACCCATGAATCCGGTTTTAAAACTGCTCTGACACGTGTTATCAATGATTATGCGCGCCGTAACAAGCTATTTAAGGATAGCGATGATAACCTGTCCGGGGAAGATGTTCGGGAAGGATTGACAGCGATCATTTCGATCAAACACCCGAACCCGCAATTTGAAGGTCAAACAAAAACTAAACTGGGAAATTCAGAAGCTCGTACAATTACCGATAAACTCTTCTCAGAGGCTTTAAATAAATTTATGATGGAAAACCCGGATGTCGGCAAAAAAATCGTTGAGAAGGGCGTTGTGGCTTCTCGTGCGCGTATGGCAGCTAAGCGTGCACGTGATGTAGCCCGTAAAACAAGCGGATTGGAAATTTCCAACTTGCCGGGTAAACTGGCAGACTGTTCTTCCCGTAACCCAGAAATCAGCGAATTATACATCGTTGAGGGCGACTCGGCCGGCGGTTCTGCAAAACAAGGACGTGACCGTTTATTCCAAGCGATCCTGCCGATTCGCGGTAAGATTTTGAACGTTGAAAAAGCGCGTTTAGATAAAATCCTTGCAAATGAAGAGATCAGAACGATCTTTACAGCCATGGGAACAGGTTTTGGCGGCGATTTCAATGTAGCGAAAGCACGTTATCACAAATTGATCATCATGACCGATGCCGATGTCGACGGCGCACATATTCGTACGCTGTTGCTCACCCTGTTTTACCGCTATATGCGTCCGCTCCTTGATGCAGGCTACATCTATATCGCTCAGCCACCGCTTTATCAAATCAAGCACGGCAAAGAAGTAGAATATGTTTACACAGATAAACAATTAGATGATTACCTTGCTTCCATCGGCAGCGACACAAAATATGCGATCCAACGTTATAAAGGTCTGGGCGAAATGAATCCAGAACAACTTTGGGAAACAACAATGAATCCGGAACACCGGACATTACTACAAGTCAACATCAATGACGCGATCGATGCGGATGAGACATTTGAGATGCTGATGGGCGACCGCGTAGAACCGCGCCGCAAATTTATCGAAGAAAATGCGCAGTATGTGAAAAACTTGGACATTTAATACGGACTAGAATGGCAATTTGAAAGGGAGGTTTCTCTTAAATGGCGGAAACACCAAACGATAGAGTTACAGAAATCAATTTAAATAAGGAAATGCGGACATCATTTTTAGATTACGCAATGAGTGTTATCGTAGCTCGGGCCTTGCCAGACGTGCGTGATGGGTTAAAACCAGTACATCGCCGTATTCTTTATGCAATGAACGATCTAGGAATGACCTCCGACAAAGCGTATAAAAAATCAGCGCGTATCGTCGGCGAAGTAATCGGTAAATATCACCCGCATGGTGACTCAGCCGTTTACTTTACAATGGTTCGGATGGCACAGCATTTCAGCTATCGAAACATGCTCGTTGACGGACACGGTAACTTCGGTTCAGTCGATGGTGATATGGCTGCAGCGATGCGTTATACAGAAGCAAGAATGTCGAAGATCGCGATGGAATTATTGCGAGATATCAATAAGGATACGATCGATTATGCGGATAACTATGACGGATCAGAAAAAGAACCAGTTATTTTACCAGCGCGTTTCCCTAACCTGCTAGTCAATGGGTCTTCTGGTATCGCTGTAGGGATGGCTACCAATATCCCTACGCACCATCTCGGTGAAGTGATCGACGGGGTTCTGGCGCTCAGCCGCGATCCAGAAATCGAGATTCGCGAATTGATGGAATATATTCCAGGGCCGGATTTCCCGACAGCTGGATTGATCATGGGAAGAAGCGGAATCAGACGTGCTTATGAAACTGGTCGAGGTTCGATCGTAGTTCGTGCACGCGTGGACATCGAAGAGAAAAAAAATGGCAAAGAAACGATCATTATCACGGAAATACCGTATCAAGTGAATAAAGCTCGTTTGATTGAGCGTATCGCAGAATTAGCGCGTGAAAAGAAAATCGACGGCATCACTGACATCAATGATGAATCCGACCGTTCTGGTATGCGGATCGTCATCGAAGTCCGTCGTGATATAAGCGCAAGCGTGATCATCAATAACTTATATAAAATGACTGCATTACAAACGACTTTCGGGATCAACATGCTTGCATTGGTGGATAATCATCCTAAAGTCCTTAACTTGAAGCAGATCTTATATCATTACTTAGAACATCAAAAAATCGTGATCCGCAGACGGACCGAATTTGAATTGCGCAAAGCAGAAGCAAGAGCGCATATCTTAGAAGGTCTGCGTATCGCACTGGATAACATCGATGCCGTGATCGCTTTGATCCGTAGTTCTAATACTACTGAAACCGCTAAAGAAGGCTTGATGACAAAATTCCAATTGTCCGACAAACAAGCGCAAGCTATTTTGGATATGCGTTTGCAGCGTCTGACAGGCTTAGAACGCTCGAAAATCGAAGAAGAGTATCAAAACTTGATGACTCTGATCAACGACTTAAAAGCGGTTCTAGCGGATGAAGAGCGCATCTTAGAAATTATTCGCGAAGAATTAGAAGAAATCAAAATCAAATATGCCGATAAGCGTCGTACAGAGATTTTAACAGGCGATATCGTCAACATTGAAGATGAAGACTTGATCCCAGAAGAAGAAGTAGCTATTACCTTGACAAAACGCGGTTACATCAAGCGTTTGCCACTTTCTACTTACCGCAGCCAACGCCGCGGCGGAAGAGGTATCCAAGGAATGTCGACTCATGAGGATGACTTCGTAGAACATTTAGTTGCAGCAAGCTCTCATGATACGCTTCTTTTCTTTACCAATACAGGAAAAGTTTACCGTGCGAAAGGCTATGAAATCCCTGAATATGGCCGTACAGCTAAAGGGATTCCACTTATCAACTTATTAGGCATCGAAAGCCAAGAACAGGTAAATGCGGTGATCAACGTTTCTGAATTCACGGAAAACAGTCATTTATTCTTCACTACCAAACATGGTGTCGTGAAGAGAACTGATATCTCGCAATTTGCCAAGATTCGCCAAAGCGGCTTGCGTGCTGTAGATTTACGAGAAAATGACGAATTGATCTCCGTTCAGATCACAGATGGCAATAAAAATATTATTATTGCGACCAAACAAGGCCAGTCGATTTATTTCCCGGAAAATAATATCCGTGTAATGGGTAGAACTGCCGCTGGTGTCCGTGGAATCCGCTTACGCGAGGATGATGAAGTAATCGGCATGGAAATCCTGGAAGACGATCAAAAAGTCTTGATCGTTACCGAAAAAGGATATGGAAAACAAACTCCAGCTGCGCAATATCCACTTCGTAATCGAGGCGGAATGGGCGTTAAGACGGTGACAATCACTGAGAAAAACGGTAATCTAGTAGCAATGAAAACTGTTTCCGGCGAAGAGGATATCATGCTGATGACAGTTAGCGGTGTTATGATCCGTTTCGAGATCGGAACAGTTTCCCAAACCGGCCGGAGCGCAATGGGTGTAAAACTTATCCGTTTAGATGAAAACGAAAAAGTAGCCACAGTTGCCAAAGTACCAAAAGAAGAAATCCTAGACGAGGAAGAAGAAATTTCAGAAGAACTGATCGTAGAAGTTCCAGATGAAAGTTTTGAAGATACCCCGCCAAGTGATGAAATATAAAAGTAAATACAGGATCTGCCTATTAGGCTGATCCTGTATTATTTAGGATAATGGAGGAAATAGGTTGATACAATTAATTTTCATTATTGCTTTTGTGATCTTGGTGATCTTGATGCCCAAAAATAACAAAAGTGAAAAAGAAGCGGCAAAAATATTTATGGAGCGATACAACATACATACGAAAATAAAGGGAAATGTGATTAAACAGTTAGAATTGATCGAAATCGAGGCAAATACGCTCGTCTATCGTACTTACCGCAAACGTTTTTTAAAACAATCACTTTTTTCGTTTTTAGGCTTGTTGGTTTTGGGAGCTGTTGTAATCGGAGCAATGTTTGTTATGCAAGATTTCACGATAGGAATCATTGGTTTGATCGTATTTTTACTTGCACTGATCGTGTATCTGATTTTTATATCGATTAAAATGATCACGCTTCAAACATCCATTCGGACACGAGCATGGATAGCAGTTGTTCAGCATTATGATCCTGCAATTCCGATCGCGATTTTTAACGAAAGTAAATGGCAAGTGGCATTTTTGAATTATTTGCAGAAAACTAATATGCCAGAAGAAATTATATAAGACATAAGCAACTCCCCATAACTGGGGAGTTTTTTTGAAAAATTATGGCGAAAAAAAGGCGAAGGAGCAAGTTTTTCACTATTTTCTTTATAAATAAATTAATAAAAGGGTTTCCGTTTTCGATATACTGTATATTAGAGATTGCAAGGAAGTGAACAATAATGGAACTCATTGGTATTCGAATAGCAAATCTACGGAAAGAGAAAGAATACACCTTAGCAGAGACGGCTAAGGGGATCATTTCCGTATCTTACTTGAATAATATTGAAAAATGCCGTAAAGTACCTTCTCTTGAAACGCTATTATTTTTGGCAGAACGATACGATATTGCTGAAGATTTTTTAGTACTTGAAACGAATAATGAAGTAAAGTTGCTAGCAGATTTACAGCAAATATATAAAGATTTAATGGAATTCAGTACCCACAAGGCGCTCGACAAGTTGAAACGTTTAGAAAGCAAGTATGTAATGGCAAAAGAAAAAACATACCTTGAATTGATTTTTTATTGCTTATTGAGTGCGGTTTATTATCGTATATGGAAAGAAGATGCGGCAATAAAAATAGAAGAGCGCAAACTTTTTCAACTCCGTAAAATAAAACAAACCAAATTACCTGCATTTCTGCAAACTGCTTTTAATTATTTTCAACTGCAAAAGAATTTTTTTAATGGTGACTACAAAAAAGCAAATGCTTGTCTAGAAATCTTAGAACAGTCCACAATAAAAGCAACCTACAAAGCCGTATATTTCTTGACGATAGCTATCAGCTGCATCTGTTTAGAAGATTATGAACAGGCGGATCATGCTCTAAATCAGGCAAAGCAGTATTCTTGTCGTCTTCCGGCAGAAAAACAAGAAAATCTAATGCAGATTTGTTATTTAGAAGGATTTGTACAATTTGAGATCGGTTTTTACAAAAAGGCAAAACAAAAATTACAAGAAGCGGATTCCTATGGAGAGCAATTTTCCAATATGAAAAAGCGTTTTTCATTATCCATTCACTTTAAACTGCTAGAAGTTTATGAAAAATTAAATGAAAAAGCAAAATTTGGCATTCAATTACAAAAGGTCTATCAGATTGTTTTAGAAAAAGGTGGGCAATTCGATAATAATGATCGCATTGTTTTACCAAAACTACTCGTTTATTTTGCTGAAAATGAGTGTTTTGAGGAATATGCTGTTGTGAAAAACCTTATTATTCAAGGGGAAAAGGATTCATTTTTTGAAATGAAATTTTTTTGGCAATATGCGGAAGCGTTAGAAAAATATGAACGCAGTGACTTTATAGGTTATGAAAAACTTATGGCAGAGCTACTTCAAAAAATCGATACGTGTAATGATCCGCGATTAATCAGAAAAACAAAAGAACATGCCAGTAATTATTACGCCAGCCATAAAAAATACAAGAATGCTTTCCAAATACTAAAAGGATAAAAGTACTTTTTTTCTCCCTTCAATCAGTCTATTCTCTCTTTTTTTCCTTTTTGAAAACTTCATGAGTTCTCCTGGTATACTTATTTAGAAATTAAAAAAGGGAAGGAAGTAAACAATGAGAACTAGAAAAAATTTCATCTTGTTAGGTGCAATGGCAATTCTTGTAGTAATAGGATTGGCAGGTTGTGGAGATAAGCGCGTTGAGCCAAAAGAAGCCGCTCAAGTGACAATGAATGCACTTTTATACAATGAAGATACGAAAAAGTTAGATAGTATTTATGACGGTGATTTCAAAAAATTTGAAAAGGAGTTTAAAAAAGGATTTAAAACCGGTTTTAAAAATTCTCTTCAAAGCCAAACACAAACTACTGTTTCTGATGAGAAAGTAGAAGAATTTTACAAAGTTCTTGTGAAGCAAATAAAGAAAAAAGTGAAATATACTGCAAAAGTTACAAAAGATGATAAAGAAAAACCGGAAATTGAAATATCAGGGAAAGGTCTAGACTTAAAAACAGTTCAAGACAATGTGATCAAGGGGCTTCAAGACGAGATCAAAAAAGATGCTTCGTTGGCCACCGATAAGACAAAATTGATGGATCGA
The DNA here is from genome assembly GCF_900638015.1 of Listeria grayi. NCBI lineage: Bacteria > Bacillati > Bacillota > Bacilli > Caryophanales > Listeriaceae > Listeria > Listeria grayi. The sequence continues at coordinate 12,875 of NZ_LR134483.1, forward strand.
TTAATGGACCTGTATATCAAAGAAATACCAAATGCAGGATTATCCGATTCGACCATAAAAACGGTATTATCTCTGCAGCCAGATAAAGACGACAAAAATAAATGGGTGATTACCAATCAAGCTGCGTTTATTCAAGTAGTAGGCCAATTTTATATGGGCGGTATGTAAGCCGTCTTACCTAATAGCAAACAAACCATGATTTCGGCGAAAAATCGAAATCATGGTTTGTTTTTTATATTGAAAAAAGCCGGATAAATGCTTATTATGGTGAATGTAAGTAAAAAACAGAAAGCTGAGGTACTTCTCATGGGTAAATCTCAAAAAGAGGACCAAAATATTGAAATTTGGGCTGATCTTGTTCGTATTAAAGACTTGATCATAGCAATTATTATATGTGTAACTTTAACCTTAGGAGCTTATTTTCTTGCGCCTGACAAACCACCAATGCCGCTTTTCTTCGGATTAGGTGGCGCATTTATCGGTTTTATCATCGCCTGCATCGTAATCAAGCCGAAACGTGAACTCCGGGAAGAGGAGGAAAAAGAAGTATGACGATACAACTTGTCCTCGAAATGATTGCTGCGGCGGTTTTGGCAGCTGGTTTTTATACGATCATTGGAGTAGCCCCAGGAACGGATGAAACGGCTGTTTTAGCACCAGTAACACTTGCGCTTGTATTACTGGGCGTCCCTCCAGTTGTTGTGCTAGCTTTTTTTGTTTCAGCAGTTGTTACATTGAATTTGACGGATGCCGTTCCTGTAGCCGTAGCAGGGACTCCAGGAGGCGTTATGGCGTCACCCATGGTTCCCTATGGTCTAACACTCAAACAAGCCGGACAATCTGTCATCGGCATTAGAAAAATGGCTTCTGGTGCAGCGATCGGAACGTTGGTGGCTGTGCCGGTGAGTTTACTGCTTGCAGGAGCACTCGCACCGTTGTCTGAGGTAATAACCAAATATTCTGCTCCTGTATTTTTTGTGGGCGCCCTATTTTTAGCGTTATTGAGTAAAAATCGTCTTTTGTCGATCTTAGCTATTTTTCCATTCGCACTTCTGATCGAAGGTTTGCGATATTTATATTGGGGAATTCATGCACTACCGACAGATAAAACAGTGACGATCTCGTTTTTCTTAGGAATCACGATCGGGCCAATGGTGTTCAGTATTATTTCATTATTAAATAAAGAATATCGAGAAAGCCTGCCTAAACAGGGAAAAAAAGAAATCACCATTGTTAGATCGGAAAATCAAAAAGGTTTTCCTAATCCTTTCCGCGTGTTGGATCGTAAAGAATTGTGGGCAACGGTGAGCACTTCGCTGGCAGGCTGCTTTACCTTTTTTATGAGCCCTGTAGGAATGACAGTTCTGTTTGGTGAGGGAATCGTCAGCCGCGTAAAAGATCCAATCAAAAAAGCGAAAATAGCCCTAGCCAGCATGGAAGGGTTAGCCCATTCGACCTATTTAGCAGGGTTACTTATTCCCCTTATTGCGTTAGGTGTTCCCTTATCACCAGTCGCGATCGGTCCTGCAAATGCGCTATTTAACGCACCGCCTGTCTTTACTTTGGGGAGAAATATGCATCATGTTCTCGATATGCCCGGCTTTATATGGGCAACAGCAATCGGTTCGATTGTTGGTTTAGGACTGACATATTATGTTATAATGAAGTATTCTGGGCAGATATGCCGTTTTGTTTTTAAATATATTCCCCATGAAGCCATTCTTGGATTGTTCATTGCATTAGTCATGATGCTCAGTTATATGGATGGTGGCTGGATCAATGTATTCGGTGTATTGTTAGTAGCAATTGTTTCAGGTGCGCTCAGCCGCTTAGGTATAAATTTTGGCGTATTATTCATGACGCTTTATGCTGCACCGTGGATTGTAACTGTCTTATTTTAATCAAGGAAGGGATGGCTTCGAGTGTCTACAGGGATTTCGACTGCAAAAATGATTTTATTTGGAGAACATGCGGTAGTATATGGAGAACCAGCAATTTCAGTTCCCTTTACGCAAGCATTAATCAAAACGGAAGTGAGTCCTTCCACTGAAAATCAATTCGCTTCGACCTTTTTTACTGGTCCAATCGAAGAAATGCCGCCTTTTTTAGACGGAATCAAACGGCTGATCCTATCGATCCAAAAACTTTTAGAGCAGCCAGAATCATTGACGGTCAAAGTGCTGTCAGATGTTCCGGTCGGCCGAGGCTTGGGATCAAGTGCTGCAGTAGCCACCAGCGTAACTAGAGGACTTTATAATTATTATGAAAAAAAACTTACAGAAGAAATGCTGCTTAAACTCGTAAATCATGCAGAAGACGCTGCCCATGGCAATGCAAGTGGTGTGGATGCGATCACTGTAGTAACAGAAAAACCAGTCTGGTATGCAAAAGGTAAAAATATGGAGACTATCCATTTTGCAGGAGAATTGACTTTTGTAGTAGCAGATACAGGGATACCAAGTGAGACAAAAGCTGCAGTAGCAGATGTTGGTGTGCTTTGTAAAAAGGAACCTCTGGAATATATGCCGCTGATCAAAGAACTTGGTGGTATTTCCCGGGAAATGAAAGAACTTTTAGAGACAAATATAGATAAAATAAGGATCGGCGAAGCAATGAATCGTTCGCAAAGTATCCTGAAAAAACTAACAGTCAGTGATCCGAAACTGGAAAATTTGATTCAAGTAGCCTTATCAGCAGGTGCTTATGGAGCGAAATTGACAGGTGGCGGTCGTGGCGGCTGTATGATCTCGATTGTAGAAAATAGGGAAATAGCAGAAAAAGTAGTAAAAGCTTTACAAGCAAATGGTTCTGCCAAAGAATGGATATTTACGATTGGAGAAGGTAAACATGAAGGCGATCGCCCGAGCACATACGAATGTGGCATTAATTAAATATTGGGGAAAACGAGATGAAACACTCATGTTACCTGCAAACAGCAGTTTATCGCTGACAGTTGATCAATTTTATACGACAACTGCTTTAGAATGGGACGAATCTTTGCAAAAGGACAGTTTTATTCTAAATGGGAAAGAAGTCGAAGATGCTAAAGTGAGCCGCTTCCTATCCATTATGCGACAGCAATTTCAGTTAACAAGTTTTGCGCGGATCTCCTCTGAAAATCATGTGCCTACAGCAGCCGGTCTTGCTTCTTCTGCTTCTGCCTTTGCAGCCTTGGCCTTAGCCGGATCTGCTGCAGCTGGTCGTAATGATGATCGCAAATATCTTTCTAAATTAGCGAGGCTTGGTTCTGGATCTGCCTCGCGGTCCTTATATGGGGACTTGGTGATCTGGGAAAAAGGCAATCGCGATGATGGCGAAGATTCTTTTGGCGTCCCTTTTACAAGTGAACTAACGAAAGACCTAGCCATTGTGGTAGCTGTCGTTTCAGACGAAGTGAAAAAGGTGCCTAGTCGGCTAGGTATGCAATCTACTGTAGCAACCTCCCCTTTCTTTCCAACATGGGTGCAGGAAGCTGAGAAAGAGCTGGTTGCAATGAAAGAGGCTTTCGCAGCCGCAGACTTTATCACGATCGGGGAAATAACCGAACATAATGCCATGAAGATGCATGCTACTACTCTGGGAGCCAATCCACCGTTCACTTATTTCCAACCTAAAAGTTTACAGGTGATGGATAAAGTGAGAGAATTACGGTTGCAAGGCATCGCCGCTTACTTTACAATGGATGCTGGACCTAACGTCAAAGTATTGTGTGAGCGGAAAAATGAAAAATTAGTTGCTAGCGAATTGACTAAAGTCGTAAAAGACGTATTTATTTGCCACGCAGGTGAGGAAGCGAGTGTGCGTATCGATGAAGCATGAGATAAAAGTAAAAGTGCCCGGTAAACTTTATGTAGCTGGAGAATATGCAGTGGTGGATTCTGGAAATACGGCCGTTTTAACAGCGGTAGATAAGTATATTTCTCTGACATTGACCGACCATGAACGCAATGAATTATGGATTCCGCATTATAAAGAACCTGTTTCTTGGGAAATCGGCGATGAACTGAAGCCGGAGGGAGAACATTGGGTCTTTACAGCGGAAGCTATTAATATTGTGACCACATATTTAAGAAAAGAAGGCATTGCACTTAGTCCTGTTAAACTTGTGATCGAAACAGAATTGATCGATGACTCAGGGGCGAAGTATGGACTTGGTTCCAGCGCTGCCGCTACCGTTGCAGTTGTAAATGCTTTGACAGCACGCTTTGCGCCGGAAACTTCTATCATCAAACGCTTTAAACTTGCTGCCTTATCTCATCTGGTCGTGCAAGGGAATGGTTCTTGTGGCGACATTGCTTCTTGTATGTATGGGGGTTGGATCGCCTACACGACTTTCGACCAAGAATGGGTCAAACATCGTTTGGCTTATAAAACATTAGACTACTTTTTAGAAACAGACTGGCCGCAATTAAAAATCGAGCCATTAGAATCTCCGGAAATGATTTTTTCCGTAGGCTGGACGGGGAATCCGGTCAGTACAGGGAAATTGGTTTCGCAGATTGCTGCATTCAAAGCAGAAAATCACGCAAGCTATCAAGAATTCATTGAAGGAACGAAAAAAGCGGTCAAAAAAATCTTAACCGCCTTCCGTGAGAAAAATAATACCATATTGATTGAAGCAATCACAGAAAATCGTTTATGGCTGCAAAAATTAGGTCAGTCTGCTGGCGTGGAGATCGAGACAGCATTACTGCGCAAACTAGCGGATAGCGCGAAGGAATTAGGAGGCGTTGGCAAATCCTCTGGCTCAGGCGGGGGAGATTGCGGCATCGCTTTTTCGAAAACAAAAGAAGCTGCTTTGCAATTGAAAGAAGCATGGAAAGCGCTTGGGATCCAACCACTACCATTTAAAGAAGGAACTGCGCAAATTCAAATAAATTAAAGTATTTCACAAACTTTAGTTAAAAAAATGAAAAAGTTTGTGAAATAAAAAATATGTGTAGATTTTTTGTATAAATTAAGAAAACGAGCTATAATAAGAAAGTATGGACTTATAGAGATATGATTGGGTTATTATTGGGTATATAATTGTGAACGATGCGCAATCTTTGCAAAGGAAAATAATCACAATACACTTTTTATAATGTCTTCGCAAAAGTATTTAAGCGCAAAATACTGCAATCACATCAAAAGGAAAGAGGGGATTTTAGTGTCAAAGCTACTTAAATCATTACTACTAACGGGAATAGTTGCTACTATCGCATTTGTTAGTGGATGTGGTGATTTGACAGTACTTGATCCAAAGGGGCCAGTAGCAAAAGAACAATCTAACTTGATTTTATACTCTGTTATTTTTATGTTAGCTATTGTGCTTACGATTTTCGTGTTGTTCACGATCATTTTATTTAAGTATCGTGATCGAAAAGATGATTCTAATTACGAGCCAAATATGCATGGAAGCAAAAAATTGGAAGTCTTATGGACGTTGATTCCAGTCATTATCGTTATTGCATTATCTATACCGACCGTTAAGACGATCTATTCTGCCGAAGAAGCACCAAAAGTAAGTTCGCATAAAGAACCGCTTGTTATTTATGCAACAAGCGCGGATTGGAAATGGATTTTCAGTTATCCGGATCAATCGATTGAAACGGTAAACTATGTTAATATCCCAACCGACCGCCCTGTATTATTTAAATTGACTTCTGTCGATACGATGACAAGTTTTTGGATACCGCAATTAGGTGGACAAAAATATGCAATGACAGGTATGACAATGAATCTGTACTTACAAGCAGATGAAGCGGGTACTTATAAAGGCAGAAATGCCAATTTTAATGGCGAAGGTTTTGCCGACCAAAAATTCCAAGTCGTTGCGCAAAGCGACAAGAAATTTGATGCATGGGTCAAAAAGGCACAATCAAGCGCTCCAAAAATCACGCAGGATAAATATGACCGTCTGATCTTGCCGGGACATTCCAAAGAGCAAACCTATACAGGTACACATTTGGCATTTGTTGATCCAGCTGCAGATCCGGAATATGTATTTTATGCGTACAAGCGTTTTGGTTATAAATTAAACAATCCGCACAATCCAAATGTGAAAGAACATATTGCAAAAGAACCATTACTTCCACCAAGAAAAGTTCAAATCACAAATCCTCAGTTTGAACGTCACAACATGAAGCCACAGCTTATCAAAAACGGCGAAGGCTATCATGCAGATCAACATCGTGAGAAGGAAATGAAAAAATTAGAAGATGATATGCAAACAAATGACTTCAATAAAAAAGATGACGATAAATAAAAAGGGGGAACATTTGTCATGAAATTAAACGAATTTATCATTACTGGCGACCCTCTGATTTTAGGAGCACAGGTATCTATTGCCCTTGTTTCGATTGCAGTCGTCGTCTTGCTTACCTATACGAAAAAATGGAAATGGCTGATCACTGAGTGGATCTCTTCCGTTGACCATAAAAAAATCGGGATCATGTATTTGATCTCAGCAGTTCTTATGTTCTTCCGCGGTGGTGTTGATGCTCTGATGATGCGTACACAATTAGCACTTCCTGGAATGAAATTTTTAGATTCTCAGCACTATAACGAAGTATTTTCTACACATGGCGTTATCATGATCTTGTTCATGGCGATGCCTTTCATTATTGGTTTGATGAATATCGCCGTTCCGCTTCAAATCGGAGCGCGAGATGTTGCTTTCCCATTCTTGAATAACCTTAGTTTTTGGCTATTCTTCATGGGTGCGATGCTATTCAACTTATCTTTCGTTATCGGAGGAAGCCCTGCGGCAGGTTGGACAAACTATGCACCGCTGGCAGAGGAATTTGGACCTGGATACGGAATCAATTTCTATCTATGGGGGATCCAGATCGCTGGTATCGGTACATTGATGACAGGGATCAACTTCTTTGTAACAATCATCCGAATGCGAACCAAAGGCATGACATTAATGAAAATGCCAATGTTCACGTGGACTGTCCTAGTGACATGTTTGATTATTATTCTTGCGTTCCCGGTTCTTACCGTGGCGCTTGCATTGATGACATTTGACCACTTGTTCGGCACAGCGTTCTTTACACTCGGAAATGGTGGTTTGCCGATGATGTGGGCGAATCTATTCTGGGTTTGGGGACATCCGGAGGTATATATCGTTGTCTTACCGGCGTTCGGTATTTTCTCGGAAGTTATTTCCACATTCTCGAAGAAAAAATTATTTGGTTATCCAGCAATGGTAGCAGCAGTTGTACTGATTTCTGTACTAAGTTTCTTAGTTTGGGTCCATCATTTCTTCACGATGGGTTCAGGAGCGCTTGTTAATACATTCTTCTCCATCACCACGATGATGATCTCGATACCTACAGGGATCAAGATCTTTAACTGGCTGTTCACCATGTATAAAGGTAAAATCACATTCACGACACCAATGCTTTGGTCGTTAGCGTTCATTCCGAATTTCGTTGTCGGCGGAGTAACGGGTGTTATGCTTGCGATGGCCGCAGCTGACTATCAGTATCACAATACCTACTTCTTGGTTTCTCACTTCCACTATGTATTGATCGCCGGAACCGTATTCTCTTGTTTCGCCGGCTTTATCTATTGGTATCCGAAGATGTTTGGTTATAAATTAAATGAAAAAATCGGTAAATGGTTCTTCTGGGTCTTCGTTGTCGGATTTAACGTATGTTTCTTCCCGCAATATTTCTTAGGCCTTGATGGTATGCCTCGTCGTATTTATACATACGTGCAAGGTGATGGCTGGACAACACTTAACTTTATTTCTACAGTTGGTGCCTTTGTCATGGGGATCGGTTTCTTGATTCTTTGCTACAATATCATTTACAGTTTCAAACATTCTAAACGTGAAGTTTCCGGCGATGTCTGGGATGGCCGTACGTTAGAATGGGCTACAAGTTCAGCAGTTCCTCCGAAATATAATTTCGCCGTTCTTCCTGAATGGAATGAATTAGATGGTTTCTGGGAAATGAAACAAGCTGGCAAGAAATATGATAATAAAAATTACAAGTCTATCCATATGCCGAGCAACACGATGCTAGGCTTTATCATGTCGGTGTTCTTATTCATCGCCGGATTCGGATTCATTTTCTACTGGTACTGGATCGGATTCATTGGTATCGCTGGTACGCTGGCATGTATGATCTATCGTTCTTTCCAAGTCGATGACGGCTACCACGTAGAAGTCGAAGAAATCGTGGCAACAGAAGCGCACATCGAAAAAGAACAGCAAACTGGTGTTAAGGAGGGGAACCCATGGAATCTGTAAAGAAAAATGATGACCGTCCTTTAGAGTATCAATCGGAACAAGGAAGTCTTAATATCATTGGATTCTGGACATTCCTGACAGCGGAAATTGCTTTGTTCGCAACGCTTTTCGCTACCTATTTCGTTATGGAAAAAGCAGGTTCGAATGCGGGGCATCCGCCTTCGGAAATGTTTGAATTATGGCTTGTATTAGTAATGACATTCTTGCTATTAACAAGTAGTTTTACCTGTGGTCTTGCAATCGGAGAAATGCGCAAAGGTAACGTGAAAATGCTCGTGGTCTATATGATTATCACGTTGCTTCTAGGCGCTGGCTTTGTCGGTTTTGAAATCTACGAGTTCTCGCATTACGTCTTGGAAGGTGTGACCATGCAAGTAGGTTCTTACTGGTCTTCTTTCTTTGTTCTACTAGGAACTCACGGACTCCACGTAACAATCGGTTTGTTCTGGATCACCTTTATTCTTATTCAACTTAAACGAGGTTTGACGCCTAAAAATGCATCGAAACTATTTATTACCAGCTTATATTGGCACTTCTTGGACGTAGTTTGGATCTTTATCTTCACAGGTGTTTACCTATATGGGATGGTGAACTAATATGGCGGAAAATAAAAATTCGACGCAGACACATAAAGCTCATGGCCCTTGGCAACATATCATTGGTTTTGCACTTTCCATCATTCTGACATTGCTCGCTGTTTGGGTAGCACTTTACTCGACACTTGATCATAGCGTGAAAGTGGTTATCATCTTCATTTTCGCATTTATCCAAGCGATGTTGCAGCTCTTCATGTTCATGCACATGACAGAAGGGAAAGACGGCAAAGTCAACACAAGTGGTATCCTGTTCGCTCTATTCATCGCGATCATCGTCGTGATCGGCTCTTACTGGGTCATGGAGATCGGACATATGAATCATTTAATGTAAATATTTCCAGTTTGCTCGACAAATGATCAGATTCTAGGCTGTAATAGCGAAGAGGAGCGTTTTTTGGGCAAGCTAAAGTACTTATTCGTGATCCGAATAAGTACTTTTTTTATTTTATCCTTGCTCTGTAATGCATTACATAATTTATACTAAAATCAGACAGATTGAAAGGAGCAAATAACTATGAATCAACAAAAAAGTCAATTTCCAGAAGGATTTCTCTGGGGAGGAGCGACAGCTGCGAATCAAAGTGAAGGCGCTTACTTAGACGGTGGAAAAGGTTTATCTCTAGTGGATATCATTCCAGCTGCAGAAGAAGACCGGTTTGAAGCGCTACTAAATCCAGCGCAAGCATTAGACACAAAGTATCGCTTTTACCCAAGCCACGAATCCATTGATTTCTATCATCACTTCAAAGAGGATATTCGTTTGTTTGCTGAAATGGGTTTTAAATGTTTCCGGATGTCGATCAGCTGGCCACGGATTTTTCCTAATGGAGATGAAAGTGAGCCTAATGAAGAAGGATTAGCATTCTATGACGAAGTATTTGATGAATGTCATAAGTACGGCATTGAGCCAGTCGTGACGATCAACCATTTTGATACACCGCTGGAGATCTTCAAAAAATACGGAGGCTGGAAAGATCGACGCTGTATCGATTTTTATTTAAACTTTTGTGAAGCGATCTTCACACGTTATAAAGATAAAGTGAAATACTGGATGACATTTAATGAGATCAACATGATCCTGCATATTCCGTTTCTTGGTGGGGCTCTGGATGTGACAAAAGAAGCAAATCCAGAAGAAGTCAAATATCAAGCGGCGCATCATCAACTAGTAGCATCTGCAAAGGCAACCAAGCTGGCGCATGAAATCAATCCTGACAATCAAGTAGGTTGTATGCTGGCGGCTGGGAACACCTATCCGTTCACGTGTAATCCCAATGATGTCTGGAAATCCATCAATGCCGACCGCGAAGGCTATTTCTTCATCGATGTACAGTCACGCGGCTATTATCCAAGTTATACGAATCGCTTCTTCAAAGAAAACAACATTGAAATCGTCATGGAAGAAGGCGACAAGGAAGTGTTAAAAGAAAACACCGTGGATTACATCGCTTTCAGCTACTACTCCAGCAGATTGACGAGTGCTGATCCTGAAAAAATGAAAGAAACGGAAGGCAATGTTTTCGCAACCCTGCGCAACCCATACCTAAAAGCAAGCGAATGGGGCTGGCAAATTGATCCACTAGGTCTGCGCATCACAATGAATCTTATCTACGACCGTTATCAAAAACCCTTGTTCATCGTTGAAAATGGGCTAGGAGCAGTGGATACGGTTACTGATGCAGGTACGATCGAGGACGATTATCGCATTGACTATATGCGCGAGCATGTCCGCGAAATGGGGGAAGCGATCGAAGACGGCGTAGAATTGATCGGCTATACACCATGGGGCTGCATCGACCTTGTGAGCGCTGGAACTGGCGAGATGAAGAAACGCTACGGTTTTATTTACGTCGATCGAGATAATAAAGGAAACGGGACCAACAAACGATTGAAGAAAAAATCATTTGACTGGTATAAGAAAACAATTGCTTCTAATGGAACAGATATCGAATAATAGCAACGAAAAGCACTTCTTTTAAGAAGTGCTTTTTGCTTACAATGTTTTACTGATTTGCTCGACTTTTTTCAAAAAAGCAGTTCGCTTTTCCAGAGAAGAGCCGCGGATGTAGGAGCAAGTCGTGTGTGTGACTGGTTTGATACCACACATATTTAATACTTGCTTTTTTAGGACTTTGCCATAGTCCTGCTGAACCAAATGCGCATAAAATGAGGGTGTATCATGTGTATTGATGATCCAAGCCCGTTTTCCAGGCAAAAGACCAACCGGACGGACCCCCTTATACGCATAAGCGAAATCCTTCACAAATACTTTGTCAATAAATCCTTTTAAGATAGCCGGCATTCCGCCCCACCAGATCGGGAAAATAAAAACGAGATGATCGGCCCATTCAACGAGCGTTCTCTCTGCTTTTGTCGTTTCATCAAGGTAAAGGTCCCGTCGCTTTTTATCCTTTCCAAAGTGAAGCAGAGGATCATAATTTTCCGCATATAGATCCAACACTTTAATGGTGTGCTGCTGGGACAGATTGGCTGTAACTTTTTGCAAAATCGCATAATTCAAACTTTCATGGTTCGGATGTGCATAGATAATCAAAAAATTCATTCGCTGACAAGACCTTCCTTCAAGTAGATTGAATTACTGCTTTCCTCTTAATTATGCAGCGGATAATCTGTTTTTAAAACAGACCTAAGATGTAGTTTCCACGGACCAAAATCAGAAGTTGAAAATTAATGTTGCAATCGCTTTCAGAATATGATATATTTCAACTATCAACAAAGGATTGTTACCTTTTTGGGCAAAACCTAAGCTGATTCACAGGAATCGTGTCATTAGATACGAGTTTCCTGGGATGAGCTTAGGTTTTTCTTTTTGCCCAAATATCAAAACAGAAAGAGGGTCAGTTAGATGAAATACGAAGAATTAGCAAAGCAAATCCTGGAAAATGTCGGTGGAAAGGAGAATATCAACAGTGTTTTTCATTGTATCACTCGACTAAGATTTAAGCTAAAAGATGAAAGCAAAGCCAACACCGACGTCATCGAAAAATTAGACGGCGTCATTACCGTTGTCAAAAGCGGCGGCCAGTATCAAGTAGTTATTGGTAATCACGTTCCAGATGTATACAGCGCTGTTTTAGCAGTCGGAGGTATTTCTGCTGATGGAGACGGCGGTGGCAATGATGAAGCGAAGGGCAGCCTATTTAACCGATTTATCGATATGATCTCCGGCGTATTTACACCAGTTTTGGGTGTACTGGCAGCAACAGGTATGATCAAAGGCTTCGCCGCCTTATTTATCGCACTTGGTTGGATCACGGACCAATCTGGAACGTACCAAATCTTATATGCGATCGGTGACAGCTTATTCTACTTCTTCCCGATATTCTTAGGATTTACCGCAATGAAAAAATTCGGCGGGAATATTTTTATCGGAATGGCGATCGGTGCCGCGCTGGTTTATCCGACATTGGCAGGCGTATTAGCAGGGAAACCACTGTATACATTGTTCAGCGGCACATTGTTTGAGTCGCCGATCCATATTACTTTCTTAGGGATTCCAGTTATTTTAATGACGTATTCATCTTCCGTTATCCCAATAATCTTGGCCGCTTACTTTGGTTCCAAAGTAGAAAAGGGCTTTAAAAAAATCATTCCAGATGTAGTGAAAAACTTCCTTGTTCCATTTTGTACATTGCTAGTTGTTGTTCCGCTTACTTTCTTAGTGATTGGACCTGTTGCAACATGGGCAGGAAACTTGTTAAGTGCATTCACGTTATGGATCTATCATTTGAGCCCGATCGTTGCCGGTATTTTCTTAGGTGGTTTCTGGCAAGTATTTGTTATCTTCGGATTGCATTGGGGCTTCATTCCTGTCGTCATCAACAACCTTACAACTAAGGGATTTGACCCAGTATTAGCACTGACTTTTGCCGCTTCCTTTGCCCAAATCGGTGCAGTAGCAGCAGTTATGGCTAAAACAAAGAGCGCTAAATTGAAGTCGCTTGGGATCCCAGCTTTTGTTTCCGGTATTTTCGGTGTAACAGAACCCGCTATTTATGGGATCACCTTACCGCTTAAAAAACCATTTATCATCAGCTGTATCGGTGGTGCAGTCGGCGGTGCGATCATTGGACTTTTCAATGTAAACAGCTATATCATGGGAGGACTTGGAATCTTCGGTTTCCCGAACTTCATCCATCCTAAAAATGGCGTCGACGCAACAATGTGGGGAGTAGTCATTGCAGTAATCGTTGGTTTTATCGTTACCTTCATTCTCACTTATTTGATCGGATTCAAAGATCAAACAGATCCAATCGCTGAAAAACCCGTAGAAACGCAAGTTGAAACATTGATTGAAAAGGAGACCCTTTATGCACCATTAGAAGGACAAACGATCTCTCTAGCAGAAGTTAGCGACGAAGCATTTGCATCCGGGGCGCTTGGCAAAGGAACTGCTTTTGTTCCAACAGTCGGTAAAGTTTATGCACCAGCTTCCGGGAAAATCGCCACACTGTTTCCAACTGGACATGCACTTGGAATGGAAACAAACGAAGGCGCCGAAGTTTTGATACACATCGGCATGGACACCGTTCAATTGAACGGTAAGTATTTCACGACACATGTTAAACAAGGCGATCAAGTAGAGCAAGGTCAATTGTTAGTGGAATTTGATGTGGAAAAAATAAAAGCAGAAGGCTATGACATCACTACTCCAATGGTCGTGACAAACTATACGAATTATTTAGACGTTATCATCCAAGAAAATGGAAAAGTCGCTGTCGGAGAACATGTTCTTACCTTAGTAATTTAAAAAGTTGATCCCGCCCTTCACTTGGAGAGCGGGATTTGTTTTGTCAAAAAAATGCCTGTCAACTTTGCTGGTTTGCTTGTATGGAATCTTTGTTATATTCTATGTAATAAGAGGAAAAGGAGTAATGACAATGATAAGTGATCCGGTAAAAATCGATCGTTATTATGAAAAACTGATAGAACGCAATAGCGAATACGAAGGGACTTTTTTTGTCGGTGTGAAAACCACAGGCATTTTTTGCCGGCCTACCTGTCCCGCGCGCAAGCCTAAGAAAGAAAACTGCGAGTTTTTTGAAACGGCGCAAGAAGCAGCGTTAGCCTCTTATCGACCTTGTAAAAAATGTCAGCCACTATCCAAGCAAAACGGATTATCGGCAGAAGTCAAAGTCTTGATAGATGCCATTGAAGCAAACCCGGAAAAACGCTGGATGGACAGAGATTTCGATGCGCTATCGATCAGTGCTAATACAGCTAGAAGACAGTTCAAAAAACATTTTGGAATGACATTCATTGAATACGCCCGCTCTAGAAGGTTGGGCTTGGGTTTAAAATATATCCGAAAGGGGGAGAAAGTCATCGACGCTCAATATGAAAGTGGTTATGAATCAAGCAACGGATTCCGCGATGCGTTTACAAAAACGATGGGGACGATACCAACTAATTCAAAAGAGGTGACTTTGCTAAACTCAGCTTGGCTGGAAACCAAGCTCGGACCAATGCTAGCAATCTCAGATGAAGACTCCTTAGTGTTATTAGAATTTGTAGATCGAAGAGGTTTGGAGAATGAAATAAAACGGTTGAGAAGTCGTTTGAATGCAGCGATCATCCCGTCAAAAACACCAATCATTGAAGCAATCGAAAAGGAACTAGAACTTTATTTTGATGGTGAACTGCAGGATTTCAAAACACCGCTTCGCTTTATTGGTTCAGAATTCCAACAAACCGTTTGGAAAGCATTGCAGGAAATCCCGATTGGAACAAGTATTTCGTACAAAAAACTCGCGGAAAATATTGGCCGTCCAACTGCGAGCAGAGCTGTAGCGAGAGCAAATGGAACGAATCAGCTTGCAATCATTATTCCGTGTCACCGTGTGATCAATACAAATGGGGAATTAGGTGGTTATGCCGGAGGTCTCGATCGAAAAGAATGGCTATTAAATCATGAAAGAAAAAGTTTCACGTGAAACTTTGAAAGAGGTATGAAGCTATGCTGAAAGCAGGAGATAAAATTGGGCTAGTTGCTTGCTCGAATAGCAAGACGGAAAAAGACCGCGGGAAATTAGAAGCACTTACAACTTTTCTGAGAGCGAGTTACCAAATAGAAGCTGTATTAGCACCAACGATCTTTGTAAAGTCAGGAAATGTTCCAGCTATCGAACGAGCGAAAGCGCTGATGACATTTTATGAGGACCCGGAGATAAAAGCCATATTTGACATTTCCGGCGGTGATCTCGCCAATCAAACACTGCCGTTGCTTAACTATGAAAAAATTGCTCAACGCGCAATCCCTTTTATTGGTTATAGTGATTTGACAGTTATCTTAAATGCGATCACGAAAAAGGCACGAGTTAGCGGTGTGCTATTTCAAATTCTGCAGATCATGGAAGATCCAACAAAAGCAGCTTTGCACTCCTTTGAAACGTTATTTTTTGCCCAAGAAAGTATCATACTTCACGGATACTGGCGGTCGAGAGAACAATTAAAAGTAAAAGCAACATTGATCGGCGGAAATATCCGCTGTTTTCTAAAATTGGCAGGCACTCCATTTTTTCCTGAGGTCGAGGGCAAAGTCCTTTTGTTAGAATCTGCAAGCGGCGGGATAGAGCGGGTCAGTGCTTATTTCTCACAATTGGAACAAATGCAGGTTTTTGACCAGATAGCCGGTTTGATTGTTGGGGATTTTTCAGAGCTACGTGAACAAAATGAAACAGTTAAACTAGCAAGGCTTCTCGAAGAAATCGCCTCCGCTTACCACCTTCCTA
The DNA here is from genome assembly GCF_900638015.1 of Listeria grayi. Lineage (NCBI taxonomy): Bacteria > Bacillati > Bacillota > Bacilli > Caryophanales > Listeriaceae > Listeria > Listeria grayi. The sequence goes on from NZ_LR134483.1 coordinate 28,465, forward strand.
TTTTCCATACACCGGACATTGGTCATCAACCTGCTTCGACAGCTGTTCCGTTAGGCAAAGAAATTAGGCTGGATCTTATGGAAAATTAACAATAAATTAATAAAAACATCAGTAGAAATTCATAATTGATTGGTAAAATAAATTTGTAAGTTAGGACAACTATTAAGCGAATAGTGTTCCTTACCTTTTATACTCCCTTTTTAAAACCGATATTCGTATCGGTTTTTTTTTGAGAATAAAATAGTTATTAATAATCATTTTTATGTTAAAATAATAACATAGTAAAGCTGTCAAAGGAGGGAATAAAATGAAAGTAGAAGGATTATTAGGTTTTTTAGGGGCAGCGTTAGGTATTGGTTTCTCGCTGATGGTTCTCACGATTCCAGGTATTTCCCAAGCATTGGAAGAAGAATCATTCGTTTTTTATATGCTGAACATAGCAACTCTGCTATTATCTGCGGTTGGGCTTATTGGAGCCTTTGTTGTACCGCATCGCGCTAGACTAGGTGGCGCATTGATGGTTGCTTCGGCGATAGGTTGTACGATGTCGGTGTCGATTTTATTCTTGCTTCCGATCGTTCTATTAGCGGTAGGCGGCTTGATCGCATTGATCAGTCATGAAGAATCAACTGTAAACGAATAAATCGAAAAGCAAAGTTCTTTAAGCGGAACTTTGCTTTTTTACTGCTAAAGTATGAAGGTAATCTTGGGATGGATATGTTAAACTATAAACAAAACATGGAATGGAAGTGGATGCTTGGTGCAGATAATCGTAAATTTGATTGATTTTATTTTACATATTGATAAACATCTAGTCGAGATAATAAATATATTTGATATATGGACATATATCATTTTGTTTTTAATTATATTTGTAGAAACTGGTGTGGTTATTTTCCCGTTCCTACCCGGAGATTCGTTGTTGTTTGCCGCGGGAGCCTTGTCTGTATTGGATGGATCAGCGTTACATATCGTGCCGGTAATCATTGTTTTGTGGCTCGCTGCAATCTTGGGAGACACGGTCAACTATGCTATTGGTAAACGAGTGGGAACGGCGATCCCTAAGAATAGCTGGATATCCAAGTGGATCAACCAAGAAAAAATGGATAAGGCAGAGCAATTTTTCAATAAATATGGCGGAAAAACAATTTTTATTGCGAGATTTATGCCTTTTATCCGTACGTTTGCACCATTTGTGGCAGGTGCCAGCAGAATGAACTATCGTTACTTTTTGACGTATAATGTTTTAGGCGCAACCGCGTGGGTGCTGATCTGTACGCTGGCAGGCTACTTTTTCGGGCAAGTACCGATCATCAAAGATAACTTTTCATTGGTAGCGATCGGGATTATTATCGTTTCGGTATTGCCAATCATTATTTCCTTTATTCGGAGTAAAGTTATGAAAAAAAAGACGGACAAGTAATCAACTTGTCCGTTCTTTTTATGCTGTTGCAAACAAATCCTTCCATAACCGCAGTAATCTCTCAGGCGGAAATTGCTCGCTCAGTGCTTGCTGCGCTCTTTTACCCATTTTCCGCATTTCTTTTTTATGATCAAGTGCATACAATATCTTATTCGCCAATGCTTCTACATTTCCGCTCTCAATAAGAAAGCCTGTTTCCCCGTCGCTGATAATATCAGACGGACCATAGTTGATATCAAAAGAGATCACTGGCACGCCGTAACTGATCGACTCGGCGATACTTAAGCCGAATGCCTCATATTCAGAGGTGGAGAGAGAAGCGATCTTATTCTTTAAGACTTCTTTGATATCGTTGGCATAGCCCATCATGAAGACATTGTTAGATAAATTTTTCTCAGAGATCAACGTGCGGAGTTCTGCTTCGTAGTCGCCTTTTCCATAAATGATCAAACGAGCCGCCGGATTTTTTTCACAGACGATCGCAAAAGCTTTGATGGCATTTTGGATCCCTTTCATCTTTACAATTCGCGAAAAAATAACGATATCATTCGTTTTGCGGTGAGAGATCCGTTTCTTATCAACGACTAGGAAATTGGGAATAACATAGACATTTTTAAGATGAAATTCATCTACAATATGCTGTTTCTGTTTTTCGGTCATTACAATAATCCCGTCCAAGGCATCCGCGTGTTTGAAGATATACAACAATGCGGCTTTGATTTTAGCGCCCGGACAGTAAGGCTGTCGAAAGTGGTTCGTATGGATGTAAGCATATTTTTTGATTTTCGTATGGTTCGTTTGAAGGATCTTGGGAAATACTTTCGGACCATCACATAGCAAAACATTACTTGATTTGTCCTCGATCAGCTGCTCAAGAAAATGAATACAGAGATCATCGAATGTCGAAAATTCTTTATGGACGCCGAGCAGCATATGAGTGGTCGGTTTTTCTTCTTCATCAAATATCCGTTCTAAATAAGGTTCTTCCTCGCTGTTAAAGATCGTTTCGGACTTTTTTGAGCCATCTGTGCGAAAAGAACGGACACATTTGATTTTTCCTTGGCGATAAATGGCGCGTTCTTTTCGTTCTCCTTCTTGGAAAGTATCCATGTAATTTACGTTATTATCTGCATTATATTTGACGATATGCCAAATGTTGTTATCTGAAGGTGAGATATATTTAAATGTGCCTTCTTTTTTTTGTGTTTTTTTAAATGTTTCTAGGGCGGCTAATCTATTGGCGAGTTTGTAGGATGAATCAGTCGAATTTAAATATTTTAACGACTCATCATCAAAAAACGTGAATAAATTAAGCATTTGGGTACGGGAATCCATCTTATTCGCAGCTTTGATATTTTTAATGATCGTTGCGTAGTTGGGATTGTAATCTAACGTCACGATGTCGGCGCGGATTCCTTCATTATAGAAATGCGTGCTCCGATAATACATGGCGTTGGCGATGCCGGCTCTATTCTCTTTGATCGAACCAATAAGCATGTAGACTTGTGTCATAATAGTAACTCCTTTCTTATTCGTGTTCGCCCCTTCAGTTTTTCACACCCAAAGACGACTTGTCAATCGATATCCTAAAAGTGTCCTTTAATGTTATATTGCTTTTACTTGGAGAGTTCAAACGTTTGTTTGTCTATAATTTATGAGAGAATAGGGTATAACTTGTTTATGGAGGGGGATTTTATGAACACTAATTTACAAGTAACTTCAGAAGTAGGGCGCTTAAAGCGAGTGATTTTAAAACGTCCAAGTAGAGAATTAGAAAATTTAACGCCAAAGTATTTACAAGGTTTATTATTTGATGACATCCCATTTTTAGACATTATGCAAAAGGAACACGATGCCTTTACAGATCTACTGCGCTCAAAAGAGGTCGAGGTATTATATCTGGAACAGCTACTGGCTGATGCACTTCAAGAAAAAGCAGTCCGAGAAACATTTCTGGACACATTTTTGATTGAATCAGAACAAGTGGGACCAGAAGCTGCTGAATTGAAAGCTTATTTGAATGGACAAGATCCGCAAACAATGATTGAAAAAATAACTGCCGGTGTCCGAAGGGAAGAGGTGCCCGGCCGCAAAAAGCAATTATCCGATATGCTTACAGACCCATATCCATTTTTGCTAAATCCAATGCCGAACCTTTATTTTACTCGCGATTTTGCGGCAGTCGTCGGCAAAGGTATCACCATCAATAAAATGCATCAGCCGGCGAGACGTAGAGAGTCGGTTTTTATGGAATATATCATGCGTTACCATCCAGAATTTCAAAAAGAACAGATTCCGATCTGGCTGAATCGCAATAATTCGTTTTCGATCGAAGGTGGGGATGAATTAGTTTTATCGGAAAAAGTACTGGCGATCGGGATCTCCGAACGTACCGATGCACGTGCGATCGAGAACTTGGCTAGTCGTCTATTACGAGGCCATTCTGGATTTGAAAAGATTTTAGCGGTAGAAATACCAACAACGAGAGCATTTATGCATCTGGATACTGTTTTTACGATGGTAAGCGTCAACCAGTTTGTGATTCACCCAGGACTGATAAAAAACAAGCAATTACATATCTATGAAATCGAGCTGACAAAAGACGGAGAAGATTTGCAGATCGAACGTCATGACGATTTCAAATCCGTATTGAAGCGGGTTTTGGAACAGCCAGAAATCGATTTTATTTATTGCGGGAATGGGGAAGAGATCGATGCTGCCAGAGAGCAGTGGAATGACGGTGCTAATACACTTGCGATCGCTCCTGGCGAAGTGGTCACCTATGACCGCAATGTCCTCTCTAACAAGGCGCTGAGAGCACATGGCATTGTAGTCAATGAGATACCGAGTTCCGAACTGTCACGTGGCCGTGGGGGTCCAAGATGTATGACCCTTCCGATCCTGCGAGATCCAGTCTGAAAAACACGAAAGCAACCTTAAAAAACGATTTTCGTACTTTTGATAGAAATGGCTAAAAAGGTGTGTTATAGTGTTTCTACAACGAAATGACGACCAAGATAGGCTTGCTGGAAGGCAGCTATTATGGTATAATCATTTATTGTGAGTAATTATAAATTATTCCTTGCTCGTTCTCGTCAAGAGGATATAAGTAGTATGCTTATATCAGAGCCGTTTAAGACCATAAGGAGGTGTAGAGTAGATGGCTAAAAAGTACGAAGTTATGTACATTATCCGACCAAACATTGAAGAAGATGAAAAGAAAGCGTTAGTAGAACGTTTTGATGGCATTTTGGGACATGATGGCGCGGAGATCATCGAATCAAAAGAATGGGGTAAACGTCGTTTAGCGTACGAAATCAATGATTTCAACGACGGTTTTTATCACATCGTGAAATTGAACGCTGAAAATGCAAATTCTATCAACGAATTTGACCGTTTAGCTAAAATTTCCGGCGACATCATTCGTCATATCGTAATCAAAGAAGAAGCGTAAGCAATTTTCAAGGAATAGAGTCCTTGATTTATAAAATGAGAGGAGGTTGGTTCTGCATGATGAATCGTGTAGTGCTTGTAGGACGTTTAACGAAAGACCCAGAATTACGCTATACCCCAAGTGGTGTGGCTGTTGCAACATTCACATTGGCGGTAAATCGAACATTTACTAATCAACAAGGGGAACGTGAAGCGGATTTTATTAATTGTGTGGTTTGGAGAAAACCAGCTGAAAACGTAGCTAATTACCTTAAAAAAGGTAGCTTAGCAGGTGTGGACGGCCGTGTTCAAACTCGTAATTATGAGGGTCAAGATGGAAAACGTGTTTATGTAACGGAAATCGTTGCAGAAAGCGTTCAATTCTTAGAACCAAGAAATAATTCGGGTCAACATCAAGACAATAATAATAATAGCTATAACCAGGCGCCTGCAAACAATGGTTTTAATCAGAATCAGCAGCAATCTCAAAGTTATCAAACGACTAATAATGATCCTTTTGCAAATGATGGTAAACCGATCGACATTTCAGATGACGATCTACCGTTCTAAAAGGTAAATGATAGGAGGAGAAAAGAATGGCTGGAGGACGCAGAGGCGGACGTCGTCGTAAAAAGGTATGTTACTTTACTGCTAATGGTATTACACATATCGATTACAAAGACGTTGAATTGCTTAAAAAATTCGTTTCCGAACGTGGTAAAATCTTACCTCGTCGTGTAACTGGTACAAGCGCAAAATACCAACGTAAACTTACTGTTGCTATTAAACGTTCTCGTCAAATGGCATTATTACCATTTGTCGCAGAAGAAAAATAATCAAATACCGACACCTTTGTTACTATTGTAGTAATAAAGGTGTTTTTTTATGAACTGCAAATGATGTTTTTAGGACTTTGTACCCAATTTCCGGATTTTCTGTATACAGAAAATGCTCGTAATGTAATTTTTTACGCTGTTTAAGACAAAAATAGAGGCTTTTAGGATAAATATATTCCTTTTCTCAAAATACATTGTAAACTATAAAGTGGAGGTGAAATAATTGAGCAATTATTCTCCAAACGTTCCTTTATCAGCTAGACTGGCAGAGAAAATAATAACAAAAGAACGCTGGGCAGATGATGAAGAAGGATATTTGAAAGTTAAATACGGTTTAGAAATTATTCTAATTAACGCAATGAAATTCATTGCTGTTTATGGAGTAGCGTTATTGCTGGGGATAGTATGGCAAACGATTACAGTACATCTAGCTTACTTGATGATCAGAAGATATTCTTTTGGCCTTCATGCTACTAAAAGCTGGGTCTGTACGGTAGTGAGTGTCAGCATGTTCGATTTGATTCCTTATTTTGCAAAAGGGCTGCTTTTGAATAATTGGATAGTTTTAGGTGTATTTATTTTTGTTTTGCTCAATGTCTTTTTTTTCGCTCCAGCAGATACAGAGAGTCTTCCCTTGATCGGGAAAGACAATCGTAAAAAATTAAAAAGAAAAGCAATGGTGTGTACGCTGCTATTAACGGGAATAGCGCTACTCGTTCCAATTGCTGAGATGAAAGTTCTAATCATGTTAGGGGCCTTGTATCAGGTCGTAAGTATCAATCCGCTAGTTTATAAAATTTTAAATAGGAGGTATCATAATTATGAAAGCTATGAATAAAGTTGGAAAAATGTTGGCGAAAAACATCGAGAGACAATCTATCAAAGTAGCAGATTCATCTTCTTCAAAGGCATGTTCTATGTTTGCGTATGAACCGAAAAGTCCTATGGTTTTAAAAGCACAAAAGAAAGCGGAAAAATAAAGTATTTTTTTACGAACAAACGTGCTAAAATAGACTAAAATGAACTAGCTTACATAGATCATATGGAGGAAGATTATGTTAGGTATTTTAGTTGGAACGATCCAAATTTTGGCAATGTTTTTTGGAGTTCAAATTCTAGCAAATAGTAAATATAACAAATTAGAGGGAGCAGGCACCTTAGTTTTGGCTTTATGTGCGCTCCCTCTATTTGGGCTTATTAAGTACTGGGCGACATTTTTATTAGCGCTGATCCTTGCTATTTCGCTTTTTATCAAGAATAGACGAGTTATTTACTCAATATCGATTGCACTTTTAACAGTCATTTTATTGGTCGTGAGTGATTCTATAACAAATTTAGTATTGATCGAAATGAGCGGATTGGACTTTCAAAAAGCTTCTTCTAGTCTTTTCTCACGTCTAATCTATTCGCTAGTTATGTTCTTGATCGTTATCGGGCTTGCCTTGTTGATAAGGAAGTTGCTAAATCATTTCCGCTTGGAGCGGTTTATTGAATATAGAAAATATGGCTACATCCTCTTTACTATCATAGTAATTACGGTTATAGCTTTTTACGTCAATATTTATGCCGGTTCGATGGCAGGTTTCAGTACGCGGGTTTTACAAAGCAATACATTATTATTTACTGGCTATGTATTGGTCTTAGCCGTTATCGTAACCATCATCTTGCGTGTTGCGACACGGGAAATCCAGATGCAGAATCAAAAACAACAGATGGAGCAATTGCAAGAATATGTAGAAACGTTAGAAGTATTACACAAAGATATGCGTGTTTTTAGACATGATTACATCAATATCTTATCTTCTTTAGTTGGTTATATCGATAATGATGATATGGCCGGATTGAAACGTTATTTTGAAAATAATATTGTTCCTTTAAATAAAGCGATCGAATCGAACAACTATAAAATCTCTCTGCTCCAAAACATTCATGTAGTCGAGCTGAAAGGATTAGTGGCGGTTAAATTGATTCGGGCGCAAGAATTGAAAGTAGATGCGATCATTGAAGTAGTGGAGCCGATCGAAAAGATCAATATGGATATGATCGATCTATGTAAGACGGTGGGTATTTTATTGGATAATGCTGTGGAAGCGGCATTGTTATGTGAAAAGCCATTTATTCGTGTGGCAGTCGTGAAGCAGGAAGAATCGACGGTCATTGCTTTTGCTAATAGTTTACCGGCGGAGATCCCGCCAATCTATAAAATGTTTGAAGAAGGCTTTTCTACAAAAGGCACCAATCGAGGTTTAGGCTTGTCCACTTTACGGGAAGTGATACAGGGCTACTCGAATGTAACGCTAGATACGCGGATAACAGAAAGAGAATTTATTCAAGAATTAGAAATTATTTAAAGAAAAGAGGATGGATATGTTATCGGTTTTTATTTGCGAAGATAGTTCGATGCAGCGAAAGAGAGTGACAGGGTATATCAATCAGTATATCAAGTCGCAGCGGCTAGACATGCAAGTGAAACTTTCTACGGGAAACCCTTTTGAAGTGATTGATGAATTGAAGGCGGCAGAGACAAATGAGATGGGCCTTTATTTTCTAGATATTGATCTGCAGCAGCCGGAAATGAATGGATTTCAATTGGCACAAAAGATTCGCGAGCATGATCCACGTGGGTTTATCATTTTTATTACCACGCATGCGGAACTTAGTTACATGACTTTCACTTATAAAGTGGAGGCGCTCGATTATATTATCAAAGACGACTTCAATGAAATGGAGAAACGGGTGTATGACTGCTTGGCGAAAGCGGAAGAACGTGTCAATGTGAAGCCAGAAGCGGGCGCGGTCTTCACGCTGCAGATCTCTGATAAGAAAGTGATTCGCGAGCGATTTGATGATATTTTGTTCTTTGAGACTTCTCCAACTGCGCATAAAGTCATTTTACATGGCAAAAACAGACAGATCGAGTTTTATGGGAAATTGAAGAATATTGAAAAAATGCTGGACGACACATTTTACCGATGTCACCGTTCTTTCATTGTAAATAAAAAAAATATTCATGAGATGGACAAGTCGAATGGGGTTCTCAAGATGATCAACGGCGAAAATTGTTATGTCTCGACAAAGCAGATAAAGAGTCTTTCCTTTTAAAGTGGCGCCTAGCCGCTTTTTATTTTGCATTTACTTGCAGAATCTGGGGATTATGTTAAAATCCGTATATCAAAGCATTTTTCGGAAAGTTTTCTATCGTTTCCACGCTATGGTATTATTATATAGATGGAAAGAGCTATCGGTAGTTTGAGGATTGCTTTATTTGGGGAGCTGAACAAGAAAATGAAAAGTTACTTTGAAAAAAGAATGTGGATGTATCCGATTTACGGTTTAGCCGCGGGTATGATCGCATTAGCTATAATAACTGCCTTTTTTGCTTGGTGGCTAGCTTTAATTACTGTCGTAGTGGGGATATTGCTGGGAATAATGATTTTTTATTTCGAGTGGCGGCTGGATAAAGATATACACATGTATGTTACCAATCTCTCGTATCGAATCAAGCGGAGTGAGGAAGCGGCACTTATTGATATGCCGATGGGGATCCTGCTCTATGATGATTCGCTCAAGATCGAATGGGTCAATCCGTTTATGGAGAAATATTTTGACAGAATGGAATTGATCGGGGAGCCTATCGAAGAGGTGGGGCCCGAATTTGTAGAGGCGATCCAGCAGACAGAAGAACAAGGGATCGTATCGATCACGTGGAAAGAATACCGTTTTGATATTATTGTGAAGCATAAAGAAAAGGTATTGTACTTATATGACCGCACGGCTTATTATGAAATCAAGAAAAAATATGAAGATGAAAAATCGGTTTATGCGATCATCTTCTTGGATAATTATGATGAGTGGGCACAAGGTATGGATGATCGAAGACGTAGCGCGTTAAATAATTTGGTGACCTCGATGCTGACGAATTGGGCGCGAGAACACCGGATCTATTTGAAGCGTATTTCAACGGATCGGTTTATGGCTTTCTTAAATGAAGGTATGTTGAAGAAGTTGGAAGAAGAAAAGTTCCGGATCTTGGATCGGATCAGAGAGCGCACTTTTAAACAAAATATTCCGTTAACACTTAGTATTGGAATAGGGTATAATGAAGAAGACTTGATTGAGCTTGCAGAACTTGCTCAGTCCAGCTTAGATCTAGCTTTAGGACGAGGTGGGGATCAGGTCGTCATCAAACAATCTGGGGGGGAAGTACGCTTTTACGGTGGGAAAACGAACCCAATGGAGAAACGTACCCGTGTCAGAGCGCGAGTGATCTCGCAAGCATTGCAAGAATTGATTACGCAAAGCGATCAGGTTTTCGTAATGGGTCATCAATATCCTGATATGGATGTCATCGGTTCTAGTCTAGGCGTCATGCGGATCGCAGAAATGAACGAACGCAAAGGTTATGTGATCGTGGAGCCCGATAAATTAAGTCCTGATGTGGAACGGCTGATGAGCGAGATCGAGAAATATCCGAATGTGATCCAAAACATCGTCTCCCCGCAAACAGCGAAAGATGCGATGACGGATAAAAGTCTGCTTGTCGTTGTCGATACACATAAACCTTCGATGGTGATCAGTCCAGAATTATTAGAGGCTGCCAACCATGTTGTCGTTGTGGACCACCACAGACGCTCAGAGGAGTTTGTAGAAAGCCCGGTGCTCGTTTATATCGAGCCATATGCTTCGTCGACTGCAGAGCTCATTACGGAGCTATTTGAATACCAGCCGGATCTAGAACAAGTAGGAAAGATCGAGGCAACGGCTTTATTATCCGGTATCGTTGTCGACACAAAAAATTTCACCTTGCGAACAGGTTCAAGAACCTTCGATGCAGCAAGTTATTTACGCTCATTAGGTGCTGATACTGTGTTAGTGCAGCAATTTCTAAAAGAGGACATCGCCACCTTCACGCAGCGAAGCAGATTAGTAGAGTCGCTAGAGATCTATCATGATGGCATGGCGATCGCTAAAGGCGAGGAAGAAGAAGTTTATGGAACTGTCATCGCTGCACAGGCTGCAGATACGATGCTATCCATGGAAGGCGTTGAGGCATCCTTTGTCATCACCTTGCGAGCAGATGGCCGAATAGGCATCAGTGCAAGATCGCTCGGAGATATCAATGTCCAAATAATTATGGAAAAACTAGGCGGCGGCGGACATTTGTCCAATGCAGCTACCCAGATCAGTGATATCACGATCGCAGAAGCAGAAGAACAATTGAAAGAAGCCATAGATGCTTACTGGAAAGGGGAAAGATAAAATGAAAGTTATTTTCTTACAAGATGTAAAAGGTAAAGGTAAAAAAGGCGAAGTGAAAAATGTTGCAGATGGTTATGCACAAAACTATCTTATTAAAAACGGTTATGCCGCAGAAGCAAACAATACAACACTTAGCGCTTTACAAGCTCAGAAGAAGAAAGAAGAAAAACTAGCAGCAGAAGAATTAGAAGAAGCGAAAGCATTGAAAGAAAAAATCGAGAACTTAACAGTCGAATTGAAAGCAAAATCTGGTGAAGGCGGCAGATTATTCGGCTCCATCACTTCAAAACAAATCGCACAAGAATTGCAAAAATCACAGGGGATCAAAGTCGACAAACGTAAAATCGACTTGCCGGATGCGATCCGTAGTTTAGGACATACAAAAGTTGAAATCAAATTGCATCATGAAGTAAGTGCGACACTTGACGTCCATGTAACAGAAGAATAAGAACAAAGGAGCGTAATGAAGTGGATGATAATTTTCTAGATCGTACGCCACCACAAAATATCGAAGCGGAACAAGCAGTTATTGGCGCCGTTTTTCTAGAACCCAATGCGCTGATTACAGCTTCTGAAATATTGATGCCAGATGATTTTTACAGACGTGCCCACCAGCTTATCTTTGAATCGATGCTGGATCTGAACGACCACGGGAAAGCCGTGGATATTTTAACGGTTTATGAAACGCTCGCTGCCGAAGGGAAATTAGAAGACGTAGGCGGACTCGCTTACTTAACAGAACTTTCCAGCGCCGTTCCAACCGCTGCCAATTTGGAATATTATGCGCATATCGTGGAGGACAAAGCGCTGCTGCGCAGATTGATCCGCACAGCAACACAGATCGCCACAGATGGCTATTCGCGTGAGAACGAACTAGATATGGTAATGGACGAAGCCGAAAAAAGTATTTTGGAAGTGTCCCAACGTAAAAATGTAGGTGCTTTTAAAAATATCAAGGACGTTCTTGTCAAAACCTATGATGACATCGAGACCCTCCATAACCGCAAAGGCGATATTACGGGAATCCCGACAGGATTTAACGAGCTGGACAAAATGACAGCTGGTTTTCAGCGAAACGACCTTATTATCGTTGCTGCCCGACCTTCCGTCGGTAAAACCGCCTTTGCACTCAACATTGCCCAAAACGTGGCAACGAAGACCGATGAAAACGTAGCGATCTTCAGTCTCGAAATGGGCGCCGAACAGCTAGTTATGCGTATGCTTTGTGCAGAGGGAAATATCAATGCCCAAAATTTGCGGACAGGTGCTTTGACCAGCGATGATTGGCAAAAACTGACGATCGCGATGGGAACATTGTCGAATTCCGGAATCTACATCGACGATACTCCTGGCGTACGCGTGAACGAGATTCGTTCGAAATGTCGTCGTTTAAAACAGGAGACAGGTCTCGGCATGATCGTGATCGACTACTTACAACTGATTGCCGGAAGCGGCCGCGGCGGCGAAAATAGACAACAAGAAGTTTCCGAGATCTCGCGTTCTTTAAAAGCCTTAGCACGTGAATTAGAAGTCCCCGTTATTGCTTTGTCGCAGTTATCCCGGAGTGTGGAACAACGCCAAGACAAAAGACCGATGATGTCCGATATCCGTGAATCAGGTTCCATTGAGCAAGATGCTGATATCGTTGCCTTCCTTTATCGAGAAGATTACTATGACCGCGAAGGCGAAAATGACGGTACGATCGAGATCATTATTGCGAAACAGCGTAACGGGCCCGTTGGCGACGTCAAACTTGCCTTTGTGAAAGAGTATAATAAGTTTGTAAACCTAGAAATACGCTATGATGATGCCATGGCACCACCGCCAGGCGCGTAAATAAAACCAGTCCTAATCATTTAAGGGCTGGTTTTTTGTCATAAAAGCGAACAATAAAAAAACTCCATTTCACATCGTTCGTGAAAAAGTTGACGAATGGAACGGCAAACGGTACAATAAGGAGTGGAAAAATGGCTAAGTAAATTTAGCCCAAGACCAATTAAATGAGGTGTTTAAATGTCTTCAGTTGTTGTTGTAGGAACGCAATGGGGCGATGAAGGAAAAGGGAAAATCACAGATTTTCTTTCGGAAAATGCGGAAGCGATCGCGCGTTATCAAGGTGGTAACAATGCAGGTCATACGATCAAATTCGATGGTGAAACATACAAATTGCATTTGATTCCATCCGGCATTTTTTACAAAGAAAAAATCAGCGTTATCGGGAATGGGATGGTAGTAGATCCTAAAGCGTTAGTAGAAGAATTGAAATATTTACATGATAAGGGAGTAGATACTTCTAATTTACGTATCTCCAACCGTGCACACTTGATTCTTCCTTACCACATTCGCATTGATGAAGCGGATGAAGAACGCAAAGGCGCTAATAAGATCGGAACAACTAAAAAAGGCATCGGTCCAGCTTACATGGACAAGGCTGCTCGCGTTGGTATCCGTGTGGTGGATCTGCTTGATAAAGAAGCATTTAAAGAAAAATTAAGCCATAATCTACAAGAAAAGAATCGTTTGTTAGAACGTTTCTATGAATTAGAAGGCTTCCAATTAGAAGATATTTTAGAAGAATACTACGAATATGGACAACAGTTCAAAGAGTACGTTTGTGATACATCTGTTGTATTGAACGACGCGCTAGATGAAGGAAAACGCGTTTTATTTGAAGGTGCTCAAGGCGTTATGCTGGATATTGACCAAGGAACATATCCATTCGTTACTTCCAGTAATCCAATTGCCGGTGGTGTTACAATCGGAAGCGGCGTTGGCCCGTCAAAAATCAATCATGTCGTTGGCGTTGCAAAAGTATATACAACACGTGTAGGCGATGGACCATTCCCGACTGAATTATTCGACGAGATCGGCAACACGATCCGTGAAGTTGGTCATGAATATGGAACAACAACTGGAAGACCGCGCCGTGTCGGCTGGTTTGACAGCGTGGTTGTCCGTCATGCACGCCGTGTGAGTGGACTGACCGATCTATCATTGACATTATTAGATGTGTTGACAGGAATCGATACACTTCGCATTTGTGTTGCCTATGAACTAGACGGGAAAACAATCTCTGAATTCCCGGCAAGTCTGAAAGATTTAGCACGATGCAAGCCAGTATATGAAGAGCTTCCAGGTTGGAAAGAAGACATTACAGGCGTAAAATCGTTAGACGATCTACCGGCAAATGCGCGTCATTATATGGAACGCATTGCTCAGCTTACAGGCGTTCAAGTATCGATGTTTTCCGTTGGTCCTGACCGCAACCAAACACATGTAGTAAAAAGCGTTTGGCGCTTGGCATAAAATGATAAAACGACTAAGCAGAGCGCTTAGTCGTTTTTTTGTATGTTTCACGTGAAACACCATTATTCAGCTTTGTCGGGATACAGAAAATTAGTGACCCGTTGCAGTGAAAATTCATTCCCAATGAAATAAATAATATCATTCTCTTCAAATTTCGCATAGGGTCCCGGAGAAATAATCAATTCATCCTCATGTTTGATCGCGATCAGTGTGGCAGCAGTGCTTTGCCACAGATTCATTTCTTGGATCGTCTTGCCGATATATGGAGTATGCGCCTCGATTTCCAGTTGAAAAGGTGTTAAGGGATTGATTGTTTGGAACCGTTTTGTTTGATCAAGCAGTTCTTCTACCAATTGATGAAAACGGTGGCTTTCCTCCGACTGCTGTTTCAAACTGTCTTTGATATCAGCATGCAGCTCACTAATGGACTGGACTTCCTTATATTGATTAATGAATTTAATCGCATTATCATAGGATTTGATATAGGCACCACTGCCATGTTTGATCTCTACGATCTCTAAATCTGCCAATACCAGCAATGCTCTTCTGGCAGTTTCCGCAGAAACATGATAACGACTCGCAATATGTGATTTTGCTTGGATTTTGTCGCCTTCTTTATAACTTCTTTCCATGATCTTAGTGGCAATATCGACAGCGATTTGTTGGTATTTAGATATTCGAACAGCGTGTTGAGCCATTTTATCTCCTTCTCCTTCAAGGTAATATTCTTACCTTCCATTTAAGCGATTTTTCCGTTCACTGTCAAGCACCGAAAAGAACCTAGCTAATTATTGACAGCAAGCATAGCAGGGAGTATACTAATCTTTGTGATGATTTTGCTAAATCACACATGCAAAACCGGGTTGTTAGCTCAGTTGGTAGAGCAGCTGACTCTTAATCAGCGGGTCGAGGGTTCGAACCCCCCACAACCCATTGGGTGCCAAACCCACGAGACCGAAGCACTGTCGGCGTTTTAGGACGTTTGGAAGACGGGGCTTGCGGTCTTTTTTTTATATTTTCAACTATCCTAACAGTTATAGTTGGTTCGCTTTATTATTTACCTGTGCGTAACGCAAAAACAAAAGAAGCGTTTGGAACATTTAAATAAGTCTAATCGGCTGCATTTCGGTGCAGCCTTTTACTATATCAAATAATTGGAAAAAGTTGATGTAAAATGACAAGCGTCAAAGTAGCAGGAATTTCAGTAAACCCAACGAAAGATAATTTTGATCGCAAGGAGGATAAAGGGGTATCTGTCGCAATCAAAAGCACACGGAAGGGAAATGTAGATTATCGCTTATTTGCGGACAAAAAAACGAATGGATCTTGGGTAAAAGTGCAAGAGGCAGAATGGTCTGAAAGTGGCTTGGCACCGAAGCAAAGTTTGGTGGTTGTATATAGATTTAAAGGTTACTTTAAAAAGTCAAGCTGGAACATTCCGGATTGTTATCGGGTTCTATGTGTATAAGGGCAAAACGCGTTTGGGGAATGTTCGCATAAATTCTTTTAAAGTTAAATAATCGAAAAGCCCACTGACAGTTGAGGGTGGGTGTATACATACTTATAATATTGTGTCCATTTTATCTCTATGATATGATTAATAAAAAAGTGGAGAAGGTCAATAATGGGAAACACATACAATATGTTAGTGAAAAAAAGTATTGAAGCATTTTTATTGGGCTTAGAAATATATAATAAACCAACTATCCATTATAGAGTTGAAGGTTTTAGTTTTTTTATATGTAACTCGTGGGAACTTATGCTTAAGGCAAAACTGATTAAGGAAAATGGCGAGAAAAGTATTTATTTCAAAGATAACCCATCTCGAACAGTTTCGTTAGAATATTGTGTTAAAGAAATCTTTACAAACAAACATGATCCTTTGCGATTAAATATTGAGAAAATAATAGAATTGAGAAATGTAAGTACACATTTTATAACTGAAGATTACGAAGTTATATATGCGCCGCTTTTCCAATCGAGTGTTTTTAATTATATGGAAAAGATGAGTTTGTTTCATGATGTAGATATTACAGAATATGTTACTCAAAGTTTTTTATCTCTAGTAATAAAAGAAGATGATTTAGACCCGGCAATTATAAAATCAAAATATTCTCCAGAGACTGCAGAAAAACTTTTAACAACGAAGAGAGAAATAGAGATGATAGAAAAAGAAAATAGCCCAGCCTTTTCTATAGATATCCGGCATAATTTTTATATAACTAAAAAAGTTTCTGATGCGGAAAGTACAGTTAGGATAGCGAAAGATGGGGAGATTCCTGTTCAAATAATAAAAGAGCAGAAAGATCCTAATAAGACCCACTCTTATACTCAAAAGAATTGTGTGAAAGAGATAAATAAGATATTATCTAGAGAAAAAATTACTTTTGAGCACACTTCTATCTATAATAAAATTGTTAGAAAAACATTCAATACAGCTGATTTTCAACTTTTTTTGAAATTCTATGATCTCAAAAATCAAGAAAGATATTGTTATTGTCATGTGTTGGGAACAAATAAGCAGTATACTTACTCACGAGCTATTGTTGATTTTATTATAACTGAAATCAAGAAAAACCCTAAAAAAATTATAGATCATCTCAAAATGAAGACAAAAAAATAAAGATAACCTCAGGAGCAAAGGAATTCTCGATAATAAATTATCTTACTCCCATTCGGGAACCCAGCTTTATCCATCACAAGTTATCTTTTACAACTTAATTATAGCAAATAAAAATATAAGTGTAAACCGATAATCACATAGCACAACCGTAACAGGTTAAACTAACTCACCACCCAGTGGGTTAGTTTATTTTCAATCTTCACAATTGCATATTCACACAATAAATCTCCATATTTCATTCTAAACTGTCACAAAATCTCCACAGACATTTGTCAGAAAATCAGGTAAAATGAATGTTTAAAAATAAATAGGAGTGTGAGAGAATGAAATTAAAGCATCTACTGTACATATTCGTAGCTAGTTTAATGCTATTTTCTGTTAGTGTACCAGCAACGGCAACAATAGCAAAAGAACAAACTGCTAGCCCAGCAGCAAATCAAACAGACGGTAGCCCACCTTCGCCGGGTGGTGGAGTAGGACGAGCACCTGCATCGGGTGGAGGTTATACAAAGCCAACTCCGAAACCAAAGCCAAAGCCAAAATCGAACAAAGGTAAAAAAGGAAAGAAGAAGAAAAAGAAAAAAACTAAAGCTCAACTATTCAAATCAGCTAAGAAAAAAGGTAAAAAGGTTAAGGGGAATAATTCGAAGAAAGTAAGTAAAAAAGGAGATAGTAATTTACCATCAAAAAGCAAAAAATATTCTTCAAAAGATTTAATTGTTGATGGAAAAGTAAAGCAGAGAAGATACTATGGTAAAAATGGAAAAGCAGTATTAGATATTGATTATTTTCATAACCCGATTAAAGGGGTTAAATTTCCACATCGACACAAAATAACTTGGGATAAAAAAGGTAATATGATTAGAGAAAAACATTAAAGGAGGTTTTTACTGTGAAAGATGTAAATGAATTTACCAAAAAGGATGAAAAAGATGTAGATAGAATGTTATTTTTTATTAAAAATGGTAGAGAGATAGAATTCCTCTATAAAAATAAAGAATATTTCATGAGCTATACTGGAGAACTTGGTAGAGCATTAGTTGGTTCTAATGGTGAATTAATAGGTAATACATTTAATGATGATCATGTCAGTTTTTTTTATAATGCTAAAATTGATGGAAAGACCTTGCATGATATTTTCAAAGACAACGAAGCAGAGGTTACCGGGGTCTTATAAGTGCGAACCTCGCTTCGGCGGGGTTTTTTCGTGGGCAGAGCATGGGCAGAACTTAACATCTTTTGTTTATTTTTAATATTTTTTGTTTTTCAACGTCTATATAAAAATCCATTACACAGCCATTACTACCTATTATTTATCACAGCCTATCATCCTATCACAATTCTTCATCTGTGGATCGAGGGTTCGGACTTCCCATAGCGTTTGGGAAATGTCCGCACAAATTCTTTTAAAATGAATTAATATTTTAAGCTAACCTTTATGAGGCGGCTTTTTCATTGTAATCTATTAGGTATAAATGTCTATAAAATCTATAACTCTGTATACAGAAATTATAATTTCGCATCTTTTTTGGTTGTCTAGGACAAAATATGGATCATTTAGGATAATGATGTTGTTAAAGAGCATGTAGAAAGCTATAATTTACGTAGTTGTACAACTTAGATTAATACATTGGAGATGATTATACATGAAAAGAGAAATCAAGAAAAGCTGGATTAGCTCTGTATGTGTATCTTTAGCTTTAACAATGGGAATATCTTTGGTGTTGCCTTCGATTGGAGCATATGCCACCGAAACCCCAATAAAAGAAGTTAAGGATATGCCACAGACTGCGGCAAAAGATGATTTAAGTCAGTATGATCGTTATATTGAGATTGTTAATAATCAATATGTGTTTAGCGCACAAGGTAAAGCTAATATAAATTTAGCAGAAGTTAATCAAGTCCAGCAACAACTGAGCTACACGAATAAAATTATTGCTGACAAGGGTTTGACAATCGACAAAGAAAACCGGACTGCTACTTATTTAGATTTCAGTAGTGCTGCCACTTCTTCTAATAATCTTGTTTCTATTACTGCAAGAAAATATAAACAAGGAGTAACTAAGATAAAATTCCATTGGAATTATGCCCGTGTTTATCTATCAAAAACCGCTGTGAAAAATATTGGATCCGGCATGAGCTTAGGTGGAATATGGATACCCCACCCAATCGTTAAAACTGCTTGTGCTACTTTAGGAGTTGTTGTATCAAGATGCCCAGGTGGAATTTGGTTTGAGTATAATTACTTTGCGACATTTTTAGGCAAATGTGGCTGGCAATAAGGAGAATGTGTAAATGACAAAAGTCCAAATAAACATACTTTGTTCAATAATTGTAATCATCGGTATTGTCCTAAACTTTTTTAGCCCTTCTTTTGTTGGTATTTCTGTGATTGTACTTGCCTATATTTTGCAGACTATTTTGTTTATGAGAGCTAAGAAAAAGTAAGGTCTTACTTTTGAGCCGACCTTCAAGTTTAGAGTCTAGATCTAAATTTGGAGGTCGTTTTCTCATGAGCAGAATGCAACAGCTAGTAAGTCAGGAGTTAATGCTTTAACAGATGCTATAAGAGGGAAAGCTATCTAATTAATCAATCGATTTGTTGCGATTCTGAAAAAGAAGCGATTTCCGTGTACACGCAACCATCTTTTAACAGTCAAGCCACAATCAAATGGAAGCTTATGAATTGGCAACAAGATTTTTGGAGGATCTCTAGATGGATCATCGTAGCGTTAGACCAATAATAATGCCTCTTAAACGGTGTGAAATCCAGTTTTTGGGGAAAACTAAGTACGTAGGACAAAAGCTGTCTGTTTTTATTGCGGACAAAATGGAGGAGATAAGATGAAAGCTACACAATTGTCTATCGATACTTTAGATCGAGCTCAGGAGCGTTTCGTGGATACGCTTGATCAGATGAATGTGGAGGAGGCGAATACGATGCCGAAGCCGCTCATCAAGTCTGTGACCTGGCTTTTCTGGCACACTGCCAAAATGATCGATCAGCAGATTTCTGGTCTTAACAATAGTGAGCCGTTATGGACGAAGGCGGGCTGGCGGGAGAAATTTGATTTGGATCTGCCGGATGATACGCAAGATTGGCGTCATACGCCGGAAGAGGCGGCGAAAGTAGTAGTGACGGATAAAAGTTTGCTGAGTGATTATTTAGCGGAGAGTGTGGGGTTAGCGAAAACCTATTTAGAAAATATTGATGACGAAGCGCTCCATGAGGTGATCGATGAAAATTGGAATCCTCCTGTTACGCGTCAGGTTCGGTTAGTTTCAACGATTGATGATGCGGTGATGCACTCGGGGCAAGCGGTTTATACAAGAAGATTAGTTATTGATAAATAAGTTGTCACTTGTTTGTAGGGCCGAAGTACCATTAGCGTTTAAAACGCTTGGAAATGGGACTTTCGGTCTTTTTTATGCGGAAAAATATTTCACCATTTTTGCGTGTTGAATATCTTTTCGTAAATGTTATTAATAAAGGGATTGTTTAGTTTATCAAAGTCATCGCTAAAGCCTGTGTTTTATAGATAATACATGATATTGTAAGAAACAATCAGACAAGGGTTTTACTTCTCAATATAGGAAGTGTATCATTCATTTAGCATTAAGTGGCTATTATGGTAAAATAACATTAAGAAAATAAAATTTCCACGGCTAAAATAACCAAAATAATAGACATAATCAAATTAAACGCATGCTCGTGTTTCACTAAAAACCGACAAATCTTGCATCCTAGAAAGGCCCATGTATAAGAAGCAAGAAAACCTAGCAAAGCAATGACAGCGACCCATAAGATCAATGCGAGATAATGTACTGTATGTGGAATGACATAGGTTCCCATGGCTGTTACAACATATAAAATCGTTTTTGGATTTAAAAATTGGAGTATGTATCCTTGTAAGAATGTCGGGTGCTTTTCAGTCGTTTGCTTAGATTTATGTGCTGTAAACATCATTTGGTAAGCCAAGTATAGTAAATACAGAAAACCTACTAACTTTAAAATGACATAGAAAACCGGTGTTATAGTTAATAAAAAAGTATTAAAAAACAGGCTGAAAATAGATAAAGTTAAAAAACCGGCACCGATTCCTACTAAAAATCGCAAAGTAGGCTTCATACCTAGGCTAGTTGCATAGCGCATGGCGAGAATATTATTTGGTCCTGGTGTAAAACTCATAAAAAAAGCATAAAATAATGTCAGTAAAATAGTCAATTTAAGTCACATCCTATAAATAGGATTATAATTCCTTTAAGAAGGATAGTCAAATTTGTTTTTCCTAAGGAGCGGATCAAGGATGAATGATATACATATGACAGTGGCGCGTAATTTAAAAGCGCTTCGAAAAAAGCAGGGTATCACATTAAAAAAACTTTCTGAGTTAACTACTGTTAGTACGACAGCTCTTAATGAAATTGAAAAAGGGAAAGTCGTACCTACAATCAATACGTTATGGAAAATTGCTAATGGGCTGAATATTTCATTTAGTGTTTTAGTAGATGACGATTTACCGCAAGTTAAGGTCATCCATAAGGAAAAAATAGACTTTGTGTCGGAAGATGATCAAAAATACCGTGTGTATCCTTATTTTCCGTTTGACCGGAAAGTTAACTTCGAATGGTTTACAGTAGAGATGGATGCAGGTGCTGTACTACGATCAGAGCCGCATTTAGACGGAAGTCAAGAATACTTAATGGTATATGAAGGAAGTCTGAAACTTGAAGTAGCTGGCAGGAACCACCAACTAAAAAAAGGAGATGCAATAAAGTTTGACGCCGATTCTGAGCACGCTTATATCAATGAGGGAGAGGCGATGGCTGTTATCAGTATGATTATTTATTATCTGTAAAAAAGTTTGGTATTCCAGATATAGTTTTCCGAACTGTATAAAAAATCAAGAAAGGACATTCTCATATGTCTAAAAGTAAAGATATCACACTACTAGCAGTATTTACCGGTATTATATTATTATTAGCATTCACACCTTTGGGATTTATTCCTTTGGGCATCATTAAAGCAACGATCATCCATATCCCTGTTATCATTGGTTCTATCTTATTGGGACCAAAAAGAGGGGCGATCTTGGGTGTTGTTTTTGGTGCCACCAGTTTGATCAGCAACACGATCTCGCCGGCGCTTCTATCATTTGTGTTTTCGCCATTTATACCGATCCCGGGTCTGACACACGGTAGCTTATTGGCTTTGCTGATCTGTTTTCTTCCACGGCTGTTAGTCGGGATCTTGCCGTTTTATTTTTACCGCTTTTTTGCTCGGTTATTCAAGTCCCGTAAACCTAGCGTTGCTTATTTGCTGGCGGGGATCGCTGGATCTTTGATCAATACGGTGCTGGTTATGGCGGGAATCTATTTCTTCTTTGGGAATGCGTATGCGAAAGTGCAAAACATTCCGATCAAGGAAGTGTATGGAGCAATTATTTCTATTATTGCTATCAACGGCGTTCCGGAAGCAATCGTTGCGGGTCTGATCACAATGGTCGTTTTGAAGATTGTGAACAACAGTAATCGGTTTAAGCAGTTGTTTCGTTAATAAGCAGGAGGAGGCCTATGAGGATGAAAGAAGTACTTCGCGATTTTTTTCAAATCATTGACAAGGAGTTAGACACACTCCCTGATAAAAGCACCTTCTCGCTACCAGAACTTTACGGCGAGGAAGCATGGGAAAAAATCTATATCGGAGACCGTGTCATGGCGGGTAATCGTTTTCGCCGTGAGGTTTTGCAAGGTCATTATCCGAATGTACGATTGTTGCCGGATAAGGATCACAGACAGCGTACACAGTATGTTAAATCTAACTAATTGTGCCGTGAAAAAGCGCCTGCTACCATAGGGGCGTTTTTTTTTATAAAAAAATTTATCAAAACTGTTGACAAATACTTCGGTACCGAACTATAATAACTCATGTAATAAAGTTCGGTACCGAAGTAATAGTTGAAAATTAGAAATGAGGGTTCTGATATGAGTAGTTTTACAGATGAACTAATGAAACAATTGCGGTTTATCAGTGATGCAGGTAATGCTTTTATGAAGCAGAATAAACAAAGACTTACGGGACAGCAACGTGTGCTGGCAATTTTAAAGATGGAAGACGGGATGAAGCAAAGTTTTTTAGCAGAATTGTTAGATCTACGCCCTAGTTCTATCGCAGAATTAGTGAAAAAAATGGAAGCTGCAGGGGATATCGTCCGGTTAGAAGATGAGACAGATAAACGGATCAAACGAATCCATCTGACGGATCAAGGTCGTGAGAAAGCAGAAAAAAATGCCTCTTTAAAAGAAGCTAATCACAGCGAAGCCTTTTTTGCAGGGCTGACGGAAGCGGAACAACAAGCGTTTCACACAAGCTTAGAAAAGGTCGCAGAAGGATGGGACGCAGATTTTAAAGAGAGTGCAAAGCGCTTTACAGACCCAATGGATCGTTTCCAAAAAATCCAAGAATTCCGAGATTCTTTTTTTGAAGGCTTTGAAAATATGGATCCGGAAGTTCTTAAAAAGATGAGAAAAATGGAGCGACCATTCCATAATCGTTTCGCTGATAATTTGCAAAAAATGTCGCCGGAAGATATTGAGAAGATCCAGTCGATGCGAGAATCATTTATGAACTATTTGAGCGATCATCAAGATGATATGGATCCAGATAAAATAAGAGAAATGCAAGAAGAAATGGCGCATGCGATGCGAGATTTTCATCGGGATGGCGGCGGTCGTCCTCGAGGTTTCGGTAGAGAGTTTCCACATGGCTTTTGGCGTAGAGGAAACAAACCCGAAAATGATTAGAACGCCAAATATAAACACGATTATAGGAAACTTCTGACGTGCTGTTGGAAGAGGAGGAAAGCATTATGGAAAGAGAAGCGGTGTTGTTGGAAGAAAGACCAGCAGCAACAAAAAAATTTAAATTTAAAAACTTTATTCAATTGATCAATAGCGTGAATCCTAAAAAATCACTATTTGTGTTCGGGATGATTTTGAGTCTAGTGACAAGCGGAGCAAGTTTGATCGTACCGCAATTGACAAAAGGATTGGTCGATACGAGCGGCTTATCCAAAATCGACGGTAAAATGCTGGCAGTATTGATTTTGGCGTTTGTTATCCAGCTCGGCTTTGGTACGATCGGTGGCTATCTTCTGCGCTATGTGGGAGAGAGTGCGGTCAAGACACTACGCGAAAAGCTATGGAAGCATTTACTGAAATTGCCTGTTGGTTACTTTGACAATCATAAATCCGGTGAAAGCAGTTCCCGCTTGGTCAATGATACGAGCGTTATCAAGGAACTGGTGACATCGCAATTTCCTAACTTTGTAACTGGTGCGATCCAATTAGTTGGTTCGATGATCATTTTATTCTGGATGGACTGGAAAATGGCTGCCATCATGTTTGGCGCGATTCCTTTGATTGCGCTTATCATCGTACCGATCGGAAAGATCATGTCCCGGATCGGTAGACAGCTTCAATCCGCAATTGCCGATTTTAATGCTGATGTCAGCGAAAAATTGTCGGAAGTTCGCTTGATCAAAGCTAGTAATGGTGAGGAGTTTGAGCGGACGACGGGGGGAAAGATCATTCATAAGATTTTTACACTAGGGATCAAGGATGCTAAAGTCGAAGCAGTTTTGCAGCCGATCATGATGACAACGATGTTGGGATTATTCGTCGGAGTGCTGGGTTATGGTGCTGTTCGGGTTCAAGCAGGAACGCTGACAAGTGGTGCGCTAGTTGCTTTCTTGCTGTATCTGTTTAACATCCTTGCGCCTGCTATGAGTTTTGCGACATTCTTCTCGCAAGTACAAAAAGCAATGGGTTCTACAGAAAGAATCCAAGAAATCTTAGATACTGAATTGGAACCTGCCAAATCCGGCAAAAATATCGATGTTGTCGGAAATACGATCAAAGCAGAAAATCTCTCTTTCAGCTATACACCAGAACGTCCTATTTTGAAAAATGTTTCTTTTGAGGCCAAGCCGAATACGGTAATTGCTTTTGCTGGACCGAGTGGTGGCGGTAAATCAACGATCTTTTCCTTATTAGAGCGGTTTTATCCACCAGTAGATGGAACAATCAAAGTCGGAGATCAAGATATCCAGGATGTCGATTTGACTAGCTGGCGCTCGCAGATCGGCTATGTCTCCCAAGATAGTGCCGTTTTTGCAGGAAGTATCCGTGATAATCTACAATATGGCCTCGAACGAATTTTATCCGACGATGAGTTATGGGAAGGATTATCGCTTGCCTACGCAGATCAATTTGTCCGCGAATTTTCAGATCAATTAGACACGGAAATCGGGGAACGCGGTGTGAAACTGTCAGGCGGGCAAAAGCAACGCCTTGCGATCGCGCGCGCCTTTTTAAGAGATCCAAAGATTCTGATGCTGGATGAAGCCACAGCGAGTCTGGATTCACAATCAGAAGAAAAAGTGCAACGGGCACTGGAACACTTGATGGTAGGCCGGACAACATTAGTGATCGCTCACCGCCTTTCTACAATTGTCGATGCGGATCAAATCTATTTCATTGAAAAAGGAACCGTAACTGGTAAGGGCACACATGCAGAATTACTGCAAAGTCACGAGCTGTATGCAGATTATGTGAACGAACAGATGGTGTCTTAGTAAGTGTTTTGAAAAATGTCCTGCTATGCCGATGATCGATAAACCGCTGGTATTAGGATAACAGTGGATAAACGCTAAAATGAAAATCAAAAAAACGAGCTGATGAAGTAACCAGTCAGCTCGTTTTTTTATTAGGCGTTAAAATGCACTACTTGAAAACCATAGCTGCCGTTTTATCTAATAAATAAGGGCGATAGTAAGCAAGTGTATCACTCATCGGAAGGATCTCTTCGGATAATTCGATACCAAGTTCCTTTTTTAAATAGTTGCGTCGCCGCATTATACGCTCCCACACAAGTGGATAATCTGTCTGGATCTCTGTCCGTAGATCTTTATCGGCGATCGCTATGCCTTCTTCTGCACTAACACCTGCAAAACCAGCTACACTTGGAATAATATCGATTTGGAAAATTTGGCCACTTTTTACAGTGCATGTGGAACCTGGATAAAACGGAGACGCTAGCCATTCTTCGGTTGCTGTAAAATGTCCGGGATTCAGCTCCCAGTGGAAGTCTTCTTGAGGAAGAACGGTTTGGATGTTTTGATAGAGAAAGTCGCCACTGATGCCTATTTGGATCGTTTGCAGCCAAGTAGCAAGGGCGCGGAAATAAGGCGTAACCACTTTAGCTACATAGTCTTGTTCCTTTACCGGTAATTCGGAAGCGGTAGAAACAGCATAGGCAGATCGACTCGATAGTCCGCCTTTGAAGCCGATGGTAAGTGACATTTTATCACCCAGCTGAATGGCTTTGTTGCGCGGATAAACAACGGCATCAGTAAAACGATCGCCAGTAGCGCAGATTGTAGTTACCGTCTGTGGTTGCCCGCCGCTAGCCAAGAGACCAGCTATTTCTATTTCTGTTTTTCCTAGATCGATATGATCAAGCGCATCGAGCAGACTTCTGCCAGCGAGTGCAGCACCATATTCAAAGTGAGCGATCTCGTTAGCATTGTTGACTGTCCGAATGCCTTTCTCAGGGGAGATCAGTACCTCGCTGAAATTGAACAGTTCGATCTCCAAGTGTTTTAATGTATCGATCAAATAATAAGGAAGATCAAATAAATATTGGTTTTGGTAGGATGTGGAAGTGAACAGCTTCCAACCAATTACCCCAACTTTTTTTCCTGTTGAAATATCGGCGGCTTGGAAATAATCTTCTAAGCGTGCATCGTCTTTCATAGGCTGATTTGGCAACGAGAAGAAAGGGACATGGATAGCTTCTACGTCGATTCGCGAGTAAGCTGCCATTTTCATATTTTCATTACCAAGAAGTACATAAGCTTTGCCGCTTTGATGAACAATCAAGAGCGCTTCCTCGAAGCGCGGGACGAATCCAGTAAAGTATTCAAAGTTGTCGCCGTGTTCGCGGTCAGCGTAGATTATTACGGAATCAACATGCTGCTCCCGCATAGCAGTCATTAGGTTTTGCTTGCGGTGCAAAAGCGTTTCGTTTGTTAGGTTAATGGGAGTTAGTAAAGCATCTGTTTTCGGAGGAGAAACTGGTTGTAATCGAATATTCATTTGATCGACTCCTTTATGTCGTTTTTATTTAGTAAGAGCATGCATGTAGTCACAAATAACCTTTAAGCAGCTGTAAAGATATAAAATAGGAATAAAAGAACGCAAAAAATATTGATGATCAGTAGGACTTTTTTATAAGTCTCATTAATATTTCCTTTCTGATTTTTCACTAGAAAAATGTAGCTGATAGCAAACAGCAATAATAAGATCAAAAATGGGATCGCCATAGTCAAAGTCCTTTCCTATCAGTAATAATATTACTATATCATACTTAATGAAAACGTGGCTTTGTCTTTTGAATAACGGCGCTTTATAAAGTTTTGGCAAATCGGAAAAGTTCTTTAGAAAACCATTCTGGCTCCTCAAATGCGGTAAAATGACCGCCCTTGGGATTTACCGACCATTGCTGCACATTGAAAGCTCGCTCGACCCATGCTTTGGGAGGTAAATTGATATCAGCGGAAAATAGAGAAATAGCTGTAGGAATGGTTATAGTTCCAAGCTTGGGAAGTGTATGGCTATTGGCGTCATACATCCGGATAGAAGACGCAATCGTATTCGTGACCCAATAAATCATTACATGGGTGAGAAACTCATCGTTAGAAAAACGTTTTCTCAAGTCGCCATCACAATCACTCCAGCTACGATATTTTTCTAGCAGCCATCCTGCAAGACCAACTGGCGAATCGCTTAAACCATAAGCCAGCGTTTGTGGTTTGGTCGATTGGATCGCCATATATCCCGCCTCATCGCGCAACCACTTTGAAACGGTCTCGACATAAGTTTGCTCAGATTTGTTTTCTATCTGACTCCCGCTCTTTTGAATAAGTGCTTGGATCAGTCCTACATCTGTCAAATGAATGCCTAAAAGCTGTTCCGAATATTTTGCAGCAAGGTAACGTGTGACCCCCGAACCCATATCTCCGCCACTAGCAACAAATTTTTCATATCCCAATGTTTCTGTCATTAATTTTACCCAAAGATCCGCTACGCTGGCGTTATTAAATCCTGCTTGCTTGGGAGCTTCTGAAAAACCGAATCCCGGCATAGAAGGGACGATGACATCGAAAGATAGATCAGATTCGATTCCATAACGTCGGGGATTCGTCAAAAGTGGAATCACTTTTTGATAGCGCAGATAACTATCGGGCCAGCCATGAGTCAAAATGAGTGGGATGCGCCGGGAAGTCTGCCCTTTTTCATACACAAAATGAATGGATAGACCGTCGATCGTTGTCTTATATTGCTGGAACTGATTCAATAGTGCTTCTTGCTTTCGCCAATCGTAGTCGTTCAACCAATAATCGGTCAGTTTTTGCAGGAAATGTCGTTCTGTACCTTGCTCCCAGCCAATCGCTTCTAACTGGCTAGGCCAGCGAACAAGCTCAAGTCTATGCCGCAGATCCGCTAGCACATCATCGGTGATACTGATTTTGAAAACTTCCATGTTCACTTCTATCACTCCTCGGTAATGGTATATAAATCCATTCTAAAGCAAAGCGGTTATGATACAATAAACAAAAAGATGTTTTTTATTATACTTTTTGTTAAGAGGTGGAAACATGCAGTTCGATCCTTATAAAAAAAGAAATGTGCCCATTGATTTTACTGCTGCAGAAAGTTGCCAATTTGTGTGGGAGGAAGAGGAATACAGGATTCTTTTTATAACAAATGGGAAGCTGGAGATATCATTAAACCAAGTTTCCATGAAATTGCGAAAGGGAGATATACTTTGCCTAACCAATCAAGACAGCTTTGCTTTCATTTCTTCCGCCGAATTGGCAGCGGCCTCCTTTCGGTTTGAGCCTTCCTTTTTAAAAACCATACAGCTTTCACAAAAAAATGAGACATTTTCTATGGCTCCTGAAATCAAGACAGGATCGATCCTTTTTAAACGAGATTCCCGCCATTCAGGTGTTTATCATGCATCAAACGCGGTCTACACGCAGTTATTAGAGTATTTCTTTGTAATGGGTACGGAAGTTTTTGCGAAAAGCGACTCTTTATGGGTCTGTCGTATCAAAAAATATCTCATTCAATTTTTATATCTGTTAGAGGAAACGAGTAACAGGGAAGAACAAGTCTACTTAGACCAGCTATTGAGCTATATCCATACAAATTATCGAAAAAAAATAACGTTAGTGGAGCTTACAGAGTTAACGAATTCAAACCGTGTGACTTTAAATCGAAAATTTCGCGAGCGTTTTGGCTGCACTGCTATGGCTTATTTGTTGAATTACCGATTGAAAGTTGCTGCAGATCTTTTGACACATACAGGGTTAACTGTAAATGAGATTGCGGCTTCGACTGGCTTTGGGTATGAAACCTATTTTATTAAGCAATTTTCCGCTAAGAAAAAAGTTTCTCCAACGACTTATCGGAAAGAAACAAGACGTTTGGCAGCAGCAGCTAAGCCATAGAAAGAGCTTCAAAATATAAAACTAAAAAGGGATGGGTAAAGTGGTTCGGATTTTTCGTTATTTATTAAGTATTATCTTTATTTGGGTGTTATTCCACATTTTTGGAGCAATTTCATATAGTCTATTTCCGAATGTTGAAGGAAACTGGGATATTTTACTAGGCATCTTTTATTGTGGTGTTATTTTTTTCGGAGGAATCATTATTGGCAATTGGATCGTTTCGACGATTGAAAAAGAAACCCGCCGTAAAATGCGGGAATAAAAGCTATTTATCTGGTAGATTAGTATACAAATGTTCAGCATCATCTGCGAATAGACAGGTCTGCATAAAATAGTCAACTTGTCGGCCATGTATTTGTAAAGTAATGGCTAGTTCTTTCCATTTGTATGTATTTGGTTCGGCTTGGATGGCAAGTGCTAATGCTGTTAATGAACGAGTGTTCAGCTTTTCGCGAATTTCCGAAGCATGGAAATAATAACAACGGTACGTATCTACTTGTACATATTCTGTATGCTCGCTGAAATAGAGCTGCATGATATAAATGCTGTCTGATGTTTTATAAAACGTATATAGCCAGCTGTTTATTTCGATGATCTCAAGTGCTTTAGTATATACGAGCGGCTTGGGTCGATAATAGACAGAGGGCTCTTTTTTTTGTGGCCGCAAAGATACAGTGAGGAATAGGAACACAAGTAGCAAAAAGCAGGCAGCCAACAGTTCACCGCTTCTTATGGATAAATCGATAATTGCTAGTAATTGAAGCAGGATAAGTAGCAACATACCAAGAGACACAATACTTATGAACCACGAAAAGATCTTTTTCTTAGGGAGCATCAGCTTCTCCTTTCAAGCTATTATTTCTCGGGAAATAAATCAAGCATTATTATCACTTAAAAATTGCTGATTTAGGGTTTGATAGTCCTTGTTTTTCTCGTAATCGATTTGATAGAGCGTCGAGAAAATAACATTCAGAATATAATCGAAGGCTATTTGTGAAGCGAAGGTGGCGATCTTTAGTTCTGATTTATCTTCTAAGTTCGGCACGGCAATACAAATATCCGCAATTTTACTAAGTTTACTTGTGATATGAGAAGTAAGCAAAATAATCGGCACGCCACGAGATTTTAACCATTCTGCAGCTGTGATGTCATGCGGCGACTTAGCATCGTAACTAATAAACAGAGCACAATCTTCGCTTGTGATATTTGCTGTGTGGACGGCCCATTCTGAACGGTCTGTAGCCAAGATGGCATATTGGTTGATTTTCCAAAGCTTATTTTGAAAACTTTCTGCGCGAATCTGAGAATCTCCTAGGGCAAACAAAAAAATACGTTTGGCATCGTACAATTGTCGCGTAGCTCGAAAAAGCATTTGCTCGTCTAGCAAATGGTAGCTCTCGGTAATGGTTTGCTGAGTGAGTTCCATCATTTCACGACTGATTTTAAGAATAGAATCGTCATGCTCAAAAGGGATATTTGGATTGATCTCTGAGAGAACGTGATTTTCTTGCTGATTCGTTTTCAATAATTCGATTTTAAAGGACTTAAATCCATCTAAGCCTAGTTTTCTGGTGAAACGAATAATCGAAGCATGTGACGTATAGGTTTTTCGAGCTAATTCTTGAATGGTCAGTTGCTCCATATTAGCTGTGTTTGCAAGAATGTAGTCAGCGATCACTTTTTCAGTATTGGTAAAATTAGTCATTGTTTTGATTTTTTGCAGCAGCATCAAAAGGGCTCCTTTCGAGTGAATATTGAACTTTTTGTGCAGAAAAATGTTATTTAAGCCTGTGATTCAGGACTAAATTTCCTAAATAACTATAGATAGAAGGGGAAAATAGCGTTTTTGAGCAAACAAACTTATAATGTATATATAAATAGTATGAAATTGGGGGAACTTTTATGTTAACTATCGGTTATATTGGAAATGGAAAGAGTACGAATCGCTATCATTTGCCTTTCGTTTTAGAACGCGACACAATCAAGGTAAAAACGATCTACCGTCGCAACCCAGATCACGATGCGTGGGAAAAGCATGAACATATCCATTATACAACGGATTTGGAAGAAATGCTGATTGATCCGGAAATTCAACTGATTGTTGTTTCGACCACGCAACAGTCACACTATGAGTACGCGAAGAAAGTTTTGGAACACGGCAAACACGTGCTGGTAGAAAAGCCATTTATGATGACATATGCGGAAGCAGAAGAGATTTTTGCTTATGCGAAAGCACATGATCTGCTAGTGCAATGTTACCAAAATCGCCGCTTTGATTCCGATTTTCTCACCGTCCAAAAGGTGATCGAAAGCGGGAAACTTGGCGATTTACTAGAAGTGGAGATGCACTACGACTACTTCCGCCCAGAAGTACCGGAATCTACCCATGAATTCAAGTTCTACAATAGTTATTTATACGGTCATGGCTGTCATACGATCGATCAAGTATTGAGCTATTTTGGCAAACCGGACGATATTCATTACGATGTTCGACAATTACTTGGGGAAGGACGTATGAATGATTACTTTGATTTAGATTTTTATTATGACAAATTAAAAGTGTCTGTCAAGTCGAGTTATTTCCGCTTGAAAGCAAGACCAAGTTTTGTTGTGTATGGTAAAAAAGGTTCGTTTGTAAAAGAAACGAAAGATCGTCAAGAAGAACATTTGAAACTATTCTATATGCCCGACAATGCTGATTTTGGAATTGATCTGCCGGAACATTACGGCGTATTGACTTACGTCGATGATAACGGAGTCTATCATGAGGAAACAGTTGTTTCTGAAAAGGGTGACTATGGTCGCGTGTATGATGGACTATATGAGGCGATTGTGAATGGAAAAGAAAAACAAGTGAAAGATGAAGAAACATTATTACAAATGCGCATTCTCGAAGACGGCGTGAAAGGGTGTAAATAGCCATGAAATTAGGAATCGTTGGATCAGGAATGATCGTCCATGATTTACTTCCAGTCTTTACTTCTATCCCAAAAATCGAGCTGGCGGCAATTTATGGAAGAGCCAAGAGTTTAGAGAAATTGGAAGACTTGAAAACACGGTACAACATTGCAAAGATCCATACTGATTATGAAGCATTTTTAGCAGATGGATCTATTGATACGGTGTATGTAGCGTTGCCCAATCATTTACATTTTAGTTATGTAAAGCAAGCGTTGGAAGCTGGAAAAAATGTAATTTGTGAGAAACCTTTTACTTCTAATGTTCAAGAGTTAGAAATATTAATTGATTTAGCAAGGGAGAAACAAGCGTTTCTTTTAGAAGCCATCACCAATCAATACATGAAGAACTTTTTAGCGATCAAAGATAAAGTTTCTGAGCTAGGGAACATCAAGATCATTGAAGCAAACTACTCGCAATATTCCTCCCGTTACGATGCATTCAAAGCGGGTAATATCTTACCTGCTTTCAACCGCGAAATGTCAGGCGGCGCATTGATGGATCTTAATATCTACAACATCCACTTCGTCGTTGGGCTGTTTGGAAAACCGAAAAGCGTGCAATATTATGCTAACATCGCTCAAGGAATCGATACTTCTGGGATTTTGATTCTTGATTATGAGTCCTTTAAAGCGGTATGTATTGGATCGAAAGACAGTAAAGCACCTATTTCTGCGAATATCCAAGGCGATGCAGGTACGATCCATGTCAACGGTACGGTAAGCGTAGTTGATTCGTTCGAGTTTTTGCCGAATAAAGGCGAAGAAGTGCATGTGGATGTAAAAGATCATGAACACCGTATGTATGATGAGTTTGTTGCTTTTGAACGCATTCTTTCCGAACAAAATGAAGCAGAGATGCTTGAGCGACTGGCACATAGTCTAAATGTCATGGATGTAGTTACGCGTGCGAAAGAATCAGCGAATATCAAATTTGCAGCAGATGAGAATCCGAATTACTAACGACGTTTTGTGAAATTTCTAAAGGGTATCGAATATCGAGGTGATAGATATGAAGAAATGGTTGACAATTTTCCTAACACTCGGTGCGCTCTTACTAGTTGCTGCCGGTTGCGGCGGAGGAAATTCAAGTGGAAGCAGTTCTACTAGCGATACTTCCAAAGATAACAAGCAGATGACGGAAAAGAAAGAAGCGACAGATAGCCAAAAGAAATCGAACGATCAAACAGATAAGATGAATAGCAACAACACAGGCAGCACCAAAAGTGACACCAGCACCAACAAGTCTAAAACACTGACACCGAAAGAAGTCATCGCTGCAACGAAAACACAAATCGCAGCGAAGAATATTTATTTGCCAACAACGATCCCGCTTTCTTCTGATAGTAAACATCTAACCGCATTAACAAGTGGTGATCAAGGTAATTATAAGGTTCGATTTTTTGAAAGTGATAAACCGATCCCGATCAATAATGCCAAGCTGAAAGATGGCAAATCAGCTTCGGAAGTTGCTACAGTAGCGAAAAAAACTTATGCGACGAATAATGAAGCGAAACAAGCTGTCGGACATACGGACCCGCAAACGACTGGTAGCAAGCCAGTTGATTTAGGCCATGGCATCAAAGGATATCCAGATGCCGGCGCTGGGAACAAATACTTGAATTGGAATGAAGGCAGATGGTCTTTCGTGGTCCATGCAATCAATGACGGAAAAAGTGACTATGAGCCGTTAGCGAAAGAAGTAGTAGCAAAACTTGAAAAAGAAACGCTTGTGATCCCACATGAAGTCGGCGATATGAAATTGGATTCCGAGAAAAATAATCGCGTAGATGCTAATACAGTTAGCTGGCAAGAAGGAAAAAGCGTTTATACGATTACAAGTAGTGATGCAATAGAAGCTGTAACAATGGCTACGCATTTTGATAAAATAAAATAAAATAAAATCAAAAAACCGCAAGTGCTGATCTGAAGATCACAGCTTGCGGTTTTTTTGATTATCAGGAGATATCAAGTTATCAATTGTTAACGCTAAAATGACAGGAAAGTGACGGCTCTTGTTATTTATATCACAAAGTGAATGTTGCTATTACCGCTTTATATTGATTGGTTTTTCACAATGTATGCGATTTTGTTACCATTTGGTAATATTATTTAGGGTAGTTATGTTATCATTTAATTGCTATACTTAGCTCGTGATTTTAATGAAAAACGGCTAAACATTTTTTAGTAAAGGATTGGATCAAAATGCAGAACCGTTATTTTCAAGAATACCTTGAAAGTCAAAAATGGGAAGTAGTTAGAAAAGAGTATCATGAATATCTGACATATAGAGGTTTGTTGGATAGTTATGTCTATGTGCTCAAGAGCGGCGTCATCAAAACAAGTGTGATTTTAAAAGACGGCAGGGAATTCAATCTTGCTTATGTAAGACCTGGGGAAATCATTTCTATTATAAATGACGAAACTTCTAATCGTACTCCGGCTCCGTTCAACATCCGGGTCGAATCAGAAGAGGCGTTTCTCTACCGCGTGAACCGAGTGGAATTTTGGCGCGATGTCAATCGCAACTTAAAACTACAATCCTATGTGAAAAATTACTACCGTGAAAATCAGCAAGCTTATATGTATAAACTGCAAACCATGCTCATGAACGGTAAAAAAGGAGCGTTATGCGCAGTTTTATGCGAACTTGCAGAGCTATTCGGAGTAGCATCCAATGAAAAGATCTTGATCGATTTTCCGATTACTAATGAAGATATTGCCGGCTTTTGCGGAATCAGTTCGCGAAATAGTGTTAATCGAATGATGCGTGAACTAAGGGAAGCTGATATCATTGAAATCAACAACCGTAAGATCGTGATCAAAGATTTAGTATATTTGAAATCACGAGTTGCTGAATAAGGGGTAAGGTAAAAATGAAGAAACTGCTTGTAGTGCTTGGTGTACTCTCATTGCTTCTAGGAGCATGTGGGAAGCAAGATACCTATGGAGGTATCGTCAAAAATGTGAAGCAGGTGGACACTGCTGAGGCTAGTCGAAGTCATTACCGTGTATTCGATCATGGCAGATATGTAGAACGTGTGGATCGCAAAGGAGATATGCAGGCAGTTTTTATCCGCGATGTCGATATTTATAGACAAATGGAGCAGTCTGCGCAATCAAATGTAAAAAGCGTTCTGACGGATATGAAGCCAGATTATCAAAATTGATATATTATAAAAATAAAGCATGCAAAAATCACTTTTTGCATGCTTTATTTTGTTGGACACGTATCGTATTGCCAAATGTAATGCTGTAATCCCGGTGCGAACACTTTGTCCCGAATTTGTTTTTATAGTGATCGACCGTTTTTTTCAGGAATTCTTCGGTAACGCCCAAATGTTCTGCAACCTCGAAATACTCATGAAAGCCAGCATAGTAACAGGCGATGATGTCATCTAACGGAATAAGAAACTCGTAGCTGCGCTTGCGAGCAAACATTTCCTGTTTCCGATGGCTGATGTCTGTCTGCTCGGTAATATTGCCGACAGTATATTTGGCGTGCATTACTTCTTCGATCAGCGTGCTTGTTTTCTCTTGTTCGCTTAGCAGACTGTTGATATAAATAACATTATCCAAAAAGAGTCCAGAAAGTTTTGTCGGTAAACGTTCTTCTCGAATCGTTATTTCTTTGCCATACCGCGCTACAAATTTTTCATACAATTGAACTCACTTCCCGCGATGGAGTCTTTTTTTCATCTCTATATAAGCAAGGATGTCACGCAATTCTTCCTCTGTCACGTCATCATCGATATGAGCTGCTATCGTCAAACCATTTTTATTTGGCGAATCTATTTCTCGAGGCGGAAAAAAATCGTCCATACTTTTGCCGAATAATTGCGCTAATTCGTATAAAACATCTTGGCTGGCTTTGCGGTCGCCATTTTCATAGCGGCTGACTGTTTGACGGCTGGTACGGAGAAGCTGCGCCAGTTTTTCCTGACTGTAACCATTCTCTTCCCGAAAAAATCTGATTTTATTCCCAATATATTTATTCAGTTCCATGATAGTTGCTCCTTATATAGATTGTTAAGGTTAGTATAACATATAAAGCACCAAAATGGAAACTTTTGTATAAAAATAGCACCTGTTTGTTTACAACGCACCGAATTGGTGCTAAAATAAATAGTGGAAGGGGGAAGATTTTATGGATTTTGGTAAAGAACTAGTAACGTACCTTACTTTTTTCTCTATTATAACCCCATTAGTAGTAAAGGCTATCCGCCAAACGGGAGTCATCAGAAAAAGATGGTCAAATCTGCTAAGCATTGGTGTAGGGGTATTATTGGGATTATTATCGATCTGGCTTCCCGGTGCCGCAAGTCCGGCTGTAATGGCTTGGGCTGGAGGGTTATCAGGGCTGGGCGGGAACTTTTTATTGCAGTTGTATCAAAAATAGAGCTTGCTGTTTTCGTCAGCAAGCTCTATTTT
Organism: Listeria grayi; assembly: GCF_900638015.1. Lineage (NCBI taxonomy): Bacteria > Bacillati > Bacillota > Bacilli > Caryophanales > Listeriaceae > Listeria > Listeria grayi. Next base: position 65,310 of record NZ_LR134483.1, read on the forward strand.
TGATTAATTTTTTCGACGCTTTTTAAATAGTAAGAAGGCGATAATGATCAAAAGTAAGCCTCCAAAGCTATATAAAACGGTATCTAGCAATTTGTCGCCAGTCGTTGGTAGCTTAGAAACAGATTTGGTAATATCTGATTTTGGATCAATAATCAAATGCCAGCTGGTATGAGTATTTGTTTTTGGTGATGTTTGCTTTTTGTTTGCTGGTTTTTGTTTTTTAGGTACTGTATCCTTTTTGGGATCGTCAGGACCAGACGTAGTTTTTTTGTAGATATAGTGGACGACTTGTGCTGAATCAGAGAAAGTACCTTTTGCATTGTCCGGGGTTTCCGTAAGTTCCCAACCGTCGATCGATTTAGGCTCAGATGTATATTCTTCGCCGATCTTGCCAGTTAGAATAGTATCTTTCGCTAGCTCATTCCCGTCTTTATCGAGATAGCGAACGGTGACTGGCTGTGCAGCTGTTTTTTCATAAACATAGGTAACAGTTTGTGCCGAGTCGGAAAAAGTACCTTTTGCATTGTCCGGGGTTTCCGTAAGTTCCCAACCGTCGATCGGTTTAGGCTCAGATGTATATTCTTCGCCGATCTTGCCAGTTAGAATAGTATCTTTCGCTAGCTCATTCCCGTCTTTATCGAGATAGCGAACGATGACTGGCTGTGCAGCTGTTTTTTCATAAACATAGGTAACTGTTTGTGCCGAGTCGGAAAAAGCACCTTTTGCATTGTCCGGGGTTTCCGTAAGTTCCCAACCGTCGATCGATTTAGGCTCAGATGTATATTCTTCGCCGATCTTGCCAGTTAGAATAGTATCTTTCGCTAGCTCATTCCCGTCTTTATCGAGATAGCGAACGGTGACCGGTTGAGCGTCGGTTTTCTCATAAATATAGCTAACTGTTTGCGCTGAATCAGAGAAAGTGCCCTTTGCATTGTCTGGGGTTTCCGTAAGCTCCCAGCCGTCGATCGATTTCGCTTCAGAGGTATAAGGATCGCCAATTTTCCCGTTAAGCGTCACGCTGTCAGCAATTGGTTCGCCGTCTTTATCCAGGTAACGGACGGTAACATCTTCTCCGGTTGCACGTTCATAAGGTAAAACCAGCTGCCCGGAGAATGTTTTGTTCGGATCGTTGTAGGTTTCATTCCAATAGGAAAGGAAAGTCCCTTCGTCAGAAAGATCTGTCCAGTTGATCGCATTTTCTTCCATGGTTCCGGTACTTTCGTTTTCAGGATAAGGTGCGATCTGGCTTGGGTTATTTGTTAGCCCGCGGATGGGGCTTTTTTGCAGATATTCTGTACCCTTCACAGCGATTTTATCAAGCGAGATCGTTTGGTTACCGCCGTTTAAAGTAGTCAACGGAAGTGACTGGATCGGGGAAATGTCTGCGATGTGGTTTCCATAGATGGTTAAGTTTGTTAAATTGTGTAGACTTTCTAAAGGTGTCACAACGCTTAGCTGATTGCCGCTTAAACTCAATGTTTGTAGAGTGGTGCGGGTAGCAATTGTGTTTAAAGCGCCGTTTTCAAGTTTATTATAGGAAAGTTCTAACGATTGGAGCTGATTCATGTTTTCCAAGAAAGATACATCGGAAATATCATTTCCCCATAAATAGATCGTGCGTAATTCTGTAGCATTTTTCAAAAAGGAAACATCTTTTAAATTACTGTGCCGCGAGCCGAATTCGGTTAGTTTCGTCAAGGAAAGTATGGGGCTGTAATCAGCGATCGGGTTGGCATCAAGGTGTAGATTGGTCATATTAGTCAATTTCTCTAAGGGAGTAAGGTCATGGATTTTAGAGTTCATGAGGTACAATATACTCATTTTTGTTAAATTTGTTAAAGCACTAATATCAGAAATATTGCTTTTTGGAATATAGAGGTAGTATAAATTGTCTGCGTATTGTAAGCCTTCTAAAGAAGAAAGGTTCTGATCGCTTTCTGCAAATGCTAAAGCGGTAACTCTTTTCATATCTGCTTTAGTGAGAGTGTTGACATCTGTAATGCCAAGTTTTGCTGCAACTGCTTTTTGAAGGACCTTATCCGGCATCCAAGTATCGATAGACTCTTCCGCAGTTGCCTTTGTTGATGCAGGCTGATCCGTCGTTTGAGCAAAGGTGATGTGGGGTGCTACGGTAATAAATATAATAGTACAAATCAATATCGAGATAAAAATGTTTTTTCTCACATTATCCAGCCTCTCTAGTAATAATTATTTCTTTGTAGTTATTATACTAAATAAAAACCCCATTTTGAGGGCGGAAATGGTATTAAATGTGGCGATATTGTGACGAAAGTCCTTTTCTTAGGGAGAGAGCGCGACGTCCCGTGACACAAAGTTGTCTTTTTTCAACTCGGATAGTAAGCTAATGCCGCAAAAAAGAAGTGGAAAAGCTTTTATAATGAAATTCAACAAGAAAAGAGGGGCTGGGAAGGTACATGAAAAAATTGATCAGCGTAACATTAGTAGTTCTTTTTGTTCTGTTGCCAGTTTTTGAGACGGTGCATGCAGAAGCGCAGACACCAATGCTCAATACTAGATACCGAAGCAAAAATGTGACTTACCGTAGTGTGACGAAAATTAAATTTTATAATGAAGTATGGAATAAGGGTGCGCAGGAATGGCGGAAAACAAAAGTTATTTCAATCAAGAAGAAGCAGTCAAAGAAGAGTAAGTTGACGATAGATGCTAAAACGGAAGCATCAAATTGGCTGGGATTAACTTTTCACACCGTGAATACCAATAATAATTATATCGTTTCCTCGAAGTTATATTTGAACCGCTATCATCATATTAAAAACGCCAAGTTTTATAATAAAAAAATGTATATTGGTGCTGCGATCCATGAATATGGACATGCGATGGGGCTAGCCCATAATACTAAAAACAAAAAGTCTGTCATGTTTCCAAATCCGACCAAAGCGCTCCCTACGAAAGTACCGAATGTAGACAAAAAAGCCATGAAAAAAAGATATGCCAAAGCGCCGAAAAAAGGCGTGCATCCTTTTTCAGAACGAATGCATGCGACTTGGATAAAAGAATATCCAAATTTAAAATCACTACAGAAAGCAAGCCCGATCATAGTGGACGGCTATGTTACTAGCTCGCAGACAGTAAAAGGCAGCATTCCAAAGACGAAGCATACTTTCCAAATAGAAAAAATTCGACGGGGAGCGAATAAGCTAACTAGTCGCAAAATCTCAATCAAGCAATTAGGAACAAAAAAAGTAGCGCTGGAAGAGAGTATGCTCTTATCGAAAAAACAAAAGGTTCGATTATTTTTAAAACAAGATCCCCAAAACAAAAAGGCATACATACTGATCAATGAAGGAGATTCCATTTTTTTACCGCAGCAGAAGGGCAAGGTTTATAAACAAGTTTCCAGTGGAAAGCTGTATGCTGCTACAAAGTTAAAATAACGCTAAAAAAAGCCTGCAAACAATATGTTTGCAGGCTTTTTTGTATTAGTTGAGTGATTGTTGAGAGAGGAATAAGGCAAGTTTCTCAATATTCCCTGTACAACCGTCAGTGATCCATTTTTTAGTTAAGGAGAACAATCCGGCTGCCGAATATTCCCTTACAAATGGACAAAATTCATCCTCTGGATAATGGGTGAATAACAGCTGCTGGGTTTTATTTACGAAGGTTTGAAACTTTTCATAGACAAGGTCGGATAATTCTGTCGTCAAGAACAATGTGATCTGTTCCATATTCGCTTTTATATATTCAAAGTACGCGTAAAAAATCGAATAATGATCGATTACGTTATCCTTGCTTATTTTTTCAAAAAATACCTGGAACAAACGGTCAAGATAAGTTGTAACGATTTCTTCTTTATTAGCATAATTTCGATAAAAGGCCATCCGGGATACACCAGCAATACGAGTGATCTCAGTAACAGATATTTCATGAAATTTTTTTGTAGCCAATAAACGAGTAAAAGCGGTAAAAATACTTTCTTGGGTCAGCTGTCTTTGAGAATCTGCGTATGTCTCTACCATAGATAAAACCTCCCCGAAAATTATATTTGTTAATTCATATTACTTCTAATGGGCGATAAATACAAGATATTTTTAGAATTTTTCCCTAAAATCCCTTAACTTTGTGAAAAAAATAAGTGGTAATGCGTTTTATCGGAAAGCGCTCTATAAGATTATGAAGAATAAACTTTTTCAATAATTGGTCAGCAAATGTTACGAAAAATTCACAAAGTCTTCTCCTTAGTTGTAAATTCTCAATTATAAATGTACAGAATTATGCTAATTTTAATTCAAAGAGGTGAAAACATGTATAGAGTTTCCTTAGAAGACAATGTCTCGCACGCTCAAATCGTGGAAGAGTTAGAAAATAATGCGTGTAGCAGTACATTGATAAAGAAAAAGTTTTATGGACGGGACAAAATGATCTTTACAGAAAAAAACAGCTCTTTGCAAGTACTCTATTTGGAAGAAGGGTACATGGGAACATTTGTGAATATGGGAAAGGAGGGACAGCGCGTACTCGATTTTCATAAACAGGGAGATCTGATTGGTTTTGATGAACTGCTTTTGCCGCAGCACAGCAGGAAAAACATTTATCGCTATTCGTTTGACCGCTGCAATGTCAGGATTATCGACGGTGAATTTTTGCTGGATTATCTTTCTATCAGACCAGTGTTTATGGAATATTTAACGAAGCGCATGGCAGAAAGACTCTATCAATTAATGATGAAAGAAGGCGGTAAAGGAAAATACCAAAAAGATAAAGTGATCATTGGACTCTTGGAAGCAGCACACAAACTTGGGGCAAGCGATGAGGGCTATTATCAGTTTCCCAGCAGTATCAATAATACGACATTAGCAAATTATTGCCGGATCGATCCCACATCATTTTCCAAAGTGTGCAAGCATCTTTTTGATGAGAAATTTATTTTGGATAAGAAAAAGATGCTGATCGATCTGGAGGAGATGCAAGAATTTTTAGCATTTTCGAAAGGGTTCTATCTATAGAAGGAAAGGAGGTGAGTGCAGAAAGTCCGTAATTCCAGACACAGAACAATAAGGCAGCAAGGGAGGAAAAGAAGATGAAAAGCAAAAAATACCAATGGGGAGCAGCGATCCTAGTTACTTTTATCGCCGTATTATTATTGTTTCCGGCTGATTCGCTCGCAGCATCAGATGATTTTGATGTCGCAAAGGGCTGGGATGTAGAGGAGTACACGAGTGATTTAAATATTCCTTTGGACAAGGTATTTATTGAAGACTCTGGTGCGAAAAGAGATATTGGCAACGGGGAAGAGAAAATCAACCGCGCTTTCCTGAACTTTGCGAATATCGGAAACTCAAAGTTTCGAGCAGTAAAAACGCTGCCGCTCAAACACGGAGTGACCTATAAATTCAAATGGCGCTTTGGCATGGTGACAACAGGAAAAGCCACTGCAGCCGTTGATTTTAACGGTAAAACTTTCACATCTAGCAAAGAGCCGTGGGATGTCTATGAATACACGATCACACCGACGGCGGATATGGATTATAAGATCACCATGAGCTTCGTGGCACCAAAAGTAACGAATGTCTTTCTAATGGTAGGCTATGACGTTGATCCAGATGGTTCTAAAGGTATCAAGGTCATCAAAAAAGGAAAACCTGTGACTGCACATTATGTCAACGAAGATAATCAAAAAATAGCAGACAGCGAAGTGGTCGAGGGTAACGTGGGTGATGCTTATACTTGCATGGCGCGGGCAATCCCAAATTACAAACTTAAAGAAGTAGTCGGAAAGGAAAAAGGCAAGATAACAGAAACCGCGCAAATCGTCCGCTATGTTTATGAACCAGTTAAAGAAGAAAAGAAAACGACTGGGAAAGTAACGATCAAGTATGTCGATGAACAAGGCAAACAAGTAGCTGCGGATAAAATTCTAACGGGTAAGATCAATACGGCTTTCCAAGCAGAAATCAAAGCTGTTCCGGGATACATAGCAACACATATCTCAAGCAGCATGGGAATTTTCCAAACAGAGGATCAAATCATAAAAGTAGTGTATAAAGCAGTTAAACCAACGGAAAATAGCAATGTCATCGTCAAATTTTTAGACAAGCAAGGGAAGGAAATTGCTGTTCCAGTCATTCTTACCGGCAAATTAGGAGCAGAGTATAAAGCTCAGCCTAAGGAACTGAAGGGCTACAGAGTAACTGGTATTCCGAAAAATCAAACAGGAATATTTACGAAAGATACGCAATCGGTCATTTATCAGTACGAGAAGGAAAGCAAAAAGGATAATGAAAAAGACCCGAAAAAGCCGGATCCTGATAAACATGAGTCCAATGGGAACGGGCAAAGCGGGAAGAAACCGATAAAGCGCACGGATATTTCCACTAACACTACCGGCGACGCGAAACAGCCTGCAAAAAAACCGGGCAAGCAAGATTCCAGTCACTTATTGCCTAGTACCGGAGATAGCACTTGGGATCTGTTTCTATTTATCGGTTTGGTAGTGATGGGAACCGGATTAATTACATGGAAGAAAAAAATTAGGGATGAAAAAGGAGAATGAAGATGAAAAACGTATATAAAAAAGGCTTAGCTAGCCTAGTAGTTGCTGGCTGTTTGCTGACTTTCAATCATGGGATGGGAGTGGAAGCATCAGCAGCGGAAAAAGCATCGAAGACAATTTCAACACCAGCATTTATGCAAATGGAACTGCCGCAGAAAGCACAGTTGCTGGCAGCAGATGATTATGATATCGCCAAGAATTGGCAGGTGTTGCATTATAAAAGCAAGCTGAACATTCCACTGGATAAGATCTTTTTACAAGATGTCGAATCAAAGAGTCCGACAGAAACATTGAAGCAAGCATATGTAAACTTTGCTAACATCGATGCGACTTTCAAAGCGCAACGAGTTTTCAAATTTAAAAAAAATCATACGTATAACCTGAAATGGTACTACGGTATTCGGACAACTGGGAAAGCAGTAGCGACCGTTGATTTTAACGGAACGAAGAAAACGGTAGCCAATGCGCCGAACGTCCGCAACTTATATGAAGAGAAGATAGTTGCGAAAGAAGATATGGAGTATGTCGTTACAATGGAATTCACAGCGCCGAAAGTAACGAATGTCTTTCTGATGGTTGGACGTAATATCGCGGACAGCGACAATGGCATCGTTGACGTTACAGTCGAAAAACCAACTGTAACACAACCGGAAGCCGGAGATACAGTCTTAAAAGGTAAGGCAGAAAGCGGGAACACGATCCGTGCTTATAATGAAGCCCAAGAAGTGATCGGCGAAGGTAAGGTAGCTGCCGATAATTCCTTTATGGTGGGTATCGATCATAAATTGAAGCATAACGAGAAAGTATTCGTCACACAAACCAACAGCGAAGGGCTAGAAAGTGATCCTACAGAAGTAACAGCAAAAGATACGATCGCACCTGAAGCACCTAAAGCGGAGGATGTTGAATTTACTAAACAAATTGCATCGGGAAGTGCCGAAACAAATGCAAAAATCATCATTCGCGACAAGAACGGTGATATCGTTGGACAAGGTATTGCCAACAATTCTGTTGTCAACGACACAACAAGCACTTTTTCAATAAAATTGGCGAAAGAAATGGCAGTCGACGAAACATTGAATATTGTGGCAGTTGATGAGGCAGGGAATGTCAGCCCGAATACAACAGTAAAAGTGGTGGATAATTCTGTTCCGGAAGCACCTCAAGTGGATGCGATCACCGACCAGGACAGCACTTTGACTGGTAAGGGCTCTAAACCAGGGAGCAAGATCGAAGTGAAAATCGGCGATCAAAAATTTGAAGGAACAGTGGAAAATGATAAAACTTTCTCAATTGACTTGAAACGTCAGTTCCCAGGAGCTACTAAGATCACAGTCGTAGAGATCGATAAGAACCAAAAACGCAGTGAAGAAACGGTAGTGACAGTCAAAGGAACTGTGAAAACAGCCGTTCCGCAAGTGAATACAGTAGGCGACTCTGACAAACAGCTTACGGGTACAGCGGAAGCAAATGCTAATATCCAAGTAACGATCAATGGGGCGGTTTACACAGGAAAAGCAGACGAGAAAGGCAACTTTGTCATCCAGCTAAACCGAACTTATCCAGAGGGAACAGAAGGCAGCGTTATTGCTACAGGAAATTCTGGCATAGAGAGCGATGCAGCAACCTTCACGATAACAGATACTACAGCGCCGGAAGCACCAGCCGTAGCTGTACTGAAAGACGATGAAAGAACATTTACAGGGAAAACGGAAAAAGGTGCTACCGTCCGTGTAACATTTTCTGATAAAGACAAAGTCATTGGTCGTTACGAAACGGTGGCGGACGAAAATGGCGATTTTTCAATCAAGCTAGACAACACCTATAAAGCAGGAACGATTATTGAAACGACCGCGACGGACAAAGCAAATAACACTAGTCCAAGCGTCAAATCCAAAGTGCTGAGCAGCACAGAATTAGAAGTGGAACTATTAGAGATCACGAGCCAAGATGAATCAGCTGACGGACAAACATCACGTCCGAACAGTTATTATCAAGTGAAGATCGGGGATCGTGTCTATGAAGGATATTCCGATGATAACGGCGAATTCACTATTGATTTCAACCGTACGTATGAGGTAGGACTTCCAGTAACAGTCTTTGCGAAAGACGCAGATGACCGCACGGAAGTTGCTCATGCAGTTGTAATGCCGAGACACCCTACTTCCATGTCACCACGTAACGGGGACAGCGCTGTTTCCGGTCAACTGGATCCAGGGGCAAAAGTAACGCTTACGGTCAATGGAAATGATAAATATGAAACGACCGCAGATGCAGACGGCAACTTCATTATAAACTTGAATACGCCGCTTGATTTTGGAGATATCGTCAATGTAACTTCTGTTGTTAATAACATTACTTCTAGTGGAATGGATGTTATGGTCTTCTAAAAAAACATTAAAATGCCACGGCTTGCGAAAGCCGTGACATTTTCTAATGAAAGGGAGTTTGAAAATGAAAAATCATAAAAAATGGTTCCTTCGAATCGTTTTGCTTTTAGTTATAATGACTGCTGTGCATTTTATCGACAAACCACTAAAAGCAGAAGCTGCAGAAGTAACAGCTCGTACCTTTCTGAAAGTGAAGATCGATCCGGTTTATGATACGAGTACATATATCACAGGAAGCGCTGCGGCAAGAAGTACAGTGAGTATTCAAATAGCCGGGCGTGTTTACAAAGTCCGAGCTGATAATGCAGGGAGATATGAATGGTATATCGGCGGTCATCTGCCGGTAAATACATGGATCAAAGTTTCTTGTAATTCGTGTTTCTATTCTTCCAGTTCTTTATATGTACAAAAAGATCCACGAGCAGTTCCGGCACCATACTTAGAACCGGTCACCGAAAATGATACGACCATAAGCGGGACAGCAAGAGAAGCAGATCGTGTCGAAATCTACATCGACAATGCTGTTTACTGGGGCTATCCGGATAGAGTGACTGGTAAATTTACCGTAGCGCTTAATCGGACATTGCCGGCGGGAACGAAAATAACTGCTCAAAGCAGGCGGGGAAATTACCAAAGCCTAAAAACGACTATCACTGTCAGTGAGGCGCCTGTAAAATTGATAGCACCAACATTGGAAAATATTACGGATAAGGATGTTTCGGTAAAGGGGATCGCAAAAGATGCAGAAATCGTTTATCTGAAAATGGGAACGACATCATATTATGCGTATCCTAATGCCACCACAGGGGCATTTACGATCGAACTGAACAAGACCTATCCGGCAGGTACAAAGGTAGAAGCATACAGCAAAAAAGGTTCAGCCACAAGTTCGGTCACAACCGCCGTGGTTTTAGAAGGGGCAAAAACGATCACCGCTCCAACGGTTAATACAGTAAGCAGCGAGGATACTATGATCACTGGTACGGCTGATCCAAATGTTAAGCTGATCGCGAAAGTCGGGACAGATGAATATGAGGGTTACAGCGACAATAGCGGAAAATTTTCGCTGCGTTTGGATAAGGCTTATCCAGCAGGGACTTATGTACTGATCTATGCGTCAAAAGATGGTCAGAAAAGCACAGAAGTTATTACCACAGTCGTGCAAGGCGCGTTTCTACTGGGAATCAATATGGTGACAGACCAAGATGGTTTGATAACTGGCAAAACGATCGCTAATGCGGAAATAAAAGTTCGTATCAATGATCGCGTCTATCAGGGGAATGCAGATAGTGAAGGTTATTTCCAAATCATGATCGCAAAAACATATAAAGCTGGTCAAAACGTCGAGATTACCGCTGTTGATCCAGTTTCCAAGCATGTAGAGCGGAAGTTCATCCAAATCTATCCGGCAAAACCAACGATCAATACGGTTCGCGCTGGGGCAGATAATATTTCCGGTACCGCTAGTCCGCGGGCGTATGTGATTGTGAGAGTCGGCGGGAAAGATTATGGGACATTCGCCTCCGCTTCCGGATATTATTTTGTTTCTATCAATCCGAATGATGCCGTTCGGGGAGCGAAGGTAGAAGCCTTCCAAATCAGTCAAAATATTGAAAGTGCGATCGCGGAAGTGGAAATATTGAATTAAGATATGAAAAAAGAAGCAGCTATCAGTGGGCTGCTTCTTTTTTGCGTTTTATAAATTATTAGAGGTATCTTTCAATAACACATCATGCGCTCCGCCTTCTACGATCGATGTAGAGGATACGAGTGTGATCTTTGCTTTCTGCTGCAACTCTGGAATCGAAAGAGCACCGCAGTTACACATGGTCGATTTTACTTTGCTTAGGCTGGTATTGACATTGTCTTTGAGCGAGCCAGCATAAGGGACGTAAGAATCAACGCCTTCTTCAAAGGAAAGCTTTTTGTCCCCGCCGAGGTCATAACGCTGCCAGTTGCGGGCACGGTTGGAACCTTCGCCCCAATATTCTTTCATGTAAGTGCCATTTACGTTTACTTTGTTGGTCGGACTTTCATCAAAACGAGAGAAATAGCGTCCCAACATCAAGAAATCAGCGCCCATCGCTAAAGCAAGGGTCATATGATAATCGTACACAATGCCACCGTCAGAACAGATCGGGATATAAGTACCAGTTTCTTCATAATACTCATCACGGGCTTTAGCAACATCGATCAATGCCGTAGCTTGACCGCGACCAATGCCTTTTTGTTCCCGAGTAATACAGATCGAGCCACCGCCGACACCGACTTTGATGAAATCAGCGCCTGCTTCTGCTAGAAAACGGAAGCCGTCGCGGTCAACGATATTCCCTGCGCCTACTTTCACTCGATCACCATATTGTTTGCGGATAAAATCTAATGTGATTTTCTGCCATTCGGAATGTCCTTCTGAAGAATCGATACAAAGCACGTCCGCACCGGCTTCTACAAGTGCAGGCACGCGTTCTTCATAGTCACGAGTATTGATCCCTGCGCCTACCACGTAGCGTTTCGAGCTGTCCAATAATTCCAATGTGTTTTCCTTATTAGAATCATAATCTTTGCGGAAAACGATGTAAGCAAGATGTTGATCGTCGTCGATCAATGGTAGAGCATTTAGTTTATGATCCCAGATGATGTTGTTCGCTTCTTTTAACGTCGTTGTTTTATGCGCTGTCGTTAGCTTTTCAAAAGGCGTCATGAAGTCAGCAACTTTTTCTGTCAACTGCATGCGGGTGATACGGTAATCGCGGCTCGTAACGATACCAAGCAGTTTTCCTGTGGAAGTACCATCTTCGGTCACTGCGACTGTCGAATGACCGGTTTTTTCTTTTAAGTCCAACACATCTTGTAGTGTTTGATCAGGACGGATATTGGAATCGCTTAGCACGAAACCGGCTTTGTGATTTTTCACTCGGGCGACCATTGCTGCTTCTGATTCGATCGATTGGGAACCAAAAATGAAGGAAATGCCCCCTTCTTTGGCAAGTGCGATCGCCATTTCATCATCCGATACAGCCTGCATGATGGCAGATACAAGCGGGATATTCATGCTGATCTCCGGCTGCTGTCCTTTCTTGAATTTTGTTACGGGAGTTTTAAGGGCTACATTCGTAGGGACACAGTTCGTGGAAGAGTATCCAGGGACAAGCAGGAATTCACTAAAAGTACGTGATGGTTCTTCAAAATAAAATGCCATTTTTTTCACCTAACATCCTTTCTGATTTCGATTTTAAGTTATCTTTTATTATTTCAATGATTGTCTGATAAGTCAAATATCTTTTCGTTTGACTTTTACAAGAAATGGGAACCATAATATAGAAAAAGCTAGGAGGAATCGTAATGGAATTCAGAGAAGCGGCGAATAAGATCTATGTTGTAAATGATTCAGGAGAAACCATTGGGACAGCTAGTCTTAGCTTTCCAAAGCCAGATATTTTTACCATCGACAGTGTTGTAGTCGTGGAAGCAGCTAGAGGACGTGGTCTGGCAGCCAAATTGGTAGAATTATCCGTTATTCGAGCGATTCGCGAAGAAAAGAAAATCGTGCCAGTCTGTTCTTATGCAGTGGCTCAGTTTGAAAAGAGAACGGATTATCAGCTGGTAGAAGCAGCGCATCTATAAGAAGTGAGAACGAGATAAACCACAAAGCGGTCGTTAATGGACCGCTTTTTTGCTGTGACGTTATCATTTGGTAGTAATGAAAACTGTTTTCATAACACTGGTTTCTGGATATAATAGAGATAGCGAAATCAAAGGAGTTTTTAAGAATGATAAAAAAATACCAAGCAACGTTTTTATTAGGGGTAAAAATGGTTGCTCAATTTGCTATTCTCATTATTTTTTATGAGCTTGGTAATGGTGTCCAGTGGCTGACCCACATCTCTATTCCAGGGAGTCTGATCGGATTGATTCTATTATTTGTTTGCCTATGTCTCCGAATCATTCCTGCTCATTGGGTAGGATCAGGTTCCAGCTTTTTACTTTCCGTTATGCCGATTCTTTTTGTACCAGTCGTGGTAGGTCTGATCAATTATGGGCCGTTATTTCTGCATCACGGCATTTTTATTTTACTAGAACTGATTATTTCCTCGATGATCATTTTTTTCACAGCAGGTTGGTTCACCCAATTGGCTGTTAAATTTTTTTATAAACGAAATCATGGGAAAGAGGGCTTAAAATGATAGAAAATAGCGCGCTCTTTCTCTTAACGATTATTCTTTTTATGATCGGTGTATGGTTTCATAAACGGAAACCATCTGTTTTCACATTGCCGCTCTTTACTGTTAGTGCAATGATGATGGTCGTATTGTTACTCGGTCATATCGACTACGAGAAATACCTGCATGCGACCCAACTTTTTAATTTCACATTAGGCCCTGCCATTGTCGCCTTTGCCTTTCCGCTTTATCAGATTCGTGGGATCGTTTGGAAATTCGCTCCCTTTGTAGTAGCTGGTTTCACCGTCGGCATTTGTATCTCGCTGACAGCAACCTACTTACTGAGCTTTGTACTGCCAATCAGTCCAGACATCGTTCATTCACTTTGGGAGAAAAATGTGACGCTTCCCGTCGCGATGAGTATTTCACAAGAAACAAACGGAAGTGTCGCGCTGACCTCGATCGCGGTGATCTTATCTGGCTGCATCGGACTTAGTTTTGGACATAAAATCATGAACTGGATGCGGATCCATCACTTTGTGGCCCGCGGCGTAGCAATGGCAGCAGCGGCGCACATCTTCGGTACGAATGCTTCAATGGCATTGAATAAAGAAGAAGGCGGAATCGCGCTGGTAACGATGGCCGGGACAGCGATCATGGCAAGTGTGATCATTCCGTTGGTTTTGCATTAAGTGTCACTCTTAAAGTAACCCTGAAATCTCCTATAGTTGATCAAAAATGAAAGAATTCCAATAATAACTTACAGTTTTACTAGTTGGCGGACAATAATTATTGTCCGTCTTTTTGTAGAGATACCAACACATTAAGTATGTTATTTTACATTTGTCCTCCCCGCTTTGGACAAAATAAGCTTTACTTTATATTGCGAAAGCGCTTGCACTGTTATTACAATATAGGAGAAGGCAGTGCCTATGAAAAATTGTATGCGCAGACGATTTTTCAAAAGATAGATCGATTTATAAAAAGGAAAACCAAAGAGGAGGAAATTTTCCATGAGTGGGGAAAAAGGTGGCATTAAAGTTAAGATCCAGCAATTCGGTAGTTTCCTAAGTGGTATGATCATGCCGAATATCGGCGCATTTATCGCTTGGGGATTGATCACAGCGATTTTCATTCCTAAAGGCTGGTGGCCAAATGCAGATATTGCAAAATTAGTAGATCCGACAATCAAATACTTATTACCAATCTTAATTGGGTATACAGGTGGTAAGTTAGTTTATGACGTACGAGGCGGGGTTGTTGGTGCGATGGCAACGATGGGTGTTATCGTCGGTACAGACATTCCAATGTTCCTTGGAGCGATGATTGTAGGTCCGCTTACAGCATGGCTGATGAAAAAAACAGACAAACTTTGGGAAGGCAAGATCAAAGCAGGATTTGAAATGCTTGTTAACAACTTCTCAGCAGGGATTTTATCCGGGATTCTAGCAATTCTTTCTCTAATCGTCATTGGTCCTGCTGTTGAGGGGCTAGATAATATTTTGGCAGCTGGTGTAGAAGGATTGATGAGTGTCCATCTACTTCCGTTAGTAAGTTTATTCGTAGAACCAGCGAAAGTACTATTTTTAAATAATGCTATCAATCATGGGGTGCTTAGTCCGATTGCGATCGATCAAGCGCATCAAGTTGGTAAATCACTCTTGTTCTTAGTAGAAGCTAACCCTGGACCAGGTCTTGGTATTCTGCTTGCGTACTCTTTCTTTGGAAAAGGTACAGCAAAACAAACTGCACCAGGAGCAATCATTATCCAGTTCCTAGGTGGTATCCATGAAATCTACTTCCCATACATCTTGATGAAACCAATTCTTATTTTGGCAGCAATGGCCGGTGGGGTAACTGGTATCGCAACACTTTCCTTATTCCATGCGGGACTTGTCGGGGTCGCATCACCAGGTAGTATCCTAGCAGTACTTGCAATGACGGCACGAACAGACTATGTTGGTGTAATCCTAGCAGTCGTGCTCGCAGCACTCGTTTCATTCCTAGTAGCTTCCTTACTGCTTAAAACATCTAAACAACCGGACACAGATCTAGCAGCAGCAGAAAGCAAAATGCACGAAATGAAGGGTAAAAAGGCAATGACACCTTCTCAAACAGCAACAACAGTAGCTGAGGTGACGGAGCAAAACACATTGCCTACTAATCCGCGATCCATCATCTTTGCTTGTGATGCAGGTATGGGATCAAGTGCGATGGGAGCAAGTGTCCTTCGCAATAAGATCAAAAAAGCAGGATTAGATATCGAAGTGAAAAATACGGCGATCTCCCAATTGCCGGATAATGCGGATATTGTCGTGACACACCAAGACCTTACTCCTCGGGCGAAAGAAAAATTACCGACAGCTTATCACGTATCTGTAGAAAATTTCCTAAACAGTTCCAAGTACGATGAGCTTGTTGAGGAACTCAAAAATAATCAGTAGTTCATTGAAGGAGAGAATATAAATGTATATGTCAGCGCGCGCCAGATTGATCATGGAGTATATCTTGACGTCAAAAGAAGCCATTACAACAAGCGCGCTAGCTGATTATATGTCTGTGAGCGAACGAACAATCAGAAGAGATCTGAAAGAGATCGAAACGACCCTGCAGGGATTCCATTTAGAACTGCAGCGCGAAAATACGATTCTCACGATCGAGGGTAATGAAGCCGATAAACAGGCTTTCAAATGGCAGTTATTAGATCTCTCTTATAACGAATATACGCCGCTGGAACGTCAGCAGTATATACTAAAAACGATTTTGAAGAGCGATGAAGCAGTAAAACTGATTGCGCTCGCAAACGATTTAGGGGTAACGGTAGCAACCGTAAGCAATGATTTAACAAAAATGGAAGAAGAGCTGGACGAGTCCGTGCGAATCGAGCGGAAACGTGGCTCGGGCGTTAGGCTTATCGGCACGGAGACCGCCAAACGAACATTGCTCACGAATCTATTGGGGGAACAGTTTTCAGAAGCAAATCTATTTCGTCTGATGCAGGAACAGCCGGAGGAAGAGGGAGCAAAGCAAGCAGCTTCCGAGCGGTTGCTGCATTTGATCGACCGTAAGCTGATCCAGAAGGTCGAGAAAGTCTTACGCAACTGGCGGCAGCAATTAGAGTATCAGATCACGGATGATGCCTATATCAGTTTAGTGATCCATATCGTTATTTCGATCGATCGGATGCTTGCCGGACATTTTATTTATGAGCTACGGAATGAAAATGCAAAACGCTATCCGGAATTTCAAACAGCGAAAGAGATCATTGCCGAATGTTTGGAAATGGAAGCAGAGGTTGTTCCGGACGGGGAAGCGGGACTGGTAACGATGCATATCCGCGGAGCAAAGGCGCTCCATTATGACAGCGGCGATTTTACAGGTAATGAACATATCCAAGCGGTGACCGTTGCCAAGCAGTTGATCACAAGCGTAGAAGCAAAGATCGACCGCCGTTTAGACCAGCAAACGTTGCTAAAAGGTCTGACAGCGCATCTAAGGCCCACACTGAGACGTTTACACGAAAATATGCGTATCCATAATCCATTAGTTAAATCGATCAAACAGGACTATCCTGAGCTGTTTGATATTGTCAAAGCAGCATTTACAGAAATTTATCAAAGTGGTAACGTCCCGGACGAAGAAATCGGATATCTTGTCCTGCATTTCGGTGCGGCGATCCTACAAGGCAATGAGGAAAAAGTTTATTCAGGCATCGTAGTCTGTGCCAGCGGGATCGGCACTTCCAGAATGTTGGTCACAAGGCTAAGACAAGCGATCCCAGCACTGAAAAAGCTGCAGACGGTCTCGCTCTTTGAATTGCCGTTGCAAATGAAAAAAGAAAACTATGACGTGATCATTTCTACGATTGACCTTGGAAATGTCGATTTCCCCTACTTTTTCGTTTCACCAATGTTGACGGAGCGGGAAGTTTCGGAGATTGAAGTCTTTCTGAATGAAAAACAAGCAAACTACCACCGTCATGCAGACGAAGAAGAGATCAATCGGCAGACTACGATCTTAGAAACCGTCCACCGACTGGAAAATAAACAGTATTATATTTCCACCATCATTGATCTTTTAAATAACTTCCAAGTTTCGCCGATCGAGGGAAACAGCTCGGATCTGGAAGATACACTTCGGGCATTATGTATGCGGATCATGGAAAAGGATCGGGAAATGAATGTGGAAATGCTTATCAAATCATTGCTTTCCAGAGAGAAGTGGAGCGGGTTCGGGATCACGGGAACCAATTTAGCACTCTTTCACGCCCGTAATTCCGAAGTGAAGACGCCGATTTTTCAAATTTTTCCGTTAGAGAATAAAATGACTGTCCCTGCGATGGGCGGAGAGAACATGGACGCAAGTACTTTTGTTGTTTTACTTGCACCGGAAAAGTTCCCGCAGCAAGGATTAGAAGTTATGAGCTATATCAGTGCGATGCTGATCGAAAGTGAACAGACGACACGCATCTTGGAGTCCGCAGACAGCAGTTTGATTACAAGCTTTATCATTCAAAAACTGAACCAGTTTCTGAATGCCTAGTATTGGAGGAATTAACCATGGAATTAAAACAAACAGACATTAAATTGAACCAAACTTTTGCAGATAAAGAAGAAGCAATCCGTTTTGCAGGGGAATTATTAGTAGAACAAGGCTATGTCCAAACTGCTTATATCGAAAAAATGATCGAACGTGATGCTTTGACGTCCACTTTTATTGGGAATCAAGTAGCGATCCCACATGGTACAGAAGGAAGCAACGAGCTGATCAATGAATCGGGGATCGTTATCATCCAGGTACCAGAAGGCGTGGATTTTGACGGGAATGAAGTGAAAGTCGTGATCGGTATTGCTGGCGCTGACGGTGAACATTTAGATGTATTATCCAACATCGCGATCGTTTGCTCAGAAGAGGAGAATGTTGCAGAAATCATCCACGCAAAGTCTGCACAAGCAGTCATCGATCTTTTTGAAGGAAGTGACCTATAATGGCAGAGCAAGCATTGCATTTCGGCGCAGGCAACATCGGCCGTGGCTTTATCGGTCTGTTGCTTTCCAAAGCAGGTTACCAAGTCGTATTCGCAGATGTCAATGAACAATTAGTCGATGAATTGAAAAAAAGACAAAGCTATGAAGTCGTACTTGCCGACGAAGCAGAAGAAGTAATTCCTGTTTCTGGTGTAACGGCATTGCACAGTGCGAAAGAAGCAGCAGCTTTGATCGATACGATCGCTTCTACAAATATAGTCACTACCGCAGTTGGACCGAATGTACTGGCGATCATTGCTAAATCATTAGCGGCAGGAATCCAAAAACGCGTCGGCAATGAACATGTGTTACTTGTCATCGCTTGTGAGAATATGATCGGTGGCTCCGCATTTTTGAAAGAAAAAGTGTATGAGCAGTTAGATGATGAAACCAAGCAGTATGCCGATAAATATGTCGTTTTCCCAAATGCAGCGGTAGACCGTATCGTTCCTAATCAGACGAATGATGATCCGCTCACAGTAAAAGTAGAACCGTTTTATGAGTGGAAAGTAGAACGTCCAAAACAAGTAGCTGATCTGCCGGAAATTGATGGTCTTACTTTTGTAGATGACTTAACACCTTATATCGAACGGAAGCTCTTTACCGTCAATACAGGCCATGCTGTTACAGCGTATTTTGGTTTCATGCGTAAAATCGACTCGATCGAATCTGCCATCCATAATGAACAGATCCTGTTTGCCGTTCGCAGTGCGCTAGAAGAAACGGGTGCGCTCTTAGAACGGAAATTCCAATTCTCCCATACAGAACATCAAGCTTATATTGAAGAGATCATCAAACGTTTCAAAAACCCGAACATCTCGGACTACGTGACGCGGGTAGGACGTTCGCCAATCCGCAAGATCGGGGGCGACGATCGTTTCGTGAAACCTGCCAATCAATATGTAGAAGCTTTCCATGAAACACCGAAAGCACTCATTGATGCGATCGCAGCAGCCCTTCATTTTGATAATCCCGAAGATGAAGAAGCGGTTGCCTTGCAGAAAATGATTCAAGAAGAAGGCGTAGATAAAGCAATCACAAAATATACCGGCATTGAACCATATTCCCGTTTGTTTGTGAATGTGAAAGAAGCATATGAGCAATTAGCATAAAAAAAGGCTGATCCTTAATTAGGGATCAGCCTTTTTTATTACCCGGGAAATGTTATAATAGAGAAAAAAAGGGGAGAATGGATTGAAATCACATAAAAAGAGAAAAATCGGGATAGTGGTCCTTGGAAGCATCATCATCATTATTATTGTTTTAGCTGCGCTGATCTACTGCAAACACATGAATTTCTGGCCATTTCAAGGAGATAAAATCGCCGGGCTTCCGGATGATCATTTAAAGGTAGCGGACAAAAAAGTGGAAGGGCCAGTTTCGCTGTTGTTTGCTTCTAGTGGAGAGATTTTATTTAATTCGAAGGCGAAATATATTTCGGCATATATCGATTATTATGAGAAGGACAAGCGGAAGAAGCATGAGCTTATTTTTGAAACAGGTATGGAGAAAGGCGGCATAAGCGGTTCCTTTAATTGGGGTACATTATCTAATGCGGATGAAGGGGTTTTGCCAAAGGAACTAAGGATGAATATGGCAAGTCCCAATGGCAGTGTTTCAACAGGGAATTTTGTCTTTCCTAAAATCAAATGGGATGATACGGAGGGAGCAGCTTCTTCATTCAATGCTTTCTCACCTGTAAAAATCAAACTAGGTAAGAAATATATCGTCCAAACGTGGAGATCTGATGGGCGTGCATATGGTGAAGCAGCTGATATCTTCAGTAAGAAGGCACTACGACACAGTAATCAAACGGTTATTTTCTATATTGTGTTTAAATAATACTAAAAAACGGATTCGCTATCTAAAAGTAGCGAATCCGTTTTATCAATGATGACCAATAAAGAAACTAATGATCAAAATAATCAGTACGATAACGGTAATAATCACATATAGCCAGTCTTTTTCTTTATAAAACGAATAAATCGACACGACAACACGCAAGACAGGCGTCAAAATCAAGACGAACAAACCAAGCATGATGATCGCAAAAGCTTTTCCGGCAAAAATACCGCTGAAAATAGTCTGGAAAGTAACCGGATAATGACCGGCAGCATAGCCGGATTCGCCTGTGATCAGATAGAGGAGCAAGCCGAGCAAGATGATCACAGCTGCTGTCACAACCCCAATACGAAGGACTTTCCCGATAACGAGTTCGATTTTCTTTAATTCATCGTCAAGTGCAGTCATTAGAATGTCACCCCAAATCCGTTTAGAATCATTTGGATACCAATGTAGAATAGAATCGGAATGAAGATCATACGAATCCATTTAGCTGGCAAAATCTGCATGATGCGAGAGCCGAGCGTTGCACCGATCAAGACTCCTAATGCCACTGGTGCAGCTATTTCCGGACGAATCGAGCCGTTGAAAAAATAAACGGTCGCGCTGGCTGCTGCTGTGACACCCATCATCAAGTTGCTGGTCGCGCTAGAAGGTTTGAGCGGCATTTTCATAAAAGTATCTAATGCCATCACTTTAAAAGCGCCACTGCCGATTCCAAGTAGCCCGCTAGCAAGGCCGGCTCCGAACATCACGCTGAATCCGGAGGGCACGTGTTCGACGCGATAATCGACGTCTTTGCGAAGTGCTTTATCATAATAAGTGCTGTCGAGCTTTAGTTTTTCTGCGATCTTATCTGGCTCCTTATTGAGTTGCTCGGTTTTTTTGGAACGCAGTTTGATAATCATGTTGGTTGCAGAATAAACAAGTAAAAGTCCAAATAAAATATACATAAAAGTAGCGTTCAGCACGCCTGTCAAAACGGCACCGAGAATCGCACCAATTGTTGTCGCGATCTCTAGAAACATTGCGACGCGCAAATTGAGCATTCGATCTCGCAAATAAGCAATCGTCGAGCCAGAGCTGGTGGCGATAACTGAAATGATGCTGGCGCCGATCGCATATTTGATGTCTAGCCCGAAAACAAGCGTCAATACAGGAGTCAAGATGATCCCGCCGCCTAATCCCAATATGGAGCCCAAAATACCCGCAAGAATACTGAACCCGAATATCCCTAGTGTAACCATGTTTACATTTCCCCATTTCTACTTCTTGTAGCTTTATTTTAGCATAATCGTTATAATATAAAAAATACATATTTCAATGAGCTTTCATATTTTTTTCGTATGGCAATTTATAAGGAGGAAGCAGAATGAACCTCAAACAGCTGGAATATTTTTTAGCAATCGTGGAAGAAGGACAAATCACTGCGGCAGCGCAAAAACTTCATATCAGTCAGCCACCGCTCAGTTATCAGATTCATTTGTTAGAAAAAGAACTAGGTGCTAAAGTCTTTGTCCGTGGCAGCAAGGGAATCACGCTGACGGAATCAGGCAAACAATTGAAGCAACGGGCCGAGCAGATCTTATCTTTAGCAGAATTGACAAAAAACGAGATCGGGAAATATCAGCAGGGGAAATCAGGGACGTTGCGGATCGGGACAGTTTCTACTTCGGCAGGATTGCTGCCAAATAAAGAAATGCAGCAGTTGACCGCGGATTATCCGCATATCCATTTCGAGATATATGAGGATAATACATTCAATATCTTGGACAAGCTTAAAAACGGAATGATCGAACTGGGCGTGGTAAGAACGCCATTTAACAATCAAAATATCGAGGGCAAGTATTTCAATACTGAACCAATGATCGCCGTCTTTAGCGAGCTTCCGCAATCATGGTCCAAAAAAGAAACGGTTGCTCTAGCAGATTTGAGCGAACAGCCATTAGTTATCTATAGACGATTTGAACAGTTGATCCATGCTACATTTGCTGATCAACAGCTCCATACCTTTATAAGCTGTACTTGTGATGATGGCCGTACAGCGATCACATGGGCAAAGTCAGGCATGGGAATTGCGATCGTGCCGGCGTCGATCGGTAAAATGATGAAAGTCGATAAAGCGAATTATAAAACCATTGATTATCCCGAATGGTGGACAAAGCTAGCGATCATCTGGTTGGCAGAAGCGGAACTTTCCCCACTTGCAAAGCGTCTGACCGAACTTTTTTAAAATAATGCTTGACCAGCTTTTTAACGCGTGGTAAACTTTAAATCGAAATGATTACGATTTGAGTGGTTAATAAATATAACAAAGGATTTCACTTATACATAAAGTTATATCTTCTTTTTTGCTCCTTAAATCGTAATAATTCCGAATAAGGAGTGTGGAAAATGAAAAAATTAAGTCTTATTATCAGTGTTTTAACCATTCTGCTCGTTTTAGCAGCGTGCGGCAATTCTGGGTCAAGTTCGAGCAAAAAACTGCAAGTAGTGACGACTTTTTATCCGATGTATGATTTTACAAAGAATATAACAGGCAATAACGCCGACATCCATATGTTGATCGAAGCCGGTACAGAACCGCATGATTATGAACCAAGTGCGAAAGACATCGCGAAAATTGAAGAAGCGGACGTCTTCGTATATAATAGTAATGATATGGAAACTTGGGTTCCGAAAGTGCTGAAAAATATCGATAGAAAGAAAACAACGGTCATCGAGGCAAGTAAAGGAATCAAACTTTTGGAAGGTGTGGAAGAAGAGGAAGAGCATGGCGACGACCACGGTCATGCACATGATCCACATGTTTGGTTGAGTCCTGCATTAGCGCAAAAAGAAGTTGCCACTATCGAAGCGGGCCTTAAAAAAGCAGATAAAAAACGTACTAGCACATATGAAAAAAATGCAAAAACGTACACAGCGAAATTGGAAAAACTGGATAATGACTTCAAAACCGGTTTGAAAGGCGCAAAAAACCGTGATTTTGTAACTCAACACGCTGCCTTCCAATATTTAGCAAAAGAATATGATCTACACCAAATTGCGATCGCAGGTTTATCACCTGACCAAGAGCCTAGTCCAAAACGTTTAGCTGAATTGCAAAAGTTCGTGAAAAAGCATGACACCAAGATCATTTATTTTGAAGAAGTAGCATCACCGAAGATCGCGCAGACACTTGCAGATGAAACAGGTGCGAAAATGGAAGTACTGAGCCCGATTGAAGGAATCACTGCAAAAGAACAAAAACAAGGAATCGATTATATTTCTTATATGGAAGATAATTTAAAAGCATTACAAAAAACCATCAAATAAAAGGATCGAGCGAATTTGAATTATATTGAAGTAGACAACGTGACATTCAAATACGAAGAAGAACCTGTGCTAGAGAACATTTCCTTTCAAGTGAAGGCAGGCGAATTTGTTATCCTGACAGGCGAAAATGGAGCAGCGAAAACGACGTTGCTCCGTCTTGTTTTGGGATTGTTGAAGCCAGATAACGGCGCGGTAAAACTAGCTAAAAAAAATACAGAAGGAGGCAGACTGCTTACCGGATATGTTCCGCAGCAGATCGCTTCTTTCAATGTGGGTTTTCCCAGCACGGTCTTGGAATTGGTAACATCAGGCAGATATCCAAACGGAAAGTGGTTCAAGCGGTTACGAGAAGAGGATAAAATGCATGTTGAAAAGGCGTTAAAGTCTGTCAATATGTGGGATTATCGTCATAAGCGGATCGGAGAGCTATCTGGCGGACAAAAGCAGCGAATCTGCTTAGCACGAATGTTTGCGACGGACCCGGATCTGCTTCTGCTTGACGAGCCGTCGACGGCTATGGATAAAGAAAGTAAGGCGAGGTTTTATGATCTCTTGAAGCACGAATCTTCTAAGCATGGCAAGTCGATCTTGATGATCACCCACGACAGCGACGATATGATCGATTATGCAGACCGGCATATTCGCTTGGTTCGAAAGGAGGATGTCCCTTGGAGATGTTTCTCTATGGATTCATGCAGCGCGCATTCCAAGCCTCAATGATCATTGCGATCATTGCACCGCTGCTTGGAGTGTTCTTGATCTTGCGTAGACAATCTTTGCTGGCGGATACGTTATCCCATGTCTCACTGGCAGGGGTAGCACTCGGATTGATCATCAATGTAAATCCGACATTCACGACGTTGCTCGTTGTCGTGATCGCAGCACTTGGAATCGAATATCTGCGAATGATCTACCAAAGCTATTCCGAGATCTCTATTGCGATCTTAATGGCAGGAGGTCTTGCTGTCGCGCTTGTTTTGATGAGCCTGAACGAAGGAGGCATAACAACGAGCGTCCAGCAATATTTGTTTGGATCGATCGTCACGATCACCGCGCAGCAGGTAAAGATCCTCGCTGTCTTAGGGATCGCGATCGTCATCTTATTCCTTGTTTTCCGTAGGATCATGTACGTCTTGACGTTCAACGAAGACATTGCGCAGGCAGACGGATTGCCTGTTAAACTGATCTCCCTGTTATTCAGTGTCATCACCGGGATTTCGATCTCTGTTATTATGCCGATTGCAGGAGCATTGCTTGTTTCAGCGCTGATGGTACTGCCGGCAGCGATCGGGATGCGGCTATCACGAAGCTTTATCTTCTGTGTCATCAGTGCGATCATTGTTGGTGTGATCGGGATGTTCACTGGATTGGTATCCTCATATGAATTGGGAACGCCGCCGGGAGCTTCTATAACGCTGATGTTTATTGTATTATTTATATTGATCGCGATTTGGAAGCGAGTATCGCTATTTATTCGGAAAAGGAAAAATAATTAAACATTAAAAAAGCCCGTATGCAGACCATTTTGAATGGGTTCTGCTGCGGGTCTTTTTTTCGTCAAAGAAGCCGGACGAATCGGCGATGCAGATAATAACTCACACCTAAACAAGCCAGCTCCGTGAGTAGCAGTATGTAGATCAAGCTTTGCCAAGAAGTTTGAATGATCTCATGTTGGTCATTTACTTTCTGAAGTAGGGCGACTTTGATGCTTACCATCTTACCGTGTGCTTGCTTATAGGGCGTATTGATGAGCGTACCGCGAAAAAAATCTTTGCCTACTCGGATCGTCGAAGGATGATTCAATTTCAGAGAACCCTCAGAAAGAGTAGCGAAATTCGTTTTTGTATCATCTGCCAGTTCGATCTTTTTGCCGCTGTCAGTGAAGTAGATCTTCGTGATCCGATCTTGTTTCTGCTCATGCAAAAAATTCGTTTTCTTTAAACGCAATGTCAAACTGTTTTTGCTGAATTCAAGATGGTTATCGATTTTGCTATAAACGACATGCTTTATTTGAAAGGCCAAGACAGTTCCGAGGATGAGAAAGATAAAAGTGATGCTTATTAGAAAAAGAATAGATAATTTCCATTTTTTCATGAATGAACGCCTACTTCCGTATTTGATTCTGTTTTTTTAGTATACCTAATTACGGGGGATTTAAAAAGAATCAAACCTTTTATGGGCCGGGAAATGACAGTTTCGTTGTGAGAATGAAAATAGATACGACCCGCTAAATTTTGATGAACATGTTATATTAGATAGTGAGAAGAAACAACAGAAGGAGAGAGATACATGTATAAACTGGTAGCAATCGATATTGATGGAACGTTATTAAATGGAGCGCACGAGTTGGTAGAAGAAGTCAAACAGGCGATCATAGAGGCTGGACGCATGGGTGTGAAGATCGTTTTGTGTACGGGCAGACCGCTTTCAGGGATCAGGCGCTATCTGGGAGAACTGGATCTGCTGCATGTAGGTGATTACGCAGTAACTTTTAATGGCGGTATGGTACTGGAAACGGCGACGGAGAAAGTACTGAAGTCATTTGCACTGGAACTTCCAGAAGTGAAAGAGATCTTTGACTTCTGCTTAGCGAATGATGCGAATATCACGTATTTCGATGCTAATCATATGTATACCCCACATCGCCATATTGCACCGATTACTTGCGAAGATGCATTACTGCTGCAAACGCCGCTATACTATCAGCCTGCAGAGGAAATAACTGCGGAGATGGATATCGCGAAAATCATGGTATTGAATGATCCGATTCAGATCAATAAATTGATTGCTTCTTTAACAGATGAACTCAAGGAAAAATATTATATCGTCAACAGCGTACCCTACAATTTGGAATTTCTGAAAAAAGGTGTCAATAAAGGGACTGCTTTACAAGCGCTTGCGGAATCATTAGGAATCGAACGCAGCGAAGTAATGGCGATCGGGGATGCTGTCAATGACCTTGAGATGCTGCGCTATGCGGGGCTGGGCGTTGTGATGGGAAATGCTTCAGCAGACATCAAAGCAGTAGCTGACTTTGAGACAAAAACCAATAACGAAGCTGGTGTTGCTTATGCGATCCGTCATTTCATCGAGGGAATCGCCAAGTAAGAAGGACTTGGTTTGCAACCGCTATTTCTATCGCCTATAATAAAAGTAAGCGTTACAAAGGGGGATGCACATGGAAAAAAGAGTTATTATCAAAAGCAAAGCGTTCTTATGGTCCACTAATAAAGAGAATGAGATCGCAAAGCGTATCACCATGGAAAATCCGCTTTTGCTTGGACACATTACGAAACAAGAAGCAATGGAGCTTTACGAAAATCGCTTGGTTGTTTCCGAACTACTTTATGGCGATGTCGTGGAAGTGATCAGCACAGATAAGAAATTTGCGAAAGTAGTGGTGCCGGAGCAAAAATCTTTCCAAGATGAAAAAGGCTATCCCGGTTATATCGCTTTGGCAGATCTTGGACCTATCCCGGAAAACTATCCGGAAACTCGCAAAGCAGGGGTTATTTCCAAGACAGCTGAGTTAGCATTTGAAGCTGGTATCAGCCAAGAGATCTCGTTCGGAACGATATTGCGTGTGGGTAAAGAGAATCCGTATACATATACCGTATTCACACCACATGGCAAAGCCGAGATCCCGAAAATATCGGTAATGCTACATGAAGAAGTAAGTAGAGAAGCAATCGTGCGAAATGTGATCCATTCAGCACGGAAGTTTTTGGAACTGCCTTATGTCTGGGCAGGCACGAGCGCGGCGGGATTTGACTGTTCCGGCTTTGTATATGCCTTATTTCGGACATATGGGATCTGGATCAGCCGTGATGCAGAAGAACAATCCCATGAAGGGAAACATGTCGATTATGCGGATGCAAAACCAGGCGATCTGCTGTTCTTTGCTTATGAAGAAGGCAAAGGCGCTGTTCATCATGTCGGTTTGTATCTAGGCAGTGACCAAATGATCCATTCGCAGACACCAGGTTCCAAGGTCATCATCACGAAACTCAGCGGAACCAATTACGAAACGGAATTATGCACAGTAGCTCGTCATTTTTAAGGAGGCGGCGGTATGGATTTAGCCGACATGAAGCAGCCGCCTTTTGAATATGGGCTGCTGATCGAAAATGAAGAGAAGATTCTTTATGCTGAAAATAGCGAGAAACTATTTCCGTCAGCAAGTCTGATAAAACTCGCTGTATACGCGTATTATTATGAACTTATCTGCGAAGGGAAAATAACAGCGGCCAAAATAGTTGTTGTTTTGCCAGAAGATTATCCAGGCGGGGCAGGTATTCTCGCGCTGCTTCCGCAAAAAGACCGCTGGACGATCGAGGAATTATTAACACTGATGATCGCCGTTTCAGACAATGCAGCTACCAATCTGCTCATCGAAGAAGTGGGAATGTCGGCAATCCAAAAATGGCTGCAGTTAAAAGGCTGGGATTCTGATGTCCAACTCAATAGATTGATGATGGCAAAGACAGAGCCGGATAATTATGTGAATGCCTCCGGAGCACTGGCATTACTGCGATTTATTTTTTCACTAGGTAGGGGTCAAAACGAACTAAAGCACGCGATCCAACGTCCCTTTTTTAACCAGCAACACCGTAGTAACTTACCGGGGGGACTGGACGAATATGGGATATCAGAACTACGAATCGGCAACAAGACGGGAGAACTGGCAGCTGTAAAGCATGATGTAGCTGTTTTTTGTTATCAAGAAAAAACGATCTGGGCAGCGGCTCTTACGAAACACGATCATCAAGAAAACTGCGTTATTGAGTGGATGCAACATATCGGCAAGCAGATTTTCACTGTATTACAGGAAAGATGATGAGGAGGAGCAGGGATGAAAAAGAAAATGACAAGCTTGTTAGTTCTAACAGTAGTATTGGCTGTGTTTATGGTAGGCTGTGGGAGCGGCAATAAGAGCGGCGCTGATAACAGCTCGAAAACATTAAAATTAATGGAAAATTCAGAAGTATCTTCAATGGATTCAGTACTTTCCCAAGATGTTCCCAGCTTCAATGCTCAGGGGCAAGTTTTTGAAGGTTTATATACATTAAATAAAAAAGATCAAGCTGTCCCAGCGGTAGCCAAAGAAATGCCGAAACTTAGCAAAGATAAGAAAACCTATACCATTCATTTGCGAAATAATGCAAAGTGGTCGAATGGAACCGCAGTGACGGCAAAAGACTTTGTATTTGCATGGCGCAAACTCGCGAATCCCGATACAGCAGCGCAATATGCCTTTTTACTAGATGGCACGATCGAGAATGGCACGGCGATCATCAATAATAAAAAAGACCCTAAGACATTAGGCGTCAAAGCGGTGGATGATCATACACTAGAAATAAAATTAGAAAGACCGGTTCCCTATTTCACTTCTTTACTGGCATTTAATGTGTTCTATCCGCAAAATGAAGCATATGTGAAAAAACAAGGCGACAAATACGCCCAAAGCAGTGAACGAATGATCTATAACGGTCCATTCACATTAAGCAAATGGACAAATACTGCTAAAAAATGGACCATGACTAAAAACCCTAAGTATTGGGATAAAAAACACGTGAAATCAGAGCATTTAGAATTTAACGCGGTCAAAGCACCAAACACCGCTGTTAATCTATACGATACCAATAAATTAGATGTGGCAACGCTATCCGGTGATTATGCCGCACAAAAACAAAACAACAAAGATTATCATTCCATGGTCGATGCTTACGTGACGCATTTGAAACTCAATCAAGAGCGAGACGGCAAAAAAACTCCGTTGGCGAATGAAAATTTGCGTAAAGCAATAGCTCTGGCGGTCGATAAGGAAACACTCACCAAAAAAGTGCTGGCTGATGGGTCCAAAGCAATCTATGGCTATGTACCAGAAAAATTCGTTACCAACCCGAAAACGGGAGAAGATTTCCGTAAAGAAAGCGGCAATTATATGGAACACAATGAAAAAGAAGCCAAGACCTATTTAGATAAAGCCAAACAAGAACTAGGCAAATCCATTCAATTGGAGATCTTGAACTCTGACTTGGAATCTAGTAAAAAAGTGGCTGAGTACCTACAAGGTCAACTGGAAAAATCCTTGCCGGGCGTGACGATCAAACTAAAAACAGTTCCGAAGAAGAACCTGCTGCAACAAACGCGTGATCAGGATTATGAGATCGCCCTTTCCAATTGGGGACCAGATTTCCAAGATCCGCTAACTTTCTTGGGCAACTATACGACTGGAAATACGTACAATGCGACAGGTTATTCCAATAAGGACTATGATAAGAAAATAAAAGATGCGTCCACCACACTAACGGTCGATCCTGAAAAACGCTGGGAAACTTTTATTGGCGCAGAAAAACAACTGATCGAAACAGATGCTGTGATCGTGCCGCTTTATCAAACCGCAATCACGAACTTGCAGAAAAATAATGTAAGAGGAATCGTCCACCATAATTTCGGCACGACTTTTTCCTACAAAGAAGCGTATTTAAAATAAGGAGATGCAAAAAATGAAATTATGGGTTTCAGTAGATATGGAAGGCATAAACGGTTTGCCAGATGATACATTTGTCGACTCGAGCAAATACAACTACACGCGCGGACAGCGGATCATGACCCAAGAAGCAAACTGGGTCGTAGAAGAAGCATTTCGAGCAGGCTATGACGAAGTGATTCTCAATGACAGCCATTCTAAAATGAACAATTTGTTGGTTGAGGATATTCACCCGCAGGCAAAACTGATCAGCGGGGATGTGAAACCAATGTCGATGGTACAAGGTTTAGATGAAAGTGCCGAAGCAGCTGTCTTTCTGGGGTATCATTCGCGAGCAGGCCGACCAGGTGTGATGAGTCATTCCATGACGGCCGGTGTGCGCCATTTCAAAATCAATGACCAGATCATCGGCGAGTTTGGTTTCAATGCTTATGTAGCAGGCTATTACGGTGTTCCAGTCATTTTAGTTAGTGGGGATGATCAGATCGCTGCCGAAGCAACACAGCTGATCGATGGCATCGAAACTGCGATCGTAAAAGAAGCAGTTTCCAGATCCTCCGCTATCGTGTATTCACTGGCCGAAAGCGAACGAATCGTCCGGGAAGCAGCCGAAAAAGCCTTTTCCGGTAATAAAGCGGTACTATTGACGCCACCAGAAAAGCCTGTGCTGAAAATCGAGTTTTGTAATTACGGGCAAGCCGAATGGGCATCTATGATCCCGAAATCCAAGATCGTGGAGGAAACGACAGTGGAATTTCAAGCAGACACGATCGTGGAAGCGTATCAAGCAATGATCGCAATGACAGAATTAGCGATGAAATGTGCGTTTTCTTCTTAAAAAGAAGCAGCACTTTTTAAGAAGAATGGGAGAAGACTAAAAACGAATTGCACACGGGGTTAGCTTTGCCTGTTACCCAATAGAAAAGCTAATTATCAGCGGTGAAAACAAATCCGCGTATTTACTTGTAAAGCAAGCAAGAAAAGTTGAAAGCCTGATGGATTCGTTAAACTTGAACAGGGAAGATATGATTTTTAGCCAACTAGCTAGATGTAAATAAAATCTTTTCTGCTATTCAAGGCGATAACGCTTTATTTATCTAGTTTGACGGAAATACCCAATATTTTTTTCGGAAAGCCTAAAAAGCATCGTCCACCTTTAAATATGGTGAGCGATGTTTTTTAATAATCATCAATGTGGGGATTGCAATAACGCCTATTCAGCATGTATCAATTTTGTGTAATTCGTTTCTTTTTGCAACAGTTTGTTTGTGAAATTTTTGTGGCTAGCATTTTTATAATAGACAAAATATTCCTTATGTTCTTGAAATTATCTTTTTAGGGGGAAATATGCATGTTTACAAATCTACATCAAGGGAATAATAGAGTTAAGTTTTGTGCGAATTGAGAGTAAATCAATTAAAGGGGGAGAAAATATGAATAAAGGAGTACCTAGAAGTAAAATTATTTATATTGGACTGGTATTTATCTTAGTCATACAAGCATTTTTAACAACGATTGGAACGATTTCCGTTAAGGGAGAGGAAAAGAACGAGGAGCCACTTACTTTGACAAGTGCTCATGCAAAAACAGATGAAATCCACTTGCAGGTCGCTGTTAATAACATAAGCGAAAAGAAAACGTTTACAATAAAATATGATACAAAGGTTGAGATAGAAAAAGCAAATTGGGAAACGAGTAGCAATCAGACTCCGCTAACTTTAGATAAGGCAAATCACACACTTACTATTTCTGCAGCAAAAAACACTGATTTTCAAGATGCGATTGTTCTAAAGGTAACTAAGCGACCGACTATTGATGAAACAGTAAAGTTTAGTTATAACGAACAGAATATAAGCACGATTTTTACGGCGGCTAAAGATGATAAAAACACATCTAATAAGGTTAAAGATATTACTGGAAAAACGGGGTCTACTGAAAAAAACAAAGATATTCAACCGAAAACAAAGACTCCAACTGTCAAAAAAACTAGTAAGGCTAAAGCAGCCGCTGGGACAGATATAAGAACATACTTCCCAGAGGGCAATGGTACGATTATAACTGATGCGAATCTAGTCTATTTAGATAAGGATGGAAATGTTTTGAGGGAACCAATCCCTGCGGATGCCACGGTGCGAGCATACTACAATTGGAAGATTCCGGAAGATATTCGAGCGCAAATTAAATCTGGGGACTATTTCAATTTTAAACTTCCAGACGAATTAAAACCGCTCAAACCTGTCCAAGGAGATCTGAAGAATGAAGATGGCGAGATCTATGCGCACTACACAGTAGATGCTGATGGAAATGTGCAGTTTGTTTTTAATGAGAATGTGACGAATGAGTCCGATATTATTGGGAGCTTTAACTTTGATACGGAGTTTGATAAAACGACAATACCTGGACCAGGCGATCAGACGATCCATTACCCAGAAGGAGATAACCTTCCTCCGGTCGATGTCATTATTAAACCAACAACGGACAAGCAAATTGATAAAAAAGGAGAATTTGATCGTACGCCCAATCCAACGGCGATCAAGTGGACAGTCGATTTTAATCAGGCAATGAACAAGATGACGAACCCTAAGATCACAGAAAATTGGCCGGATAATGTAAATTATGAAAGTGTGAAAGTGTATAAATTAGTCATGAATTTAGATGGAACCGTCAAAGAAGTTGGAGAAGAGCTTGATCCGAACGAATATACAGTTGATGCCAACGGGAACATTGCGATCAACGGCGAAACAAGTGAGGCATATCGGGCTGTATATGAAACGAAAATAGATGATGCGGCAATTCCTGAAAATGGTGGCAATGTTACGTTTGTCAACACAGCTACTTTATCAGATGATGAGCAGCCAGACGGAATCGATGCGAAAGCTACAGTAACAAACCAATATGGTAAAATGCTTGAAAAGAAACAGACAGGATATGATCCGGATAATCAGACTTTTTCTTGGACTGTCAAGTATAACTATGGGGAAAAGAATATACCTGAGAATCAAGCTACTATTACAGATACCATGAGTGACAATATGGATCTTGTTGATAGTTCTATAAAAATCAATACGATTACGTTTGATGAAAAAGGTAAAGAAATTGAAGGAGATGCACTTGTTGGAGGGGAAGACTATGAGCTTACACCGACCGCTGATGGGAAATTCAAAATTCATTTCCTTCATGATATTAAAACGGCTTTAAAAGTAAATTATCAAACAAAGGTAAATGGCATTGTTACCGACCCTGTAGCAGTAAATAATAAAGTGGATACAGATACAGGAGAAACTTCAAATGATGGTGGTACTGCCAATCAGCAAAATATTATCAAAAAACTTGGGGATGTCGATTATGCCAACGAATTGAGTAAATGGACATTATCAGTAAATAAAAACCGCTATGAGATGAACGATCTGGTTATTAATGATTCGTACCATCCTTCGCCAGGATTGAACATGAATACAGTAGACGGACATTATGATTTTACAATTAAAGATGTTACAGATAATACGTCCTTGCAAGAGGGTGTCGATTATGATATCGAGATCGTAAAAGATAACGAAGGGAATGAGACAGGGTTTCAAGTTGTATATAAGGGTGATTATCTTAACACAGATCATGAATTTGCGATCAGCTATCAAAC
Organism: Listeria grayi; assembly: GCF_900638015.1. Taxonomy (NCBI): domain Bacteria; kingdom Bacillati; phylum Bacillota; class Bacilli; order Caryophanales; family Listeriaceae; genus Listeria; species Listeria grayi. The sequence continues at coordinate 98,706 of NZ_LR134483.1, forward strand.
ACATTTCGATATTTCGCTGCTTGATCCAGACAATCCGGATTTAGATAAATTTACGAATGGAGCAAGTATTGATTGGACAGATAGCTCTAATAACAAACATCATTCATCTGATGAAGCAGACTTCAAACCAGATTACTCCTACTCGCTCAATGCCAGTAAAAGCGGAGAATACAATGCGCAGACAAAAGAGATCACATGGACGATTGCAGTAAACCTAAGTGGAAATGAACTGCAAGATGCATTCTTGAAAGATAAAATCATTGATAATCAATCCTATGTAGATGGATCGCTCTCTGTTTATAAAGGTAAGACACAATCAAATGGGTCCGTCATTAAAGACGGAGATTCCCAGGTCAATGATCAAATGAAAGATATTACTACTCCTTCTTCTGCAAATGACCAAACGTTTAACATCAACTTTCCAGATGGAGTAGATCAGACTTATATTGTTGAGTTCAAGACTTCTTTAGCAGATCAAGTCATTGAAAAGCCAAGTGCTTATGATAATACTGCCGATTATAGCAACCAAGGGGATGATCGTGATGTTAAAGGTGAAGTCTCTGTCAAAAATGGCGGTAGTTTTATACAGAAAGATGGTGAACAGTCGGAAGATGATCCGAATTACGTTAATTGGCATTTGACGATCAATCCTTCGCAGTCGACATTAGATAATGTAGTGGTTACTGATACGCCATCTGAAAACCAAGTTATTGATAAAGATTCCATCAAGTTATATGAAACGAATATAGCTGAAGATGGAACCGTAACACCGGACACGACCAAGCCGCTGACATTAAATAAGGATTATACGGTGGAATTAACAACTGATAATGAAACTGGTAAACAAGAACTTGTGGTTAAAATGATAGGTCAAATTAAAACCGCTTATTATATGAGCTACCAAAGTTTTATCGCTTCTGATACAGCTGGAAGAGAAGATACATTAAGTAATGATGCTGATATTACAGGTGACGGTTCGAAAACGATCCATGGAGCCGATACGGAAGAAGTCACCGTTGAAGTAGATCATAGTGGCGGGAATGCCAATGGTAAAAAAGGTTCGATCACGATCAAAAAAACGAAAAACAATACGACTCAACCGCTAACTGGAGCGACTTTCCAAATTTGGGATACTGCTAAAACACAAGTGTTACGGGAAGGGGAGGTTGATGAAAACGGTCAAATCAAGTTCGGTGGTCTTCCTCAAGGTGATTACCTACTCATTGAATCGAATGCACCAGATGGGTATGTGATTGCTGATGATCTGGCAAATGGACGCAAAATCACAATCAACGATAAGACATCTTTAGAGGATTCTAACTATGTTGTCCCGAATGAAATGAATGAATTACTGGTAACTAAATCTAATGATAATGATAAAAAGCTTTCAGGAGCTCAGTTTAAAGTAGAACGCCTAAATACATTAGCGTCAAATGGATGGGAAGATATTCCACTGATTACCGATGTGACTGACTCGAATGGACTACTAAAAGTGGAAGGACTGAAAGCTGGATTATACCGCTTAACGGAAGTAAAAGCGCCAGCTGGATATCTCCTAAGTACCACCCCGCAGTATTTCATTGTAAGCAAAAATGGAACTGTATCAGAAAACAAAACGATTCGACTTTCTAAAGTAGATTATCAAGGAACGGCCACCTTAACTAAAAAAGATGCAGCCGGTGACACACTGGCGGGAGCGGTCTTTAAAGTAGTGAATGAAGAAGGAGAAACTGTAAAAACTAATCTGAGATCTAATAGTGATGGAATAGTAACGGCCAATGATTTAGCACCAGGGAAATACAGATTTGTAGAGACAGAAGCTCCAGAAGGCTATATTTTGAACACAACCTCAGTACCTTTTGAAATAGCTGATAGTGCATCAGGGAAGCCGGCAGTGGTAGATGCTAGTGATAATTTTATCAACTATCAAGGCTCGGCAATATTGACAAAAGTAAATAAAGCCGATGATCCACTTGTTGGAGCAGTCTTTAAGGTAGTGGATGCGCAAGACAGAGATGTACAAACCAATCTGAGATCTGATGAAGATGGAAAAGTCAAGGTGCAAAACTTGATGCCTGGCAGTTACAAGTTTGTAGAGACAAAAGCTCCAGAAGGATACTTGCTTAATACAGAGCGTGCATCGTTTACAATCCCTGATGAACAAAATGGAGAAGCTACCCCTGTTTCTGTAGGTAAATATGTTAATTACAAGGCTAGTTTCAAATTAGAAAAAGTGGATACTTCTGGTAATGACTTAAATGGGGCAGAATTCACCTTGTATAATGCTGAAAAAGAAAAAATGAATATCACCAAAACAAGTACAGCAGACGGCATTGTCGAATTTGATGATCTAGCACCAGGAGTTTATTTCTTCAAAGAAACAAAAGCCCCCAAATTAGCAGACGGGTCGGAGTATGTCATCAATCCGGAACTGCATAAAGTAGTCATCAGTGATAGGGCAAATGGAGAGCCCGAAACGATCAATATTGGTGACTTCCAAAACTTTAAAGGACGAGCAGAAGTTACCAAAGTTGGGGATGGAGGATCTATTGCAGGTGCAGAATTTGATCTAACCAAGATAGTAGCTGGAGAAGAGCAGCTAGAGAAGCATATTGTTGTTCCAGAGAGTGGCAAACTGGATTTAAGTGATCTTGGGGCAGGAAGTTACCGCCTTAATGAAACGAAAGCAGCGGAAGGCTATATTATCAACAGCCAACCTATCTACTTTGTTGTTAATGAAAATGATGATGAGAATCCGGTAGTTGATAATCTAGACTTTTCTAACTATCAAATTGAAATAGTAGGTAAAAAGGTCGATAACTCAGGGAAAGGTCTTGAAGGTGCCGTTTACGAAGCTTACCGAGCTGATGATAATAATAAACCGATCGGAAAACCGCTTGCTGTAACCAATTCAGATGGTAAGGAAACAACTAGTATCGTTAGTGGCAAAGAAGGAGCCATTAAAGCAAAAGGCTTTGAAGTCGGGCATTATGTTTTAATTGAAAAAACAGCTCCAGAAGGCTATGTTAGAGATCAAACTGCACATCCATTTGACATCAAAGAACAGCAAGGCAAACCTGAGCCAGTTAAATTAGCAGATTTTATCAACTATCAGGGGTCTGCGAAACTTGTGAAAATGGATGAACAGGGACAATTCCTTGCCGGAGCTGAGTTTGAAGTGATAGACAGTAAAGGGAATACGATACAATCTGGATTAATGACAGGGCGTCGTGGTGAGATCATAGTTTCGGGACTAAAGCCAGGAGCTTATCAATTCAAGGAAACTATGGCGCCAATTGGCTATATCCGGAATACAAAACCAATTGACTTCAAAATTGAAGCAGCTGCGGAAGGCAGCCCACAAATAGTTGATACCGGGCGGTTTATCAATTATCAAGGTTCCGCTGCGTTGAAGAAAGTAGATTCCAAAAACAAATCGCTGGCAGGAGCGGAATTTAAAGTCGTCAATGACAGTGGAAAAACAATAAAGAAAAAAATTCGCTCTGACCATACAGGAGCAGTAATTGCAACTGGCTTGGCACCAGGCAAATATCGATTTGTTGAGACAAAAGCACCAAAAGGCTATGAAATGACGAGTCGGCAGATTGCTTTTGTAATCGATCCGATAGCATCAGGTAAACCGTCAGCTGTAGATGCCGGTAAATTAGTCAACAAAAAGGAAACGACCGCCTCTGATCCTGCTGACCCTAATTCATCAGGAAACGGCTCGCAAAATCACGACCCCAACGATATAGGTAATTCTAAACCAGCCTCACACGGCGGCATACTTCCCAATACGGGAGACATCGTAAGTCTGTCGCTGATGTTAGCAGGAGTAGTTTTGATTTTGATTATTGGAGGACTTACCTATTATAGAAAAAAGTATAACAAAACAGAATAATCTAAGCTGCATTCATTGAAAGAGGATTTTTGAAAATCAAGTAGTTAGCTTTAAAGAAATTAGAAAAAGAAAACGCCTGAAATCCATTTGAAAAAATGTTGATTTCAGGTGTTTTTTACCCTCTAAAGTCTTTCGCTCCATCAAGAAGTCGTAAAATAATGCGCTTGCCACCTTGCAAGCAGTTTTTGTGTATCTGCCGCAGACAAAGATTTATATCCGATGATCTGCTCTCTTGCGACTTTCAAACTTTCAAAATGATCGATGAGCTGTTGTGCGGCGTTGTTGATGTAAACGTCCTTTAGCGTAACTAGTTTTCTTTCTTCGTCATCTGTGGATGCAATACCGACGATATAGCCGGCGGATGTGATCAGTAGCATGTTGGGATTCATAACATACACTCCTTTTAAAGTTGATTTTGATTAATTGCAAAATATTTTTTATATAAAACCATATAGATAAAGATACAAGCTGCGGAAATGATTGCTGCAATAATATATAGACCTTGGAATGACATAATGCTATGGATCTCTCCCATGATGTAAGGGCCAACTCCTAAGCCTAGGTCAAGTCCGATAAAGTAGGTGGAGAGGCCAATACCGATCCGGTGTGGCTCGCAGACTTTCAAAGAGACTGCTTGTCCATTCGACATAAATGTTCCATAACCTAACCCGATCAAACCGCCGGAAAGCAGTAATACAAAGCTGTTGGAAGCGATACTTAGTACGAATAATCCGATAGCTAGAAAAATATAGCTGGGATACATGACATACCGTTCCCCTTTAAGGTCAAAAATTTTACCTGATAGTGGCCGGGTCGCGGTGATGACTAAAGCGTAAACGACGAAGAAGAAGGAACTTGCGCCAACAAGGTTGATCACTCTGGCGTAAGAAGCCAAGAATGTGAGTACCGTAGAATACGAGATCCCCATTAAAAAGGCAACAAAAGCGATTGGCAGCACTTTGTATTCGATAAAACTGGAAATGCTCCATTTTTGCAATGCTTTGCGGTGTTCTGCTGTTAAAACGATATTTTTTACTGGAAGATAGAAGCAGAGGACTGCGGTCAAGAAAATAATAATGGTGGAAAAGACAATAATCGTGTAAAAACTTGTTTTGCTGAGCAGGATCATGCCGATGAATGGACCGATCGCTGCTGCTAAACTGGTGCTCAACCCATAATAATTGATTCCCTCACCGTTTCTGGATTTAGGAATATAGGCTGTTACAATCGCATTGGTCGCGGTGGAAGTCGTACCATAAGCAAAACCGTTTAAAAAGCGTATCAGAAACATGACGAAAATCGAAGGCATATAAACATAAGCGATCGTGGTTACAAGGTAAAATAAGATGCCATATCGCAAGACTTGTTTTCGTCCGAATACTTCTAGTTTTTTCCCCATATAAAGCCGAGCCAGTAATGTACCAATAATATAAATGCCGGAAGCAAAGCCCGCTTGCCCTAAGGAGGCGTTTAGTTTTTCCTGAGCGATCACAGCGATGATGACCATCATCAAGTAATACACAAGATAAACAATAAAATTAATTAATGTGATTAAAATAAATCCTTTGTTGAATAATTTTTCTTTCATATAGTTGAATTTCCTTCCCTTATATAATTTATAATTGCTACAGAATTGTATGGAAAATTTGTTCGCAGGGAGATGATTTGCCTCCGCTGACAAGCATTATTATAGGGTGGATTTGTTTTTCTGACATTCCAGTTTGATATTCAACTACGATAAACACGAAAATGTATAACAAATGTTAAAAAAGAATCGTATGTATTTTTGTATGATAGGGTATAAATAATAAAAGGAAATGCGTAAAGGCAGGCGTTGAATAAAAAAAGGAGGTTAAGGGATGGATCATGAGATTCTTAGTAAATATGTAAGTTCAAATGATTTCCTTGTAACTACAAGAGGGAAACGTAAATATTTAACGTATGAAGGATTAGAAGATTCGTATGTATATATATTAAAAAAAGGGATTATCAAAACGAGTATTATTTCACGAGATGGCCGGGAGTTCAATTTGGAATATATCAATAAGCTGGATATCGTATCGCTCCTACGAGATGAGTATTCCCAATTCACTAATGCGCCTTTCAATATTCGTGTGGAATCGGATAGCGCGGAATTGTATCAAGTCGATCGAGTCCAGTTTTGGAAAGATGTTAATCAGGATGTGGAATTGCAGATCTATGTCAAAGATTATTACCGCACACGGCTGCTGCGCTCTATCAAAAAAATGCAGCAAATGCTGATGAATGGGAAATTGGGGGCAGTATGTACACAATTGTATGAACTATATAATTTATTCGGAGTGGAGATAGCAGAAGGAGAATACTTGATTGATTTCATGGTAAGCAATGAGGAGATCGGTCATTTTTGCGGGATCAACTCCGCCAGCAGTGTAAATCGGATCTTTCAGCAGTTGAAATCAGCGGGTGTTATCACAACGCGGAACCGGTGTATTATTATTAAAAAGCTGGAAGTTATTCAGGAACATGTGATTTTTTAGGCGGTTGCTTATATAAAAAAACAGAGCTGCAATAATGCTCTGTTTTTTTGACCAAATTATTCGTATCAATACCAAAACCACTCTACTGGGAAATAAAAGAAATAGGGTGCGGTAAGTACAGCTAGAAGAATAGATAGACGTCGCGCGGTTTTAGGCGCTTCGTTTTTAAACACAAATTTACGATTAAAGTAATAGATCAGCCAGCCAACAAACGCGACAATGACTGTCATAAAGATTGCAGTATCTACTCGCCAAAACACATTATACGCAATCGCATCAATAAAAGTTTTTTCTGAACCGTCATCATTCAGATAAAGGATAACAAGCGGTATCGCACCAATAATATCTGCTAGATAACCTAACAAAAACACTTTTAAGATATATTTTTTGTATTTCTTCCAAACTTGATCCGAAAAAATCCATAATCCTAACAAACAAACGATACTGTCGAAGATAAAGTTGGCGGGCAGCGTAAAGATAAGTATGGGTGGAAAAACAACGATCGCCCAGATAGGGAAAATCAAATTGTAAGCAACTACATCTTTGTTTCGTTTCATTTATAACGCTTCCTTTCTGCTGGAAAAGCGGATACGTTTGAAGATCCCCTTTATTATAGCAGAGAACTAATAAGATAAAAAACACTTTCGTAACCAGCTAAAGGTTTTGAAAGTGTTTTTAGGCATTTCTATATTTTGATCAATGATGATTCTTTTCTCGCAATACTTCTTTTAGTGAAGGATAAACATTCAGTGATAAAGGCAGATCCATTCGTGCGATCTGTTTTGCCATTCTCGATTGGATCCCCGACACGATGATCGATACACCGAGCAGATTCAAGACGTTGACGAGGTTGGCAAGCATTTCACCTAGTCCGTCATCGAAAGCAGAGACCCCTGAAAAATCAATGCAAAGTTCTTCTGCTTGGATCGACACGCATTTGCTTGCGGCTATTTCGATGATCGTCCGCGCCCGATCTGGATCGATCTCGCCCATCAGCGGCAGGATCGCCAAACTATCCGTCAGTGCGATCACAGGCGTGCTGATCTCTTCCAGTAATTTTGATTGTGTTTCCATATCTTGCTTGATCGCTTGGTAGTAAAGATTGCTGAATGCTTCGTTGATACGGTCGAAAGCTTTGTTTACGCTCTCCATGTAATGTGCAAAAGCCTGTTTGGAAACTTCGGTATCAGCTACACAGTAATCGGTTATTTTTTTGATGAATTGCCGTCTCAATTTATCTAAGGTCATGATAACTTCCGGAAGCGGGACTTCGTTTTCCATCCGGCGCTTGTACATGTGCGCCAGCCAGTTATCTAAGGAGTGATAAAAAGTGTCTTTATCCGCGAAATAATCTAAAATAAGGCTGGCGGTCTGCTCGCTGTCCGCTTTGAGCTCGTCTTTAAATTGCGGGGAGTATACAAAACTGGTGTAGTTGTTCTCTGCATAAATGCCAGTCAACCAGTCTTCGATAATTTCCGCAGTGCTTGCGTCTAAAAATGTGATCATATTTTTTTGCGATTGTTCCATGAAATTCTTTCCCCCATTTCTAGCATATACAATTCATCCCTCTCTTATTTTATGCTTAAAAAAGTTTACTGTCTATTTAAAATTTCGAAATCAGAATAAAAATGGAAATTCATTAAATTCCAAAGCTATTTAAACGGTGTCATGTTATAATAATAAGGAATGAATTGTAGAGAGGAAGTTTCTTGTGGGAAGACAAACAGAATGGATGGATAAACAGCCGATCGCAATGAAGTTGTTTTCTCAAAGCATTCAAGAAAACAGACTTTCGCATGGCTACTTACTCGAAGGACCATCTGGAACCGGCAAAAAAGAGATCGCATTATGGCTTTCACAGGCTATTTTTTGTCTGCAGCCGAAACCGGAGGAACTTGCCTGCGGGGAATGTGAAAACTGCATCCGCATCAAAAGCGGCAATCATCCTGACATCCATACGATCGTTCCAGACGGCGCAAGCATCAAGATCGAACAAGTTCGGCAGCTGAAACAGGAACTCAGTCGCAGAGGTATGGAATCCAATCAAAAAATAGTAATCATTGAGCAGGCTGATAAAATGACAGTTCAATCTGCCAATAGTTTATTAAAATTTATAGAAGAACCGGATGGTGGCATGCTACTGTTGTTTTTAACAGACAGACCGCAGCAGATTCTGCCGACGATCGCATCGCGGCTCCAGCCGGTAAGCTTTAAAGCACTTAAACATCAAGATCTGGTCGCTCAGATGACTGCGAGTGGCATTCCACAGCAGAAAGCGCGTATCTACGCGAGTCTCACTGGCAGTACCGAGCAAGCGCAAGAATGGGAAGCAGAGGATTGGTTTGCAGAAGCACGGAATGTGGTGGTAAAATTATACGAAGGAATACATCATCAAGGTGTTTCCCCACTCATTCTCATCCAAGAGACTTGGATGACGACGTTTAAAGACAAAGAAAAAACAGCTCTAGGATTAGAGCTGCTCATTCTTTTGTATCGCGATAGATTGCATTTGGCGTTGCAGGAAGACTATGAACCAGTCTGCATCGCACAAATCGACATGTTGAAAAAAGATGCACTGCAGCATTCGCTGTCAGAAACATCAACGGATATTCAATTGATTTTAACACAAAAGTCAAAATTAGATTCCAATATGAATGTACAATTATTAATGGAGCAACTTGTCTTGGAATTACAAGGGAGGTAAGCGATTTGGTCAAAGTTGTGGGCGTACGTTTCAAAAACGTCGGTAAAATATATTATTTTTCACCCGGAGAGTTGGAAATCGAACAAAATGATGGCGTTATTGTGGAAAATGCACAAGGCATCGAATTCGGTAAGGCAGTGATCCCTCCGCGTGATGTAGAAGAAGAGGATGTCGTTCTTCCTCTGAAAAACGTGATCCGCATTGCTAATAAAGCGGACTATCGTGTAATGGAAGAGAATATGGAGTCGCGAAAGAAAGCATTCGCGCTGTGTGATAAAAAAATCCATGAACGCAAAGTGGATATGCGTTTAGTGGATGTGGACTTCACATTCGACCGTAATAAGATCATTTTTTATTTTACGGCAGAAGGACGAGTGGATTTCCGAGAATTAGTCAAAGACTTGGCGTCGGTCTTCCGCACGCGCATCGAGTTGAGACAGATCGGTGTCCGCGATGAAGCAAAACTGCTCGGCGGCATCGGTCCCTGTGGCAGAATGCTTTGTTGTTCCACTTTCTTAGGAGATTTTGAGCCTGTTTCCATCAAAATGGCAAAAGATCAGAATCTATCCTTGAACCCTACCAAGATCTCAGGTTTATGCGGTAGATTGATGTGCTGTTTGAAATATGAAAACGATGAATATGAACAGGCAAAACGTGAAATGCCAGATGTAGGAACCAAGATCAAGACACCAGAAGGCATCAAAGCACAAGTATACGGAATCAATTTGCTGAATCGCGTATTGCAAGTCCGTATTCCGGAAGAAGAAGCAGTTGTGGAATATGAGCTAGAAGAATTATTGCCATACAATGATTTTCGAAAACAACCTGTAAAGTCTTGAGGTGAAGAGATTGGATAAAAAAGCCATTTTTGATTCAGTCAGCAATATGGAAGAACAAATTGGAGAACTTTACCAACAACTTGGGGATTTGAAACAGACGCTAGGTGAAATGCTGGAAGAAAATAATCGCTTGACGATCGAAAACGAACATCTGCGCCGCCATTTTGATTTAGATGGCGAGCATAAAGAAAGCGCAGATTCCGACAGCGTTCTGGAGCCGAAACGCAAAGAAGAAATGGCACAGATCATCGAACTTGGTGAAGGCTATGACAATCTAGTCCAACTTTATAAGGAAGGTTTCCATGTGTGCAATGTCCATTTTGGAAGCCCCAGAGGGAACGATGAAGATTGTTTATTTTGCTTATCCTTGCTGAACAAAAAATAAATGCATCCCTCTCTTTCATTGCTAAAGAGAGGGATTTTTAAATAAATGGAGGAGTGCGGAATGGAAGAAGTGCTTTTAGAAGATGAACGACTTGATTTTTTATTAGCGGAGGATCTGCGGATCATCCAAAGTCCCAGCGTGTTTTCTTTTTCCTTAGATGCCGTTTTGTTGGCAAATTTTAGCCGTATCCCTAAGAAAAAAGGGAAGATCATTGATTTGTGCAGCGGAAATGGTATTATTCCTTTGCTACTCAGTACACGGACAAACGCATCGATCATTGGTGTTGAGCTGCAGCAGCGGCTTGCGGATATGGCGAAGCGGAGTATCCGCTATAATAAGCTGACGGAGCAGATCGAGATCTATGAACATGACCTGCGGACGATCACTTCCGTTCTTCCGAAAGAGCGGGCGGATGTCGTGACCTGTAATCCACCTTATTTCGCCACTCCGCCTACAAGTCTGAAAAACGGCAATCCGCATTTGGCGATTGCCAGACATGAGATCATGTGCACACTAGATGATGTGATCAAAACGTCTTCCGAATTAGTGAAACAAGGCGGAAAGGTATTTCTTGTTCATCGTCCGGAACGTCTGATCGATATGATCGACATCATGAGAAAATATCGCTTAGAACCAAAACGCGTTCAAATGGTACATCCGCAAATTCATAAAGATGCCAATACGGTACTGATCGAAGGGATAAAAGACGGCAAACCGGGTGTGAAGTATCTGCCACCGATTATTGTCCACGATGCAGAACACGCGTACACAGATGAAGTGAGGGAGATGCTTTATGGCAGCCGCAGCTGATCATTATTTTTACGTCCTGCATTGCAGTGACAATACGTATTACGGTGGCTATACCACAGATGTGGGGCGGAGAGAAGCCGAGCACAATGCTGGGATCCGTTGTAAATATACGAAAACAAGACGACCGGTAAAGGTCATCCATTATGAACGATTTGCCAGCCGAAGTGAAGCAATGCAGGCCGAAGCGGCTTTTAAAAAACAAACACGCAAGCAAAAAGACGCTTATTTATCAGCAGCCAAGGAGAAGGAGAATTTACAATGAAAATCCAGCAAAGTTTTGGAGCGGATCAGTCTTACGGTAAGTTATATCTTGTACCAACGCCAATCGGAAATTTAGAAGATATGACATTTCGAGCAATTCGAGTGTTAAAAGAAGTGGCGGTGATCGCGGCCGAGGATACACGGAATACGATCAAACTGCTTAATCATTTTGAAATCCAGACACATATGATCAGCTACCATCAATTCAGCAATAAAAACCGCGAAGCAGAGATTCGTGAATATCTTTTGGCGGGCAAAGATGTCGCGCTTGTCAGTGATGCAGGGATGCCATGTATTTCCGATCCAGGATATGAGCTAGTCCAACAGCTGGTTGCCGAAGAAATCGCTGTTGTTCCGCTTCCGGGAGCAAATGCAGCATTGACTTCATTGATTGCGTCAGGGCTAGTGCCGCAACCATTTTACTTTCACGGCTTTTTACCGCGCGGATCGAAAGAAAAGCTGGCGGTACTAGAACAGTTGGGAAAACGAACTGCAACTTGGATTATTTACGAATCTCCACATCGGCTGAAAGATACACTCAAAGCCATGCAAAAAACGCTTGGCGATGATCGCCAGATTGTGATCAGCCGGGAACTGACGAAACGTTATGAAGAATTCGTGCGTGGAACGATTGCGGAAGTCCTGACTTGGAGTAGTGAAACAGAAATCCGTGGGGAGTTTTGTTTGATCGTAGAAGGTAGTAATCAAGAGGAAGTGCTTGAGGAGACTGCGTGGTGGAGCGATCTTAGTATAAAAGCGCATGTCGAGCAAGTGATGGCAGAACAAGCTATCAGCTCTAAAGAAGCGATCAAACAAGTCATGAAAGAGCGTAAATTGCCGAAGCGGGAAGTATATGCTGCGTATCATGGATTAGAAAGCTAAAGCACTAGATTTGACAGTTCAAAAGAGAAGGCTTAATATTAGAATGAACGTTCGGTTTAATCTGATGCCTAGGAGGATCATTATGTTTGAAGAATATAATAAGGCACAAAAAGCAGTGTTTGAAACGACATTGCGACTGATCAATGAAAAAGAACTTCAAGCGACTTCTATGTCGCTGATCTCAAAAGAATCAGGTGTTTCCACTGGTGCGATCTACCATTATTTTGACAGCAAGGAAGCGATCATCAATGAACTTTACATTGCACTCATCAAAGCTTCCACAAAAGCGGTCTTAAAAAACTTTGATGTAGATGAGACCTTGCAGATCCGCTTTGGGAATGCTTGGCGCAATTTGATCGAATTTGCGATTCAGCAGCCAGACGCATTTCGTTTTATGGAGCAGTATTCGTTCTCTCCTTATATCGAAAAGACGACTAAAGTAAAGGCTGAAGAAATCAATTGGTGCCGAACACTTGCTACACTTTACGAGTCGGCAGTCAAAGCAGACTTATTTATCGATTGGAATCCGCAGCTTATGGTACAGATGCACTATGGGTCTGTTGTTTATCTACTAAAAGCTTATTTTCAAGACAATATGCAGATAACGGAGAAAGAAGTTAACAAGATGATCGATTATTGTTGGAACTCTGTGCATAAAGCTTCTGCTTAAATAAGAGAAGCTTTATGCTATTTGATTCTCTATGGAGAAATACATTCAAATTAGAACGAACGTTCAATTTATAAATTGGAGGGAACAAAATGAAGGACAAAGTAGTATTGGTAACTGGCGCAACAAGCGGAATCGGAAGAGCAACAGCAGTATTATTGGCAAAAAAAGGAGCGCAAGTCATTATTGGGGCGCGAAGAGAAGAATTAGGACAGAAGCTAGCAGCAGAAATCATTGCTGATGGTGGGAAAGCTGTATTCAAACCGTTGGATGTAACAAATGAAGCAAACATTGCGCAAGTTGTTGAAGAAATCGTAACGACTTACGGAAAATTGGATATGGCCGTCAATAATGCTGGAACTGCTCAGCCGTTGGTGCCAATTACACAAATCGAGAAAGTAGATTTTGAGGCATTGTTCCATATCAATGTCACTGGCGTGCTACTTAGCATGAAACACGAAATGCTGGCGATGCAAAAACATGGTGCCGGTTCGATCGTCAACACCTCTTCTATCAATGGATTGAAAGCAAATAACGGATCAGCGACCTACAGTGCTAGTAAATTTGCAGTTCAGGCATTGACACAATCAGCGGCTTTAGAAGGTGCCGGACAAAATATCCGTGTCAATGCAGTGGCGCCAGGACCAACTCATTCTGAGATCACCGATCAGATCCCGGCAGAACATCGAGGATCGCTGATCGATTCTATTCCTTTGAAGCGCATGGGAGAAGCAGAAGAAGTAGCTAATGGGATCGCCTGGTTGCTTTCAGACGAATCTTCTTTTGTTACAGGAGCGACTTTAGTCATGGATGGCGGCCGAATCATTAACGATTAGCAGATTATAAAAATAGCGGTGCAATCAGTGCTTAAACTTCAGCACCGGCTGCACCGCTGATTAATTTTGATTTATTTTGTTCCTAAGAATGGGCCATACGTATTCGCAAAGGCATTATTGTAAGAAACACCATTCTTGTTTTTACCAGCATCCCAATTCGCGGACCAAGTCATAAAGCCGCGGATCGGTGTGCCTTTAGCTTTCAGCTGATTGAAGGCATCGAACGCATTTTGCGGGTTCGCAACGTATCCAGTTGCCGCTGCGTCATTGTTACTTGGCAGACCAAGCACTAATTTATCCGCTGGAATCTGCAAGAAACCGCGTGTTCCATGGATAAAGGAGTCAGCCATATAGTAAAGAAAATCTTTTTTCAGTGCATCGTTGTTTTGCGCGATCCATTGGTTGGTTTCATCTACCCAGATCCCATCGCCACCTTGATTATAAAGCTGAGGTGCGATGTAGTCGTAGTAGCCGTTCAAGGAAGAGATATAGGTGGCATATGCAGCGCCTGGTTTCAAGTAAGGAAATTCAGGTGCCATCGTGATGAGAAAGTTTTTGTTTTCCGCACGATAGTGATTTTTAACGATTTTAAGTGCAGCGGGAATGACCGTTTGGTTATTGCCGGCAGTGATCGCACTTTGTTCTAAGTCGATATCCAGTCCATCAAATCCGTAAGTATCTACTTGGCGGATGATCTCATTGGCGAAAGCCTGCTCATCGCCTGTTTGTAATTGAACGTGCCCATCAGCTCCACCAAGTGCTAGGATAACGCTGCGTCCTTGGCTGTTCAATTCTGCTACTTGCGCGCGAAAAGCACTGTCGCTGATTCCGACTGGTTTGAATGTCGGGATGCGATTGACACCATCACCTTTCATGAAAGCGACCGGCACGACATTATAGGCTTTGTTGACATCTTTTAAAGCGATATCTGCAGATGTACCTTGCTTGTAACCGTCGTTACCACTTGATTTCCAGCTATGCCAATAGCCGACTAAAACCTTTTTACCAGTCATATCCGGCATTTGCGAAGCGGCATCTGTTGCAGCAAGTGCTTGTCCACTAAATGAAAAACTGAAAAGTACCGCTGCTCCCGTTAAGATACTGCCTGCTAACCATTTCTTTGTTTTTTTCAACATACAAAAAATCCTCCTCTTCCTTGAATGTTTGCGCTTACATTTCGAAATAACAAAATATAGTCGCTGTATGCTAATACCCCGAACGCTGCAAAATGAAACACAAATAAAAAAGCGAGCTTGAAATGTCCTTCCATCTGATCACAGCCACCAGTGGATGAATTACCATGGCTGTAATTAGAGAGGCAGACATTTGTCGTCTCGCTGAAGATTTTTAGATAGTATTATCTATGTAATGGAAAAGTAAAAAGTTCAAGCTTCTTCTGATTTGCGTGCTGTTTCAATATCGATTGCCCGGAACATTTGGTTGTAGCGTTCTTCATCTTCTTGATTATCCCGAATTACTTTTGCCAATGTAAAAGCGGTGGATATCAGACCAATCGCCCCCATAAAATAGTAACCTTTTACCATTAATGGTTCTTTTAAGGTAATCAAGCCAATGATAACTAAGGCTAAAAAGATCAAAAATGAACCCCACGCTAACATCACAAAAGCGGGTGAATTGCGGTATGCTTTTTTCTTCATGTGTCAATCTCCTTCGTTGTTTTTGTAAATTGCTTCATAAGTATAGCATAGGGAAAATGCTTTTATCAACTTAGTTAGAGCCGATAGCTTGTCTTATCCGCGCGATGCCATCTGCGATTTTCGCATGATTCGTACCGATATTCATCCGTAAATAAGCAGCTCCGTCTGCACCGTAAGTATCGCCGCGCATAATGGCTACTTTTCCAATGTTGATCAGCTGTTCTTGCAGGGAGGCCATCGGGTAAAGCTGCGGATCAGCATGGATCCAAGCCAGATAGGAAGCCTCAGGAATAATGAAAGAAAAGCCATCTAACGCATTGATTTCCTGCTTTAAATAAAGCATTTCCTGATCAATATGCTTACATAGCTCATCTACCCAGGCTGCTTGGTTCTGATAGCAGTCGATCTGAGCCAGCATTCCTAAATAAGAAATCGAAGAAAGGCCGTTTTTCTGCTTCAATGTCTGCAGAAAAGCGTCTCGGACAGTTTCATCTGGAATGAGTGCATAAGAACAGATCAGTGCCGGGGTGTTGAATGTCTTGGAAGAGGAAGAGAGCAGAGCAATGTTGGCATGCATTTCCTCGCAGAACTCAGTGATTGGGATATGCTTCTGTCCGGCGCGCACAATGTCCATATGGATCTCATCGCTGATCAGGAAAACTTGGTATTCCGCACATAACGCAGTCAGTTTCGTCAACTCCGCTTGTGTCCATACTCTGCCAGTTGGATTGTGTGGGCTGCATAATAGGAATATCGTGATTTTTTCGCTTTGAAAGGCTTTTTCCAATTTTTCAAAATCGATCGTATACCGATGATTGGTATCGGTAAGCGGGAATTCTACCAATTCGCGGTCATTATCCCGAATTGTTGCGAAAAAAGCATCGTAGCAAGGGGTAAATGTCATAACCTTATCCTGCGGGCTAGAAACGATAGGCAGTAAAGCGGATAAACTATAGATCACACTTGGGCTGTAAACGACCCAGTCTTCCTGAGTGGCTGCCTTGAAGCGAGTTTGGAACCAATGGGTGACACTGCTTTTGAAAGCGTGATGGTTCCAGCGTGTGTAGCCGAACACACCTTTATGGACAGCCTTTTCTAAAACAGTGATCGTTTCGGCGGGGAGCTTGAAATCAGTGTCGGAAATCGTAAAAGGAAGCAAGCCGGCCACGCCGAAGCGGTCCTGAACATAATCCCATTGGGTAGAAAATGTTCCGGTACGGTCGATGATCTCATTGAAATCGGTCATATGAGCTGACCTCCATTTGCCTCTAGATCTTCTAAGAAAAGCAGCAGCCAATCGACGAGCGAGTCGATGTCTCGGCTGTGGACGATGGATGAACTGGTATGACAGTAGCGGACGCCCAGGCTGAGGGTGATAGTTTGAACGCCGTTTCCTGATAATTGCACAGATCCGGCGTCTGTCCCGCCACCGGCAAGCATATCGTGTTGATAGGGAAGCTGATGTGCTTCGGCTAAGTCGATAAATTTCGAGGCTAGTGCGACATCGCCTATTGCGGTTTTATCGTACCAGACAACGCCTGGACCAGCGCCGAGAATACGGTTTTGGTAGTTATCGGCACGCGGTGTATCTTTCGCAGTGGCGACATCTAGAATGATCGCGATATCGGGCTTGATCGTCTCAGCAGCAATTTTTGAGCCTCTTGTTCCTACTTCTTCTTGGCTGGAACCGACACCGATGATGTCGATTTCCTGCCAAGTCTTGGAAGCGACTTGTTCCAGCACGCGAGCCATGACAGCGCAGCCAGCCCGGTCATCCCAAGCTTTTCCAAGTAGAAGTTCCGGATTTGCCGCTAAGGGCTCGAATACTGTATAAGGCGTGACCATATCACCAGGACTAATACCTAGCGCCGCTACCTCTTCTTTAGAAGCTGCACCAATATCGATATATAAGTCGTCGATAGGAATCGTGCGGCTGGAATCATGATTTTTGGGAGGTGTTGCACCAATGATCCCACGGAATTTTTTACCATTTTTTCGGGAGGTGATCGTTACTTTTTCGGCTAATAAATGGTGACTCCACCAGCCGCCAAGTGGCTGGAAGTAAAGGAATCCATCTGCGGTGATACGTTTCACGAGAAAGCCGACTTCATCGGTGTGAGCGACGATCATGACTTTCCGCGCATTCCCGTTTTGTTTTTTTGCATAAAAATTGCCAAAGAAATCTTCGTCAAGTTCCAGTGTGTGCGGTTGTAAATATTGCTTGAGCACATCGCGAACTTCTTTTTCGCGTCCGGCTACACCATCTGCCATGGAAAGTGCTTGGTATAATTCTTGTTTTCCCATTATAGTTCCACCCATTCCGTTTTGGATTTTGTTAAAGAACCCACGGTACCATCGGCAAGCACACGGACATCGTCTTCAATGCGGACGCCGCCCTTGTTCGGCAGGTAGATACCAGGTTCAACTGTGAAGAACATATTTGGCTGCAAGCAAATCTCGGCTTGCTGGTTGATTGACGGGTATTCATGGCAGCTGAGGCCGATCCCGTGACCTGTTCCGTGACCGAAAGAGCTTCCATAACCATTCTTTGTGATATGGTCGCGGCATAAGGCATCGACTTCTTTGCCGGTCATCCCAGAGTGAGCCTGAGAGATCCCGATGTCATGCGCTTCTTTAACTAGCTGATAAATATGCTGCAGTTCGGTGTCCACAGTTCCTAATGAAATGGTGCGGGTCATATCTGAATAATAGCGCTGATAAACGATCCCGAAGTCGAGTGTGATCAGTTCATGTTCTTGGATGACTTTATCACTGGCATGTCCATGAGGAAGTGCCGAGCGCCAACCGGAAGCGACGATCGTTTCAAAGGCGCTGGCAGAACCGCCGATCTCACGCATGTAGTGATCTACTTTCGCAGCGGCTGCCTGTTCAGTCATGCCGGGCTGAATAAAGGAAAGAAAATAATCAAATGTCCGATCGGTCAGCTGAGCAGCTTTTTCCATAATCGCAAGTTCTTGCTCGTCTTTGATCATCCGCAGGCTTTCAATCAAGTTGCTCGTAGGAACTAAGCTAGTATCCGGGATCAGTTTACGCAAAGCAAGGTAATCGCCGGCGTTTAAATAGGATTGTTCAAAACCTACTTGCTGAAGACCGAGTTCTTGGATCGCTCTCGCCAGCGCCAGCAGGCTCTCTCCATGATGATCAATGACTTCAAAATCAGGTGCTTCTGTTTTCAATTGTTCAAAATAACGGAAATCTGTGATAATCCATTTTTTAGTCGGTGTTATTAGGAATACAGCGGAAGAACCGGTGAAACCTGATAGATAAAAGCGATTTTCTTTATTGGAGATCAGCAGACCATCCAGGTTTTCTGCTTGTATTTTCGCACGCAAATCAGCAAGACGTTGTTCCATTGCAGTACCACTTCTTTCTTTTTAAAAATCTAAGTCTTCGAGAAGTTTCTCATCTTCTTTGGAAATCACTTTTTCACGTTCAGCAGCAATGGAATTTTCACGGTCGAGTTCCTGTTTTTCCAATACTTTAAAGAACGGCATGTAAAGTAGGAAGGAGAGAATAATCTGGACGACTTGGACAATGATCGAGCGCCAGTCGAATCCAACTAAGAAACCTTCCATGAAAACAGGGACGAACGGCGGGTCGAATATCGGATAATTGAGCAGGCCGAAATGCATCAGTAGCATTGGCAGCAAGCCGACAAATGCGCCTCCGAAGATAAACGGCAACATCAAGATCGGATTTAAGATGATCGGTACTCCGAAGAGAACGGGTTCATTGATACCGAATAATGAAGGAAACAGGGCGACAGCACCGACCTTTTTGTATCGCTTCGAACGACTGATCAACATGGCGATGACGAGTCCGATCGTGACGCCGGAACCGGTAAAGTTGGCGTAAGCGGATAGTGTTCCGTTTGTAAGCACGTGTGTCAATGGTTCGCCGGCTGATTTGGCTGCGATATTTTCCGATAAATATTGTACCGCGATCGGTGCGATGATTGGCGATAATACAGCGGAATGAATTCCGAAGAACCAGAATACTAAACGTAAAACGAGTACGATATAAATAACGATAAAGGAGTCCATGCCTCCGATTGCTGGTGCAAGCGCATCCATAATGATCTGCGGAACAAGCACGCCGCCGGATAAGTTGTCGGCAATCGCTCTGATTATAACGAAGAGTACGCCGATCGTAGCTGTAGGAGTGATCAATTCAAACGAGCTGGAAACAAAATCCGGAACTCCTTCCGGCATTTTAATGACGAGTTTGTGTTTCGTGAAAAAGCGGTAGATCTCGACAGATATAAGAGCGACGAATATTCCGGTAAATAATCCCTTTGAATCGAGATAGGTCGGAATAATATTTCCGTTTTTGTCTACATCTAGAGCTAGCAACAGGAAAGCAATGGCAGATAACAGCATGGAGCCGACTGTATATAATTTATAATGCTCGCTCAGGAAAAAAGAGATTCCTAAAACAGCATATAAACCGATCATGCCAAGTGATAATTTGGAGATCAAATCAAAAATATAGCCATAATGCGCAAACCAGTTCTCAACACCAGCCGTTTTGATAAATTCTGGTATCGATGGGAAAATAGCAGCCATTGAACCGAGTAATAATACCGGGGTCAGCACGACCATCCCTTTTTTGATCGCTGTTAAGTGCGGCTGTTTATCCACTTTGTTGGCGATCGGGACTAATGTCTTTTGGATCACCGCTTCAAACTTTGCAAAAGCACCATTTTTTTCGGACATTCTAATCACTCCTCTTTTTAAATTGGGGATGAGACTTAGTTATTTTGTTTACGATAAGCAAGAATGGCTTGTTTGACAACTGTACCGCCATCCATTGCGCCATAGATCTCAGAAGTAAGCAAGACAGATGGTTTATTGCGTTTTTCTGCTTCTTCGCGGATATAATCGTATTTATGACTCAATTGCGGTCCCACAAGGATCACATCATAAGCATCGATCGTTTGTTCTAAGCGATCCACTCCGATCGCTTCCATCGGAAAATCAGCGATATCCAGTTTTTCCGAGTTATTGATTACTTTTTTCATCGATTCCATCATCATGGTGGTCGAGAATCCACCTGCGCAAACTAATAAGATTTTCATTTTTCATCGTCTCCTTTAGTTCTTAATTCTTCCAACATACCAATCATTTCTTCGATTAGATCTCTGGCAAGCAGGGTAGTCATTAGATGGTCTTGAGCGTGGACCATCAAAAGACTCACTTCGTTTTTTTCGCCTTGCGTTTCGGCGGTGATCAATTTGGTTTGGATCTCGTGAGCCGCATTTCCTTTTTCTTTTGCTTCGGTCAATTTTTCTTTTGCAGCAGAAAATTGTTGTTTTCTGGCTAAACGCAATGCTTCAAAGGCGGCACCTCTGCTATCGCCTGAAGAGGCGATCAATTTAAAAATATCTAGTTCGATTCCATCCATCTAAATCACATCCTATAATATACTTTTTAAAATCGAGATAAATTCTGCATAGTTCTTACATGCTAATAATTGCTTTCGGACTGTATTATTTTCCATGATTCGAATCATCAGCCGGCTTACTTCTTTATGAATGAACAGGTGTCCTTTATCGAGATTCAGTAAGAAGATCAGCCGTACTTTTTTATCCATGTAGTAAGCTGGCTGCTTCAAAATAATGACATCGATACATTCTTTGCGTGCACCCATTTGGATCGGATGCGGGCCAGCAATACTGTTTTGATAGATCGTCGTCATTTTGTTTTCGCGCTCCAACACATCATCTAGAAATGTCGGCGGGGCATAACCGGCTTCCATCAGAAAGTGGCAACGTGTCTTTAAGATATCTAAATAATTATTTGCTTCTGTTATCGTGAAACATTCTTCCGCGAAATAAGATAGCAATGGTTCGGCATCGGTAGCGGGAGAGGTTTGAGTTTCTGCGGAAAATGCCAATGTGTCTTTCAAACGAGCCAGCTCCTGGTCACCAGGAAGTAAGGCAGTCTCGATCACCGGAATATCCAGATCGTCGATTGTAAGGGGGAAAGTCGTTATCACGACATCACAATCTGAGTTACGCAGTTTGTCCAACTCATACATGGAAAATGTCACGATCTCAGCGTTCGTAAATGCCGATTCAAGCTTCATTTTCAAGAGATAGGCAGCACCCGCACCACTTGAACACAAAACACCGATTTTTTTATACATTCTGAATTTTTGATTGCGTTCTTTTTCTAAACTTGCTGCAAAATACATGGCAACATACCCAATCTCATCTTTTGTGATGATGAAATCCTCATTATCTTGCAAATATTGGACAAATGAAATGCTGATATTAAAGACATTGGCATAGCGCGTGTATAGGTCTTCGATAATCGGATTATCCAATTGCAAGTTATAATGCAGACGCAGCATTAGCGGATAAATATGGAGCAAAAGCGCATTCTGAAGTTCTTCATCCGGTTGAAAAGCAGTGCCGTACTGCTGGTCAATGGCAGTCATCGCGTCATTGATCTTTGCCTGGAGCCGCATTTTTTCTTCTTTTGAAATTGTGTCGACGGTAACTTTGCCAATCAGATGCTCTGCTAAAAAATCCTGTTCGGCTTCCGGGACATCCAAGTGATACTGCGCTTCGATAAAAGCGGCAATATCCTTGCTCAATGCGGTATAGATCGGATTTTTTTCGAGTGGCCCGGTCATCCGAATGTAATTTTTTTGCGAAACGCGGAATGCGAGGATACAGACGTGATCCACCATATTTCTGAGAGCGACATCACTGATGTAGATTTGATAGTGGGTAACGCGCTCTTTAATGAATAGCGTCAATGCTTGGATGTCGAGCGTTTTTCGGAAACTTCGGTAAGCCTCCGTTTGGGAAAGCTGTTCGGAAGAGGTGTTGAGCAGCTTTGCTAATGCGGCTCGGTGTTTCTTTTCCGGTCCAACGATCTGGACGCCATAATGTGCCTTGCGCTTTAATAGCAGTCCGTATGTATGTAAAAAGGTGTCGACCCGCTTCAAATCTTGCTGAATGGTCGAGCGACTTACTTGAAGCTGGCTGGCAAGTTGATCGATCGTGATGAAATCCTGCTGTTGGAATAATAATAGTTCTAAGTAGAGCAGGCGCTGCGAAACGCTTTGCGTATCGAAGCTGGCGGTTTGTTTTTTGAGATAATCTGTGAATAATGGTTTGTTTTCTATCTGTAATTGATATCCCTGTCCGCGCAGTGTTTGGATGCGAAAGCCATTTTTTATGCCATCTTCATTTAGATATTTTACTTCATTACGGATTGTTCGTTCTGAGACTTGGAAAGACTCCGTTAAATCGGCGAGGCTGATATGGACCTCTTTATTTAACAAATGATTTAAGATCATTTCACGCCTCATAAGTACTGCCCCCTTTAATTGGTATTGTATCGCTAGTCTGTCAAAATGAAAAAAGCTATTTTTGCCAATTGTTTTGGCAATTTCTCTATCATTCTGCGAAAAATAAAAAACCTAAGTGAAGAATGCTTCACTTAGGCCAGAAACTAGATTATTGAGAAGGATCAGCGAATTTGTTTTGGATCTCTTTTTTTAGTATTTCAGCACCTGCTTTGCTAAGTGTTAATTTACCATCTAAAAATTTCTGATTATCAAGTGAAAATTCGCCAGTCACGTCGCAAACATAATTTTCGGTATATTTTTTTAAAATGATTTTATCGTCATCAATAAAGATTTCGAGAGGATCTTTTACTTCTAAGTGGAGCGAACGTCTGATTTCGATAGGAATAACAACGCGTCCTAGTTCATCGATTTTCCGAACCATACCAGTAGACTTCATGGATAACTCCTCCTTCTCATTTTCTCTATTTTACAAAAAAAACCACCAAAAAGCGAATGATGCGTGAAAATAATCGAGATGGGGTATAGTAGATGGAAAACAACTTAGGAGGAGAGACAAACGAATGAATATTCTTGTTGCACTTATTCCCGCATTAATGTGGGGGCTTATGCCCTTAGTAGTATCTAAAATAGGCGGAGGACCACGCCAGCAGATCTTAGGGACGACAATGGGCGCCCTTGTCTTTGCAGTGGGAATGTTTTTATTTACAGACCCGCATTATACAACTACTATCCTGATTGCCAGCTTTGTTTCTGGTGCTTTTTGGAGTTTAGGACAAATGAATCAGTTCCGAGCTTTTACACAAGTCGGAGTTTCCAAGACGATGCCGCTTTCCACAGGAATGCAGCTAGTCGGAACTTCTTTATTTGGCGTATTTGCCTTTCATGAATGGGGAACGACGACAAAATTAGTACTTGGTTTTTCAGCATTAGCAGTCATTATTATTGGTATATTCTTAACGAGCTATCAGCAGCATAAAGAAGATGGCGATCAAAATCTTAAAGCAGGAATTTTAACTTTATTAGTTTCTACAGTTGGCTATGTCGGCTATGTCGTCGTAACACGCTGGTTCAATATCGATGGTTGGGATGCGATCTTGCCCCAAGCAGTCGGAATGGTGATCGCGGCTTTATTATTCTCGATTAAAAGTGAGGATCGCCGCTTTACCAAACAAACGTGGCTAAATATGTTTCCGGGTATCATGTGGGCTACCGGTAATCTAGCACTGCTGTTCTCCAACAAGCTAGTCGGCGTGGCAACAGGTTTCTCTTTATCGCAAATGGGCGTCGTACTTTCTACAATCGGCGGGATTTTATTCCTTGGCGAGAAGAAAACAAAGAAAGAGCTTGTCGCCGTATCGATTGGAGTACTGTTGGTTATTGTCGGTGGTGTGATGATCGGGTTTGCGAAACAGTAAAAATGAAAAGAAGCCTAGAACGTAAAGTTCTAGGCTTCTTTATATAGGTCGAGGTTAACAACATAGCTTGATCCATCATCCTCACGAATCAAAAGCTTAGCGTCGACTAAAGATCTTCTCAAAATCACATAATCATCATACCAGCGCATCAATACGCTATTTACTTCTTGTTCATTGTAGACTTTACCGTTTTCAAAGTCGCGAATAATGATTTGTAGTAATATTTTTTGCTTGCTTGGTTTGCGAGGTAGCGTTTGAATCCGACCGTTTTTCGTGTGCCTTTTTAAAAGTTCTGCTTCTGCTTCGGTATATTTCATTTTGCACGCTCCTTTTTGATTATTCCTCCCCCAAATACGCCTGATGAAACGCCAAATGTGCGCCAATAAAGGTACTTATTGTAAAGTAACTATGATCATAGCCAAGAACTTTTTGATAATTTACCTCATGATCCGCGGCGTTTTTAAGGAAAAGGGAGGCATCCAGTTGTTCGCCGTAAAATTCATCTGCAGTTCCTTGAGTAATATAGATGGGAGGCGCTGTATCAAGGGCTTGTATCAATTCAGCTGCATCCCAGTCTTTCCATATTCCCTCGTTTTCTCCCAAATATGCGGTAAAGGCTTTTTTTCCCCAAGGCACATTTATGGGATTTGAAATTGGAGCAAACGCAGATATGGAACGGAAACGCTGCGGATTTTTCAGCCCAATGACCAGTGCCCCATGTCCGCCCATAGAATGACCCATGATGCTTTCTGCTCCAGAAAAGTTTGAAATAAGAGGATGGATCAGATCTGTTAATTCTTTTGTTATATAATCATACATTTGATAGTTTTCTTTCCAAGGAGATTGGGTGGCGTTTAGGTAAAAACTTGCCCCTTGACCAAGATCCCAGCTATTGTGATCGTGAACGGTCTCGCCTCTTGGAGAAGTGTCAGGAATAGCGATAGCGATTTGATTACGGTTCGCATATTCTTGAAACGCTCCTTTTTGACTGAAGTTATCGTCTGTACAAGTTAGGCCAGATAGCCACCAGACAAGTGCTGTTTTTTTTGCAGGATCTTCTTGTGGCAGAAATAAACTGAAAACCATTTCGCAGTTTAGGGTCTCAGAAAAGTGACGGTATTTTCTCTGATGTCCGCCAAAGGATAAATGCGTTTCTATGCAGGTAAGTTTCATGAGATCATCCCCCGTAACTCAAAATCGTTCGAATGGATTCGCCTTTATGGAGCAGATCGAACGCAGTATTGATATCGGTAAAATCTAAGCGTCCGGTAATAAAAGAATCCAGATCGATTTTGCCATTCATAAAATCTTCTACCATTTTAGGAAGCTGGGAGCGTCCTTTTACTCCGCCGAATGCAGAACCCCGCCATACGCGTCCTGTCACTAGCTGGAATGGTCGGGTGTGGATTTCTTTTCCTGCACCGGCTACCCCGATTATAACGCTCTCCCCCCAGCCTTTATGACATGCCTCAAGAGCAGATTTCATTACTTCCACATTTCCGATACATTCGAAACTGTAGTCTACGCCGCCGTTTGTCATGTCAATCAACACATCCTGGATAGGACGGTCATAGTCACTTGGATTCACAAAATCAGTTGCCCCCATTTTTTTGGCGAGTTCCCATTTGTCTGCATTAAGGTCAATCGCGATGATCCGTTTCGCGCCTGCTTTTTTCAAGCCTTGAATAACCGCTAATCCAATCGCACCTAGTCCGAAAACGGCATTCACTGTACCTTCTTCCACTTTAGCCGTATTTTCTACTGCACCTAAGCCAGTAGTAACGCCGCAGCCGAATAAAGCAACTTTGTCTAACGGAGCGCTCTCATCGATTTTTACTAAATTGATCTCGTTGACCACGGTATATTCACTGAATGTACTCGTTCCCATGTAGTGGTAGATCGGTTTACCATTATAAGAAAATCTCGTCGTTCCATCAGGCATTAGACCTTGTCCCTGCGTTTCTCGCACTGCGGAGCATAAATTTGTTTTTCCAGATAAACAAAACTCACATTCTCCGCATTCTGGTGTATATAGAGGAATCACATGGTCGCCTGGCTTCACTGAAGTGACATCGCTTCCTGTTGAAACGACGACACCAGCTCCTTCATGACCTAAAACTGCTGGAAAGACGCCTTCAGGATCATCGCCGGAGAGTGTGAACGCATCCGTATGGCAAACAGAAGTATATAAGATTTTCACTAAAACCTCTTTCTCTTTTGGCTCAGCCACATCTATCTCCACGATTTCCAATGGTTTTCCCGCTTCAAATGCAACAGCTGCTCTGCTTTTCATAAAAATCCCTTCTTTCGTCTTTGTATTTAGACCTATCAGTTATAGCATACACTATTAAAAGTTAATCTTACCATATTTAACATTATAGAGGATGTCGATCATAGGCTTTTAAAATAAGCATATCAAAAAAAGAATAAAAACTTTTTCTGGCTTTATACCAAAAAGGTTTTTATTCTTGTTGCTCAAATATCAAACTCATTATCTTGGTGCGTATACACACGTCCAGTTTCACTAGGAAGACACATAAATACAATAAGAATGATCCCGCCGACCATTGGTATCAAACCAAGCAAGATCATCCAGCCACTTTTGTTTGAATCATGCAAGCGACGGATCGTTAAGCTGAGTGATGGAATGATACAGGCAAGGCTATACAATGTCGTGACTAATGAAAGCAACATCAGTGGAATGGCGCCGATAAAGGACGCTTGATCATTGATGGCAGCCACGCTAGCAAAAGTAAAGACAGAAACAATGGTAATGATTGTATATAAAACGCCTAAAATCAATATATTCCATAGTGCGGCAAACCAATATTCGGATACAGATGCGCGTCCGGAAAAGTTCACGTAATTTTTCCAATACGCTTTATAAGCTTCTAAAAATCCCATTTTTAATCCCCTTTCTAATTTTATTTTACTATAAAAGTAGTTCTTTTTACTATCTCTTTTTCCAGAAAATAATTTAAGTTATAATGAACGAAGCAACTAAAACTGGAGGAGGAAATATGTTGACAATCATGATTGCGCTTATCCCAGCTTTATTATGGGGCTGTATGCCGATCGTCATCACTAAGATAGGCGGGACGACAAGGCAGCAGACGATGGGAATAACGATGGGTGCGCTGCTTTTTGCGCTGATAGCACTGGGATTTACTGCGCCGTCTTTTTCTGTAGGGACATTGGTGATCGGTTTTTTAACAGGGTGTTTTTGGGCTGTGGGGCAGTTATTTCAACTGCAGTCATTTAAATTGATCGGCGTTTCCAAAGCGATGCCGATCTCGACGGGAATGCAGTTAGTAGGAACAACGTTATGCGGAGTCATTCTTTTCCATGAATGGAGCGAGACCATGCAGGTCGTGCTTGGTTTTACAGCATTAGCACTGCTTATCATCGGTATATTTTTAACCTCTTATGCGGAGAAAGAAGAGGATGGCGCTGATCAGCTAAGCAAAGGGCTCTTCGTACTTGCGATTTCGTCGCTTGGCTATATCAGTTATGTCGTGATTATCCAAGGCTTTCATATCAATGGCTGGGATGCGATTTTGCCACAAGCAGTCGGAATGGTGATCGGTGCGCTTTTGATGACGCAAAAAGGAGTAGAAAAGCGCTTTACAGGAAAAACAGCGTGGCTGATGCTTCCCGGGTTTATCTGGGCAGCCGGTAATGCCGCGATGCTCTATGCAAATCGATTGGTCGGTGTAGCGACTGGATTCTCGCTTTCGCAGCTTGGTGTCGTTATCTCTACATTAGGTGGAATTATTCTGCTTGGCGAAAAGAAAACGAAAAAAGAGATCTCCTTTGTGATTTTCGGCGTTATTTTAGTGGTCGCCGGCGGA
Source organism: Listeria grayi (assembly GCF_900638015.1). Taxonomy (NCBI): domain Bacteria; kingdom Bacillati; phylum Bacillota; class Bacilli; order Caryophanales; family Listeriaceae; genus Listeria; species Listeria grayi. The sequence continues at coordinate 126,778 of NZ_LR134483.1, forward strand.
ATCATGATTGGAATAACCAAACAATAGTCAAATTTAATCGATTTTTTTGGGCGGGACTTATTTCGTTCTGATAGAAAAATGATATAATAGAAGACAAATGCTAACAAACAGCGTGATAACGAGGAGGGAAAGGGATTGCCAAAAGAGAAAAACACGTTTTATATAACGACACCTATTTATTATCCTAGCGGAAAAGCACACATCGGACATGCCTATACGACTGTAGCAGGAGACGCAATGGCACGTTACAAGCGTTTAAAAGGATATGATGTATTTTATTTAACTGGTACAGACGAGCATGGGCAGAAGATCCAAGCGAAAGCGAAGGAACAAGGGATCTCGGAACAGCAATATGTGGATGAGGTGGCAGAGGGATTCCAAGAACTTTGGAAAAAGCTGGAAATCTCGAACACGGATTTTATCCGTACTACCCAAGAACGTCATAAGACTGGTGTACAAGCGATCTTTGAACGTCTTGTCGAACAAGGCGATATTTATTTAGGCGAATATGAGGGCTGGTATTCTGTTTCTGACGAAGAATACTTCACAGAAACACAGCTTGCAGAAGTATATCGCGATGAAGCTGGCAAAGTGATCGGCGGGAAAGCGCCTAGCGGGAATGAAGTGGAATTGGTAAAAGAAGAATCCTATTTCTTCCGTATGAGTAAATATGCCGATCGATTGGTCGAATACTATAACTCCCATCCTGAATTCATCTTGCCGGAATCGCGCAAAAACGAAATGATCAATAATTTCATCAAACCAGGATTAGAAGATCTTGCCGTTTCCAGAACAACTTTTGACTGGGGCATCAAGGTCCCTGGTAACCCAAAACACGTTGTCTACGTATGGATCGATGCGCTATCCAACTATATTACGGCATTGGGCTATAATACGGACAATGATACGAAATTCCAAAAATATTGGCCTGCAGACGTACATATCGTCGGAAAAGAGATCATTCGCTTCCATACGATCTATTGGCCGATCATTTTAATGGCACTTGATCTACCACTTCCGAAGATGATCTTCGGCCATGGCTGGATCTTGATGAAAGACGGTAAAATGTCGAAATCAAAAGGCAATGTCGTGGATCCTTATATGCTGATCGACCGTTATGGCCTAGACGCATTGCGCTATTACTTGCTACGCGAAGTGCCGTTCGGTTCAGATGGCTTGTTCACGCCGGAGGACTTTGTAGATCGAGTAAATTATGATTTGGCAAATGACTTAGGAAATCTGCTAAATCGGACGGTCGCAATGATCAATAAATATTTTGATGGTGAGATCCCGGCATATCAAGGCGATGTAACGCCATTTGACGATGCATTGCGGACTTTTAAAGACGATGTGGCGAAAGAATACGAGAAAAACATGGAACACATGCAATTTTCCGTAGCGCTTACGAAGTTATGGTCATTGATCTCCCGCACCAATAAATATATCGATGAAACAGAACCTTGGGCGCTTGCCAAAGACGAAAGCCGCAAGAAAGAGCTGGCTAGCGTGATGACGCACTTGGCAGAAAGCTTGCGCACAATTGCGATTCTCTTGCAACCGTTCTTGACAAGAGCACCGGGTGAGATCTTCATGCAGCTTGGCTTACAAGCTGAGAACTTGAAGAAATGGGACAGCATCTACACGTTTGGTGCGATCCCTGACGGCACCAAAGTAGTGAAAAAAGGTACGCCGATCTTCCCGCGCCTAGAAGCAAAAGAAGAAGTTGCCTATATCCAAGATCAAATGAAAGCAACTGCAACGGTCAAAGAGCCTGAGGCAGAAGCAGAAGCAATCGAAACTCCGCAAATCGGCATCGAAGACTTCGACAAGATCGATTTGCGTGTTGCAGAAGTAAAAGAAGTAGAAAAAGTGAAAAAAGCAGATAAACTTCTGTGTTTCCAATTAGATCTAGGCGAAGGTAAGCTACGCCAAGTTCTTTCCGGCATCGCAGAATTCTATGAGCCAGAAGAGTTGATAGGCAAGAAAGTGATCGTAGTTGCGAACTTGAAGCCTGTCAAATTACGCGGCTTGCTGAGTGAAGGCATGATTTTGTCGGGTGAAAAAGACGGCGAATTACGCGTGATCGAAGCGAATAGTGCCTTGCCGAATGGTGCGAAGGTGAAATAAAAAGAAGAAACTTGATCTTCCGGACATTATCCAGAAGATCAAGTTTTTTTGTTGTTTTAATGCAATTCGAAGAGGTGGTTTGGGACAGCAACCGGCTGGATGAGTCACGCTGTAGTGATGAAACCATGATCAATGCCGGAGACTGGCGTACGGTCGTTTTGCAGGCATTATTGATTTTCATGGGTGCGTTCATTTATCTACCATTTATGAAAATAAGCGAACGAGTGAATGCCCAGATGGCGGAACAAGAGAAAAAAGAGGCGTAGCATTTGCTGCGCCTCTTTTTAATAAATACGACATTTCGTGTCAATATCGCCATAAAACGTTCGTAAAATGTTCGGAATTTGTTCGTATTATCAGAAAAGTGAGTATGCTAAAATGGACTTGTGTCACTAAACACAAATATATCTACATACTAAGGAGAGATACGAGATGGCTGGACAAATCAGAATGACGCCTGCAGAGTTGCGTGACCGCGCTAAAAAATACGGGCACAGTGCACGTGAGATCGATCAAATCTTAAACAATTTGAAGAATTTGCAAGAGCAACTACGCGGTGAATGGGAAGGGCAAGCATTTGCTCGTTTCGATGATCAATTTAATCAACTAAAACCAAAAGTAGTTCAATTTTCCGATTTATTGGATGCTATTCAAAATCAATTAGAAAAAACAGCGACTTCTGTCGAAAATCACGACAGAGAATTATCGCAAAATTTTGGCCTTAACTAATAAATCGATTTTGAAAAAATGTCGTAGAGCCGTGCAGTTGTCTGCATGGCTTTTTCTGAAAAAAGAAATCACACAGCATGCGCAAAACTAACGGGAGTGGATTTAATCAATGAAAAAAATTAACTGGCGTATTTTACTGTTCATTCTATTGGCAGTTCTACTTGCGATTGGAGTGTCTTATCTAGGATTCAATCAAAAAGTGACCAAGAAGGATACTCCGGAAGACAAACAAAAAAATGTACATAAAATGACGATTGCGCTTGTAAATGAAGACCAAGGAAGCAACTTCAATGGGAAAAACCTGAATTTCGGTGAAAAATTCGTTAAAAGTATTGAGAAAGATACGGAGCATGAATGGTTTGTTGTTAGCCGAGGTGTCGGTGAAAGTGGATTGAAGCGGAATATTTATAATATGGAAATCGTGATTCCGAATGATTTTTCTAAAAAAGCGATTTCGCTGACTTCAAAAGACCCAGAGAAAATAACCGTCAATTACAAGGTGAACGATGTCGGGAACAATGATTTAAAGATCGAAGCGGAAAAAACAGCCAGCGGTATTCTGGAAGACATGAATAAGCGCGTGATCGATGTTTATTTTGCCAGCATTTTAACAAACTTACAAGAGGCGCAAGATAATATCAAAGAAGTGGTTGCGAAAGAAAAGGAATATAATAACCACTTCCAAAATAATGTCAATGCACCTATTTCCAACTATACAAAACAATTCAAAACCGTCCAAGATTATACCGGGACATCAAAAGAGAGTTTCAAAGGGTTTCAAGAACTGTTGACCGGTTATCAAAAAACGCTGCAAGAAGGAAGCAAGGCAAACAGCGTATATAATGATCAGCTACAGTCAGCTGCCGATCTACAGGTGAAAAATATGCCTTCCAGCGATCTATTGACCAAGAGTTTGGACACTTTTGATCAGTCTCTTTCTGCGGATTCAATAATAAATGAAACAGCGGCTTTAAAGCAGGCAAATCAATATCTATATACAGAATTTCAGATCATTGGTAGCAATAATTCGCTATTGTCGCAAACGCAATCATTGCAAAACTACATCAAAGATACAAACGGCCGCATCACGGCATTGGATAAGGAACTGCTCGCTACGCTCGATAGTGATCTGAATAAAGCAGTCAGCGAAGATCTAAAGCGCATTCTGCAAGGAGAAGGAGCGGAACCGCAGCAGTATCACTTGAATGAATTGACCAAGGGAGACATCAATGAAGGCTTTAAAAAGAAAATGGCCAGCCTTATCCAACGGCTGCCGACATTTAAACCAGAAGACCTGCAGGATCTGGGACTAAATGAAAGCAAATATGAAAATATCATATTGCTTTCCAAGCGGTTTTACAATGAAAATCACAGTATGTTCCCAGACGATTTCTATCCCAACGCATCACAATTACCTCTTCAAGAAGCAATAGACAAAGTGGCTGCCGAGTGGAGAAGTGGAAAAGAAGTAAAAAGTAGCAGGACAACGATACCAGCTAGTGAATATGAGACGACTTTTTATCTGACGCTTGCTGATGGTTTTCAGTTTGATCAGATTACGCTAGTAGATGATAATAATGATCCGATTGCTGTTTCGGAACCTGAATCCTATGACTATGGTTCAGCGAGGACAAATGGAATGAAATTTACACTTCCTGCCCATTCAGAGCCTATAAAAGTAGCAATAAAGGCGAATGTGCATCTTCAGGGTGAGGATAGCAAAGCACCGCTTTTAGGCGCTTTAGATTGGAATGTCATGTATCAGCAAAAAGCAGAAGTCCAACAGCCGGAACCTGATCCCGATCCGTCTACTCCTGAAAATGAGAAACAGACTGATGATCAAAAAAACGATAATCCAGACAATAACGGTGAAGAGCAACCTGCCCCAGATGAAAATGGCGAGGAAGGCGATACACCTGACCCTACGCCACCAGCACCGATCGTAGCAGAGATTCCAGCTGTCCCAATCGATACGGAGGCTATACCGTTTGCAAGTACACAAGTTATAGGCAAAGCATTTTACAAAACGTTGCGGGATTATGAACAGCTGAATGTTCTTTACCAGCTTTACTACGGTTTAAACCCAGCTGATAATTCTACATTACCCGATCTGAACGATTATCACTGGCGTTTAGATGAAGTGGCCAAATCAGGTTCTTATGATTATATATTCAATAATGAAGATGTGATCGACAAATTGATTTACGTTTCTTCCGATAAAATCACAAAAGAATATGCGGCGCGCGTCCAAGCATTTGAGAATCGAATCAAGGATTATCAGAGCGCTATGCTCGATGCCGACAACCGGTCAGCAGATCTGACGCCGAGATTAAAACAAGCAGTCAATGAAGCAGGGGCGCAAAATGATAATTTAGCAAAAATGTTGGCAGAACTGGAAGCATGGCGTGAAAAGAGTATGGAACTCGTGGATCATAATGCTACAGTAGTAAAGCATTCCGGAGAAGAAAAACAAGCAGTTATGGAGCTGGGCACCAATTTCAGCGACTTGCTCATGCGCAGTGAATCACTGGCAGAAGGCGCTAAAGGAAGTATGGACTCGGCAGACGGTGTTTATAAAACTTTCGATGCGATCGATAAAGAAGCAAAAGCGATCCAATCCAGTGGTAAGGCGTTGATTGGGGAAGCAGCGGGCCTAAACAAAAAACTAGGCGAAAAACTACAATCTGACCAGACGTTTCAAAAGAACTTCTCTAATGTGATGAGCAATAGTCGAGTGGGGGAACGCCAGAATGAGAAGTTATATGACTTTTTAAGCAATCCGGTAAAAAAAGTAAATGCCGGTACCATTCTAGCAGGCGATAAAACGACTCCTTATTATACGGTGGTCATCTTTATCATCATCGCACTTTTTACCAGCTATGTCATTGCCTATCAAGAGAAGCAACGTTTGGGCCAAGATATTTTCTTGGCAGAAATCTCATTCGCCATGCGGAACTTGCCAATCACATTCATGGCAGTGGGGATCGCAATTGCTGAGGGACTGACAGTTGGTTTGATCACAGGTAAATTATTTCATATTGAAGAAATAGGGATATTCTTATGGTTAGGGATCTCCATATTGATCATGCTGACACTGGTGACTGTATTCACGTATTTATTGCGGCAGCTGCAAATGCTCGGGATGTTCATTATTTTGGCAGTCATCAGCAGCTATTTGTTCTTGACGGACGCTGTCGGCATGAAAGTAGATCCTGAATCTATCTTTGCCAAAATAAGAAACCTCTCGCCACTTCAATATGTGGAAAAACTCTTGGGAGACGTCTTTGGCGCGCAGCCGAATTTCACAGTGCTTATTTATGCACTTATTGGAGTGACAGCCGTCTTTACCACATTGAATCTGTTTGTATGGCGAAAAGGGATCAAACAGGAAACCGAGGTGTTAGATGATGATCTCTAAACTAGCAGCAGTACTGGCTGTTTTCTGGTTGAGTCTGTCTATTCCGAGCATCGCCTTCGCACAGACGGACGGATACTTGGATAACGATGGACAAATGGATATCAAAACGGACCGTTTGCAAATGAGCGAGACTGAGAAAAAAAAGAAAAAAGAAGAACAATCAGAAACAGTGTTAGACGAAACAGGGATTCCACTATTTACAGCGAAAATGAATAAGCAGCTTGCAGCAGAGCGGAAAGCAGAAAGGGAAAGATTGGAAAAGTGGCAGAAAACACTTTTTACAGGAACATCCAAGACAGAAAATACTGCAGCTGCCTATAAAACACAAGTATTCAACCACAAACAAACGATGCCAACAGAAGATGAGACGCACAGTGATGATTTGAAAAACGAAAAAAATAAAACAGTCGGTGGAATCGTCATTGGGACGCTTGTTGCCATAATCGCCGGTATTTATGCCGCTTGCCGTAATGTTTTTGAATAGAAAGAGGAGGAAATGACATGGCAGCCCAGACTCATATTAATGTAACGATCGATTTCAGCCGTTGGGGAGCCGGGAATCATGATCTGCGTATCCCGGTTCATCAACCTGTTAAAGCATTGATCGTTAATTTAGCAGACACGCTCAAACTAGACTATCAAGATATCTCCAAATGCAGTATCAAAGTAACAAATAAAGCCATTTTGTTAAGTGATAATGATAAATTAACGGATTATCCGATTGCGAATGGCGACATCTTAGAAATTTTATAAAAAGGGGTCTAACAAAATGACACGAACAATTGAGATGGATGGAACAGGTTATGAATTTACGTATGAAGACACGCAATGGTCTGTGACCTTTGCGGAGTCACGAACAAAGGTCAAAGCGATGGATGAACTGGAACTACTGAAACAACCAAACGAAAAGATGGCGCCAGTGGAAATCTTGCACGAGAACGACAGTTATATATTTCACTATGAAATCGACAAAAATACGTATTCATTCGCTGAAATCGAACGAATGGAACGAAAAGACAAATTACGGGCGCTACATAATGTAGGGAGTTTAGCCGCTTTTCTAAGCACACGTTACACTTTTTTCTTACATCCGGATAATATCGTTTTTGATTTGAATTTAAATCCACTGATCGTGCATCGTGGTATCAAGCGGATTCTACCACCTTATGAAATGAATGAAGAAACCTTATTTAAGCAATATCGTTGTTTGGTTATCGCGATGTTCTCGAAGAAATATAGTTTTGAAAACCTCTATTCCGGGTCGCTGCATAATGCCCGGGCAACAAGTTTTGAAAAAAAGGTCACTGAAACGAAGAGCATCCGAGAATTGATGACACTTTTGGAAGAACTTTACCAAGCTGAGTTGAAAACAGTGGCTAAAAATATGTTGCTTGTTCCCAAGAAGAATTTCAAAACCTTCAAGGGCTTGGCGATCGGTTTCATTATCGCAGCAGTCCTGCTTGCGGTGCCACTACTTTATTTTGCTTTTGTGAAGATCCCTTATCAAACAACGCTGCTTACTGCCAATGAAAATTTCTTAAAGACAGATTATGATAAAGTGATTTCCGACTTAGAAAAAGTAAATCCGGAAAAAATGCCGAAAACAACACAATATGAATTAGCTTATGCCTATCTACAAGGTGAAAAGTTGGATGATAAGCGAAAAGAAAATATCATGCGCAGCATCAGTCTGAAATCTGATCCACAAACGCTACTTTATTGGATCTATAATGGACGCGGTGATTTTGCTAAGTCCAATGATATTGCTAAATTACTGGATCAAAAAGACTTACGGATGTACAGCTTGATCAAACAACTCGAACAAGTGAAAAATAACAGTAAATTGAGCGGGAATGAAAAATTAAGTAAACAAAAAGCGATCGAAGAAGAATTAAAGACGTTGGACGAAGAAACAACAAAAAAAGATGAAAACAAATAAGGGAGACCAGAAAAATGACACAAACAGCCTTACTGCTTATCAGCAATGGAACGACTTGTCATAAACAGCAATTACATCAAGAAGATGTCATTACAATTGGAAGCAAACCTACGGACAGCATTACTTACCCAGAACTAACGGAAGTACTGGAAGTTAGTTGGAAAGAAAATCAATGGCAGGTAGGGCAGCAGCCGCTGCCAGTTGGGCGAGCTGTCAAGATAGCGCCCGGCCTAACTTTTCACCTATTGGAAGAATTAGAAACGAAACACTATGATATTTCGGCAGAGCTTGGCGTCACCATAGGCTCCGATAAAGCGAGTGATATCGTCTTATCAGATGTGGACGCTGATTTTGTCCTACTGCGCGATCAAAAAACGACTGATTTTACATTAACTTTATATGAAGGAGAAGTTTATCATAACTTTGAACGCGTCACGCAAAAAAAAGTTTTGCAAGCAGGCGATCAATTATATGTTGGTGGTATCCATTTTCAAATCGAAAAAGAGGCGATCACTATCATTGCTGCTAGCGGTCAAACGACAAGCAGGTTAGCTCCTTTATTTGCAGCAGACAATGCTTTGCCAGAGGATTACCCGGACTACCACCGCTCGCCGCGGATCATTTACCGCGCTCCAGAAAACAAATTGACGATTGCAAAACCTGCCAGCAAGCCGACCAAACCAACAGAGGGTCTGCTTAAAGTTATTTTGCCGCCGCTTGTGATGATCGCGATCACATTGTTAGTATCGATTTTCCAGCCGCGCGGCATCTATATTTTGATGACCTTAGGAATGACCGGCATGACCGTTATCATGTCACTCACCACATTTATTAAAAATAGCAAACAATATAAAGTCGATACAAAAGAACGAGAAGAAAAGTATCAAGCCTATCTCAAAACGAAGACAAAAGAACTGCATGAAATCAGCGAGAAACAAAGCTATGCGTTGAATTACCATTATCCGAGCATTGAAGAAATCCAAACAAAAGCTGTTCAGATCGATCCGCGCATTTATGAAAAAACAATGTTTCATCATGATTTCCTTACATTTCGCGTAGGACTAGGAACAGAAGACAGCAGTTTTAAAATCGATTTTAAAGAAGAAGAATTCTCGCAGGAAAAAGATGCTCTTATTGATGACGCGAGAAGATTGAAAGAACAATATCATTTTGTGCCAAATGTTCCCGTCGCAACAGACTTGATGAATGGACCAGTCGGCTATATCGGACCTAGACGCCTTGTGATCGAACAACTACAAATGCTCGTTATGCAGACAGCGTTTTTCCATAGCTATTATGACGTCCAGTTTATCACGATCTTTCCAGAAGAAGAAAAACAGGATTGGGAATGGATGCGCTGGCTTCCGCATGCGGATCTTAGAGATGTCAACGTACGCGGGTTTGTTTATCATGAGCGTTCCCGCGATCAAGTGCTGAATTCGCTATACCAGATTTTGAAAGAACGCAAGCAAGCACTTACAGAAAATCCAAATAAAAATGAAAAAATGTATTTCACACCGCATTTTGTTGTGTTGATCACCGATGAAAAAATGATTTTGGATCACACAGTCATGGAATTTTTCAACGAAGATCCTAGCGAACTAGGAGTCTCTTTGGTATTTGTACAGGATGTGATGCAAAGCCTTCCAGAGCACGTCAAAACAGTTGTGGACATCCGCGATTCTAAGAACGGGAATATTATTTTGGAGCAAGGCGAACTGGTAAACCGCGCCTTCCACCCCGATCATCTGCCGAAAGATTTCGATAAAGAAGTGTTGAGCCGAGCATTAGCGCCACTCAATCACCTTCAAAATCTCAAGAACTCGATACCCGAAACAGTTACATTTTTGGAAATGTATGGTGTCGATCACGTCGAAGATCTGAATATTGCGATGCGCTGGCAAACAAATGAAACCTACAAAAGCCTAGCAGTTCCACTTGGATTACGAGGAAAGGACGACCTTGTCCAGCTGAATCTGCATGAAAAAGCACATGGACCACACGGATTAGTAGCAGGAACGACTGGTTCAGGGAAATCAGAGATCATTCAATCCTACATCATTTCCCTAGGTGTAAATTTCCACCCATACGAAGTAGCCTTCCTGCTGATCGACTATAAAGGCGGTGGTATGGCTAATTTATTCCGCAATATGCCGCATTTGCTTGGTACGATCACAAACCTTGACGGCGCACAATCCATGCGGGCACTCGCTTCGATCAAAGCAGAACTGCAAAAACGCCAGCGCTTGTTCGGCGAGTATGATGTCAACCATATCAACCAATATCAAAAATTATATAAACAAGGAAAAGCAAAAGAAGCAATGCCGCATCTTTTCTTGATCTCCGATGAATTTGCCGAATTAAAATCCGAACAACCAGAATTTATGAAAGAACTCGTTTCTACCGCCCGAATCGGCAGGTCACTAGGCATCCACTTGATCCTAGCCACCCAAAAACCAAGCGGCGTTGTTGACGATCAAATCTGGTCCAACTCCAAATTCAAACTAGCACTAAAAGTCCAAAACGCCAGCGATTCCAGCGAGATCCTAAAAACACCAGATGCAGCAGACATCACCCTCCCAGGCCGTGCATACTTACAAGTCGGCAATAACGAGATCTACGAACTATTCCAAAGCGCTTGGAGCGGTGCAGATTATATTCCAGATAAAGAAGATGAAAGCTACATGGATACCACAGTGTACGCGATCAATGACCTGGGACAGTATGATATTTTAACAGAAGACTTAAGCGGGCTGGATAAGAAAGATGAATTGACTAAACTGCCGTCAGAACTGGATGCAGTGATTGATCATATTCACGCGTATACGGAAGCAGAGGGGATCGAGGCACTGGCGAGACCTTGGTTGCCACCGCTTGAGGAGCGGATTTATTTGCCAGAGCTTGAGCGGGTTGTGTATGAGGAGAGTTGGGGAAGAGAAAAAGCATCATTGAGAGCAGTCGTAGGAATAGTGGATCAACCAGAATTGCAATCTCAGTCACCGCTTGTATTGGACTTAAATAAAGATGGACATGTGGCCATATTTTCTAGCCCAGGATACGGAAAATCTACATTTTTACAAAGTTTAGTAATGGGACTGGTAAGAAAGCATAATCCAGAGCATTTACATGTATATTTACTAGATTTTGGTACAAATGGACTGCTTCCACTTAAAGATATTCCTCATGTTGCTGACACAATATTAATAGACGAAAAAGAAAAGTGTATGAAGTTTATTAGTCGAATAAGCGAAACTATAAAAGAACGCAAAAAATATTTAAGTAATTATGGTGTAGCAAACTTAGAAATGTTTGAAAAGGCTAGTGGTCAGATCTTACCCAATATATTAGTGACAATTGATAACTTTGACAGTGTTAAAGAATCTGGACTAGAAGAAACATTGTTACCGCTCATAACACAAATAGGACGTGAAGGAGCTTCAGTTGGTGTGTTTTTAGCTATTAGTGCTAATAGGCAAAATGCGTTAAATATGCAACTTGCAGCAAGCATCAAAACACAAATTGCTTTATATCTCATTGAGACAGGGGAAGTTTCAAGTATTGTGGGGAGAACGTCATTAAAAATTGAAGATTTACCGGGAAGGGGATTAATTAAACTAGAGGATCCGACGCTATTCCAGGTTGCACTGCCAAACAAAGCAGATGATGTATTAGCGATGATTGCTAGTATTCAAAAAGAGGGCAAAGAAATGATAGACAGATGGCAGGGGAGTACCCCTAAATCTATTCCAATGGTACCAGATGAACTGTCATATACTGATTTTGTTAAGTGGGATGGTTTCGATAAATTCGAAAAAGGAGTGCTACCAGTTGGAATTGAAATGGAACGAGTAGAATTAGTAGGTTTGGACTTCAGAGTATTGGAAAATTTGTTAATTGTTGCTACTAATCAAGAAGAAAATCAAAGTACGATCCATGTTTTAGCAAACGCAATGATTAGGTCTAAAGCATGGGATATAGGGGTTGTAGATACTAAAAAACGAGTGCTATCAAATCTTCGAAGCGAGTCGTCTTTATATGTCAATAATGCTGAAGGCACTGAAAGGGCAATAATGCAGTTTAAAGGGATTTATGATAAACGTGAATCTGCCTTTAAAGAGGAACAAAGAAAGAATCCAGAAGTGCTACCAGAAGAGTTTTCTAAACAATTTAAACCAATTATGATTGTTTTTGCAGATATTTATGAGGTGTTAGATCAATTAAGTGAAGAGGCTACTAATACACTTGTTGATATGGTAAACAATGCTGCATTTATGGGTATTCATTTTGTAATTGGATGTATATTCGAAACATTGGAGTATAACTATGATAAATTATCGAAAGCATTAAAATTACTCTCTACCATTTTATTATTTAGAAAGACTTATGGGCAATCATTGTTTGAGGTAAGTAATCCGGATACTTATCAATCAGTAATGAATGAACAAGAAGCGTATTTAATTTCAAACCGTGTAGCAACAAAAATCAAGGTTCCTAAAAATAACCCTTGAAAGGATGATTTAAAATGAGTAATGATATTGCGATTTTACAAAGCAAGCAAATTAGCCTCAATGCAGAGTTGTCCAATTTACAATCTGAAATTCAAATGTTAAATGAAAAAAAACAAAGACTCAACAAGGCTAAAATTAAACTTACCACTAAAATTCAAGAATTCCAAGGACATCAACGAGCTTTTAATAAACTCCATATTGAAAATAATAAATGGAGAGGACAATTAGAAAGGAAGTTCAATAATATATATTACGAACAAATGGTGCCAGAATTAAATAAGTATGTTCAGAAGATACATGTGACAAGAGATGAGTTAGAAAATAGTATAAGGGGTTTAAATAGTAGAATTAATGCGAAGCAAAGTGAAGTTTCCAGTACTAAAAGAGGAATTGCGAATTTGAAAAGCGAAATTACTATAAAGAAAAAGAAAGAGGCTGATGAGAAATGACAGAAATCAAGTTAAATAAATCAGCTTTTGATTCTAAGATTGGTGCTATTAAATCTGAATACAAAAGTCTTGCATCAGTTAAAATACGGCAATTAAAGTTAAATAAAACAAATTTGAGAAGATTTAAAGATTATTGTAGAGCATCAAAAAAACTAACAGAACAATTAAAGCGATACGAGGCATTATTGAGTAAAGATATTCATAAAATACAAGCTATCGGTATAGAAATAGAGAGAAAGGATAAAGAGTTGGGGGATCAGTTAGCTAGTAATAGTAATGGAGTGGAAAAGTCAAATGGACAACTAGAAATGAGGTGATGTAATGAGTAAACAAATGTATTTTCAAGAAGTACAAGCGCTGAAAAAGCAATTTATAGAAGATAGTAAGGTTTTAGAACAACGTCTAAACAGTTTGCAAAAAAAGTTCAATTCCTTTGCTACGCTAAATTCTTTTTCAGGTAAGGCAGCAACAAATACTAAAAATTATCTTGATGAGATCCATGGGAGCTTGATGGCTTCCTTTGCAGCATCTAGTACTAATCTTCGAGAAAGTTTTAAAAAAACAACAAGCGAATATAAAAGTAAAGTAGATAGTAGTGACAGTTCAATCATGGTAGAAGACTACTTACGAGATATTGTTAAAAAAATAGCCAATATAAAAAATGACTTTAATAATACGCATAGCGAGGGCAAAAAGATAATAGAGGAAGTGCAAGATATAACTAACGCTAGTTATCCTAGCGCTACTGAAATTACTCAAAGTATTAACAAGGCAAGAGAACAAATAGTAAAGTCATTAGAAAAATTAGCAGAGTTTGAAGGTGCTCCCGATACAGGTTTATTAGAAAGCCAAACAATGATTGAAGCCCTTGAAAAAGGGATACAAAGTGCTTCAAAATCAGATATGTCCTCCGCTTCAACAAGTCAGATGAAGACCAGTAGTTGGTTTGGAACTCTAATTGGCGGGATTGTTTCCATCAACAATGCGTATAAGTCTGTGGCTAGTAATAAGAAATATCTTGATTTTATAGCATCTGGTGCTGTGCGCGGATACATCAAATATGGTAGGAAATTAGGTGTAACTTTTGATGTAGCAAAAACTAGCAGCGGGAAACTTAAAGGCGTATATAAATTTGCGATTGACGATGCAGATGAATTGGCACAAGTAGCGGCAATGTTAAAATTATCAAAAGATAAAAAAATGATTGATAGGCTAGTTGATGGTGGATTTAAGTTTGATGTCAGTAAAAAAAGATTAAAATATTTAAAAAGAGAAATTTATAAGTTGCCTGATTTTAAGGCTTTCCAAGATTATAAGATATTGGAAAAAAATTTGGGTAGTGTGAAGGCGCTAGGGAAGACAGGATTAAATAACTTTAAATCTGAGCTAGTGAAAAGTACTAGTAAACTAAAGGCTTGGGATTGGAAAAATCAACTCAAAGATTTTAAAGGAGAGTTTTCTAAGGCTGGTAAATTAGGTAAGACGATGAAAGGTCTTGGGATGGTGAGTTCGGTTATATCTATTGGAGATAATATAGCTGAATCACAAAAAGATGGATTTCAGTTACATGATATTGCTGATGTAGCAACGGATTCTGCTGTTGATGTTGGATTTAATGCTGGAGCAGCGGCAGCTGGAGCTACTGTTGGATCGGCATTTCTTCCGCCACTTGGAACTGTTATAGGAATGGGGGTAGGAATTGGAATCAGCGCAGCGGCAGATAATATCAAATGGGGACAACCTCCAAAGAGTGTTATTGAACATACCAAGAGTGCTGTGAAAAAAGGAACGAAATGGGTTGGAAATAAATTGAAGAAAATATTTTGGTAGGTGATAAAATATGGATGAATCGTATTTCTTTAAGCTGAAGTCAGTAGCAAAAGATAGACTTAGCCCAAATGGAGAAGTAGCTTTTTTTCTAGGAATACTACTATATAGTGGAGCATTGCTAGGAATTTGCTTTTTTGCTATATATTATGCAGTAGATTTTAAAAAAACCTCAGAGTTATTTAAAGGTCTTTTCATAGGTAGTGGGGTTATGATTATCTTACTGATTATCTTATTCTGTTTATGTGTATTGTTTGAAAAAATGGTATTTAAAATCCAAAAAATTATAGGAGTAGTGACAGTCCTCTATACTATATTTATAGCATATTTTCCTTTTTTTATTTTTTATTTATCTAGCATAGATAGAAAATGGGTACATCAATTCGTGGAGTGGCTAATAATTTTCCTTATAGGAAGTTTTCTGTTTTTTATTTTTATAACCATTAATACGCTAAACAATGTTCGTAATAAAGAACTATCAAAAAAAGGACGGGGATTATTTGTATGGAATCTTATGCTGAAGCTTATTTTAGTCTATACGTTGGTTTTTTTAGCTAGCGTAATTTTATTGTATATTTATTTTAATGATGGCATTGTAAATTTGGGAACTATTACGATATTTTGCTTCTTAAATTTATGTTTTTTAACAGGTGTCCAAGAATTCATTCTCATCGCTTACTGTAGAATCAAATTCCCAAGCTTTACCGTTACCTACGAAGAAGCAACTAAATACCGAATCAACAAGAAAAAACAAAAACGGAGGAAGAAAAAATGAAGATACATGAGGGTTCATTTGTTTTAACAAACGTCTTGAGTCTGAAACAAACCGTTGATAATGAGGAATGGTCGGATATAGCTATTCTCCTAAGAAACCATGTTGTAACAGAAGGGATATATCCTGTTGGGCCAGTGGTTTTTGAAAGAGAACAGGTAGAAGGTGAACCGAATATGGGAACATACACGTTTTATGTGGCACTTAATGAAAAAGTTGAACTGACAGAAGAAAGCGAATATGAGTTTGATGACATCATTGCTATTCCGAACGCCATTTATATAAGATATTCAGATCTCGATGGTGAGATAACGGAAGCTTATAACCTTTTAGAACAGTATGCACTTGAAAATCAATTGCAGTTAGCGCAAAATTTTTTCCACGTAGGTTTAGATGTTTTTGGGGAAATGTGGTTCGATATTTATGCACCAATTATCGGAAATGATAAGGATGTTGATACCTATGATCAGTACGAGTGAATCAATTGCTTGTAAAAACGTTGTAGCCAAAGAGTATTACTGCCATTACAAAGATTTCGGTGAAGCTATCGAGGACTTTATAAGAATAGTGGTAGAAGATCATAAACTAACTCTCAAAGGGAACCTGTTCTATAGTCTAAATAACATGCCCATGGACGAAATGATGTATATAACTATGTTTGCTGCTGTAGAAGAGGCATATTGTATCTCATTAAAAGATTTAGAGTTTAGAAGCTACTTTTATATAGATAATATGCTAATGTTGAGGTTTTCTGGCGAATACGAGGCTTTAACTGAGTATGCGTATGCTGAACTATTAAATTTCATGTACGAAAATAACCTAGAACAAGTAACCCCATTTTTTCATGAGTTAGCTGGGGACATCTCTAAGCAATACGTTCAAATTAAAGTAGGTATTATGCCTAACGAGGAGGAAGTATGAATGTTTTTAAAAGAGACAACTATCAATGAGTATATAAAAAAATTGGATTTAAAACCACAGACTTGTTCTGCTATTTGGGGAACAATGATGCCATCGAAAATAAGTAGTGCATTACTAGGAAGTGCAGCTGTATTGAATTTAAAATATAACGTTATTTATTTTACAAAAAAAGAGATCATCATTATTCCAATTGATAATCTAACAGGGGAAATCATAGAAGAACCGCCTGCCATTATTGATAAAGTTAAGGTTCAATCGGTGATTTTTAAGAAGAAACTCCTTGGCTATGTTTTAAGAATTCTTACAGAAGAAGATGAAATTCGCTTTAAAGTCAATTCAAAAATGATTGGGGCAAAGTGGCATAGCTTAAATATGGAGCGAATATTAAAAGAGGAAACTTGAAATAATAACTGGAGTAGGAAGAGAAAGTTTTTTGCTTTCTCTTTTTGCTTATTTAAACAGATAAAAGAGTCATACTAACTATAATCAAAGTCAAAGTCCAAAACGCTAGCGATTCCAGCGAGATCCTAAAAACATCAGATGCAACAGACTACAAACATGGGAAAAAGAGGGTCAAGAAGCGGCGATGAAAAAGTTGAGATGTATGGGAATTAAAGACATTGATTTAAGTCAATTTAAAGAACCGGAAAAAGGAGGCTAACTAAATTGGAAAAGCGCATATGGTGGGGAGTAAGCATATTGATCATCGCTACTATGTTAACGGCATGTGGATCAAACGTAGATACTTCTTCTGAAATAAAGGAAAAACAAAAAAACAAAACTAGCCAATCAAAAGGAACACCAAAAAAGAAAGAAGCTAAAGACAATTACGTAGAAATCGCAAGTAATGAACACGTAGCGTTGGAAAAAAAACGAGTTAAGATAACTTTGCCGAAAATATTAAATGATCCTAGGACAAGCGAAGAAGATCGCAAACTATCGCAAGAAGGTGTGGATGAATATAATAACACAGTGCAAGAAATCTATAAAAATTCCATCACTATATTAAGCTATGATAGCTATTACGATGAAGAAAGCAGAGAGCTTATCATAGCAGCAATACTCATAAATAATCGTAGAAAACCAATTACTAATATCGAGTTCGAGGCAGATATGCAAATTGTAATAGATCCAAAAGCAAAAGTTATACCAAATACCTTTGCAATAACTCCTGATTTAGCAAAGCCAATATATCCAGGGGAAGGAACGGTAGTCCCTCTCTCCTTCCGAGTATTAAACTACACCAAAGACGTTATCACTTTCGATAAAAAAGAAATTACGGGTTCTATGTATAACTTTAAATTTAAAGAGCTAGACAGTAAAAAATAGCAATCGAACGGGTCAGGGGATGTTAAAGTTGATTTAAGTCAATTTAAAGAACCTGAAAAAGGGGACTATCTAAATTGGAAAAGCGCATATGGAGTGGAGTAATTTTACTAGTTATCGTGGCAATGTTAACAGCTTGTGGAGCAAAAGAAGCTACTTCGCCTCAAAAGAAGGAAAATAAAGAAAAGACAGAACAACAAGAAAAAAAGAAGAAAGTTAAGAAAGATTACGTAGAAATAGCGAGTAATGAAAATATACCCTTAGAAAAAAAACGAATTAAAGTTAACCTGCCAAAAGCAATAAAGGATCCAAGAGCAGGTAAAGAAGAATATAAGTTGTTTCAAAATGGTGTCAATGAATACAATGATACAACACAAAACGTATATAAGAATTCAATCACAATTTTGAGTTATGACAGTTACTATGATGTAGACAATCGTGAGTTAGTAATTTTAGCAGTCATTATCAATAATCGTTCTAAGCCAATTTCCAATATAGAGTTTGATGGAGATATGCAAATTACAATAGATCCAAAAGCAAAAGTAGTGCCAAATGGATTTGAACTTTCGTCCGAAAATTATGATCCAATAAAGCCAAGAGAAGGGACGATTATTCCGATGACATTTAGAGTATTAAATTACACCAAAGACGTTATCACTTTCAATAAAAAAGAAATCACAGGTTCGCTCTACAATTTCAAATTCAAAGAACTAGACAACAAAAAATAAAAAGGAGTTAAAAAAATGGCACAAGCATATATGGACGGGAACACCGGGAAAAACAAAAGAACCAACAGAAAAGGAAAAAACAAAACCAAAAGTAGCGTTAGTGTCGATGTTACAAAAACGGTCAAAATTGACAAAGCAAAAATGGAATCCGCCCTCACTAAACTTATGGCGAAATTGGAAGCCTTTGATAACCAAACTGTAGTAATAACATCGGTTGTAGGAGATAGCGCAGTGTCTGGGCAAGCGGTCGATGTACTTGGTGAGAGCCTTTTAAAACTTGCAAGTGTAGCACAAGAATATTCGGTATTGATTAGAGGATTTAAAAGTGATATTCTGCATTATTGTGAAAACGTAAGTGACATGGATAAAACGGTTGCTAATCAAATCAAAAACATCTAGATAGAAAGGATGGTCTTTATGGGGAAAGAAGTTAAAATAAATCCAGCATTCCTTAAAGAAGTTGACAGTAAGATTATGAAATATATTGACGCCTCAGAAGAAGTCACTTCGCAATTGCTTCTTATTGAAGGGGTAATTAATGAGTCTTTCAGTGGCCCGGCTGCTGATGCTATGAAAGCCTATCTGACAAATCTTCGGACTAAAATGACACATGAATTCGGTGACTTTATCCAGAAAAATTATGATAAAGTTTCGATTCTTCGCAAAAGTTTCAAGGAAGTGGACAGTAATTTATCTGGTCAATTTGCTTTTGGAACTTCGAAAACACAAGTAGTTACAGGAGAAACGAAATATAGTGAAGTCGGCGTACCAGAGAGAAACCATTCTGGTCAGCCATCAACTAAGTCTGAGAAATACTATACTAGAAAATAGAAAGGGCATTTTTTATGAATGAAAATACATATTCAAAGGAAG
Source organism: Listeria grayi (assembly GCF_900638015.1). NCBI lineage: Bacteria > Bacillati > Bacillota > Bacilli > Caryophanales > Listeriaceae > Listeria > Listeria grayi. The sequence goes on from NZ_LR134483.1 coordinate 146,395, forward strand.
AGGTAGTGAAACTAAAGGCGCCGAGCGGTAAGCAAACAACGACAATAAATTTTGGCTTTAGCTTTGCTTGCCTGATATTTTGTTTTTTAGTACCAGTATTCAAAAAAGATTTCAAACAAGCCATTCTATATTTCCTGCTATTTCTCACGTGCTTGCTGATTGGAATACTGACGGGCTTTTACGTGTTGCTGCTTATGTTAGTTGTTTTCTACGCAATGAAGTACAATGAATGGTACTTGAAAAAAAGATTAAGTCAAGGTTGGAAGCCTGTAAAAGATTCGGATTTTTCAGCCTTAGAAGAAAAAGGGTATATCACAAAAGATATATTCGGAGAGAAGTTTTTTGCCTCTATCATTCATGGTGAAAATGAGAGAAGGGTGTATTTTCGTTATGGGCTAGGATTTTCCTACTTTGTTTTCTGCACGGCTATGGGTGCTTTTCTTATTTGGGCTTATAAGCAGCCACGACCGCAAGATTCTACAATGTTTGACGAAATAATGATGCGCTTGATGCTGCCAGTGGGAGTTTTGATTTTTAGTGTGGGGGCTGTGCTCATGTTACTTCGCTTGCTTCGTTTCAAGCCACTGCTTGTGCTCAGCTCAAAAGGGGTCTCTACATACATTACCCCTGTCAACTATGCCACCATTGCATGGAAAGATATTCAACACATATCCGTTTTTTCGGAAGGCCGATATAGAATAATCGGAATAAGCTTATATTCATTTGAAGATTTCAAAGTTAAACAATCTTTTTGGGCAAGGGTGTTTTTGCGTTTGAAAAGTGGATATCCACCACAAGTGAGAATAGCGGAACATGGACTGAATGGATCAATTGAAGAAATATTTTCTTTGGAAGATGAAGCGAAATAATTAAGGTGAAAAAGAGAGAAATCATGCTCTCTTTTTTATATACATCAAAATATTTGAAAAAAAGTCACTAGAAAAGTTAACAGATCCTGAAACTCTTGAGATAAGAATTTATACAGCATTCACCTAAAAAAACATATTGTAATAGAAGGAGAAAAGGCGAGGCAAGTATGGGAACATACAGGTTTTATGTGGCGCTTAATGAAAATGTTGAGCCGACAGAAACAAGTAACGAGGAGTTTAATAACATCATTGCTATCCCAACATCAATATTAAAACAGCGAAACGGTAAGAACCTTAACAATCCCCGCTAACGATCCAATCATTAGCGAGGGCAAAGATAGAGCTATTAACGCAGCTCCGTAAACAGTTCAATAAACTCCCCTTGATGGGTTTTTTCATCTAAAAGCAGTTCCGCAGTAAGCGAACCAATCTCTGCGGCTGTATGGAATCCCGGTGCGGTCATATTTCCATTTAGATCTGTAGTTGTGGGGCCTGGGTGGATACTGAAGATTTCAATATTTTTATCCTCTTTAGCAAAATCAAGTGCTAAGGCGTGCATCATCACATTTTGTGCAGCCTTGGAAGCTTTATAAGCCAAGGGGTTCCATAACGGATTTGGGCCAGTCGTAATGGTGATATTCCCGATTCGCCCTTTATTTTTTTCTAAAATAGGCAGTAATCCTTGTGTGAGCTGGAAAGTCCCGAAGAAGTTGATTTGCATCGTGCTGTGCAGCTCATCAAGTGCAACGGAAGTACTTGGTCCGTGGCTTCCTGCAACGCCAGCGTTATTGATCAACAAGTCCAAATCAGTAAAGTCTGCTTCAATCGTTTGGATAGCAGCAGCAATCGAATCCGAGTCGCTAAGATCTATCAATACGAAATCCACATGTTCGATTCCAGCGCTTTTAAGTGTACCGAGAGCAGTTTGTGCACGTTCCTTGTTTCTAGCCCCGATAATGACATGCCAACCTGCTTTTCCTAATTCCTTGCCAAGTGCTAGACCAATTCCTTTGTTTCCGCCGGTTATAAATACAGTTTTCATCATATCGACCTCCATATATTATTGATGATTCAAATATTGACTACTGTCATTCTTTGAACTATGATAAGCGTAAATCCTAGACCATGGTTTAGGTCAAGGAGTTTCATTTTAGGAGGAAGCGCGATGCCGAGAACTTTTTCGATCAAAGAAGTAGCAGAAAAATTTGCATTACCTATTTCTACCATTCATTTTTATGATAAAAAGGGATTATTGCCCTTTGTTTCCAAAAATAAGTCTGGGCACAGGGCGTTTACGCCATCTGATCTCTCATTGATTCATACGATCTGCTGTTTGAAAAATACCGGGATGCCGATCGGTGATATAAGAAAATATATCGAACTATGTTTGTTAGGTCCAGATACGATTGAGCAGCGCAAAACACTGATGAAAGCACACAAATGTAAAATCATGGCGCAGCAAGAAGAATTATTAAAAGATCTCCAAGAAATCGATAAAAAAATCGAGCGATATGATGATCCGAATGCTAGGAAGATTATTACAGCAGAAATCAATCACATAATAGAAGAAAAGAAACGTGAAAATTTGGAAAGTGCGTTTAAAAAATGGTGATTTAAGCAGTAATAATTATCCCAAAGCATAATCCACATTAAAACACGCTTCACAGGAACTACTGTTTTACTTCCTCCCATACGCAATAGTATAATAACACCATAATCAAAGGAGGAATTCCTATGCTTTTTGACACACATGTCCACTTAAATGATGAAGCATTCAACGAGGACTTAGAAGAAACGATCGCCCGCGCACGTGAAAACGATGTGACAAAAATGGCGGTTGTTGGTTTTAATAAAGAAACGATCACGCGAGCTTTGGAACTGGCAGAGCAGTATGACTTCATTTCGCTGATCATTGGTTGGCATCCAGTTGATGCGATCGATTTTACAGACGCGGATCTGGAATGGATCAAGGAACTGGCGCAAACAAATCCGAAAGTAGTTGCGCTTGGCGAAATGGGGCTGGATTATCACTGGGATACTTCCCCAAAAGAGGTTCAGTTCGAGGTGTTTCGTAAGCAGATTGGACTAGCTAAGGAATTAAAGCTGCCGATCGTTATCCATAATCGGGAAGCGACCGAGGATGTGCTCCAGATCTTGGAGGAGGAGCATGCTGAGGAAGTTGGCGGGATCATGCATTGCTTTGGAGAAACGGTAGAAGTAATGGAACGGGCGTTAGCGCTTGGCTTTTATATCTCTTTTGGCGGAACAGTAACTTTTAAAAACGCGAAATTACCAAAACTAGCTGCAGAAGCTGTCCCGATTGAGAAGCTACTTATTGAGACCGATGCGCCATACTTGGCGCCACACCCAAATCGCGGGAAGAGAAATGAGCCTGGATACGTCAAGCTAGTTGCCGAAAAAATCGCAGAATTGAAAGAAATGAAATATGAGGAAATCGCTTCCATTACAACGAGAAATGCAGAAAAACTATTTCGATTAAAGGAGTAATGTAATCTTTATGTAACATAAAGCACCCTCTGTAATCGAATATTAAGGTTTGAGCAATTTGGCGGAGCAGCAATTTTTCTTAACGTTGCCGCTCACTTGAACTACGTCCTTTTTTATCTCTGTAACCTTTTTGATATAAAAGTGGGGAAAATAGCCTAAAAAAACGAAGAAACCCTTGTCTAGCAATCGCTTAGACAGGCGGTTTCTTTTTTTGAAGGTAAAATTGACAGTCCTTTAGTCCCTTGTATATAATCACTAGCGAAGCAAGAAAGGGGAGAAATACATGACCAAGGAAAGCAGCAATAGCATAGCCCAGTTATCAAAATGGAAATTACCTGTATTGATTGTAGGATTTGTTATTGTAATCGCATTGGTTTTTTATTTCATTTACGAGGGAACAAAAAAGGATGTAATTATTTTTAATGCTGGTGACAAAATGGAAACGAGCACACATGCAGCTACCGTTCAAGAAGTGTTAGCGGAAAAAGGAATCCACGTAGGAGCGCACGATGCCGTTTCACCAGTGAAAAATGCCGCGCTCAAAGATGGTATGGAGATCGACTATAAAGAAGCTAAAAAACTCACCATTGATGATAATGATAAGAAACGCACTGTTTGGACGACAAAAGATAACGTTGGCGAAGTTTTGAAAGAAGAGAATATTACTACTTCCAATCATGATGCCGTTAGCGCTGATGCTGGGACGACTGTTAAAAATGGTATGCTGATCAAAATAGACCGAGCTGTTGCTTTGACATTAGTACTCGGCACAAAGAAACAAAAGACATGGACGACTGCTGACAATGTGGCTGATTTTATGCAAGAAAAGTCGATCCGTTTAGCAAATGCGGATACAGTATCGCCTGCAAAAACAGCTGATATCAAAGCGAATATGAAAATCAAAGTCACCCATTTTTCAAATAAGGTTAGAGAAAAATTAGTGACCGTTGGCTATAAAACAATTTACAAAAACGATGATTCCCTTCTAAAAGGCGAGGAAAAAGTCAAAATTGCTGGAAAAGAAGGTAAGAAGCGTATCAGATATCGTTTAACGCTTAAAAATGGCAAGCTACATAAAAAAGCTATTTTGACCGAAAAAATGGAATCAGATAAACGTGATAAAATCGTGCTTCGTGGTACGAAAGTGAAGCCTAAGCTAGCAAATAAACCAATCAAATCAAAAAATGTTCCAGTCACGAATCTTAATGCGAAGCCGGAGCAAGCTAGTTCCGGGAAAACGATCCGTGTAAGCTCTACCGCATATACAGGCGGTGGTGTTACGGCAACGGGGATCCACCTTCAAGGCGGTAGTAAAGTGATCGCTGTAGATCCAAGCGTCATTCCATTAGGAAGCCGTGTTTGGGTGGAAGGATATGGCGAAGCGATCGCAGGAGACACAGGCGGCGCTATCAAAGGGAACAAGATCGATGTTTATTTCTCTTCTTCGGCAGCTTGCTACTCATGGGGCAACCGTACGGTAACGATTAAAATCTTAAATTAAACAGCGCAGATCTGCGCTGTTTTTCTTATGCCCAAATTATGGTATGATAAAAGTCAAATGCGAAGTAGAGAAGGAACGGATATGGACCAGAAACCAATGATTCAAGAATTTATAGTAGTAGAAGGTAGAGACGATACTACGGCGATCCATCGTGCTGTACTGGCAGATACGATCGAAACAAACGGTTCGGCACTGAACGAAAAAACCATCGAACGAATTCGTCTGGCAGCTGAAACCCGTGGTGTTATCGTATTTACCGATCCTGATTTCCCAGGAGAAAAGATCCGCAAGCAAATCGATGCGGAAGTGCCAGGCTGCAAACATGCTTTTCTTTCAAAAGTAGAGGCACGTCCTAAAAACGGCCGGGGCATCGGTGTCGAGCATGCAACACCAGAATCGATCCGCAAAGCACTAGCGCATTTTCATCAAACGGCTGAATCACAGACAGCGCATACTACGCTTATTTCCAAAGAATTACTGATCAAGATGCACTTGTTAGGTGGAACAGGCTCAAAAGCGCGGAGAGCGCGTCTGGGGGACATCTTACGCATCGGTTATACGAACGGTAAGCAGCTACAAGCGCGGTTGAATATGTTCGGAATCGATGAAAGTAAGCTACAAGAAGCTTATGAACAAATGAAACAGGAGGCAGGAAATGAATAAAGACATCGCCACACCAGGACGGACAGCCGAGATTTTGAAAAAGTATCATTTTTTATTCAAAAAAAGTCTGGGACAGAACTTTTTGATCGATAGTAATATTTTAAAAAGAATCGCGGAAACGGCAGGATTGAATGCTGAAAGTAATGCGATGGAGATCGGACCCGGTATCGGAGCACTGACAGAGCACTTGGCTAGAAATGCCAAAGAAGTAGTGGCTTTTGAGATCGATCAGCGCCTGATCCCGATTTTGGATGATACGCTTTCTCCCTATCCCAATGTAAAAATTATCCACCAAGATGTGTTGAAAGCAGATGTACGCGCAGCGCTGACCGAAAATTTCAGCGATCCGGAAGCACCACTCAAAGTGGTTGCCAATCTTCCTTACTATGTGACGACGCCAATTATTTTAAAATTACTTCATGAGGGGATCCCCGTAGATTCCATGACATTCATGCTTCAAAAAGAAGTAGCTGACCGAATCAGTGCCGTACCGGGAACAAAAAGTTATGGTAGCTTGTCGATTGCGATCCAATATTATATGGAAGCAGAACTTGCTTTTATCGTGCCGAAAACAGTTTTTATGCCACAACCAAATGTAGACTCGGCGATCATCCACCTAAAACGCCGCGAAAAACCGCTTGCCCATGTAGAAAATGAAACCTTTTTCTTTGAAGTAACGCGAGCAGCTTTTGCACAGCGCCGCAAAACATTGTGGAACAATCTCGTTTCTAAATTTCCAGAGCTGAAAGAGAATAAAGAAGAATTGGAAACCGAACTTACCGCTCGAGGCCTTGATCTGAAACGCCGCGGGGAAACAATGAGCATACCGGAGTTTGCTGTGTTGAGCGATTTCTTAGATACTTATTTACAGAAAAAATAATTTTTTCAAAAAAGCCATTTTGTTGTTGACAGTACCTAGTAATTACTGTTAAAATATTTGTTTATTTGATTTATTCCAGCTGTTATGTTACAATGGAAATAGTGAGGTGGAATAAATGCCAAAGACCATAGCAAGTATTAAGTCCAGTTTAGATTCTAAATTAGGAGAAGCATTGACACTGAAAGCGAACGGTGGTCGTAAAAAAACTATCGAACGTTGTGGCATCTTAGCTGAAACCTACCCATCTGTTTTCATTGTTGAATTGAATCAAGATGAGAACAACTTTGAACGAGTATCCTATAGTTATACGGATATTCTAACAGATACAGTAGAGTTAGTTTTTACAGAAGATAATAAAGAAATTGCATATTAATGAGGAAACCGAGCGTGATCTATTGCGTTCGGTTTTTATCTGTCTTTTAATAGAAAAAGTAGTTACATAAAGCAGAATGCTTATGATAAAATAGACAAAGAAATGTGGATGAAGAGTCAGGAGGCTTTTTATAGATCATGAAAATAAATATCAAAGCGCCTGCTAAAATCAATTTGTCATTGGATGCCTTATATAAAAGAGAAGATGGTTACCATGAGGTGGAAATGGTAATGACGACAATCGATCTTTCTGACCGTTTAACGATGGAAGCGACAGAACAAGATGAGATTTTGTTAGATGTAAAGGCACATTTTATTCCAGATGATAAACGCAATTTGATTTATCAGGCAGCAGTGCTTCTGAAACAGCGATTTGAAGTCAAACAAGGCGTACGGATCGTCATTGATAAACAAATCCCGGTTTCTGCAGGACTTGCTGGAGGCAGTAGCGATGCTGCTGCAACATTGAAAGGGCTTAATGAATTATGGGGATTAGGTTTATCCTTAGATCAGCTGGCAGAGCTAAGTGCGGAGATCGGTTCCGACATCGCCTTTTGTCTCTATGGCGGTACCGCGCTAGCAACGGGACGCGGGGAGATCATCACGCCGCTGCCAATGATCCCAAGCTGCTGGATCGTACTTGCCAAACCGAGTATCAGTGTATCGACCCCAGGTGTGTACAAAGAACTGGATCTCGAAAAAGTGGATCATCCAGATACCAAACGTTTACTGCAAGGCATTGAAAACCAAGATATAAATGAGATTTTTGCAGCGACAGGAAATGTGTTAGAATCGGTAACATTGGAAAAGAATCCAATTGTGAAACAAATCAAAGAACGAATGCTTGCTTTTGGAGCAGATGCTGCGCTAATGAGCGGCAGTGGTCCAACGGTTTTTGGATTAGTAAAACAATATTCGCGAGCTAAGCGGATCTATAATAGCTTGCGAGGTTTTTGCGAAGAAGTTTACATGGTACACCCTTGGAAAGAATAAACAGTTGTCAAATAGCATGTAAACGATTTATAATGAGAAAAAGCGTACAAAATTACGGATATGCTAATCAATATACGGAATTTATATAAGGAGATAGAATATGAAAATTCGGCGTAGTGAGCGTTTGATCGATATGACACAATTTTTATTGTCCCATCCGCGTAAACTGGTTCCTTTAACGATGTTTGCGGAGCGGTACAGTTCTGCCAAATCTTCCATCAGTGAAGATTTAGTCATCATTAAAAAGACATTTGAAGACCGCGGTATCGGTACATTAGAAACAGTGCCGGGAGCGGCCGGTGGAGTCCGTTATATCTCAATCGCCGACAATGCAATGGTATTAGACTTTATTCATACATTATGTAACCGAATCGCTGAGCCAGAGCGCTTGCTTCCAGGCGGCTATCTTTACCTGTCTGATTTATTAGGCGAGCCGACGACACTCGAAGCGATCGGCAAGATCATCGCGACCAAGTTCAATAACAAGAAAATCGATGCGATCATGACCGTAGCAACGAAAGGAATACCAATCGCTCAAGCAGTGGCGGAGCATCTGAGCGTACCGTTTGTGATCGTGCGCCGGGATAGCAAAGTAACAGAAGGCTCGACCGTCAGTATCAATTATGTGTCCGGCTCTTCCAAACGAATCGAAAAAATGGAATTGTCGAAACGCAGCTTGCCAGAAGGCTCCAACGTTGTAATTGTGGATGACTTCATGAAAGCAGGCGGAACAGTTAACGGCATGAAAAATCTATTGGAAGAATTCAATGCGAACCTAGTAGGGATCGGTGTTCTGGCAGAATCAGAGTATGCAGAAGAACGACTGGTAGATGACTATTTGTCATTGGTAAAAATCAAGAACGTGAATGTGAAGGAAAGACAGATCGAAGTTGTGGAAGGTAATTATTTTAATTATTGATTTTAAATACGAAAGACAGCGTGGCGATCCTCGTCACGCTTTTTTTGTGGAAATGTAAATGAGAAAAAAATTATTGAGATGAGAAATCAAAAGATAGAATCGCTACATACATAGTCTGACACTATAATGATAGTAATTATAAAATAGTAAATATTATAAAAAGCTCCTTGACATTTTTTCCGTTCACCTTGATAATTTAAGTTGGATGTTCTACTTTGATATAAGTTGAACAAACATTCATAAATCATATACACGGGAGGAATCAACATGTCATTAATAGGAAAAGAAGTAGAAGCTTTCGCAGCAAAAGCATATCAGAAGGGTGAATTTATCGACGTATCTTCTGAAGATTTTAAAGGAAAGTGGAATGTCGTTTGTTTTTACCCAGCCGACTTCACATTTGTCTGCCCTACAGAATTGGAAGACCTGCAAGATCAATATAAAACACTTCAGGAATTAGGTGTGGAAGTATATTCTGTTTCCACTGATACACACTTTACACATAAAGCATGGCACGACAACTCCGATGCGATCAGCAAAATCGAGTACATAATGATTGGCGATCCATCTCATCAGATATCACGTATTTTTGATGTATTAGATGAAGAAGAAGGTCTGGCTCAACGCGGAACTTTTATCATCGATCCAGAAGGAATCGTTCAAACTGTTGAGATCAATGCAGATGGTATCGGCCGTGATGCTAGCATTTTAGTCGATAAAATCAGAGCAGCGCAATACGTACGCAACAATCCGGGTGAAGTATGTCCGGCAAAATGGAAAGAAGGCGCGGATACGCTGAAACCAAGTCTTGACCTAGTGGGCAAAATTTAAGGAGCGCGAATAGATGTTAGATGCAGATATAAAGGCGCAATTAGCGCAATACCTTGAATTGTTAGAAAACCCGATCGTTCTGAAACCAAGTGTCGGCGAAGATGAAAACTCTCAAAAACTACTTCAATTCGTGGAAGAAATCGCAGCAATGTCGACCAAGATCACAGTCGAAGCGGGTACTTCTGAAAAAGTCCCTAGTTTTAGCGTAGATCGCCCAGAGGAGGCAACGGGTATTGTCTTTGCCGGTATTCCGCTAGGCCATGAATTTACTTCGCTTGTACTGGCTTTATTACAGGTAAGCGGCCGGGCACCAAAGATCGACGAAAGTGTGAAAAGTCAGATCGAAGCAATCAGTGTGCCTTATCACTTCGATTCTTATATCAGCTTGACGTGCCATAATTGCCCGGACGTCGTGCAAGCGCTGAATATCATGAGTGTACTGAACCCAAATATCTCCCACACGATGACAGACGGTTCGATGTTCAAAGCAGAAGTAGAAGCAAAAGGGATCATGGCTGTACCAACTGTCTATGTCAACGGTGAATCTTTTACCAGCGGCCGGACGACGATTGAAGAGATCCTTACAAAATTAGGCAGCGCAGCCCCTGTGGAAAACCTTTCCGAAAAAGAACCTTACGACGTTTTGATCGTGGGTGGCGGCCCTGCCGGAGCGAGTGCGGCGATCTATGCAGCTCGTAAAGGTATTCGAACGGGTATGGTAGTTGACAATTTTGGCGGTCAAGTGATGGATACATTAGGTATTGAAAATTTGATCGGCACGAGGTATACCGAAGGACCTAAGTTGATGGCTTCTGTGGAAGAGCATGTAAACGCCTATGATGTCGATATCATGAAGTCGCAACGCTCTGCTAAACTGGAGAAAAAAGAGTTGGTCGAAGTGACGCTGGAAAGCGGAGCCGTTCTTAAAAGTAAGACGGCGATCGTGTCCACTGGCGCAAGTTGGCGCAAAATCGGCGTTCCCGGCGAAACGGAATTTAAGAATAAAGGTGTGGCTTACTGCCCGCATTGCGATGGGCCGCTGTTTGCTGACAAAGATGTAGCTGTTATTGGCGGCGGTAACTCAGGAATCGAGGCAGCGATCGATCTTGCGGGTATCGTCAAACACGTCACAGTGTTGGAATTTCTACCGGAACTAAAAGCAGATAGAGTGTTGCAAGAACGGCTGCATTCTCTGCCAAATGTTACTGTTTTAACAAATGTCCAAACAAAAGAAATCACTGGTGAAAATACAGTGAATGGGATTACTTACAGCGACCGTGAAACTGGAACGGAAGTCCATCTGGATGTTCAAGGTGTCTTTATACTGATTGGTCTTATGCCGAACACAGCCTGGCTGGACGGAACCGTAGAACGCAATAAAATGGGTGAGATCTTGACCGACAAGCAAGGGGCAACCAATATTCCAGGCGTGTTTGCTGCAGGAGACTGCACAGATGCTGCCTATAAACAGATCATTATCTCAATGGGCTCTGGAGCCACTGCGGCATTAGGAGCATTTGACTATTTGATCAGAAATTATTAACGCTTAAAGGCCTCTTGAAATTCGTTTTCAGGAGGCTTTTGGATTTTATTCTAGATAAGGCAGGGTGGACATATGGAGATGACCGAACAAGACTTTACCCAATTAGACCTAGGCATCAAGCAATTCAAACAGCTGAAACAGCTTTATACAAGCGAACAGATCGATAGCATCAAGACCAGACAGCAAAAGCTTTGGAATAAATGGAAGCAGCTTATTTTGGCTATTTATGAAACTCGAACCAGTGATGACTTGGCAAAACCTTACATCGAAAGCTGGACCAATGGTTGGCAGCTGAAAGGACACTTTTATGCGACGTTCAAAAGCCCATTGCGGATGAAAGAGGCAACGTGTATCTCACTGCTTTGGAATCATCAATATTTGAAAATCGGCGTGGAATGGCGACCTTATAAAGCAGCCACTTCACCGATTTCTGTTTTCACGCATAACGAGCGGCTAATGATTGCCCTAAAACAGATCGAGAATGATGCTGCTTTTGCAGAGGCTGTGTGCTGGATTTCTGACCGAAAGGAGTATGATCCGTTCTTGAAATGGAAGGATCATGGAAGTTTTTGCGAAGAAATGAAAGCAGGAAATGGCTTAGGGATAGGTTTTGTAATAGAGAAACAGCAGATCGATGAACCAGAGTCATTACTGAGTCGTTATCTTACATTGCTGGAAAAATTATATCGAACAAACAAATAAGCAGCCGAATTCGGCTGCTTATTTATTAAGCCACTCTTTTGCCGCTTTCAGTTCGCTGGAAAGCAGCTGATGACCTTGCGAAGTATAGAAGGGAACGACTGCTGCACGTCGCTTTTCAAACGCCGTCGTCAGCTGGTCAAAATTCCCGGCAGGCAGCAGCGGATCGTGTTCGCCATTTGATAGCCAGACTTCTTTATCCGCTAATGAAAAACTCGCCGCATCCTTACCCAAAAACATCGGGTGGAAGAAGATACCACGCTTGATCGGTGCCTTATCACGGCTTAGTAATAAATGTGCTCCGATGTTTGCGCCGTTGGAATAGCCGACGATAATCGTGTTTTCCAAAGAAAAAGCGTAATGCTCAGCAAGCGAACGGAGTGTGTCAAGCAGCTCATCTGTATTTTTCTCGATGCTTTCCCAGTCGAAATTGCCTTCTGCGAAACGCCGGAAAAAGCGTAGCGCCCCATTTTCGCTGACGGTCCCACGAAGACTTACGACCGGCATCTGCGGGTCTAAAAAAGAAGCGATCTCCAGTAAAGAATGCTCATCGCCGCCTGTGCCGTGTAAAAGGATCAATGTCGGTTTGGAGGGATCCCCCGCACGGTAAACATGTTCCATTGCGGTCACTCCTTTCGGCTCGTATCAAATGGCCGTACTGCTCGCTCGATCTCTTGGCGTTTAGGTTCCAAGAAAGGAGGCAACGATAATTTTTCACCAAGCTTTTCATAGGGCTCATCCTGCATAAATCCTGGGCCGTCTGTTGCAAATTCAAACAAGATATGACCTACTCGGACATACAAGGATTCAAAGTAAAAACGGTTCACATAGCCCGAGTTCGGCAAATCCATTTCGGCAAGCTTATTGATCCAGCTATCCAATGCTGCGCGGTCTTCTACGCGGAAAGCAACGTGGTGGACTTCACCATATCCAGGAACCGCCGCTACGCTGTCTTTGTCCTCGGCAAGGATCACTTGCCCACCGTTGCCACCTTTACCAACTTCATATAAATGCTTGTTCCCTTCCACTGCTACTTTTTGAAAGCCCAATACATTCACTAGCCAAGATTCCATTACTGATAAATAACTGATCGTGATCTCGACTGGTCCAAGTCCAACGATCCCATATTCTGCGGGGACCGGCCCTTTTTTCCAAGGGATACCAGCTTCCACACCTGGTTGCCCTTCATCCGAAACGAGTTGATAAGCTTGCTCATCCGCGTCAACAAAACGAATCATTTTTTTACCGAGCAGGGTAGAAATACCTTCGTGTTTCACGTGAAACTGATCAAAGCGATCGATCCAGTATGTCAGCGCTTCGTCGGACGGAACGCGAAAGCCACTGCGGGAGATCGAGTTTGTCCCAGCTTTGCCTTTGGGGTTATTTGGGAAATCGAAAAAGGTCATATCGGTTCCGGGACTAGCCACATCATCGGCGAAGAAAGTGTGATACGTTTGAATATCATCTTGGTTGACTGTTTTCTTGACTAGGCGAATGCCTAAAACTTCTGTAAAGAAATGATAATTTTTTTCTGCGCTGCTGGTCATTGCTGTAATATGGTGGATACCTTTTAATTGTTCATTCGACATAATGGACAACTCCTTTTTCTTTTAGTTGGTTATTTAACTTTCTGACGATTTGTGCCAGTGCTTCGTTCTCATCAGCGGATAAGCCATCAAACATAGCCGCTTGAAAGCGTGCTTGCTGCAATTGACACTTATCCATCAGCTGTTGACCAGCCAAGGTCAATGTCAGATATTTCTGCGTGGCTTTTTTCTCTCTAGTGATCCAACCATTATCTTCTAGTTTTTTCACCATTTGTGAGATCCCGCCCTTGCTAATGATCAAATGCTCCGCCAGTTCTTTCTGCGTGAGTGGCTGATGAAGCAAGATCTGGTTGAGCATATCGAATTGAGAGACCGTGAGTCCGAATTGTTTGAGAAAATCATTGGAGTGATTATTGCTTTGATTGATAAACCGAACCATGCGAAACCATGTTGCTAGCTTCTGCCTTTCCGGTTTAGAAAGTGAATTTGCCAAAGAAATCCCTGCTTTCGTTATTAGTTTAGAACTAAACTATATATAAAGTCTAACGGGTAAAGTGGAATTTGACAACCTTTCTGCTCATATAAACAGCCAATGGCTCCAAACTGCAAGGATAGCAATATAAAGAACGGTGCTGTAAGCGTTGATCCGCTCCGCAATTCCGAAGTACTGTGTTGGGAGGAGATTTGTCAACATTGCCCCAATGAGCAGCAAGAGCATAACAAAAAGCGTGACACCAAATAACGCCACGTGTATATGTATGAAACCAATCATAAAGAAAATCAATGCTAAAATCGTCAGTGCTACGACAAAAGCAGTCACGACCAAGTGCATCCGATTATGCGACTTTGTAAGGGGAAAGAGCCGATAGCCAATAAAAGAAATGAAGCACATCCCGCTGAGAAAGATCGCTGCAAGCCGAAGTGCGATGCCGAATGACTGATCAAAGACCGCTATAAGGAAAAAGATACTGAAGAGCGTGCTGAATAATCCGTATAGATCAGCAAAGAGAACAGCCTTTTTACGGGAAGGAGAGTAGCGAGCAGTCAATTCACTGACCGCTTGCCGTTTAGGATCATAATGAGGAAAGTAAGCTTTACCAACAAAAATGTGAATAAAATAACAAACAACCGCGACCAGACCGAAATAAGTCATAACAAAAGGCTCCTTTTTTTACCTTATCATATCATATTTTAACGGGTCAGGCCTTGAAATTCAGTCTAACGCCTTACATAGTATTTTCAACTTATATGATAAAATAAGAAAGTATAAAAATCGAACAATCATGCTAGATAAGTAGGAGGAAGCAAAATGAAAAAATGGATCAAATGGTTAATCACTATCATTATTATCGTGGTAGTAGTTGGTGGAATCGGACTGTTTTTTGCAATGAACAAAAAAGATGATGCCTCAGGTACCAGCAAGCTAGTAACAACAAAAGTAAAACAAGGCGACATGAAGATCAATGCGACGGGAACCGGTGCTATCAGTCCTGAAAATCAACAGCTGCCGGATTATGATAAATTACAGCTAGTGGCGCAAATGGATGAATTGGATATTCCCGACATCAAAAAAGATCAAAAAGTGAAAATTTCTGTTGCTGCTATTCCTAACAAAACATACACAGGAAAAGTAAAAGAAATTGCAAAACAAGGTCAAGTCCAAAATGGTGTTTCTTCCTTCAAAGTAACGATCTCACTCGACAAAAAAGATAAATTGAAAGCCGGCATGACCGCAGATGCGTCGATCCTTGTGCATGAAAACAAACACGCGATCTACGTACCGATCGAAGCTGTCCAAAAAAATGACGATGACAGATACTATGTTTACGTTCCGAAGAAAAACAAAGACGGTAAAACAAAACAAGTTAAAAAATTCGTTGAGACCGGTCTTCACAACGAAGATAACATTGAGATCACTAAAGGGCTCGAAAAGGGTGACACGGTCATCTTGCCAACAGTCGATACAGGAAATAACTCCGATTTTTAATAAGATAAAAACCGAAAGTTATTAGAAATAGGAGGGATATAATGCCTAACCCATTGATTGACATGAAAAACTTAACAAAAACATACACGCTCGGAGGAGAAACTTTCAAGGCGCTAGATGATGTGACTTTAGCCGTTGAAGAAGGCGAATTTCTTGCGATCGTTGGTCCTTCTGGCTCCGGGAAATCCACACTGATGAATATGATCGGCTGTCTGGATGTTCCCGATAGCGGAACCTATCACTTAGATAGCGTGGATGTTTATCATTTGAACGACAATAAATTATCAGAGATCCGCAATAAAAAAATCGGCTTTATTTTTCAGCAGTTCAATCTGCTTACGAAATTATCTGCTTTGGAAAATGTGGAACTGCCCTTGATTTACGCAGGAATCAGTCCGGCAAAACGTGTGGAAACAGCGAAAGAATGTCTGCGCAAAGTCGGCTTGATCGATAAAAATAAAAACCTGCCTACTCAACTATCAGGTGGACAGCAGCAACGTGTGGCGATCGCCCGCGCATTAGCAGCTAATCCTTCCATTTTATTAGCAGATGAACCGACCGGAGCGCTGGATTCTAAAACAGGTAAAGAAGTAATGGGTATCCTGCAAGAATTGAACCAAGCAGGAAACACGATCGTCATGATTACCCATGATGCTGATATTGCTTCTTATGGTACCAGAAGGATCCGTATCCAAGACGGCAAACTTTTCCATGAGGAGGATGGGCAATGAATATTCTCCAAAGTACAAAAATGGCGTTTAAACAGCTGCGAACAAGCAAGCTTCGTTCTTTCTTGACGATGCTTGGAATCATCATTGGTGTTGCTTCTGTTATTCTGCTTGTTTCTTTAGGAAACGGTGTTACACAAAAGGTCAATGAGCAGATGGGCGATCTAGGTTCTAACCTTGTGACCGTCATGAACAACTCCACCAACCCGAACGATAAGTTCACATATGCCGAAGCGATGAAATACAAAGGCATTGACGGCGTCAAAAGTGTTTCGCCGGAATTATCCGGACAAGTGCACGCAACCTACGATTATAAGTCGGTCAACGACAAAGTGATCGGTACGAATGAACAGT
The DNA here is from genome assembly GCF_900638015.1 of Listeria grayi. Taxonomy (NCBI): domain Bacteria; kingdom Bacillati; phylum Bacillota; class Bacilli; order Caryophanales; family Listeriaceae; genus Listeria; species Listeria grayi. The sequence goes on from NZ_LR134483.1 coordinate 162,789, forward strand.
ACAAAAATGCCCGTAGTTTGAAATTAGATAAAGGCCGGTTCTTACTGCCGATCGATATCGAATACGGCCAAAAAGTAGCGGTCATCGGTCCAAATGTGGCAAGCGACCTATTCGGTTTTTCTGATCCGATCGGGGAAACGATCCGCTTGAACGGTATGCCGTATAAAGTAGTTGGCATGTTGAAAGAAAAAGGCGATTCGCTGATGGGATCAAGCGACGACCAAATCTACATTCCATTTTCTGCAGCGCAACGTATGCTGAAAGACACAAATGTGCGTACGCTGTATGTAGAAACCAAAGATGCAGATGACGTTGATTTCGTGGTCAATACCTTGAAATCACGGTTAGCAATCAAGTTCGGTGATGAAGACAGCAAGAAAAATGATACAGATAATTCGGCACAAAATGGACCAAAATATCAAGTTATCAATCAGCAGGAGATCTTAACGGCCTTTAACACGATCAGCGGTACGCTAACAACTGCACTAGGTGCGATCGCAGCGATCTCATTGATCGTCGGAGGGATCGGCATCATGAATATTATGCTGGTATCTGTCAGTGAACGGACGAGAGAGATCGGGATCCGAAAAGCACTGGGTGCCAAAAAACGAGCGATCTTGCTGCAATTCTTGATCGAATCCGTAGTTATCAGCGTTTGCGGTGGAATCATCGGTATGATCATTGGAGCAGCCGGCGCATCGATCTTTGGATCCGTGGCTGATATTCCATCAGGTATCTCAGCAGGTGTTATGATTTTCGCATTCCTATTCTCCCTATGTATCGGGGTCATCTTCGGAATCGCACCTGCCAATAAAGCTTCGAAATTACGTCCGATCGATGCTTTACGAACAGAATAATAAGAACCAACAGAGAGCATCAGCCGTGTCTACCACGGCTGATGCTCTTTTAATGAACACTGTTATCTATTTTTAATATATTTAACACAATTAAAACAAACCAACCTTTAAATGAATCACCAATTTGGTGAGAGCGTTCTCTCCCAAGGGGAAAGGTTGTTTTTGAAAGCGTGATCACAATTCTTACTATTTTAATAAGGAATTAATTTTTAGGGAAAGAAATTGTCTCGGAAAATAGAGGAAAACAATGGAGGTTTAAGCGATATAAATAGTGGGAATCCAACATTTAGTGGATTTTAACAGTGTTTTCATGAAAAAAAGCTCCCCATGAATGAAAGCTGTTTTGGTTAATTCTTTCTTTTATCATGAAATGTCAAGAGATATTAAAGGATATCTCGAAAAAAAGAAAAAAGTTCACAAAGTTGTCAAATTTAGGTTTTTTTATTATTATGGTTCTATAGGGAAATTTTGTAAATAGATTGTGAGTTTTTGTTAACAATCTTGGGCGAGTTTTTCTAACGTTTTTACTTCAGTTGCATGTGAAGACAATTTATTAGCAGCGCAACTAGATCTAAGGTGGTGAAGAAAATGGAAATTACAGATGTGAGATTACGTCGCGTAGAAACTGATGGAAGAATGAAAGCTATTTCTTCAATCACGATTGATGGTGAGTTTGTTGTTCACGACATTCGTGTCATCGATGGCAACAATGGTCTGTTTGTAGCGATGCCAAGTAAACGTACTCCGGACGGAGAGTTTCGTGACATTGCTCATCCAATCAATTCGGACACTCGTGCTAAGATTCAAGAATCCGTCTTGAAAGCATTCGAGGAAGCCGAAGAACCAGAAGCAGAAGAAGCTGTTTTAGATGAAAACTCTACTGATGCAGAGTAAAACTTATTAAGTAACCTTAGAAAAGCTTATTTAATGGGATCAAATGGGATAAGGAGTGACGGAAATGCAAGTAACAGATGTGAGATTACGTCGTGTAGAAACAGACGGAAGAATGCGAGCTATCGCGTCCATTACGTTAGATGAAGAATTTGTAGTACATGATATTCGTGTGATTGATGGCAACAATGGTTTGTTCGTCGCAATGCCAAGTAAACGTGGGGTAGACGGAGAATTCCGTGATATTGCGCATCCAATCAATTCCGACACTCGTGCTAAGATTCAAGATGTAGTATTAGAAGAATATAATCGTGTGGGTGAAGAAGAAGTAAGCGAAGTAACAGAAGAAGAAACGGAAAGTGATTCTGTTTCTGCTGAATAATAAAAAAAGTTAAAGCTAGGACACTTCGTCCTAGCTTTTTAGTATGCTTATAAATCGATCAGCTGTTCTTTGACACAGAAGCGCAGCAGATCAGAGAATTTTTTCATTTCCAGTTTTTTCATGATATGGGATTTATGCACTTCTACCGTTTTGGCAGAGATAAACAAACGTTCAGCGATCTCTTTATTACCATAGCCTAATGCAATAAGTGGCAAGATCTCTTTTTCGCGTTTCGACAAACGTTCGATGATGTTCTCAGAAGCATCCGCGCGCTTCAATTGTTCGATTTGTTTGGAAGAGTAATTAAAGACAGGATCAATGATGATCTGTCCGCCCATTACAGAACGAATCGCATCCAATAGGAGTTCTTCGCTAGAATTCTTCATGATGTAGCCTTGTGCACCAGCTTGCAGAGCCTGGGTAATATAAGCTTCTTCATCGTGCATCGTTAGTAAGATGACCTTTGTTTCGGGAAAAGCTTCGGTGATTCGTTTAGTAGTGAGCAATCCGTTTTCGCCTGGTGGCATGCTCAGATCCATTAATACGATGTCAGGCCGGTTGCTTTCGATAAACAAAAAGGCTTCTGTACCATCTGCTGCATCGCCGATCACTTCCATGTCTTTCTGCGCATTGATCATAAATTTCAAAGCACTTCTCACTACTGCATGATCATCAGCAATCAATAGTTTCATTTTATTCGCTCCTAACTTATCAGACTGGGATTTCTGCAGTAATGGTAGTGCCTTTTCCGAGTTCGGACCGAATCGATAAAGTCCCATCCACAGATGCTACGCGTTCCTGCATGTTCATCAGTCCTAAGCCGGTTCCGTGAATGATCGGAAAGTCAGTGTCGAAACCGATGCCGTAATCGATGATCTGGATATCCAGCTGTTTGATACCTAATTGGATATTGATAAATATTTCGTCAACTTCTGCATACTTGATCGCATTAGAAAGGCATTCTTGCAAAACGCGATAAATAATCGTTTCCGTTACTGCATCAAAGCGTTCTTGGTGCAAGTTGGTTGTAAAATCAATATAGATACCGGTTGTTTCGATCAAGCGCTTGATCAGCACACGAATCGCAGGGATCAGCCCCAGGTCGTCCAAGACTGGTGGCCGTAGATCAAGAGCTAGCTGTTTGATCTCATCGAGCAGTTCGCTGAGACTTTGATCAATGATTTTCAGCTGCTGATCTTTTTCTTCGTTGGATTCAAGCCATTTTATCTTTCGAGCATTTAAAAGTAGGCTATAAACGCTTTGCGCAACGCCGTCATGCAGTTCTTGAGCTAGTAGTTTCTTTTCTTGCTCATGCGCATTATTGACATATTCGATCAGCTGTTTTTTCTGGATGATTTCCCGCGTCTTATCTTGTTCGCTCGTATTGGTGAGCTGGAGCAGCCAGTAGTCAGCTGTGTCATCCAGTAAGCAAAATTTCCCTGCATAAATGATTTTGGAGCCGTCTTTTTTTTCTAAAAGGATAGGCAGTGAATCCGTATTGAATGTCTGCTGAAAGTCACAGCCGTTGCAGATATCTCGTTCTGGGTGCATGACGCAATGGGTTCCTTTGAATACTTCTAAAATATTATCCAAATTGAAGATACATTGTTTGCGAATATGCTTGGCAGTATCATTTTCATCAATGATTTTTTTATGTTGAACGATAAAAATACCATTGTGACTTTCTTGAAGAATCGTTTCTGCGAATTTACTCATCACTTGCATGTTTGATCCACACCTCTATTAACTGCTCTAGTTGGTTCACATAATTGTCGATGCGTTGCTTTTCTTCTATCGAAAGTGTTCGGTTGGTCCGGTTCCCGGCCAGCAAAACGCCGATAACTTGATCTTCTTTTTGAAGCGGGATCCCGTATACATAGGTTAGCTTTTCTGATCTAGCGATAGGATAAGTCAATAATTTGGCTTTTTTCGCTTGGATGTCATTCTCTTCATGTGTGCGGCCGGTTCGCCAAACAATTCCACCCAAGCCTCTGCCGATCTGGAGCCGAATATTTTTATAAAGATTATTTGTATTGCCTGAAACGAAATACCACTGGATATTGCGGACTTGTTCAAAGGCAGTTCTTGTTGTCGCTATACTTATGAAATCAATTTGGATATCTTCACGTAGATTATCCAAATGTAGCTGAATATCATTTACGCACAAAATAATACTCCTTCTTCCTCTGTTAATATCGACCAAAAAAAGTAGTGAAATAACAGGTGCTTATTTCACGTCGATGTTGGATGGTATTTAAGCTCGTCTCTATTGCTCATTATAACACAAAGTGGCATGGATTTTAAGCAAAAGCTAACTTTTCCGCTGTTGGAGAAGTGTTTCTAGGAGCACAACAGCATGATTGATATGGGGATCTTTAGCAGCGTAAAGCAAGGTCACGTTTTTGGTTGCTGCTTTTTCTAAGATTTGATGGAGTAGTTCGTTTTTTACTGGATCAGTCAGCAACTCCATTTGATAATCAGAACGAAATGTTGCGAAGCGTTTCTCTTGGTGATCAAACCATTTCCGTAGTGCAGGAGAAGGTGCAATGTCCTTCATCCACTCGTCGAGCAACGCTTTCTCTTTGGAAATCCCCCGAGGCCATAGGCGGTCCACAAGGATGCGATAGCCATCGTTGTTATTGGCAGGGTCATAGATACGTTTAATCAGGATTGGCTCCATGCGCTTCATCTCCTTATCATCAGCCACCGATTTGACTCATGTGGCGCCAAGTCGGTTTTTTATCAGCTACTTTTTCCTGTTCGGCTAATGCCATTTCATGATTTTCGGGCTTGAGATCTAATGCTGCTTGGATTTTTGCGGCGAAATGTTCCGGTTCGTAGATCACATCTCGAATGTTGGCTTCGTCATCCCAATATAAGCAAGATTTGATACAACCGTCAGCAGTGATACGCAGCCGATTACAGCTTTCGCAAAAATTACAGCTGATCGGATGAATCAAGCCAAATGAACCTTGAGCATTTTCTAGTTGAAAATTTTCCGATGGTCCATTTCCTTTTAGATGAGGAAGTGCTTTATATGACCAACCTTGTTCGTGGCAAACATCGAAAACTTTATCGACGCCGACATAATCGCGCTGCCAGATCTGGTTTTTTTCTTCACTGATTGGCATGAATTCGATAAAACGGACATTGACAGGATGATCCAGTGTGTAACGGAGAAAATCAATGATCTCGTTATCGTTTTGCCCGTGGATCACAACGGTATTGATTTTTATTTGGTCAAAGCCAGCAGCTGTTGCTTCTTCTATACCCTTTAAAACTTGCTTTACATTTCCGCCTCTTGTAATCGTCCGATATTTATTGGCATCAAATGTATCCAAGCTGATATTGAGTCGGTCAACGCCAGCTTCTCGCAGTGGTTTGGCGAGACGTTTCAAAGCCAGACCGTTAGTTGTGACGGCGATATCCTCGATCGCGCTGATGGCTCGGATACCCTGAACGATTTCCAAGACATCTTTGCGCAGCAGTGGTTCTCCGCCAGTCAAACGAACTTTTTTGATTCCTAGATCAGCAAAATTTTTTACAAGTTGGATGATCTCGGCAGCTGAAAGAACGCTATCGGTGGGGAAGAAAGGCAGTCCTTCTTCCGGCATACAGTAGACGCAGCGTAGATTGCAGCGATCCGTTATGGATAGACGCAGATAATCATGAGTGCGCCCAAAGCGGTCCATAAGTGTCATTGAAGTATTCCTCCTTTTCCTCAGCCGCCACTAACAGGCGGGATAATAGCCAATTCTTTGATATCAGTAGTGAAAAAAACGGCTTGCTCGCTGATGAATGCTTGGTTGACTGCAACATTACAATGTTTTAACTCATCGGAAAGTGTCGGATAAGTTTCAGCCAGTAAAGCCAACAGACTTTGCTTTGTGATCGTCTCCGGCAGAGTGTAAGAGATTTGTGGGCCTAACTTTTCACTGAGATAGGCGAATAACTTTATTTCAATCATGTGCGATGCCCTCCCCAATTTACAGTATGGGTATTGATTTCTTTTTTCCAGATCGGTACCGTTTTTTTGAGTTCATCGATCAAAAACTGGCACCACCTAAAAGCCTCAGATCGGTGCGGGCTTGCAACGCCGATAAAAACGGCTTCATCTGTCAATTCTAAGAGACCGAGCCGATGGACTATGATAACTTTTGCTCCGTGAGCTTCTATTTTGGCTGCTAATGCGTGCATTTCTTTGAGGGCCATTTCTTCATATGCGGAATAACAAATTTGTTTTGTTTGCGTATCGCCAGTCCATTCCCGGATCGTACCAACAAAGGTAACGATCCCGCCATATTGTTTTTCTTTCAGTTGTTCATAAAGCTCGGAACAGTGGATCGGCATTTCTTGTAACTGAATGAGTGCCATTCTTTCACCTTTTTTCTACGAATTATTGTCGTCTATAGACAATAAACCGTCTAAATGTGTATTGCAGTGGTATCGCTAATGCATGGACTAAACGAGTGAGCGGGAAGAAACCGAGAATCAGGAAACCGCAGACCACATGTATTTTGAATAGGAGCGGGACTTGCGCCATAAGATGAAAGTCTGGATGGAAATAAAAGAGTTGTCTGAACCAGACTGCGAGCTCGGCGCGGTAGTTGAACGCCGGATTCAGCGGGCCGGAAACAAGCGAACTGGTCAGCCCCATGATCATGGTGATCAACAAAGCGATATTAACGACAAGATCACTGAAACTACTGGTTATAAAAACACGCAGATTCGTAAAGCGACGGTAAGAAAGGATCAGCATGCCGATAAAGGCCATAAATCCAAAGATACCGCCCATGACCAATGCAAAAATATGATAAGTCTCGTTGCTGATCCCAATGGCCTCGGTCCAAGACATTGGAATCACGAGACCGATCACATGACCACCGATAACTCCGAGGATTCCGACATGAAATAGGATACTGCCAATGATAAGCTGTCTCCGCTCCATGATCTCACTCGATTTAGCGGTAATGTTTGCGGAAAACCACACGATTCGAATAATAGAACCAAAGAAAAAGGAAGCGAGCATTAAGTAAGGGAATACGACCCAGAGTAGTATAGAAAGTACGTTTGTCATTGGTGGGAGACTCCTTTCTCTGTTAGGATACAGGTTTTTAATTCTTCTCTGATCAGCGCGATCAGCTTGATATAGGCAAGGTCTTCAATTGCTTTGTTACGTTGCAATATTTTATACGTTCCGTCTTCCAAAACGGAAAAAATCAACGATAGCTCTTGGAAACGATCATCATTTTCCCAATTGGAATAGAAAAGAAATTCTAAGATCGTTGGCAGATAATCCGTCAGTTCCGGTTGCTGTAGTTCTGTTCCAAACATTTCATAAAGTAATTTCATTTCTGCAAGTAGACCGCCGCGTTCTCTGGAATCTTCAAAGCGGTAATAGCTTAAATAAAGCGTCAATCGTTTGTTCAACTCAAAATGTTCGACAAAAGTTTGGCGTAAATCTTCGATGGTGGTCTGTTGAAATTCATGTAAGATTGCTAAAACTGCTTCTTTTTGCTTCGTATTTGGATACTCAGTTTCTGCTTCTTTTAAGAACGAAGAACTAAAAAGTTCTTCGCTCGGGTAATCCATCATTGTTGCTAAAAAATGAAATGCGGGTCTAATCGCAAGGAGCTGTTGTTTATCAATCACGCCAGATTCCTCCATAAAAACTTTCTTCATATAATTCTTGGGTCGTTTTTCCTGATTGAGCACCGACAAGTGTTTTGCCATGTAAGCTGGCAAGACTGCAGCCGTTGCAAGCATCATCATAACCAAGTCCGCCTTGTTCTGCTTGTAGATCTTCTTGTGTCTTGTAGGCTTCTTTGTGAGATTTCGGAATCACGAAACGATCTTCATATTTAGCGATAGCAAGCAAGCGGTAAAGGGATGTTGCCGTTTCGGAGGTTAGGTCCGCTTTCGCCAGTTTGCTTGTGTCAAAATCCTTTCCGCTGCTAACTGCCCGCATGTATAGACGCATCATAGCTAACTTATACAATGCCGTTTTGACGACATCGGTATTTCCGGCGGTGAGCAGGCTTGCTAGATAATCGACGGGAATACGCATTTCATCGATTCCCGGGAAGATCATGTCAGGGTTCTGCAATGAATTTTTTCCTTCAAAATAATTCATGATCGGGGATAGCGGCGGAACATACCAAACCATTGGCATTGTCCGGTATTCCGGATGCAACGGGAAAGCGATTTTTTCTTCTACAGCCATTTTATAGATTGGCGAATTTTGTGCGCAAGCAAGCATTTCATCACTGATGCCTTGCTCTTTGGCTAAACGAATGATTTCCGGGTCGTGTGGATCAAGGAATAATTCCAGCTGACGTTCGTATAGTTTCTTTTCATCAGGTTCAGAAGCTGCTTCTTCCACGCGATCAGCATCGTAGAGCAAGACGCCGATGTAACGGATCCTGCCGACGCAAGTTTCGGAACAAACGGTTGGCAGGCCTTCTTCGATTCGCGGATAGCAGAAGGTACATTTTTCTGCTTTATTTGTTTTCCAATTGAAGTAAACTTTTTTATAAGGGCAGCCCGTCATACACAAGCGCCAGCCTTTACATTGTTCCTGATTGACAAGTACGATACCATCTTCCTCACGCTTATACATCGCACCGCTTGGACAAGATGCGACGCAAGCAGGGTTTAAGCAATGTTCGCAAAGTCTTGGCAAATACATCATAAATGCTGTTTCAAAATTTGCTTGGATGTCGCTTTCGATTTTCTTGATGTTGGGATCGTTTGCTAAGATCTTGTCTGAACCTGCTAGATCATCATCCCAGTTCGGACCACCTTTAAGATCCATATATTTTCCGGTGATCTGTGATTTCGCACGTGCCACGGGTTGATGTTTTTTTTCTTCACTGAAAAGGGTTTGGTAGTCGTAAGTCCATGGTTCATAGTAATCATTTAGTTCAGGCATGTTATTGTTGTAAAAAATCTTACCTTTGAAAATCTTATCGATTTTATTACCGGCTTTGAGCTGGAGTTTGCCTTTTTTATTCAATTCCCAGCCGCCTTTATAACGATCCTGGTCTTCCCATTGATTTGGGTAACCTACGCCTGGTTTGGTTTCGACGTTGTTGAACCACATATATTCTGCACCTGGACGATTTGTCCAGGTGTTTTTGCAAGTAACGGAGCAAGTGTGGCAACCGATACATTTATCTAAATTCAGCGTCATGCTGATCTGAGCTTTAATCTTCATTCCAGTTCACCTTCTTCAATTTTCTAACCGCTACATAGAGATCACGTTGATTTCCGATCGGTCCGTAATAGTTGAAACCATAGCTGAGCTGCGCATAGCCGCCGACCATTTGTGTTGGTTTGACATGGATCTGTGTCGGCGCATTGTGGCTCCCGCCTCGGTTTCCGGTCAAGTTGGATAGAGGAACTTGAATGTGCATATCTTGTGCATGGTACATATACATCGTTCCAGTCGGCATCCGGTGACTGACGACCGCCCGTGCAGTTACAACACCATTGCGGTTATACACTTCTAGCCAGTCATTATCAGCGATATCAAGCTTTTTGGCATCGTCTATACTGATCCAAACGTTAGGCCCACCACGGAAAAGTGTCAGCATCTGCAGGTTATCTTGGTACATCGTATGGATGTTCCATTTGCCGTGCGGCGTTAGGTAACGTAAGACAAGATCGTTTTCTCCAGATTCGATTGGCTGATCTTTTGGACCCATCACATGAGGTGGGAGAGTAGGTTTGTAAACGGCTAGATTTTCCCCATATTCGTCAAAGACTTCATGATCGATATAAAACTGCTGCCGTCCGGTAAGCGTTCGGAACGGAACAAGCCGTTCGATGTTGAGCGTGAATGGAGAGTAGCGTTCACCGTCTTTTTTTACACTGGAGAAAATCGGACTTGGGATAGCTTCTTTGGGCTGCGCAGTGATATCTGCGAATGTCATTTTCATCTGTTCTTGTCCGGCGCTGACATCCGATAGGGTAACTCCGGTTTTGCTTTCTGCATCTTTCCAAGCTTTCGCTGCGACTTTCCCATTTGAGGTGCTTGATAGTGTCAAAATGGAATCGGCTACTTGTTTTTCATCGAACAAAATCGGGCAGCCTTTGTTTATGCCATCCTTGGTATACGTTTGGTGCATGCGTTTCAGTTCTTCATACTGTTCGCTGACGGAAAAACTGTAGCCTTCACCGCCGACTTTTCCAGTCGATAAATTTGGTCCCAAAGCGATAAATTTGTCATAAACATCGCCATAATCGCGTTTTATCAGCTTTAAGTTCGGCAGTGTTTTGCCGGGGATCGGTTCGATCTCTTTTTTCTTCCAGTCTTTGATCTTGCCAAACGGCTGAGCCAATTCATCTTTAGAGTCGTGGCTTAGCGGTGCGGCGTGCAGGTCATATTCTGTCTCCGGCAAGTGCACTTTCGCAAGCTCGGCAAAACTTTTCGCTAGGTCACGGAAGATCTGCCAATCCGTTTTGGATTCCCATAATGGGCTTACTGCTGGATTGAATGGATGGATGAACGGATGCATATCGGTACTGGAAAGGTCTTCTTTTTCATACCAAGTCGCTGCAGGCAGGACGATATCAGAATGCATCGCTGTTGCTACCATGCGGAAATCGAGATCAATAAGCAAATCTACTTTTCCTTCGACAGATTCATCGGACCATTCCATATCGACTGGTTTAAATTGTTCATTAGGCTGAGCAAGTAATCCATTCTCTGCGCCTAGCATGTGTTTCATAAAATATTCTTGTCCTTTACCGCTGGAAGAAAATAAATTAGAACGCCAAACAAACATTGCCTTTGGCTGGTTCTCGTTTTTGTCGGGAGCTTCAGCAGCGAATGCCAAAGTTCCGTTTTTTAGTTCTTCTACGACTTTTTCTTTTATTTCCTGTTCGTCTGTCGTGCCGTATTGTTTGACGAAATCCAAGTTATTACGGTCGAATTGCGGATAAGAAGGCAACCATCCTAGACGGATCGCCATTTGATTATAATCTGCTGGGTGTTTATAGGCGTGTGCAGTTTTCTTCGTTGGTGATTTTAATGCTTCATTATCCAATTCATCATACTTCCATTGGTTGCCGGCAAAATAGAAGAACGAGGTACCGTTTTGCTGTCTGGCACCGTCTGTCCAGTCTTTTGCGAACGCGATCGTTTTCCAGCCTTCTTGCGGACGTAGCTTCTCTTGGCCGACATAATGTGCCCAGCCGCCACCAGAAACACCTTCGCAACCTGTTAAAAGCAACAAATTAAAAATAGAGCGGTATGTCATGTCACCGTTGAACCATTGGTTGATCCCGGCGCCCATGATGACCATCGATTTACCACCGGTATCGAGTGCATTTTGGGCAAATTCTTTAGCAATTTGTATGACTAAACTTTGTTTGACACCAGTGATTTTCTCTTGCCATGCTGGCGTATAAGGGCTTTCTGCATCATCATATCCGTCAGCAGCAAGCGTATCTTCTGCGTAGCGTTTGATGCCGTATTGGCTCATCATAAGATCGAAAACCGTAGTCACGAGCTGCGTATTGCCTTCTTTGTCTGTGATTTCCATTGCCGGAACATGGCGGGTAAGCACTTTATTGCCATGTTCACTGAAATAAGGGAAGTCGATCTCCACTTGCTGATGGTTTTCTTCCATAAGGCTCAGCTGCGGGTCGATCTTATTGCCATTTTCGTCTTCTAATGTCAAATTCCAGTCCTTGCCATCTTCCCAGCGCTGACCGACTGTACCATTGGGGACGACGATTTTACCACTGTTTTTATCAAGCAGGCAGGTTTTCCATTCTGCATTTACGGTCTCCTCTTCAGTAATATCGGAGATCCGCAAAAATCGCCCAGAGGTATAATTGGCAGTTTCTCCTTTTTCGAGTGTCACTAGGAATGGGAGATCTGTGTATTGTTTAACATAATTATTGAAACTTGGAACGGACTGCTCTTGATAAAACGCTTGTAGAATCACATAAGTCATTCCTTGGGCAAGTGCAGCATCGGTTCCGGGATGAGGAGCCAGCCAGTTATCGGCAAATTTCACGTTCTCTGCATAGTCAGGACTGACAGCGACAACTTTTGTCCCTTTATAACGAGCTTCCACCATGAAATGTGCATCTGGGGTTCTTGTTAGTGGGACATTGGAACCCCACATCATAATATATTGGCTGTTGTACCAGTCACTTGATTCCGGTACGTCAGTTTGTTCTCCCCAAACTTGCGGGGAAGCTGGCGGCAAATCGGCATACCAATCGTAAAAGCTCAGTAGCTCCCCGCCAAGCAGTGAAATAAACCGGCTTCCTGCTGCATAGCTGATCATCGACATTGCAGGAATAGGAGAAAATCCAGCGATTCTGTCTGGCCCGTATTTTTTGATCGTATAGATCAGCATTGCAGAAATAAGTGATTTGGCGTCTTCCCAAGTAACACGGATCAGACCGCCTTTGCCACGGGCACGCTTATAAAGCATTGCTTTTTCAGGGTTTTCAACGATACTAGCCCATGCTTGGATGGGGTCGCTATATTCGGCCTTGGCTGCTTTCCATAGATCCCACAATTTACGGCGCATATACGGATATTTAATGCGGAGCGGGCTATATTCATACCAAGAAAAACTAGCGCCTCGCGGACATCCCCGCGGTTCAAATTCCGGAAAATCAGGACCACAAGAAGGGTAATCCGTTGCTTGATGTTCCCATGTAATGATGCCTTCTTTTACATAAACGTTCCAACTACAAGAGCCTGTACAGTTTACGCCATGTGTTGTTCGTACTACTTTGTCATGGCTCCATCGGTTTTTATATAATTTTTCCCATTCTCTTTTTTTGTCTTCTAACTGGCTTAGACTGCCATTGAATTTCTCAACACGATTAAAAAATTTTGGTTTTCGCATTATATATCCTCTCTTTCATAAACATAGAAGATTCCCTTATACAAAGGTATCAAATGATGTGATAGCTTTATATAAGGGAAATAACTAAAAATTATTAAGAAGGTTGGCTAGATGGAACGATATGATCGGCAAATAAGGCTGCAGAAAATCGGCCAAAGAGGACAAGCGGAAATTGGCGGAAAGACGGTGTTGATCGTTGGCTGCGGGGCTTTAGGCACACATGCCAGCGAGCAACTGATTCGAGCGGGAATCGGTAAAATCAAGTTGATCGATATGGACCGTGTAAGTTGGAGCAATCTGCAGCGGCAGGCGCTCTTTGACGAAAACGATGCTGCACGCACTGTCTATAAAGTTGAAGCGGCTAAGAAACGATTAAACAAGATAAACAGCAATGTGGAAGTGGAGAGTTATCAAGAAGCGTTCACCCTGCAGTCAGGCATGCTGTTGGACGATGTCGATCTCATCTTAGATTGTACGGATAATTTTACTGTGCGAGGGGCGATCAATCAATTGGCTACTGAAATGGGACTTCCTTTTATTTTTGCCTCTTGTGCCAGTGTAGCTGGGAGCGTCATGTTTGTTCAGCCTGATAAGGGACCGTGTCTACAATGCGTTTTTCCAGATCTAGGGGAACTTACCCAAACAAGTTGTGATCAATTAGGCGTTTTTACGCCACTGGTCTCATTTGTTGCGAGTATCCAAGTTTCGCTAGCTCTGCAGTATTTCGTTTGTCCCGAAGAAGTGCCGGTTGACCAGCTGTTGAGCGTTGACAACTGGTCGATGACGATCAATCGTTTTCAAGTCACCAAACAAGCAAATTGCATGACCTGCGGCGATGGTGATGGATCAGTAAAACAGTCCGCGCAGCCGCTGATGGTGCGATTATGTGGAACCTCAGCCTATAAAGTAGCGGTATCGGATTTCTCAGCATATCAACTTGAAAAAATACTAAAAGCCAAGCGAATCGAGTATCGACGGACAACTAAATTAATGACCTTCACGATCGATACCCATGATTTTACTTATTTCAACAGCGGACAGTTTTACTTGTATAATTTTGCAACTTTACGAGAAGCCACCGCATATTATGAAAAACTGAAGGCGCTTTGCGAAAAGGAGATAATCAAATGATCAGAGTAGGAGTAGTGACGATCAGTGATACTCGCGATTTGGATACAGACACAAGCGGGCAGCTGGTCGTCCGAGCGTTGAGACGATCCCGAGATATAGACGTAACTGGCCGGGTCGTGGTGCGTGATGAGGTGCAGCAGATCAAAGGAGCAATCGATACGTATCTGCAGGAAAAGGCTGACTGCATTATTACAAACGGTGGTACCGGTATTTCAAAACGCGATGTAACTTTTGAATCGATTCGTGAGAAAATACATCAAGAGCTCCCGGGCTTTGGCGAGATCTTTCGGATGCTTAGCTTTGAAACTATTGGTTCAAAAGCGATAGCTTCAAGAGCGATAGCTGGCTTTACTCAATCAGACTGTTTGCTATTTGCACTTCCCGGTTCAACCAATGCCTGTGATCTAGCGATGGAAAAGTTGATTTTGCCGGAATTGGAGCATTTGATAGGAGAAAAAAGAAAAAAAGCCGACATCTAAGTCAGATCCTGTTTGCTCGGAAATGATTGAAATACAAAATAATACCAATAAAAAATCGCTTGAAAATACCATTTTAAGAAATGGTTTTCAAGCGATTTTTTCGTTCTTTGGGTTTTCTGCTGAATCATCCTTTTAATTAAATTATTTTTTGACAGGTATGGGTAGCGCTTTTGTAATGCGGAAAGTATACAAACAGCCTCTCCCATTATTTCCCACTATCTAGTTGTTCTTCCGAAAATGCCCGCTTTTCCCACCTTTTTTTTCGATCAACAGACATTGCTCAATGACCATGGCTCGATCCATCGCTTTGCACATATCATAAATGGTTAGCGCTGCGGTCATGCAGGCGGTCATGCTCTCCATTTCAACGCCGGTCACATAAGCCGCTTTCGCAGTAGCTGTAATTGTAATCGTATCACGGCCGTTATCGGTGAAAGCAATATCCAAACCGCTTAGACCAATCAAATGGCACATCGGGATCAATTCGTGCGTTTTTTTCGCAGCCATGATTCCGGCCACTTGAGCTACTGCTAGAACATCGCCTTTTTTGATCTTGCCTTCTTGGATCCGAGTGAGCGTTTCAGGTTTCATTCGGATAGAGGCTTCTGCGGTCGCTTCCCGCGTGCTAGTGCTTTTATCTGATACATCGACCATTTTCGCACGATTTTGCTGATTGAAATGAGTCAGTTCATCCATGTTTTTCCGCTCCTTGATAAAAATTTTGCAGCCATATCTGGCATTGCTCATCTGTTGAAAAATCCACTGCTTCTGTTTCGAGCTCCTTGGGAAAAATGGTTGCAACGGTTAAAAGATGATCTGCTTCAAAATCGCTGACATTGTCGTTCGGACGTAGCAGCAGTATTTTGGGGTAATGCTCAGCTTTAAAGCCTTCGATCAGAATAAGATCCGTATCTGTTTGCGTAAAGCGTTCTATCTCTTTTGCTAGTGGCAAACTGGCTTCCCGCCGTTCATGCCAAAAAAATCCGCTGTCGTTCTGCATAGCGACCTGATCAGCTCCGGCTTCGTAAAACCGATAAGTGTCGGTACCGGGGATATCCATAGAAACCGTATGGTGCGTGTGCTTATAGGTGCTCACATTAAGCCCCATGATTTTAGCAGCACGGATAAAACGCAGCATCGTACTGGTTTTTCCGCTTTTTTTCTTGCCGATTATCTGCAGGGTAACAACCATGTTTCTACCTCCGTTCCTCTTGATGTAGGTACAGTACCATGAGGGATCTTGAAAAGACAGGTCGCTAGATGCAAGTTGCCGAGCGCACTCGATTTGTCGCTGCCTACTAGAGAAACATTAAGCTGTCCTGCTTTTTCTGTATAAGTTCCGCGCAGATATTTATCAAAGTTATTGCTTTTCTTATAATCATGAGCGAGTGTCATCGTTTTGCGAGTCAGCCCGGAAGGTTGTCCGATATAACGCTTCAAAAGGGGTTCTGCGAGTAAGTAAAAACCAGTAAAACACGCACTTGGGTTTCCTGATAAGGCGATAACTAATTTACCGCCCCGTAAAAAAGCTGTTGTCGGACTTCCAGGACGCATGCTGATTTTATTGAAAAGCAACTGGTCTGACTCGTTAGCTGCCACAGCCAGAAAATCAAAATCGCCAACAGATACGCCTCCAGTGGTGATAACGATATCTGCATCTTCCAGCATTTTATCGATCGTTTTGCAAAGCAGCTGGTAATCATCCGCGATATGCGCCATCTGCGTAACATAAGCTTGATTTTCTATAAGCAGATTCTGCAGCATCGGCGCATTACTGTTATAAATCTTGCCCGGCAGGTTTGGTGCTGTTAGATCACTAACTTCTGTTCCAGTAGATAAGACCGCTACACGTGCTTTTTCATAACATAAGCAGTCTTGGATACCAAATGCGCTCAGCAAACCAATGGCACCGGGGTTTAGAAGTGTTCCTTCTGACAATAAGAGGTCGCCTGCCTGAAACTCGCTGCCGATCGGAGTGATATTCGAATGCGCTGGTGCTGTGGTTATTTCGATGTAGTTATCTACTAATTGTTTCGTATCCTCAAGCATCACGACTTGATTTGCGTCATCTGGGACTGCAGCACCGGTCATGATCCGCACCGCTTGATTTGCCTGAAATGGATTCACATAAGTTGCGCCAGCTGGGACTTCCGCAATTATCTCAAACTTTCCGGGGAAAATTTGTTCAGCCGTTCGGTTGATCGCATAGCCGTCGTACCCAGAACGGCGAAACGCCGGGTAAGGAAAGGGGGCGTGAATAGACTCTGCCAAAGTATAGCCGTTGCTTGTTGCTACTGAACGCCGCACAGTATGTGTTTGAATCGGTAGATTTTGCAAAATTGTTTGCGCTTCTGTGAGGTCAAGAATTGTACGTTGTGTTAACATCTAATTCCTCCTAAAAAGATTATTCAATGGTTCACAAAAATAAGAATTAGTAAAAGCCCTAATATCAGCCTAGCATTTAATATGCTAACTTTCTATTAGGGTTTTTGCTATTCTATCGAAAAGAGGAAAAAAATGACAATTGGTATTATTTTAGCTGGTGGAAAGTCACGCCGGTTCGGAGAAGACAAAGCACTGTACCGGGAAAACAAGCATGAACAAACATGGGTAGAAAAAGCAGCGGATAAGATGTCGGTGTTCGTTTCCCGGATCTATGTCGCCGCGAATACGCGTAATTATCATGCGTTGACGCAGCTGTTTATGGAAGAAAGCAAGGTAGAAGTCTTACAGGATCAGCCTCCTTATTTAGACAAAGGCCCACTAGGCGGATTATATGCAGTCAGTTCCTTGTGCCAGCCTACATGTGATTATTTGATCATGTCTGTGGATTATCCTTTACTTGCTCCAAGCGTTCTAGAAAAACTAGTCGCAGTACCAAGCGGCTATGCAGTAGACGAGGACGGCAACCCTCACTATACCATTGCTCATTATGCTTTCTCGAATAGCGAAGTAAAGCAGCAGCTCAGAAAAGGCGATTTGCGTTTACAGAATTTCATTGCTCGAAAAAAGATCGTTCCACTTCCCTTTGACAGGCAGCAAGTCCTTATTAATTTTAATACAAAGGAGGAAATCATGAACTGCAATGGACAAAAATAATATGACAGAAGGAGACTTTCAGAAACTCCTGCACATCGCACTAGCGAATCTGAGGATCCAACTCACAATTGTAGAAAATGAGATTCAACGTACGAATCAAGAATTACGGACGTTGGAACAACAAGAACAACTGGAGAAATTAGAAGAGCAATACTTGAAATTGGAGAAAGACTGGCAGCACTATACTGAATTTGTAAAGGAAGGTTATTATTATGAAGATAACGATTAAAAAACAACTCACTGTATTTACATTAGGAGCAATGCTTATTCTCGGCGGCTGCGGGGCAGGTCAAAGTAACTCTGCTACGAAAACAGATAAAGCTGCAGAAAAAGTAACGATCCATTATTCTGCAGCTGCAAGTTTAAAAGACGCCTTATCTGAGATCGCAACAGACTACGAAAAAACACATAAAGACGAAACGATCGACATCGATTTTGCTGGTTCAGGTCAAATCAGACAAAAAGTAGTCAGCGGTGCGCCGATCGACGGCGTTCTTTTAGCAAGTAAAAGCGATGCGGATCAATTAAAAGACAAAGATAAGATCACAAATGCCAAGGAAGTTTTGAAAAATGATCTAGTCGTTGTCGCCAACAAGCAAGACAACATAAAAAAAGAAAAAACCTTAGCAGCACAATTGAAACAAGCAAAAAAAATCGCGATCGGCGAACCTAAAACGGTCCCAGCCGGTGCTTATGCGGAAGAAACATTTGCAAGCTTGAAGCTCGAAAATGAGCTGAAGCCAAATCTGGTACTAGCCAATGATGTTCGCCAAGTATTGGCCTACACGGAAAGCGGCAACGTGGATCTAGGTCTTGTTTACCGGACAGATGCACTTATCAGTGATAAAGTGTCTGTTGTTTACACGGTTCCGGAAAAACTGCATGCACCTATCACTTATTGGACAGGGGATGTAAAAGAAACAAAACACGCTAAAGAAGTAGAAGCATTCAATAAATATCTCGGTACAAAAGATGCAGAAAAAGTATTCGACAAATATGGTTTCCAAGTAGCAAACTAAGTTTTAGAAAGGAGCGGGACGCATGCTTGTGCCAGTCACGCATTCCATTTTTATCGCGATTGGGGCGACACTCGTAGCATTTCTTTTGATGTTGCCGCTTGCATATATTGGTGCTTACTGGCAGTTCAAGGGGAAGTGGTTGCTCGAGAGCGTTCTGCTACTACCGCTTGTTTTGCCGCCGACCGTGATAGGACTGGTTTTGCTACAGTCATTTGGGAAATACGGCTTTCTAGGAAAACTAACAGCACTTTTCGGAGATTATTCCATTATTTTCACACTAACCGGCGCTGTTGTCGCAACAATATGTGTTGTTCTACCGTTGATGTATCAGGGATTAAAAGCGGCATTTTTATCCGTACCGATCGAACTCATACAAGTCGGACGGACACTTTCGGCAAATTCAATCGAACTATTATTCCGCGTTATCATCCCAAACTGCTGGCAGCATATTTTCGCCAGCATCCTGTTATCTTTTTGTCGCGGGTTGGGTGAATTTGGCGCTAGCTTGATGGTGGCGGGCTACATCGAAGGAAAGACCGACACGATCGCGACCTCGATCTACTTTGCTATTCAACAGAATGAAGTAGATAAAGCGGTGATGCTGAGTGTAACCGACGCATTCATCGGGTTTGCTGCCCTGATAATCATTTATCTATTGACTAATAAGCGAAGCAGGTGGAGCAAATAATGAGCTTATCGGTAATGATCAAAAAAGAACTTTTCCCCCAGCGACTGGATTTCCACTTTGACTTTACGGAATTGATCACAGGAATGACAGGAAGCAGCGGTATGGGGAAAACGACGATCATGAAATGTATTGCTGGCATCGAACAGCCAGAGAGCGGACGAATTGCGTTTGGAAACAGTGAGTGGTTTAATAGCGAAACTGATGTCCAATTGCCTCCGCAAAGGCGTGATCTTGCTTATGTGATGCAGGATCTGGCGTTATTTCCAAATTTGAATGTCAAAGAAAATATCTATTTCAGTCAAAAAACAAGGTTGAAACGGAAACAAGGAGCGACAGGGCTAGATGAACATTTTCATTTTCTAATCCAAGAATTAGCAATTGAAAAATATATCTACCAACCGATTCATCTGCTTTCTGGAGGACAGAAACAGCGCGTTGCGATTGCAAGGGCATTGTTCAGCAAGCCGCAACTGTTGCTTTTGGATGAGCCCTTTACGGGACTCGATGATGAAACACGTGCGCAAGTGATCGAGCTGACGAAAGCAGTGATTTTGAAAGAACAGATCCAAACGATCGTGATCTCGCATTATAAAGATGAGCTCCTCCATTTGACTGATACGATCATCTCCTTGAATCCAAAATGAAAAAGCGCTGTTTTCCACTTTAGGAAAACAGCGCTTTTCTAAATCAGGCTACTTGTTTATTTCTAATAAATGTTAGGTATAACACAAACCAGCAGAACAATGCGAATAGGGCTAGCAGCAAGATCCCGATCTGGAAGCTGCCGGTATATGTTTTAATGACACCAAGAATGATTGGCGGGAAATAACCACCCAAACCACCCAATGCTCCAACGATCCCAGTGACGGCACCAGTATTCCCTTTGGAAACAGTAGGAACCATTTTGAATACGATCCCATTCCCTAAGCCGGCGACAAGCGCGACAGCAACCAGAATAACAGAGAAGAATGCATAGGAGTTTAAAGCACCCATCATTGCAAAAGCAACGATGCTAATCCCGAAGAAAACGATCTGCAGTAATTGTGAGGGACGGAACCGGTCAGAAAGAAGACCGCCGACAGGACGAGCGAATGTACACAATCCAGCAAATACGGCTGTCCACATCCCAGCAACAACAGCATCTGTTTTAAAAAGATCATTCATAAAGGTCGGGATCAAATTACTTAATGACATAAACAAACCGAACGTCAACGCATAAAAAAGACTTAACAACCAAGTGCTTTTCTCTTTGACGACTACAAGCGAATCGCGCAGTGTTTTCGTTGGATCGACAGGCATTTCTTTACATCCGAATAAAACGATGAGAATAGTTATGATAGTAAGGACGATCAAGAATGTAAAAAGCCCTTCAAAATTCCATTTTTCTGCCATTCGCGGTAATATCAGCGCAGAAATGGCAGTTCCTAGATTGCCCATTCCGGCAATTCCTAAAATAAGGCCTTGCTTCTCAGGCGGGAACCAAGCTGACACATAGGAGATACCGACTGCAAAGGAAGTACCGCTCATTCCCAGTAGAAAAGCAGCGACCAGCAGTAGCTCGTAGCTATGCACGCGTGGGATCAAAAAAAGCGGGATCAGTAAGAAAAGCAGTAGAAAAATGTAAATTTTCTTTCCGCCAAAACGGTCGCTCATGATTCCCAGCGGAATACGCATGATCGAGCCGAGCAACACTGGCATTGCCAATAAGACAGTCTTTTGAACCACTGTTAAATGGAAAATTTGATTGATCTCGTTGGATAACGGTGCTAAACACAGCCATGACATAAAGCAGACCATCATAGCAAATGTTCCGATAATCAAAGCAGAATAAGCATCTTTTTTAGTAGTATTAAGTTGTGATTTCATGTTTTCCTCCTAAATATGCGAAATTTGTATGCGTAGAGAAATGAATTGTTTATAGATTCACATTTACCTCCTTTCCATCTCCTGCAAATAACATATTCGAGAAAGATAACATACATAAATTGGGAGTTCTATAAGGGAATGTACTAAAAATCCTTATAGCGGCGCGTGATTTTTTGAAATTATTAAACTTTTTTATTTAAGCCATTATAATGGGATTAGTTCGATCGTAGCCTTGAAAATTGACGGATTTTGCTGTATTATTCATAGTGGAACATTAGTGTATATTGGGGGTTCAATAATATGACAAAACGGTACGCAGTTGTGCTTGCTGCGGGTCAAGGGACGCGTATGAAGTCAAAACTCTATAAAGTTTTACATCCCGTTTGCGGGAAACCAATGGTAGAACATGTTGTAGATCAAATAAAAACGCTGAACATGGACAAAATCGTCACGATCGTGGGGCATGGAGCAGATAACGTCCAAGAACAATTGGGTGGGAAAAGCGAATTCGTCAAACAAGAAGAACAACTAGGAACTGCACATGCTGTTTTGCAAGCAAAAGACCTCCTTGCTGATAAAGAAGGTACGACATTAGTTGTATGCGGCGATACTCCTTTGATTCGGAGCGAAACAGTCGATGCTCTGCTCAAGTATCATCATGAGAAACGAGCAAAGGCTACTATATTGACAACTTCTTTGGAAGATCCGACTGGGTACGGTCGTATTATTCGCGATGATCTAGGAATAGTAGGGAAAATCGTGGAACAAAAAGATGCTTCTTCCGAAGAAAAAGCAGTAAAAGAGATCAATACCGGAACATATTGTTTCGATAATGCAGCGTTGTTTGATGCTTTATCCAAAGTAACTAACGACAATGCGCAAGGGGAATTTTATCTTCCTGACGTTATTAAGATCTTGAAAGATGCAGAAGAAGTTGTGGCTGCTTACCGGATGGAATCGTCCGACGAATCGCTTGGTGTCAATGACCGAGTGGCACTAGCCGAAGCAACGAAGCTGATGCAGAAACGTATCAATGAGAAACACATGCGTAATGGCGTCACACTGATCAATCCTGAAAATACATACATTGATGTCGATGTGGAAATTGGACAGGATACAGTAATCGAATCCGGTGTCACAATCAAAGGAAACACGGTGATCGGCGATGATTGTACGATTACAAGCGGATCAGATATCCAAGATTCAGTTATCGGTAGTGGCGTGCTTATCCGCAGCTCTGCCGTGATCGAAAGCAAAGTTGCCGACGAAGTCCAAATTGGACCGTATGCGCATCTCCGCCCTGAGTCAGAGATCGGTGCACACGTGAAGATCGGTAATTTCGTGGAAACGAAAAAAGCAGTGGTTGGCGAAAATACGAAACTGCCTCACTTTATCTACATGGGTGATGCGGAAATCGGTAAAAACGTCAACGTCGGCTGCGGTTCCATTGCTGTCAACTACGATGGCAAGAACAAAGCTAAAACCATTATTGGAGATAACGTATTCATAGGTTGCAACTCTAACCTAGTCGCACCGCTTAAAATAGGGGATAATGCCTTTGTCGCAGCTGGTTCGACGTTAACAAAAGACGTGCCGGAGGGAGCACTTGCGATCGCTAGAAGCAAGCAAGTGAATAAAGAAGGCTACGCAAAGCGACTTAACTATAATAATTAATGACTAAGTTTGTTTTTAAATTTAATTTTAATAAAAATAGTGGAGGCTGATTATGTCAAACGAGTATTTTGATCCGAAGTTAAAAATCTTTTCGCTAAACTCTAACCGCGCACTAGCAGAAGAAATTGCGAAAGAAGTAGGAATTGAGCTGGGAAAATCAAGTGTTACACATTTTAGTGATGGCGAGATCCAAATCAATATTGAAGAAAGTATCCGCGGCTGCCACGTATATGTCATTCAATCAACAAGCTACCCAGTAAATCAAAATTTAATGGAACTTTTGATCATGATCGACGCACTAAAACGTGCTTCGGCAGCTACGATCAATATTGTAATGCCATATTACGGCTATGCAAGACAAGATCGTAAAGCCCGCAGCAGAGAACCGATCACGGCTAAATTAGTAGCAAACTTGATCGAAACAGCTGGAGCTACTAGAATGATTACTTTGGACATGCATGCACCGCAAATTCAAGGGTTCTTCGATATCCCGATCGACCATTTGAATGCAGTTCGTTTGCTTAGCAAATATTTTGGCGAACGTCATCTAGGAAATGATCTAGTCATCGTTTCTCCTGATCACGGTGGAGTTACCCGCGCTCGCAAAATGGCAGATCGATTGAAAGCACCGATCGCGATCATTGACAAACGCAGACCGCGTCCGAATGTCGCAGAAGTAATGAATATCGTCGGGAATGTAGAAGGAAAAGTTTGTATCCTGATCGACGACATCATTGATACAGCAGGAACGATCACATTAGCAGCCAACGCACTTAAAAATGCCGGCGCTACACAAGTTTACGCATGTTGTACGCACCCAGTTTTATCTGGACCAGCAATGGAGCGAATCGACCAATCACCGATCGAAAAATTAGTGGTTACAAATTCCATCGCTTTACCAGAAGAAAAATGGATCGACAAAATGGAACAACTGTCTGTTGCACCATTGCTTGGTGAAGCGATCGTGCGCGTGCATGAAAATGCTTCTGTGAGCTCGTTGTTTGAATAATAAACTAAAGAAGCTGGTTTTTCCTAAATTGGAAAAACCAGCTTCTTTTTATTTATTCCACAACCACAGCAGTTCCGGAAACAGATACCATCAGCATGCCATTATCTGCACCCAGTACTTCATAATCGACATCAACAGCGATGATCGCATTGGCGCCAAGTGCTTCTGCACGGTTCTCCATTTCTTCGATCGCCGCTTCACGGGCTTGGATGAGTTCTTCTTCATAGCCGCCGGAACGTCCGCCGAAAAAGTTGCGGATACCTGCACCAATGTCTTTTAATACATTGATTCCAGTGATGACTTCACCGAATACGATTTTCTTATATTCAATGATTTGTTTGCCTTCGATAGTTGGGGATGTAGTCGTGATCATTGTGATCAGCCTCCTTTTAGTTTTAGAATAATCTGTAGAAAGCTGGAAGTCAATTCTGGTTTCTATTTCCTTTACGGCGTAAAAGAACAAAGGCAAAGGCTGCAAAAGCTGTTCCAAATAATCCAAGTAGTGGCTTTGCCGTATCGCCAGTTTTCGGCAATAATGCATGTGCGTCATCCGTTTGAGAATACTTGCCGGCAGCCTTTACATAGCTTTGTTGTACTTGTTGCATTATGGTGTTGCTTCTTTCTGCTGGTTGCGCTGTTTGGGAAATTACGTGTTCTGCGGCAAGCAGACCGCTTTGATGCATGATAGGGTCTGTGGCGATCGTTTCCACCGCATGGTCCTTAGTTGCTTGGCTATTATCCGAACCTTGGGATGCTTCTTCTTTCGATGCTTCCTTATCAGTTGCTGGCTTATCGGTATCATTCTTCGGCTTATCGGAGTCCTCTGGATTTTGACCGTTTTCATTCGTATCCTCTTTCGCGACTACGTTCACCTTTACAACAACAGGCTCAGCTGCTTGAGAGCGATCATTCACAGCGCCAAGCGTCACGGTATAAGTACCAGTCTTGCTGAAATCGACTTGCTTAGTAAAGTCGTTCGTGATTTCCAAGTTTTCCGGCGTCACTGTGGCATGGATATCTTTTAAGAACTGCTCAGCATCGATCGCATCACCGACCGTGTAAGTGATTTCTTTATCTGCTTGAATGATTGGTCTTGGCGAGATCTTAACAGTGATTTCCACGGGATCAGCCTTCATTCCCCTGTCGTTTTGAGCATCAAGTGTCACGATATACGTGCCTGGTTTATCAAAATCGACTTGCTTGGTAAAGTCATTCATGATTTCCAAGTTTTCTGGTGTCACTGTAGCGTGGATATCTTTTAAGAACTGCTCAGCATCAACAGGTTCTCCTACATTATAGGTGATTTCCTTATCTGCTTGGATAACAGGTTTCGCTATAACGGTAACTGTGACCGTAGTAGGTTCTGCTTTTAGTCCGCCTTCATTTTGGGCATTCAATGTCACAGTATACGTGCCTGGTGTGTTTAAATCTACGACATCTGTAAAATCGCTTGTCACTTCTGTACCGTCATCTGTTTTTGCATCAATCGCTTGTAGGAAATCCGCTTCTGATAGATCACTACCTTGATTAAATGTGATCGCATCTTTCGAAGTGATCGTTAATTTATGAGCGACTTCAAAGGTCTGTTCGTAAGTTCCTGAAGAAATCGTATAGCTATTCATGAAATCTGGGATCGGATAGCTACCTGTTGGGTTATCAAAGCGGGCATTGTAGTAGAATGTTTCTAAGGAGTCGAACTCACCTTTAGAAACCTTATTCACAGTGACGCCATTATCATCGATGCTAAGACGCGAATTATCCACTTTTGTGCCATTAAAGGAAAGATACGTGTTGCTGCTGGAATTAGATTTTGTGAATGGCGGCTGATACCCGTCAAAGCTAGTTAAACGGTTTGGCATAATGGAGAAAGGAATAAATAGCGTTTCCGCGCTATCATCATACTTCAATTGTGCTGTCGTGATTTTCTTTGGCGCATGTCCGTCGCCGATATTTTGACCAAATGCGGCTAACGCTGTAAGGTTTTTAAAATTATTGATCGGCGTAAAGTCGACGATCCCGTCAAATTGGACGAACAATGTTTTCAGTTTCGGCAAGTCAGCTAATAAAGTGATATCCGTTATTTTACTATTGCTTTGGATATTGAGATAATCCAAATTAGGCATTAAATGAATCTTTTTGAAAATATCATTTGTGAAGTTCGAACTTGTGAGCGTCAAATTAATGATCTTATCTTGGTCGTTTATATCGGGGAAGTTTTCATTCGTGAGTGTTTCACTGTTCATGCTTAAAAATTCCAATGTTTTGTTTTTTAAGACCGGCGAAAAATCCGTGATTTTGGTGTCGTCATTGCGGAAAGAAATTAAGTTGGTAGCTTTTTCTAAGCCGGTCAAGTCCGTAAACTCGGCACCTTTTAAAGTAATAGAGGTGATCTTGCTAAGTTGTTCTTCGGTGATCGGGGAGTCGGTAGGCTGGTTCAGTAATCCATTTAAATAGCCTTTCAATGCTGTGCTAGGGATCTCGACGGTGTTGCTATCAGTAGAACCAGTAGTTTGTGCAAAGACTGGTGTTGTTGTCAAACTCATCAATACGATACAAATCGTTATAATTGAAAATAGTCGTTTCAAATAAAAACCTCCTAAGTGATTTATCTTACAAAAATCGTAACAAAATGAGTGTTATTCAACAATGGAGTTGGAGGTTAAAATTGAAAAACGAATATTCTTAAAAAACAGAATATTTATATTTGTGATGGTTAGAAAGTTTGTTAAATAGCCTTTTTAGAGCATTTAAGTATTGTTTTTCACAAAAAGAAAATGACACAAAATCGACATAAATGGACGGAAAATCGTTATATTAGTCAATTATGAAAAAGCACACCTTGCGATAAAAAACTCCGTTGTTTTATAACGGAGTCGGCTAATGAATTAAATATTATTGTCGAGTCTAAATGCTGCTCTTTCCTTTTCGTTTTTAGCTATTTTGAAATTGATTGCCGCTAGTTCATGCTGCTTTTCGTCGATTTCAGAGAGGATATTCGCCTTTTGTCTTTGTAAAATAGCTTGCCGCTCAGAAAGTGTTTCTGGGCCGGTGGCCGCTAATTGTAGATAATAATGGATAGTATTGATAGGCATGCCCGATTGTCTCAGATACCGAATAAAGGTAAGTAAGGAGATTTGTTCTTCTGTATAGATACGTTGTTTTGACGCATTTCGGCTAGGGCTTACCAATCCTTTTTCTTCATAAAAGCGCAGAGTGCCAATGCTGATGCCAGTTTTTTTAGCGGTCGTCCCGATTGTAAACAAAATCAACAGTCCTTTCTTGACCTATAGTTGCTGTAGGAGGGTATACTGCTATTGTATCACGAAAATAAAGGAAAGAAGGTAGTGGAGATGACAAAATCAGCATTGGTAACAGGCGCTAATAAGGGTATAGGACTGGAAACAGTGAGGCAGCTGGCGGGAAAAGGCTGGAAAGTGGTATTGGGAGCTCGCGATGCAGAAAAAGGCAAGCAAGCAGTGACTGAATTACAAGCGCAAGGGTTAGATGTTGCTTTTTTAGAAATCGACTTAGTAGATAAAGAAAGTGTCGAATCAGCAGTCAAAATAATAACGCAGTAATATCCCGACATTTCGCTTTTGATCAATAACGCCGGGATGCCGGGAGAATTTGCCAAAGGTTTCTCAAAGACGACAGAAGAAGGTTTAAGAAATGCTTTTGAAGTAAATTTCTTTGGGACATTTCGTCTCAATCAGCTTTTGCTGCCATTATTGAAAGGAAATGGCGCTACAATCGTTAATGTCTCAATCGACATGGCATCACTATCGTTAATGATGGATCATCAAGAACGGACAGCGGCACTCAATAGTTTTGACTACAATGCTTCCAAAACAGCCAATAACGCCATGACGGTCTCAATGGCACTGGAACTAAAAGACAGCCCGGCACAAGTATTTGCGGTCACACCCGGTTTTACTACGACGGATTTAAATAATAATGCTCCAGGCGGAATCACAAAAGAAGAAGCGGCTGGCATTATTTTAAAATATACATTAGATGGAGAAAGACATAATGGTGTGTTTTTTGATAAAAATGGCGTATTAGCCTGGTAAATAAACGCAGAGCGATGGGATTTTCTCATCGCTTTTTTATTTTACTTGTTTTTATGGGTTTATAGTTGCGTTCGCCCAACGCGAACTTGATATGCTTTAAAGGTAAACTTTGATAGGAGGAGATAGACGATGGATAAATCAACGAAGGTAACACTTATTACCGGCGCGAATCGCGGAATGGGATTTGAACTAGCGAAAGAGATCGGCGAATTCGGTCACCATATTTTGGTTGGGGCAAGAAGTAGCGAGAGCGGAAGCGAAGCAACGGAGAAATTAAAGAAATTAGGAATAAATGCCGCTTTTATACAGCTAGATGTAACAGATAAAGCTTCTATTGAGAAGGCTGCGAGGAAAATCGCACAAGACTATGGATACTTATCTGTCTTGATCAATAATGCTGGTATCGCATTGGATAACTTTGAACAACCAACTACGATGAAAACAGAAATCATGAGAAAGGATTTCGATGTCAACTTTTTCGGAGTGGTCGATACAACTCAGGCAATGCTGCCTTTGTTGAAGAAAAGCCAGCAGGCTAAAATTATCAATATGTCGAGTATTATGGGTTCCCTTGGGGCGGCGACGGATCCTGGTTCAAGAGTATATAATGCGAGTGCGGTAGGGTATCAGGCTTCTAAGGCTGCTTTAAACATGTTTACAATTAGACTGGCAAGAGAATTAGAAGGACTAGAGGATAGTAAGATTACTGTAAATGCGGTAAGCCCAGGGATGGTAGCAACTGAATTTGGCGGTGGAGATCCGGAAGCTGCTAGGAAAATGGGGGCTAAATCTGTGGAAGAAGGTGTCAAACGTTTGGTAGAGCTTGCGACAGATGAAGATAATACCACTAATATAACGTTTAGTGACACAGACGGAATCGTCCCTTGGTAAAGAAAGAGAGTTATTTCTCTTTCTTTTTTATTTAGATAGGTCTTTTTCAATGCTTTTAAGATGTTTGATCTTCTTTTGGAGATAGGCTTCCTGTTCTTTGATGGACAAGATATTTTGCTGGAGTTTTAGATCCAAATGTTCTAAAAAGGAGATTCTGTGTTGGATAATTTCACTTGTCGCAGTTTCCTCATCAAAATTAAATTCTTTGATTTCTTTGAGAGAGGCTCCTAATCTGCGTAAATGAACAATTTTATTGATTTCGAGAAGATCTTTCTCGGAATAAAAACGAATCCCGTTTTGATTGCGCGTCACAGGATTTAACAGTCCTTCTTTTTCATAATAACGCAAGGCATTTTTAGATATCCCAAATTTTTCAGCGGTTTCGGCAATTGTATACATTAGTTTCACAGCCTTTGTTTTTTAGTTAGCGTAACACGAAGCATTAGTTTTCTCAAATGATAAACGAAGATATAACTATTTCATAAAAAAACACCT
Source organism: Listeria grayi (assembly GCF_900638015.1). Taxonomy (NCBI): domain Bacteria; kingdom Bacillati; phylum Bacillota; class Bacilli; order Caryophanales; family Listeriaceae; genus Listeria; species Listeria grayi. The sequence continues at coordinate 192,217 of NZ_LR134483.1, forward strand.
TGCCGAAGTCGCAAGGTGTTTTATATTTAGATAATTGTTCTTACAGGCTCTTCAAAGCATCATCCAATACTTTTTGCAACGTCGCTGCAGAAGCATTCATTTGCTCTTGCTCTGTATCCGAGAGCTTCATCTCAACGATATGACGCACGCCTTTTCTATTAACGACTGCTGGAGCGCCAATGTAAATATCTTTCAAGCCATAATGTCCGTCTAAATATACGGAAAGTGGCAAGATCGCATTTTCGTTATTTAGGATCGCTTGAGTGATTCTAGCAAGTGCAGCGGCAATCCCATAGAAGGTCGCCCCTTTTTTATTGATGATCTCATAAGCGGCATCACGAACGCTGACAAAGATGGTGTCCATTGCCCCTTTTTCATTTTCGTTGATCCATTCGGAAATTGGCAGACCACCAACTGTTGTATGGCTCCATGCTGGGAATTCAGTGTCGCCGTGTTCGCCTAAAATGTAGCCATGGACGTTACGCGCATCTACTTTCAAATAATCAGCAATCGACATACGGAAGCGAGCTGTATCTAAGCTTGTACCTGATCCGATAACGCGTTCTTTTGGAAGACCGGAGAATTTCCAAGTTGCGTAAGTCAAGATGTCTACAGGGTTGGAAGCGATCAAGAAGATGCCGTCAAACCCGCTTGCCATTACTTCATCTACAATACCTTTCATGATACGGATATTGCGGTTTACTAAATCTAATCGTGTTTCGCCTGGTTTTTGAGCAGTACCTGCAGTAACAACGACGATATCTGCATCGCTGCAGTCGCTGTAGTTAGCAGAATAGATCTTTTTAGGACGGGAGAAAGGAACTGCGTGACTAAGATCGATTGCATCCCCAATAGTTCTGTCTTTATCTATGTCGATTATGCCGAATTCTTGGCCGATATTTAAGTTAACACATGCGAATGCGTAGCTGGAACCTACCGCTCCGTCGCCTACTAGGATAATTTTTTGATGATCTTTCATTTTAATTTCCTCCTTTGTTTAACTCTTCACTAATACAGTATACCACGTTATTTCAATTTGTGAAGACTTGAACTACGTGTTTTTTCATAATTGTTATAGTTTTTTTATGTAAGCGCTATAGTACAGTTATTCCTAATCTTTTCTCTTTTAGACAATTACCTATTTTCTCATTTATAAACGTAAATTGTGATAAAATCAATTAAAATGATTCTGAAAGGAGATTTTTAAAATATTAGATAAGACGATTCCTTATTATCCTGTCATAATGACAAAAGAAATCGACACAGCTTATCCGGATTTTTCACTTCCAGCGAATTATGAATTTGTTTCCTATCAAAAAGGGATGGAAAAAGTATGGGCATTTCTACAATGGAAAACAGGACAGTTGGAAAGCCTTGCTGCGGCAGAACAACGCTTTGAAAATGAGTATCTTCCTTCTATTAAACTAGCGGAATGTAATTGCTGGTTCGTGCGTGACTGTCTGACAAATGAAATTATCGGCACTGCAAGCCTTTGGCGGGGCGATCTCTTTGGAACAGAATTAGATAGAGTCCATTGGGTAGCTGTGCATCCTGCTCATAATGGGCGGGGGATCGGAAAAGCGTTACTGTCGAAAATATTGAAACAAGCAATAACAGAAAAAATTTATCTTACTACACAAACATGGAGTTATCCTGCGATTGCCATGTATCGCAAGTTTGGCTTTGAAGCTTATCTCGGCAGGGAACCTGTTAATTGGAAAAGCGGGGATTATTCAGCGGCAAAACAGGCTGGCTGGGAGATCATTGATGCAAAATTAGCAGATAAGGGCGTTTGAAATAAAAATAACGGGGTAAAGTAAGTGATGTACACAAATGAATGAGTGGAGTGATAAAAATGGCAATCGTATTAGACATTAAAAAAAGAAAAACAAAACCGCATTCTAATATCACAGAGGTGCGCGAAAGTGGTCGGATCCCAGCAATTGTATATGGCTATCAATCCGAAAACGTTCCTGTATCTGTTGATGAATTAGACCTACTTAAATTGGTGCGCGAGAATGGCCGTAACGCTGTTTTTACAGTCAATTTAGATGGCAAGAAAGTAAACGTATTATTACATGATTACCAAATAGATCCTTTGAAAAACAAATTAGTCCATGTCGATCTTTTAGCAGTAGACATGAAGGCAGAAGTAGAAGCGGAAGTTCGTATCGACCTTGTTGGTGAATCTACAGGTGTCAAAGAAGGCGGCGTCTTGCAACAAGTCTTACATGAAGTAACTGTTTCGGCTACTCCGGACAAACTTCCTGAAAGCGTAGAAGTAGATATCAGCGAATTAGGTATCGGCGATTCTGTTGAAGTTTCCAAAATTTCCACAAGCAAAGCTTTTGAAATCATAACAGATGGTGAAGAAGTTATTGCTACAGTAACTGCACCACGTGTTGAAGAAGAATCGACAACTGAAGAAGTTGCGGAACCGGAAGCGGCACATGGTACAAATGAAGAACCAGTAGAATAAAAAAGTATGTTCGAGAGTTGCTTGGGACGAAGGAGATAAATCTTCGTTTCAAGCAGCTTTTTTGTATGGAATTATTTTGTTTGTTTTTACCAATTAGGGTATAGAAAGGTATGTAATAATTTACAAAGAGGAGTGGTTGTAGTGGGGAAATTAACAGATAAAGTCGCAATCATTACTGGAGGTTCTGGAGGAATCGGCAAAAAAACGGCAGAGCTTTTTTTGGAGGAAGGGGCGAAAATCGTTTTGGTGGATATCTCTGGAGATGCTTTGCAAAAAGCAGCAGAAGAGTTAAATGCCAGTGATCGAGTATTTACGGTAGAAGCAGATGTAACCAAAGAAGAAGACACGAAACGTTATGTGTCAGCTACCATTGATAAATTTGGGCAGCTAGATGTTTTCTTCAATAATGCAGGAATTGAGGGGGAAATAAAGGCTCTTGTGGATCAAACGTTGGAAGACTTTGAACGAGTGATCAAGGTCAATCTTACCGGTCAGTTCTTAGGTCTTAAATATGTGCTACCTATTTTAACGAAACAAGGAAATGGAAGCGTTATCAACACAGCTTCTGTGGCCGGACTTGATGGCAGTTCCTTTTTAGCGCCATATGTGGCTTCAAAACACGGCGTCAGTGGTCTGACAAAAGTCGCCGCACTAGAAGTAGCGGACAAAGGTGTTCGGGTCAACTCCGTCCATCCATCACCAGTCAATACCCGGATGATGCGATCGATCGAAAAGAATCTCAATCCAGACGATGCGGAAAAAGCAAAAGAAGAATTTACAAAAGATATTCCAGTCGGAAGATATGCAGAAGCCAGCGATGTCGCGAAACTTGTCTTATTCCTAGCCTCGGACGATAGCAAATTTATCACTGGTGCGCAATATCGGGTAGATGGCGGTATGGGGGCTACACAATAAAATTAAAAATAAAGATCCCAAGAGTGCGCTTCTTGGGATCTTTATCTTTCGAGTTATATCTGCAGTGATCGAAATGCAGTGAACTTTCCTCTAGGCTGAAAGCATGGTATAATCAAAAAAACTATGTATTTAAAGAAACCATTTCAATCTTGAAGTGGTTTAGTTCATTGAGGAGACTTAATTAATGAAAATGATCGTTGGGCTGGGCAATCCCGGCATGAAATATGAACGGACACGGCACAATGTTGGCTTTATGGTAGTAGATGAGCTAAGCTACCGTTATCAGTTGCCGTGGAAAAAAGTAAAACAAAATGGCATGGTAGCTACTGGCATGATCGGAAGTGAAAAAGTGCTGCTCGTAAAACCGCTGACTTTTATGAATGAGTCCGGTCTATGCGTAGGTCCGTTAATGGATTATTATGATATTGCAGTTGAAGATCTTATCGTTATTTATGATGATCTTGACCTGCCAGTCGGAAAGATAAGGTTGCGCACGAAGGGGAGCGCTGGTGGACACAATGGGATGAAATCGATTATTCAGCATTTGAAAACGCAGGAATTCAATCGGATTCGAGTTGGTGTCGACCGTCCACGTAATGGGGAAGTCATTCATCATGTTCTGGGTGAATTTTCCAAAGCAGAACAGCCGACCATTATAGAAGCAATACAAACAAGTGCGGATGCCGTAGAAGCGTTCGCGGAACACCCATTTGTGGAAGTAATGAATAAATTTAATTAAAAGGGGAGCGCTGTTTTAGCAATAGCGCTTTTCGCATTGATAGATATAAGCGATGATGAAGGAGAGAAATGAAATGGAAGGCTTGAAGCAATTATTATATGATCAGAAAGATATCCAATCGATCATAAAGGCGCTGGACGATAAAAAAGCAGCGCAATTAGTAACAGGACTATCGGGCTCTGCACGTGCACTTTTCGCAAGTGTTGTGGAAAGCGCTGGCAAACGGACAGTTTTGATCGTGACACACAACCTTTATCATGCGCAAAAACTATACGACGATCTGGAATCGCTTGTAGATAAAGATAAACTGTTTTTATATCCGGCAGACGAACTGATCTCCTCGGAGTTGAGCGTTTCTAGTCCAGAACTCCGCGGTCAGCGCGTGGAAGTACTGCAATTTCTGCTGTCCCAAAAACCGGGAGTAGTGGTTGTACCGGTAGCAGGGCTTAGAAGGGTCTTGCCGCCAAAATCATTATGGCAAAAAAACAACCTGACGATCACGCAAGGCGAGGAGATCGAGCCGAATCAACTGCGGGAACGGCTTGTAACAATGGGATATACAGCAAGTCAAATGGTCAATACGCCAGGAGAATTCAGCGTGCGCGGTGGAATCATTGATGTCTATCCCATTACTGAAGAATTTCCAGTGCGAATCGAACTCTTTGATACCGAAATCGATTCTCTACGTTATTTTGATGTGGAAACTCAGCGGTCGCAAAAGAAAGTCGATACGTTCCAGCTTTTACCAGCTACAGAAATATTGATCGAACAGGAGGATTTCCCGGCAATTGTAACTCGCTTGGAAAAACACTTAGCTGCCTCTCTGCAAGCACTGAGTAAAGACGAAGATAAGCAAACATTGATGGAAAACATCGAAGAAGACTTAGAATTGCTTCGTTCCGGTATTAAACCAGACATGCTTTTCAAATATATTGGTTTCATTTATGAACAGCAAGGCACCCTTTTGGATTATGCCGCTGAGAATACCGTTCTGATGCTCGATGAATATGCGCGTATCCAAGAAACGGAAGAACGCTTGGAGAAAGAAGAAGCAGACTGGCAAGTGGAACAGCTCGAAGCATTAAAAACAGTGCGAGATGTAGCACTGAGTCACCAATTAAAACCCTTGTTGGACAATCATCAACTGCCGACGATCTATTTATCTTTATTTCAAAAAGCCGGCAATATTAGAATCACAAAAACAACGAATCTTGTTTACAAACAAATGCAGCAGTTCCATGGACAGATGAATATTCTGAAAACCGAATTAGACAGCTGGCATAAAAATAATTATGCAGTTATCTTGCTAGCGCCAAATTTGGAACGTGCGGAAAAAATGCAGCAGACATTAGCTGATTATGAGATGGAAAGCGTTATTCTGAAAAGAGAGCAAGATGTGCCGAAGTACGGAGTCGTCCAATTTTTGATTGGCGATTTCAATAATGGTTTTGAACTGCCACTTGCGAAATTCGTAGTCGTCAGTGAAGCGGAATTATTCAATAAAAAAACCGTCAAGAAAACAAAAAAACGCCAAAAATTATCGAATGCCGAACGGATCCAAAGCTATTCCGAGCTAAAAGTCGGCGATTACGTGGTACACATCAATCACGGGATCGCGCGCTATGTGGGGATGGAAACTCTGAATATTGGTGGCGTACACAAAGATTACTTGAATCTGATCTATCAAGGCGAAGATAAATTATTCGTGCCCGTCGATCAACTGGAAATGATCCAAAAATACGTTGGCTCGGAAGGGAAAGCACCGAGGCTTCATAAGTTGGGCGGAACAGAATGGAAACGAGTGAAGAGCAAAGTAAAAGCATCTGTGCAAGATATTGCGGATGACTTGATCAAATTATATGCTGAGCGGGAAGCGGAAAAAGGTTATGCCTTTACGCCAGACAGCGAAATGCAGCGAGAATTTGAAGATGCCTTCCCTTACCAAGAAACCGATGATCAGATCCGTTCGATCAAAGAAATCAAGAAAGATATGGAAAGACCACGCCCGATGGATCGCTTGCTAGTAGGCGACGTTGGTTATGGGAAAACCGAAGTTGCACTCCGAGCGGCTTTCAAAGCAATCATGGACGGTAAGCAAGTAGCGTTCTTAGTTCCAACGACGATCCTTGCCCAGCAACATTATGAAACAATGAAAGAACGTTTCCAGGGATTCCCGATCGAAGTCGGGCTGCTCAGCAGATTCCGTACAAAGAAACAGCAAAACGAAACATTAGAAGGCTTGAAAAAAGGAACCGTCGACATTGTCGTTGGAACCCATCGCCTTCTTTCTAAAGATGTGGTTTATAGCGATTTAGGTTTTCTAGTTGTCGATGAAGAACAGCGTTTCGGCGTTACGCATAAAGAAAAAATCAAAACGATCCGTGCGAAGATCGATGTGCTGACACTAACTGCTACACCGATTCCGCGGACGTTGCATATGTCGATGCTGGGCGTTAGAGATCTGTCAGTCATTGAAACTCCGCCAGCCAACCGCTTTCCTGTACAAACGTATGTGGCAGAACGCAATAATGTCATGATTCGGGAAGCGATCGAACGCGAGTTGGCAAGAGAAGGACAAGTGTATTACCTTTATAATCGCGTCGAAAGTATCGTTCAGAAAGCCGACGAGATCTCTGCACTTGTTCCAGATGCTCGCGTTGCCTTTGCGCACGGACAAATGACGGAAACAGAGTTAGAATCGGTGATCGTCAGCTTTTTAGAAGGTGAATACGATGTACTGGTAACGACAACGATTATTGAAACAGGCGTAGATATCCCGAACGTCAACACGCTGTTTGTCCAAGATGCAGACCGCATGGGGCTTTCACAACTTTATCAACTCCGCGGCCGGGTCGGGCGCTCTAACCGTATTGCTTACGCTTATTTCATGTATCAAAAGGACAAAGTATTACGGGAAGAAGCAGAAAAACGACTGCAAGCGATCAAAGAATTTACCGAACTTGGCTCTGGTTTTAAAATCGCAATGCGCGATTTATCGATCCGGGGAGCAGGAAACATTTTAGGAGCGCAGCAGCACGGCTTTATTGATTCCGTCGGCTTCGATCTTTACTCGCAAATGCTGAAAGAAGCGATCGAAGCTCGTCAGCCTAGCGAAGAACGGAAAGAACGCGTTCCAACTGTCGAAATCGACTTAGAACTAGATGCCTATATCCCGGAATACTACATTTCTGACGGCCGACAAAAGATCGAGATGTACAAACGTTTCCGCAGTATCACTGAGCGGGATGAGCTCGAAGAATTGCAAGCAGACTTGATCGACCGTTTTGGTGACTACCCGGATGAAGTAGAATATCTGGTTACGATCACAGAACTGAAAATCGCCGCGTTAATTGTCGGTGTGGAATCTGTAAAACAAGAACCGAAAAAAGTCACGATCTTGCTCTCCGATAAAGGAACACAGCAGATCCAAGGTGATAAAGTAATGCAAACGATCTCCGAATATGGCCGTAACGTAGGGATCGGCATGGAAGGCACACGTCTGAAATTAACAATGAATATCCAGCGTAAACAGCAAAAAGAATGGCTAGAACAATTGAAAGTAATGGTGGAGAAGCTACAGCACGCACGTAAAGAAACAGTAGCATCTTCCTGATAACAGGAAAATAGAGAGGAGGTCAGCAGTTTGCCGACTAAGATGGATAAAGTATGGATGCATGGCGCGATCTGGCTGACTGCTGCTTCCTTTATTTCTAAATTATTGAGTGCTGTCTATCGTGTGCCTTTTCAAAATATGGTCGGAGATATGGGGTTCTATATCTTTCAGCAAGTCTATCCGATTTATGGGATAGCGATGACATTAGCGCTAGGTGGACTTCCAGTCGTGATCTCTAAGTTGATCGCTGAATCTACAGGAAACGAGGAAGCGCAGCGGAAAATCATCAAGATCGTCCGCAAGCGGCTGATCCAAACCAGTGTGCTGGCTTTTGTCCTTCTATTTGTTCTGGCGGATTGGATCGCGCTTGGGATGGGGGATTCACATTTGGCAGGGATCATTCGTGTGGTCAGTTTTGTTTTCTTACTGATGCCAAAATTGGCGCTACTAAGAGGTTATTTTCAAGGACAGCGGGAAATGCGTCCTACAGCAATATCTCAAACGGTGGAGCAATTCATCCGAGTAGCGATTATTTTGATTGGTGCCAGTATTGCTACGAAAATGGGATATGACCTTTATCGAACCGGCAGTATTGCAATGAGCGGATCGATTATCGGTGGGATCGTCGCGACCTTGATTTTGCAGTATTTTTATAAACGCACTTACAAGATCGCAGACGTCCGAGTTTCCAAAGCAGAAGACCGAGCTGTTACCAAAAAGTTTTTCCTTGAAGGAGCTGCGATTTGTATCGTCAGCGGAATGTTGATATTATTTCAATTAGAAGACTCTTTCCAAGTTGTCCGCGGCATGATCGTTCACGGATTTTCAGCAGATCTGGCAAGGAATTGGAAAGGTGTCTATGACCGTGCGCAACCAATCCTCCAATTAGGATTAGTTTTATCCACCGGGTTTTCGCTAGCGTTGATCCCGATGATAACTGCTGCACGAGTAAAGCAGGACATTAGAGGCTTAAAACGCTCGGTCTTGCTGGCGGTGAAAATCACTTTGCTTGTTGCAGGCGCAGAAACGGTCGGATTGATCGTGATCATGCGGCCGCTCAACCAGATGCTTTTCCAAACGGCAGCGGGAACGATAGAATTACAGTTATTTATGCCGGCGGTGTTGCTAAGTTCGTTGATCGTGATGTTTGCTAGCATTCTGCAGGGCTTTGGAAAACTCTATATCCCTGTTATCAGCGTCTTGATCGGCATTGTCGTCAAATGGCTAGCAAATCAGTTTTTGATTCCGCGTCTAGGTATAGCCGGGGCGTCGATTGCAACTTGTTTGGGACTATTGATCATTTTAGGCTGCTGCTATTTGGCGCTCAAACAGACGCTGCCTTTCGCATTTATCACAAAAAAGACACTCGCCGGCTTAGCAGCTGCACTCCTGTTGATGGCTTGTATTCCGCTTTTATGGGAGACTTTCTTCCCACTTACTACTCGCAGCGGAAGTGCACTCCAAGCGATTGGAAGTTCCCTTATTGGCGGGACATTGTTTATCTTGTTTAGTTTGCGGTATAACGTATTGAACCAAAGAGACTTTACCGCATTACCATTCAGTACCGTTTTATTTAGAATAAGTAAGGCAGTTTTGAAAAATAAAAGAAATTAGGTGAAAATTCATGGCAGAAACAATGCGTTTAGACAAATTTTTAAAAGTATCCCGATTGATCAAACGAAGAACAGTTGCCAAGGAAGTGGCTGAAAAAGGTCGGATCGAAGTAAACGGCAATGTCGCCAAACCCGGAACAAACATCAAAGTGAATGATGAACTTGTGATCCGCTTCGGGCCAAAAACGGTAACTGCAAAAGTGGAACGTTTGGAAGAACACACCCGCAAAGAGACCGCGACAGAAATGTATACGATTATTAGCGAAAAAAGAAATGATGAAGAATAAGTAGAAGCTGCAGGAATTTCCCTGCAGCTTTTTTAAAAACCTAAATTTGTGAAAAAAGTCAAGAGAAAACATCTCAAATATCGGATTGGCAATAGACAAACGGCGTAATTATTGGTATTATTTTACTTAGATAATCCTTTTAGATTGACTAAAAGTATCCTTAATAAAGGAAGGAGTGCTATCCATGACGAATAGAAATAAAAAAGTCGCGGATCTGGACAATCGTTATACAAAAAAAGAAAATGCAAATAAGAAAATACGTAGTCTAAGACGCACTGCTCTTTTCAGAAGGCTGTTAGTCATGGGAATCGCCTTTTTCATCGTGGGAGGGGCACTTGTATACACTTATACGAAACAGACGCTAATGCTGAAAGACAAGCAGGAGCAAAAAGTAAAGGTGGATCGGAAGTTAGCCTCGCTACAGGATAAAGAAAATCTGCTTAATGATCAGATCCTGAAATTACACGATGATAATTACATCGCGAAATTAGCGAGAAGCGAGTATTATCTGTCTAAAAATGGTGAAATCGTATTTAAAATAGATGGTGATAAAGACAACAGTCAAGAAACCGATGAGTGATAGGATCATAAGAAGCTAGACTAATTGACAGAACAGCAATAAGGACTATAATTAAACCTATATAAGTGATAATTTTAAGGAGGACACATTTTTTTATGTCGATCGAAGTAGGCAATAAAGTACAAGGTAAAGTTACTGGTATTACTAATTTTGGAGCTTTTGTTGAATTGGAAGGTGGCAAAACAGGGCTTGTCCATATTAGTGAAGTAGCAGATAATTATGTAAAAGACATTAATGATATTCTGACCGTTGGAGATGCAGTAACGGTAAAAGTAATGAACATTGGTGATGATGGAAAGATTGGTCTTTCTATTCGTAAAGCAGTCGATCGTCCTGACAGACCTGAAAGAAAATATGACAATAAACCAAAATATAATAAAAAACCTGCTAATACAGCTAAACCAGTAGAGAATTTTGAAGATAAAATGTCTAAATTCCTAAAAGATAGCGAAGATCGTCTTTCTACGCTGAAACGCCAAACAGAATCAAAACGTGGCGGACGCGGCGCAAGACGCGGTTAATAACAGGTTCACAATAGAGATGCACCGTATATTTTCATGATACGGTGCACTTTTTCTTACTAGCTCAATGAGAATCCAAAGTCGGTATAAAAGGCAGGTAACGGAATAATGGATGAATTTGAACAGCGAACGTACGCCTACATCAAGCAAAAACAGCTGCTCGATAGAAATAAAAAAATACTGGTAGCAGTTTCCGGTGGGCCAGATTCACTTGCTTTACTGCATTTTATCGTCCGCTTTTTTCCATTGCAAAACATAGCTGCGGTCCACGTGAACCATCAATTGCGCGCAGAATCGCTTGATGAAGAAACATTGGTTCATGACAGCTGTCAAACGCTCGGAGTCGATCTATTTTCCCGCACTATTGATGTGAAAGCAATTGCTGCCGAACGTAAAAAAGGGATAGAAGAAGCTGCTCGATATGTAAGATACCAATGCTTTGAAGAAGTAATGCAGGAAGCCGGGATCGATCAGGTCGTCACGGCTCATCATGCAGATGATCAGGTAGAGACGATCATGATGCGTCTGGTTAGAGGTAGCTTCAGTTCAGGTTGGAGCGGGATCGCACCGGTTAGGAAATTGGGAGCTGGGCAAGTGATCCGACCTTTCTTGACAGCCTCTAAATCAGATATTCTTGCCTATTGTCAGCGTCAAGATATTCAGTTCGCGTTAGATGATACCAATGAGGAAACGATCTTCACCCGCAACAGACTGCGCAAAAAAGTGATTCCACTCTTAAAAGCCGAGAACCCTTCGCTTGCATCGCAAATCACGCGTTTCGCTGAAGAGACCCGTGAGGATTTCACTTTTTTAGATGAACAAGCTGGTGAATTATTTGAGGCTTGCGCAGAACTGGAAAATGGCGGGGCACGATTAGATCTCGTTCTGCTTAAAAAAGCAGGGATTCCTTTACAACGACGGGTAATTCATTTACTATTAAACTATCTGTATAAGAATGAGACCTCCTATGTTTCTACCCAACACATCAAACAGATTTTGCTATGTATTCAAGGCAAGAATCCTTCTGCTGTTTTGCAGTTGCCTCAAAGCCTTCAAGTCAGACGTTCTTATGAGGAAATGCATTTTTTCTTTGGAGAAACGCCCGTAAACCGAGAATTCTATCATGCGCTAGATGTGAATGAACGCATCCATCTGGAAAACGACATGGAAATCAAATTAAAAGCAAAGAGCTCCGTTGTTCAAACGGCAGGGCTGAATGGAATCATCCTTAATCAAGCGGATGTGACATTGCCTTTGATTATCCGTAATCGGATGACCGGTGACCGAATGACATTAAAAGGTACGACAGGCACAAAAAAAGTGAAGGATATCTTGATCGATGCGAAAGTGCCGCGCCATTTGCGAGATGCGGTACCGATTATTACGGACTTTACCGGGAACATCTTGTGGATACCAGGCGTCAAACTTTCCGCATATGCAACCTCACCAAGTCGAGAACAAAAACAATATATTATTCGGTATACCCAAAATTTAGGAGGAAATAGAAGCATGCATAACGATATACAAACGGTGCTACTTTCAGAGGAAGAAATTCAAGAAAAAATCGGCGAATTAGGTCGCGAACTAACTGCTGAGTATGACGGCCGCAATCCACTTGCTATTGGTATCTTAAAAGGAGCGACTCCGTTCATGACAGACCTGCTTAAACGCATTGATACTTATTTGGAAATGGATTTCATGGACGTTTCCAGCTATGGAAATGGAATGACTTCTTCAGGAGAAGTGAAAATCATTAAAGATTTAAACACCTCTGTTGAAGGAAGAGATGTGCTTATCATAGAAGATATCATTGATAGTGGCAGAACGCTGAGCTATTTGGTCGACTTGATCAAATACCGCAAAGCGAAGTCGGTCAAATTGGTTACGCTGCTTGATAAACCAGAGGGACGCAACGTAGACATCAGCGCTGATTATGTAGGCTTTTTAGTTCCAAATGAGTTCGTAGTAGGTTACGGCCTGGATTACGCAGAAAAATACCGCAACCTTCCTTATATCGGTGTATTGAAGCCGGAAGTATATTCAGATTAAAATACTTCACAAACAGAACAATAATTTGTTACTATAGAATATAGAAGCGATGTGATTTCCCATGCTATGCAAAATAGTGGGCTTTTAAAAGGCAATATGCTATCATAAAGCATAGTTTTCACATTCAATTTAATTTATATCAATTGTTAAATAAAATAAACTTTATTTTAGGAAACTTCGTAAGAGAAAAAAACTATGGATATGTGTAGAAAATAATGAGCGCCATCCAAGCTCTTGCGTAGGAGGAGGTAAGGAATGAACAGGTTTTTTAGAAATGCAATATTTTACGTCATCATCTTCTTGGTCATTATTGGGATCGTCGCATCATTGAACAATAAAAAAGATGCAGCCAAGGATGTCAGCTATAATGAGTTCATCACCAAATTGGAAGATGGCAAAGTCAAATCGTTTACGATGCAGCCGGATCGGAATGTTTACACCATTAAAGGCGATTTTGTTGCGAGCGAAGGACAAACCACTAAAACTGGTCTAGGACAAACAAAAAATGATACATCTTTTGTATCCTATGTCATCAGCAGCGACAGTATGCTTTCCGATATCAATAAACAATTGAAAGAACATAAAGATGTAAAATTTGAAACACTGCCCGCGAAACAAAATAATGGGTGGATCACTTTCCTAACATCGATCGTTCCTTTCCTTATCATTTTCATCTTGTTCTTCTTCTTGATGAGCCAATCTCAAGGTGGCGGCGGTGGTAGAGTGATGAACTTTGGTAAGAGCAAAGCGAAACTCTACAACGATGATAAAAAGAAAGTACGCTTCACAGATGTAGCTGGAGCAGACGAAGAAAAGCAAGAGCTAGTTGAAGTAGTAGAATTCTTGAAAGATCCCCGCAAATTTGCGAATCTAGGAGCACGGATCCCTAAAGGTGTCTTGCTAGTCGGACCTCCTGGTACTGGTAAAACGTTGCTTGCAAGAGCAGTAGCTGGAGAAGCTGGCGTACCATTCTTCTCCATTAGTGGTTCTGACTTCGTGGAAATGTTCGTTGGGGTCGGTGCAAGCCGTGTACGTGACCTCTTTGAAAACGCGAAGAAAAACGCCCCATGTATCATTTTCATTGATGAGATCGATGCAGTCGGACGTCAACGTGGCGCAGGAATGGGCGGCGGACATGACGAACGGGAACAAACATTGAACCAATTACTAGTAGAAATGGATGGTTTCAGCGGTAACGAAGGAATCATCATCATTGCAGCAACTAACCGTGCTGACGTACTTGACCCAGCCCTTCTTCGTCCAGGACGTTTTGACCGTCAAATCATGGTCGATCGTCCCGATGTTAAAGGTAGAGAAGCTGTTCTACTTGTACATGCTAGAAATAAACCACTCGCTAAAAGTGTTGATTTGAAAGCAATCGCACAACGTACACCAGGTTTCTCAGGTGCAGATCTGGAGAACTTGCTGAACGAAGCCGCTTTAGTGGCAGCGAGATCTGATAAAAAAGAAATCGATATGTCGGATCTAGATGAAGCAAGCGACCGCGTTATTGCCGGTCCTGCGAAGAAAAACCGCGTTATCTCCGAAAAAGAACGCCGGACAGTTGCTTATCACGAAGCTGGTCACGTTATCGTTGGTATGGTATTAGACGAAGCAGAAGTGGTGCATAAAGTAACGATCGTACCACGTGGACAAGCTGGTGGATATGCTGTTATGCTTCCAAAAGAAGACCGTTTCCTAATGACAAAAGCTGAACTGCTTGACCGGATCACCGGACTGTTAGGTGGACGTGTCGCGGAAGATGTTACCTTTGGCGAAGTTACTACTGGTGCCAGCAATGACTTTGAACGTGCTACTGAAATCGCGCGCCGCATGGTTACGGAATGGGGTATGAGCGACAAGATCGGACCACTTCAATTCTCTTCCGGTAACGGACAAGTCTTCATGGGCAGAGATTTCGGAAATGAGAAAAATTATTCCGACAAGATCGCTTATGAGATCGATACAGAAGTTCAAAGCTTGATTCGTTCTTGTTACGACAGAGCGAAAAATATCATTACCGAACACCAAGACCGTCACAAACTAATTGCAGAAACACTACTTGAAGTAGAAACACTAGATGCTAGACAAATCCGTTCCTTGTTCGACGATGGCGTAATGCCTCCAGAAAGAGGAGAAGACGATGTGATCGAGTATCCTTCTGAGAAAGAAACGGAAGCAGCAGAACCGAAATCTTTTGAAGAAGAAAAGAAAGTAGCGGAAGACGAAGAAAAACCAGCGGATCAAGAGCCGAAAGAAGTAAGCTCTGAAGATGCGCCAAATGCAGAACAAACACCTTCTGATAAAGAAGACAAATAAAAACCATGCCAAAAGCCAAGCTTACTCTTTTAAAAGAGTCATGCTTGGCTTTTGCAAATCATCGATGAGCCGAGGTGGAAATATGATACTTGTGATTGATGTCGGTAACACAAATACAACGTTGGGCGTCTTTGAAAATGAAACGCTGAAAAAGCATTGGCGGATCACGACTGAAAAAAACCGCACGACAGATGAATTAGGCATTACCGTAATAAATTTATTCCAATTTGCGAAGTATCGCTTAGAAGACGTCGAAGGAATCATTATTTCTTCCGTCGTCCCACCAGTGATGCACACGGTAGAAAATATGTGCCGTCGCTATTTCGAAATCGAACCGATCGTTGTCGGACCAGGTATAAAAACCGGTCTTAATTTGAAAGTAGATAATCCGAAAGAAATCGGCGCCGACCGAATCGTTAATTGCGTAGCCGCATTAGCGGAATACGGAAAACCGGTTATCGTCGTGGATTTTGGGACGGCAACAACCTTCTGTTATGTAGATGAAAAAGGGATGTATCTTGGCGGAGCGATCGCACCGGGCATCATGATCTCTACCGAAGCACTTTACACGAGAGCGGCGAAACTACCGCGCGTGGAAATCCAAGCCAAACAGAGCGTGATCGGGAAAACGACTGTCAGTTCCATGCAGGCTGGGATCTATTATGGCTTTATCGGTCAATTTGAAGGAATCATCCAAGCGATGAAAGCGGAAGTAGCAAGCAATCCAGTAGTGGTTGCTACAGGGGGGCTAGCCCGCTTGATCTCCGCAGATTCCAAACAGGTCGATGTTGTCGATCCCTTTTTGACATTGAAAGGACTTGCACAGTTATATAAGCAAAATAAAGGAGATTTTTAAATGACAAATGATTATTTAGTAAAAGCACTTGCCTATGATGGTCTAGTGAGAATATATGCTGTAACAACAACCGAAACAATCGGAGAAGCACAACGCCGCCACGATACTTGGTCTGTTTCTTCCGCAGCGCTTGGACGCACCATGACGGCCACATTATTGATGGGTGCAATGCAAAAAGGCGACCAAAAATTGACCGTTAAAATAGAAGGCGACGGCCCGATCGGGTATATCGTTGCTGATAGTGATGCAGAAGGCAAGGTTCGTGGCTACGTCGCTAATCCGCATGTCCATTTCAATGAATTGAACAGTGTCGGGAAATTGGACGTTAGAAGAGGCGTTGGTACACAAGGAACGCTTTCTGTCGTGAAGGACTTAGGATTTGGAGAAAAGTTCACAGGGCAAACACCAATCGTTTCCGGAGAAATCGGTGAAGATTTCACTTACTATCTAGCAAACTCCGAACAAGTAAACTCGGCAGTAGGCGTAGGAGTACTTGTCAATCCGGACGATACAATCGAAGCTGCAGGTGGGTTTATTTTGCAATTACTTCCAGGTGCAACAGAGAAAATCATTGCGCAGTTGGAAAAAATCCTCAAGGACCTGCCAACCGTTTCCCGCATGATCGATAACGGCGAAACACCTGAATCCATCATTGCCAAACTTGCAGGCGGCGAAGAAAATGTACAGATCTTAGAGAAAAGTGCTGTGAAGTTTGAATGTACTTGTTCCAAAGAAAGATTTGGCAATGCTATTGTTTCCCTAGGAAAAGATGAAATCCAAGCAATGATCGACGAAGATCATGGTGCGGAAGCGGAATGTCATTTTTGTCGGAATAAGTTTACATTTACAGAAGGCGAATTGAAAGAATTTAAATTACAAGCGAAATAAGAGAAGAAATTATTCTTCTCTTATTTTTATAGCTCAAACTTGACAAAACTACTCGGGTTTAATTAAAGTAGAAGAAAGAACTCACAAAGGAGTGGAGAAAATGACAATTGCTAACTCGATAACAGAATTAATCGGAAAAACCCCCATTGTTAAATTGAATCGTTTACCGGAAGCAGGAAGTGCAGATGTATATGTGAAATTAGAATTTCAAAATCCAGGTGGTAGCGTAAAAGATCGAATTGCCAACGCGATGATTGAAGAAGCAGAAAAATCAGGCGCCTTGAAACCGGGAGATACGATCATCGAGCCGACAAGCGGCAACACAGGTATTGGTCTAGCAATGGTCGCTGCTTCTAAAGGCTACAAAGCAGTCTTTGTAATGCCGGATACAATGAGTACAGAACGCAGAAAGCTCCTTCAAGCCTATGGTGCTGAACTGGTACTGACACCTGGGAAATTGGGCATGAAAGGCGCGATCGAAAAAACGGAAGAATTAGCAAAAGAACACGGCTATTTCATTCCTCAACAATTCCACAATCCAGCTAATCCGGAAATCCATGAAAAAACAACTGGACCGGAAATCGTGGAAGCGTTCGGAGAAGAAGGCTTAGATGCTTTTATCGCCGGCGTAGGAACAGGCGGAACCATTACTGGTGTAGGACATGTTCTTAAAAAGAATTATCCAAACGTAAAAGTTTATGCTTTAGAACCAGATGAATCCCCAGTTTTAAGTGGCGGAACACCTTCCCCGCATAAGATCCAAGGTATCGGCGCTGGTTTTGTTCCCGATATTTTAGACACAAAAGTATACGACGGTATTATCAAAGTAACAAGCGACGACGCGTTGAAAGTTGCTCGTGAAGTAGCAAGTAAAGAGGGGATTCTTGTTGGGATATCCTCGGGTGCTACTATCAAGGCCGCATTAGATCTAGCGAAGGAACTCGGAACTGGTAAGAAGGTTCTAGCGATCGTTGCCAGCAACGGCGAACGCTACCTCAGCACGGCGTTATATAATTTTGACGAATAATACGATTTCCGAAGCGATTCACCTTTGATCAGGTGAATCGCTTTTTTAAAAGAACATCATAAACTTTTAACGAAATTCTAATTTGATTCACAGTAGATTCACGCAAAAAGTGGTTAATATATAGTCATAAGCTAACAACAAGCAAAACATTTTCATTTCTTTCTCCCTTTAAGAATGAAAATCCCAAACTCCCTTTTTTGACCAATGTGGTTATCCCTTTTCCACATTGGTTTTTTGATGCGTAAAAAAAGAAAACTATCGTAAAACTTTAACGAAATTCTAATTTGATTCACAGTAGATTCACGCAAAAAGTGTTTAATATATAGTTATAAGCTAACAACAAGCAAAACATTTTCATTTCTTTCTCCCTTTAAGAATGAAAATCCCAAACTCCCTTTTTTGACCAATGTGGTTATCCCTTTTCCACATTGGTTTTTTGATGCATAAAAAAAGAAAACTATCGTAAAACTTTAACGAAATTCTAATTTGATTCACAGTAGATTCACGTAAAAAGTGGTTAATATATAGTCATAAGCTAACAACAAGCAAAACATTTTCATTTCTTTCTCCCTTTAAGAATGAAAACCCAAACTCCCTTTTTTGACCGATGCGGTTATCCCTTTTCCGCATCGGTTTTTTTGTGCCTTAAATTAGGTGCTTTCTGCTATAATAGAAAAAGAAATAAAAAGGGGGGAGTACTGTGAAACAGTGGCAAAAGACTGACGAAACGAAAGTAATGGGCATTCTAAATATCACACCGGATTCTTTTTCCGATGGGAATAAATACATCGATTTGGCAGCTGCGGTGAAACAAGCGGAATCGATGGTAGCTGCTGGGGCATCCATTATCGACGTCGGCGGTATTTCCACGAGACCGAATTTTTCTGAAGTCGATTTGGAAGAGGAGCGCAGCAGAGTGATTCCTGTCATTGAAGCGATTCGGAAAAAATTTCCAGAAATATGGATATCTATCGATACTTGGCGAGCGGAAACTGCTGAAGTCGCAATTGTTGCGGGTGCGGATCTAATAAATGATCAATGGGGCGGAAAGCAGGATCCGGCGATTTTAAAAGTGGCTGCTACATATAATGTGCCGATCTGCCTCATGCACAACCGCACGAATACCGATTATGATAACTTTATGGAAGATGTAAAGCGGGATCTGCAAGAAAGTATCACGCTAGCAAAACAAGCCCATATCCCGGATGATCACATTATTCTAGATCCTGGGTTCGGCTTTGTGAAAACACCAGAACAAAATCTAGAAGTTTTGAGGCGCATTGATGAGATCGTCGCGCTAGGCTATGAAGTGTTGTTAGGAACAAGTAAAAAATCCACGATCGGTATCGTACTTGATTTGCCGGTAGAAGAACGATCGGAAGGAACTGGTGCGACGATTGTTTATGGAATCACTAAAGGATGTAAAATCGTGCGTGTCCACGATGTGCTTCCAATGATGCGCATGGTGGTCATGACAGATGCGATCTTGGGAAATAGAAGTATTGGAGGAGAACGAAAAAATGGATAAGATCTACATGAATGAACTAGCTTTTTATGGCTATCACGGTGTTCTCCCGGAAGAAAACCGGTTAGGACAAGCTTTTCAAGTATCACTCACTTTAGGTTTGTCGACCAAGCAAGCGGGCCTGTCAGATGACGTGGCCGATACAGTCAGCTATGCAGACGTCTACGAGACAGTAAAAGAGATAACAGAAAAGAAACGATTTAAATTGATTGAAGCGCTAGCTGAAAATATCGCACACCGTGTATTGACAGATTATCCTTTGATTGAAGAAGTAATTGTAAAAGTAATCAAGCCCAATCCACCAATCGCAGGGCATTTTCATTCCGTAGCGGTTGAAATAACACGAGGAAGGTGATTTCGTGGCAAAAGTTTATCTATCGATAGGTACAAATATGGGGGAGAGGGAAACCAATTTGGAGGCAGCTGTGGTCGGTTTAAAGGAACATCCGCAAATCAAAGTCGTAGGAGTTTCTTCTATATATGAAACAGATCCGGTAGGTTATGAAGATCAGGCTAGCTTTCTGAACATTGCAGTAGAAATAGCTACTTCGCTTGCACCTCATGATCTGCTGACCTTCTGCTTAGCTCTCGAAAAAGAGATCGGACGAGTAAGGTTGTTTAAATGGGGGCCGCGTCTGATCGACATCGACATCCTTCTTTATGATGATCAGATCATTCAAACAGAAGACCTAATCGTACCACATCCGTTGATGAAAGAGAGAGCTTTTGTTATGATACCGTTGCTCGAAATCGCTCCGGAATTAGCTGGATCAATAGAATCTCAAGCTGTTTTAGCAGAGCAAGGCATCAAAAAAACGGAAAACCAAGTAAACTGGTAAATTTGGCACTTGCAGTTTTTGGGTAGTATGATAACATTACACTAGCGCTTTTTAGTATTCAATGGAAGGGGAATATGTCGTGTTTCAGATTGGAAATGTAGAAATCAAAAACAGAGTTGTCGTAGCTCCAATGGCAGGTATTTCAAACTCTGCGTTCCGCTTGACCGTCAAAGAGTTTGGGGCGGGGCTGGTTTGTTGTGAAATGATCAGTGACAAGGGGATCGCTTACCGCAATACAAAAACACTAGATATGTTATACATCGATGAAAAAGAAAAACCACTTAGTCTCCAAATTTTCGGAGGCGAAAAAGATACATTAGTTGAAGCAGCAAAGTTTGTGGCAGAAAATACCACGGCAGATATTATAGATATCAATATGGGTTGTCCGGTCAACAAGATTATCAAATGTGAAGCGGGTGCGAAATGGCTACTTGATCCAAATAAAGTTTACGAAATGGTATCTGCAGTTGTAGATGCAGTAGACAAACCAGTCACAGTCAAAATGCGTATCGGCTGGGATGATGACCATATCTTCGCGATCGAAAATGCGCAAGCAGCAGAACGAGCAGGAGCAGCAGCGGTAGCAATGCACGGTAGAACACGCGTACAAATGTATGAAGGTAATGCAGACTGGGACGTTTTGCGCGATGTGAAAAAAGAAATCAAAATACCATTTATGGCAAATGGAGATGTCAAAACTCCAGAAGATGCTAAGCGGATCTTAGAACACACCAATGCAGATGGCGTTATGATCGGCCGTGCTGCACTGGGAAATCCGTGGATGATCTATCGTACTGTGAAATATCTGGAAACTGGAGAACTCCTGCCAGAACCAGAACCAAGAGAAAAGATCGAAACAGCATTGCTTCACTTAAAACGTTTGATCGCATTGAAAGGCGAAAACATCGCTGTTCGCGAATTCCGTCAACACGCAGCATACTATTTAAAAGGTGCCCGTGGAAGTACAAGAGCAAAAGTAGCGGCAAATCAGGCGACTACTCAAGCTGAAATGGAAATGATCCTGCGCGATTTCGTAGATCAATATGAAGCAAAGCAATTAGTTAGATAAGAAGGCGGAAGTTGCTCTAGCAAATTAGAGCAACTTTTTTTATTTTTAACTAGAAAAACGATGGTGAAAAAGCGTATAATAAAAATAGTCTGTAAAATGAATAGAATAGGAGTGTACGTACATGAGTCACGAGAACCATGAAGAACTGAATGATCAACTGCTGGTTCGCCGCGAAAAGGTAGATACATTACGCCAAGAAGGCATTGACCCGTTTGGTGAAAAATTTGTTCGCTCTATTAGTCCTGAAGAAATAGAAGAACAATATAAAGATAAAACCAAAGAAGAATTAGAAGAAGCTGCAGTCGAAGTAAGCGTAGCAGGAAGAATCATGACAAAACGTGTGAAAGGCAAAGTAGGCTTTACACATATTCAAGATCGTTTCCATCAACTTCAAATCTATATTCGTAAAGATAATGTTGGCGAAGATGCGTATGCAGTATTCAAACTAGCGGATCTTGGCGATATCATCGGCATCAAAGGGACCGTTTTCCGCACAAATACTGGCGAATTATCCGTCAAAGCAGAAGCCTTCACTTTGTTGTCAAAATCCTTGCGCCCTCTGCCAGATAAATATCATGGCCTTAAAGATGTAGAACAACGCTATCGTCAAAGATATTTAGACTTGATCACAAATGACGAAAGCCAAAAACGCTTCGTTATGCGTAGTAAGATCCTTCGCTACATCCGTGAATACATGGATAAAGAAGATTATTTAGAAGTAGAAACTCCTGTTCTTCATACGATTCCTGGTGGAGCAGCAGCAAAACCTTTCATTACACATCATAATGCACTGGATATGGATCTATATCTGCGCATTGCACTAGAATTGCATCTGAAACGCCTGATTGTCGGCGGGATGGATAAAGTATACGAAATCGGGCGAGTGTTTAGAAACGAAGGTCTTTCTACGCGACACAACCCTGAATTTACAATGCTTGAATCTTATGCAGCATTTGAAAATTATGAAGACGTAATGGAATTAGTAGAAGGATTAGTTGCCTACGTTTCTGAAAAGCTGCATGGTACAACGAAAATCCAATATGGCGAGTATGAAGTTGATCTAACACCGAAATGGCGTCGTCTGCATATGGCAGATGCTGTTAAAGAATACGCTGGTGTAGATTTCTGGACGGTTAAAACGGACGAAGAAGCAAAAGCACTAGCGAAAGAACATAATGTTGCGATAACCGAACACATGACATATGGACATATCCTTAATGAGTTTTTTGAAACTTTCGTAGAAGAAAAATTGATTCAACCAACATTCGTTTATGGACACCCAGTGGAAATATCTCCGTTAGCGAAGAAAAACAAAGAAGATGAACGTTTCACTGATCGATTCGAGTTATTTATCGTCGGTAGAGAACATGCGAATGCGTTCTCCGAGTTAAATGATCCTATCGACCAACGCCAGCGTTTTGAAGGGCAAGTGAAAGAACGAGAACAAGGCAATGATGAAGCGCAC
>NZ_LR134483.1:217500-220000 GCF_900638015.1 Listeria grayi
ATTTCCGAATGGGGGAACCCACTATCTTTAGTCGGATAGTATCCTGACGTGAATACATAGCGTTAGGAAGGCAGACCCAGGGAACTGAAACATCTAAGTACCTGGAGGAAGAGAAAGAAAAATCGATTTCCTGAGTAGCGGCGAGCGAAACGGAAAGAGCCCAAACCAAGAAGCTTGCTTCTTGGGGTTGTAGGACACTCTATACGGAGTTACAAAAGAAGGATGTAGATGAAGCGGTCTGGAAAGGCCCGCCAGAGACGGTAAAAGCCCGGTAGTCGAAACGTCTTTCCCTCCAGAGTGGATCCTGAGTACGGCGGAACACGTGAAATTCCGTCGGAATCCGGGAGGACCATCTCCCAAGGCTAAATACTCCCTAGTGACCGATAGTGAACCAGTACCGTGAGGGAAAGGTGAAAAGCACCCCGGAAGGGGAGTGAAATAGTACCTGAAACCGTGTGCCTACAAGTAGTTAGAGCCCGTTAATGGGTGATAGCGTGCCTTTTGTAGAATGAACCGGCGAGTTACGATTTGTTGCAAGGTTAAGCGGAAAAAGCGGAGCCGTAGCGAAAGCGAGTCTGAATAGGGCGTATGAAGTAACAGGTCGTAGACCCGAAACCAGGTGATCTACCCATGTCCAGGGTGAAGGTAAGGTAATACTTACTGGAGGCCCGAACCCACGCACGTTGAAAAGTGCGGGGATGAGGTGTGGGTAGCGGAGAAATTCCAATCGAACTTGGAGATAGCTGGTTCTCTCCGAAATAGCTTTAGGGCTAGCCTCGAGGTAAAGAGTCGTGGAGGTAGAGCACTGTTTGGACTAGGGGCCCTTCTCGGGTTACCGAATTCAGATAAACTCCGAATGCCATGTACTTATACTCGGGAGTCAGACTGCGAGTGATAAGATCCGTAGTCGAAAGGGAAACAGCCCAGACCACCAGTTAAGGTCCCAAAATATACGTTAAGTGGAAAAGGATGTGGGGTTGCTTAGACAACCAGGATGTTGGCTTAGAAGCAGCCACCATTGAAAGAGTGCGTAATAGCTCACTGGTCGAGTGACCCCGCGCCGAAAATGTACCGGGGCTAAACGTATTACCGAAACTGTGGATGAACATCTTCGGATGTTCGTGGTAGGAGAGCGTTCTAAGGGCGTTGAAGTCAGACCGGAAGGACTGGTGGAGCGCTTAGAAGTGAGAATGCCGGTATGAGTAGCGAAAGAAGGGTGAGAATCCCTTCCACCGAATATCTAAGGTTTCCTGAGGAAGGCTCGTCCGCTCAGGGTTAGTCGGGACCTAAGCCGAGGCCGATAGGCGTAGGCGATGGACAACAGGTTGATATTCCTGTACCAGTGCCGTTTGTTTGAGCAATGGGGTGACACAGAAGGATAAGGAATCGCACGAATGGAAAGGTGCGTCCAAGCAGTGAGTGTGAGAAGTAGGCAAATCCGCTTCTCGCGAAGCATGAGCTGTGATGGGGAAGGAAATTAAGTACGGAAGTTCCTGATTTCACGCTGTCAAGAAAAGCCTCTAGTTAGAACTGTACTGCCCGTACCGCAAACCGACACAGGTAGATGAGGAGAGAATCCTAAGGTGAGCGAGAGAACTCTCGTTAAGGAACTCGGCAAAATGACCCCGTAACTTCGGGAGAAGGGGTGCTCTATTAGGGTGAAAGCCCGAGAGAGCCGCAGTGAATAGGCCCAGGCGACTGTTTAGCAAAAACACAGGTCTCTGCAAAACCGTAAGGTGACGTATAGGGGCTGACGCCTGCCCGGTGCTGGAAGGTTAAGAGGAGCGCTTAGCGCAAGCGAAGGTGCGAATTGAAGCCCCAGTAAACGGCGGCCGTAACTATAACGGTCCTAAGGTAGCGAAATTCCTTGTCGGGTAAGTTCCGACCCGCACGAAAGGCGCAACGATCTGGGCACTGTCTCAACGAGAGACTCGGTGAAATTATAGTACCTGTGAAGATGCAGGTTACCCGCGACAGGACGGAAAGACCCCGTGGAGCTTTACTGCAACCTGATATGGAATGTTTGTACCGCTTGTACAGGATAGGTAGGAGCCTAAGAGCTGCGCGCGCCAGCGTGCAAGGAGGCAATGGTGGGATACTACCCTGGCTGTATGACCATTCTAACCCGCCACGCTTAGCGCGTGGGGAGACAGTGTCAGGTGGGCAGTTTGACTGGGGCGGTCGCCTCCTAAAGAGTAACGGAGGCGCCCAAAGGTTCCCTCAGAATGGATGGAAATCATTCGCAGAGTGTAAAGGCACAAGGGAGCTTGACTGCGAGACTGACAAGTCGAGCAGGGACGAAAGTCGGGCTTAGTGATCCGGTGGTTCCGCATGGAAGGGCCATCGCTCAACGGATAAAAGCTACCCCGGGGATAACAGGCTTATCTCCCCCAAGAGTCCACATCGACGGGGAGGTTTGGCACCTCGATGTCGGCTCGTCGCATCCTGGGGCTGTAGTCGGTCCCAAGGGTTGGGCTGTTCGCCCATTAAAGCGGCACGC
>NZ_LR134483.1:225000-1080000 GCF_900638015.1 Listeria grayi
CAAGAAAAGCCTCTAGTTAGAACTGTACTGCCCGTACCGCAAACCGACACAGGTAGATGAGGAGAGAATCCTAAGGTGAGCGAGAGAACTCTCGTTAAGGAACTCGGCAAAATGACCCCGTAACTTCGGGAGAAGGGGTGCTCTATTAGGGTGAAAGCCCGAGAGAGCCGCAGTGAATAGGCCCAGGCGACTGTTTAGCAAAAACACAGGTCTCTGCAAAACCGTAAGGTGACGTATAGGGGCTGACGCCTGCCCGGTGCTGGAAGGTTAAGAGGAGCGCTTAGCGCAAGCGAAGGTGCGAATTGAAGCCCCAGTAAACGGCGGCCGTAACTATAACGGTCCTAAGGTAGCGAAATTCCTTGTCGGGTAAGTTCCGACCCGCACGAAAGGCGCAACGATCTGGGCACTGTCTCAACGAGAGACTCGGTGAAATTATAGTACCTGTGAAGATGCAGGTTACCCGCGACAGGACGGAAAGACCCCGTGGAGCTTTACTGCAACCTGATATGGAATGTTTGTACCGCTTGTACAGGATAGGTAGGAGCCTAAGAGCTGCGCGCGCCAGCGTGCAAGGAGGCAATGGTGGGATACTACCCTGGCTGTATGACCATTCTAACCCGCCACGCTTAGCGCGTGGGGAGACAGTGTCAGGTGGGCAGTTTGACTGGGGCGGTCGCCTCCTAAAGAGTAACGGAGGCGCCCAAAGGTTCCCTCAGAATGGATGGAAATCATTCGCAGAGTGTAAAGGCACAAGGGAGCTTGACTGCGAGACTGACAAGTCGAGCAGGGACGAAAGTCGGGCTTAGTGATCCGGTGGTTCCGCATGGAAGGGCCATCGCTCAACGGATAAAAGCTACCCCGGGGATAACAGGCTTATCTCCCCCAAGAGTCCACATCGACGGGGAGGTTTGGCACCTCGATGTCGGCTCGTCGCATCCTGGGGCTGTAGTCGGTCCCAAGGGTTGGGCTGTTCGCCCATTAAAGCGGCACGCGAGCTGGGTTCAGAACGTCGTGAGACAGTTCGGTCCCTATCCGTCGCGGGCGCAGGAAATTTGAGAGGAGCTGTCCTTAGTACGAGAGGACCGGGATGGACGCACCGCTGGTGTACCAGTTGTTCCGCCAGGAGCATCGCTGGGTAGCTATGTGCGGCAGGGATAAACGCTGAAAGCATCTAAGCGTGAAGCCCCCCTCAAGATGAGATTTCCCATTTCTTCGGAAAGTAAGATCCCTGAAAGATGATCAGGTAGATAGGTTTGGAGTGGAAGTATGGCAACATATGGAGCGGACAAATACTAATCGATCGAGGACTTAACCAATAAAAATGATTATCGGTAAAAACTTTACAACCTTTCTTCTCTAGTTTTGAGAGAATGTTTTTCTCTTATATTGTCTGGTAGTTATGGCGAGAAGGTCACACCCGTTCCCATCCCGAACACGGTAGTTAAGCTTCTCTGCGCCAATGGTAGTAGGGGGTTTCCCCCTGTGAGAGTAGGTCGCTGCCGGGCACCTTGAAAAGTCTAGATATTTCTAGGCTTTTTATTTTGTTTTAAAGAGCTTTTTATTGTGCGTTTCTTCTAAATTTAGTATAATTAAAGTCAAAGTTAGTCAAAGTTAAGAAAGGAGTCTATTCGTTGAAAAATATATCAGATATTATCGAAGCATATTTGAAACAAGTCTTAGAAAACAACGAAGCAATCGAGATAAAACGTAGTGAAGTTGCTGATAAGTTTGAATGTGTTCCTTCGCAAATAAACTATGTTATTAATACACGCTTTACGATGGAGCGTGGATATATTGTAGAGAGTAAGCGCGGTGGTGGCGGTTATATCCGAATCATAAAAGTGAAAATGAATGATAAATTACAACTTTTGGAAGCTATTATTGCAATGTTGCATGACAAAAAAGTTTCTCAATCTTTTGCGGAAGATGTTATTTTCCGTCTGTTAGAAGAACGTGTTATCAATAAGAAAGAAGCAAGAATCATTTTATCTGCTTTAGATAGAGATGTTCTGATTTTGCCATTACCGGATAGAGATATTTTACGGAGTCGCATTTTAGAATCAATGTTGGTTGCGCTTAAATATGATTAACGAGGTGAGCTAATGCTGTGTGAAGATTGTGGTAAAAATGAAGCAGTTGTGGTTATTAAACAAATAAATAATGAAGGACAAAGCAAAACATTGTATCTTTGCGAATCGTGTGCCGCAAAAAATCAACAGCAATCATCTGAAAAATTTTCTGAAATTGTGGATACTTATACTGATTTCACATTGCAAATGTTGTCTTTATTACAAAATAAACAACATACTCACAGTGAAGAGAAAAGTTGTCCATCCTGCGGGTTAGCTTTTTCCGAATTTGTTGCTAATAATAGACTCGGTTGTGAACAATGTTATGAAGCCTTTCGGGAAAACTTGGTGCCCTATATAAGCCAAGTACAAAATAGTTATCGGCAGCACGTTGGGAAAAGGCCGATTGCAACTACAAAACAAGCTGATACTATAGAGCAGATCGAGGCATTGAAAAGAAAGCTGCAAGAAGCGATCGAATCAGAAGCTTTTGAAGAGGCTGCCTTGTTAAGAGATCAAATTAAAGTGCTCAAGGGAGGGGATGCTGGATGACAAACTTCTTTGAACCCCGTTTAAATACTTGGTTAGAAGCTCGAGGCGAAGAAAGTGATGTAGTCTTAAGTTCTCGTGTGAGAATTGCGAGAAACCTTCCGAATAAAGTGTTTCCAGTTTATTTGCAAAAAGAGCAAACTATTGATTCCGTATTTGGTAGCCTTGATGATAGTTTTCAACTGTTGAAGATGAATGATATGCAAATGCTGGAAAAAGCATTACTTGTAGAGAAGCACTTTATCAGTCCTTACTTGATGAATAAAAGCGAGCATGGTGCGGTTGCTATCAATGAAAAACAGAACCTTAGTATCATGATCAATGAAGAAGACCATATCCGGATTCAGAGCATGGTCTCAGGATTGAATTTAGAAGAGGCTTTAGAAAAAGCACTTCAAATCGAAAATGTGATGGAAGCAAAATTGGATTTTGCGTATGATGAACAGTTTGGTTATCTGACAAGCTGTGTTACAAATGTGGGAACTGGCCTAAGAGCTTCTGCTATGGTACATCTTCCAGGGCTTGTGACAACAAAACAGATGAAAAAAATGATCGAAGCGATTAGGCACCTTGGCTTTGTGGTAAGAGGAATGTATGGAGAAGGCAGTCTGCCATCCAGTAATATTTTTCAGATTTCCAATCAAGTCACTCTAGGAAAAACGGAATTGGAAATTATTGAAGATTTAACGGAGATCGTTATGCAAGTCATTATGCAGGAACGAGTGGCACGAACAATGCTCAAGCAAAAATACCATATCGCGTTAGAAGATCGTATTTTTAGAGCGTATGGATTGCTTGAAAATTGCCGGATGATCACAGAAGCTGAAAGTTCAGATGCGATCTCTGATTTAAGACTAGGCGTAGAATTAGGGTATCTTGAGCATATTACTCGCGAAA
Source organism: Listeria grayi (assembly GCF_900638015.1). Taxonomy (NCBI): domain Bacteria; kingdom Bacillati; phylum Bacillota; class Bacilli; order Caryophanales; family Listeriaceae; genus Listeria; species Listeria grayi. The sequence continues at coordinate 228,516 of NZ_LR134483.1, forward strand.
AAGTGAACGAACTGGTAATATTCTCGCAACCAGCATTTTTGCGACAAGCAGCTGGACATGATTTGAATGATTTTGAAGAGAAGGTAATTCGTGCAAGAGTCATAAGAGATTTATTAGAAAAAAATGAATCATAATTGAACGTAACATTAAGGAGGAATTCATTATGATGTTTGGAAGATTTACACAACGAGCGCAAAAGGTTCTTGCACTTTCCCAAGAAGAAGCTATCCGGTTAAAACACAGCAATCTTGGTACAGAACATATTTTACTAGGATTAGTAAGAGAAGGCGAAGGAATAGCTGCCAAGGCTTTATATGAGTTAGAAGTAAGTTCTGAAAAAGTACAACAAGAAGTAGAGGCATTGATCGGTGAGGGCGATAAAACCGTGACGACAATCCAATATACACCTCGGGCTAAGAAAGTAATCGAACTTTCTATGGATGAAGCTAGAAAATTAGGTCATACGTATGTTGGTACGGAGCATATCTTATTGGGGCTGATCCGTGAGGGTGAAGGAGTAGCAGCTCGGGTATTAAGTAATTTAGGCGTTAGTCTAAATAAAGCAAGACAACAAGTCTTGCAACTGTTAGGCAGTAGTGATGCTGCAAGTGCAGGCCGTCAAACCAATACACAAGCAACCCCAACATTAGACAGCTTGGCACGAGACCTGACTGTGATCGCAAGAGAAGAAAACTTGGATCCAGTGATCGGGCGTGCAAAGGAAATTCAGCGCGTGATTGAAGTATTGAGCAGAAGAACGAAGAATAATCCAGTATTGATCGGGGAACCTGGTGTTGGTAAAACCGCGATCGCTGAAGGTTTAGCACAACAAATCGTTAAAAATGAAGTTCCGGAAACTCTTCGCGGAAAACGTGTCATGACACTTGATATGGGTACTGTGGTTGCCGGCACAAAATATCGTGGTGAATTCGAAGATCGTTTGAAAAAAGTAATGGATGAAATCAGACAAGCAGGGAACGTGATCCTGTTTATCGATGAACTTCATACATTGATCGGTGCTGGTGGAGCAGAAGGTGCAATCGATGCGTCAAATATCTTGAAGCCGCCACTAGCTCGCGGAGAACTACAATGCATTGGTGCCACTACTTTAGATGAATATCGCAAGTACATTGAAAAAGACGCTGCGTTAGAACGTCGTTTCCAACCCGTGAAAGTAGATGAACCAACTGTGGATGAGTCGATTCAAATCTTGCACGGTCTGCGTGATCGTTATGAAGCACATCACCGTGTTGCCATCACGGATTCCGCATTAGAGGCTGCAGTACGCTTATCCGACCGCTATATTTCGGACCGCTTTTTACCCGATAAAGCAATCGATGTTATTGATGAAGCTGGTTCTAAAGTAAGGTTGAAAGCTTATACAACACCATCTAATGTAAAACAAATGGAAGAAGAACTTGCAGAATTGAAAAAAGAAAAAGACGCAGCTGTCCAAGGCCAAGAATTTGAAAAGGCTGCTTCGCTTCGTGATAAAGAACAAAAACTGAAAAAAGAACTAGAAAAAACAAAATCGACATGGCAGCAAAAGCAAGGAATGGATCATAATGAGGTAACCGAGGATATCGTGGCAGAAGTTGTTGCTAGCTGGACAGGAATTCCTGTGATGAAATTGGCAGAAACTGAGACCGATAAGTTGCTAAATATGGAGAAATTGCTTCACCAACGCGTCATCGGTCAAGAAAGTGCTGTTAAAGCAGTCTCCTTGGCTGTAAGACGTGCGAGAGCAGGACTCAAAGATCCTAAGCGCCCAATTGGTTCCTTTATCTTCTTAGGCCCAACTGGGGTCGGTAAAACAGAGCTAGCTAGAGCATTGGCTGAGTCGATGTTTGGCGATGAAGAAGCTATGATCCGAATCGACATGTCCGAGTATATGGAAAAATTCTCCACTGCTCGTTTGGTCGGTTCGCCACCAGGATATGTAGGTTATGAGGAAGGCGGACAGCTGACAGAGAAAGTACGTCAAAAACCTTATTCGGTCATCCTATTAGATGAAATCGAAAAAGCACATCCAGATGTATTCAACATGTTGCTTCAAGTTTTAGATGATGGCCGTTTGACAGATTCCAAAGGCCGTGTAGTCGATTTCCGAAATACCATTATCATCATGACATCGAATGTCGGTGCGCGTGAAATGCAACAAGATAAATCGGTTGGCTTTTTGGTCACAGATCCACGGAAAGATCATAAAGCAATGGAACAACGCGTCTTGCAAGAATTGAAACAAGTTTTCCGTCCAGAGTTTATCAACCGGATTGACGAAACAATTGTTTTCCATGCTTTACAGGATAAAGAATTGAAAGAAATCGTCACGCTGCTGACAAAACAATTGACTAAACGTCTTGCGGCTCAAGATATCCATGTTACGTTGACAGAAGGCGCAAAAGCAAAAATCGCCAAAGACGGCTACGATCCTGAATATGGAGCACGTCCGCTGAAACGGGCTATCCAACGCAACATCGAGGATAGACTTTCCGAAGAACTGCTTCGCGGAAAAATCGTTGTCGGCGATGCGGTAGAGATCGGCGTAAAAGCTGGCGAACTGGAAGTAAGAACAAATAAGAAAGCACCTGCTACTAAAAAGGCTGCTAAACAGGTAAAAACAAAATAACATTAGGAGGGCCTTTTCCTTGAAAATCAGGAAAAGGCCCTTTAAATACATAATCAGCGTTGAAAAAACGATTTTACAAAAAAACAAATACGAACGCATGATCTGTGTTAAAATAGCATCATGGGAGGCGAATACTTTGGCAAAAAAAACAACAAAATTTGTCTGCAATAATTGCGGCTATGAATCCCCGAAATGGATGGGGAAATGTCCGAGCTGCGGAGAATGGAATCAAATGGTAGAAGCGCTGACGCCAAGCAAAAAAGGCCGCGCAACCTTTTCACATACAGCTGGGGAACCAGCAAAAGCTACTCCTATCAATCAAGTAGCAAGTGAGAAAGAAGAACGGATCATGACGAAAATGCCGGAACTGAACCGAGTATTAGGTGGCGGAGTAGTTGTCGGATCAATGATCTTGGTAGGTGGCGATCCCGGGATAGGTAAATCTACCCTTCTTCTGCAAGTTTCAGCAGAACTAAGTGTATCAGGGAAAAAAGTCCTTTATATATCCGGCGAAGAATCTGTACGGCAAACAAAACTGCGTGCAGAGCGCCTGCAAGTGTCAGGAGACAATCTGTATCTATTTGCAGAGACCAACTTAGAAGCCATCCAAGATACGATCCAGTTTGTCAAACCGGAATTTGTCGTTATCGATTCCATTCAAACCATTTACCATCCCGATGTTACGAGTGCTGCCGGAAGCGTTTCACAAGTTCGAGAGTGTACGGCAGCATTGATGCAGATCGCTAAAACACAAAACATTGCTATCTTTATTGTTGGTCATGTAACGAAGGAAGGCGCGATCGCTGGGCCTCGTTTATTAGAACATATGGTAGATACAGTGCTGTATTTTGAAGGTGAGCGCCACCATGCTTACCGAATTTTACGGGCTGTGAAAAATCGTTTTGGTTCTACAAATGAACTGGGCATATTTGAGATGCGCGATGTCGGTTTAGTAGAAGTGGCGAATCCCTCAGAAGTTTTCCTCGAAGAACGTTTAGAAGGCGCTTCGGGATCGACTGTTGTGGTTTCATTAGAAGGCACAAGGCCAGTATTAGTAGAGATCCAAGCGCTTGTATCACCAACCATGTATGGAAATGCGAAACGTATGGCAACGGGACTTGATCATAATAAAGTTTCTTTGATCATGGCGGTTTTAGAAAAACGGGCAGGACTGATGCTGCAGAACCAAGATGCGTATTTAAAGGCAGCTGGCGGTGTGAAATTGGACGAACCGGCAGTCGATTTGGCAATTGCTATCAGCATTGCATCCAGCTATCGGGATAAACCGACAAATAACACGGATTGTTTTATCGGGGAAGTCGGATTGACTGGAGAAATACGCCGAGTGTCGAGAATCGAGCAACGCGTAAAAGAAGCAGCAAAATTAGGGTTTAAACGTATTTTTATCCCAAGCAACAATGAAGGAAGCTGGAAAGTTCCTGCAGGCATTGAGATCATCGGAGTAGATACGATTACGCAAGCATTAACAAAAGCACTACCGAAATAAAAAATCTTGATTACAATTTGCGGTATAGCATTTTTATGGTGTAGAATGGAAGTGCGTTTACTGTATCGCAAACTGTAATTTATTTTATAGAAAAGAAAGGAGGAAAATAACATGTTGAAATGGGTCATTCGTATATGCCTGATTTTGATTGGAGCTACATTGGGCGTTGTAGAGCTGCCTTATCTTTGGAGCGCGCTCGGCCTCGAGAATCAGATTTTCCTTAATAACCCTTATACAAATGTTTTGATTGGTGCACTTATATTTTATCTTATTACTTTCTGGGCGGTGAAATATATCGAAGCCGCATTTAACTGGTTAGAGAGAAAATTGACAGGAATCTCAGGTTCTACATTGATTTACGGCGGATTAGGCTTGATCGTTGGGTTGATCATCGCCTATTTAGTTGGAAATGCGCTTAGCCAAACACGAATACTAATTATCAATTCTATCGTTCCGATTCTCTTGACCCTTGTTTTAGGATATTTAGGTTTCCGAGTGGGGAACAGCAGAAAAAATGAGTTGGTCAACTTATTCAGTAATCGGATGACAAAGAAAAAAGCAGCAGAAGAACCACAAGAAAAAACTGAAAAATTTGGGCAGAAATATAAAATTTTGGACACAAGTGTTATTATTGATGGACGAATTGCCGACATCCTACAAACAGGATTTTTAGACGGCACGATCGTTATCCCATTATTCGTTTTAGCGGAGCTCCAGCATATCGCTGATTCTTCTGATACATTGAAACGCACGCGGGGAAGAAGAGGGCTCGATATCTTGAATCGAATCCAAAAAGATCCAACGATCGCAGTAGAGATGTATGATGGGGATTTTGAAGAAATTCCGGAAGTAGATAGTAAATTGATCAAACTTGCGAAATTAATGGATGGAATCGTAGTCACGAACGACTATAATCTGAATAAAGTCTGTGAGTTCCAAAATGTTCCGGTACTTAACATCAATGATCTTGCCAATGCTGTGAAACCTGTAGTATTGCCGGGCGAGAAGATGACTGTATTGATCGTTAAAGACGGGAAAGAACACAATCAAGGTGTTGCTTATTTAGATGACGGAACAATGATCGTCGTAGAAGAAGGACGTAAATTTATCAATGAAACCAAACAAGTTGAAGTGACAAGTGTACTGCAGACTTCAGCTGGAAGAATGATTTTTGCAAAGCCAGTTTGATAAACGGAGCCGCGATATGGAGTATGAATTGATTTTATTAGCTGCAGGTCAAGGAAAACGGATGCAGTTGAAAAAGAACAAGATCTGGTTGGAAATTGGCGGGAAGCCGCTTTTTATGCATAGTCTTGCCCTGTTTTTGGCAGATGAACGATGCAAGCAGATCATTCTTGTTTGTCGAGAAGAGGAACAATCAGAATTGCGTTCCGTTTTAAAAAGGGACATGAAAACTTACAGCGACCGAATTACCCTCGTTTCCGGCGGGGCAGAAAGGCAGTGGAGTGTGGGTTGTGGGTTGGATCACTGTTCTGGTGAACGCCCGATCCTTATCCATGATGGTGCCAGACCGTTTCTCGATAAAGTAGTCGTCGAGCGAATTCTGATATGCTTAACACAGAGTGATGCTGTGATCTGCGGTGTCCCTGCTAAAGATACGATCAAACGGGTAAAGCAAGGTGTAGTAGTCGAAACACCTGACCGAAATGAATTGTGGCAAGTCCAGACTCCACAGGGGTTTCAGCCAAACGTTATCAAGTTGGCACATAAGATAGCGAAAAAGGAAAAATACTTAGGTACAGATGACGCAAGTTTAGTCGAATATATTGGTAAACGTGTCGAAATGGTGGAAGGAAGCTATCACAATATCAAGCTGACTACTCCTGATGATATCGTCATCGCAAAGGCTATTCTGAAGGCAAGGAGAGGTGACAGAGCATGATCCGAATCGGACAAGGCTATGATGTTCATCAATTAGCTGAAAATCGCAAGTTGATTATTGGCGGGATTGAGATTCCTCATGAGCTTGGACTTTTAGGGCACAGTGATGCAGATGTATTGCTTCATGCCATCACAGATGCTATTATAGGTGCTGTCTGTAAGCGCGATATTGGGTATTTTTTCCCTGACACGGATGACCAGTATAAAGATGCTGATTCTAGTCAGCTACTTTCGATCATTTGGAAAGAGATCCAGCAGGATGGCTACCAATTAGGAAATTTAGACTGTACGGTCATTGCAGAGAAACCAAAAATGGCTCCCTACATCGAGGCAATGCGTGAACATATTGCGGAGCTTTTAGGAGCAGAATTAGACCAAGTAAATGTTAAAGCTACGACATCGGAAATGATGGGATTTGTTGGTCGAGAAGAAGGGATCGCAAGTCTAGCTGTAGTTTTATTGGAAAAATAAAAGGAGTGTTTGTATGATGGAAGGATCAAAAAAAGTACGGGTGCGTTATGCACCAAGTCCAACTGGCTTTTTGCATATAGGGAATGCACGTACAGCATTATTCAATTATTTATTTGCGAAACATCACGGCGGGGACTTTATCGTCCGGATTGAAGATACAGATGCAAAACGTAATGTTGAAGGCGGAGAAGAAAGCCAAATGAACAATTTGAAATGGCTCGGCGTAGAATGGGACGAAGGTGTCGATGTTCCTGGGAAGTACGGACCATACCGCCAATCCGAGCGTGCAGATATTTACAATCCGCTGATTGAAGAATTGTTGGAAAAAGGTTTAGCGTATAAATGTTACTGTACAGAAGAAGAATTGGATGCAGAACGAGAAGCACAAAAAGCGCGCGGCGAGATGCCTCGTTACAGCGGAAAATGTCGTCATTTGACTAAAGAACAACAAGCTGAAAAAGAAGCACAAGGAATTCGTCCTAGTATCCGCTTCAAAGTTCCTGCTGATGAAACAATTACGTTTAACGATATTGTAAAAGATGAAGTATCCTTTGACTCAAACGGCATTGGCGACTTCGTCATTGTAAAAAAAGACGGAATTCCTACGTACAACTTTGCTGTAGCAGTGGATGACCATATGATGGAGATCTCGCATGTGTTGCGTGGTGATGATCACATTTCCAATACGCCAAAACAATTGATGATCTATAAAGCCTTTGGCTGGGAACCACCTGTATTTGGCCATATGACATTGATCGTCAATGAAAGTAGAAAAAAACTAAGCAAGCGCGATGGTTCCATTATCCAATTTATCGAGCAATATCGTGATCTTGGATATTTACCAGAGGCATTATTCAACTTTATCGCTATGCTTGGCTGGTCGCCTGAAGGGGAAGAAGAGATTTTCTCGAAAGAAGCGTTTATCAAGATCTTTGATGAAAATCGTTTGTCCAAGTCCCCGGCATTATTTGATAAAGCTAAGCTGACATGGGTAAACAATCAATATGTGAAAGCTTTGCCGCTTGAAAAAGTAGTTGAATTATCCTTACCTCATTTGCAAGAAGCAGGTGTTGTTTCTAAGGAGTTGACGGCGGAAGAAGCCGAATGGGTCAACAAATTAGTTTCGCTTTACCATGAGCAAATGAGTTACGGAGCAGAGATCGTTCCATTGTCGGAGATGTTCTTTACTGATGAAGTTACCTTTGATGCGGAAGAACAAGAAGTGTTAGAGGCAGAAACCGTTCCTGTCGTGATTGATGCTTTTGCAAAAGAAGTGGCAGAATTGGAAAATTTTGAAGCAGCTGAGATCAAAGCAGCTATCAAACGTGTTCAAAAAGCAACTTCTGTAAAAGGAAAAGGTTTGTTCATGCCGATTCGAATCGTAACAACAGGGGAAATGCACGGTCCTGAATTACCTCTTGCTATTGAAGTATTAGGCAAAGAAAAGGTATTGAAACGTCTTCATAGCTGGTTGAATAAATAAAATAAAAACGATCTTTCGATTAAAGAAAGATCGTTTTTTTATTTACAGCTGGTATCGCCGTTGGAAACTAAAGTATGCTCGTAATTCGTGATTTTTCGTTCTAGTGTTTTCAATTCTTCGGCGATTTTCTTTTGCTGATCCAATACGAATTCTCGTGTCTCTTTCAATAATTCTAACCGCTCGGCGATTGTTTTGTCGCCGTCTACGACTAATGTCATGTAGTGTTTGATTTGTTTTAGAGGCATTCCTGAATTTCTAAGGCACTTGACAAAATGTATGGAAATAAGATCTTTTTCAGTGAAAACACGATTATTATTTGCATCGCGCTGCACAGCTGGCAAAAGGCCTTTATCATGATAAAAGCGCAGTGCATAAGTACTTAAACCTTCTTTTTCGGCGGCTTCTTTAATCGTATACATAATTTTTCCTCCTTTTAGAAAAAGATACTTGCCTTCTAGTAACTATAAGGTATTATACTCAATCTGTAGTTGAAAAACAAATGAGAAAGGTTGAGGTGATCCACTATGAAAAAAGTTTGGTTTATCACGGGAACATCTTCCGGATTTGGAAAAGAGCTTACGAAGGAATTGCTGGAACAAGGTTATTCTGTCGTGGCTACAGCTCGAAAAATAGAAAAAGCAGAGGAAGCTATCGCCGGAAATGAAAATGGATTGGCTCTTTCACTTGATGTAAATGATGAAAAACAAGTGGACGCAGCTGTTCAAGCAACATTAGAACGCTTCGGACGAATTGATGTTTTGGTTAATAATGCAGGTTACGGCTACTTTGGCGCGGTTGAAGAAAGTGATGTTGCAGATGTACGCCAAATGTTTGAAACTAACTTCTGGGGTGTAAGTAATATAACGAGGGCTTTTTTACCTCAATTTAGAAAACAACGCGAAGGCCATATCCTAAATATTACGTCTATCGGTGGTTTGGACGGCTCACCGGGGTTTGGTTATTATAATGCAACGAAATTTGCGGTAGAAGGTTTTGCGGCTGCGTTGGCAAAAGAACTAGAGCCGCTTGGTATCAAAGTGACAAATGTAGAGCCAGGACCTTTTCGTACTGAATGGGCTGGCGGGTCTTCCGTCGAAACGAAAGTGGAGATCGATGACTATAAAACTACTGCACGCGCTAATATTGAACGGACACACGGTTTTTCTGGAGAACAAACTGGTTCGCCGGAACTTGCTGCCAAGGCAATGATAAAAGCTGTTGAGAGCGAAAATGCCCCTCTACACTTTCTTATGGGACAAAATGCCTTTAAGCGTGCGCATGCAAAGGTAGAAAAGGTGTTGTCAGATTTGGCAGATTGGGAAGAAGTATCTAATCATGTCGATTATGGTGACGAAGATTTTTGGAAATAAAATCGAAAGAGGAGGAAAAGTAAAATGACGAAAAAGACATTTACATTTTCAGATGGATTAGAAGTTAATCGGTTAGGTTATGGAACCATGCAGCTTACAGGCGAAGGCGTTTTTGGACCGTATAAAGATCCGGAAAAAGCAGTCGATGTATTAAAAGCGGTGTTGGAAAGTGAAATCAATTTCATTGATACTGCGGATGCTTACGGACCATTTTATGCTAATTTATATGTAAAAAAAGCATTGAAAGAATATAACGGAGAAGAAAAGAAAGTTATTGCAACAAAAGTAGGGAATACACGCCAAGGTCCAAACATATGGACTCCGCTAGGTAATCCGGCTTATTTACGCCAACAAGTCGAATTGAACCTATTTTCATTAGGCTTAGAAAAAATTGACTTGCTGCAGTTGCATCGGATCGATCCTGACTACACGATCGAAGAACAAGTTGGTGTGTTAGCAGACATGCAAAAAGAAGGCAAAATCAGACATATCGGATTGTCGCAAGTTACGGTCGACCAATTGAAAGAAGCGCAAAAAATCGCACCGATCGCTTCTGTTCAAAATCGCTATAACTTGATTGACCGTGCGGATGAAGAAGTATTAAAATACGCAGAAGAAAACAACATCGCATTCATTCCATGGTTCCCGCTCGCAACAGGGGAATTGACAAACGACAGCCAACAATCACTAGTGACAATCGCTAAAGCACACAACGCAGCACCGGCACAGATCGCATTAGCATGGTTACTACAAAAATCCGACGTTATCCTTCCTATCCCAGGAACATCTTCTATTGACCACTTAAAATCAAACATCGCAGCAGGAGAGATCACACTCTCAGCAGAAGAAATCGAAACATTGGACAACATTTAAAGCATTCGAAGGAAAGTTCATTACGAACTTTCCTTTTTGTTGCACCCGTTCGAGCCAAGCGAGTTACGGGTGCAATATTCATAGGACAAAGTCCTATGAAAACCATATCCCCGTTCGAGCCAAGCGAGTTACGGGTGCAATATTCATAGGACAAAGTCCTATGAAAACCATATCCCCGTTCGAGCCAAGCGAGTTACAGGTGCAATATTCATAAGACAAAGACATATAAAACACGCACCCCCCTAACCCCAAAAAGGATCCCAATCCACAGCCAACAGAAAGAATTTTTAGTTGCATATTGCATTTCAGCTGTTATAATAAAGGTATTATTAATCTCGTTCAAAGTGTAGATAGGAAGAAGTAAAAAGCCCGAAACTTATAGAGAGAACTGCCACAGGCTGGAAGCAGTTCAGTGAAATGCTTTTGAAATGCGTCCTTGAATTCTAAGGGGAAATCAAAGTATCCTTAGACGGAAGCCACCCGTTACAATGCCTTAAAGTTGGAGAAGCTGTCTGAATGTAAAACGAAGAGACGCAACTCAAACAGAGTGGAACCGCGCTAGACGTCTCTGTATAGAGGGCGTCTTTTTTGTTGCACCCGTTCGAGCAAAGCGAGTTACGGGTGCAATATTCATAGGACAAAGTCCTATGAAAACCATACTTCCCGATTCGAGCAAAGCGAGTTACGGGTGCAATATTCATAGGACAAAGTCATATCCCCGATTCGAGCAAAGCGAGCTACGGATGCACTATCCATAAGATGAAGTCTAATAAAATCCATACTTCCCGTCCAAACAAAGCGATTCACCAGCACATATCCATAAAAAATCACACAAACCAACCCAGCCCCCCAGCAAAACCAAAGGAGGAACGCACAGTGCCTAACCGTTTAAAAGAAGATACAGAAGCAATCAATAAGAATGACCCAGCCACCCGAGGTTTTTGGGATGCTGTCATCACGAATCCAGGTCTACATGCGTTATGGTGGCATCGGGTAGCGCACTTTTTTTATACGCATCGAATGCCGTTATTCGCGAAGGTCATTTCTCAATTTGCAAGATTTTTTACAAATGTGGAGATTCACCCTGGCGCGGAGATCGGGCGACGTTTTTTTATTGATCATGGTGCAGGGGTAGTTATTGGCGAAACAGCTATAATCGGCGATGATGTTGTGATTTTTCATGGGGTTACGCTAGGCGGAACAGGGAAAGATATTGGGAAAAGACATCCAACGGTCGGTGATCGAGTATTTATTTCCGCAGGAGCCAAAGTGCTCGGGCCTGTCGTGCTTGGAGCAGATTCTAAAATCGGTGCAGGTGCGGTGGTCTTGAAGGATGTTCCGCCAGATGCAACGGTAGTAGGGGTGCCGGCGAAAGTCGTGCGGTTGAACGGTAGACGAGTAGCGCATGCGGAACCGGATATTGACAGTTTATTAGTACGGGTAAATGAATTAGAGAGAAAAATCGAGCGACTATTAGAAGAGAAGGAGCGTAAATAATGGCCTTACAATTATTTAATACACTCACAAGAGAAAAGGAAGTTTTTAAACCATTAGTAAACGGGAAAGTCAGTATGTATGTATGTGGCCCTACTGTTTATAACTATATTCATATTGGTAATGCTAGACCAATTATCTTTTTTGATACAGTCAGAAGGTATTTGACTTATCGGGGATATGATGTTAATTATGTATCTAATTTTACAGATGTGGATGATAAACTGATCCGTGCGGCGGAGGAACTGGACTTGACGGTTCCGGAAGTGGCGGATAAATTTATCCATGCGTTCTTTGAAGATGTCGATCAATTAAATGTTGCGCGTGCGACGACCAATCCACGTGTGACGGAAAATATGCAGGAAATCATTGACTTTATCCAAGCGTTAGTTGATAAGGGATATGCTTATGAATCGGCGGGCGATGTCTATTTTGCAACGAAAAAATTTGATGCTTATGGTAAGCTTTCTCATCAGCCGTTGCAGGACCTGCAGCATGGTATCCGTGTAGAAACGACCGATAAAAAACGTGATGAACTTGACTTTACATTGTGGAAAGCTGCTAAACCAGGAGAGATAAACTGGGAAAGTCCATGGGGGAAAGGCAGACCGGGTTGGCACATTGAATGCTCGGCGATGGCCCAGAAGTTTTTAGGGGATACGATCGATATCCATGCTGGTGGTCATGACTTGATCTTTCCGCATCACGAGGATGAAATCGCGCAGTCAGAAGCACGGACTGGAAAACAATTTGCTAATTATTGGATGCACAATGCATTTCTTAACATTGATGGAGAAAAAATGTCCAAATCATTGGGGAATTTTATTACTTTACATGATGTTTTAGCAGAGCACGCCCCCGATGTTGTACGATTCTTTATGTTATCTGTCCATTACCGGAATCCGATCTCATTAAGTGAAGACACATTGGAAGATGCGAAAAATAGTTTGGAACGCTTGCGGACTGCTTATCAGAACATCGATTACCGGATACAACATGCTGAAGAAGATGTGGCTGATGAAGAAACAACGGAGGACTGGCTGGAACAGCTTACAGAATTGAAGCAAAGTTTCGAAGATGAAATGGATGACGATTTTAATACAGCAAACGCCATTACCGTTTTTCATGAACTAGCAAAGCGGGCAAATATTTATTTGGCAGAAGAAGATGTATCTATTACTGTTTTACGCGAATTCCTAAGTATGTTGCAGTTGTTTGCCAATGTTTTAGGGCTTAAACTGGAGACAGAGCAGGCATTTGAATTAGCAGATGAGGAAATCGAAGCACTGATCGAAGAACGGCTCAAAGCACGGAATGAAAGAAACTTTGAGCGTGCTGATGAGATTCGCGAACTGTTGCGTTCTAAACATATCATTTTGGAAGATACTGCTCATGGCACACGTTTCAAGCGAGGCGAAGAATGAGTAAGGTGAAAGATTTTAAACAGCTGAACGGCTTGGCGCTTGCTTATATGGGAGACGCTATTTATGAAGTATATATCCGGGAATATCTGCTTGCTTCGGGGAAAACAAAACCAAATGGACTGCATAAAGCAGCTACGCGTTTTGTTTCAGCGAAAGGGCAAGCATTTTCCCTACAAGAAATGATGGAAACGGGATTTTTGACGGAAGAAGAAATGAGCTATGCGAAGCGTGGCAGAAATGCTAAATCGTATAGTATACCGAAAAATGTCGATCCGAAAATCTATAACTTATCGACGGCTTTTGAAGCAGTCATAGGCTATCTGCATTTAGCGGATGAGGAAACGCGTTTAACAGAAGTAATGGAAAAAGCGCGGGAAATAGTTGAAAATAAAAAATGAGAAGAGGCAAGTAAATGGAAAATGAACAAGAATGGATCGGCGGTAGAAACCCGGTATTAGAAGCGCTGCGGTCGGAACGCGATATCCAAAAAATCTATATTGCGGAAGCTTCTCAAAAAGGTGTGATGAAGCAAGTTATCGCACTTGCTAAAGAACGAAAACTCCAAATCCAATTTGTACCGAAACAGAAAATCGATAAGGTCGTAGAAGGCGCTCACCAAGGTGTCGCTGCGCAAATATCGGCTTATCAATATGCGGAGCTAGATGAACTCTTTGAGCGGGCGAGTACCCGGAATGAGCAACCGTTCTTCATTTTGTTAGATGAATTAGAAGATCCGCATAATTTAGGATCGATCATGCGGACGGCAGATGCAGTTGGTGCCCATGGGATCATTATCCCGAACAGACGCTCAGTTGGCTTGACGCAGACCGTTGCCAAGGCTTCTACTGGTGCAATCGAGCATATTCCTGTAGTACGAGTAACGAATTTAAACAAAACGATCGATGTGCTAAAAGATCGCGGGTTATGGATCTTCGGAACGGATGCGAAAGGAAGCAGCGATTATCGGACAATGGACGTAGATATGCCACTTGGAATCGTAATCGGCAGCGAAGGAGCCGGAATGAGCAGATTGGTTCGCGAAAAATGTGATTTTCTCGTACATCTTCCTATGAAAGGAAAAGTGACTTCCTTAAATGCTTCGGTAGCAGCAAGTATTTTATTATATGAAGTTTATCGCAAGCGCTATCCATTGGAGGGATGATCCGTGGAACATATTTTATTAGTAGATGGCTATAATGTGATTGGAGCTTGGCCAGAACTAAGTATGCTCAAAGCGCAGAATTTGGAAGCAGCCAGAGAGCGTTTGCTAGAGGCGATGGCGGAGTATAAGAGCTATACGGGTTATCGCGTGGTTGTGGTGTTTGATGCGCAATATGTCAGCGGAGCAAAACGTAAGACCAATAAACATCAAGTAGAAATCGTGTTTACTAAAAAAGACGAAACGGCAGATGAATATATCGAACGCAAAGCAATCGAATGGAAGAATGCCAAGACCCAGATCATCGTTGCAACTTCTGATTACACAGAACAGTGGGCGATTTTCGGTCAGGGAGCGTTGCGGATCTCATCTCGCGAACTGCTTTTTGAAATTCAGGAAATGGGTAAGAAAATAGGTCAGAAAATAAAGAAAATCAAACAAAGTGATCCGAAAACGGATCTAAATATCGATTTTGAAGTGATGGAACAGCTGGAAAAGTGGAGAAGAGGCGAAAAATAAAGATGGACGCCTTTCCATGCAAGTCGCTATAATGGATGCACACGATCAATACTTATTGGAACGCCGAGAAGTATTAAAAGGAGTCAGATAAAAGTGAGTAGTCAAAATAGCAGTGATGCCGAAGATAGAAGCAGAATCGACCTTGCTAAAAATGGAGATACGGAAGCTCTGGATTATTTCTTTCAAAAATATCAGCCAATCATGTATTGGAAAGCAACCCAATATTTTTTACAAGGTGCAGAGCGTGATGATCTATTGCAGGAAGCGATGATTGGTCTTTTTAAGGCGATTCGGGACTTTTCCCCGGACAAAGAAGCCAGCTTTCGGACATTTGCTGAGATCTGTATCAACAGACAGCTGCTGTCAGCGGTCAAACGTTCGGCGCGCCAAAAAAATCAGCCGCTGAACCAATCCCTTTCTTTGGATACTCCGATGACAGAAGAACATGGCTTAGATTGGACGTTGCTGGATGTGATCTCAGAACAGGCGGCACAGACGCCAGAAGATTATTTGCTGAAAAGTGAAGACCGGATCGATATTGCCGAGCGGCTTGAGAAAGTAACCAGCCCTTTTGAAAAAGAAGTCTTGCGCTGCTATTTGGAAGGCAAGAGCTACCAAGAAATGGCAGACCATTTCGGTAAAAATATCAAAGCGATCGACAACGCGCTGCAGCGGATCAAGAAAAAAATGGGTGCGCAGTTTGATTGAAAAAGAGTTTGACGATATCTGAGACAAGTGGTAGACTAATAGTGATGCGATATACTTAAAATGAGTATATAAATGATTGCGGGGTTAGATGATTCAATGAAAAGAAAAGCTTCCCTTGCCTGTGCAGAGTGTGGTTCGCGTAATTATACCATTACTGCCAGCGGGACAAATAAACAAGTTCGACTAGAAGTAAAGAAATTCTGCCGCCACTGCAATAAGCATACATTACATCGCGAAACAAAATAGTTAAAATGGAGGTAATTCATATGTCTGCACTTTCAAATTTTTTCCATAACGTCATTTCTGAAATGCGAAAAGTTTCATGGCCAACTAGAAAAGAATTAGTGACATATACAGTAACAGTTATCATTACAGTTATTTTGTTTGCTGTGTTCTTTATGGTTATTGACTTTGGTATCGAACAATTAATCAAATTGGTAATCTAGTATTGTACTTCGGGAAGTAATAGTGTTATAATACTCCTTGAGTTAGACCCGTATTTTTTGTCGGGTTTTTTATTTTGGAGAGAAAAATGAAGGAGGATGGCTCGCAAACGGTGCAGCCAAAAAAGTAATGGAAAAAAACTGGTATGTAGTCCACACCTATTCAGGTTATGAAAATAAAGTAAAAGCAAATTTAGAAAAACGGGTCGAATCAATGGGAATGACGGATCAAATTTTCCGCGTTATCGTTCCGGAAGAAGAAGAAACAGAAGTGAAGAACGGCAAAACAAAAACACTGAAACGCAAAGTGTTCCCTGGTTATGTATTAGTTGAGATCGTAATGACAGACGATTCCTGGTATGTAGTACGTAATACACCAGGTGTAACAGGATTTGTCGGTTCAGCCGGCGCAGGAAGCAAGCCGACAGCCCTTCTTCCAGAAGAAGCAGAGCGCATTCTGAAGAGCATGGGAATGAACGACCGCACAGTCGAAGCAGACTTTGAAGTCGGCGAAACGGTAATGGTAAAAGAAGGTCCATTTGCGGAATTCTCCGGTAAAGTCGATGAGATGGATAATGATAAAGGAAAAGCGAAAGTGATGGTCAACATGTTTGGCCGAGAAACACCAGTCGAAGTCGATTTTAATCAAATCGAGAAAATCTAATGGTATAGGGAAAGCAGCTTGCTTAGGCAGGCTGCTTTTTTGTTGGGGATGTATAAGAATTGGGATAGTAATGTGTCAGAATTGTGAATTTTTAGAAAATATAGACTGTTTTGTCTTGAAAGGGCTTTCTTGGGAAGGGGGTGGCGTGCTATAATTTCGGTGAAAATACTAACGAGGAGGAGACAGAATGATTAAGAAATTAATGTTCATTTTTGCGATAGGATTAATAGTGACAGGGGTTAACTACATGCCGGCTCAGGCGAAAGGGAATACGGGGGATACAACTTTTAAACTTATTGTTAAGCCGACAAAAAGTGCTGATTATGACCGGACAACTTTCAGACCAAAATATAATCGCTCATCTGTGTATATGAAAATAAATTACGTACAACACCAAGGAAGAAAGTTAACTGGCTGGGTGGTTGGTGCAGATTCATATAAGGACTGTTCCGGGGGATATTATTACCGCTTGGATCGTGTTAGAACGATAAAGTTGGCTAACTATGTATTAGAAAACGGAAGAGATTATGCTGCGATCAAAGCGGGAGCAGACAAAGGAAAGCCAAATAGAGTACAAGGAGTATGGAGTCCGGATTCTAAAAAATAGAGATTATTGGTACAGGAGTAAACTCTTGTACCAATAATTTCTCGTTACTAAGGAGGATAAAATGCAATTTTATTTTATTAATAGAATTTTACATAAAAGTACTTTTTATATTGCGCTTTTAATGGGCACAGCTTTGTCTGTCTATTATTTGTTGGCAGATATTTATCCAAATGCTAAATATGGGGGCACACCATACACTAGATGGATCGAGAGTTTTACTGGATCTGAACTGCCTAACTTATTATTCATGTTAATGCCTATTATTGCAGCTGTAGCTGTGGCTGATATATACATTTCAGATAAAAAAAGTGGTTTTTTTGAACATATTTACGCAAAGGGGCAAGTGAAACGATATTTTTTAAATCTTTATAGTTATAACTTCATTGGAGCAGGACTTTGCTTCATTGTGCCACTATTGTTAAATATCTATGGGTGCTTCATGATGCTACCTAGTCATAAGCCAGATATGATAATGGATGGAAATGATACGATTTCACTGCTTCATTCGATGACATTATTTCCAGAGTTATATTATATGTACCCGTTTTTGCATATGCTCTTATATCTTTTCATCGGCTTTATTGCAACTGGACTATATGCGACACTTGCGTTAGCATTCAGCATGTTTATCAGATACCGCTTTATGGTGTATATATCTGCCTATATCATCAACTACCTGTATGTGAGTTTTCTCCCGGTGTCTCTCTTGCTAACCGGTTCTTATACGCCAACTGATTTTTCCCGCGTGACAGGAGCAAGTGATGGAGTTAGTTGGCAAATAGGGTTTTCTGTACTAACTATGGGGATAGTTCTAGGCACGTTAATCTATTTTATTGGAGTTAAAAAAAATGTGGTTAAATAGTGTGTTTATTATCTTCTTTCAAGATATTAAAGCGAAACGAGTTTTGTTTAGTGCTATAGGAGTAGCTTGCTTCTTTTTGACATATAAAACGGTTTTTGAGGAGTCCATTGTCG
Source organism: Listeria grayi (assembly GCF_900638015.1). Classification (NCBI taxonomy): domain Bacteria; kingdom Bacillati; phylum Bacillota; class Bacilli; order Caryophanales; family Listeriaceae; genus Listeria; species Listeria grayi. Next base: position 246,744 of record NZ_LR134483.1, read on the forward strand.
TAGTTGCATATGGATCTCAAGCGTATACGAATTGTATATTACCTGCGTTTTCGCTTCTATTTACCATACTGTTAAAAGTTAGCTTTGGCAGTATGCGTATTTTCTTTTATAAAAGTAGAAAAAGCTTTTTTAGGCATTTGATGATACGAAGTTTTCTATTAGTTTGTCTATTTACTGTATTCTATGTTGCTACAATAATCATTTTTTGTATATATGCACAACAACGAATCGAGTGGGGACATTTAATATGGGGAAGTGTAACGATGTTAAGCTGTCTTTGGATGCTATCGACATTTGCTACATTGTTATTTGTTAAATGGGAAAAAATCATTCTAACAATGATTTCATTTTTGGTAGTTCTGTTAATAGACATGACGATGGACGTTTATTATATGAAATCTATTATTATGAATAGAATATTTTTGTTTGCTGAATTGAAATTCAGTCTTTCTGAATTGCTTTTGCAAGTTGCTCCTATGTGGGGTGTTAGTATTTTATTATTTATTATCGGGGAATGGGTAATGATACGAAAAAATTTCTATGTATAGGATGAGGTTATGAAAAAACTTTTATTATTGACTAGACGTGATCTTGCTTGGGTGTTATCAAAAGCTAGGAATCGGTTTCTAATTTGGATAAGTATATTGGTATTGTTATTAATAAAGTTCTCTTGTTCTTTCTTTCAAGATGAGAAGGGAATAGAAATGATTCTAGAGAAGTTGATCGGTGGAGAAATTATTGAGGTTTTAAAAGAAAGTAAGTTTGCATTTCCGTTGCAATGGTTTGTTTACATGATAGCACCAAGTATTATCTTGTTTGATTTTATCCGTTGTGACTTAGCAGAACAAGGTCACTACATTTTCACAAAAATTTCGAGACGGACACTTTATTGGTTAAGTAAATGTTTACTGATAGTCGGAGTGACTTTTATTATCGTGTCTTTCCACTTTGCAGCGATTTTTATGGTTTTTGGTTTTCTAAAAGGAGTAATGGTAATTAATTGGTTGGTTTTTTTTAAAATGTTTCTATTTATATGGATAGGATTAATTCTCACGAGTATCTTGTTTGCGACGCTCTCCTTATTTTTCAAAGAAATTGTTTCTTTCGTTGGGACGCTCTTTTTTTTAGGAATTGGGTTGTTAAATCCGAATTTCTGGATGCCTGCCAATCATTTAATGTGGAGAAGGCAAACAGCTGATACGATTTTTTCACAGGATCTGACAGTTAGTTTCTTATATTCTTTTGTGATGATGGGGATATTACTGGTGATAGGAATAATAAGGATTAAGAAAATGAATATATTAGGAAATGAAAAGGAGAATTGATATGGCATCAGGAGTTAAGCTGGAGAACGTAAGCAAGACGATAAAGGGCAGAACGGTGTTGCAAGATATTACTATACATTTTGAGAAGAAACAAATTACAAGTGTTCGAGGAAGGAATGGTTCTGGAAAAACGATGTTATTTCGAGCGATTGCGGGATTGATCAAAACAAGTGGAAGTATTGAAATAAATGGGAAAAAACAATTAGCAGACGGCAGTTTTGCTTCGGATATGGGGATCTTATTAGAGAACCCGGGATTTTTAGATGAGTTCACGGGATATAAAAACTTAGAATTACTGGCTATGTTTGATAAACCCAAAAAAATAATTGGCACTGAAATAAAGCGGGTTCTAGAGTTAGTTGGGTTGGATCACAATGATAAACGAAAATACAGCAAATATTCGCTTGGAATGAAACAGCGCTTGGGGATAGCTCAAGCAATTGCATTTCAACCCAGTATTATTTTACTAGACGAACCAACGAATGCAATTGATGAAAAGGGAATAGAAGAAATGATAAATCTGCTGCTCCGTATTAGAGATGAGGGGAGTACGATATTGGTGGCTAGCCATGATGCAACATTTTTAAATCGCATTTCAGATAAAACCTTTGTGATGGAGAGCGGCAGACTGAGAGAGGAGCAGGGATCGTGAACAAAAAGAAAATATGGCATAGAATTGCGATTGCTGCTTGTTTAATAATAGTTATCCTCAGCGTTTGGAGATATAAGAGCCTTAACGCAAAAAAATATGAAACTAGCGTAGAGGAAGTTAAATATGGAAAAGCAGAAGTAATAAATCAACTAAGTTACAAGATTGGAAAACCAATAAGGAAAAAGAGTAAAGATCCAGATAATGATTATTCCATCTACCGCTATACAATTCCATTTGTGGCAACGAATAAGAAGGAAAACAGTATTGTTTCACAAAAATTAAAAATAGATGACCTTGCTATTATTAGTGGTGGTCGCTTATGGCAGGCTGATTATTATGAGATGAAAGAATTGAAGTCAAATAAAAACCTAAAGTGGGTATTGAAACCGGGTGAAACAACAAGTGGGGAAGCAAGAATCAATGTCTATATGGACAAGGACGGCCCTGGAAGTTTTTATACAGAAGAAAAACTTCAAGATTATCAGCTTTACTTTGCAGAGAAAGATAGCAAAGGCGGATACAAATACAAATTCATCGACTAGCCCTTGCCTTCCTATCAAATCCGTGTTACTATAGAAGAGTACGCTTTCTATGCGTATTTTTCAACGTGGGAGGGGAAATATCAGCCCCATACAACCACATCACGGACTTAAGGAGGTATGTCTCGTGGCTAAAAAAGTGATTAAAGAAGTGAAATTACAAATCCCTGCTGGGAAAGCAAATCCTGCACCTCCAGTTGGACCTGCACTAGGTCAAGCTGGTGTTAATATCATGGGATTCTGTAAAGAGTTCAACGCTCGTACAGCCGATCAAGCTGGTCTTATCATTCCTGTTGTTATCACTGTATTTGAAGACCGTTCGTTCACGTTCATCACTAAAACACCGCCAGCTGCAGTATTGCTTAAAAAAGCTGCTAAAGTGGAAAAAGGTTCTGGTGAACCAAACAAAACGAAAGTTGCTACGGTAACTCGTGCTCAAGTACAAGAAATCGCGGAAACTAAAATGCCTGACTTAAACGCTGCAGATGTTAATGCTGCAATGTTGATGGTAGAAGGTACTGCACGTTCAATGGGCATCACAGTCCAAGACTAAAACGCGCATTTCCCAAAGTGAAACAATAAGGAGGAAAAGAAATGGCTAAGAAAGGTAAAAAGTATCAAGAAGCTTTGAAAAAAGTAGATACAAACAAAGCATATGCTATTGAAGAAGCAATTGCACTTGCTAAAGAAATCGATTACGCTAAATTCGATGCGACTGTTGAAGTAGCATTCCGTCTTGGCGTGGATCCTAAAAAAGCAGACCAACAAATCCGTGGCGCTGTTGTATTGCCAAACGGAACTGGTAAAACTGCTCGCGTATTAGTATTCGCAAAAGGTGATAAAGCAAAAGAAGCTGAAGCTGCTGGCGCTGATTACGTAGGCGATTCTGAATACGTAACAAAAATTACGCAAGGTTGGTTCGACTTTGATGTAATCGTTGCGACACCTGACATGATGGGCGAAGTTGGTAAACTAGGCCGTGTGCTTGGACCAAAAGGTTTAATGCCTAACCCTAAAACTGGTACAGTAACAATGGACGTAACAAAAGCTGTTAACGAAATCAAAGCTGGTAAAGTAGAATACCGTGTTGATAAATCCGGTAACATCCATGCTGCGATCGGTAAAGTTTCTTTCGGAACTGACGCTTTAGTTGAAAACTTCCGTACTGTAAATGATGTTATTCAAAAAGCAAAACCAGCATCTGCGAAAGGTACTTACGTGAAAAATCTTTCCGTAACTACTACTTACGGACCTGGTATCCAAGTTGACACATTCAGTCTATAATATAAGCTTGACTTGTATATAGAATTTTGATAGACTTGGCTAGTTGATACAAATAAATATCCTGACCGTAGACAGTTGGCGTGCGCTTGCACTTAAATTTGCCACCCGAGGATTAACGATTGCTTTTTCGCTCCGGCGAATCAGCGAAAACCTCTGTGTCTACGGTTCACAGAGGTTTTTATTTGCTCCGAATACTCGGGGTCATAGAAATTCATATCAGTGGACGGAGGTGTAAGAATGAGTAAAATTATTGAAGCTAAACAAAATGCAGTTAATGAAATCAAAACTAAGATCGAAGAAAGTGTTTCTACTGTCATCGTTGACTATCGTGGTCTTAACGTAGCAGAAGTAACAGAATTACGTAAACAATTACGTGAAGCTGGAATCGACTTTAAAGTTTACAAAAACTCATTGACTCGTCGTGCAGTAGCTGCCAATTCTTTAGAAGGTTTGGACGAAGTATTGACTGGTCCAAATGCGATTGCATTCAGTAATGAAGACGTAGTTGCACCTGCTAAGATCTTGAATGACTTTTCCAAAGATCATGAAGCGCTTGAAATCAAAGCGGGGATCATCGAAGGTAAAGTTTCTTCTCTTGAAGAAATCAAAGCACTTGCTGATCTTCCATCTCGCGAAGGTTTGCTATCCATGCTTTGCAACGTACTACAAGCTCCAGTTCGTGGCTTAGCGATTGCTACTAAAGCAGTAGCGGATCAAAAAGAAGAACAAGAAGCTTAATCAAACAAAAAAACCAATTATAATGGAGGAATTTTAAAATGGCTTTAAACATTGAAGAAATCATTGCTTCCGTAAAAGAAGCGTCTGTATTAGAACTAAACGATTTAGTAAAAGCAATTGAAGAAGAATTTGGCGTAACTGCTGCAGCTCCTGTAGCTGTAGCTGCTGCTGGTGGCGCTGCTGCTGCTGAGCAAACTGAATTCACAGTAGAACTTACTTCTGCTGGAGATTCTAAAATCAAAGTTATCAAAGTGGTTCGTGAAATCACTGGTCTTGGCTTGAAAGAAGCTAAAGAAGTTGTTGATAACGCTCCTAAAGCTCTTAAAGAAGGCGTTACTAAAGAAGAAGCTGAAGAAATCAAAGCTAAACTTGAAGAAGTTGGCGCTGGCGTAGAATTCAAATAATTTTACTCGATCAAAGGTACTGTCATTTTATGATGGTGCCTTTTTTTGTGTGCTCGAAACGATTTTTATTGTTACACTTCCGTAGTTTTGTTATAGTTATAGCAAGAATACATGGGAAAGTAAGGGGAAAAAGATGAATCAGCATTATTATACAAATAATAAAGAATTGGATCATAATCGGAAAAAATGGGATTTTCAGTTAAAAAATAATACACTAAGCTTTATAAGTGATAGTGGCGTTTTTTCCAAAAATACAGTCGACTTCGGCTCGCGTTTATTAATAGAGAACTTTGCCCCGAATAGCACTGATGGAAAAGTATTAGATGTCGGCTGTGGATATGGACCAATTGGGCTTGCTTTGGCAAAGGCTTATCCGGCAATGAGAATCGATATGGTCGATGTGAATGAACGGGCGATTGAACTAGCAGAGGAAAATGCGACATTGAATCATATCGATAATGCGGCTATCTTTGAAAGTTCGGTTTATGAAAATGTGACGGTTGATGATTATCGTTATATTCTAAGCAATCCGCCAATCCGGGCAGGGAAGGTGATTGTTCACCAGATTCTCAGTGATGCCTATGACCATTTGATAAGTGGCGGTGAGCTTTGGATCGTTATCCAGAAAAAACAAGGTGGGCCCTCTGCTCAAAAGAAAATGGAAGCTGTTTTTGGTAATGTGGAAATGGTCGCTAGAGACAAAGGATATTTTATCTATAAAAGTGTCAAACAGTAATTTATGCAGATAAGAGTGAGGTGCAGATAATGAAACAGACGGATGAACTGACATTTGTAGATGGAGTGAAAGCGTGTTTGCCGACCGTGTTAGGGTATCTTGGGATCGGGATCGCTGCTGGCGTGGTTGGCAAGACGTCTGGTCTTAGTCTTTTGGAGATAATCTTGCTTGCGGCAGTTGTTTATGCGGGGGCTGCGCAGTTTATTATTTCCGGGATGCTGGCACTGGCGAGTCCGTTATCGGCGATCATCGTGACGACTTTTTTGATAAATTCGAGGAATGCTTTGATGAGTATGGCGGTTGCACCAACGTTTAAGAAGGCTTCTTTATGGAGCAACGTTGGGATCGGTTCGCTGTTGACGGATGAATCATTCGCGGTCGCAATGAATCGGATCGGGAATAAAAAGGCTGTGACGCCTGCCTGGATGCATGGTCTGAATGTTACGGCTTATATTACGTGGATCGTTGCTTGTATTATTGGAGCCTTTATTGGTGGGTGGCTGCCGAATCCAGAAGCATTTGGATTGGATTTTGCACTTTTAGCGATGTTTATCGGATTATTATATTTACAACTGATCAGTGATAAAAGCAAAACGATCGGGAAAAGTTTGTTGGTGATGCTTACTGTCAGTTGTTTAGTGCTTATTTTTATGCGGTTAATGACACCGGAATTGTCGATATTGGCTGCAACGTTGTTAGGCTGTTTGATTGGGGTGGTGATGGATAGATGGAAATCTCTCTCTACACACTTCTAGCAGTTATCGGCTGCGGTATCGTCACTTGGCTGCCACGTGTGGCTCCTTTTATGCTTGTCCGAAAGTGGGATCTCCCCGAAGTGGTCATGCAGTATCTGTCTTATGTCCCTTTATGTATTTTGACAGCGTTGTTCATTCAAGGTCTGCTAGTGGATCATCCAGGTCACTTTCCTGGGATCAAACTGGATAACCTGCTTGCGGCGCTGCCGAGTATTTTGACAGCGATTCTCACGAAGAGCCTGCTATGGGTCGTGATCATTGGTGTGGTCTCAATGGCGGCACTGCGGTTGTTTGGTATTGCGTAAAGAAGTACAAGTTGTTCCTTCGGGGGCAGCTTTTTTTTGTGAAGATATATAGTTCTTCTCTTTTTTTCTATAATTTGTTCCTTTTTGAAAGAAAAATCATTCGTTACAATGGAGATAATGAAGGGTCAACAAGGAAGTGAGGGACAGAAGATGAAAAAATGGGTACGAGAATTTATGCGGAATAAGGCGTTTTTGGCGATGTGTTTGCCGGGGGTTGTTTGGTTGATCATCTTTTTTTACATACCTGTTTTCGGGAACGTAGTGGCATTTAAAAATTTCCACTATGCTGCTGGCGGTTTTTTACAGAGCTTGAAGGAAAGCCCGTGGGTGGGGCTGGATAATTTCAAATTCTTATTTTCTTCGGACAATGCGTATTTGATTACACGGAACACGATTTTATATAATTTAGGATTTATTGTGATTGGTCTGATCGGGGCCGTTTTCTTGGCGATCGTAATGAGCGAGCTGCGATCAAAATTAACGGTCAAGGTTTTTCAAACTTCGATGTTGCTTCCGTATTTCCTATCTTGGGTCGTTATCAGTTACTTTGTCTATGCGTTCTTGAGTCCAGATAAAGGCCTGCTCAACAGCATTATTACTTCGCATGGTGGCGAGAGTATCAGCTGGTATAATGAGCCGAAGTACTGGCCGCTGATCATTCTCTTTATGGGTATTTGGAAAGGGATCGGCTATAACAGTATTATCTACTTTGCGACGGTCATGGGGATCGATCCGACTTATTATGAAGCGGCACAGATCGATGGTGCTTCGAAATGGCAGCAGATCAAGAATGTCACGATTCCACAACTGATCCCGTTGATGTCTGTTTTAACGATCCTTGCGGTGGGAAATATTTTCCGCGCTGATTTTGGATTATTTTATCAGATCCCACATAATTCGGGCGCTTTGACGGAAGTTACCTCTGTTTTAGATACCTATATCTATAATGGATTAACGAGTACGGGTGACATTGGGATGGCTGCGGCAGCTGGACTTTATCAATCATTAGTTGGTTTTGCTTTAGTTGTGATCACAAACTTGATTGTACGAAGATTCGATAAAGAGTCGGCATTGTTCTAGGAGGAGAGAAAATGAAACGAAAAAAGCAATCGATTATAGAAGTAAGACATCGGACATTTGGTAAAAAAACAAATTTATTTTTCACATTATTAGTTGGCGTGTTTGCTTTTATCTGTGTATTTCCGTTACTATTCGTTATCGTGATCTCTATGACGAGCGAGCAGTCTTTGCTGACGAATGGGTATCAATTATGGCCGCAGCAGTGGAGCTTTGAGGGTTATCGCTACTTGTATGAAATGAAGGAACAGATTCTGCAATCGTTGTTCATAACGGTTTTTGTAACGGTAGTCGGGACTTTGGTGAATGTCAGTTTCACGTCTACTTATGCGTACGCGATCTCGCGTCCAAATTTCAAGTGGCGCCGTTTTTTGACATTCTTTGCGTTGATCACGATGTTGTTTAGTCCAGGGCTTGTACCAAGCTATATCATCATGACAAATATGCTACATCTGAAAGATACAGTATGGGCGCTGATTTTACCGATGGCGTTGAGTCCATTTAATATTATCGTGATGCGGACATTCTTCCTGCGCTCAGTTCCCAATGCGATCATTGAGTCGGCGCGGATCGATGGTGCCGGTGAGTTTAGAATCTTTGCCCGTATCGTTGTGCCACTTGCGGTGCCGGGGATCGCGACAATCAGTTTGTTTGCAGCGCTAGGGTACTGGAATGACTGGTTCAATGCGTTGCTCTATATCCAAAGCGACAGTTTGGTTCCATTGCAGTATTTACTGATGAAGATCCAATCCAATATTGATTATATGGCACAGAATGCCTCTATGAGCGGAAATTTGGCCGGCAATATTTCGAGTATTCCTAAAGAAGCGACACGGATGGCAATGGTCGTGATCTCGACGCTGCCAATTGCTTTGAGCTATCCGTTCTTCCAAAAATACTTTGTCCGCGGAATGACGATCGGCGGGGTAAAAGAATAATACATGTTGAAAGAGGGCAGATCGTGGTGCGCTCTCTTTCTGATATATTTAGAAATTTTAGCGCTATAAGCGAAGATTTTCCTATATAATAAAAAGGAAGCGTTTGGAGGAGAAAGTATGGTAGTGGGAAGAATGCTGGAACAGATTTTTATTCGCTGTTATGCAGTCATTAAAATGAATGTGATTTTTGTAGGATTGATGTTTGTCGGCGGGATCGTACTTGGTATCGGTCCTGCTTGGCTGACGATCACGAATCTGGCGTACGAGTTTGAATTCGATACGAAAGAAATCACTTGGCGGGTGGCATGGCGTTTTTATAAAGAAAATTTCAAACGTGGGAATGCCCTGTTTTATTTGTTCGCTGGTTGTGCAGGAATATTGCTCTACAGCCTATATGCGGCGGTGCAAGTGAAAGGGATCTTCTTTTTGATGACGAGTTGTATCCTTATCGGTGCGATAGTGCTGGTAGCTGTCTGCTTTATCTTAGCATTAGTCACTGATTCGCGTTATCAGACGTCATTTCGAAATATCTTGAAATTGACGTTGCTTGTTTTTTTCACAAACTTCTTCACAATCATCAAACTACTGGCAGGCATCCTTGTGGTGGCAGTTATTACCTATAAAAGTCCGGCGCTGTTACTATTCGGAACAGTAAGTTTGTTAGTTATTTATGTACTATTTATTACTAAAGGAATTTATCAGCAGATGAATGCGAAATTTGGAATGGAATAATATAAGGGAGGAAACAGCCGATTATGGGGAAACGGAATGTTTTCAAACAGCTGCTCAAGACATATGCGTTTATTTTACTGGTTGCGATCACTGTATTTGCTGTCTTGATCAGCTACTCCATGATCCACCAAGAACGAAAAAAAGCTAAAATCGCATTAGCGCAGTCGGCAGGACATGTAGCGGATATTATTCGGGAAAAGAATTCAAAGCTGGATCTGCTTATCCGGGATTTAGTCAGCAATCAGGATAAGATCGACAATCTGCAGGCTTTTTTTGAAAAGAATGAATCCGATTACTTAAAATACAGTATCCACCAACAACGGGACAATAACGGCTCGGGGTTTATTTACTTGCCACAGCAGTTACGGGAAATCTATTATGACGATGATACGATCACAGCGATCGGAATCTCGCTCAATAATGAGAAAAAAGTCCTGTACTCAAGCTTGGATAATAAAAACGGTCAATTTCTGCAGCGACTACCGGTGGAGAAAGAAGGAGTACGCATCCAGAAAGTGCTTATCAATCCTAATACGTTGGAACAGATGGGAACTTTGTATTTGACATTGCGAGCGAAGGAGTTTAAGCAAACATTGGTGACGTATGGGGCTAATTTACCAGTATCTTTGTTTGTGACGACGGAGCAGAATAACTTAGTATATGATTATCGAATGAATGCGGCAGATAGCAGCCTAGCAGTCTTAAAGCAGGGACTCAAAAACAATTCATTGGCATCACTTTCGAAAAATCATTACTTTATGCAGTCCGTAACTGCCAGTAACGGTTATAAAATCGTGACAGTTGTTGCGGAAAAGCAAGTGTGGATCGCCTTGTTAGGTCCGCTTTCGATTCTGTGGGTTGGTGTGGTATTATTGGATCTGCTCTTGATCACGGCATTGTACAAAATGTTTTCTAAATATGATGGTCAGGTCAAAAGTATTTTGCGCTCAATGGAAGACGTTTCTTCCGGGAAATTGGAAGCGCGGATCGAAGAAGCAGATAAGCAGGGAGAACTGTATGCGATCTCGAATGGAATCAATCAAATGCTGGATAATATCAATCAGTATATGGATGATATTTATCGCTTGGAGTTGGCGCAGCGGGATGCTCATATGCGGGCTTTACAGTCGCAGATCAATCCCCACTTTTTATATAATACGTTGGAATATATCCGCATGTATGCCGTTAGCTTGGAAGCAGATGATCTAGCAGATGTGGTGTACGCCTTTGCTACGCTACTACGGAACAATATTTCACAGGAAAAAACTACAACGATTGCAGCAGAACTGGAATTCTGTGAGAAATATTTCTACCTGTATCAAATGCGCTACCCGGATCGGCTGGCTTATTCCTTTTCGGTAGCAGAGGAAGTCAAGGAAGTCGTTATTCCGAAATTTATTATCCAGCCACTGTTAGAAAATTATTTCTTACATGGGATCGACTATAGTCGGATCGATAATGCCGGAAGTTTGAAAGCTTTTTCGGAAAATGGGGAGATCGTTATTTCGGTAGCGGATAATGGCCTAGGTATGACTGCAAAGGAGATCGAGACACTAAATATGGAATTGAAGCAAAAAAATTCGCTGGAAGGCGCAGAATCAATTGGTATCCGCAATGTTAATGAGCGGCTGCGGGTTTATTTTGATAACCAGTATAGCTTTACCTTTCAGCAGAACGAGAGCGGCGGAGTCACGGCGCAGATTCGTTTTCCACTGAGGCATGCTGATCAAAAGGAGGGGATATGATGTATAAGGTATTATTAGCGGATGATGAATACATGATCATTAACGGCTTGCGAAAGCTGATTCCTTGGGAGTCGTTAGGCTATGAAGTAGTTGGTACGGCTCGCAATGGCTTGGATGCGCTGGAATTTATTCGGCAGGAACCTGTTGATCTGATCGTTTTAGATGTCAATATGCCGATTATGTCAGGAATCGAATTTTTAGAGCAAGCGAAGAAAAGCGGCTGCTTATTTCGTTCGATCATGCTTTCCGGATATCAGGAATTTCAATATGTGAAAGATACGTTGAATCTGGGAACAGAGAATTATTTGCTCAAGCCGGTCAATAAAGTGGAAATGATCGAGACGCTGAACCGGGTCGCTGCGCTGATTGAAGAAGATCTTCAGCAAGAGCAGCAGCAGGATTACTTACAGGCGTATTTTCTAGTGAACTGGCTGCATGATGAAGTGGACTATGATGCGCTGGAAGGTTATCTAGCAAAGCAAGGAATCAACGTGGCGCAAGAGAATTTCACCGTTGTTTTTATTGACCGACCGGAAAATGAAACGGCAATCAAAGAATATTTGCTCCAAAAACAGCAGCCGCTAGTAGTATTTGTGCATGAGATCGATCGCTGGTTGCTCATCTATCAAGGTGAAAAGCGGCCGATCAAATGCCTGATCGCTGATTTACAGCAGGACTTGCAGCTGCTGGATACGGAAATCGTCGTCGGCGAGACAATCGTGGATTTCAAAGACGTTTCACTTAGTTATGACAGTGCTTTAGGATCGAGTCAACTCCATGATTTTTATACTGGAAAAGGTATCCAGGAAATGGAAGCGAATGACGTAGCAGCTCGAGGCGCACTTCCGTCCATTTCATTCGTTGCCTTCAACAAAGCACTATCGATCCGTGATTTTGAAACAGTACAAGCGGAGATCACGAAGATTTTTGATACCCTCAAAAAGTCAGAAGCACTGCCAAATTACACAAGGCACATCGTTTTTTTGATTTTCATCGATCTTTATCGACAATTTGAAACAGTCACGGAACATTTTTATCAAGAGCATGCAGAGAAGATCGCAATCAGTCAAAATTTTGAAGAGCTGCAGCTTGTGATTGAAGAAACGATTACCGAGATACGGGCGCAAAAAGGAAAACGGCAATATTCCGAACATGTCCAAGATGTGTTGGCAATCATTCATAATGAATATGATCAGCAACTTAACTTGAAAGATGTGGCGAATCGGCTGCATATGAATACGATGTATGTCGGGCAGCTTTTCAAAAAAGAAACAAATAAAAGTTTTTCCCAGTACTTGCATCAATACCGCATCAAAAAGGCGCAAAATTTCTTAGTCGATACCAGTGATACGATCAATGAGATCGCGGATAAGACGGGGTATACAAGTGCGGGCTATTTCTATAAGAGTTTCAAAAAGATCTGCGGTATCTCGCCGAAAGAATTCCGCGAGCAATACCAAAGCAACTTTGACCCGCTAGAATAAAAAAGCTATGATTTATCTATTTTTACATATGATTTGTACCTTTTTTATTTAGGCGTAGAAAGTATAATTTATTTAGAAAGCGTTTTCTTTAGGAGATAAAATAAAAGGAGTGACAGTACAAATGAAAAACTGGTCAAAAAAAGTTGTACTTGGGGTTATTGCTTTATCCGTTGTTGCTATGCTCGGTGCTTGTAGTTTATCAGGTAAACCGACAGAAGGGAAAGCATCCGGCGACAAGATCGTCATGTATCAAATTGGTGATAAGCCAGAAGGTTTCGATGCGTTGCTTGCGGATGCAAATAAGAAAATCAAAAAAGAAACAGGTGCAACACTGGATATGCGCTTCATTACTTGGGGCGATTATCCTAAGAAAATGTCTGTTATCGTTTCGTCCGGAGAAAATTACGACATTGCTTATGCCAATAGTTATGTGATCAATGCTCAAAAAGGTGCTTATACAGATTTGACAAAATTATTGCCGAAACATGCGAAAAAAGCGTACGATCAATTAGATCCTGCTTATATCAAAGGAAATACTGTCAACGGGAAATTATATGCATTCCCAGTGAATGCCAATGTTTTTGCCCAACAAGTGCTGACATTCAACAAACATTACTTAGACAAATATGATCTTGACATCAAAAACGTTAAGAGCTACCAAGATCTAGCGCCGTTACTTAAAGTTATCAAAGAAAAAGAAAAAAGTGTAACGCCGATCGCCGCTGGTCAAGGGTTTAAAGTGGAATCGAACATGGAATATCCATTAGAGAACAAAATGCCGTTTGCTATTGATCTAAAAGGCGACGGAACGAAGATCATCAATCAATACGATAATGAAAGAATGAAAGACAACTTGCGGACGATGCACAAATATTACAAAGATGGATATGTTGCTCAAGATGCAGCTACCAGCACAAACGAATATCCGCTAAACAGCAGCACATGGTTCGTTCGCCAAGAAACACAAGGGCCATTCGATTACGGCGACACGATCTTAACACAAGCAGCAGGGCAGCCGCTTGTCTCTAAACCGATCACAGACGCTTATAAAACCAATACACAAGCCCAAATCGCTAACTTTGTCGTTTCCAGCAACTCGAAACACAAAGAAAAAGCAGTCGAAGTGTTAGGTGTACTTAATTCTGATCCATCCATCCTAAATACATTGATCTATGGAATCGAAGGAAAAGCTTGGAAAAAAGTCGATAATGGCCGCGTAAAATTATTAGACGGCTACAAACCAAATAATCACTTATCTGCATGGAATACTGGGAATAACAAAATCATTTACCCAACAGATAATGTCAGCCCAGCGAAGATCAAAGAACGTGATGACAAAATCAAAGCAGCAAAACAAACGCCGCTATTAGGTTTCAATTTCAACACGGATTCAGTGAAAACCGAATTATCCAATATTTCGAATGTCATGAATCAATATGTGGATGGCTTGAATACCGGGACATTAGATCCAGATAAAGCAATTCCGGAAATGGACAAGAAATTGAAAAAAGCGGGTTATGATAAAGTAAGAGATGAGATCCAAAAGCAGTATGATGCGTTTAAGAAACAACAATAAATGATTTTAAGGGCGGTATTTTCCGCCCTTTTGCTTATTTTAACAAAAAAACCAGCCTCCAAAAAAGGGGAGGCTGGTTTTTTCGTGCTTTAATGTTTTTCTTTTCTCTTTCCAGAAAGTATAAAGAAGATAGCTCCAACAATGGCGAACAATCCTACTAATACCCATACGATTGGATTGTTGTCACCTGTGTGTGGCAAGCTTCCGTCATGCAAGCGTGGTGTTACGCTTGGGTCGTTAGAGTGAATCGTAGTTTTGCCGTCTTTATAGGTTAGATCGGCGATGTTAGGAATACCGTTTTCTTTACTTGCTTGAATAAGCGCTTTGTCGGAAACGGAAGAATTGATCTTGGTAGTGATTGTCATCGTATATGAGTGACCAGAAAGATAGGCAAAGCTTCCGTTTTTCTTAGAGATCGCAAAGGTAACTACGTTGTTCTTGATATCTAATCTTCCGTTGGCTTTCACATTATGGCCATTTTCATCCACTATCGTGACTTTTTCAATATCCAATACTTTGTTGACTTTATCTTGGATACTAGCTACTTCCCAGCTGCTTGTCGCGTTTCCGAATGCAGCATGAATGTTCCAGTTGAATGATTGATTCCGATTTTTAAGTGTGATATGCGATTTGCCGTCAATGTTTTTCGTGATTACTGGCGGGTCCGCTTTTGTATTCTTGGCAGTTACTTGAAGTAGTTTCGAGCTGTTTGCTTTTACTTGGAACGGAATGGCTTTTTTGCTGAGCTTATAGCCAGCTGGTGCTTTGGTCTCAACGAAGCTATATTTTCCAGGTGTCAGATCCTTCACTAAGATGTTTCCGTTTTGATTTGTTTTCAGATTAGATTTGATGGTTTTGCCGTCAGCATTCAGGAGTTTGAATGTTGCGCCTTGCAATGTTTTCTTCGTATTTGCACTGTCAACTTTTGTTAGCAATACGGAAGCTTTGTCTGCAGGCAATAGTTTGTTGGTTTTCTCAACTTTGATGGTGCTGTCGTAGTTGCTGTCGGTGATCTTAAAGTTGATTGGCGCTGCGTCTAATTGATAACCCGTCGGTGCTTTTGTTTCGACCAAGCTGTATGAGCCGAGTGCTAGATCGGTGATTTTTAATTTACCGGCTTTATTAGTCATCAACCCTTTTTGCAATGTTTTTCCATCTGCATCAACGAGTTTGAAGACGGCACCTTGAAGGGTCGTGCTTGGTTTATCGCGGTCGATCTTTGTTAATTCGACAGAACCATATTTTGGTGGTAATAGATTGTTTTCTTTTGTCAGCTGGATCGTTTGTGTATAGTTATCTGCTGTAATCGAGAAGTTTACAGGAGACTGATCTAACTGGTAGCCTGTTGGTGCTTTTGTTTCGACCAAACTGTAAGAGCCTAGGGATAAATCTTTGACAGCCAGTTTTCCTTCTTTATCGGTTGTTAGTCCTTCCTTAACAGAGAGGCCGTCTTTGTCGATGAGTTTGAATTCTGCGCCTTGCAGTGTTTTGGCAGGGTCCATACTGTCAACTTTAGTAAGCTGGACGGAACCCTTCATTTCGGTGTTTGCTTTAGTTAGATCGATCGTGGTGTCATAGTTATCAGCAGTGATCGTGAATTTGACAGGTGAGTCATCTAAGATGTAGCCAGTTGGCGCTTTTGTTTCGACTAAATTGTAAGAGCCTAGTGCTAGGTCGCTGACTTTTAAAATACCGTCTGCGTTGGTTGTTAAGTTTTCGCGTAACGTTTTCCCGTCAGCATCGGTTAGTTTGAATTCTGCGCCTTGCAGTGTTTTGGCAGCGTCTTGACTGTCAACTTTAGTAAGTTGGACAGAACCTTTCATTTCGGTGTTTTCCTTATTTAGATCGATCGTGGTGTTGTAGTTATCAGCAGTGATCGTGAATTTGACAGGTGAATCATCTAAAATGTAGCCAGTTGGCGCTTTTGTTTCGACTAAACTATAGGAACCTAATGCTAGGTCGTTGACTTTTAAAATACCGTCTGCGTTGGTCGTTAAGTTTTCGCGGAGTGTTTTCCCGTCGTTGTCGACTAGTTTAAATTCCGCGCCTTGCAGTGTTTTGGCAGCGTCTTGACTGTCAACTTTAGTAAGCTGGACAGAACCTTTCATTTCGGTGTTTTCCTTATTTAGATCGATCGTGGTGTCGTAGTTGTCTGCAGTGATCGTGAATTTGACAGGTGAATCATCTAGGATATAGCCAGTTGGCGCTTTTGTTTCGACTAAACTATAAGAACCGAGTAGAAGATCATTGACTTTTAATTCGCCGCTCGCATTGGTCGTCAAGTTTTCGCGTAGTGTTTTCCCGTCGTTGTCGACTAATTTGAATTCTGCACCTTGCAGTGTTTTAGCAGGGTCTGCACTGTCGACTTTTGTAAGTAAGACGGAACCTTTCATCGCGGTATTGTCTTTCGTTAGAGAAATCGTGGTGTTGTGATTTGCTTCTGTAATTGTGAAATTGACAGGGGTGTTGTCTAAAATATAGCCGATTGGTGCTTTTGTTTCGATCAGGCTGTAGGAACCAAGCGGCAAGTCTGCCACTTTCACTTCGCCATTTGTATTGGTTGTCAGGTCTTCTTGCAAGGTTTTCCCGTCACCATCAACTAACTTGAATACTGCTCCTTGAAGGACTTTTGCAGGATTATCGCTGTCCACTTTTTTCAAGTCGACAGAGCCTTTCATTGCCGCATTTTCTTTGTTGAGGTCAATAGTTGAAGTGTAGTTGCTTTCGTTAATCGTGAAGGTAACCGGTGTGCTGTCTAGTTCGTAACCAGCTGGTGCTTTTGTCTCAATGAAGCTATAAGATCCGAGTGCTAGCTCATTGACTTTAAGTTCTCCATCCGCATTGGTTGTTAAATTGTCTTGAAGCGTTTTTCCGTCTGCATCTGTAAGTTTGAATTCAGCACCACTCAATACCTTATCAGAATTATCTTTATCCACTTTTGTTAATAATACAGACCCTAGTTGTTCTTCATTTGTTGCAGTCACTTGAACAGGAGTTGTTTCATTCTCGCTGGTTATGGTAAACGGAATAGGTGTTGCGTTTAGTTCATAACCGGTAGGCGCTTTTGTTTCGATGAATTGGTAATCACCGAATGGTAGACCGTTTAGAGAAATGCGACCATTTGCATCAGTTGCTAAATTAGTTTCGATTGTTGTGCCGTCAGAATTTTTTACGCTGAATTCAGCGCCAGCAAGATGCTTGGTTGTGTCTTTTGCATCAACTTTTGTTAATTCTACCGATCCGGTTGTAACGTAATCGAAAGAGGTAAGTTGGAATTGTTGGAGATTATACTTGTTCCCAGTCGATGCAGAAACGATAAACGCTAGCGCATTTGAAGTGTTCCATGCGGAAATGTTTTTAGACCAGGTTTTACCATCGTAAATGACAGACATTGTTTTGGTAGCACCATTGTAATCAATCTCAATGTCTTTAAATTGATTATTAGTTGGTTGGTCAATAACTTGTGCTGGTGCATCACTTCCATCATAAGTGTTCGCTATCTTGTTACTATCGTTACTAACAAATGCCCCGAAAGAGGGAGTACTGGTATCTGGTGCTATTGGTGTAGCAAATCTGGATGGATCAGCTGTATAGTAGTACTGAGTGCTACTATCACCATTATAGTGGGAGTCTGCCTTCCAACCGAAGCCGCCATCTAAACCACCAATTCCAAGTCCTCCACCGTATGCGCCAATATCGGATGTGTCTCCAGAATGGAATGCAAAACCGATACCATCTGCTCCATTTTGAATATTAGATTTATCCCCCAAATTAATTTTTCCGACTAATTTGAAGTTTTGGGTGACATCAATTTTATTATTTAAAACAAAGTTTCCGTTGGAATTCTTCTCGTTGGGTGTTAAAGTTGCAATCCCTGTCGAAGAATCATAAGTGGTTGCTCCATTTAATGTGAAATAATCTAAGAAGTTTGCTGGCGTAACATGGACATTGCCATCTCCAGCTGCTTTTGGTGCTGCATTAGCTGTTGCCGCCGAGCTTAAAAATGAAATAGGGGAAGAGAATGTCAGTAGAAATGCTAATAAGCCAAAAGCAATGCGCTTTATTAAATTCTGTTTGTACACGTTTATTAACTCCTTTTCTCGAAAAATTGCTGTAAGTTATCACACTATATATCTGCCTTTATTATATGTAAGAGTTCAATGCAAAGCAGTTCTTTTTTTTAAAAAAAAAGAAGAAAAAAAAGAATGAAATTTTACAAAAAGAATTTTACAATTAATAGAATGGGAGGAATAGGGTATAGAAAAAGAAAGAAGGAATACTTTTGGGGATAAATGAAATAGGAGTGTGAAGGAGTTTTAATCCATGAACAATCTATATAACTTTTTAGAGAAAAATGAAAAGTTAAAACTACAAATCTTAACTTTCCTTGAAGCTGATTCGAATCAATATTTCCCTATGGCAACATTGATGGAAGAGTTAGGGCTTTCAAGGTTCAAGCTGGTCAATTATGTGAACGATATCAATGTCGACTTGGGTGAACTTGCTGCCGCGGGAAAAGTGAAGCTGGAGATTGTAAATAGTAATTTTCTAACTGCGGTGGATTTAACGGACTCCATTATTGCCAATCTTAGCATTACTTACATTGAACGCTCGAATCGATTTCTTTATTTTCAAGAATTGATGTACCAAAACATTAGTATCTATGATTTCTCGGAAAAGCAGTTTGTCAGCGAGTCGAAAGCCTATGTCATTCAACAGGACTTGCTGAAAATCATCAAGCCTTATAAGCTGACAATCAAAAACGGTCAGTTGATCGGTGAGGAAGCAGATATACGCATTACCTACTTTATGTTGTATTATTTTTTCTTCAATGGTATAAAATATCCCTTTTCGGAAACTGAAATCGTAGAAGCAATGTACCGCGCTATTTGCGAGGCATTTTCTTTAGAACTTCCACCAACTCAAGAAGTCAAGTTGCGTTTCTTTATTGCGATCACTTGCTTGCGGATCGCTGAAGGCAATTACATTCTAGGAGAACCAAACCATCAAGCCGCCTCAGAATCTCAAGAAGAAATAATTTATGCGATTGCATCGACGTTTTTTAAGGAAGACGAAAGTGTACTTAGAGTGGAAAGCCAATATTTATTAGCATTCCTCATTGCTGAAAATTACATTACCATTGATAAATCGTATTATGCTAAACTTGAAAATAAAGTAACTGAAAGGCTATCACAACAATTTATTACGCTTTTTTGCGAAAAGATAACCGGTGATTTTTCGATAGATTCCAAACAACTAGAGGAAAATTTATTACTTTTGGAAGATGAAATCAGTCGAATCCATTTCAAGTTGCTTCATTTCAATCTATACCCGGATGTTTTTGCTACAAGAGGACAGATCAAGTACTTTCAGGAGGTCTATCCTGAGTATTTTGAAGTGATCGAAGCATTTTTAAATAGTTATATTGATAAAACAAATATTATCGTAGATAGAGCGGCTTTGTTCTATGATTATATGTTTGCTATCGTGACAACTTTCCCTATCCAATTATTACAACGGAAGATCCATATCTGTATCGATTTTTCGCGAGGAACGACCTATTCCAACTATATCGCACATAATATTTTTCAATTTCAGCCGATGAATATTATTTTGGATATGGTACCGTCAGCAAACACAGATCTTTATATCTCTGATTTTGAATTAGCGGAAATAAATTGTGAGCAACTGATTTGGAAGGAACCTCCTATGATAAGAGATTGGAAGAACTTGGGGAACTTGTTAGTGAAGATAAGGGAGCGAAAGAGTAATGAAAAATAGAAGTGTGTTTGTGGGGCTTTCTTTGATCGGGTTAGGAGTATCACTGCTGATTATACCAGCAGTGCATCCGTCTGACGAAGAGAGAACGACACAGCGTATCAACAAGATAAACGAATTTGATTCCAATAACGCCATTTTAAGTTTTGGCGATAAGGATACCAAAAAATCGGAAAAACCGACGTTTGATTTAGAAACAAAAGAGAATAAAAAGAAACGGAATAGCGATATGCATCAGCAGCCGCTGCTTGCGGTAAAAGAAAATGCCTTTTTGGAAAATGATTCTGTAGAGGAAGATACGGAAGTAGGAAAATTATTCGCAGCAATGAGTGGAAGATTTTTCTTTGGGGAAAAAGATGATTCGCTGGGATAAAAGAATAAAAAGCAGTTCTTGAATATACTTCAAGAACTGCTTTTTTGTTGCTTCTCGATCGCTGTGGTTTAATCCTTTTTTTAGGGAGTTTTTATTTTTATAAGTTTTGCTCAAAAATACAAACTGCTTTTCTTTCATAGACTAGGTATACTACAAGGCGTGGAGTGATAGAGAAATACATGAATGATTCAGCACACAGAAATACAGCATATAAAATAATATTTATGTAAGTCTTCATTTCCACCACTATGTATTTACTTTTCATCCACAAGCGTATGCCATGCAGGGACACCACAAGCAAAGCGCAACTAGAAGAGCCCTGCGTTGCATATCCTGATAATGCGTGTTGGAACGCAAAGGGGGTGAAGGGAAAGCTGCGAAGGGAAATCAAATCCCCTAGCGCGATACAACATATCCAATCAGCTATTGGATAGAAATACAAAAGTAGAGGAGTAAGGAAAAGACAATGAGACAGATACTTAACAAAGGTTTAAAACTACTATTAGTCATGTTTATTGCTTTAACGCCATTTTATTCAATGATGGGCAATCATGTGAATGCTCATGCAGCAACTGCAAATGTTAAAGCCGATAGTGATGTACCACCAACACCAGAGAATGTAGAAAATTTAAAAGATGTATTTGAACCCGGTAATGGGAGTGCAAGTATTGATGATGATGGAAAGTCGATCAATCTAGCACAAGACTTTTACCAAGCAGGATCCATATTTGGTAATTACAAACTAGATCTAACTAAAGACTTTACATTATCTTCGTACCTATACTTTGGTAATTATGATGCAGAGAAAGCTTTTGCAGATGGAATTACGTTTACAATGCACAATGATAGCAGAGGAACGAAAGCATTAGGTGATAACGGAGAAGGCTTGGGTGCATATTCATGGACTGGTTCTTATATCCAAAACGCATTATCATTTGAATATGATTCCTATTACAACAGCAAAGACACTGGCTCAGGAGCATATCAATACGACCAAGATTTAAACCAAACACTTTATGGTCATACAGCTATCGTGACACCAGCAGATATTCCAAAGGATCAAGCTCAACCACATGAGGCAGTTAGCTACATCAATGATCAAATTGCCGATGGTACATGGAAAAAATTATCCATTCATTGGGATAAAGCAAATAATAAATTAACTTACACATTTAATGGTGTAAGCAACTCGAAAGTAATTGATCCGCAAAAAGCATTTAAATCCAACGAAGTGTATTGGGGATTCACAGGTTCAACAGGTGCTACATCAGGCGCACATGACTTCCTGATCGCAATCAACCAATTACCACAAATGCATAACGTAACAGCAGACTATGTGGATAAGAAAACTGGCGAAAAAATCCATGATCCTTATGCAAAACATGTCAAAGAAGGCGGAGCGTACAGCATTCCAAAAGAAGACATCGCAGACTACACGTTCGATTCATCTTCTGACAGCCTAACAGGAACAATGGGACAAGTAGACCGTCATGTTACGCTTTACTACAACAAAAAAGAAAATCATAAACTAGTTGCACATTATGTAGATAAAGCAACAGGCAAACAAATCAAAACAGACTACACTGCAGACGTCAAAGAAGGCGATGCTTACAATGTTCCAAAAGCAGCGATCACAGGCTATACATTTGATTCATCTTCTGAGAGCTTAACAGGAACAATGGGTGCGAGCGATAAAGAAATCACTGTTTACTACAACAAAGACATCGCAAAACACAAATTAACAGCACATTATGTAGATAAAGCAACAGGCAAACAAATCAAAACAGACTACACCGCAGATGTCAAAGAAGGCGACAAATATAATGTTCCAAAAGAGACGATTGCTGATTACACATACAATTCTTCTTCCGAGAGTCTAACAGGAACAATGGGTACGAGCGATAAAGAGATTACACTTTACTATGATAGAGTGCTAAAAGGAACAGTCACCGCAGATGACTTCGTTATCGCAGAAGATACAGCCGTTACTGGGACGTTCACTGGCGATGTTCATACTCTTAAAATTTACATCGATGGCAAATATCAAGGTATGAAAGTGGTAACTTCTAGTCCATATAGCTTGTACGTCGGACAAAAAATCTTGAAACTAGACCAAGACGTTGAAGTTGTTGCTTATGACGTCAACGGAAAAGAACTGGATCGTGCGAAAGTCAACATAGTTAAAGCGCAAGGTGTGTTATATCCAAACAGCTACAAAGTAGGAACAGATTCATACATTGACGGTACTTACACAGGCAATATTGCAAAAGTACGCGTGATCATTGATGGAAAAGATCTGACAACTGTACCTGTTAAAGAAGGTAAATTACACTATTATGCACGACCAAACATCACAAGCATTGATCAAGATGTCGAAATGGTCGCTTACAGTAAAAATGGTGTGGAATTAGATCGTAAAAAAGTGAAACTTGTTGCAGGAGCGGGAACAGTCAACCCGGCTGATTTCAAAGTCGGCTCTAGCCATATTACCGGAACAGCAACAGGTGATGTGAAAAAAGTAAGTATCATCGTAGACGGAAAAGAATACAGCAAAGCAGGCGTTACTGCAGACGGTAAATTCAGCTATTATGTTACAGATAAAGGCATTAAAGCAGACAGCAAAGTAGTTGCAGTTGGTTATAGCCAAAATGGTGAAGAATTAGACCGTAAGCCAGTAAATATCATCAATTTGTCCGGAACAGTGAAAGCTTATGATTTCAAAGTCGGCGATGCTTACATCAAAGGAACAGCAACAGGAGATGTAACAAATGTGAAAATCGTTGTGGATGGCAAAAATTATACGTCACCAGCGATGATCGCTAAAGACGGAAGCTTCCAATATTACGTAACAGATAAAGGTATCAAATCAGGCAGCAAAGTGGAAGTTATCGGCTATAGCAAAAACGGCACAGAACTTGATCGTAAGCAAGTGAAGATCAATGGTGCAACAGGAACGATCAAAGCAGATACTTTCAAAGTCGGCAGCTACTATATCACAGGAACAGCAACAGGTGATGTAACACGAGTAACAGTCAAAGTAGACAACAAAGATTATGCTGCATTAGCAGTTGTGAATGCAGACGGTACATTCAAATATTTCGTTAACGATAAAAACATCAAAGCAGATAGCAAAGTAGAAATGATCGGTAAAAACAGTTCAGGCGCAGTCATCACTTCTACAATCGTAAAAGTCGTTAAATAAGTTAGTTTGCATCAAGAGCTGTGGCTAGCCTGCAGCTCTTGATGTTCTAATCAATAGAATAGGATGGGTAATATGAAAACGAAAAAGATTTTATTCGGCATTATTGCGGCACTTACAGTCATTATGGTTGCCGGATGCAGCACGACAAGCAAACAGACAGATAAACAAAACGAACCCGCAAAACAAACAGAAAAAGTATCAAAAAAAGAAATGTCAGTTACTAAAACTGTAAACAACATGGATATGAAAATTGCAGATATCCAAACAACGGAAAATGGAAAAGGTAGCAAAAACATCGTCAACATCGAAATGAAGTTTGTGAATAATGACAGCACAGAAACTGGAGTAGGCGCATATGATTTCAAACTTAAAGCAGCAGATAAAACTTATGAAGTATCAGACAGCGGAAACAACTTCGGAGATACATTCAAACCTGGTAAAACATTGACGGGGCACATGTATTTTGAATTACCGAAAGATGTTAAAACCGCGCAATTGATCTATACACCACAAAAAAAAGAATTGGCAAACTGGAATATAGCTATTCCAGAAGCTAAATAATTTGGAAGAAGGGTTAACATTGAAAATAACAGTTGTTGGCTTAGGCTATATTGGATTACCTACTGCTATCATGTTCGCCAACCACGGACAACATGTGTACGGAATGGATGTTAATGAACTCGTCTTAGGGAAGCTTCGCAAAGGGCGTATCCACATCGAAGAACCAGGATTGCAAGCGGAATTAGACAAAGCACTCCAAAGCAATCACTTTCACGTAGGAACAGAAGCAGAAGCAGCGGATGCTTTTATTGTTTCTGTACCAACGCCTAACAATATGGACACTTATAAATCGTGCAACTTAGACTATGTCAAAAGCGCCGTAGAAACAATTTTACCAGTCATGGAAAAAGGAAATACACTCATCGTAGAATCAACAATTGCTCCGCGTTCCATGGAAGATCACATCAAACCAATGATCGAAGCAGAAGGCTTTGTCGTAGGGAAGGATATTTTCTTAGTACATTGTCCAGAACGCGTTCTTCCAGGTCAAGTCATCCACGAACTGATCCACAATAACCGAATCATCGGCGGTATGACAGAAGCATGTACACAAGCAGGAAAAGCGATCTACAGCATCTTTGTCCAAGGAGAACTGATCGAAACCAGTGCTTCCGAAGCAGAAATGTCGAAGCTGATGGAGAATACATTCCGAGATGTGAACATCGCCTTGGCGAATGAATTGGTAAAAGTTTGTGATGAACTCGATATCAATGCCCTGCATGTCATTGAGATGGCAAATAAGCATCCGCGTGTCAATCTGCATACACCAGGACCTGGCGTTGGCGGACATTGTCTAGCGGTCGATCCGTATTTCATTGCCGCGGAGGCTCCAAGTGTCTCGCCATTGATCCAAACTGCTCGTGCGATCAATTCTACGATGCCGACATTCATTGTCAAAAAGGTAGAACAATGGACTAAACATAAAGAAAAAGCAAAAATCGCGGTACTAGGGCTAACTTATAAAGGGGATATCGATGATATTCGCGAAAGCCCGGCCTTAGATATCTACCAAACATTAGAAAGCAATCCCGCTTATTCAGTAAAAGCATTTGATCCGCATGTCAAAGCACCGTTTGTAGAAAATAATCTGGACCAAACCGTCGATCAAGCAGATGTGGTACTGATCTTGACGGATCATAGTGAATTCAAAGCATTAGAACCAAGTGATTTTCATTTGGCTAAAAATGCGGTGATTCTAGACACCAAAGCAATCGCAACGAATTGCAAGACAATGGAAAACTATTACGACCTAGGAAACATTTCGAAGTCCAATGAAAAGGAATTGCTGCATATTTAAGGAGCAGGTGCCCACAAGTGGAGGTTGTTGATGAAAAAAGTACTGGTGATCACCCAAAATTTTCCGCCCGAAATCGGTAGTGCAGCTAACCGCATGAAACAGATCTGTATTCACTTGAGTAAGCAGTTCGACCTGCATGTTCTGACAACAGAACCGCAATATCCGCTTAGAGAGATATATCAAGGCAATGAATTTCGAGAAGATCTGGAAATAGACGCAACGATCCAGCGAGTAAAAGCAAGAACCGGACGATTTGAAAAGCACATGCTGTTTCGATTCTTCTTATATGCAGAAGTATTGATCAAGCTGATCTTCCAACTATTGAAAGATAAAGAGAAATATGATGTTGTATTCGTAACTTCTCCACCATTATCTATCCCACTTGTTGGATTGTTTGCCAAATTCAGATATAAAGCCAAATTTATTGTAGACATCCGAGATCTATGGCCGGAAACCTTAAAAGCGATGAAGGGCAGGGCCCCGTTTTTTCTAATGAAATTGGCACTGCCGATCGAAAAACATATCTATAAACGTGCAGATACGATTATTGTCAACAGTGAAGGTTTCATGCCTTACATTCAGGCTATTACGGGCATGCAGAAAAAAATCGTGTTCCTTCCAAACGGGCTGACAGAAGCAGAATTACAAGAAACGAAGAGAGAGAAAAATGAAGACATTACGATCATTTATGCTGGTAATATGGGACTCGCACAAGACATTTACCATTTGGTAAATCTGGCAGAACGCTTCAAAGAACAGCAGCAGATAAAATTCCGGCTGATTGGCTATGGAATTAAATACCAAGAGATCAAACAACAGATCCGAGATAAAAATTTGACCAATATCGATGTCTCACCCCCTGAACCAAGAGCGCATGTTTTACGGCACTTGCAAAAAGCCGATATCGCCTATCTTGGGCTGGATGCTCATCCGGTTTTCGGATCAGTCTTACCTGGGAAAGTGATTGACTACATGGGGATGGGACTTCCAATTATTGGTTTTGCTAGAGGCTATTCCAAAGAAATAATCACCAAAGTAGGCGCCGGCATCATTATAGATAGTGGGGACATGGATCAGTTGGCGGATGAACTGCAAGAGTTGGCAGTAAATAAAGAGAAAAGAGAAGCAATCGGGATAAGTGGCAGACAATATGCGAAGCAACACTATAATTGGCATAAAAATTTTGCTGCACTAAAACAAATAATCAATGAGGATGAAAATCATGACGCATAAAGTAACGATGTTCGTCTGGAATGAATTTTCTCATGACGCGAGAGTACTGCGTGAATGTACTGCACTGGCAGAAGCCGGTTATATAGTAAATTTGATAGCACTTCGAGGGAGAGCGCAACCACGCAAGGAACAACTCCGCGAAGGCTTTGTTGTATATCGAGTAAGATTTTGCTTGCCGACGGTAACCAAGATGTCGGAAGTTTTCTTGTTAGGACTGATAGCTGCATGTACAATGCGCTTTTTTCCGCTCACTACACTGGTGATTGGATCGCTGTTGGGACTGCTTTATGCAACAAAGCTAAAATATCTAGTCCGAAAATTAGTATTGATAGTCAAAATGATCGGTTATGGTCTGTTTTTAAAAACGACGATCTATCATGCTAA
This sequence comes from Listeria grayi, assembly GCF_900638015.1. Classification (NCBI taxonomy): domain Bacteria; kingdom Bacillati; phylum Bacillota; class Bacilli; order Caryophanales; family Listeriaceae; genus Listeria; species Listeria grayi. The sequence continues at coordinate 273,862 of NZ_LR134483.1, forward strand.
TGATTTAAACACATTGCCGCAAGCAGTGATATGCGGGCGATTATTCAAACGAAAAAAAGTGGTGTTTGACTCGCATGAAATCAATACGAGCCGTTCTGGCTATAATCACCGCTTTTACGGAGATCTGGAAAGATGGTTGCTCCGTTATGTGACGATTTGTATTCATGAGAACCACACACGCGCTGCCTATATTCAAGCACGCTACCATTTTTATCCAGAAGTCGTGCACAATTATCCATTTGAAAATAAAGAAACAACCGTCGCTGACATCCATCAAGCATTGGATATCCCTAAGCATGAACCGATCTTGCTTTATCAAGGCGGGATCCAAACCGGGCGAGGGCTGAAACAACTGATCGAAGCAGTACCGGCTTTTCATCGCGGAGTTGTTGTATTGATCGGAGATGGAAAAATAAAAAGCGATCTACAAAGCATGGTTGCAAGCAGGGGCTTGACTGACCGAATAAAGTTTATTGCAAAAGTACCGGTTTTAGAATTGCCGGCATACACACGAGCAGCATATCTGGGATTTCAACTATTGAACAATACATGCTTCAATCATTATTCTGCCTCATCTAATAAGTTGTTTGAATATATGATGAGCGGCATTCCCGTCGTTGCTTGCGAGTTTCCGGAAATCAAAGGCGTAGTGGAAAAGGAACATACCGGTATCGTTGTCGATTCGCACGATCCCCAGTCGATCGCAGCCGGCGTCAATAATCTACTAGATAGTCCCACGCTGCGAGAACATTATCGCAATAATGCCTTACGGGCAAGAGAATCCTATAATTGGACAAAAGAAAAAAAGAGATTTTTAGCCATTTATGAAAAAGTAACGAGGTGTGAATAATGAAAGAAGATACGCTGCTATTCGATAATCAGAGGTTGGAAGCAGAGAACGATCGTTTACGAAAACAGCTGCAAACAGAAAAAAAGCAGGAAGTAGTGTATGCGGATTGGCTGACCAGCGAGCAAAAAGAACTTAAACAAACGGCACATCAATACCAGCAGGAGTTTGAAAATGCACTACTGGAAATCCATCAAAAACTGCTTGAAAAAGAGAAAGAAGCACATCAACACTTGGAACAGGAGATCATGCTGCGTACTGAAAAGGAACGAATGAAAGCGGAACAGCTGACTGCCCAATCAGAAATCAATAGGCTGGAGCAGCGGATTCGCGAATTAGAAACAAATTTGCAGAAAAGCAAGGAAGCAAATCAGCAATTGAACGACCGAAACAAGTTTGCTAATGAGAAACTGCGTGACCAAGAACAGCTGCTGACACAATTGCAAAATTCCCAAGCAGAATTAAGCAACTATAAACAAACTACCTTCGAGTTGCTGGAAAAGCAGAAGCAAGCGCTTGTCAGATTGTTTCACGATCAGCAGCAAGCAGAAGCGGAAGCGGAAAAGCTGCGTGATCGATTAGCAGATAAAACCAAGGCCTTCGCGCTATTAGAAGAAAAATATACACGAATGGCGAATACAAAAACAATGAAATGGACTGGGAGATATTGGAAACTAAGGAAAAAACTACTTTTCGCAACCAAATAAATGCATTATATGAGGAAATCAATCAGTTTGAAACGGAGATCATTGGAGAAATCCACCCGCAGCTAGTTTCCAAAGAAGCATTTTGTACTAGTGAAAATTGGTGGTATGTTCGAGAGGAAGGGCTGCACGCCTATGACGCTGATGGTTCACTTTTTTTCGCCAATGCCAATGAGAAAGCGAATTATACTTCTTTTAAAGAAACGAATGTCGCATTTTCAAGACTACCCAAACAGCCATTAGAAGTATTGCCGGGCGAAATGCTGATTATCCAAAGCGAAGCAGAAATATCACAAGGAATAACGATCAAATTAGCCGTGGCAGAATATTCGGCTGCGCGTAAAATAAAAACCTCTTTTGTAGAGATGAATAAGGAGCACCAGCTTACATTGGACAAAGAAACAACGGCGCTGCGTTTTGCTTTCAAAATTGTTGGAGCAGGGCTGGCGAAAATCAAGCATTTACAAGTGAATAGATTTTTTCAATCAAAGCGAGATGCTTCCATTCCTGCAAATGAAGATATACCAAACGATTGGCATTCTCTAAAGCGGATCAAGGATCTGAGGGTAGCCTGTATCCTGGATGAATTTACCATGACTAGTTTTGATAAGGTCGTCGATTTGATCACGTTCACTCCGAATAACTGGCAAGAAGTCTTGACCGAAGCCAGACCGCATCTTCTTTTTGTAGAGTCAGCATGGCATGGAAATGGTGATACATGGCAATATAAGATCGGTAAATACAGCAATGATGAGCGGAAAGAATTGAAGGCATTATTAGCATGGTGCCAAGAGCGTGATATCCCCACTGTTTTTTGGAATAAAGAAGATCCGATCCACTATGAAAAATTTATCGATAGCGCAAAACGCTTTGATTATATTTATACAACGGACGCAAATAAAATACCGGATTATCAGAAACAGGCCAAGCACGAGCGTGTTTTTGCCTTGCCTTTTGCTGCAGAACCTTCGCAGCATAATCCGATCCAATTAGGTATCCCAAAAGAAGACAAAGTTTGTTTTGCCGGTTCTTATTATGCGAACCGCCATATAGAGAGACGCGAAAAAATGGATGAGATGCTGGCGATCAGTGCAGATTATGGTTTAGTCATTTATGACCGGAATTTTGAACGGACGGAAGAAGAATTTCTCTTTCCGAAACAATTTCGTGAAAATGTCGTCGGTAGCTTGCCGTATAAAGACATTGCCAAGGCCTATAAAGGCTATCGCTACATCTTGAATGTCAACAGCGTCATTGATTCGCCCACGATGTTTTCACGGCGCGTCTTTGAGGGGCTGGCATCAGGAACACCGATTTTAAGCAGTTACTCGAAAGGAATCGAGGAGATCTTCGGGAATATCGTGATGATCGCTCAGAATCCGCGGGAATTGCAGAAACAATTAGCAGCGATGCGCACGAATGAAACGGCTTATCGAGAAAAAACACTGCTCGGTATCCGGGAAGTATATGAGAAACATACGTATCAAAAACGAATGGCATTTATCTTGGATAACATGGGCGTTACGATCGCAGACGAAGAGCCTTCTGTTGCAGTTATTGCCAAAGTAGATACCACCAAGGATATCGAGGCTGCCATTGAACAATTTGAACGGCAAACCTATTTGACGAAAAAGCTGATTCTCTTGGTAGATGACTTAACGGAAATACAAACGATGATCAATCGCTACTCGAGCGAACAGGTCGAGATTTGTATCTTAGATTATACCAAGCACTATACGAAATTACGTACGTTTACAGAAAGCTCGTATCTGGCTTATTTCGATTCCGCGAATCATTATGGGGAAAATTACCTCAAAGACCTGATGATCGCTACGAAATATACACAAGCCGATTTTATTGGAAAAGCAAGCTATTATGAAGCCACGGAAAATAAGCTAGTGTGCAAGCAAGCAGAAGTAGAATACCAGTTTGTAACAAGCTTATGGCCGGATCGATCGATCATGAGTACCAGCTTTCCCTTTGAAGGAACAGTTTACGACAGTTTAAAAGCGTGGATAAATAAGGAAGACTTGTCTGCTTATTTTGCAAAAGGGGCGCAGCTCTTCAGTGCCGATAAATTCAATTTTATCGAGAATGGCCAAACTTTAGCAGAGGCAGACAAAGCAAATATTGGGTTATAAGTGAAAGGTGTCAATAATGAGAGAATTACGAGTATTACTGTATGGAGATATCAATTTTAATATGATGGACGGTTCAGCAGTTTGGCTGAGTTCGATGGGAACCATGCTTAGTCAGAATCCGAGTGTTCGAGTGGATCTGCTGCTGAAAACAGAGGATCAAAATCAGCGTTTTACTGGAGCACTTAGCAAGATCCCGAATTTACGGCTTATTAGAGCACATCAAGATTTTGGCCGCGTTCCTTATAAGGCAGGGCACTGTTTGAGTGTAGCAGAGGCAGTGGAGTTGATGAAGCGCTTAAACACAGAGCATCCATATGATCTGATCATTGTCAGAGGATTTGCCTTAGTACGGGAGATCATGAAAGATGATGTGCTCACTGCTAAAACGGTGCCGTACTTGACGGACTTCAAGCATGATCAGCGTTCGACTCCGGAAGAAAGAAAAGATTTGCAAGCTGTCTACGAGCGGTTTGATCACCTGTTTTTACAGACAAAAGAAACGAAGGCAGCTTTCCAAAAATTGATTGGCGTAGATGGCGGGAAAATCGAACTCCTCTATCCGATGGTACCTGATAATCCTGAGATCCCAAGTTTCCGTAATCAGCATAATCGTATGATCTACAGCGGAAAATTCCATGTCGACTGGTATACCGAAGAAATCCTTTCTGCGGTCCAAAAAATGCGCCAAACCAATCCGGAGATCACCTATCAGATCGTCGGCGATAAATTCCAAGATGTATTACGGACAAAAGAACGAAGGGAACCGATCGTGCAAGCATTAAAAACGACAGAAGGACTGACTTGGCACGGTGCGATCCCGCGCGAAGATTGCCAAGAGCTGATCAAAGAAGCCGATCTTGGGATCAGTTGGCGGAGCAAGTATATTGATAATGACGATAGTGTCGAACTCTCCAGCAAATTATTGGAATACGGCCGTTTGGGCAAACCGGCCTTAGTAAGAAGGACAGTTATGCATGAAGCCATACTGGGAGCCGATTACCCACTGTTTGTCGATACAGAAGCAGATTTTATCCAGAAATCCACCGCAATCCTGCAAGATCCGGCACTGTATAAAAAGGCAGCCAAACAGATTTATGCTGCCAGCAAACAATTTACATTCCAAGCTGCCTACGAGCGATTAAAACCTTTTTTATGGTCATTTAAAAAAGAGCCGATCAAAATCGTTTTCGCCGGTCATGATTTGAAATTTGCCGCGATGATCATGACATACTTCAAACAAAATCCAGCTTTTGAAGTGAAAATCGACCAGTGGGATTCCCATAGCAAACATGATGAAAAGCACAGCGAGGCATGTGTGAAGTGGGCAGATATCGTTTTTTGCGAGTGGGGACTCGGCAATGCGGTCTGGTATTCCAAACATAAGCAGCAGAATCAAAAATTGCTTGTCCGCATGCACTTTCAAGAGAAAGATCTGGCCTTCCCACAGCAAATGGATGTCGACAAAGTCGATAAGATCATCGTTATCACACCATATATGCTGGAAGAGTTCCACCGTATTTTCGGAATTCCTCGTAGCAAAATGATGTATTTTGATAATTTGATCGATGCTGAAAAACTAGATGCAGCAAAACTGTCCGGATCAGAATTCCACTTGGGCATCTGCGGTATTTTGCCAGCTCGCAAACGGCTTGATCTGGCCGTTGACATCTTAGAAAAATTATGGGAAAAAGACTCGCGCTATAAATTATTTGTCAAAAGCAAAATGCCGCAGGAGCTTCCTTGGCTGATGGCGAGGGAGACAGAGCGAACCTATTATGAGCAATTATTTGCTCGAATCGAGAAAGCGCCGTGGAAAGAAAATGTTATTTTTGACGAGCACGGTAATGATGTGCACGACTGGCTGCGCAAAATCGGTTATTTCTTATCCGTCAGCGACTATGAAGGTTCTCATGTAGCGGTCTCAGAAGGTATCGCCAGCGGTAGTTTCCCAGTTATCCGTGATTGGAAAGGGGCAGATACTATTTATCCAGCAGCCTATATACACCCAAATATTGATGCAATGGCGGATTATATTGCCACACACGACCGTGGAAGGAAGGAAGCGCAAGCACTTAAAGATTATGCGAAAGAAAAATTTGATAAACAAAGCATTGTTAAACAAATCGAAACACTCATTACACAATTATTTACAAGCTAAGAAAGAGGCCAGACAAATGAAAAAAAGGATGAAAAGTAAAATGAAAAAAAGCAATCCGCTTATCAAAGAGGTCCAATTATTTTTAGTAGGAGATAAATTACAAATGAAATGCCAGCTCACTAAGCAAAAGACAAAAGAAGCCTTTACCTACGCTTTTTATGTGTACAAAGCTGGAAAAGAAGAAGCTGTTTTTAAATCAAAATACACACCTTACAACACTTACGAATTACCGATCACAGAGGCAGGAAGCTATCGAGTGAAAGTTTTTGTGAAGAAGGAACAAACCAATGAAGTCGTGACCCAAACGAGCGATGCCGTGCAACGTACGATCGTGGCAGATTTTTGAGCAGAGGAGAATTAGCTATGTTACATGGTAAACATATTCAAAATGGAAATAAAACATTGATAATCGTTTTCCAAAATGCGGCAAAACCTCTTAATGATGCCATTCCAGCTATTTATGCAGACACGATGGCACAGCACGAGGTGGCAAAACTGCATGCTCGCTATACCTGGATGAAATTTGCGACAAATTTTCCGGAAGCAGACTACTTATTTATCCAAGATCATTTTTCGAAATGTTATGGCTGGTATTTTATCGATGGAGGCAAGTTTGTCCACGAAGCTTTGAATCAAGAACTGACAAGCCTGATCCAGAAATATCAGTATGAAAAAGTGATCGCTTTTGGTTCAAGCAAAGGCGGGACGGGTGCGCTTCTTTATGGATTGATCAATCCACTTATCACACATGTGTTTTCGTTAGTTCCTCAAATATATGTGGCTGATTATCTGCAAGTACTATGTCCAAATGAAAAACATCTATTTCTAGGATCAGATCCGCATTTTTCCGAACAAGTCAATCAGTTCTTTTTTAAAGAGGCGATCACAAATCGGAAAAGTAAGGCAGCCATTTATCTCTATACAGGGACAAACGATATCCAATATGCGCCTCTGGTAAAGTATCATCAATTCTTGAAAGAGCATGGAGTCGATTCGCATCTTGTTGTCAACGATGCAGAGGACCGGCACACCCAATTAGTCAATCAATATACGGCATTTATCTATAATGTTTTAAAAAATATGACACGGAGCAAGCAGTATGCAGGAGAAAAGCAATTGATTGAAGTCGATCGGCATACGTACTTGTTAAGAGGAAAACAGGTGATAAAATCATGAAAATCAAACTTAATCGCATGCCGATGAAATACAGTCACGGAAAATTAAAACTGATTTTTAGCGTTCCGGCGAAGAAAATCGAGAACTTGACCTACGCATACTATATCTATCAAGACGGTAAAGCAATCCAAAAAATCTGGTATCAGCCCTTGGAGACCGTGACGACCATTCAGGTAGAGCCACTATTTAGCGGGGCTTACCAGCTACGGCTATTTGTCAAAGAAGGCGATACGATTATTTACAATGAATTGACAGAAACACTGAACATCGACTGTAAAAATCAAGCTTTGCTCACCACGACACTGGCAGATGAAAAAATCTTCTTTAATGATGTTCCGGTGAAGTATCTTTTCCAGCCGGCAGAGGGGGCGTCAGATACCCTGCTACTATCCTTTTCGGGGCTTTATTCGACCGAATTCCAAGGGGGGCCACCTGTCTATAATCATATCCGGACGCTGGAGCCTGTCAATGTGCATAAATTATTTCTATTGGATTCCTATCAAGAGCAATTCTGCTATTATGTAGGCTTTAATCGAGAACATGATTTTGAGCGGGCAGTGATCGCGCTGATCACAAAAATAGCGAATCAATACAATATCTCCGCCAAGCGTATCATTGCGACTGGATCAAGCAAAGGCGGCGCTGCGGCACTTTATTATAGTGTGAAATATAACTTCGGTAAGGCGATTATCGGGGCACCACAGATATACATCGCTGATTACTTGAATAAACGTGCCAACTCACCTTCTATGCGAGAGCGCTATGAACGTCTGCTTGGCGAAAATCAGCAACAAGGTCAGCGCTTCTGGAATCAATTGATCTTGCATGAAGTCGCAGTCGCTGAGAAATTTCCGGACATGTATTTTCACGTTGGCGAAGGCGATTTTCACTATCCACAACATCTGGCGCCGCTTCTGCAGCATTTGGACAAACGCGGAGTTGCCTACCAGTTAGATTTGGAAAGTTATGAAAATCATAGTGATACGGGCCTATATTTTGCTCCGTTTTTATTGCGGACAATCCAAGCGCTCGTTAGGAAGTAGGAAGACATGAAAGAAGTATACCGCATTGCTCGGGAACAATGGCAACATCTTGATACAATTATTCGGTTAACAAAATACGACAAAAAATCGGCGCATCAAAGTCATTATTTGGGACTGTTTTGGGAATTTTTAAGTCCGGCTATCCAAATTGCGATTTATTATATCGTTTTCGGGCTCAGGCTTCATGGCAAGACGATGTTGGATTCTGACGTACCTTATATCTATTGGATGCTGATGGGGGTTATCCCGTGGTTTTATATCAGTTCAAGCATCGTAACAGGAGCTAATGCGATCTACAGTAATTTAGGTTCGATTATGAAAACCAATTTTCCGATCAGCATCCTTCCTTCTATCTCGATCGTCAAAGGGCTGACGAGTTATTTCTCTATGCTCAGCATTTTTCTGGGTTGCTTTATCCTCCAAGGCTATTATCCAACCTGGCAGTGGCTGCAGTTTTTTTACTATTTTATCGCTATGATCGTGTTGTTATTTGCCTTTTCTTTGTTGAATTCGGCGATTTCAGTCGTATTTCGTGATTATCAGCTTATTATCAGTTCTATGATGCGACTGTTGTTCTTTATTTCTGGTGCCGTTATCGATATTTCGGAAAAACCGCATTCTTTGATCACCGAGCTTCTACGGCTGAATCCATTCGTGTATTTGATTGAAGGGTTCCGCGATGCCTTTTTGGACCGTGGCTGGTTTTGGCAAGATCCGTGGTGGCTGCTTTATTTTTGGGGAGTAACAGGGCTGATTTTGTTTATTGGCGCACAAGTTCATAAGGCCTATAAAAATTATTTTATCGAGTATATGTAAAGGAGCAGTTCAAATGGAAGTAGCAGTGAAAATCGAGAAAGTAAGCAAGCGGTTCAGTTTAGAAAAGAAAAAAGCAGAATACTGGCTGCGAAATCCTTTCCGTAAGAAACGTTATCCTGTTTTTCAAGCATTAGAAGATATTTCATTTGAGGTCGGAAAGGGAGAAACAGTAGGGCTGATCGGACTGAACGGCTCTGGGAAATCAACGCTCTCCAATCTGATCGCCGGGTTGACACAGCCGACAGAAGGAACGATCACACGCGAAGGAGTGGTATCGTTACTCGCTATCGGAGCGGGGCTGAAACCTAATTTAACAGGGCGTGAAAATATTTATCTGAAAATGCTTTTAATGGGTTATAAAAAGAAAGAGATCGAACAGCATCTCGAAGACATTATTACTTTCACAGAGCTGCATGCTTTTATAGATCAACCTATCAAACAATATTCCAGCGGTATGAAGGCAAAGTTGGGATTTGGCATAGCGGTGCAGATCGATCCCGATATATTGATCATCGACGAAGCGCTTGCAGTTGGAGATCAGACTTTCTATGAGAAATGTCTACGGAAGATCGCTACATTCAAACAAGCAGGCAAGACGATCTTCTTCGTGAGCCATTCCATCAGTCAAATAAAAGAAATGTGCGACAAAACAGCTTGGCTCCATTACGGCACTTTAAAGGCATATGGCGAGAGCGAATCGGTATGCCTTGAGTACAGCAAGTTTGTCCATCAATTCAATAAATGGAGTTTGGATGAGCGCAAAGCATACCAACTCCAACAAATGGCAGCCCAGCGTATGGATGATCAATGGTTGACATTTGGGGTAAGAACGAAAAGAGCCATGCTCTCGCAGTTTTTTTATGTGAGTGTCTTTCTTCTGATCATTGGATACAGCGCTGTTAGGATGAATGGATTTTCGCTACATCAAATCCTCACGATCATCCAAGAAAATCTGCATTTTTAGGAAAGGAGGAAAATAATGAGTATACGATTTGAAGGCAAACATATCCAAAATGGATCAAGTACATTAGTTGTTGTCATGCAAGGCGCGTTTACAAAAATAAATCAGGACTACGCAGACAAAGTATCTGCTGGATCGATACCGGCAGAAGCAGTCAAAAAGGTGCATCAATACTATCACTTTATGAAACTTTCGCAAAGAGGATTGCCAGCCGATTTCTTTTATCTGGAAGACTACTATTCGGGGCTATATGGCTGGTATTTATTTGATAATGGAAGGTTTATTTATGAGGAGATCAGTCAGCATCTGACCAAAATGATCCAGCAGCATGGATATACACGAGTAATTCTGATCGGAAGTTCCAAAGGCGGCGCTGGTGCAGTGACGTTGGGACTTACCAATCCTTATATCGATGATGTTTTCTGCTTAGTTCCCGATTTGACGATCTCCGTTCATCCATTTGGAGATAGTGGGAAAAAGCTGTTTTTTGGAGGGGATCCAGACTTTGAGGCGCAGGTGATGCGATTTTTTAAGACGGAACAGCCATTTGCACATTTAGAAGAAAAAAAGAAAAATGTCCAGTTTCATTTTTTCACAGGAGTACGCGATTATGGTTTCCAAGCCATTTCGCAGTTCCGCCGCGTGTTAACAGAAAAATATGGGATCAACAACCATCTGATGATCATGCCGACGCCCGAAGCGCACAGTCCGTTGATCAAAGGGCATAATAATTTGATGAATGAACTGATGATCGACCTTATCCAAGGGAGAGAAATGTATCGTACGGATTATTTTACAGCTGTAGCGGAGGCTACATATATCGTGACGTATAAAGCAATAGGGATCAAGTGAGAGAGGGAGAGAAGGAATACATGCAAAAGTTCATAACTAGTTTGGTGATCATGGTACTGCTGATAACGGGGACGAGCCAGTTTTCAAGCTATCAAGTACACGCAGCTGGAGGGTTTCAGCTTACAGCAGAATATGTCGATCAGGATACTGGCGGGAAAATCAAAGCTGATTATACAACAGAAATAGCAGCAGACGAAACATACCAAATACCGGCTGATGTTCCGGGATATGAGTTAGAAGCGACATCAGCTCCATTGACTGGAAAACTGACTAGTGATACGATCATCCAACTGATGTATAAAAAACAAGCCGAGTATCATGTAACAGCTCATTATTTAGATGCCGATACAGGAAATAAGCTACATGCAGATTACGTCACAACGGGGATAACAGGGGCCACCTATACGATCCCTGCTATCACGGTGGATGGTTACAAATTAGAATCAGAGCCATCTTTACTTACAGGAACGATTGCTGATGCAGACAAAGAGATAACCATCTATTATAAAAAACAAATCCAAACACACAAACTAACTGCCCACTATATCGATAAAGATACCGGAGCAAAACTACACGATGATTATACGGTCGAACTGAAAGAAGGAGAAAGCTACAGTGTTCCGGAATACGAGATCGATCAATTCGTTTTCCAATCTGTCACGGATTCTCCGCAAGGTGTGATGGGGAAGACGGATAAAGAAATGACCTTCCGTTATATTAAAGATGCAGCAGGCAAACTGTCGGCAAATCTTTACACTATCAATAAAGACAGCTCCGTAACAGGAACCGCAGAAGGGGATATTTATCAAATCTGTCTGATCGTGAATCGTAAATTTACACCATTTATGAAAGTGAATGGCGATTTTGAGTATCCGGCCGAAAAATACATCACTTCTCCAGACCAAGATGTTTGGGTAGTCGCCTATGATCGGCATGGCAAAGAGTTAGACCGCGTTCAAGTACCTGTAAAATTAAAAAGTATTATTACCGCGACAACCTTTACCATAGATAAAGACAGCTACATCCAAGGAACGTATAAAGGAGTCATTCGTAAAGTCGCCATCCAAATCGACGGCATCAAACAAAAAGCCATTTCTGTAAGTAACGGGACTTACAAGTATTATGCCGGCAACAAGATCACTTCGCAAAAGCAAGATATAGAAGTGATTGGCTATGGTGCTGATGGAGAAGAACTGGATCGTACGAAACTATCGCTGGCAGAAGATGCAGGAATATTGCAGCTACAGCCGTTCAAAATCGGCTCCGGCAGTTATATCGAAGGGACAGCTACCGCTTCGATCACAAAGGCATACGTGGAAGTAGACGGCAAAAAAATGACAACCGTTCCCGTGAAAAACGGTAAGATCCATTACTATACATCCAATCTGATTCAAAGCAAAAAACAACAAGTAACAGTAGTCGGACTTAACCGTTATGGAAAAGAGCTGGACCGTAAGCCGCTTGTCTTAAGTGAAACAGCCGGCACTATCACACCAGATGTCTACAAAATGGGGGACAGTTATTTGACTGGTCATATAAGCGGCGATGTCCAAAAGGTGACCGTCCAGATCGATTCGCAGGTCTATGCTACGATCTCCGTTACGAATGGGGAGTTCCGCTATTATATCGGTAACAAGATCAACACCACGGATCAACAAGTGAAACTTATCGGCAGAGACAAATTAAACCGAATAATCACCTCTGCCCCGGTGGAGATCCAAGCACAGAGCGGCACCGTGGAAACAAATGCTTTTACAGTGGGGGAATCTTATATAACCGGTATAGCGACAGGTGACGTCAAGAAAGTGACTGTTGAGGTAGACGGAAAATCCTTTACTACGATTCCGGCAAGCGGCGAGTTTCGTTATTATGTCAAAGGACTCGGTATTTCTGCAAACAGTAAGGTAGCAGTCGTTGGGAAAAACAATCACAATCAAGAACTTGCCCGAACAGAAGTAACGATTTTAGAAAATAAAAAAGCTTTATAAGTAGCTTTTCTCACGCTTATGAGCGAATATTAAAGAAAGAACTAGCAGATCCAATGCTAGTTTCTTTTTTTACTTAATAAATAAGAAAAGGAGTGATTGGATGCGGAGATAGGATCAGATTGTCCGTAACTATAGACATAAACTGAAATGTAAGCGAATACAATAACGATATAATAAGGTCAAGAGGTGAGGGACATGATATTCAGTTCTAAAGAAAATCTTTTACTCAATCATCTAAACTTTGAAGAATTTGTTTCTGCGAAATACCTATCAAAAGAATTATATGTTTCCTCGAAGACGATCTACCGGATCGTCAAGCGGATCAACGAGATCTCTTTAAAAGATTACCACGTCCCACTCGTAGATTCAGAAGCAGGAAAGGGATACAAACTGAATAACTTTTTTCTCAATAAAGATATTTACTCTGTTGTTCCGATAAAAGAGGAAAATGACTTATTTGATGAAGTACTGACACTACTTTTTAAACATCCGAAAAAAACGGTGCGTAGAAGTTTACCTAATTATGAATACTTGAGCGAGAGTTCACGAGTTCGAAAAATGAAAAAGATCGGTGCGATCGTCAGCCGTTTTGAATTGAATCTACACTATGATCAGGATTTTATCTGGCTGAGCGGAAAAGAAACGAATATTCGTAAAGCGATCAATAGTTTATTGCTGGAAATCAACAAAAACAATAGTTTGGGCGAAATCAACGTCGAGATCAACAATCTCGATAAATACTTTATCGACAGTCAGATCGCCCTGATCGAAGAAAAAATCGGTGAATACATCAACTATCCTTATGACGTCGCCCTTTACACACACATTTTCATGCTGATCAAACGCTACCGTGATGGCAAAGTGCGCTACTTGGAAAGTCAGGAACCGCTCGAAAACGATGAACGGCTTTTGATGGAAGCCAATTCAGATATTAAGGAAGTGGCAGAAAAAATCGTCAAAAATGTCACAGAATACGTTGGCGTTGCTTTAAACGAGCTGGAAACGTATTTCCTATTTCAAAATGTCTATTCTATCAATATCCAAAAACGTGAAAGCAGCCATATCGATAAGAAACTTGCCGAAGAGATCACGACAACTTACATTACTCGATTTTTCGGCATCAGTGATATCAGTCTGCTACCTTCGCAAAGATCACTTTATGAAGACCTCTATCAGCATGTTTTACCCATGCTCAGCCGATTACGGCTTGGGATCGGGATCGAAAACAATATGTTGGATGAAGTGATCTCTGAATACCGCGACACCTATTTAAAAGTAAAAGCGGCATCTAATGAAATAAATAAAGAACTAGCATTCGAGAAAAAAATCAACAATGCCGAAACGGGCTACATCACCCTTTACTTTGAAAAATACAAGATCAAACAAAAGGAACAGAAAAACCTCTTGTTGATTTGTTCCACAGGAGTCGGAACCTCAGAACTTCTCAAAATAAGAGTCCAGCAGCGCTTTCCCGACTTGAATATCGTCGCGACCATGAGCCAGCGCCAAGCCAGGAAAAACTTGGATTTTATCAACGAAAATATCGATTTGATTTTTTCTACGATCCGAGTACCGATGCAGATCGGCAAGATCCCAGTTCTCAATATTGGACCGCTGCTTACAGAAAAAGATATCCAAACGATCAATTACTTTTTTAAGGAGATGAATTAAATGGAAGTACTTGAATTAGAAAAAATCGTCCATAAAAATCTACTGCGTATCAATTCAGAAGCCAACAGCAAAGCAGAGATCTTAGAAGAATTAGGGGATCTGCTGGAGCAGGAAGGCTATATCTCAAATAAAAAAATGTTTCTTGACGACGTTTATTTACGCGAAACAGAAGGCGAAACGGGAATCGGCGAAGGGATTGCGATCCCGCATGGGAAATCAGAAGCAGTGCTGGAAACGACCGTTGCCATTGCCACACTGAAGCGTGAGATCGAATGGGAAACACTGGATGGAGGTGGTGTCAGTGTTGTTATTCTTTTCGCAGTAAGAGATACAGACGCAAATACGACGCACATTTTATTGCTGCAGAAAATCGCCATTCTATTAGCGGACGAAACATTTATCGAGAACTTGAAAAAAGTTCAGACGATAGATGGTTTGTATAGATTGATCACTAAATCTTAAAGGAGAGATAATAATGTTAGTAAGCGGAAAAGAAATTTTGGGAGTAGCAAATGAACATGGATTCGCGGTGCCGGCTTTCAATGCAGGTTCAGGACAACTTTTAAATGCGGTGATGGAAGCTTGCGAAGAGGCGCAGTCTCCCGTTATGATCGCGATCCATCCAGATGAATTGAGTTTTCTGACAGACAGTTTTGTCGACCAAGTCAAATTCTTAGGCAACCACAGCAAGGTACCTGTTTGTATCCATTTAGACCACGGTGCTAGCTATGAACAAGTGATTCATGCCATTCAATTAGGATTTACATCTGTTATGATCGACGCTTCTCACTTATCATTTGAAGAAAATATTGCTATCACAAAAAAAGTCGTAGCAGCGGCGCATCCGGTCGGAGTATCGGTAGAGGCAGAACTTGGAACGATCGGCGACACTGGGAATACTGTTGAAGGCGGCGTGACCGAGGTCATTTATACAGATCCAGAAGTTGCGAAAGACTTTATCGAGCAAACAGACGTAGATAGTTTAGCTGTGGCGATCGGAACAGCTCATGGGATCTATCCGAAAAATCTTGATCCGAAACTGCGACTTGATATTTTAGAAGATATTGCCGGTCGCGTAGACATTCCGCTTGTATTGCATGGCGGTTCTAGTAATCCAGACGATGAGATCCGCACGGCTGTAACGATGGGGATCAACAAGATCAATATCTCAAGCGATATCAAAATCGTATTCGCGAATAAATTACGGGAAGTTTTAAATGGCGGGAACAGCGAGATCCGCGAGCCAAATGTCTTATTCCCAGCGTGTATGGAAGAAACGAAAAAAGTAGCACTTGAAAAGATCCATTTATTCAAGTCGAATGATAAAGTGAAGTATTACTAAATCGCAAAGGAGTGTTTGTTGATGAAAATCGTAGGAATCGCAGCTTGTACTGCGGGTATCGCCCACACTTATATCGCGAAAGAAAAATTGATCAAAGCAGGTACAAGCAGAGGTCATGAAGTAGCAATCGAAACACAAGGTCTGTCGGGGACACAAGATCCCTTGACGGACCAAGAGATCCGCGAAGCAGATGTCGTGGTGATCGCAGCGGATATCAAGATTGGCGGCAGAGAACGCTTTTTAGGTAAAAAGATCGTGGAAGTACCAACTGGACTTGTTGTAAAATCCCCAACCAAGCTGATCGAAAAATTAGAAGAGCTGAAAGTATAAAAAGTAGGAGGTAAGTTTGATGGAAGCACTCAAAAACATAGGTTTTAAAAAGCATTTAATGACAGCGATCTCATTCTTTTTGCCCATTGTAGTAGCTTCAGGTTTTTTGCTTGCAATCGGAAATATGCTAGGCGGCGAAACGATCGAAAAATTCAAAGAAGGTTTTTCTTTTGCGGATGCAATGACCACCATGGGTGGCTACGGCCTTGGACTTTTGCCGATGATCGTATCCACAGCGATTGCCTACTCCATTTCGGATAAGCCGGGTATTGCACCAGGCTTGATCGTCGGGATGGTTGCGAACGGTATTGGCGCAGGTTTTCTAGGCGGGTTAGTCGGCGGATATATTGCTGGTATTGTGGTTTTACTTATTACAGCTTTCATTAAAGTACCTAGCTGGATGCAAGGGCTGATGCCGACACTTGTCATTCCATTCCTAAGTTCTTTTATCGCCGGACTGGTCATGTATTACATTATCGGGACGCCAATCAACTGGTTTACCGGTTTGATCACTGACTACTTAGGCGGCTTGAATACTTCTTCGCTCTTCGTTTACGGAGCGATCATCGGGATCTTATCTTCAATCGACTATGGCGGCGCGATCAATAAAGTTGTTTTCGCATTTGTGTTTGCCATGTTTTCCGAAGGGATCTATGAACCGATCACCGTATTGATATTAGCATCGATGGTAACACCTTTTGGGCTTACAATGGCTTATTTTATCGGGAAAGTCATCCGCAAGAATATTTTTAATCGTCAGGAGATAGAAACATTGAAGACCGCTTTTCCAATGGGGATCTGCCAGATTACAGAAGGTTGTTTCCCGATCGTATTGAATGACTTGTTACGAAATGTCATTGCCACAGGTATCGGCGGCGCGATTGGCGGCGGGCTCAGCATGTTATGGGGCGCAGACAGTCACATCCCGGCATCAGGAATGTTTGCTATTCCGACGATGACTCACCCGTGGGCATTTTTGGCAGCGCTACTGATTGGCTCGCTTGCGACCGCTGTATCGATCTTGATCTTGAAAAAACGTGTTGACCCGAATGCAGAAGTTATTGTGGAAGAAAAAGAAGAAGACGATATCTCATGGGACGATATGAAAATCAGCTGATTGGAGGATCAATGATGAAAGACTATGAAGCACGCGTCAAAAAAGCATTCTTGGACTCCGGGATTGCATTGACGGAATCAGAATTAAACCGTATCGATTTTGCCGATTTTGGGCTTGATAATATCGAAACAGAAGCACTTAACTTGATTGTCTATATCAATAACGACCGCTATTGTGCCAAAGAGATGGTACTTTTGCCGAAACAAACATGTCCAGAACACCGGCACCCTCCAAAAGGAGATATTCCCGGGAAGCAGGAAACATTCCGTTGCAGAAAAGGGAGCGTCTACTTATATGTGGAAGGCCCTGAGCCAGAAGGCGGGATCGCCAGCGAGATACCGCCAGGAAAAGATGCTTATTATACTGTCAGACATGAAATCATTTTATATCCTGGCGATCAATACACGATCGATCCAAATATCAAACATTGGTTTCAAGCAGGTGCAGAAGGGGCAGTCATCTCAGAATTTTCTTCTCCGAGCGACGATGAGAGCGATGTCTTTACGGACCCCAATATTGTAAGAGTTTGAGACAAGGTGCGCCTTGTCTCTCTTTTTTAAAGGAGGAAAATCATTGCATACTTATACACTGGAAAATGATGCGATCCACTTGGAATTTTTGGATCATGGCGGAATCATCACCAAATTGATCAATCGGAAGACCAATACAAATTATGTGCTTCATTATACGGATATAGAAAAATATGTGCAAAATCCTCATTTTTTCGGTGCTATGATCGGTCGAAACGCTGGGCGGACATTCCCGCCGTTTTATCGAAATGCAGTTGGAGATCTCGTGACGCTAGATCAGAATGAAGGCGGTATTCATTTGCACGGCGGCAAACATGGCTTGCATCAAGTAAAATGGCAAGTTGAAAGAATCGACACAGATCGGTATTCACTCACTTATCAAGATGATTTTTCTGATTATGAGCCTGCTTCGATTCAAATCATTTATAAATTGCAGGCGAATCATTTTATAATAGAGATTAGCGGATACGCCGCTGAGCCTACCGTTTTTAATTTGACCAACCATATGTATTTCAATTTAAATCAAGAAACAGCTGCGACTATAGAAACACATTGGCTGCAAACCGAAGACGCAAAGTTGCAGCTCATCGATGAGCAATGTGTCCCGACAGGAGAATTGGCTGATTTGGATGATCCGCTTTATCAAGCATTTGATTTCAGAACGAGGAAACAGGTGGGAGAAGCACTTCAAATCGGCACAGAACTCTCTGAGATATGTGCGGGAGGTATTGATCTGGCGTACTATTTTCCGAAAAAAAGCGAAACGCTACCTCGAATCATTTTGCAGTCCGCTGATCGGAAGAATCAACTGAAGATCCGGACAAATCAAGAAGCAGCTGTGATCTACACACTGAATAAAGTAGCAGAGCCAAACCAAGAAAACATTCGTAAATTCGGCGGCATCACTTTTGAAATGCAGCGTCTGCCGAATTATCTGCAGAGTGGATCAGCCGACAAACTTAGGCAGCATTATACTGCGTTTACAGATTATGAGTTGATATAGGAGGGAAAGGAATGAACTATTATTTAGGGGTCGATTTAGGCAGCAGCTCGCTGAAAATCATTGTGGGCGATGAAAAGGGAGGTATACTGGGAAGTGAGAGCAGTGCTTACACCATCGTTTCCGAACATACTGGATACAGCGAGCAGGACCCGCAATTATGGATAGACGCATTTGAAACTGTTTTTGCAAAACTGCTGGATAAATATTCTGATCTAAAAAGCAGTATCCGAGCAATCAGCTTTTCAGGACAAATGCACTCACTCGTCCTACTAGATAACGACGGAAAGCCCCTTCGCAATGCGATCTTATGGAACGATACGCGAACCACTGCGGAAGTCCGCGAATTGAACGAGCAAGCGAAGGCGCATTTATTGAAACATGAAAAAAACATCGCCCTCGAAGGATTTACACTACCCAAGATCCGTTGGGTACAGAAACATGAACCAGAGCTTTGGGATAAAACGTGGAAGTTTGTGCTGCCCAAAGATTATTTGGTCTATTATCTCACTGGAAAGCTACATACCGAACCATCTGATGCAGCGGGAACGATTTTATACGATCTCGAAGCAGGCGAATGGGACAAAAATTTACTACAGCAGTGGGAGATACCAATCGAAAAATGTCCGGATGTGATTCCGTCGACCGCAGTAGCGGGAAATCTGAAAGCCGCGTTAAAGCAAAAATTTAAGCTTGCAAATGATATTCGCATCATTATGGGTGGGGCTGACAATGCTTGCGGTGCGTTGGGAACGATCGCAGACTTTGATCAGCAGGGATTGATTTCTGTGGGAACTTCCGGCGTGGTACTCTTTTATGATACCGAAACGCATACCCAAGTAGACGGGCGTTTCCATTATTTTCATTCTGCGTTAGAAGGTATGAATTATAAAATGGGCGTGACGCTCTCAGCAGGCTATTCGCTCGATTGGCTGAAACAAATCATGGCTCCCACCGAAAGCTTTGAAACTTTTACAAAAACAGCGGAAGAAAGCCCGATCGGAAGCAACGGTGTTATCTTCGTTCCCTACTTGTTTGGTGAACGGAGCCCTTATTATAATGCCGATCTATCTGCTTCTTTCACTAATTTAAAAGCGCACCACAAACGAGCAGACCTGATTCGCTCTGTTTTAGAAGGCATTGCTTTTTCTTTGAAAAATGTCTTTTTAAATATGGAAACACCAGCTTTACCTAAATTCCGCATCATCGGCGGTGTGGTCAAAAATCCGTTTTGGCTGCAAATGTTCGCAGATGTTTTCGGCTCTGAGATCGAAGTCCTCGAACTAGATGAAGGCCCGGCTTTTGGCGCTATGATCTGTGCAGTACTTAGCGAGTCGCGGCTGGATGCGAAAAGCGTACTTGAAAAATATAATCGTGTGAAGCGAAGTTATTTTCCTGATAACGAGCGGTCAAAACAGTATGACGTTTATTTTGAACAGTTCAAAACGTGGAGTGATCAATTGGATTCCTAAGAAAAAAATCGCAGGAAAACCATTTACAAATGGTATTTCCATGCGATTTTTTTCTATTCTCGTTAAATTGAAAAAGGCGGTATAGCTGTGTCGTAAACACCAAGTGGCGGTACGAGGCCCAATTCGAACTCCAGCTCTGCCCCGCAAACCAATTCCTGATGCGAGATCGCAAGCTTTTTAAACACTTCTCCATTCCATTTCAGTCCTACAACAAACTGATGTTGGACGGTATTATTGTGACTAGAGATCCGCACGATTTTCCCAGTTGGCAGAGTAATGACTACTTCATCAAAAGCAGGGATCCCCAAAACATATTCGCCGCTGCCAGGCGTTACCGGATATAAACCAAGTGTGCTCCAAACATACCAGCCTGCCATACTGCCGTTATCCTCGTCGCCTGGGAAACCGGTAAAGGAATCATCAAAAAATCGACTGCATGCCTGTTTGACTAATAATTGAGTCAAATCAGGACGTTTTGCATAAGTAAACAGATAAGGGATGTGGAAACTTGGCTGATTGGAAAGCGCGATCTGGCCAAAGTCGATCATTGCCATCTCACTCATTTCGTGTATCTCATAAGGATAGCCAGTGACATCGAAAGTAGGAGGCGTATTTGCCAGTTCCGTCAAGCGAGCTAAGAAGGCATTTTCTCCGCCGAATTGTTCGATCAGCCCGGCAAAATCGTGGAAAACAGCAAAACTACTTTGCCAAGCGCTACCTTCTGCATAATCCCCGCCCCAAGCGAAAGGATTGAAGGGGGTGCGGAATTGGCCGTTTTCATCTTTTGCGCGCATAAAGCCATCTGCTTTGCTGAATAGCTGCTGGTAATTGCGGGAGCGATCGCGGTATTTTTTCGCTTTATCAGGCAATCCCAGATACCCCGCCACAACAGAGATACAGAAATCGCTATACGCATAATCAAGCGTGTGGTTGACGCTTTCATGATAACTTAGTGGCACGTAACCCAAACGTTCATAATCCTTGCCGCCTTGCCGTCCGTAATTGCCATTCGCGGAAGGAGTAGACGCCGTATATTCCATTGCTTTCAAAAAGTCCGGCATCAGTTCAGCACCAATGTTTTTTACCGCTGCATCTGCAATAACTGCATCGATCAGTGTCCCCGGCATTATGCCGCGCTCATCAGGAGAGAGCCACTTCGGTAGATAGCCGCTTTCACGATAGCTATTCAAGAAGCCTTCCAACATTTCTGCGTATAATTCCGGAACCAAGAGGGAATAAAGCGGAAAGACCGTTTTATAGGTATCCCAGAAGCCATTATTGGTATATAAGATCCCTTTTTCTACTCGCTTAGCCGTTGTATTGTAATGAATTGGCTGCTCCAACGCATCATATTCATAAAAACGCTGCGGAAAAAGACCAGTTCGGTACAGGCAGTGATAAAACGTGCTTACTTTTTTGCTATCGCGATCCGTTATGTTGATCTTTCCTAAGTAATCATTCCAAGCGGTTTCTGCTTTTTCTTTTGTCGTGTAAAAGTCGTCCGTCAGTTCCCGCTGTAAATTAAGTTGAGCTTGTTCTGGACTGATAAAACTGGTAGCGATCGTGACCACCGCTGTCCCGCTGGAAAAGTCACGGAAAGCGAGCTGAAAAAGTTGGTCATCCGCTTGATTATGATCAGCCGCTTTTCTTATTTCCCCTTCAAAAAAACCAGTTTCTGCCGGAGAAAAAATCTGATCCGCTGTAAATGCAAAATACATTTTAAAATTTTTATCCACACAATCAGCAAAGTTTTTTACATAACCAGTGACAATATTGGTGTCAAAATCTACGGCGATCGCGCTTTCAGCTGGTGCAGAAAATAAAAGACTATGCAAATCATTCTTAGCATAATGGATTTTTAACTTTGCGCCATATGTACTGGGAACTAATTCACTTGTAATCTGATAACGGAGCTGTTTGATTTTTAAATAGTGCGGATTAAATGCAGCTTCTTCCGGACGATAGGAACTTTGAATGCCGTAAAGCGTATGCTGCTGGATCTCTCCTGTAAGCGGTGTTAAAAGTAGCTGTGAAAAATCGCCCATCCATGGACTCGGCTGGTGAGTCAGCCGAAAGCCTTGAAAAGTATGATCTTGCGGATGAAAAAACCAGCTTCCTTTTTCGTTGGTGGTTTGGGCGACAAAATAATTCATTCCCCAGGGAACGCCGGTATAAGGTAGTGTATTTCCATTGGAATAAGTAGCGGAATTGGCAGTACCCTGACGTGTATCGATTTGTATGGCTTTCATTGTTATCACTCCTGCATTTTAATAATGGGACTCCCGTTCGATCCATTGGACGGGTACTTCGACATTTGCGGGTTCTTTCTTAGCGATGACTTGCAAAAGCATATTTGCTGCGGCTTCTCCCATTGCTAGAAAGTCCTGCGAGATCGTGCTAAGCGCCGGTTCTACCAAACTCGCGGCTTGGATATTATCAAAGCCAACAATGGAAAGCTGTTCCGGAATGTTGATTCCTGCTTGTTTCGCTACTTTCATAAAATGGATAGCCACAAGATCGTTTTCTGCGATGACTGCACTGACACCACTGTCTAAATAAGACTGCAATAGAGCAGCATCATCTTGGCTCGCATCTGTATTCGGTGCTGTTTGGAAGGATTGTCCCGCTTCAAGAAGCGCTTGCAAATAACCGAGATAACGCTGGCGTACAGTGGATATCTGACCTAGCGGCGTATGATGTAAAAAGGCAATGCGTTCATGCGTCTGCAAAAGTCTTTTAGTTGCTGTATAAACACCGCCGAAATTGTCCGCTGTAACTAATGGTAGATCCAGCTCCTCCACTTTTTTATCCAGCAGAACGATCGGGAATTTTTGATAAGCCAATTGATATAAAATGGCTAAATTGGAATTGCTGAACAGCGGATAATAGATCATGCCGTCATATTGACCGATCAATTCAAAAAAATTAGGCTGCGTCAAATAAGTATCATCTTGAATATGGAGCTGATAGCCCTGAGAGGTCAAATAAGGCAACATTCCGGCGGTGAAATTGCCGAGATCATGCTGGTTAGGGAAGGGAGATAAAAATAAGATTTTCTTTTGTGGCTGCTGCGGCACATGCTCTCCGGCGGCTTTTACAAACGTGCCCTTTCCTTGGATGCGTTCTACTAAGCCTTTATTTTCTAAATCTGTCAACGCACGTTTAGAAGTGATCCGGCTCGTATGAAAACTTTGCGCGAGGCTTTGCTCAGTTGGGACTTGCTCGCCGACAGCTAGTTCGCCAGTTAAGATTTTTTTTGCTAAAAAATCGTATATTTCCTGATAGATGGGTTTTTTGGGCATGCTTCGTCACCTTTTCTATAATTGATATATCAAATTTATAATAGCATATCAAGCTTGTAAAATCAAAAATAGAATTAAAGGTTGCAATTTTGAGTCAGCCTCATTATACTGTAGTGGAGTATAAATGATATATCAAATTTAGAGGAGTGTTGATAATGGCATATCAAGAAGTGCCGACAGCGGTTAAAAACTTCATGCAGACAATTACGGAAAAATGCGGAACAGCACATGCGGATTGGGCGAAAAATTTCAACGCATGTTTTGCAAATACTTTATTAACGACCATAAAACGGTTGCCAGACGAAACAACTTTTGTACTGACAGGCGATATACCGGCGATGTGGCTGCGGGATTCCACTGCGCAAGTGCGTCCGTATCTTGTGGTAGCAAAAGAAGATGCAGAAATCGCGAAAATGATAGCTGGCCTAGTGGAACGGCAAATGCAGTTTATTTGTTTAGATCCTTATGCAAACGCCTTCAATGAAACAGCAAATGGAGCTGGACATCAAACGGATCATACGGAGAAGCTTCCGGAAATATGGGAACGCAAATATGAAATCGATTCACTTTGCTACCCCGTTCAACTTAGCTACTTATTATATAAAGCAACTGGCGACACAAGTCATTTCAATGCTACATTTGAACAAGCGGTCGACAAGATCTTGGCGGTATGGGAAACAGAACAACATCATGAAAACTCGCCATACCGTTTTGTCCGTGATACAGATCGGAAAGAAGATACGCTTGTGGAAGACGGGGTCGGTAGTAAAGTTGCTTGGACAGGGATGACTTGGTCTGGTTTTAGACCGAGCGACGATGCTTGTATTTACGGGTATCTCGTGCCAAGTAATATGTTTGCTATCGTGGTCTTGGATTATTTAAGAGAGATATTTACGACGATTTTACCAAGTGAACAAAAAACAGCACAGATCAAACAGCTCCGTGATGAAATCGAAAAAGGTATAAAAACATACGGCGTGACAACGTCTGAAACTGGCGAAAAAATTTACGCATATGAAGTAGACGGCAAAGGTAGCGCCAAGATCATGGATGATTCCAACGTGCCCAATCTCTTATCAGCGCCGTACCTCGGCTATTGCGATGCGGATGATCCTCTATATCTAGCGACAAGAAAAGTGATTACGAGCAAAGAAAATCCTTATTTTTATGAAGGGGAATATGCAAAAGGAATCGGGAGTTCGCACACACCACCGGAATATATCTGGCCGATCGCGCTTGCGATGGAAGGAATGACAACGACCAGCAAAGCTGAGAAAGAACGGATCTTGAATACGCTTGTGGCTTGCGATGGCGGTACCAATCTGATGCACGAAGGATTTGATGTCAATAACCCGAATAATTACACCAGAGAATGGTTTTCTTGGGCAAATATGATGTTTTGTGAGCTTGTTATGGATTATTTTGATATCCAAATCCAAAAATAGGAGGGCAACGACATGAAAGAAGTTGTACACGTTATTTCGCACAGTCACTGGGACAGAGAATGGTACTTGCCATATGAAAAGCACCACATGCGCTTGATCGAACTGATCGATGATCTGCTGGAACTTTTTCAAAAAGATCCTGCATTTCGCTATTTTCACTTAGATGGTCAAACCATTATCTTAGAAGATTATTTGGAAGTGAGACCGGAGAAAGAGCAGGAATTAAGGCAAGCGGTGCAAGCCGGGAAATTAAAGATCGGGCCGTTTTATATTTTACAAGATGCCTTACTTACCAGCAGTGAATCCAATGTTCGTAATATGCTTGTAGGGATGGAGACGGTTAAGAAGTGGGGGGTAGATCCTGTTTCTGTTGGCTATTTTCCAGATACGTTCGGTAATATGGGGCAGGCAGCGCAAATATTACAGCAAGGCGGGATCGATGTGGCGGCATTTGGCCGCGGTGTGAAACCGACTGGCTTTAATAATGTCGTCATCAATGATGATAAGTATACCTCGCCGTTTTCGGAAATGTGGTGGCAAGGTCCAGATGGGAGCAAGGTGCTGGGACTATTATTCGCGAATTGGTACAGTAATGGGAATGAGATCCCAAGCGAACGCGAAGCAGCACGAGCTTTTTGGGATGAAAAGCTTGCAGATGCAAAACGCTATGCCTCTACTAATCAGCTGTTGATGATGAATGGTTGTGATCATCAGCCGGTTCAAAAAGATCTGTCCGCTGCGATTCAGCTGGCAAATGAACTTTATCCGGAGATCGAGTTTGTGCATAGTAATTTTGATGATTATCTGAAAGCAGTACGTGCAGAACTCCCGGCAGATTTAAACCAAGTGGAGGGGGAACTCACTAGTCAGGAATCGGATGGTTGGTACACGCTCGCTAATACTGCCTCTGCCCGTATTTATTTAAAACAAGCAAATACAAAAGTAAGCAGACTGCTGGAGAACATTGCCGAACCGCTGTCAGTGATGGCGGGAGAAGCTGGCAAAGCATATCCGCATGATCCACTGCGTTATGCTTGGAAAAAGCTGATGCAGAACCATCCGCACGACAGTATCTGCGGCTGCAGCGTCGATGAAGTTCACCGCACCATGGTAGAACGTTTTGCCGAAGCAGAGGAAGTAGCAGATTATATCGCTACGGAAGCAGCTGACTATCTGGCAGCAAAAGTTGATACCAGCGCCTTTCCAGCTGATGCCAAACCTTTTGTAGTCTGGAACACAGCGGGAGCACGTAAGACGGGAAGCGTGATCGTTGAGATCGAGTGGGAACGCATTTTATTCGCTGGCCATGATCATGAAACCCTTTATGATAAACTCGAAAAGAAAGGCATTCCGACTATCTGCGTTCAGGATAGTCATGGCGAAACAGTAGCATTTGATTTGGTGGGAAGCGAAGTTCGGTTTGGTTATGACCTTCCAAAAGATGGCTTCCGCGTACCGTATATGGCACGCTATGTAAAAGTGGCGCTGTTCTTAGAAGAGATGCCGGCGTTTAGCTGGCGAACTTACGCTTTGGTACAGTCTGCTGAAGCGGCAGAAATAGAAAATCTAGTTTCGGCGGAACCGCGCCTAATGGAAAATGATTATTTGCGCGTACAGGTAGGAGAAGACGGCACGGTTGCTGTGTTTGATAAACAAACGGGTACTAACTATGAAGACGTGCTCTATTATGAAGAAACTGGAGATATCGGAAACGAATACATTTTCTTTGAACCCACGGATAGCAAACGCATTTATTCCCAAGACGGCGATACCACAGTAACCATGCTTTCCAATACAGCAAACGTAGCTGAGATCGAAATAGTTTCCACAATGATGGTGCCGTGCTCAGCAGATGACATGCTTGCACGTGAACAAAAAGCAATCAAAGAATTCCGCCGCCGCGAAGCAAAGCGTTCGGTTGAGATGGTGCCATTTGTTATCCATACGACACTTCGATTAGAGAAGTATAACCGTCAACTGCAAGTTTTCACCGCATTCGATAACCAAGTGAAAGATCACCGTCTTCGTGCGATCATTCAAACCGATATACACGCTGAGCAGCACCAAGCAGACAGTATTTTTGAAACAGTGACACGCCCGAATCGTCCGGCAGCTGTATGGGAAAACCCGACAAATCCGCAGCATCAGCATCAATTTGTGCATCTAGCGGACGAATCAAAAGGGATAACCGTCAGTAATTATGGTTTAAATGAATATGAGATCCTAAATGAAGCGAAACCGAAAATCGCGCTCACACTCTTACGCTCCGTTGGGGAACTGGGTGACTGGGGTTACTTCCCGACGCCGGAAGCGCAATGTTTAGGTGCGCAACAAGTCGCATTTGCCATCGAGTTTCATCAAGCGGGCGAAGAAACAGCTACTTATCAACGTGCGAAAAACTTCCAGATTCCGTTCACGTTTAGTCAAACTGGTATTCATACTGGAACGCAATCGCCGGAACATCATTTTCTGGAAGTCGAAGGGGATGCGTTTTCCGTAACCGCATTGAAGTATAAAGAAGCATCAAGCGATCTACTTCTCCGAGGATATAATTTAACGGAACGTATTGCTGATCTGCGTGTTCGCTTTGCCGGAAAACAGCTGTACAGATCCAATTTGCTAGAAGAAAAAACAGGTGCTTTTGAAGGTCAGATAAAAGGTGCGGAAATCGTTACCCTGGGATTTGAAAACACCAATCATATCGGTTGAAAAAATCAGTTGAGAAGCGCATACTAGCGGTATATTAATGGTGGAGGGGATAAGTATGACGGTAAAAGTTGGTATCAATGGTTTTGGCCGGATCGGCCGCTTGGCATTTCGCAGGATAAAAGAAGTTTCTGATGATATCGAGGTCGTGGCGATCAATGACCTGACAAGCCCGGAAGTACTAGCACATCTGCTGCAATTTGATTCTACGCATGGTACTTATGCAGGCGAAGTAACTGCCACATCGGAAGGAATAAAAGTGGACGGCGTCGAAACGAGAGTTTACGCAGAGCCGGATGCAAGCAAGATCCCTTGGGTTGAAAAAGACGGCGTCGATATTGTATTGGAATGTACAGGTTTCTATACCTCTGAAGAAAAAGCAAAAGCACATTTAGATGCTGGAGTGAAACGAGTGGTGATCTCGGCACCCGCAGGACAAATGAAAACCATCGTCTACAATGTAAATGACGATACGCTGACTGCTGACGATCAAATTATTTCTGCAGGTTCTTGTACGACAAACTGTCTGGCACCGCTGGCTTATTTCTTACATGAAGAATTCGGTATCAAGGTAGGAACGATGACTACTGTCCATGCGTATACGTCGACACAAATGCTACTTGATGGTCCAGTGCGCGGCGGGAATTTGCGAGCAGCCCGCTCGGCAGCAGATAATACGATCCCTCACTCTACCGGGGCAGCCAAGGCGATCGGGTTAGTTATCCCTGAATTGAACGGCAAGCTACAAGGACATGCCCAACGTGTTCCTGTAGTGGATGGTTCCCTGACAGAATTGGTTGCTATTTTAGACAAAAAAGTAACAGCCGATGAAGTGAACTCGGCGCTCAAAAAGCATACCGAAAACAATCCTTCTTTCGGCTACGACGATCGCGAAATCGTATCCGGCGACGTGATCGGAACGACATATGGTTCCATTTTTGATCCGACGCAAACTGAAGTTACCACTTCTGGTGATTTCCAATTAGTCAAAACGGTTGCTTGGTATGATAACGAATACGGTTTTACATGCCAAATGATTCGCTTGTTGGAAAAATTTTCTAACTTGTAAAATCTGAAAAAACGGTTAAAATAGCCACTCGTTTAGCGGGAATAAGTATTTCTCCGCTAAACGAGTTTTTTTACATATCTTTATAGCGTTTTTATGAAAGCGCTTGCTAGAAAGGGAGATTCGTGCTATTATAGCATTAAATAAACAGGGTTGTTACTGGTGAAGCAGGCAAAACCTAAGTCGTGGAGAAGTGCTATTTCTCCTCGATTTAGGTTTTTTCTTTTATTTCAAACAAAAAAGGAGTGCAACAAGAAATGAAAAAAATCAGCAGTATAGTAGTCATCCTTCTAATGAGTTTAAGCTTAGTGGCATGTGGGAACGGCGGAGAAACAAAGTCGGCTCCCGAGAAAGAAAAAAACGAGAAAGTCACGATCTATGTAACCAGACATGGGAAAACGATGTTTAATCAGGTTCACCGTGCGCAAGGCTGGTCAGACACACCGCTGACGAAAGACGGTCGTGATGTAGCGTCAGATCTGGGCAAAGGACTGAAAGAAAAGAAAATCGATTTTGATGCCGTGTATACTAGCGATTCAGGTCGCGCGCGCGAAACAGCGGAATTGATCTTAAAGGCAATGGGTGAGGAGAAAAAAGAAGTGAACGAATCACCGAAACTGCGTGAAAACGGTTTTGGAATCTTTGAAGGCGATTTTGATGAAAATATGTGGGGGAAGGCTGCGAAAACACTAGGCTATAAAGATATGGATGATCTTGTCGCTAATTTGGATAAAGTCGGCTTGGACAAAGCGGTAGATGCGATCGTCGCTAATGATACTTCCAAACAAGCAGAAACACGTGCGGAGGTTAAAAAGCGGATGCAGGCAGAAATGAAAGAAATTGCTGAAAAACAGAGAAAAGCAGGCGGCGGGAAAGTGCTGGTCGTTTCTCACGGCATGGCGATCACAAGTATGATAAGCGATTGGACAGATGCAGATACAGATCAGCAGTTGCCAAATGCCAGTGTTACTGAACTCACGTATGAAAATGGCAAATTTACAGTAGGCAAGATAGGGGATACCAGTTATATAGAAGAATAAATGCAGCAGCAGTGGCGAGGATGAATGCCGCTGCTGTTTATTATAATAGGAAGAAATAAGGAGAAGCAGTTAAGCTGGAGAAACAGCTTGACAAAGGCGCTGGGTTGTTGTATTATAATATAATGCCAACATAATCTACACTAGGGTCGTTATGTCATTTTCATGCCAAAATGACAACAAAAAAGACAGTATAATTAAACACGGACGTGGTTTTCAGATAAGAGATTGAAATCCGCTTTCTTTTTGTCTTTTCCGTGTAGTTTATTCGTTTGGAAGTTCCACTCAGACAAGTTAAGGTAGAAGAAAGAATGATCCATTCTGAGGCAGGCGGTCAGGAAGCTTTTGATAGACGGTGTTTAAGGAAGCAGTCATTGTACGCAAATGAATCTGCTTAAATTACTTAAACTCCGGGTGCGGAAGGTTTAAACGCAGGCGCTTTTGACTTAGAGAGTGTGCTAATATATTTTAATTATTTTGAGGGGTGAATAGTTTGTCAGGACATGATGTGAAATACGGACGTCATCGCACGCGTAGAAGTTACGCGCGTATCAGTGAAGTGTTAGAATTACCTAACTTGATCGAAATTCAAACGGCATCTTATCAATGGTTCCTAGACGAAGGGCTTCGTGAAATGTTCCGAGATATTTCTCCGATCGAAGACTTTGCTGGAAATCTATCGCTTGAATTTATCGACTACGATCTTGGAGAACCTAAGTATTCGGTTGAAGAATCCAAGAGCAGAGATGCTAACTATGCAGCTCCACTACGTGTCAAACTAAGATTGATCAACAAAGAAACCGGAGAAGTGAAAGACCAAGAAGTATTCATGGGCGATTTCCCGCTGATGACAGAAATGGGTACTTTCATTATCAATGGGGCAGAACGTGTTATCGTTTCCCAATTAGTACGTTCTCCTGGTGTTTATTTCAATGATAAGATCGACAAAAATGGTCGTACTGGATTTGGTTCCACTGTTATCCCTAACCGTGGGGCTTGGCTGGAATATGAAACAGATGCGAAAGATGTTGTCCATGTTCGGATCGACCGTACACGTAAATTACCAGTAACGGTATTGTTGCGTGCACTAGGTTTCGGTTCTGACCAAGATATCATCGAACTTGTCGGTGATAACGAATATTTACGCAATACATTAGAAAAAGATAATACAGATAACGCCGAAAAAGCGTTGCTTGAGATTTACGAACGTCTACGTCCGGGTGAACCGCCTACTGTTGAAAATGCGAGAAACTTACTTATTTCCCGTTTCTTCGATCCAAAACGCTATGATCTAGCAAGCGTAGGACGTTATAAAATCAACAAAAAATTACATTTGAAAAACCGTTTGTTCAACCAACGTTTAGCAGAAACATTAGTTGATCCTGAAACAGGTGAGATCATTGCTTCTAAAGGTGATATTTTGGACCGCCGTGCGCTGGACCAAATCATCCCGAATTTAGAAAGCGGTGTTGGTTTCCACACACTTCATCCTTCCAATGGAATCATGGATGACAGCGTTGTTGTTCAATCCATCAAAATCTATGCACCAAATGATGAAGAAAAAGAAATCAATATCATTGGTAATGCGTACATCGAAGAAGATGTGAAGCACATTACACCATCTGATATCGTTTCTTCGATCAGTTATTTCTTCAACTTGCTGCATGGCGTTGGCGACACAGATGACATCGACCACTTAGGAAACCGTCGTTTGCGTTCTGTCGGCGAATTGTTGCAAAATCAATTCCGTATTGGTCTATCTCGTATGGAACGTGTGGTACGCGAACGTATGTCGATTCAAGATATGAGTACGATCACACCACAACAATTGATCAACATCCGTCCAGTTGTGGCGTCTATCAAAGAATTCTTCGGTAGCTCCCAGTTATCGCAATTCATGGATCAAACGAATCCGCTTGGCGAATTGACGCACAAACGTCGTCTATCTGCGCTTGGACCTGGTGGTTTGACTCGTGAACGTGCTGGTTATGAAGTACGTGACGTTCACTACTCTCACTATGGCCGTATGTGTCCGATCGAAACGCCAGAAGGCCCGAACATCGGATTGATCAACTCCCTTTCTTCTTATGCGAAAGTAAACAAATTTGGTTTCATCGAAACACCGTACCGTCGTGTGGATCCTGAAACGAACCGCGTTACAGATAAGATCGATTATCTGACAGCAGATGAAGAAGATAACTATGTAGTAGCACAAGCAAACTCGAAACTAGACGACGATGGCTCTTTTGCAGAAGAAGAAGTTATGGCTCGTTTCCGTTCCGAGAACTTAGCTGTTACAAAAGAACGTGTCGATTACATGGACGTATCTCCTAAACAAGTTGTGTCCGTTGCGACAGCATGTATTCCTTTCTTAGAAAACGATGACTCCAACCGTGCGCTGATGGGAGCGAACATGCAACGTCAAGCTGTTCCGCTTATGCACCCAGAAGCACCTTTCGTAGGTACTGGTATGGAACACGTTTCTGCGAAAGACTCCGGTGCTGCGATTACTGCAAAGTATGATGGCATTGTAGAACACGTAGAAGCAAAAGAAATCTGGATTCGCCGTGTATCCGATGTAGATGGTACAGAAGTTACAGGCGGTATCGATAAATATACACTTCGCAAATTCGTTCGTTCCAACCAAGGAACCTGTTATAACCAACGTCCAAACGTTGCAGAAGGCGATCGCGTTGTCAAAGGTGAGATCCTTGCTAATGGTCCTTCGATGGATTCCGGCGAACTTGCACTTGGACGTAACGTACTTGTTGCCTTCATGACATGGGATGGTTACAACTACGAGGATGCGATCATCATGAGCGAACGTCTTGTTAAAGATGACGTTTATACTTCTATTCATATCGAAGAATTTGAATCAGAAGCTCGTGATACAAAACTTGGACCTGAAGAAATGACTCGTGATATTCCAAACGTTGGGGAAGACGCATTGCGTGACCTTGATGAACGCGGAATCATCCGTGTCGGCGCCGAAGTAAAAGACAACGACTTGCTTGTTGGTAAAGTAACGCCTAAGGGTGTAACGGAACTAACTGCTGAAGAACGCTTATTGCATGCCATCTTTGGTGAAAAAGCACGTGAAGTTCGTGATACTTCTCTTCGTGTACCACATGGCGGCGGCGGAATCGTATTGGATGTTAAAATCTTTACACGTGAAGCTGGCGACGAATTACCACCAGGTGTTAACCAATTAGTACGTGTTTATATCGTTCAAAAACGTAAAATCCATGAAGGGGACAAAATGGCCGGTCGTCATGGTAATAAAGGGGTTATCTCTCGTATTTTACCTGAAGAAGATATGCCGTTTATGCCTGATGGCACACCAGTCGACATCATGCTTAACCCACTAGGGGTTCCATCACGGATGAACATTGGACAAGTACTAGAATTGCATCTTGGTATGGCAGCTCGTGCACTTGGCATCCATGTTGCGACACCAGTATTTGATGGTGCAAACGAAGAAGATGTGTGGAGCACTGTAGAAGAAGCTGGCATGGCACGCGATGCGAAAACGATCCTGTACGATGGACGTACTGGCGAACCTTTCGATAACCGTGTTTCCGTTGGTATCATGTATATGATCAAACTTGCCCACATGGTCGACGACAAATTACATGCTCGTTCAACTGGACCTTATTCCCTTGTTACACAACAACCGCTTGGTGGTAAAGCACAATTCGGTGGACAACGTTTCGGGGAAATGGAAGTTTGGGCGCTTGAAGCTTACGGCGCGGCTTATACGCTTCAAGAGATCCTAACAATCAAGTCCGATGATGTTGTAGGACGTGTGAAAACTTACGAAGCAATCGTTAAGGGTGAAAGTGTACCACAACCAGGTGTACCAGAATCCTTTAAAGTATTAATAAAAGAACTTCAAAGTCTTGGTATGGATGTTAAGATCCTTTCTGCTGACGAAGAAGAAATCGAATTCCGTGATCTAGACGATGACGATTTCGCTGGTCAAAACGAAGCGTTCAATATCGTGAAACCAGAAGAAGCACAGACCGAGCAGGTTGATTAACCAGCCCGATAGTTAAGACTCCAAAACAAATAAACGCAGCGAAACGACAAACGTTCATCTTCATTTGCCATTTCGCTGGGTGCTGACGGAAAAAGTTAGAAATAACGATTTCCGCAACGCAAATTTGTTTTCCGATAAAAATCAAACAGAAGGATGTGGCTGTTAAAGAGGCTTTTGTTTCTTTAACAGGCAGCTTCTTCCGAATTATAATTAGGAGGTTGGGCACTTGTTAGATGTCAATAATTTTGAGTATATGAAAATTGGTCTTGCATCTCCGGATAAAATTCGTTCGTGGTCACATGGTGAAGTTAAAAAACCAGAAACCATCAACTACAGAACTTTAAAACCAGAACGCGACGGTTTGTTCTGTGAACGTATCTTTGGTCCAATGAAAGACTGGGAATGTTCGTGTGGTAAGTACAAACGCGTACGTTATAAAGGCGTAGTTTGTGACCGTTGCGGCGTAGAAGTGACCAAATCCAAAGTACGTCGTGAACGTATGGGACACATTGAGCTAGCTGCTCCTGTTTCTCACATTTGGTATTTCAAAGGTATCCCAAGCCGTATGGGTCTTGTAATGGACATGAGCCCGCGTGCACTGGAAGAAATCATTTACTTCGCTTCCTACGTTGTAACTGAACCAGGCGATACCCCACTAGAAAAGAAACAATTACTTTCTGAAAAAGAATACCGTGTTTACCGTGAAAAATACGGAAAAAATTTCCACGCTGGAATGGGTGCAGAAGCAATCAAAAAGATTCTTTCTGACATCGATCTAGAAAAAGAAACACAAGAATTGAAAGCTGAACTTCAAACAGCACAAGGACAACGTCGTACACGTGCTATTCGTCGTTTGGAAGTAATGGAAGCATTCCGTAATTCCGGCAATGAGCCAAGCTGGATGATCTTGGATGTACTACCTGTTATCCCACCGGAAATCCGTCCAATGGTTCAATTAGAAGGTGGACGTTTTGCAACAAGTGACTTGAATGACTTGTACCGCCGGGTTATCAACCGGAACAACCGTTTGAAACGTTTGCTTGATTTAGGTGCGCCTAACATCATCGTGCAAAATGAAAAACGTATGCTCCAAGAAGCTGTCGACGCATTGATCGATAACGGTCGTCGCGGTCGTCCAGTTACAGGACCAGGTAATCGCCCATTGAAATCTCTTTCTCACATGCTGAAAGGGAAACAAGGACGTTTCCGTCAAAACTTACTAGGTAAACGTGTCGACTATTCCGGTCGTTCCGTTATCGTCGTAGGTCCAAACCTTAAAATGTATCAATGTGGTCTGCCAAAAGAAATGGCGCTTGAATTATTCAAACCATTTGTTATGAAAGAGCTCGTTTCTCGCGGTTTAGCACACAATATCAAGAGCGCAAAACGTAAGATCGAACGTATGGCAGCTGAAGTTTGGGACGTTTTAGAAGAAGTTATCCGGGAACATCCGGTTCTCCTTAACCGCGCACCTACACTTCACCGTCTTGGTATCCAAGCATTTGAACCAACGCTTGTAGAAGGCCGGGCGATCCGTCTTCACCCACTAGTATGTACAGCTTACAACGCTGACTTCGATGGTGACCAAATGGCTGTCCACGTGCCATTGTCTGCAGAAGCACAAGCAGAAGCTCGTCTTCTAATGCTCGCAGCTCAAAACATTCTAAATCCAAAAGATGGTAAACCAGTTGTAACACCATCTCAAGATATGGTACTAGGTAACTACTACTTAACATTAGAACGTGAAAATGCTGTCGGCGAAGGTTTAGTTTTCAAAGATATCAACGAAGCAATGATCGCTTATACAAACGGTTACGTGCATTTGCATTCTCGTATCGGGGTTTATGCTGGATCGATCCAAAATGAACGCTTTACAGAAGAACAACGTAAACAATTGTTGATCACAACCGTTGGTAAATTAGTATTCAACACGATTCTTCCGGAATCATTCCCGTATATCAACGAACCAACGAAATATAACCTTGAAATCGAAACACCTACGAAATACTTTGTCGATACAACAACAGATGTGAAAACGCATATTGCGAACCAACCGTTGATCGATCCATTCAAAAAAGGTATCTTAGGAAACATCATTGCAGAAGTATTCAAGAAGTTCCATATCACGGAAACTTCCAAAATGCTTGACCGCATGAAAGATCTAGGATTCAAGATCTCCACAAAAGCCGGCATCACAGTTGGTATCGCGGATATCTTGACACTCCAAGAAAAACCGGAGATCCTTGAAAAAGCACATGACAAAGTTGAAAAAATCACCAAACAATTCCGTCGTGGTCTGATTACAGATGATGAACGTTATGAACGTGTTATCGGTGTTTGGAATGCTGCCAAAGATGAGATCCAAAATAAACTGATCTTGAGTTTGGAACGCTTGAACCCAATCTTCATGATGCAAGATTCTGGAGCTCGTGGTAACATCTCCAACTTTACACAACTTGCCGGTATGCGTGGTCTAATGGCCGATCCATCCGGACGTATCGTAGAACTTCCGATCACTTCCAATTTCCGTGAAGGTCTAACGGTCTTAGAATACTTCATCTCTACCCATGGAGCTCGTAAAGGTCTTACCGATACAGCCCTTAAAACAGCCGATTCCGGTTACTTGACTCGTCGTTTGGTTGACGTAGCGCAAGATGTTATCATTCGTGAAGACGATTGTGGTACTGACCGTGGTCTAACGATCAAAGCGATCCGCGAAGGTACGGAAATCATCGAACCACTGGAAGAACGTTTGGAAGGACGTTATGCTCGTAAAACGATCAGACATCCGGAAACAAACGAGATCATCGTAAAAGAAAATGATTTGATCACCGAAGATATTGCGGTACAAATCATTGGCGCAGGTATCGAAGAAGTTTCGATCCGTTCTGCCTTTACATGTAACACGAAACATGGTGTATGTAAGAAATGTTACGGTAAAAACTTGGCAACAGGTACAGAAGTGGAAGTCGGAGAAGCAGTTGGTATCATCGCTGCCCAATCCATCGGGGAACCAGGTACACAGCTTACAATGCGTACGTTCCATACTGGTGGGGTTGCCGGAGACGATATCACACAAGGTCTTCCTCGTATCCAAGAAATTTTTGAAGCCCGTAATCCAAAAGGACAAGCTACGATCACAGAAGTTGCTGGTGAAGTCGTTTCGATCGAAGAAGGACGCGATCGCGGTCTAGAAATCACGATCCAAGGTGTTGACGACCGACGTTCCTACACCGTTCCTTACACAGCACGTCTAAGAGTCGAAGTTGGTTCTATGTTGGACCGTGGTGAAGCATTAACAGAAGGTTCTATCGATCCAAAAGCATTGATCCGCGTGCGTGACGTATTATCCGTACAAGAATATCTACTTGCAGAAGTACAAAAAGTTTACCGTATGCAAGGGGTAGAAATCGGCGATAAACACGTCGAAGTTATGGTACGTCAAATGTTACGTAAGATCCGTGTCATGGATACTGGGGATACAAACATCCTTCCAGGAACACTTATGGATATCCAAACATTCACGGAAGCTAACCGCGATACGATCCTTGCCGGCAAACAACCAGCAACAGGTCGTCCAGTATTGCTAGGAATCACGAAAGCTTCCTTGGAAACAGATTCCTTCTTGTCCGCTGCTTCCTTCCAAGAAACAACTCGTGTCCTAACAGATGCGGCAATCAAAGGAAAACGTGACGAATTGCTAGGATTGAAAGAAAACGTAATCCTAGGTAAATTAGTCCCAGCTGGTACAGGTATCGGTCGCTACCGTAAACTGAAATCAGAAGTTATTGCTGACAAACCCGCATTAAGCGAGTCTGACGAAATCACAACATTATAAAAGAAACAATGCTCCTTCATTTCGGTGAAGGAGCATTGTTTTATATCCAAAACATAGTAAAACCACCCTATTCGTGTTATTATGATGATAATAAGACTAGTAAAAATTCCAAACTAAAATCTGTGAGTACTCATGAAAGAAGCCATTCTTTATTTGAGTACTCTTTTTTTGCAGCTACAAAAAAAGGGGGATGTTCTCATGTTAGACGAGCTGAAATGTATCATGCTGCTCTCGATAGAAGCAGGAATACAGCCTTTAGCTTCCAACCAATCAGAAATTGCCGCTAATTTTCCTCATATTAGTTTTACTGAAGGAGATATCACCAAGACCGTGTCATTTCTAAAGGGGAAAAACTTTATCTTGGAAGAGGATCAGCACTTCCGGTTGACTGCTAAAGGGAATGAAGTCGTTAAAAGAATTAAAAAAGCAAGGGATTTTATGTAGGCTAAGCAAGAATAATTGCGAAATCAATGTTAAAATGTTTAACATTTTAGGACAAATTGCTTACAATTCTGCGTTTATTGTTTAGCCAATGAAGAGAAGTGGAATATATCTTCATAAACAAAAACGAAAAGGGTTTTATTTCTCAAAAAATGCAGTCTAAAAGGATGTTTTGCGCTATGAGCAAAAGAGTGAATAGGAAAATTTCTGCCAATATGTGGTGGATCATTATTGTAGCTTTAGTAGTTGTTTTGGCCGCGAGTCTAGTAATTGGATATACAGCACGATTATAAGGGCTAAGAAGAAAGAAAGGCGCGGGGAACGTCTTTTTTTCTTTACCAAAAATAGAGGGAGGAATCAGGATGAACTTGAAAAGCAGTTATGTGAAAAGTTGGTTGGAAGAAGAAATCAAGGAGAACACAGTTGCTTTTGTGATGCAACAAACAGAAGCAGAGATTGTTGAAAAAATTATAGCAGACAATCCGGAATTGAAGAAAAAACAACGGTTTGATCTTGAAAATTTGGAAACTGTAGAAAATATCAGATGCCTAGCCACTGCAGAATACATTATTGCAGATGTAGAGTTACCGACTTTCTTTTCAAAACGAGAAGGGCAAACTTATATCTTTATCAGCTATACCAAAGAATGGAACGCAAATTTGACAAGACTTTTGCTCCATGCCGATTATATTATCGAGCATGAAGGTGGACTGGAACTACCTAAAAACATGAAAACTATCATCGACGGGCAAATAGTGCCACCGAACGATTATACTTTTATCGAGCGGAGAGAGCAGCTGGCAACATCAAAAGCCAAAAAGAATATCGTCATGTACTGTGGCGGTTTCAAGAATAATGGGATCACTTCTTCTGCCCTTAACTTAATGAAAAACTTGAATAAAGATAAATACCAGATCATTGTCATTGAGCAAGAAAAATTACCGTATTATGAAGCCCTCAACTTTAAAAAAATACCGGAACACGTTATCAAGATTCAGATCCCAGGCAATATCAATATTGCTCACGATGAGGAAGAGGTCTTTTTAGATTTTCATTGTCATCCATTAGAACATTTAATGAAAAATGGGCCTACCGGTTTTCTGACTGATGAGATCAAAACGATTTATCAAAGAGAATTACAACGTGTACTCGGGAATACCGAGATCGATATTGCCCTTGATTTTGACGGCTATTTCAAATATTGGACATTGTTGCTCGCTTCCTCTAATAGTCCGAGGAAAATCATTTATCAACATAATGAGATGATGCAAGAGTATAGTAAAAAGTTAGGGAAAGCGTATAAGCACAGAGCAGATCTGAATATCATCTTCCCGCTTTATAATTACTTTGACGTGATCGTTTCTGTTGCCAAACAAACAGGAGAAGTGAATAAACAACATCTGGAACATGTCGTTCAGGATACGAGCAAGATGACCTATATCCACAATTCGATCGATTATGAAGCGATCCTAAGTTCTGCAAAGGAAGACAACGATATCGAGATTCCCTCCGATACTTTCAACTTTGTGACGATGGGAAGATTGTCGCCAGAAAAAAACCATAAAGGGCTGATAAAAGCATTTAAACAGCTACAAGAAAAACATGCAGATACACAGCTTTTTATTATCGGGCTCGGTGAACTAGAAGAAGAATTGAAGAAGTATACCAGCGAATTAGGACTGGAGGATAAAGTCCATATCCTCGGCCAGCTGGAGAATCCTTTTCCGATAATAAACGCATGCGATGCTTTTGTTTTATCATCTATCCATGAAGGACAGCCGATGGTGCTGCTGGAATGTCTGGTTCTTGAGAAGCCGATCGTATCGACGAATATCCCCGGTTGCTACAGTATTTTGAAAGACGGTTATGGTTTGTTGGTGGATAAAAGCACAGAAGGGCTAGTGGAAGGCATGGAAAAACTCTTGTTGGGCTATGAAACTTTTAAAAAATTCGATTATAAAGCCTACAATAAAGAAGCCGTTAAAATGCTGGAAGAAGTCTTGGAAGGAAAGTGATTTCGTTCTTGACATGTAATGCATTACACAGTTTATGCTTGGTTCATGAATAACAGAAAGAGGTGCAGGTTATATGTCAGTAGTGAAGAAATTTCCAGAAGGATTTTTATGGGGAGGTGCCACAGCTGCCAATCAAGTCGAAGGTGCGTATGATTTAGACGGCAAGGGGCTTTCGACAGCAGATATGGTGCGGTATATCCCTAAAGCAGAGCGTACCAAAGATCATGCGTTGGACGTTACGCGGGAAGAAATCGAGGCGATCCTGTCTGGTAAGGAAGAGGGTCGTTTTCCGAAACGCGACGGCATTGATTTTTATCATCATTATAAGGAAGATATTGCTTTGTTTGCAGAAATGGGCTTTAAAGTTTTCCGCCTATCGATCAACTGGGCGCGGATCTTTCCGAATGGCGACGATGCCGAACCAAACGAAGCAGGTCTTCGATTTTATGATGATGTCTTTGATGAATGTCTGAAATATGGGATCGAGCCACTGGTCACATTGTCACATTATGAAACACCGCTTCAATTGACGCTGAAATATAATGGCTGGGCAGATCGACGTGTGATCGGTTTCTTTATGAACTACGCGGAAACGGTTTTTAAACGTTATCGTTCCAAAGTGAAATATTGGCTGACATTCAATGAGATCAATGTGATCACGCTTAGTCCGTATACAGGCGGCGGGGTTTTGGTCGAAAATGCCGAAAATAAACTGCAGCTTTGTTACCAAGCGGCGCACCATCAGTTAGTCGCAAGTAGCTTAGCAACGAAACTGGCGCATGAGATCATTCCAGGATCCCAAGTAGGCTGTATGCTTGCACGAATGGCGACTTATCCTGCTACCAATAACCCAGATGATATTTTAAAGGCGCAGAAATTAAACCAAATGAACCTCTTCTTTACGGACGTACATGCAAAGGGGGAATATCCATTCTTCATGAAACGGTATTTTGAAGAAAATGATATTCATATCGAAAAAGAAGTCGGCGATGACGAGATCTTGCAAGCCCACACTGTCGATTTTATTTCTTTCAGTTATTATATGTCGCTTTCCACATCGAGCAGTCCAGAAGCGCAGACCAGTTCCGGCAATCTAATGGGCGGCGTGAAAAACCCTTATTTGGAAACATCCGATTGGGGCTGGCAGATCGATCCAAAAGGCCTTCGCTATACACTGAATGACTTTTATACCCGTTATGAACTCCCGCTTTTCATCGTAGAAAACGGACTTGGTGCATATGATAAAGTGGAAGCAGATGGCTCGATCCATGATGAATACCGGATCGATTATTTACGCAAACATATCGAACAAATGCAAGAAGCGATCACTGACGGCGTGGAGTTGCTCGGCTATACAAGCTGGGGACCGATCGATCTAGTCAGTGCTTCCACAAGCGAAATGTCGAAACGCTATGGTTTCATCTATGTCGATCAAGACGACGACGGCAACGGAACATTAGCACGTTCCCGCAAAGATTCATTTTTCTGGTACAAACAAGTAATCGAGTCAAACGGAGAAACGTTATAAGATATTTTCCTCGCAAGCCAGTGTAGATCACTGGCTTGTTTTTCTATGTCGAAAAACGCTATAATAAACGTAATTTCGGATTGAACGAGTTGGAGGGAGTTAAGGATGGCAGGAATTTATATACGCCAAGCAAAAGAGAGAGATCTAGTAGCAATCATGCAGATCATTGGAGAAGCAAAGCAGCTGCTGAAACAAGAGGGTAGTCCGCAATGGCAGGATGGCCATCCGAATGAAGAAGTGCTGATAGCCGACATCGCGAGCGGTTGCTGCTATGTACTGATATGCGGAAAAAGGATAGCAGGAACAGCGACATTGCTGGAAGAAAAGGAAAAAAACTATGCGAAGATCGAAGCAGGGAGCTGGCTGAACGAGAATACTCCTTACACGACGATCCACCGTATCGCGATCTCTGCCGAGTACCGCGGAAGGCAACTGGGTCAATATTTTTTCTCCAATCTTATCAGCTTATCCGTATCGAAAGGCTTTTCGCAAGTCCGTATCGATACCCACGAATTGAATGTCCGCATGCAGCATTATATCAAGAAATTCGATTTTAGCTACCGCGGTATCATTTATGTAACACCAGATGAAAATGGAAAACGACTGGCTTATGAATGGAATGGTTGAACAGAAAACTAATAATGTACCGTTTTTTCCAATTTAATGAAACATATACCGGAATAGACGCTGTGCATTGAATACCGCGGTCTACATTCGCTATAATGAAGACAGTCATAACGATTTAGGAGGGCTTCATATGGAGATTGCCGGGCTTCACCACATTACAGCGGTAACGACTGATTTAGAAAAGAATCGCTTCTTTTATGCAGAAGTATTAGGACTTCGAACCGTGAAAGAAGCAGACGAGTCAGAGAAATTCATTTATTATGGGGATGCGTTAGGGACACCGGGGACGTTAGTTGCATTTGTCGAAGAAAAGGAAGCGCTACCAACTATATTCGGAAGAAATCAAATTTCTGTCATCGGTTTTACAGTACCATCCAAAGCTTCACTCGTTTATTTTAGTAAGCGCTTTAACGAATATGATGTTTCATACCAATCCATTACCGAATACGGCCGGGAAGGGATTTCTCTGTGCGATCCCGATGGGTTGAGAGTGCATCTGATCGTTGCAGAAAATGAACTGCTACGGCCTGTGCACCAACTTTGGGAAGAAAGTCCGATACCTCTTGAATATCAGATTTTGGGACTGGGTCCGGTGCGGTTTTCCATTTTCAAAAAAATGCGAACGGATGATATGCTCGTGAAATTATTTGGTTATATACGTAAAGGGGCCTACGAGGAGGATGAGAAATATCTTACTGTTTTTCAAAGCGGACCGGCTAGTGAAATCCATGTAGAATCGCGGCCGGATTTGAGTGTGCAGCCGATTGGAGCGGGAGCAGTCAGCCATATCGCTTTTCGCACTTCCAATGAAGCATCGTTAGAACAATGGCAGGCCTATTTGAAAAAGAAAAAAATCAAACATTCCGAAATCAAAGATCATGGCGCATTTCAGTCGATCTATTTTAAAGAAACGCATGGCTTGCTGATCGAGATCGCTACCGCTACGCCGGGATTTGGCTTGGAAGCAAATTAAGGCTTATCAATTTATTTCCTTCATGATACAATTTAAAAGACAGTATGAAGGAGGAAGTACGGATTGGATAAAAAAGTATTGCGATTCTATTTTATAAGACACGGCAAAACGGAATGGAATATTTCCAGACAAATGCAGGGCTGGGGAGATTCGCCGTTAGTAGAAGAAGGGATCAACGGCGCAAAAGCTGTTGGCGACATTCTTCGAGATATACCATTTGAAGCCGTTTATACGAGTACAAGTAAACGTACACAAGATACAGCTAATTTGATCACGAACGAAAAATATCCGCTTCACCCACTTGAAGAACTGCGCGAAATGCACTTCGGAACTTGGGAAGGCGTTTCGATCTTGGATCTGGACCGCGACTTTCCAGAAGAACGAGAGACCTTCATGACGGATGCGGCGGCTTACACTGCAGAAGTAAACGGCGGCGAAACGTTCTATGAACTGGCTGACCGTGTGCGCGGCGGCTTGGAAAAAATAGTCGCTAACCATGAGGAAGGCAATATTTTGATCGTTTCCCATGGCATGACACTCTCCTTACTACTGCATCTATTGGCAGGCGGTGGCGTAGAGGATTATCGTACAAAAGCTGCCCGCATCTTGAATACGAGCGTAAGTGTTGTCTGCTATGAAGACGGCAAGTATGAGGTCGAGGCGCTTAATCAGGTGGAGCATTTAGTATAAAAAAAGCTTGAGACATTTTTCTGTCTCAAGCTT
Source organism: Listeria grayi (assembly GCF_900638015.1). NCBI lineage: Bacteria > Bacillati > Bacillota > Bacilli > Caryophanales > Listeriaceae > Listeria > Listeria grayi. The sequence goes on from NZ_LR134483.1 coordinate 317,750, forward strand.
TTTTCTAACTTATAGTTCCTCACCATTTGTTTCGATCACATGTTGATACCAATAATAACTTTCTTTCGGAATACGTGTCATCGGCGCATCATCGGAGACATCGCGGTCGACGTAGACGAAACCATAGCGCTTTTGGTAGCCGTTCAGCCAGCTGAGTAGATCAGTGAAGCTCCATGTGCAGTAGCCAAGTACCGTAACGCCGTCGCTGATAGCATCGCGGATCGCACTTGCGTGATTTTGCAGATAGTCGATCCGATAACTGTCATTGATTTTGCCATTTTCCAGTTTATCAAATTCACCCAAACCATTTTCCGTGATCAGGATCGGCAAATCATAGCGGCTGTTGATGCGGCGCAAGGCAATGCGAAGGCCTTCAGGATCGATCGTCCAATCCCAGTTCGTCGTTTTCACATAAGGATTGACGACTTTTTTATAAACACCTGGGATTCCTGTTTCTTTGGAAGTTCCTTTTTTACCGGTGGTATTCATTTCAGAACTTTGTGTGACGCCGTCGATCGGGTTGTGAGCGACCGTTGCGGATTGGTAATAGTTCACACCCATAAAGTCCGGCTTGGCAGAACGAAGCAGTTCCATATCACCGTCTTCGATTTGGGGAGCGATCCCTTTTTCTTGCAGGTTTTTCAGAATGCTGGAAGGATAACGACCATTGGCATAGACATCCATCCAGAAATAACTGTTCAATTCTTCGGCATTTTCGGCAGCAAGGACATTTTTAGGATCAGTGTCCACAGGATAGTGCGGCGTATATGCAAAACTTGGACCGATCTTACCAGTTGGCACGATCTCATGAAAAGCATTGATAACGCTTGCATTTGCTAGGTTCGCAATGTGATTGACTTGGTACATGCGCTTCATGTCTTGTACTTTTGGCGGATGAAGAGCAGTGCCATAACCCATTCCAACGAAAATATTTTGCTCATTCAGAGAAACCCAGTATTTCACGCGGTCACCGAATCGTTCAAATAAAATTTTCGAATAATTGGTAAAGTCATCGATCACTTGACGCGATTCCCAGCCGCCATATTCGTCAAATAATGCTTGCGGGATATCCCAGTGATAAAGTGTCAAGACAGGTTCAATGTGGTGTTTGATCAACTCATTGATCAAGTTGTCGTAGAAAGCAATGCCTGCTTCATTGACTTCTCCCTTGCCAGTAGGCAGGATACGTGACCAAGCGACAGAAAAACGGTAGGCTTTGAGGCCCATATCAGCCATCAGCTGTACATCTTCTTTGTAGCGGTGATAATGATCGACTGCAACATCACCGTTTGTTCCTTCAAAAGTAGTACCTGGGATGCGGACGTAATTATCCCAGACAGAAGGCCCTTTGCCGTCTTCGTCCCAAGCGCCTTCGATTTGATAAGCTGCTGAAGCCGAGCCCCATAGGAAATCTTTGGGGAAACTTGTTCGATTTACATGTTCCATCTCATTAACCTCCATTAAAAATATTTACTATTTAATTTTAAAGTATAATCTTTTAAAAAGACAGCAAAAAACTAAAAAAAAACAAGAAAAAAACGGGAAACCGCTTTTTCTTGTTTTTTTGGTTAGTCGTTATTCAAAATAAAGTCTTCAAATACTTTGGCTACGCCGCTTTCGTTATTGGTAGTCGTTACATGGTTAGCCAACTCTTTAATAGCAGGAATGGCATTTCCCATCGCAACGCCCAGACCGGCGTATTCGATCATGGTCGTATCGTTTTCGTGATCGCCGATAGCGATGACTTCGGATTGTTTGATGCCAAGTGTTTCTGCTAACAGCTTGACAGCGTTGCCTTTGCTCGCTTGTTTATTCAATACTTCCAAATAGAAAGAAGCACTGCGGACTAGATTGTATTTCTCGCGGAATTCATCACTGAGTTTCGCAATACCTGCTTCTAGCGTAGGGCCTTCATCGATAAACATCGCCTTCGACATCAAAAAGTCTTCGGGGATATTCTCAATGTCTTCGATCAAGAGCTGACTATTCGTTAGGTAAGCTTCAACGATCGTATACTTACCGACATGACGATTTGGTGTGTAGATGAATTTATCATCAAAGAAATGCATATGTAAGTTTATATCCTTACTAGTTTGATAAATTTCTTCCAGATCTTCTTTTGTCAGCGTCAAATGAGAAATAACTTCTTTTGTAAAGGTGTCTTGAATGAGGGCGCCGTTAAAAGTGATGACATAATCGCCTTCTTCGCGAAGTTCCAGATCACTTAGATACTGGGCCACGCCAACAAGCGGACGACCGGTACAAAGAACGACTTTTACACCCATCGCTTTTGCTTTGCGGATCGCTTGTTTTACTTCCGTTGTAATTTCATGAGCATCATTCAGCAAGGTTCCATCAATATCGATTGCTACTAATTTATACACTATCATAACCCCTTTTTACTAAATTTCTCCTCTAGTATAGCATAGATATTGAAACTAAATGTGATTTGTGTCAAGATGGAGGAAACTGGAAGAAAAGAGTGAAAGAATGAAGTGGCATTATCATATTCAATTTTTAAACAACCAAACAAGAGCTATTTTTGAAACGATCAATGAACAATTAGAGCTGGACAAGGCAAGAGTTTCGGCGATCGAACAGGCGCTAGAAGCAGATAACCGCAATGAATTTATCATCGCTGTCAAGGACAACGACGAAAACCCAGTAGGTCTGCTTTTCATAACTGCTGATACGCCTGCCGATAAAGTATGGACGATCGATAGCTTTGCGCTCGCTCCTGAAGTACAGAAACAAGGGTTGGGCCGTTTGCTGAATCAAACAATCGCAGAATGGGCAGCAGATAGCGGAGCAAATGCATTGCAGATCAAACTTGCAAAAACAGAGACAGAGGCAGCAGCGTTTCTTACGCATATTGGTTATCAAGTAAAAACGGATGCAGAGATCGTAACGTTTCAGCTGACAGTTTGATATCGTTAAAAGAGTTGGGAGAAATTCCCGGCTTTTTTTTATGCAAGAAATGCGGCGTTTGTGCAATAAAAATTTGTAATTTTTAAGTCAAAAAAACAAATTTCTTTTATAAAATGGATAAATAAATGGTTAAAATGCTGATTTTGAGCCAAAAAAGCAATTTCATAGCGATTACCTACTTTTTAAAATATGAAAAATATATGGCGAAACCCCTGCCACTTGCTTGTTTTGAGCAAACGCAAGTCTATCGCAGCCCATGTTCTATCTGTAAGATAGAAATATAGATGCAGGGGGTTGATAATAGTTGGACTTTTTTGAGATGCAGCAATTTATTACCGCCGATAAAAGTATAATCGAATATATTCTGCATAAAGTTAGAGGCAAAGCCATCCGGTACAAGAGAAGAAACCGTCTATACTTGCAAAAAGAGAAAATGTATATCGTTTCAGAAGGAGTCTTTATCCGAAAAGTCGGTGGAAGACAAAAAACGGGAGTAGAATTTCTGGATGACAGCACAGTACTATTTGAATATTTTTATCGAACGATAGATTCTGAGATCATTGCACTTACAGCCAGTGAAGTTATTGAATTAGATGCCAATGAAGTTATTGATGTCCTGGAAAAAGGGGAAGTACTCTCTGTCCTATTGTTTTATATTTTGGAACAGAGCTTGATAAACAGATATTATTTTGAGCGGCAATTTGATTTTTCATGCGGCGATCGAGTTGCGCTGTTTTTAAAAGAAGCCGCCAGAAGATTTGGGAAGAAAGCGGAGCAGGGGGTGCTGCTACCTAAGTTTTTAACGATCCAGCTGATTGCTTCGTATTGTTGCTGTTCCCGCGGAATCGTTGCAGAGACGCTGAATCTTTTTCGGCGGCAAGAATTGCTGAGCCAATATGAAAGTTACTGGTATATCCACGACATCGAAGCATTTCATCATGCCACAGATAGAAACACTGAAGTATCTCCGATTATATAAAAAGTGAGGCGAATGAAAATGAAAAACAACAAATTGAAGGTCTATAAAAATAATCAAGAAATCTGCGAAACAGGTAATTTTATGATCGTGGAGGGAATGATAGTCCGCCATACCAGTGATCAGCTCATCAACATCATCAAAGAGGGTGAGATCCTTTTTGACGATGCAGAATTTTTGTGTCCGATTTTTCATTATAAAGCAAAAGGGAATGTTGTCTTATTGGAGATTGGGGATACATTTATCCTGCAATCATACGATATGTTGAAAAAAGAAGCAGAACAAGCTGTGATGAAAAAGATTGAAAATAAGATCAAGATCATGTCATTGTCGGCAGAAGAACGAATTAAAGATTTTTTTGTTCAAGTTGGGGAAGAAATCGGAATCAAGGAAGATAGCAGCTGTACGATCCCGGCGATTTTTACGCAAGAGGAGATCGCGAAGTATACCTTCGTTACAAGGGAATATTTGAATGTTATTTTGAAGCGGTTCTGCAAGGTTGGACTGCTAGAAGCTACTAGGCAGAAATGGATTATTTTATTCTGGGAGAAGTGGATAGAGAAAGAAATGGTCAAAAACAACTAGTGAAAACAGAGAAAAACCGAGAAGATAATCGATCTTTCCGGTTTTTCTCTTCTAATCATCAATGGAATTTGATAGTACCTAAAAACGTCAATATTTTATTATAATCGATATTGTTGAGGGTATTAAATTGCGCTTCTTCTAACTGGTTGAACTGCTCGATCAGATAGTAGGCAGTAAGATAGCGAGTCAGCATCATTTTACTAGCAGCAACATCATTATTTTCTTCTGGCTGAAATCCCGCAATAACATGATAGGCAAATTTCTCCGGATCGATATAGATTTTCTTTGTTTCCATATCATAAGTCCCCCTTTTTATTTCACAATAACTTCTTTTATCGTTTGTTCCTCTAGAGATGCTTTATAGCGAGGATCTTCAGGAATAGTATACAAAATAATGATCCCCAAGATCACAAAGATTGAAACTCCACCAAAAAACGCATACCAGCTGCCGATTCCAAGGAGCATGGGAGCGAGCATTGGGATCAGCACGCCTTGTAGGTTATTAGCCGATGCCATAATCCCAACGTCTTTACCAGCATTATCCATGTTTGGTAGTACGCGCATTACAAGTGCGGCATCAGAGGAATTGAATAAGCCAAAACCTAGAGCGACCATAACGGATCCGATGACTACGATCGGTATAGAAGTTGCCATCATATCAAACAGAAGTCCAATGATAATAAAGATCGCTCCCATGCAAATGAAAGGACGTTGTTTTTTGAATTTGTCGCTCAATATGCCGCCGACAATGCTCATCATGGCAGTAAAAAAGAGAGCAGCGATATTGATCAAAGAAACCACATGTCCTGCTTCATCACCAGACATACCAAGCCGCTTGGCCAACATGATAGTCAAATAAGCGGTACTTCCATATCCCATCAAAACAAAGATTTTAAGAAAAATCGCTTTGGTATAGTTAGGGTATTTTCGCGGACTAGGATAAATAGAGGATAAAGTTCGAATCAATGACTTTTTAGCATGAGGGACAGGATTAGCTGGTGTATCTCGAATCAATAGGCATGTAATAACTGGACCGGCGATTCCCATGACCGCAAGTAGAATCCATAGGAAAGCGGGGTAATCTTTATTTAGCAATGCCGCCAAGATCATACCGATCAATACGCCCAATGGTTGAACGATGCCTATTAGTCCGGAGTAAGAAGCACGTTTGGAGACAGGCACTTGGTCGGGCATCAATCCCGCAAAGGAAGCGCCTGCGATATTATAGAAAAATTGCACGATGATCCAGCCGATGATCACATAGAGAATCGAATGGCTCAGCCCCATTAGCAGCATGCCGATCGCTCCAAGCACCCCACCAATCACCAGCCACGTTTTTCGGCGACCGAATGCAAGTCTGGTTCGGTCGCCAAGAGCGCCGCCGATCGGAGGACCAAAAATAGCGAATACAGTACCAAAGGCGGAACATAGACCAAATGTTGTCGTGTAATTCTCTGGATCAAGATTGATAACTCGAACGCTTAATAATACAAGCGCCGGCGTAAGAAGTGCGACAGAAAGGAATGTATAGCCGATAATGACAGCAGTTACTAAACGTTTATAATTTGTTTTCATAGGTTCCCCTCATTTCTAAATTTAATAAAATCAAGCGCTTACAAAATGGCCAGCAAAGAATACCGATTTTGATGTGCGAGTGACGATTATCAAAAATAGCTTATAGCAAAAACGAGGAGATTTCTAATAGAAAATCCAGTGTTTTATTAAAGAAATTAGAAACTTGAAAGATTCCAGTCGATACTGGATCGACCAGTTATAAAAGCGTTAGCCGAAATTCTTTTGGTGTCATATGAGATTGATCTTTAAAAAGTTTACTGAAGTAGCTTTGATTGCTGAAATTTAGTTTAGAAGTAATATCCTGCAATGTCATGTCGGTGTGCTGCAATAAATACTTTGATTCTTCGATTTTCATTTCTTGGATAAAGGAGCGGATCGTTTGACCGGTTTTTTCATAAAAAACAGTTGATAAATAACTACGGTTATATCCGGTGTATTCTGCTAGATCGGCATTAGTGATTTTTTCATAAATATTCTGTTGGATATAATCAATGCAATCATTAACGACTTTGGAATCAAACCGCTTTTGCTTGTTTTGGATCAATAGCTGGAACGTGATATTCATTTTTTCAGCCAGTGGGCGAAACTGCTCATGTTTGTTCAGCAAATGGATCTCTTGTAGGAAAACATCGGAATAATGATAGGCGGTATTAGGAGCAACGCCAAAAGAAATCGATGCTCGAGTGATCAAAGTGATCATACTGACAAGAATGTATTTCTTTTGCTCGACACTTTTCAAATCGATTACTTGACGGTCGCCAGCGCGGTCAAATTTATCTAAAATGCGCTGGATACTTACTGCGTCGCCAGTTTTCAATTGATTGATCAATATTTTTTCCAATTCATAGCTATCGGAGAAATTAGGCTCTTCCAAGCGCTCACGCTCAAGCTTTGGTGCTGGGAATGCTTCAGTGCTGGCAGTTCGTATTGTTGGATCATTATCTGGAACAAGTGCGTAATAAATCAAATGAATAAGATCTAATAGTTTTTTCTTTTCTGGATCATTGCCGAGTGAAGCGGGATCTTGTTGATAGGCGATCAATTGTTGTTTATCGAAAAATGCTTTGGGAAACAGGCTAGCGAAATGATAGGAGATTTTATTGCTTTGAAAAAGAAAAGATAAATAGGTTGCTTTCTTGGTATGGAAAACCAAGATATCTTTTGAAATGTCAGTGTTTTTAACGAGTGTATTGATCTGTTCGATTTCTAAGATACTTGTAATGTTTTTCTGATAGACGCATTGATCTTCCGATAAAATTACAAAAGGGAAGTCCAATAAGGATTGAATAGCTTGCAGTTTTAATAAGAATGCTTTCATAAAAATCGCCCCATACATAATTTTTTAATATAATACCAATTTTTTTGATATATTGAAAGCGTTTTTATCTATATAATGAAAGTATTATTAGGAGAGGGGTCTGAATACAATGACATTCAAAGATAACTTTTTATGGGGAGCTTCCACCAGTGCCTATCAAGTGGAGGGTGCTTGGGAGGAAGATGGCAAGGAAGCCTCTGTTCAAGATATTCGTCCACCGTTTGAAGGAACGACGGATTTTAAAATCGCCAGTGATCATTACCATCACTATAAAGAAGATGTCGCGCTGTTTAAGGAGCTGGGGTTAAAAGCATACCGCTTCTCTATCGCTTGGACACGTATAATGCCGCATGGGAAAGTAAACCCGAAAGGCATCCAATTTTACAATGATCTGATTGACGAGCTGATCGCAAACGATATCGAACCGATTCCGACAGTCTTTCACTTTGACTTACCGGCTTCACTGCATGAAAAGGGCGGCTGGCTAAATCGGGAAACGATCGATGCGTTTACCGAGTACTGCCAGGTTTTATTTGATAATTTCGGGGATCGCGTGACTTATTGGCAGACGATCAATGAGCAAAACATGCTTGTTTTTGCCAGTAGAGTGCTGGAGGGAAATAAAACTTCTTGGAAGGATACTTTTCAAGGCAACCATCATATGTTAGTGGCACAAGCAAGGGCAATGAAGCTTTATCATGAAGGGAATTATCCGGGGAAAATAGGACCGGCACCGAATATTTCCTGTGTGTATCCAAAAACAGAAAGACCAGAAGATATGCTGGCAGCCGAATATTTTAGTGCTTTTAGAAACTGGCTGTTTTTAGATGCGGCAGTCTTTGGTACATACAATCACATGGCATGGCGGATTTTAGAAAAATTAGATGCAGTGCCGGAGATCACAGCGGAAGATCGCCAAGTCATGAAAGAAAATACAGCTGATTTTATCGCCTTCAATTATTATAACTCCTCTACCGTTTCGGCTAGTGATGGGAAGGAGAGTGCAGCTAAGGATCAGCAAGACAGCTTTGCGATTCCTGGGTTTTTTAAGGGCGAAAAGAATGAACATCTGCAAACTACCACATTTGCTAATTGGCCGATCGATCCGGTCGGGCTGCGCAACACCGCTCACCAGATCTATAGCCGCTATCGTCTTCCACTGATCATCACGGAAAATGGGTTGGGGCAGCGTGATGAATTAACAGCAGATGGCAAGATCCATGATGATTATCGAATCGATTATTTACGCAGCCACATCGAGCAAATGCAACAAGCGATCGAGGAAGGTGTCGAGCTATTCGGCTATTGCCCGTGGAGCGCTATTGATTTGATAAGTACGCACGAAGGATTTCGAAAACGATATGGCTTTGTCTATGTGGACCGCTCCGATTTTGATTTAAAAGAACTGAAACGCTACAAAAAAGACAGTTTTTACTGGTATAACAAGGTGATTCGGACGGGTGGACAAGATCTTAAATAAGAAAGGACATGCGACATGCAGAAATATGTAGGAATCGATATTGGCGGCAGTTTTATCAAATTCGGTTTAGTAGATGCAGATGGAAATATTCTGGAGCAAGAATCCATGCCGACGAAGCGGGAAGATCCAGAAGGTCTGCTGGCAAAATTGACGGCGATCATAGCTGGTTATCAGCGAAAAGGAATCGACAAAGTGGCGATCAGTCTTCCTGGCGTTATTTCAAAGGATGGAACAATGCTCACAGCAGGAGCGATCCCAGGATTCAAATCGCGTAATATCCAAGCAGAATTGACAAAAATGACAGGGGCAAGCGTTCAAGTGATCAATGATGCGAATGCCGCGGCTTTGTCTGAGAAATGGCTGGGACACGGGAAGAATATAAAAAATTACTTTTGTCTGACATTAGGAACAGGAGTTGGCGGCGCTGTTGTATTGAATGACCAGCTTTTGACTGGACGAACCGGTGCAGCTGGGGAAGTCGGTATTTCACTATTGGGGCGGGGAAATACTCGCCCAGTCGGTTATGAATCCGTCAGCTTTTTTGCCGGAGCAGTCGCAGGTCTCTGCCGAATCTATAATTTTAAAAAGGGCGTCTTTAACCTAGCTGATTGGCAGACCGATATCCCGACAATCTTGAAAGAAGCAAAGTCGGGTGGGAGGATCGCTCAAGAGAGTTTCAATGAATTTTATCAAAATGTAGCAGTGACGATCTTGAATATCACTGTGATGTATGATCCCGAGCGGATTTTGATCGGTGGTGGCGTGAGTGCCAATGAAGAGATAATGGCGAACGTGAAGCAAGCAGTAGATGACTTGTTTACGCGTTATACAGATGTTTCCGCAGTCGGCGCTCCGGAGATCCTTCCTTGTAAATTTCGCAACAGTGCTGGAATATTAGGAGCCGTTTACCACTATATTCAAGAAAACAAGGAGGAATGGAATTGGGTAAATTAGGAGTTAGTTTATATCCGGAGAAGACAGCATATGAAGCAGACGTTGCTTATTTAGAACGCGCCAAAGAATATGGCTTTACACGCTTATTCATTAATCTACTGCTTTTTGGTGAACCTGATCCAACGCATATCGAGCGGATCAAGAAAACGACTATCAAAGCGCATGGATTAGGATTTGAAACTATTTTAGACGTCAATCCCCGTACTTTTGAAGTTTTGGGAATCAAACCACAAGACTTGGGATACTTTGAGGATTGGAAAATAGCGGGGATTCGTCTTGATATGGGATTTACTGGGAAAGAAGAAGCTTTGCTGACGAAAAATGAATATGGTTTTTTGATAGAGATCAATATGAGCAATGACAATCATTATTTGGATCTGATCATGGATCATCACCCTCGCAGATCTCATTTGATCGGTTCGCACAATTTTTTTCCGCAAGCATATACGGGCTTAGAGGAAGCTTACTTTCTCGCATGTAGTAAAAAATTCCAAGCCTATCAGCTTCGGACAGCGGCTTTTGTAACGTCACAACAGGCAGAGATCGGCCCGTGGCCACTGCAGGAAGGACTATGCACGTTGGAAACACATCGTCGACTGCCGTTAGCCATCCAAGTCGCGCATATGAAGAGTTTGGAGGCGGTAGACGATATTATTATTGGGAATGCCTACGCCAGTGATACAGAATTAAAGCAAGCAGCCAGCGCTTTCCATGCAGCTGTGACGCCAATTGGTATTCTTCCTGCAAATGATCTGACAGAATTAGAAGAAAAAATCATTTTTGAGGAGCTGCATACTTATCGAGGCGATTATTCCAGTTATATGATCCGCTCTTCTATGACACGCTTGAAATATTACAAGCATGAATTGCCAGTTAATAATGAGAACCAACCAATCGAAAGAGGCGATATCTTACTCTTAAATCAAGAATACGGTCAATACAAGGGAGAAGTCCAGATCGCTTTGAAATCGCGTCCAAATGATCCGCGAATCAATAAGATCGGGAAAATCGCGCCAGAATATCTACCGCTATTAGATGGATTAAAACCATTTGATCAATTTACATTTACAGATTTACGCCATAGCTAAACAGAAAAACGCTCGGCAAGGATAGCATCAAGCTATCTTTTGGCGAGCGTTTTTCGTTATTTACTCCGTAATATTTTCTTCTGTTGTTGGGTCAAAGAAGTGAGATTTTGTCATTTCAAATGCTAATGTGATTTCTTCAAATGGTTGATGATTCGAGCGGGAATCAACGCGAGCGACGAATTCTTCATTGCCGACTTTGCTATGCAGCAGGAATTCCGCACCAGTCAATTCTGCAACGATCGTTTGAGCTTGGAATGTATAGCCAGGATTTGCTTCGATCATGATCGGTTCGTCGTGGATATCTTCTGGACGAATACCGAAGATGATTTCTTTGCCATCGTAGCCTTTGCTAGTAAGGGCTTTAAGCTTGCCTTCCGGGACAACAATCGTGAAATTATCAGTAATAAAGTTTTTGCCTTCCAGACGGCCGTGGAAGAAATTCATTGCTGGACTACCGATAAAGCCGGCAACAAACATATTGATCGGGTGATCGTACACGTTTTTTGGCGCCCCGACTTGTTGGATGACGCCGTCTTTCATGATGACGATCCGCGTAGCCATTGTCATCGCTTCTGTTTGGTCATGGGTAACGTAGATCATTGTTGTATCTAATTGCTGATGTAATTTCGTGATCTCTGCACGCATTTGAACACGTAATTTGGCATCCAAGTTGGACAACGGTTCATCCATCAAGAAAACATTTGCATCACGGACAATCGCACGACCTAATGCGACACGTTGGCGCTGACCACCGGAAAGCGCGCTTGGCTTCCGTTTTAAATAATCCGTCAAGCCAAGAATGTCTGCTGCATGATCGACACGCTCTTTGATTTCTGATTTTGGCGTCTTTCTTAATTTCAATCCGAAAGCCATATTATCAAAAACTGTCATATGCGGATATAGCGCATAGTTTTGGAAAACCATCGCGATATCACGATCTTTAGGCGCAACGTTATTCATTACCTTTCCATCGATACTAAGCGTTCCTTTAGAAATCTCTTCCAATCCGGCGATCATCCGAAGTGTAGTAGATTTACCACAACCAGATGGACCAACAAAAACGATAAATTCTTTATCATCGATCTCTAAATTAAAATCTGATACAGCAGTTACTTTATTGTCATAAATTTTATAAATATGTTCTAAGGATAATTGTGCCAAACGACTCGCCTCTTTCTTCTTATGATAGTTCTCAGTATAAATGAAAGCGGTTTATTAGGAAATGTCACGTTGCACAAAAATGGGGGCTTTTTTTGGGCATATCTTCTAAAAGAGAGTTATTTTCTTTTTGGAAGAAGAAAAATGTAGCTATTATTGTAAACTATCTGATAAAAAAGAAATCATTTTACTGGTAGAAAAATACAGGATTTCGTGTTAGTATTTAATTGTAGGTACTACATATTGTGATTGGAGGCTTTTTGATGTATACAGAAAAAGAAACGCAGCAAGTAGTGGAAAAGCGTGATGGAAGACAAGTCGATTTCGACCCAGGGAAAATAAGAAAAGCTATTTTGGCGGCGATGAATGCGCAGGAAACAGATGCTGAAAATCAAATAGACGTTTTTTTAAAAAACATTGTGAATGAATTGGCAAACGATACTGTCTTGACGATCGAGAAGATTCAGGAAACCGTAGAAAATGTGCTGATGAAATCCGAATACCCAGACGTAGCAAGAGCTTACATTGAATATCGCCATGATCGCGACAGTGAACGCGACAACATTACCGATATGACAAAAAGTGTGGAAAAGCTCTTGAATAAAGATGCTTCTGTCGTAAATGAAAATGCAAATAAAGATGCCACCGTTTTTAATACGCAACGAGATTTGACAGCTGGGGCAGTGGCAAAGAGTTACGCATTGAAATTCATGCTACCGAAACATGTAGCGAATGCACATTTAAAGGGAGATATCCATTTCCATGATTTGGACTACAGCCCGTACCATGCAATGACGAACTGCTGCCTGATCGATATTGAAGGAATGCTTTCTAAAGGATTTACGATCGGGAACGCCAATGTGGAGAGTCCGAAGTCGATCCAAACGGCTACGGCTCAGATTGCTCAAATTATCGCAAACGTTGCTAGTTCGCAATACGGCGGCTGTTCTGTGGATAGAATCGATGAAGTGTTGGCGATCTATGCAGCACTTAATTATAAAAAGCATAGAGAAGAAGCGGCCGATTGGGTCGTTGCCGATAAACAAGAAGAATATGCCCACGAAAAAACGAAAAAAGATATTTATGATGCCATGCAGAGTTTGGAATATGAGATCAATACCCTTTATACAAGTAACGGGCAAACGCCTTTTGTGACGCTCGGATTTGGTCTCGGGACAAGCTTTTTCTCCCGCGAGATCCAGCAGGCTATCTTGAAAGTCCGGTTGCTCGGTGTAGGGAAAGACAAACATACGGCGATTTTCCCGAAATTAGTATTTTCATTGAAACGCGGCGTGAATTTAGAAGCGCAAGATCCCAATTATGATATTAAACAACTGGCTTTGCAGTGCTCGGCGAAAAGAATGTATCCTGATGTCCTTAGCTATGATAAATTGACCGAGATAACAGGGGACTTTAAAGTACCAATGGGTTGCCGTTCATTTTTACCGGCTTGGCAGAATGAAAACGGTGAATTTATCAATGCTGGTCGTAATAATCTTGGTGTAGTAACATTGAATTTACCGAGAATCGCGATCCAAAGTGAAGGCGATCAAGACAATTTTTGGAAAATTTTTCATGAAAAAATGCAGATCGTGAAAGATGCACTGTTATTCCGTTTGAAACGCGTCAGCCAAGCACAGCCGGAAAATGCGCCGATTCTTTACAAATACGGTGCATTCGGAAAACGGCTGCACGACGGCGAATCTGTCAAAGATCTGTTTACCAATAAACGTGCTACCGTTTCCATCGGATATATCGGCTTGTATGAGGCAGCGACAGCATTTTATGGTGGTAAATGGGAAACTAATAAAGAAGCGAAGGATTTTACACTGGATATCGTGAAGGAACTGAAAGGATATGCCGATGCTTGGCGCGATAAATATGATTATTGGTTCAGTGTTTATGCCACTCCAAGTGAAAGTCTGACTGATCGTTTCAATCGCTTGGATCGTGAAAAATATGGCAGCATTCCAGATATTACGGATAAAGAATATTATCAAAATTCGTTCCACTACGATGTACGCAAAAAAATCACGCCATTTGAAAAAATCGATTTCGAGAAAGAATATCCATTTTATTCTTCTGGCGGCTTTATCCATTACTGCGAATATCCAAAATTGGTCCATAATACGAAAGCGCTGGAAGCGGTGTGGGACTATGCTTACGACCGCGTTGCGTACTTAGGTACGAATACGCCAATCGATAAGTGCTATGAATGCGGTTTTGAGGGAGAATTCAAGCCAACCAAAGAAGGCTTTGAATGTCCTTCTTGTGGGAACAATGATCCTGAAAAGGCAGATGTCGTCAAACGGACTTGCGGTTATCTTGGCAATCCGATGAAACGGCCAATGGTACATGGACGACATGTGGAAATCAGCAAACGGGTGAAACACATGGAGATCGGTCGCAATGAATAATCCAAAGCCAAAAGAATGGGTATCCGATAATCTAAGCAGAGGCTATATCGCTGATTATAAAGGATTCAATTTTGTAGACGGTGAGGGCGTGCGCTGCAGTCTGTATGTATCAGGTTGTCCGTTTCACTGCGAAGGCTGCTATAACGCTTATGCACAGTCGTTTAAATATGGTGTGCCATATACCGATGAATTAGAAGCAAAAATCTTGAATGATTTGGCACATGAAGGCGTCCAGGGATTGACACTACTTGGCGGGGAGCCGTTTTTGAACACAGGGACCTGTCTTGCGATCGTCAAAAAAATGCGTGCTAGATTTGGCAATGAAAAAGACATTTGGTCATGGACTGGCTATACCTGGGAAGAAATGATGAAGGAATCAGCTGATAAATTAGAACTGTTATCACTGATCGATGTACTCGTAGACGGCCGTTTTGAGCAAGACAAGTTTGATCCAAACCTTGCCTTTCGCGGTTCCAGCAATCAGCGCATCATTGATGTCCAAAAATCGCTGGCAAGCGGAGAAGTGGTCTGTTATTTAAATTAAAAAAGTGTTGGGAGCATTTCGCTTCCAACACTTTTTTTGATTGAAATAGATGTCTTCAATAGAAGGATTTTTTATTAAAAATAAAGTTCTGGTCGCCGATCTGCTAAAACCGGCATGGCTTCTCTGACTTTTTTTACATCTGCCAAATTGATTTCTGCTAGAAGATTCTGCGGTGTATCGTCGGCTTCGGCAATAATCTCACCGCTAGGGTGGATCACCAGCGAATTACCACCGAATTGATTGGCAGGATCGGAACCAACACGATTGACGGCCACGACGAATGCTTGGTTTTCGATCGCACGGGCAATCAGCAGTTGCTTCCATTGCGTAATGCGCGCTGAGGGCCACTGTGCGGAAACGAAAAGGACTTCAGCACCATTTGCAGCATGTTTACGCAGCCATTCTGGAAAACGAATATCATAACAGATAAAACCAGCACATGCGAGGTCGCCGATCCGAAAAAGATTGGCGCTATTGCCAGGTCTGATATAGATGTGCTCATCCATACCTTGAAATGGATGCACTTTCCGATAAGAAGCGAGCAAGTCGCCATCTTTAGCAACAGCATACATGATATTAGAGAAATAATCCTCTTCAGAAATTGCTACGGAACCACCGATAACAGTAACTTTTTGCTGCAATGCCAAGCGAATAAGGAAGCCTTTTGTCCGGTCACCGTTAGGGTCGGCAAAGTCTGCTAACTCAGAAAGGCAATAGCCGGTATTCCACATTTCAGGAAGCACCACGATGTCGGCGCCGCTGTTTGCTGCTTCGATCACTGCCTGCTCGATGGCTTGATAATTTTTATCCGGATCACGAAAGGCGACATCTGTTTGACATAATGCGATTTTCATTATTTTCTCCCCCAGTTTGATTCCCAAATCTTAGTCTTTTTTAAGTTTACGAGCCAATAAATTCCCCAATGATTGAAGTAATTGTACCATAATTATCAAAATAACGATGGTGGTATACATCACAGTCGGCTCATAACGTTGGAAGCCATATTGATAAGCGATTGCTCCAAGACCGCCGGCACCGACTAGACCAGCCATTGCAGTAGCACCGATCAGGCCGATCGTTGCGATGGTAAGGCTGAGTGCGATCCCGGAACGGGCTTCGCGAATTATAACAGAAAAAATGATCTTCGGTGTGGAGATCCCCATTGCCTGATAAGCTTCGATCACACCGCGGTCTACTTCTAAAAGCGTAGATTCCATTAAACGTGCGATGTAAGGAGCGGTGTAAAAGACTAATGGCAAGATCACCCCTTGGATACCGATCGAAGTACCAACGATTGCTCGTGTTACTGGTAAAATCAAGAAAAGCAAGATAATGAAAGGCAGTGATCGCAAGATGTTGATGACCCAATTCAAAATCGTATAAATGAAGTAATTTTCTGTTTGTCCGCCTTTTCGTGTCAAAATAAGCAGCACGCCGAGCGGAATACCGATAATGACTGCGATAACGAGTGTGATGATCGTCATTGTCAATGTTTCGAGGATACCTTGCCAAATCACAGGTCCCCAGTTTTCAATGAAAGCATTCATGGCAATTCAACCTCCTCTACAACGACTTGCTGACTGACCAAGTAATCGATCGCATCTTGATAGGCTGTTTCATTTCCCTTTAAATGAACAAGCAGTTTTCCGATCGTGCCGTTTTTGAAATGCGTGATGCCGCCAGCTAAAATGCTAGGCAGGACATCGTAATTACGGGAAACTAAGGCAAGTGCCGGTTCGTCAGCTTCGTCACCTAAGAAATAGAGTGAAACCAATTTCCCCGTTTTCCCGTATTTCTCCAGCAAATCAGCAGGGATCTCATAACCGCCTTCTGTACCGATAAATCGCTTGGTAGTGGGGTGAACGGCTTTCGTATAAATATCCAGTACGGTTCCCTGTTCCACGATCTCTCCATTTTCCATCACAGCCACACGATCGCAAATACGTTCGATCACTTCGAGTTCATGCGTGATCAGAAAGATCGTGATGCCCAATTCCTCATTGATCTTGAGCAGCAGATTTAGGATCGACTCGGTCGTTTCCGGGTCTAATGCGCTGGTTGCTTCATCGCTCAGTAAGATCTCTGGTTCAAAGGCCAGCGCCCGAGCGATAGCGACACGTTGCTTTTGACCGCCGGAAAGCTGAGCGGGAAAATGGTGCTCTTTATCCTTTAATCCGACGATCTGAAGATATTTTTCCACACGTTCTTTGATAACGGATTTGGAAAAGCCACTCAGTTTAAGTGGCTTCGCAATATTATCGTAAACGGTAGCGGTTTTGAGTAGATTATATCCTTGGAAAATCATGCCGATTTTGCGGCGCGCGTGGCGCAGTTCAGAAGCATAAAGTGTAGAAAGATCTTCACCGTCGATTTTTACGCTGCCTTCGTCAGGTTTTTCTAAGTAATTGATACAACGTACTAAGGTACTTTTTCCAGCGCCGGAATAACCCACGACGCCGAATATTTCCCCTTTTTTCACGTTTAAAGATACATTTTTAACAGCTTCTACTTTTTTGCGATTAACAGTAAATGTTTTTGACAGATTTTCTAATTCAATCATGTTTTCAACTCCTAGAATGCAGGTACAACAGAACCTTTGAATTCTTTTTCGATAAATGCTTTTAATTCTTTAGATTGGTAATATTTCTTAAGTGTTTTCACGACTTCATCGTCTTTATTAGCTGTCCGAACGACAAAGACATTTGGATATGGATTGTTTTTGATCGGTTCGTGATAGATCGCATCGTCATTGATCGTCAAGTTGGCACCCATTGCGAAGTTCGTGTTGATTGCTGCAGCGCGTACTTCACTTAATTGCGAAGGGAGCTGTGATGCTTCCAGTTCCACGATATCGAGTTTAAGCGGATTTTCAGCGACATCATTTTTCGTTGCTTTTTGGGAAACACCTTTTTTCAGTTTGATGACACCAGCTTTTTCAAATAGTTTCAAAGCACGGTATTCATTCGCAGGATCGTTAGGAACCGCGATTTTGTCGCCTTTTTTCAGATCCTTGATATCCTTGATCTGTTTGGAATAGATACCCATTGGGAAAGCAACGGTTTTGAAAGCGATGCTGAGTTTATAGCCTTTGTCTTTCTTTTGCTGATCCAAGAAAGGGATCGTTTGGTAGTTGTTTGTATCGATATCACCATCATTCAAAGCTGTATTCGGCGTATTGTAATCGTCGAATGTTTTGATCGTGATGTCCAAGCCATCTTTTTTCGCTAATTTTTTTACTTCTTCGGCGATTTGCTGATGCGGACCGCCAGTTACCCCGATACTGATTTTTTTGGTGCTGAGTGCGTCATCTTTATTACCACCACATGCTGCTAGTGCCAACAACGCAGCACCTGCGATTACAAGTAAAATTGCCTTAAAAGATTTTTTCATTTTTTTCTTCCTCCCTGTGTAAAATACTTTTGAAGTAATAAAAAAACTTCTCTATCACAGATAGAGAAGTTGGGATTCGTAAAATTCCGACTTCTCTTATCTGTCAACATTTAGAAATGTTGCTGGAATTAGCACCTTCACTAAAAAAAGTTAGGTTGCCGGGCTTCATAGGGCCAGTCCCTCTGCCGCTCTAGATAAGAGAATTTAGTTTTTTAAAACTTGTTAATTTAAAATATACGCTATTTGTGCGGGAATTGTCAATCTCTTTTTAACTTTTCAGAAAAATCCCCTAGACAAACGGAACGGGAAAGACTAATATGGAAAGCAATGAAATAAGTCAGAAAGCAGGTGCAGAAGATGAAGATCTCACAAAAACTACAAGCATTGCCGGAACAATTTTTCTCTACATTGGTCGCGAAAGTGAATCAAAAAATTGCGGAGGGCCATGATGTCATCAATTTAGGGCAGGGAAATCCGGATCAACCGACACCGGAATATATCGTGGAAGCATTGAAAATTGCAGCAGACAAGCCGCTTAATCATAAGTATTCGCCCTTCGATGGGAAATTAGAACTAAAACAAGCGGTAGCCGAATTTTATCAGCGTGAGTATCAAGTAGAGATCGATCCGCAGACAGAAGTAGCAATCTTATTTGGTTCGAAAACAGGATTGGTAGAACTGCCGATGTGTGTATTAGATGAAGGCGACTGGATGTTGCTGCCAGATCCGGGGTATCCAGATTATCTATCAGGCGTAGTGCTTGGCGGAGTGAATTATGAAACGATGCCGTTGCGCGCGGAAAATGATTTTCTGCCAGATTATAGTAAACTTTCTCCAGAAACGCTTAAAAAGACAGAAATGATGTATTTGAACTATCCAAATAATCCTACTGGTGCGGTTGCAACGCCTGCTTTTTTTGAGGAGACCGTAGCACTTGCGAAGAAACACGCGATCACAGTAGTTCATGACTTTGCCTATGCTTCGATTGGTTTTGATGGCAAAAAACCAGTTAGCTTTTTGCAAACTGCAGGAGCAAAAGAAGTAGGCGTGGAATTGTATACATTATCTAAGACTTATAATATGGCTGGCTGGCGAGTCGCCTTTGCAGTCGGGAATAAAGAAATCGTCCGTGCGATCAATCTGATTCAGGACCATCTATATGTCAGCTTGTTTCCTGCTATCCAAGATGCTGCAGCAATAGCGCTGACTGGTGATCAAAGTGACGTGGAAGCAATGCGAAAAATGTATGAAAGCAGACGAGATCATTTTATCGCTGCTTGCCGGGAAATCGGTTGGGAAGTAGACGCGCCAGCAGGTTCATTCTTTGCTTGGTTGAAAATACCTACTGGATTTACGAGCGCAAGCTTTGCTGATTTTCTATTAGAAGAAGTGAGTGTGGCTGTTGCGCCAGGGAATGGATTTGGTAAAGAAGGAGAAGGTTATGTTCGCGTCGGTCTGCTTATGAATGAAGACCGCTTGGAAGAAGCAGCACGCCGGATCGGAGCATCTACGGCTTTCCGAAATCCCGTATTGTAAAATTTTTCCCAAAATATGTAAAAAAGGTATTGCGCAAATGTCCAAAACATGGTTTAATGAGGAAGTGCCATTTTTAAGGTGCTTAGGTTCCGTGGTGTAGGGGTTAACATGCCTGCCTGTCACGCAGGAGATCGCGGGTTCAAATCCCGTCGGAACCGTTAAGGAAGAGATCAGCTTGCTAATTTAGCACTGGTCTTTTTTTTGTAGATAAAGTATAATTCAGATAAATTCATGTTTATGTTATAATAGATGGAGTGAGCTTATACGCTCCAATGAATGGCAGCAGAGACTGTAACGAGAGATTAACGAAGCCTGTCCTGACACTACGTCAGTCAAATCCACGAATTAGGAGGATACAACTAAATGGCAGAAAAGAAGATTTTAGTCGTTGATGATGAAAAACCAATTGCAGATATTGTGAAATTTAACCTTAACAAAGAG
Organism: Listeria grayi; assembly: GCF_900638015.1. Taxonomy (NCBI): domain Bacteria; kingdom Bacillati; phylum Bacillota; class Bacilli; order Caryophanales; family Listeriaceae; genus Listeria; species Listeria grayi. Next base: position 338,140 of record NZ_LR134483.1, read on the forward strand.
GGTTTTGATGTTTATTGTGCTTATGATGGCGATGAAGCACTACAATTAGTAGAAGAAGTACAACCAGATCTAATTTTATTAGATATTATGTTACCAGGGCGAGACGGTGTGGAAGTTTGCCGTGAGGTGCGGAAAAAATACGATATGCCGATCATTATGGTGACTGCCAAAGACTCGGAAATCGATAAAGTGCTAGGATTGGAATTGGGAGCGGATGATTATGTAACGAAACCTTTCAGCAATCGTGAATTGATCGCTCGTGTGAAAGCTAATCTGCGTCGCCACAGTCAAGTGAGCTCGCAGGCAGCAGAAGATCAAGAAAATTCAGAGCTGGAAGTCGGTTCGCTGACGATCCACCCGGATGCATATGTCGTATCTAAACGCGGTGACACGATCGAACTGACACATCGGGAATTTGAACTGCTACATTATCTGGCAAAACATATTGGCCAAGTAATGACGCGTGAGCACTTGCTCCAAACTGTTTGGGGCTATGATTATTTTGGAGATGTGCGCACGGTGGACGTAACTGTACGACGCCTGCGGGAAAAAATAGAAGATAATCCAAGTCATCCGGCATGGCTAGTAACAAGACGTGGAGTAGGCTACTATTTACGCAATCCTGAACAGGAGTAGGATGACCGTATGCTAAAAAAGAAATTTTTCCAATCTGTACAATTCAGACTTGTCATCATTTATATTCTGCTGATCATTCTTGCGATGCAGGTCATTGGCGTTTATTTTGTACGGGAGCTGGAAAGCCGACTAGAGAACAACTTTAAAGAATCGATCCGCAGCAGCATGACGTTTCTTAATTATAATACGCGTGAAGAGATTTTAAATGATAGTGAAAATACGTCGAAAGAACAAGCACTCATCGAACAATCCCTGACAGACTTTGTGCAAGCGAATGATTCGATCAATGAAGTACGTGTTCTCGACAGCAGAGGAAAGATCCTCGGCACATCGAACAAAGATAACCAAGGTATCGTAGGTCAAAAGTCTAACGATACCTTGGTTAAACGTGCGTTGTCGCTCGGAAACGGTTCGGAAGACAAGATCTTTATTGACCAAGCTAACAAAAAACGTGTCTGGGTCAACGTTTCTCCTATTAAAAATAAAGGACAAGTGATTGGGGCTATTTACCTAGTTGCAGATATTCAAACTGTTTACCAACAAGTAGATGATATTACGAATATCTTTGTTACCGGGATCGCGATCTCCCTATTTATAACCGCGATCATGGGTATCATTCTTTCCCGTACGATCACAAAACCGATAAAAGAAATGAAACGGCAAGCGTATGCTATGGCTAGAGGGAACTATTCTCGTAAGGTGAAAATCTACGGCTATGATGAAATCGGAGAACTGGCAGAGTCTTTTAATATGCTGACGAAGCGGCTCCAAGAAGCACAAGCGATGACAGAAGGGGAAAGACGCAAGCTCTCCTCGGTTCTTTCTTATATGACAGATGGCGTTATCGCAACCGACCGACGAGGAAAAGTAATCCTTATCAATTCACCGGCTGAAAAAATGCTACGTATCCCGCATGAAGAAGCAAATGGGAAATCGATCATCGACGTGCTTGATATCGGGGAAGATTATGAGTTTGAGGACTTGATGGATATTGATGAAGCATTGACGCTAGACCGTACGATCTACAATAAACCATTTATTCTAAAAGCGAATTTCTCGATCATCCAACGGGAAACTGGATTTGTAAATGGTGTTATCGCCGTACTGCACGATATCACCGACCAAGAAAAAGTCAATCAAGAACGCCGCGATTTCGTATCCAATGTATCGCATGAACTACGTACGCCGCTTACCAGCATGAACAGCTATTTAGAAGCACTTCGCGATGGGGCATGGGAAGATAAAGAGATCGCACCGCAGTTCTTAGAAGTAACGCAAAACGAAACAGAGCGGATGATCCGGCTAGTTAATGATCTTTTGAAACTGTCCCGTATGGATGCAGGTCGTGAAAGCCTTGAAAAAAGTTTTGTTAACTTTACGGATTTCTTCAATCATATTATCGACCGCTTTGAAATGATGAAAAAAGATACGATCATGTTTATTCGGCATATTCCGAAATTGCCGATCATCATTGAGATCGACGAAGATAAGATCATGCAGGTAATGGACAATATCATTTCAAATGCAAATAAATACTCACCTGATGGCGGACGGATCTCCTTCTATTTGAAAAAATGGAGCGATAAGATCCAAATCAGCGTTTCCGATGAAGGTCTCGGCATTCCAGATGAAGATCTGGACAAAGTTTTTGACCGCTTTTTCCGAGTAGATAAAGCGCGCTCACGAGAAATGGGCGGAACAGGTCTGGGCCTTGCAATCGCAAAAGAAGTGATCGAGTCTCACGGTGGCCACATTTGGGCGGAACGAAACAACGGCAGAGGCACGACGATTCACTTTACGCTACCATACAGTGATTTACCGGAGGATGATTGGGATGACTAAAAGATATGGATTTAGAGGCTTATTGTTGACCATACTTGTAATTATCAGTATCGTTCTTAGCTATTCGATTTGGAAAGGACAGCCGAATTATGAGGCTATCAACGTGAAAAATGTCGAAAAAACAACGATCAGCAAAGAGCAGACAGCTGCCCAAACTTTCAAACCATATAAAGTGATTTGGAATAAAGACGGTAAACAGTTCAGTAGTAATGATGAGACAGCGATCAAATCGCTTTCTTCCCGGGGAACTACTTTTGGGTTCTCGGAAGTGCTCGTTTCCGAAAAGAAAAAAACAGAAACATACGAGAGCATCATCCATCAAAATGATACATTTGAATTAGTCTATCCAACTACCATACCGTTCACCATCTTTTCGCAGGTTTTCCATGTTTCTGGTAAAAATCTGCAATCAGATTCTTTCAACCGCATCATTTTTGATAAAAATGCCAGCGATACAGGTCTGCATACGGTTTATTTTGCAAATGACCAAAACCACACGATCTACCAGAGCAGTCTGCAGGAGAAGGATATGAACGAAGTAGCATCGATCGTGAATAAAGCAAAGGATACATTCATCGAAAATGATGTGGTTATCGATCAAAACAGGCGACTATATTTAAGCAGTTCGCCGTTAAACATCGATTCTCGGAAATTTATCATCAGCTCGATCAAGATCAACCTATTCATATCCGCGCTTTTCCAAGATTCGGATTCCATCAAAAATGAAGGTAATAATTACACAAATGGTTCCAGTATCATTCAAGTCAATCCTGAATACAAAACATTAGAATATGTAAATCAGGCACAAGAACGTAATCGTCCGGAACTGCTTCCCAAACAAAAACAAGCCATGATGATCCAAGACAGTTTTAACTTTGTCAATGAACACGCAGGCTGGACTGGCAATTTTACATTTGCTGGCTATGATGTCAACAGTGGGAGTACGAACTTTATGCTTGATGTACACAATATGATGGTGTTCAATCCTGATAAAATGACGACGATTTCTGTCGCACAAGGTCAGGAAAGTGTTTTCCGCTATACCCGGCCGTATTACATGTTCGAATCAGAGATCTATTCGGCGAAGCGGAAAGTAAAGTTAGAGTCATCTTATAGTGCCTATCAAAAACTGATCAAGAGCAAAGCAGTTGATCCGCAAAACATTGATGCAATGGCGCCTGGCTACGAAATGAAACGCTCCAATTGGGAAAATACCTCTTCGCTTAATCGCGTTGTCGAATTGGAACCAGTATGGATGTTCCAATACAAAGGAACTTGGTTTTCTGTAAATGACACAGAGGGGGGTAATTAATATGGATTGGCGTAAGACGGAAATCATCTTTATCATTACTTTCCTGCTTGTCGACATCTTTCTCGGAGTTGTTTGGTTCAATAAAAAACTAGCCGACAATACTGACAAACTGAGTTCTTCCAGCATTCAAGAAAACCTGAGGAACGATCATATCAAATATCCTGCCGATCTTTCGGAAAAGTCGGCGTCAGGAGCGATTTTTACCGCAGAACCATATATTTTTCAAACAAAAGAGTTGAAAGAGCTCAAAGATCAATCACTTACGATCCAAAATCAAGGAACGATCTTGCATTCGCAATTGAAAAAGCCGATCCAAGTAGATCCCAAAAAAGACAACCCCGATCTCAAACAGTTTATTGAAAATCACGTTTATAAAGGAAAATCCTATGCTTTTTGGAAGTATGATGAACAGGCACATGAGCTGGTCTATTATCAAGTCATGCACAAAAGTCCGATCTTATTTGAGAAAAATGCGTATGTCCGCTTTTATCTCAACAACGACAATGAAGTTACTTCTTATGAGCAGACATTGCTGGAAAAACAAAATGATCTGAAAGAAAAGAATGACCTGATCTCTGCTTCCGTTGCACTTGAATCGATCTATCAGCACGGGAAACTGCAGCAGAAAAGCGAGATCAAAGCAATCACTTTTGGCTACTATACGACCGTAAAACTCTCCACCGGGAATTTTTATTTCCCAGTTTGGTGTTTTGAGATCGAGAACAAAAATGTCACAGAGTTCTTATTAGTTAATGCTGAGGACAATCAGATCATCAATGTTACAGATATGGAACAAAAAGGATTAGAAGAAACAAAAGCAAGCGGTATGTTGCTCCCTAGATAGTTAGCAAGAGATGCTTTTTTCCGTAAATAGCGTTAGAATAGAAGCAGCAGAGGTTGCAAGGGGGAAAAAATAATGTTTTCAGAAACAGCCCAAACAAAAATACAGACAGATCAGATCCGCTTTAGTATTCTTGCAAGCGGAAGCTCAGGAAATGCAACTTTAGTCGAAACAGGCGACCAAAAGATATTGGTGGACTGCGGGCTAAGCGGTAAGAAAATCGAAGGATTATTTGAACAAGTGGGCAGAAAAATGTCGGACTTGGATGCGATCTTGGTTACCCATGAGCACGTGGATCATATCAAAGGCCTCGGCGTCATTGCTCGTAAATATAAACTGCCTGTTTTTGCGAATCAAAAAACATGGCAAGCAATGGATTCTATGATCGGTGAAGTAAACTCAGATCAAAAATTCCATTTTGATATGGAAACAGTAAAATCATTCGGCAGTCTGCAGGTGGAAAGCTTCGGTGTTTCCCATGATGCGATCGAACCGATGTTTTACATTTTTCACAGTGGCGACAAAAAATTTGTCATGATCACCGATACAGGATATGTAAGCGATCGGATGAAAGGCCATATCAAAGGCGCGGATGCTTATTTATTTGAAAGCAACCACGATATTGAGATGCTACGGATGGGCCGCTACCCTTGGAACGTGAAACGACGTATTCTTGGAGATGAAGGTCACGTAAGCAATGAAGATGCCGGCATTGCGATCAGTGAAGTGATCACTGATAAGACGAAACGCATTTACTTAGGACATTTAAGTAAAGATAACAATATGAAAGATCTAGCGAGAATGAGCGTGAGTCAAACGTTGGCAGCGCAGGATATCATCGTTGGCACGCAGTTGGAATTGTTTGATACCGATCCGGCTGTTCCAACGGACATATTTACTATATAAGAAATTGCAGAGATAACTTTTCTCTGCTTTCTTTATATTTTTAAAATTTTTTCATCATTTTTTCATATTTGTTTATTAATATAAAGATAACAACGATATTTATTCAGGAAGGAGCAATAAAATGGACGAAACAAATAGAGAAAATTTCCCTGAAAAGACGGAAAATGATCTGCAAGTCAGTAACACCAATTCTCCGCAAGAGATTCCAGCTGAAACGATCAGTTCGACCGATACTTTTTTTGACGAAATGAATAATCGGGATCCTTTCCGCACCGAGCTCACCCAAGGAGGAAATGACAACACACCTCCACCACCCAATAACAATCACAATACTAGTAACGGTGGAAATGGCGAACCCCCTCGCAAAGGCGGGAAAGGCAATTTTATTGGCTATTTTTTGACCGGATTGATCGGTGTCATTGTGGGCGCTCTTATCATTTATTTTATTCCATGGAATAATGACAACGATTCACTCACAAATAATGCAGTCAATACAACTACAAAAGGCCAAAAAGTAGAAAATGTTTCCGTTAATACCACGACCAACATTACAAAAGCAGTCGGCAAAGTCCAAGATGCCGTGGTCAGCGTACTCAACTATCAATCTTCCGGAGATCCACTGGACGGAAACACTTCCGAAAAACAAGCTTCTTCAGGTTCCGGTGTTATTTATAAAAAAGCAAACGGCAAAGCTTATATCGTTACCAATAATCACGTTGTCGCGAACGCAGAGAAATTGGAAGTAACTTTTGCAAACGGTAAAAAAGCTTCTGCAAAACTGCTGGGCACTGATGTATGGAATGACTTGGCCGTTTTAGAGATCAATGGTAAAAATGTTTCTAAAGTAGCAGAATTCGGCAATTCCGATTCCCTAAAAGTCGGCGAACCAGCAATTGCGATCGGGAGTCCGCTTGGAACAGAATTTTCCGGTTCCGTAACAGAAGGAATCATTTCCGGCTTAAATCGTGCCGTACCAGTAGACACTAATAGCGACGGCCAAGAAGATTGGGAAGCTGACGTTATCCAAACAGACGCAGCAGTCAACCCAGGTAACAGCGGCGGTGCATTGATCAATATCCAAGGACAAGTCATCGGCATCAACTCGATGAAAATCTCGATGCAGAACGTAGAAGGAATCAGCTTCTCCATTCCGATCAATACTGTAGAACCAATCATTCAACAACTAGAAACAAAAGGCGAAGTAGTGAGACCATCCCTAGGCGTGACCCTTCGCGACGTTGAAACGATCCCAAGCGCACAACAAAAAAGCGTCTTGAAACTTCCAGAAAACATCAACTACGGCGCCATGGTCCAACAAGTCACCAAATCATCAGCCGCAGCTAAAGCAGGCTTGAAACAATATGACGTTATTACAGAATTAAATGGCAAAAAAGTTACTAACTCCATTTCCCTACGTAAAGAATTATATTCACCAAACCTTCAAATCGGCGACAAGATCGCGATCAAATATTACCGTGACGGTAAATTGAAGAGTACTACTCTGACATTGGTTGCTTTGAAAGAAGGCGCGTAACTCAGAACCCCTACCTAAGGGGTTCTCAGCTTGGCGAAAAACGCTCATCTTCGTCGTTAAAGCCTGCGTTCCGATGCTCACGTACACAAGTACGCTCCGCTTCGGTACTCAGCTTTGCCTAGAATCTAATCATTTTTCACCAAGCTGAAAACGGTAAAATAATGATTGAAATGGTGTTTTTCTTCAGTCTGAGAATCCCTACCTAAGGGGTTCTTTTTATGTTTAAAAATAAATACACGTGGAAAACATTATATGTAGCCAAAATCAAAGGAGAGATATATAATGGGTAAAAAAATAGCAACAGTTATCACAGATTTATTTGAAGATGTGGAGTACACAGACCCCGCAGAAGCATTCAAAAAAGAAGGACATGAAGTCACGACCATTGAAAAAGAATCTGGGAAAACAGTCAAGGGTAAAGCAGAACAGACACCTGTAACCATCGATAAAGGTATCGATGAGGTAAACGCCAAAGATTTTGACGCGTTGTTCATTCCCGGTGGATTTTCTCCTGACCAACTCCGTGCCGATGAACGCTTCGTTAAATTTGCGACTGAATTTTTACAAGCAAATAAACCGATCTTTGCCATTTGTCACGGACCGCAATTGCTTATCCAAACAGGTCAATTGAAAGGAAGAACCGTTACCGGATTTACTTCCATTCTATTAGATCTTAAAAATGCTGGTGCAAATGTGAAAGATGAAGAAGCAGTAGTGGACGATAACATTGTAACAAGTCGTAATCCAGACGACATTCCGGCCTTTATCAAAGAATCATTAAAACAATTAGAAAAATAAGACCAACAGTCATCACCCATTTTGGGGATGGCTTTTTTTGTGGATAAAGTTGTGTATAACTAAAAAGGCAAGAAGGATATATATAGTGGCGAACAGAAATTCGTCCACCAAATCTAGCAAGTGCCTGTGGATATGTGGATAAACACTGTGAATAACTTGTTAATAAGTAGGGTATAAGCTGTGGAAATGTCCGTGTAAAGGCAAAAAACATGACAGGCAATAATACCCATACCAGTTGGGCGAGTAGTGGTTTGTATACAATTTTTAAATGAGAAAGGAATAATAGAAAGACTTGTGGATAACCTGTGTATAACTAAAAAAGCAAGATCATAGATATTGCGACGAACAAATGTTCAAACACAATATACCAAAATGCCTGTGGATATGTGGATAAATTCTGTGTATAACTTGTGAGTAAACCGGGGATAAACTGTGCAGAACCAAAAATTCAGAAAATAAATGCGCAAACTTTCGCAAATTGTTGTATTCTTATAGAAGAGAATTTGAAAAGAAGAGGGGACAAATGAATATACAAATCATAACAGTTGGTAAATTAAAAGAAAAATATCTAACACAGGGAATCAATGAATACTTAAAAAGATTGCAGGCCTATGCCAAAGTCCAAATCATCGAACTACCTGATGAAAAAGCACCAGAAGTACTTAGCCAAGCAGAAATGGAGCAAGTCAAGCTAAAAGAAGGCGAACGGATCCTAGGCAAGATCAGTGATGACGCTCACGTAGTTGCGCTGGCGATTCTCGGAAAGCAGAAAACCAGCGAACAGTTCGCAGCGGGAATCGAAAAATTGATGACTTATGGGAAAAGCAAGATCGTGTTTGTGATCGGTGGTTCGCTTGGATTAGGGGATAATGTGTTGAAGCGAGCGGATGAGGAGATGTCGTTTGGAAAACTGACACTTCCTCATCAATTGATGAGATTAGTATTGGTGGAGCAGGTCTATCGAGCGTTTCGGATTATGAGAGGGGAGCCGTATCATAAGTGATGCGGTTTTTAATAATACTGTTTGGGAATATCATCTTTCCGGTTGTATTTTCTTAGAAATATTTTTGCCATAAACTGTTCGTCATATATTCAAGTTTTTTCATATTACTTTGTGCTAAACTAAAAGAAAACATAAAAAACAGTATTTAAGAGGACACTTACGAAAAAAATCACTGATCATGAAAAAGTAAATTATTACGCCAAAAATTTTAATTCAGTCAATAAGCTGGTCTTCAAGTTGAGCAAACTTGAGACTAGAATAAACTGGTGAGAAAAGGGCTATAATGTTAGCTAGAAATGCCAGTCTGCTCTTTTTCAGTGATTTCGAAGTAAACCAATGTTTTAAAGACTTTTTCGTTTATATATTATCCTCTAGACCGAATCTCTGGGGAGATTCGGTCTATTTTTGTAAACGAGGGAGGAGATCAACTTGTGTGTGTTTAACAAAGAGCGTTTTGCGGAAACGCTTTTTTTGTATGGCAAAATTACCCGAAAATTTTATTGTGCATCAATGCTACTATCAAGATTGGGAAATGATTGTTTGTTTAGCTGAGAATAACCGTCCATTATATAGAGGGCTTTTTTATCAAGAGGAATGGATAATAGCAGAAAAATTCGTAATAGGAGGTGAGAATTAATGAATTTGGCGCAAAAACTTCTATGGTGTCAGAGTCAGATGATGCATTATGAAGAAATTCCTATAGAGGTAAAAACAATCAGTTATGAAGAGGGGTTATTGGAGAAGAGTGAATTACCTATAGAACTAGAACAATTTCTAAGTAGACATTGTTCAGAAAATGAATGGAATATAGAAATTTTTCAATGGAACCGATGCCAAACACTTATATAGGTGGGGTAGATACTTTTTTAGAGAATTCCAAAGTATGTTGGACCTTTTGGATTAAAAACAGTGATACTCCAATAATGAAGAAATATGAGCAACAATAACGAATTAGTAATATATGTAATTATCTATCGAAATTCGTAGATGTCTTTTATATTATTTAGGAAGATTAAAAAAAGCACGTTTTATGAACAGTACTTCCTCAATCTAAAAAAATTTAATCAGATTGATTTCTTCTTTTTTAGGTTAAGGTTTGGATTATCGAGAAAGTGACTATGCAACAATGTTTTTATAATTGATTATTCAACGCAAAAAGCCCGCAAATTACGCTGTATAAAAGCTTAGAAGTTGCGTAGAAATATTGCTAGGATAAAGATGTATGAGAGAGGGAGGGAAACGAACACATTGTTTCACGAACCAAAGGTACATGAAGATTGTTTGGCAGAGCTGTATAAAGAATTATCGGAATTGATTGGCCTTGAGTCAATGTTAAAATTATACGTCGTTTTAAAAGGACAACAAATCAATTTTCCAACAAGATTATATGCAGGAGAAAAAGTAAGAGCAAAGATCTATCAGACATACGATGGGGAAAGTTCTCATAAGTTAGCACGTGAATATGGCTATAGTTCTAGATGGATGCAACAGATTGTAAAAGAATATAGAGAGGAAAAAGAAAATGAAAAAATGGGGCATTGATAGTTTAATGATTGTCAGCTTTTTTCTTCTTCCTTTTTATCAAGTAACAGGAACAGTTGGGATTATTACTCACCGACAAAGCTATGCGGGGTATTCTCTGTTAACAGACCCCATCGCTTGGTTATTCTTATTTGCGCCAATTGGACAACAAGAAAGTTGGTTAAACTTAGAGAGTCATCTTCACATTGGAGGATGGTTATATCTTCTTCTATTAATAATAGAAATTAGTCAAGAAATTTTACGGAAAAGGAGTATATAAAAAATGGATAGAGAGAAAGTTTGGTTAGGGGTACAAAAATATGGCATTACGATAGGTGCCGCTGTGAGCATTCTAAGTTTATTTTTGACGATGTTTATTTCAGGAGATACAGTTAGAGATCAATTGACACAACGTTTAGGAGGGAGTTCGGCACACACACTATTTTCAGGAATGGAGGTCCTGTTTGGGACGGCTTATTCGGAGGGTGTTACATTAGGATATTTATTAGTAGCGTTTCCGGTGCTATTGTTAGCCAGTGTATTTGTAGTCAGTTTGAAAAAATATCGTTCTATGATTCAAATAACGACACCAATTTTGTCGATACTGGTTTTGTTTATTGTAAGAAGTCAAATGAAAGCAGCTTTATCCTTTACCGTTAATCATGGGGCGAATGAATACTATGTAAAAGGGGGAATAGGATTTTGGCTTGTTTTATTAATTGATTTGGTTATGATTGGGCTATGGATTATTCAAAAGTATCAGTTGAAAATTACTAAAGACAACTTAAGAAGTTTTATAGATAAGAAAGACTGGAATGAGTTGAAAAAATAATTATGAAGAGCCTGGGATATAAATCAAATTTTTGCTTGGGGTAAAAGATAAAGGCAAAGATAAAAAAGAATCGCTTAAAAAATCCATTTCTAAAAATGGATTTTAAGCGATTCTTTCATTATTTCGACTTATGTACCAGCCCTTTATTTTTTTAAAAGTGTGGAAAGTGACGGATATATAGTTTAATCTGAAAAGATATAGATAATAAACAGGAGTGAAAGTGACAGTGAATATAGCTTAAATAAAATGAAAATAGGCAATTACAATTATTCTTTTTGAATGGAGATATCGGTGATAGAAATTTATTCCAAGAATTAGAAGAAACTATTTATAGAAATATAATTAACATTTTGAAACATGGCTCTTCTGATATTGAAATGGATTTTAAAAATCTGTTATATGAAGAATCGCAGAGTGTCCAAGAATTATTAGGAATAGCATGCTTCATGTTTTTTGCTAAGATTTATAATGACTTCATTGGTTCCAAAAATGTAGAGAATGTAAGGCAAATAGATAATTTAAGGCAATTGAAAAAAATGACTAAATATTTAGTTAGTAAGTACGAGAATAGTACGTTTTTTGATGAAAAAGCTTCTAATATACAAATATTAGTTTACTATCTTTTTTATAAAGGATATGAAGAGAAATATTTATATACAAAAGACGTGAAAAGCAAAAAAGATATTACTGATATGATGATTGATGAAGGTATTATTGATGACAATGTTAATATAAATACTATTTATAAACGAATCTTCCTTTGAGATTAATTTTACACTCTCTTAAAAGTTGTCTCAACTTCTATCCTACATCCAGTTTAAGTATTGCTAGTTTTAAATTCGTAAAAACAGATCAAATTCTCTGATTTATAATCCTGTCCCTTCAAAGGGGCAGTTTTTTTGTTTAACCAAACGGTCAGGATTTCTTTAACGTAGCTCTAGGTAGAATTAATAACGCTTATGTATCAGCTTATTTTGTTTACGACAAATTCGTAGATAAAGTTTTTTTTTTTCATATAATAAAAGTTGTAAAGCAGATAGCTAGTTTTACAAAAAAATCAATGAGGTGAAAAAATGGAAAAAAAAGAATGGGAAAAAACGGCACAAATTGTTCAAGAAGGATTTCTGCAAGAAGTAGAGGAGCAAGAAATTGGAGAAGAGTCAGGTGGGGCTTGGTGGAATGTTAGTAAGAACTTGGGTAATAAGGGGCGGATTTGTACTTTAACAAAAGAATGTCAGTCTATGTGTAATTAAATAGGGGGGATATTGATATGACGAAAAAAGAATACGGGCTTCAGCGAATGTCGCAACTAGATCAGCGGGATTTCTTAAAAGAAATTGAAGAACATGAAAAGCAGAATCAAGTTAGTGGTGGATGGGGCTGGAAGGATTTAAGTAAGAGTCTAGGGAATAAAGGTTATGTTTGTACGTTAACGAAGGAGTGTCAAAAACTCTGTAGGTAAGAAATACGTCTTTTTATAGAGGGAGGATATTTATGACAGCATTAAAACCAGAGACAGCGATTAAGCAGTGGCTTCCATTTTTTCCGGAATTTAAAAAGGCGGAATGGAAATTAACTGCTCTATTAGATCAATCGAATATCCTGAAGGAAGAGCCAGTACGGACATGTGATCTGGAAAAAATGATTTCGGGTTGGTCGGGTTTAGAAGCAAACAGATATAACAAAATGGTTTGTAAGGATGTGTTATTTCCTAATGCTTTTTATCCTATTATCCACAGGTATTATCGTGATATAGACCGATTTGTGTCAGAAGAGCCTTTTATACTGGATAAAGAGAGTGTTAAGCAAGCTATTTTCTCAGGGCTGATGGACAAGCTTTCGAACTTAGGAAATCGTGTTTTAGTCAAAGATTTAACGGAGCAAAAGCAGCAAGGGTATCTGGAAGGGCATTCTCCGGAAGCGCGTTTTTCCTACTATGCTAATGTGCTATTAATGGATAAGTCATATCTCCTCCGCTTCTATCAAAAGTACGATGCGTTGCTTGCTTTACTAGTTCAGACCGTGGTCAACCAGCTTGCTTTTTTTAAAGAAGTGATTCTTCAAACGAAACATCGGTGTTTGGATATTTGTTCCTTAGTTACAAAACCAGTTATTGGCATTGTGGGATTTGGCGGGGATTTAGGGGATTCTCATAATAATGGTAAGTCTGTATTAGTCATTCATTTTAATGATGGGCAAAAAGTAATCTATAAGCCACGTTCGCTTAGTTTAGAAGTTACTTTTAATAAGCTACTTCAGCAGATTAATACGTTAGACACAGGATTAGCACCATTTAAAACCGTAAAATCGGTAGATAATGGAGACTATGGTTGGATGGAGTATATCGAGCATAGGCCCTGTGAGCATAAGGAAGAAGTTGCTTTCTTTTACCGTAACATTGGACAGCTTATATGCTTACTATATTTTTTAAATGGAAAAGACTTTCATCATGAAAATATCATTGCTGCTGGGAAATTTCCAACGTTGATTGATTTAGAATCGTTATTTCACAATGATGATGGGGAAGAAACTGTAGCAGAATCTACTATTTATCGGAGCTTTTACCGGCGATTAAATCAATCCGTCCAAGGAATTGGCATCTTACCACAATGTCTAAAAAATAATTCTTATATAGATTTTATTAGTGCAGATGTGGGTGGTGTTAGTGCTGAGAAGGAACAATTATCACCGTTTAAGAGCAATGTGATTTTTAATCGCTATCGAGATGATATTTATATCGGAAAAGACTACGGACTAATCAGCGTGCAGCAAAACATCCCAATCTATAAGGGAGATAGTGTTTCTGCAAGTGATTATGAAGGAGAAATAAGAGCTGGTTTTTCGCAAATGTATACGTGGGTGCTGGGAAATAAAGCGTGGTTTTATGAACAAGTCAATACCATTTTCAGAGGGACAATGAACCGCTATATTATCAAACCGACATTTTTATATAGTCAACTCCTTGCTTTAAGTTTCCATCCACATGTTTTAACTTCAAAGTTAAATAGAAAAGTATTATTGCATCGAATCGGAATGAATCAGACTGATAGAAAAAAAGCGTTGTTTCGGGCGGAGCTAAGTAGCTTGGAGAAGGGGGATATTCCATACTTCTTGACGAAAATAACGGATACCCATCTCTATGATCAAGCGGGCTTATTAGCAGAAGATTATTTTTCGCAAACGCCACTTGCGAGCTCATTAGTTAAAATTGCTGATAGTAGTGAAGCAGATAGAGCGTTCCAACTTTATATTATAAAACAGATATTTGCTGCTAAATGCGCTGATCAAACGAAAAACATAACTGATATTGCATTTAAGCAAGAAGCTGATTTGCCATTGAAGAAAGCGCAATGGCTGGAACTTGCTAAAGCAATGGGAGACGAAATTATTGCCAATGCGGTCGAAATGGAGTCGCAAGGTGAGAGAATTGTCACGTGGATTGGGATTAATTTTGAGGGGCAACAGGATCAGTATTGGGAGCTTGACTTTATTGGAAATAACTTGTATTTGGGAAATGCAGGAATTGCACTTTTCTTAGGATATCTAGGAGATGTAACCGGATGTGAACGCTATACCAAATTTGCTAAGGCGGCTGTTCGCGCTGTCCAAGAAGAATTAACATCCATTACCGGGGAAGAGGCTGAATTGATTGGAGCTTTTAATGGAGTTAGCAGTTATTTGTATGCTATTGGAAAACTGAATGAATTGTTAGTCGGCGAGTATACCAATTATATAGAACAATCTCTTGCTGTTGTTCATAAGTTGATTAAAAAAGATACGAACTTTGATATTATCTCAGGTTCAGCAGGGTGTATGCTCGTATTAATAAATATTCATAACAGTTTCCAAGCACAGCCAGACATACAAGCGAAAATTTTGCATGTCATCGAGGAATGCTATCAACATATTTGCATAGGGGCAAAACATATGGATTCAGGAATTCACTGGCGTCAAAAGGAATTAGACCCTTTAGTAGGATTTGCACATGGAAATGCAGGAATTATATACAGTCTTACTAAATATTATGAGATGACAGGGCAGGAAAATTGTTTATCACTTATAAAACAAGCTCTGAATTATGAACGTCAGTTTTACGATGCTGAAAAAAAAGGTTGGCGCTTTTCGGAGCAGCAAAGTGATATTTCTCTGGGCTGGTGTAACGGGACGCCTGGAATATTGGCTAGTAGAGTGGCGCTGTTAAAAAGTGGTTTTCGGGATAAGCGTTTGGAAGAAGAAATAACTATTGCGTTACAAGAAATGCAAATTAATGGCTTTGGTAATAATCCGTCCCTTTGTCATGGCGATTTCGGAAACTTAGAAATAACGGCTGCTGTGGCACAGGATTTGCAAGATGATAATTTATTAAATAGCTGTTTTGCTACGGTACAGCATTTATATGACAGTTATTTAAAGCGAAATTGGCAAGCGGGGTTATTTAAAGGAACAGTCTCCTACAATCTAATGGTGGGATTAGCTGGATGTGGATATGCACTCTTACAGGCATATAAGAATTATTCTTTACCCAAAATTTTACTATTAGATTAAAAGGAGGCGAATCCGATTGGTAACAGTGATGACATTCAATAATGTTAGTAAAAAGTATAAAGAAAAATCAGTTTTAAAAGATATTTGTTTTACCGTGAAGTCACGTGAAATTATAGGATTAGTCGGGGCTAACGGTGCAGGAAAGACAACATTGATGCGCATTTTAGTAGGGCTAACCAAACAATATGAAGGAGAGATACATTCCGAATTTTTAAAACCACAGATTGGATGTGTGATCGAAAGTCCTAATTTTTATCCTTATTTATCAGGCTATCAAAACTTACTACATTTTTCCAAATACACAACAAGTGATAAAAGTGAGGTTATAGAACTACTTGATATGCTTGGTTTAATGGATGCTGCACATAAAAAAGTTAAAACATATTCTTTAGGGATGAGACAACGCTTAGGAATTGCTCAAGCTTTATTGGGTCAACCAGACATTCTTGTTTTAGATGAACCTACAAATGGTCTCGATCCTCAGGGCGTACAGTCGATGCGTCAATATTTAAAGCGGATTGTTAAGACCAGAAATGTAGGAATTCTGCTTTCCAGTCACATCCTCTCAGAGATTGAGAAAATATGTGATCGAGTTATGTTGTTGAAAGATGGAATACTCACTGAGAATATTCGCACATTAGTAAGTGAGCAAGCACACAATGTCGCGTATCAATTTAAAACACCCGAACCGACAGAGCTAACGAATTTTTTGCAGCGAAAACATTTTAAGGTAAAGCGATTTGGACAAGTCGTAGAAGTACAATTGCCTAAAGAAAAAATTTTTTCGACTATTCGGGCAATCATCCAGGAAAATCTTTATTTCGAGAGCGTGACTGCAAAAGAAGCTGATTTAGAAGAGCAATTTATGCAAATTGTAGGAGGGGATAAATCATGATGACAATTGTACGGCTTTCTTTACTCGAAGTGAAGAAAATTGGTAGCAGACCATACAGTTATCTCGTTCTACTAGTAGCAACTTTTGCGAGTATCGGAATGGGTGTAGAAGTGTTGAGCAGTGATACATTCAGCATGACACATATTTTTCTGTTTTTCGCGATGATTGCCGAATGGATCATTATTTATTATGGAGCAAAATCATTAGGCGAAGAATTTTCTGTTAAAACATCCACCATTATCTTCACGAAGAATGTATCGCGAAAAATCATTCTGCTTAGTAAACTAACTAGCTTGGCTCTAATCGGTTTAATGATGGGGATTATCAGTTCAAGCATTGCGGTTATATTCCAATATTTATTAACAGGCAATCTGACAGGGGAGTTTCTGATTAAGGAAGCGTTATTTAATACGATTGCTTACATCCTTTTTACCATGTTAGTAGGAAGCTTTGGTATTTTAGTTGCCAGTCTTACGATGAATTTGACGACAGCGTTATTAATATCCATTGTCGCCTTTCAATTTTTACCAGCTTTATTGGAAATGACCGTTGAAAAATTTTCGTTTCTAAAAGGTGGTATGGAATATATTCCCTTTCATTCAGCGATTAAGTTTTTAGAACTGCATCAATTCGGAACAGCAACATTAGTTGGGATTATCGGTGGGATTATATTGTTCACAGTATGTAGTGTTATCCTCATTGATAATAAAGACTTAGTTTAACACAACAAAAACGCATATAAAAGGAGTAGAAGAAAATGACAAATCAAAAAAAAGAAGTAATGAATGAAAAAGAACAAAAGTTAGAGGCAGAACTACGAGAGCTTAGCAGCCATGAAGACGAAAATGGCGGTTTTCCATGGACTGTAACGGTACCGTTATCTATAGCGCTTTGTCCGACTGCAAAATGTACAAGTAAATGTAGATAAATCTGGTCAAATAGGAGGATAGAACACGATCCTCCTATTTGATAGATAGAAATCATGCACATTCCGTAATTATATGTACTGATAATTCTTTGTTTTTTCTTATTAGTGTCGTATTTCTTTGCCATCCACTACTTCTGTCATATTATGAATGAAAAAGGAGAATCATTATGCAATGGAAAGATGATCAAACTGGGGTTTTTGATAATTTTTATAAAGCAGATTTGAATTTTTTTCAAATACAAGCTCACAAAATAATGAACCAATTGGACACGAAAGGGTTAGTAAATGTAGAACAAGTTGTTCAAGCGCTTTGCCTAGAATTAAAACAGCGCTTGATGAGTTATTGTTCAGGCGTTCTGCTTACCAACTTTCAAAAATGGAAAATGACAGAAGTAAGTAATAATGAAAATTATGCTATCTATAATGAATCTTTGTTAAATGAACAAGTTAGAACAAAGTTGTTAACAGCTTATCCAGTTATGAATAAGTTGATTGCGAGGACGATACGACAACAGTTGGAGCAACTATATGAAATTATCAGCCGTTTCTTGCATGATCGGGAAGCCTTACAAGTCCAGTTTAAGGTTTCGCTACAATGT
Organism: Listeria grayi; assembly: GCF_900638015.1. Classification (NCBI taxonomy): domain Bacteria; kingdom Bacillati; phylum Bacillota; class Bacilli; order Caryophanales; family Listeriaceae; genus Listeria; species Listeria grayi. The sequence goes on from NZ_LR134483.1 coordinate 356,332, forward strand.
CTTGAAAAGGTGGAGCATCTAAACAGCGACCCGCATAAAGATGGTAGGAATGTTGTGCTACTTACGTTTACAAATAATAAAAAAATAGTTTATAAACCACGTTCTCTAGCGGGAGAAACGACTTTTAATCGCTTTTTGGAGTATCTCAATACAGCGGGTGCTTTACGTTATGCACTGAAAAACACAAAGATTTTAGATCGAGCAGCTTATGGCTGGCAAGAATTCGTTATGCAAAAGCCTTGCAATACCGTTTCAGAGATTAAGCGCTATTTTTATCGAGTTGGTGCTTACAGCGCATTATTTCAGCTCTTGCAAACAAGTGATTTACACTATGAGAATATCATTGCTGCTGGAGAATATCCGCTCTTTATAGATTTAGAGACACTTGTTAGTGTAAAGGCGAAAAAGAAGGCGCAAGAAACGGTCCTAGATTTATTTTATAATGAAGTAAATGGATCCATCATTGGCTCATTGCTATTTCCGCAGCAACTAATTGGTAGTCAAAAAACCGCTGATTTATCAGGACTGACTGGTGGATCACTGAAAATAGAAAAAGTAAAAATAATTGCAAAAGGTACAACTGATATATGCGAAAAAACCCAAGTTACACAACTTAATTGTGTATCAAATCAAGTTACATTAGGAAAAGAAAGAATAGATCCAAATGAGTATTTCACAGATATTTTAGCAGGTGTTAGCGATTGTTTTAAAATACTATATGAACAAAAAGATTTTTTTGTAAACGAAATTGCAGCAGGTAAATTGGTATCGGGCACCTATCGGCAAGTTTTAAGACCGACCCATGTGTATGCGAAGTATTTAGATAGCGTTTATCGACCAGAATACTTAGAAAACACACAAAAAACAAAACAACTGTTAAACATCATTACAGAAACAGCAGCGCATAAAAAACGAACACAAATCGAGTTATCGGAAATGCTGAATAATGACATTCCGCATTTTGTGTGTGCGAGTAATTCAACCACTCTACAAGCTAGTAATCAACAAACGGTTGAGAATTATTTTGAAACCACACCACAGCAACTTGTTGAAAATAAATTTAAGCAATTAACGAAGCAAGAAATAACGAAACAAAAGTACTATCTTCGACTGGCATTCAACCTCTATGCGCAAAATAAGCAACTAGCCAATGAGGCTGATCTACTAGCTGATTTTGCTCCCGATGGTGATTTCAATGATAAATTACTTGATTTATTTGAAACCACAGCTATCTGGGATTGTAAGAAGGAAAAATGCACATGGCTATTAATAGATAATGATGGAGAAACATATGCATTATCACCATTGATACCATCTTTTTATCTAAATGCCGGAATAATTTGGTATTTAGCAATAGCTGGAGAGCAGCGTCAGCAAATGGCGTATACAAAAATGGCTAAAGGGGCAATCAAAGGGATTACTGAGCTTCCGAAATCTTTTATGGGAGAAACTCCTTCTGCTTTTGCGGGCTATTATTCATTAATTTATTTGTATTACAATCTTAGCGTTTTATGGAAAGATAAAACTTTGCTACATCAGTCCTATCAACTAATTAAAAGCATCAGTGTTGATCAAAACACCTCCCTCGAGCAGATTGATTATGTCAATGGAATCTCCGGGATGATTCATTTATTAACTCGTATTTATGAAAAGGACAAGCAAGATTTTATTCTGGAAACGGCTTGTATGTTAGGCGAGAAGTTAGATGCAAGCTTGAAATCAGCAGAAGCAAAAACAGGCTTAGCACATGGGCTTTCAGGATATGCATTAGCACTTGCTAGCTTATGGCAGCATACAAACAATAAAACTTATAAAGAGAGAACGCTAAAATTATTGGAAGCAGAAGATCAATTGTTTGATTCAATTTCAGGAAATTGGATCGATGTTCGAACAAGCCAAAGTAAATTAAACTATTGGTGTTATGGGGCATGGGGTATTTTGCTAGCAAGAAAGCAAATTACCATATATTTAAACGATCAGACAATAAGCCAATCTTCCATTTGTATCCGAGCCTTAAAAAATGCTTGGGAGATGAAAGAAACATCTCTTAATAACAGTCTTTGCCACGGTAATGCTGGCAATGGCATAATAAGGCAACTGTTAGCAGATATAGCGGCGGAAAATGGGCTAACCACCATGCAGAATGTATTGAATTTTACTGAAAAACCATATCAACAACTTCCAACATTGCAATTTATGCTTGGTCTTACTGGCGTTGGTTATGCCTTATTGCGTCAAGAAGAACCGAGCCTCCCAGCCATGTTAGATTTATCGCTATTAAGTAGTTAAGGAGGAACTTCAATTGAAAAAAAGACGCGTACCTTATGTGGAACAAGTGCAAGCCACGGAATGCGGGTTATGTGCTGTGGCAATGATATTGCGATATCACAAAAGCTATGAAACGTTGCATGACCTACGAACAAGTGTGGATACTGGGAGAGATGGTTCTTCATTGCGACAGTTAAAGTTGTTATTAGAAGAGCATCATTTTAAAGTACATATATATGAAGCCTCCAGCAATGGCTTGAATCAGATAGCACTCCCGGCAATCATCTTTTGGGAAAAGGAGCATTTCGTGGTCTTGGAGAGTATTCAAAAACAAGCGTATACGATTATTGATCCAGCAGTTGGCAGACGTGTAATAAAAACAGATCAATTCCAAGCCGCTTTTTCAAATTTTGTTTTAACTGCAAAACCGAAACCATCTTTTGAGCCAAAGGCAAGAAGTGAAAATCCATGGAAAACGATAATTTCTGATTCATTAATCAATAAAAAGTTAGTAGGACAAGTGATTGTTTTCGCCCTTCTTTCATATTTGGTTACCCTAGGACTACCTATTATCGTGCAACATATTATAGATACACTGGCGACTTTCAATAGTCAACTTATTATACAGTTGGTCTGCCTAATGATGGTGTTATTTGGGATTTACGGATTTGCTCTTTATATGCGAGGGCAAAAGTTGATTGCTTTACAACAAGTTATTGACCGATCTTTAATGGGAGGCACTTTTTCACATCTCCTTAAGCTACCGTACAACTTTTATGAAGTTAGAACATCGGGTGATTTACTTTTCAGGATGAATACATTGACTGTGATCAAAGAACTATTGTCAGAAGATATAATTACAGGGATTATTGATCTTGGTGGCGTTCTTTTTGTAGCAGCATACATGTTCTATTTATCACCAGTTTTGGCTGGAGTCGCCTTGCTAGTGTTTATACTTAATGGGATTTTTATTATTATGACCAGACCGAGAGTACTCGAATTAAATCAGAGTGAGATTGCAGAGAGTTCTAAACTACAGACTATACAAGTTGAATCTATATATTCCATTTTAGGTGTGAAGTTAGCTGCTTTAGAAGAACATGTACGTCGAAACTGGTACGCCCAATTTAAACGAGTTTTAGGCTCTTATCAAAAACGAGCAACATTTTCGAACCTATTCACAACCGTCACAAGTCTTGTTCAAGTTGGTGCCCCTTTCTTAGTATTGATTGTAGGGATTATTCAATATCAGCAAGCTGCTCTAACCTTGGGCGAAGTAATCGCATTTAATAGTATTTCAGCCATTTTTTTTAGTCTAAGTACGGCGATTTTCAATACGTATAATAAATACTTAGTGGCTTCATCTTTTCTTGAACGTCTACAAGATATTCGAGAAGCAAAAGCAGAAGTTTCTAATAGTACCGGTGTCCAACCCCAATTAGAGGGGGACGTAACTTTGCGTAATGTTAGTTTCTCCTATTCAAAGAACTCGCAACGTGTTTTAAAAGATATTAATTTAAAAATAAAACACGGCGAAAAAATTGCGATTGTCGGATCTTCTGGTTCTGGGAAAAGTACATTAGCCAAATTAGCGCTGGGCTTGTATACCCCAACAAGGGGTGAGATACAATACGATGGCATATCTATGCTGACCCTTAATAAGCAAAATCTGCGGAAACAAATGGGTATTGTACCACAAGATATTAACTTATTTAATAAATCAATTTTAGAAAACATTCGGATGAACCAGGAAAATATTTCTCTTAGAGATGTACAGACAGCGGCAAAACTCGCTCAGATTCATGAAGAAATTGAAGCAATGCCAATGGGATATCACACATTAGTGTCGGAAATGGGATTGAATTTATCAGGTGGTCAGCGGCAAAGAATTGCTTTAGCACGTGCATTGATTAATAAACCACGTGTCATTGTCCTTGATGAGGCAACGAGTTCGCTAGATGCTGTAAACGAGCAAAGAGTAGCGCAATATTTAAGTAATATCGGAGCGACTCGGATTATAATTGCACATCGTTTATCAACCATTATTGATGCAGACAAAATTTATGTAATGAGAGAGGGTCGTATTGTAGAAGAGGGCAAGCATGAGGAACTTTTTCAGCGCAAAGGATATTATTATCAACTATATGCCGCGCAGCTAAGTCATCAAAAATCAATGCTCACAGCGTAATAAGGAAAATAGTCCGTGAGGTGAAATTTGTGAGGAGATCTATTTTAGGGAAAGAAGTAGCGACTATCTCCTTTACAACACTTGAAATGTTAGAAGAAGCTAATCAAGCTGTTGTTCCGATTTTGGAGATATTTGAACTATTAAAACAATATGCACCCAAAAATAGTATGAAAAAAAATTTGGATTTTCGAATCGTGTTATTGATTGATGGCTGTTTATATATTAAAAGAATAAACGAGGATAGTATCGTTGTCTTTCAAAACGATTTATTAGTAGAATTTAATAAGGATAAACAGTATTTATTTTTGTTAGAAGGGGGATTGGAACAAAGTCTCTTACAATTGATGCTTCATATCAAGCGAAGTTTTCATGTAGTAGAATTTCATTCCATTAGTTTGCAAGCGTGGAATGTTACTATGATATTGCAAGTAGAGCTGGGAATACAGGGGAATAACGTTAAGGAAGAAAAAACAAACACTAGCGACTTGTAGTTTTGATTGGGAAGTACGCTAAAGAAGGGAAAACGATTTTTTATGAAAAAAAAGGAAATAGTCCTTTGTATTCCTGTATGCTTGTAATAAGCAGGAGGAGGAAATTTCTATGGATATTAAAATGACTGGGTGGAATTTGTGGGGTATCGAACACCGTTTGGCTAAGCGGGTATTGGAAAGGTTAACAGCTGGGGAGGCTATGAGTGAGCAAAAGTTTCTGAAATGCAAGCTAGGCATTGAAGCATTAATAAATAATATGTTTAAGTTGAGTATTGTATATGCGGTTGCCTTTGTAATGAATACTTTCCTAGCAACTCTTTTTGTCCATTTAGGTTTTTTAGCCATTCGAACGTTTGCATATGGGGCGCATGCAAAGAGCTCGGTTGGTTGTATAGGAATAAGCACGCTTGCACTTGTCGGACTTCCTTTGCTTATCCAAAAGACCTTTTTATTTCCGCGAGTGGTTCTATTACTAGCTGCATTGCTAATAGCTTATGGTTTATGGGAATATGCTCCAGGAACTACTGCTAAAAACAAAATCACAAGCGAGATAAAGAAAAAACGACTAAAAAAACGAGCCCTTTTTAGTTGCTTTCTCACCATAGTAATTAGCTCGTTGCTACCTCTATTGGAAGCAAATCTGCTTCTAATTGGAAATTTACTGGCAGTATGTTGTATCATACCCGTGTTTATTAAGAAAGGAGGGAATCAAGATGAAAAAATTAGTGATTAATTTGTTTGAAATGTTTGGATCGCTTAATGTGAGACAGTGTTGTTTTCTTTTGTCAGATGAAATAGAAATTCCTGATGAATTAGCGGAATAGTATCGTTTAGTTAATGGAGTAGAATCTATCTATGTGAAGTGGTATACTATTTGTAGACATTCATATAGAGGAGGGAAATACTTGGAAGTTGCAATAGGCATCATCCTCCAGACACTTTTACTCCATCTCAATGGAAAGATACTAGTACATAATAGGAAAGTGACTATCAGTGAATTCGTTTTTCTAACCGTAGTTGCAGTTATAATGGTTTTAATGTATAATTATTTAAATTTTTTTACGTCTATTGTAATGATTCTTAATATTTTGATTATTAATTATTTAAAATACCATAAATTAGTATTGGCTGTAGGGGTGACGTCATATGCTACTATCATTTTAGTGCTAAGCGATCATTTAGCCACTATTATGGAAGTGTATGTTCTGCAAATCAATCAAACCCATATTAACTATACCTATGTTTTTGCCCATCTCGGAATTCAAATTATCCTATCTGTTCTCATCTCATATTGGGTAGCTAATATGATAAAGAGAGTGGAAAAAAAGTTAGGGTTAGATATAGTCCATAATATATTTGTGGCCGTATTGGGCTTAGCAACAATGATTGTCTATTATACAAGTATTTATTTAGGGTTTTTCTTAGGAAATGCTTTCCCTTTGATTCAGCTCAATTTGATGTTTTTTATCGGCTATTTGGTAATTACATTATTCATTTTCTTTTTTTACATGCATGCACTAAAAAATAAATATGAAGTAGAACAAAAGGAAATAGAGTATGAATCAATGAATCGTTATACGGAAGCGATGGAAAAGCAGTATCATGAGGTGCGTAAATTTAGGCATGATTATAAAAATATATTGTCTTCGATTGATGATTATCTTTTGGAAAATGATTATGAAGGATTAAAAATATATTTTTTACATAAAATCAAGCCATCCTCAGAAATGATAGATCGAAATAATTTTAAACTTAATGACCTTAGAAATATTAAAATAAGAGAGCTGAAAAGTATCTTATCTTTTAAATTGATATCTGCACAAGAGGCAGGTATTGATATAGTTATAGAAGTAACTGGACAAATCAAAGTAGTACCTACGGATACAATTATCTTAGTCAGGCTGATTGGGATCATCTTGGATAATGCTGTAGAAGAGGTTCAATTCCTAGGAAAGGGACAAATCGCTGTATCGCTATTTGAAGATTTTCATTCTGTACAGATCATCGTCCAAAATACATGTCGAGAAAACATTCCAAAGATTCACCAACTAAAGAAAGAGGGCTTTTCGACAAAAGGGGAAAACCGGGGTCTTGGATTAAGCAACATGAGCGAAATGATTAATCAAACGGCTAATTTACTATTAGAGACTACGACTGAGCCGCGATTATTTATACAACGGCTAATTATCCAAAAAGAGAGAAGGTAAGCACATGTTATCTATTTTTATTTGCGAAGATGAGGATAAACAGAGAGAGAAAGTAGAAACGTGTATAAAAAATTACATTTTAATGGAAGACCTGGATATGGAAGTGGTATTATCTACTGCGAATCCAACAGAAGTGTTAGACTATGTAGAGTCGCATGATCATACTGTGGGTTTATACTTTTTAGATATTGATTTGCAGCATCCCATGAATGGCTTGACACTCGCTGCAGAAATCAGAAAAATCGATGATTTAGGCAAAATTGTATTTGTAACCACACATGGAGAAATGTCCTATCTTACGTTTACTTACAAAATCGAGGCAATGGATTATATTATTAAGGATTATCCAGAAGAAATCCAACAAAAAATTCAGGCCTGTCTTCGGGTTGCTTATGAACGCTATCGTAATGATCGAATAGGGAAGAAACAATTGTTTCAAGTGAAATTAGGAGACAATGTTCGTTCCATCCACATAGATGATATTATTTTTTTTGAAGCATCTCCAGCGGCTCATCGAGTCATTCTCCACTTGGAAAATAGTGAATTAGAATTTTATGGATCGATCAAAAGTTTAGAGTCTATAAGCACAGATTTCTACCGATGCCATAAATCCTATTTAATAAATAAGAACCACATTATGGAAATCAATAAAAATGAACGCTTAGTCATAATGTCAAACGAGCAAGCGTGTTTAGTATCGGTTCGTGCGTTATCTGGATTAGTAAAAATACATAAAAGGTAAGATTATTTGAAAGTCGTAAAGAGGTGGATTTCTTGTGGCAAGTTGTTTACGTGAAGAAGTAAAAATTTATAAAATAATCTAATTCTAGAGCCTGAACATAAGATTGATTATAAAACGAAGGCTGTTTACAGTTTCGACCTCAGACTGTCGGAAAAAGTAGTTTGCTTTTCCGGCAGTTTTTTTTTGTATGATTGTAATGAAAAATGCCTATATAAAGAAACAACATCTGTTAGTGAAACATCAACACATTTTTGATAATATATTGACTAGGTATTGTGGTTCATAGGACGTGAAATTGTCTATACGGATGCTGCTTTTAACAACAAACATCCTCCAAACTCTCATCTCTGAAAAGCTGGTTTGCTTTTTTCGATCAGCCACTTTTCTGCACTTGAAATCGGATGATCGGTATGATAAATGAGCGTTTTTCGCAGTTTGGCGTACTCGTCGGGTAAAGTTTCGTAGGTAAGGAAATGATATTTTAATGCGATGCTTTCAGGGATAATGCCGATTCCCAGTTCGTTTTTGCAAATCTCAAAAAGTGTTTCGGCAATATTTATTTCGGAGATAGAAGCAGTTTCCACATTGAGATCTTTCATCAAAGAAGCCAGTGCTCTATAAGAATAGCATTGCTTACTAAAGACGTATAAGCGTTCCTCAGTCAATATTTTTTGAAGCGATATCCCTTTTGTTTTGCCGGCGAAGACTAATTTATCTTGAGACAGCATCTCTGATATGACTTGTTTGTCTTGAAGCAGCTGCTCATTTTCTAATTCAGTAACATAAGCAATCGTTAATTCTCTATTTACTACTTTATGGATCAATTCGTTGGTGGTTCCGCTGACGATGGATAATTTTTTATTTGGGAACTGTGTATAAAAATCCTTAATAATGTCATTAAATTGGGTTGGAAAAGAAGTCTGGGGAATACCAAGCAAAATAGTTTCTTCTTTGTTAGTGATAATAGCAGTGGTTTCCTCCCAGAGCAAAATCATTTTTTGAAATTGGTGATAGAGTTTTTCCCCGTTTTGAGTTAGTTCAACGCCGCTAGAATGTCGAAAGAAAAGTTGTGTTTGAAATTGTTTCTCGATATTTTTTATTTTATTCGACATATTAGATTGTAAGTGATGTAATTCGCTTGCAGCGGCAGAAATACTTTTAAGTTCAGCGACTTTATTGAAAGCTTTCATGTTCTCGATATCCATAACGTACTCCTTCTGATATCAAAATTAATGATATCTATATATGATTTATGCATTTCAAATGATAGCGGGAATAAATTATACTTTACTTAGCATTTAAATTCAAGAAATGTAAGTGATATGGACAATTGGAGGAGAAATCATGAATAAAACCATTCAGCAATTAGTCAAACATGTTTCAGTACGAGAATTTAAAAAGGAGCGTTTGTCTGATGAAATCAAACAAACGCTAGTAACTGCAGCCAGAAGTGGCGCTACTTCTCATTTTGTTCAAGCTTTTTCTATTTTGGAAATTACAGATCAATCATTACGAGCGAAACTAGCTGAAATTACGGATAGTGCTTCTTATGTCAAACAAACGGGAACTTTTTATGTGTTTGTCGGTGATCTATATCGACAATCACAACTTTTATTGGAAGATAATCAATCTTTAGCTGGTTTAAGAAATATGGAATCTTTATTAGTAGCAGTAGTCGATGCCACAATTGCAGCTCAAAATATGGTTGTTGCAGCAGAATCATTGGATCTTGGAATCTGCTATATCGGGGGAATACGGAATGATATAGCAAAGGTTGCGGAGTTATTAAACTTACCTCCGTTTACCATACCGGTTTTCGGACTAACTGTCGGAGTCCCGGCACACAAAAATCAAGTTAAAACACGACTTTTGCCTGAAAATCAAGTGAGCGAAAATCAGTATCCACATGATCGATTCGCAGATTTAAAAGCATATGAAGCGTTAACGCGAGAATACTATGCTTTACGTGAAAAAAACGGACAACAAACTTCTTGGCCGGATAAGAATATCGAATTTTTTAAAGCGATCCGAAGACCAGAAATCGCTGCTTTTTTGAAAAAGCAGGGTTTTACGTTGGATTAAATAGCTAAAAATAACGTAACTTTTAAGACCGGTGCTTTCAAAGAGCCGGTCTATTTCTATGTTATTTTAAAGTTAAAGATATACAATGAATGAATACTGCTTCAAAATGTCCGTTGCAACGGACATTGCCAAGTAAAGCGCTTTCTTAAAAATGAGATATGCTAAATATATAGAAGGAGGGCAGATGAAATGGCGAAAAAAACAAATCGTGAGCAGCATCTGTTACTTACTCTTTTTGAAACACAAGGGTACATGACAGCAGAGGAGCTGGCGAATATACTCCAAATTTCAGCCAAAACAATCTACCGCTTGATCAAAAGAATAAATGACGCGGAAGCAAAAGATCCACTTATCGTTTCAGAGAAGGGGAGAGGTTATAAATTAAATTACGAAAAGTATTTGTCTCAAAAAAAATGGCAGCAGAGTAAGGAGGATATCTATTCACCGAGTGAAAGGCGTAACCGGGTGATGGAGGAACTTCTACTTATTTCTCCAAGGGCAAAAAATATTCACAACTTATTCGAAGACTATTATGTGGGCGATTCTGCGATTTTTAATGATGAACAGGAAATCGCACGCCAAATCAAAGAATATGAGTTGACGCTCGAAAGAAAAAAACGAACACTTGCTATCATTGGCGATGAGCGTAATATTCGGCGGGCAATCGTTGACTTAGTAGCTACATTCAGCACGATCGATTTAGATGAACTTGAGAGTATCAAAGTTTCTAATTTGAATAATTATGATGTGCTATTTGTTATTCGTCAGTTGCGAGAAATAGAAAGTTCGCTGGCGATAACGATCCCTTATCCATACAGTGTCAACATTTTTTCGCATTTGTATATATTGATTTCAAGGTTCCGAAAAGTAGGTGCTCTTCAGATAGACAAGGAGAGACCACTGACAGAGAAAGAGTTGGCGGAGTTTCACAGCGATCCATATTTGCATCAGATCGCAAAAGACGTGATCAGAAATGTAGAAAACTATTTACATCAAAAGTTATCAGAGCTGGAGGTCTACTATTTATATCAATATCTATTGTCTTCACGGATGCAAGGGAAATCTCATGGAAACGCACATAATTTCTCGCCAAAAGTAATGCAGATCACACATATGTACTTAAATGAAATGACTGCACGACTAAACAATGATATGAACAATGAAACAAACTTTTTAGATTTGGCCAATCATATCAAACCAATGATCAATCGTCTGGAAAATAAGATCCGAATCAAAAATGGGCTGATCGAGCAGATCATGATCACTTATCCAGAAATTTTTGAGCAAGTGACGGAAGTTTCTGAAAAGATCAGCAAAAATTATGATTTGCCGCCTATCCACAGAGATGAAAACGGCTTTATAACTCTTTATTTTGCCCGGATACTTGAGACAAATACAAGTCCTATCAAAACCATTATTATGTGCACAACAGGCATCGGCACGTCGGAACTTTTATTAGCAAAAGTAGAAAAGCGATTTCCAGAGTTGGAAGTCATTGATGTTGCAGCGAGCCGCTATTCTAAGGAAAACCTGCGCAAGCATCCGGAAGCAGAACTGATTTTAACTACTGTCCAGCTACCGCAAGATCTCCCTATCCAGAGCTTGGTGGTCAGCGCCATGCTGACAGCAGATGATCAAAATAGGATCCAACGCAAGATCGAGGAGTTGCAACATGGAAAATAAAAAATGGCTTAAAGCTTATTTCAACCAACCTCTTCAAACGAAAAAAGAAATGTATGAATTTATTGCGAATTACGGAGAAAATGATCAGTTAAGTCATGAAAATATCAACCGGGCATTGCGGGAGCGGGAATTAGCAAGCAATTTGCAGATAGCGCCGCATGTTGTTTTACCCCATTTCGAAAGCTTGGCTCTGACTGAGAGTAGTGTACTGATCATTCATCTGCAGGAAGAGATTTCGTGCTGGGATCAAACTGCTGCGGATATCAAATTAGTAATTGCTATTTTATTGAAAACAAATGAGTCGCTTGAAATAAAAAAAGAAATCGCGTTATTTACCAGAAGCTTAGCAGATGAAACATTTATTCAAAATCTGCTTTGCGCTGAAAAAGAAGCCATTTTTATGGATTATTTAAAGAAGATATAGGAGGAATTTATCATGAAGATCGTCGGAGTAGCAGCTTGTACAGTGGGGATTGCCCACACTTATATCGCGCAAGAAAAATTGGAATCGGCAGCTCAAGAAGCGGGGCACGATATCCATATGGAAACGCAAGGAACAATCGGGATCGAGAATGAGTTATCACAAGAACAAATAGATGCCGCTGATATTGTTATCTTGGCTATTGATGTGAAAATAGCGGGTCGAGAACGTTTTGAAAACAAACGAATCATTCAAGTGCCAACGGACGTCGCTATCAAATCGCCCAAAAAACTTTTGGAGAAAGCAAAAGAAGTTGTAAGCCAAGGTAATGCTTCTAACTAGGAGGGTCAAAAATGGAAGTGAAAGATATTGTAGATTTAAAAACAGTCACAACAAATTTAAAAGCGACAACCAAAGAAAGTGCATTACAGGAATTAAGTGAGTTATTAAAGGACAATAATTATATTTCCGATATCGACGGATTTATGAAAGATGTTTACGCTCGCGAAGCAGAAGGACAAACTGGAATCGGCAATTTTGTGGCGATCCCTCATGGTAAAAGCGAGTTTGTCAGCAAGAATGGAGTGGCGATCGGTATCACAGAAAATGAGATCCCATGGGAAAGTTTGGATGACCATGGAGCAAAAGTCGTTATTCTGTTTGCGGTCGGAAATGATATGGAAGCTGCAAAAGAACATTTAAAACTGCTGTCATTATTTGCGCGCAAGTTAGGAAAGGATAAAGTCGTTGCTAAACTGCTGAATTCTGAGAGTGCCGAGGATGTTGTTGAAGCATTTGCTTGATTAGAGAAGCTTATCAAAATGAAAAAACATAAAAGGAGAGAAAAGTGATGAAAGCACTTCGCAAGTTAGATCTTAAAGGACATTTATTAACTGCCATTTCATATTTGATCCCTGTCGTTTGTGGAGCAGGATTTTTGATCGCGATCGGCATGGCTTTTGGAGGAAGTAGTCAAGATGCGCTGGTTCAAGGGAAGTTTACGATCTGGGATGCTTTGGCTACGATGGGTGGAAAAGGCTTAGGTCTGCTTCCGCTAGTCATTTCGACAGGAATTGCTTATTCGATTGCGGCTAAACCTGGGATCGCACCCGGTTTTATTATCGGATTGACTGCTAACGCAATCGGTGCTGGATTTATCGGAGGGATATTAGGCGGTTATTTAGCTGGTTATCTTGTACTTGCGGTCTTGAAGTATGTTAAAGTCCCAAGCTGGGCAAAAGGTTTGCTGCCAACTCTGATCATTCCCTTCCTGACATCGATCGTTGGTGGTCTGATCATGGTCTACATCATTGGGGTACCAATTGCTTGGTTTACATCTTTACTGACAGGGTTGCTGAATGGTCTAGGTTCATCTTCGCTATCTGTATTCGGAGCAGCGGTAGGTATATTGAGTGGGGTCGACTATGGTGGCCCAATCAACAAAACGGTCTTTGCCTTTGTACTGACGATGCAGGCAGAAGGTATCAACGGACCAATCACAGCGCTGCAACTGGTAAACACTGCTACTCCGATCGGATTTGGCCTTGCTTATTTTGTTGCAAAATTATTCCGCAAGAATATATATTCCTCTGTGGAAATAGAAACACTGAAATCTGCAGTACCAATGGGTGTTATTAATATCGTGGAAGGTGTTATCCCGATCGTAATGAATGATATCGTACGTTGCGTAGTTGCAACAGCTATCGGGGGAGCAGCTGGGGGAGCAGTTTCGATGCTGTTAGGTGCAGATGCTACGGTTCCGTTTGGTGGCGTGCTTATGCTGCCGACGATGTCCAGACCATGGGCAGGCGTTATTGCCTTACTGGTAAATATTATTGTAACTGCGGTCGCGCTGGCTTTGATCAAGAAGAACGTTTCTAAACAAGAATTGGACGAAAAAGCAGCAGTAGAAGAAGAAGATATTGATTTAGACGATATTCAAATTTTTTAATACAGAAAGTGGTGCAGGAATGATGAATAAAGTAAGATTTTCACCATCATTGATGACGATGGACTTGGATAAATTTAGCGAACAGATCACTTTTTTGAATAACTATGCTGATTCCTATCATATTGACATCATGGATGGCCATTACGTGCCGAATATTACGTTATCGCCATGGTTTATCGAAGAGGTACGGAAAATAAGCGATCTGCCAGTGTCAGCCCATTTGATGGTGACTGACCCAAGTTTTTGGGTGGAGCAGTTAATTGCATTAAAATGCGAATGGATCTGTATTCATGCTGAGGTATTGGATGGTTTGGCATTCAGACTTATTGATCAAATCCATGATGCGGGGTTGAAAGCGGGAATTGTGTTAAACCCTGAAACACCGATCGACACGATTTTTCCCTATATCGAGCTCGTAGACAAAATCACGATCATGACGGTCGATCCTGGCTTCGCGGGCCAACGTTTTATAAAAAGCACACTCAATAAAATTGTTGACTTGCGAAATCTGCGTGACGCAAAAGGGTATCGATATGTGATTGAAATGGATGGTTCTTCTAATCGAAAATCATTTAAAGACATTGATATTGCAGGACCTGATATTTATATCGTCGGACGCAGTGGATTATTCGGTTTGACAGATGATATCGAGGAATCATGGAATATCATGCTGAAGGATTATGAAGAAGCAACAGGTAAAAAAGTAGAAGTATAAAGTGGTAGAGAATAGTTTTTCATCCGTTGGAGGGTACAGAAATGTTTGATAAAATAGATGAGTTAGGCGTAAATACGTTACGCATGTTAAGTATAGAAGCAATTCAGCGAGCAAATTCCGGACATCCGGGATTGCCGCTTGGAGCAGCACCAATGGCTTATGCACTTTGGACAAAACATTTAAAAGTAAATCCGAGAACCTCAACAACATGGATCGATCGTGACCGCTTCATTTTATCTGCGGGCCATGGTTCGGCACTGCTTTACAGTTTACTGCATTTGTCAGGCTATAACGTTTCACTAGAAGATCTTATGCAATTTCGGCAGTGGGGCTCAGTAACCCCAGGACACCCCGAAGCAGGTCATACGGATGGCGTAGAAGTAACAACCGGTCCGTTAGGGCAAGGGCTTGCAATGGCTGTAGGAATGGCGATGGCAGAAACGCATCTGGCGGCGATATATAATCAAGCAGATATTTCCATTGTCGACCATCATACATACGCGCTATGTGGAGATGGAGATTTGATGGAAGGCGTTTCTCAAGAAGCAAGTTCGCTTGCTGGACATCTCAAACTAGGAAAACTGATCGTGCTTTATGATTCCAATGATATTTCACTAGATGGTCCGACCTCAAAAGCATTTACGGAAAATGTCGGATTACGCTATGAGGCATACGGCTGGCAGCATTTGCTTGTGGAAGATGGGAATGATTTAACTGCGATCTCAGAAGCTATTGAACAAGCAAAGGCAGAAACAGAAAAACCAACGCTTATTGAGGTGAAGACAGTCATTGGATATGGTGCACCTCAGCAAGGGACGAATAAAGTACATGGAGCACCGCTTGGAGCTGAGGGAATCGCAGCTGTGAAGGAGAAACTTGGCTGGACGTATCCCGAATCAACCGTGCCGGACGATGTCAAAAAGCGCTTTACAGAGCAAATGATTGCAGAAGGGGAAGAAGTAGAATCTGCTTGGCAAGAACGTTTTTCCGCCTATGAAAAAGCGTATCCAGAATTGGCAAAACAATTTTTCCGCGTTTTCAACCAGCAGCTTCCTGAAAACTGGGAAGCGGCGTTACCAACTTTTGAAGTCGGGAGCAGCGCTGCATCTCGTGCCACCAGTAAAGAAGTAATTACGGCATTATCCAAGGCTCTGCCTGAATTTTGGGGAGGATCCGCCGATTTGTCTTCCTCTAATAATACCATGGTTACAGCTGAAAAAGATTATGAGCCTGGCTGTTACGAAGGTCGCAATATTTGGTTCGGGGTTCGCGAGTTTGCTATGGCAGCAATCATGAATGGGATTCAGCTTCATGGCGGAACACGCGTATATGGTGGGACATTCTTTGTTTTTACAGATTACTTGCGTCCAGCTTTGCGACTATCTGCCCTGCAGAAAGCACCTGTTACCTATGTATTGACGCATGATTCTGTCGCTGTGGGAGAAGATGGTCCTACACATGAACCAGTGGAACAATTAGCCAGCATTCGAGCTATTCCGGATCTGCAGATCTTTCGACCAGCAGATGGTAACGAAGTAGCAGCAGCTTGGAAGTTAGCCCAAGAAACAAGGAATAAACCAACTGTACTGGTTTTGAGTCGTCAAAATCTGCCGGTTATTCCTGGAACAAAAGAAAATGCTGCGACGAATGTTGCTAGAGGAGGCTATGTTATTTCTCCGCAACAAGGAAACACACCATCAGGAATTCTGATTGCAACAGGTTCGGAAGTTTCGCTTGCGGTCGAAGCACAGAAGGAATTGGCAAAAGCGGGCAAAGATGTTTCCGTGGTGTCTATCCCGAGTTTCGATCGCTTTGAGCAACAATCTGTAGATTACCGAGAAAGTGTCTTACCGACTTCTGTTACTAAGCGCTTGGCGATAGAAGCAGCGTCAAGCTTTGGCTGGCATAAATATTACGGAGATAAGGGCAGCATCATCGCGATCGATAACTTCGGCACCTCAGCGCCAGGAGAAAAGATCTTGCGTGAACGGGGCTTTACCGTAGAGAACGTTGTGGCACGATTTAATTTATTATAAATGCTATTTTGTGAGCTAGATTCATTTGTCAGACCAAATCCTTTATGGATTTGGTCTGTTTTTATTTGGAAGTGAGGATCAGATTTGATAAAAACGATATTTGTAGTGTACAGTATGGTTGGATGATGATGAATTCGATGAACAAGTAGCAATAGATGGAGCTGAAGAGCTTACATATGAGTACCTAGACTCTTATAAAGAGAACTTTTTAGCGCAACGGTTTTTATGCGGCAAACTGCCAAAATAATAAAATGCATTCCGCCTTCTGATCCAACAAAAAAGGAAGAACATCCTGAATGTTCTTCCTTTTTTATTTCTCCTTGATCTCATTATCCGTACTCGATGTAATAAACTCCACGATCTCTCGCTGATAATCGGACTGGGTCACCTGTTTTCTTGTCACAACAGAGATCATAAAAGTGGGCTGTTCCAAGTCACTGATTGGAATGCTCACCAGATCATCATTTGCATGGACCGCTAGTTCTACTAAAAAACCGATGCCGATCTGTTCGTGGATCATGCCTTTTAAAATATTGAGGTCGCTGTTTTCGTAAATGATATTCGGTTCGAAATCTGTTTGTTCGATAAGTGTGTGGAAACCGCTGGAATGGACGAAATGTTCATTGAAAAGGACAAAGGGTTCATTTTTCAATTCCGAAAAAGCGATACTTTCTCTTTTGGCCAGCGGATGATTGGGGCTGACAACGATCATAAAGGGTTTCTCCACTAATAATCTGCTGGTCAGTTCTTTATCACTGATGGCTTGAGTCGAGCCGAGGATCGCGGTATCGATTTGGCCTGTTTTTAAAAGCTGATAGAGATCTCTGGAGCCACCGCTGATGATATCGATGCTTTTCATGAATCCTTGTTCTAATAAGCGTACGGAAAGTTTAGGGAAATAATAATTTCCGATGATCGGCGGGAGGCCGCATTTTATTTTTTTATCTGTTAGCCGGGCGATTTCGGTGCGGGCGATATTCAATTCTTTCATCATTTTTTTGATGTGTGCGGATAAGATTTTCCCTGCTTCTGTGATAATGAGGGAATGATGCGCTTGATTGCGGATGATCAGTTTTGTGCCAAGTTCTTCTTCTAAACGCTTGATCGCATAGGTCACGGTTGGCTGGCTGACCTTGTAGGCTCTAGCCGTCTCAGTGAAATTCCGGTCGGTCACCACTTGCTGAAAATATTCTAGATCCTTTAGATTCATGACAAATCCCTCAATTCTCATATAAATAAAATTTATGGCAACCCGTGATTTTGACTATAGTAAATCTTAGCATTTATAATGACCAATGTAAACAAAGAGGAGGAATTATTGTGAAAGGTCTAACAATTTTAAACAACCCATTTTTAAACAAAGGAACAGCATTTACGAAGGAAGAAAGAGAGCAGTATGAATTGGTGGGAATGCTTCCTTCTAAGGTCCAAACGCTGCAACAACAAGCAGAACAAGCATATGCGCAATATTTAAGCAAACCGGCTGATTTGGAAAAGCGTATTTTCTTGATGAACATCTTTGATACGAACCGTACATTATTTTATAAATTGATGGGACAGCATTTAGTAGAATTTATGCCAGTCGTTTATGATCCAGTCGTGGCAGACTCGATCGAACAATATAACGAGATTTTTGTGAGACCTCAGGATGCTGCCTTCTTGTCGATCGATGCTCCAGAGGATATCAAAGCAACGCTGAAAAATGCGGCGGCAGGACGAGATATCCGCTTGATCGTCGTAACGGATGCAGAAGGTATCTTAGGCATGGGCGACTGGGGTGTTAACGGTGTTGACATCGCGATCGGGAAATTGATGGTTTATACCGCTGCAGCAGGCATCAATCCGGCACAAGTATTACCAGTGTCGATTGATGCAGGTACAAATAACCAGGAATTATTGAACAATCCGTTATATCTAGGAAACAGCCACGAACGAGTGAGTGGCGACCGCTATTATGATTTCATCGATCAATTTGTCAACGCAGCAGATGAATTGTTCCCGGAATTGTTATTGCATTGGGAAGATTTCGGCCGTGGGAATGCAGCAACTATTTTGGAAAAATATCAAGATAAGCTGACTACTTTCAATGATGATATTCAAGGAACCGGTATCGTTGTACTTGCAGGTATTTTCGGAGCATTGAATATTTCCAAAGATAAACTGACAGATCAAAAAGTCATTACGTTCGGTGCTGGAACAGCCGGTGTTGGGATCGCGAATATCTTATTAGAAGAAATGATCCGCCAAGGCCTATCAGAAGAAGAAGCACGTCAACATTTTTATTTAGTAGATAAACAAGGATTATTGTTTGAAGATACCGAAGACTTGACTCCAGGGCAAAAACCTTTTGTTCGTAAACGCAGTGAGTTCGCAAATGCAACAGAATTAAACAATCTGGATGCGATCGTTAAGACTATCCACCCAACAATCATGATCGGTACTTCTACTCAGCCAGGTGCTTTCACAGAAGAAATCGTAAAAGAAATGGCTAGTCATACCGAACGTCCGGTTATCTTCCCATTATCAAATCCTACAAAACTTGCAGAAGCGACAGCAGCAGATTTGATCAAATGGACGGACGGAAAAGCATTGATCGGAACAGGGATCCCAGCGGGAGATGTTACTTATAAAGGCATTACTTATCAAATTGGTCAAGGTAACAATGCGTTGATGTATCCAGGTCTTGGCTTAGGACTGATTGCTTCGACCGCTACTCGTGTGAATAGTGAGATCTTGTCACAAGCAAGCCGTGCCTTAGGTGGACTTGTCGATGCTGAACAACCAGGCGCTCCAGTATTACCTTCCGTTGCTAAAATCACGGAATTCTCAGAGCGGATCGCAGAAGTAGTAGCACAAAGCGTTGTAGATCAAAAACTAAATCGCGAACCGATCACGGATATCAAAAAAGCGGTGGCAGATGCAAAATGGACACCAGAATATCGTGATCTTGAAATCAAATAAGTCTGATTAAAAGAGATGGCAAGATAAACAGCTGAGTCAGACAAAGCTGTTTATCAGCCATTATGATGGACAAAGAAAGGAATCTTAATCATGTCAAACTCGGAAAGTAATGTAACTAGCGTTCCGGTCGCAACGAAAAAAAGTTTTTGGTCGATTAAAATCAGCGGTATAAGCTTGCCATTTTATTTGATCATGCTGGCTATTTTAGTGGTTGTGATCTCGCTAGGCAAATTGCCTAACAATATTTTGGGGGCAATTGCCGTTTTAGTGTTACTAGGAAATCTATTCCATTTCATCGGTACGAAAATCCCGATCGTGAGAACTTATTTAGGCGGTGGGGCAGTTTTCTGCATTTTTGCTTCTGCTACGATCGCGACGTTTGGTATCTTACCAAGTAGTGCGGTTGAAACAACAAAAAGTTTTGTTAATAATATGGGCTTCCTTGATTTTTATATTGCCGCACTGATTACAGGAAGTATTCTTGGAATGAACCGTCAATTATTGATCAAAGCTTCGATTCGTTTTATTCCGGTTGCACTCCTCTCTATGGCGATCTCATTATTGATGGTCGGCTTAGTTGGTGCCTTGATCGGAAATGGTTTCGGCAATTCTATTTTATATGTATCTCTTCCAGTTATGGCTGGCGGGATCGGAGCAGGTGTCGTGCCATTATCCGGTATTTATGCACACGCCTTAGCGCAGCCGGCAGCGCATATTATCTCGCGTTTGATCCCTGCTTCTGCAATGGGAAATGTATTGGCGATCATCGGTGCTGCACTTGTTTCTAAATTCGGGGAATCTTCGAAAGCAAATGGACACGGAACATTGATGGACGGTGATTTCAGCGCTGAAAAGCCAAAAGAAATAAAGTTGGATATCACGAAAATGGGTGTCGGGCTGCTAGTTTCATTATCCTTCTTTATGCTTGGAAGTATCGGTAATTATTTTGTACCAAAAATCCATTCGTATGCTTTTATGATTATTATTGTCGTTATTTGTAAAGTAGCCAATCTTATTCCAGCGTATTATGAAGAAAGTGCTATCATGTTCAATAATTTGATCGTGAAAAATCTAACCGCTGCCGTATTGGCAGGTATCGGGATCGCCTTGATCGACCTGAATGTCTTAGCGCAGTCATTGACTTGGCAGTTTATGCTTTTATGCTTGACCAGTATCATCACGATCTCCCTATCAGCCGGACTTATCGGGAAATTATTTGGACTTTATCCGGTCGAAGCAAGTATCACTGCCGGCTTCTGTAATAACAGTATGGGCGGAACGGGTAATGTCGCAGTGTTGTCAGCCTCTAATCGTATGGGACTGATCGCATTTGCACAAATGGGTAATCGAATGGGCGGCGCTATCATTTTGATTATTTCCGGGTTCTTGATACAACTGCTTTCTTAGCACAGACTACGGTAGGAAGTCTAGTCTTTTTTTGAAGGAGATTAGGCTTTTTTGTTTGCTAAAAAAAGGTTTTTTCTGGAGCTATCTAGGGTATTCACAGAGGTACAGGTCATTAGACGAATCTTAGGAGGAATAGAAAATGGTTGTAAACGAATTACCGAAAGTTGGACTTGGAACATGGTTATTAACGGATCGGGAAGAACTGTCAGAAGTAATCAGAGCTGCTTGGGAAACAGGCTACCGCCATTTTGACACAGCACAGCTTTATAATAATGAATATGATATCGGTCAAATATTGCAGGAGCAGAAAATCGAGCGAGGGGAATTTTTCTTAACGACTAAAATCGCACCGCCGAATTATAAAAAGCACGTGAAAGAATCTGTGAAGCAATCGCTTAAACGGCTGCAAACGGATTATTTGGATCTGGTACTGCTACATGCAGAGCTTAGCGAAGAATTAAATCTAAAAGCCTATCAAGATCTGCTTGACCTACAAAAAGATGGCGTGATCAAACATGTGGGCGTCTCGAACTTTTCGATCGAGGGCTTAAAAAAACTTGAAGCAAGCACAGGTGTCAAGCCTTACTGTAATCAAATCGTCTGCTCGCCAACAACACGACCAGTCGAACTGGAAACATATTGCCTTGATGAGGGGATTTTGCTGACAGGTTATTCGATTTTGAAACCATATTTCACTCCGAATCCGTTTTATCCAGATTCAGAGCTGTCGAATGACGAAAAAAGCAAATTAGATCAGCTGTGTGATTCTTATCATGTCAGCATTGGCCAATTACTCAATAAATGGGCGCTACAGCATGATTATCATGTGATTCCAAAATCAAGTAAACCAGAACGCGTCAAGGAAAATTACCAACTCGAATTTGAGATCAGTCCAGAAGATATGGATACCATTGATCAGATGAACCGTTTCTCGGCCGCCGAATACCGAAAAAGCGTTAAAAAAATGGAAGATTCGGTAACGGAAGAAGCGCTGGAAAAAGGTTTGTTGTATGAAGCACATTATGAGCAGGATGCGCGGTAAAAAGAAACTACTTAATAAATAACTGGGGGCAGCTAATCTTTTAGCTGCTTTTTTTATGGGAAATAAAAAAATAGTAATTTTCTCAAAGGGAATGGGATAATAGAAATAGTTGTTTCACCTAAGGAACTTCCATAATAAAAGCGAAAAAGTATCCGTATGGTGAATAGTGTAATCAAGCTATAATGAAAGCGTATTCAGGAAGGTGAGTGTATGGAGGAGATTTTGGAATACAAGTATATCGAGGTTTTAAAATATTTAATTGAGCATCGACATACGACTTATAATGAACTGGCTCAATATTTAAATGTATCCACGAAAACGGCAAGTAAGTATGTGCGAATATTGCAAGAATCATTGGCTGAGGAAGAAGAGGTTGCGATTCATGTAAAGCCGCGGTTCGGGATAGAAATGGTAGGGACAGAGGAGGCATGGCTCTCCATTTTACTGTCGATGCAACGACCTAAAAACGATAGCATCCAAGACCGAATCACGCATGTATATTCGCGTTTGCTTAATACAAAAGGTCACTTGAAAATACAGGATCTTGCAGATGAATTGTTCGTTAGTCGAGCGACTATGGAAAATACGATCAAGGAAATCAGAAAGAGACTGGAAAAAGAAGGTGTAGCGATTGTAAGCAACCGAAATGGTCTCAAAATCGATGCTACGGAGAAAATGAAGCGTCATTTCATGTCAGATGTGATCAGTTACTATTGGGGCGGAGTAACTGCTACTAATTTATTTAAAAAAGAAGAACTGGAACTCGGAATCAATATGATCGGCGACACCACAAATATTATTGATGTGAATCTACTTCATTCGATCACTAATGTGCTGAATATATTTATTGAATCCACTTCGCTGCAAGTGACAGAATACGAATACCAATCACTCTCGATCCACTTAGCAATCGCGATCGAAAGAATCAAAAAGAATTTCTATATCGATAAAAAAATCGCTCCGGCAAATGCACCTTCTAAATATGCAACGCTGCTAATCGAATTGCTTGAAGAGAAATTTCAAATCCAGTTGCCTGATTATGAAAGAGAATACATTGACATCCATATTCTGGCAATCGAAAAAAGTTCTTTAAATGATACCGATGGAGAGATGCTGCAAGTATTGGATGATAGTGAAAAACTTCAGCAGATCATCCGGTCGACATTAGGAGGTTACAGTCCGGATGAAGAGCTGATAAACAGCTTACTCGTTCACTTAAATGCAGCGGTCAAACGATTGAAGTTGGAAGTTTCTATCCATAATCCGTATACAGAAGAAATCAAGGGAAACTTTTCGGGCGCATTTGCTATCAGCATTGAATTAGCCAGTGCGATCGAGGCTGGATTTGCGATTAAACTCAATGAAGACGAGATTGCTTTTATCACACTTCACATCCAATCTTTTTTAGATCGTGAAGCCCAGACCAAGCGGGAGGTTATTCTCGTTTGCAGCAGCGGTTACGGGACTTCCAAATTACTGGAACAGCGAATCAGGCAGACGTTTGGGGCGGCCCTTCACGTGAAACAAGTTTTAGGGATTCGGGACTTGCAAAAAGCAAACATCCAAGATGAACTGATCATCAGCACGATTCCTATTGAGAAATCAAATTCGCCGATTTTAGTAGTTAGTCCACTGATGACAAATGCAGATATCCAAAAGATCAACACGTTTCTTACAAAACACACCACTAGTTCCAGTGACGTTTTTTTAAAGCTTCTAAAAAAGACATTTGTATGTATTTCCACGGCGGGGCCTGAGAAAAGGAATGCGGTTTTAGAGAAAATAACCAGCACTCTACTGACACACGGCTATGTCCATGAAGGCATCTATGAGGGCAGTCTGAAACGTGAGAAATTAGCTTCCACGGCGATGGGGATGTTTGCAATGCCACATGCTGAGATAACTTATGTAAATAAACCATCGATCTCAATGTATGTAAATGAAAACGGGATAGATTGGAATGGCGATACCGTCCAAGTCGTTTTCTTCTTTGCTTTAAATCAAGCAGTCAAAGAATCGATCAATCAAATTTATGCGTACTTCAATGAAGTGATCTCGAATCATAAAGTAATGAAGAAATTACCACATTGTAAAACATATTCAGAAATAACAAACGTTTTGAAAGAGGTTTTATATGATGATACAAAATAAAATAAAAAAAGAAAATATTCTACTCGATTTAGAGGCGGCGACAAAACAAGAGGTCATTGAAAAAATGTCTGAAAAGCTTTATGAGAATGGTTTTATCAATGAAGCTGAAACCTTCCAGACCGCTGTTTTTGAGCGGGAAGCTCATATGACGACGGGAATCGGGAATAATTTAGCTATCCCACATGGGAAAAGTGAGACGGTCCAAGAATCAACGGTGGCATTTGCTAAATTAAAGCAGCCTGTAGAGTGGGGATCATTAGATCAAAAACCGGTAAAATTTGTATTTCTCCTTGCAATCAAAGCAGCAGATAAAGGAGAAGAACATTTGCGCGTATTAGCAGAGCTATCAGAAAAATTGATGGATGATGAATTTGTAGCACAACTGAAAGAGGCATCTACGCGAGAAGCTATTGTAAACGCGCTGGCATTTTAAAATCTAGGAGGAAAAGAAAATGACAAAAATAGTAGCAGTAACAGCATGTATCGCCGGAATCGCGCATACGTATATGGCGAAAGCTAATTTAGAAAAATTTGCTAAAAAAGAAGCAATCGATATGAAGGTTGAAACGCAAGGAGCAATGGGGATCGAAAATAGATTGTCAGCTGATGATATCGCAGCGGCAGATGTCGTGATCTTTGCCGTAGACACAAACGTGGCAGAACGAGAACGATTTGAAGGCAAACAGCTTTTAGAAGTCGGCACGGTAGATGTTGTCAAAGATGGCGAGAAAACGATCAAGCAGGCATTAGCATTATTGTAGGTATTATAAAATTCAGGAGGGTAAGAAAATGAATGCTAGAAAATTAGGGAAAGAAATGCTTAATCACTTCCAAAGTGGCGTATCTTACATGATTCCATTGGTAACCGCAGCAGGTCTACTTACTTCTGTTGCTGTTATATTTGGTGGAAGCGGCGTTTGGGATACAACGGATACATTCTGGGGCGTTATTCGAATGATCGGGCAAACCGGTTTGAACTTTATTGTACCAATGATCTCCGGTTACATTGCTTATTCTATTGCTGATCGACCTGGATTAGCCCCGGCGTTTATTACGGGGATGATTGCTTCACAGATGGGGACTGGATTTATCGGCGGGATGTTCACCGGTTTGGCAGTCGGCTATTTAGTCAACGTATTGAAAAAACTTCCAGTGCCAGCAAAAATCATGAGCTTAAAATCATTGATCATTATTCCATTTATTGCAACTGCCATTATTGGTTTGATACTCTGGTATGTCGTAGGGACCCCGATCACCATGTTGACAGAAGGATTGACCCATTGGTTAAACGGCATGTCGGGTACAAATGCAGCACTGCTTGCGGCTATCTTAGGTGCGATGATGGCTTTCGATATGGGGGGACCTGTCAATAAGATCGCGTATGCATTTGGTGTCGCTTCCTTTTCTTCAGGCAGCTATGCAGCAAGTACAGCGATGCTACTTGCCATTGCGATTCCGCCGTTCGGCATGTTTTTAGCAACATTGCTCAATAAAAAACTTTATTCGGAAGCAGAGCGGGACAATGGTAAAACAGCAATCATCATGGGGGCGGTCGGTATCACAGAAGGAACGATTCCTTTCGCCGTTGCTGATCCGCTGCGGGTCATTCCTAGTATTGTCGTGGGTACGGCAGCAGCATGCGGATTAAACGGCTTCTTCGGGATCACCCAACATACCATGTTGGCAACTTTTATGGCGATCCCATTTACCTCTAATGTATTGCTTTACTGTGTTTCGATCATCGTTGGCGGATTGATAACAGCGTTGATGGTCAATACACTAAAATCGATCAAGTTTAAAAAAGAAGCAAAAAAAGCAGCATAACGCAAAAATATGAAAAAGGCAGGTCGATAACATGACAAAAGCACATATCGTACAGCATACGCACTGGGATCGAGAGTGGTATTTCACAGCAGAGGATGCAAAGGTTCTAAGCGATCAGGTTTTTACAGAAGTATTAGATGAATTGACAAACAATCCGCATGCTAATTTCTGCTTGGATGGACAGTCTTCCATTGTGGATGAGTATGTAGAGATCAATCCGGAAAAGCTGCCGGTGATTCAAAAGCTGGTAGCAGAAGAGCGGTTGTTTATTGGCCCATGGTATGCCCAAACTGATGCGCTATTGGTAGACGCAGAATCGATTTTACGGAACTTGATCATTGGGATCCACGATACTGCTGCAAAATACGGAAAACCAATGATGGTCGGTTATTTGCCTGATACGTTTGGATTCAACGCTCAGCTGCCGACATTATTGAATCAAGTCGGTATCGACAATTTCATGTGCTGGCGCGGGTTAAACTTTGAAAAATTAGTTCCTTCCCCTTACTTTATCTGGAAAGGGCTTGGAGAGCGATCCGTCTATGCAATGAATTTCCCGTTTGGATACATGACAGGACTTATGACGATAGAAGCGCAGAAAAATATTTCGACATTTGTGAAAGAAAAATTAGACCCGGCGATTGGATTTTTGCAAGATCACGGCGATAATAGCACCATTTTGATTCCGTCGGGGATCGATCAAAAAAACATGGTACGGAATCTGGAAAAAATTGTGCCGCAAATCAACGAAGCAAGCAAGTTTGAAACGGTCATCTCTGATTATCCGGCTTATGTCGAGCAGATCAGACAAAAGCAGAATCTTCCCAGCTATCAGGGCGAGTTACGGGAACCAGTCTATTCACGAGTCCATCGTTCTATCGGTTCCGTCCGTTCCCAAATGAAACTCGATAATTTCCAGCTGGAACAGCGAATATTGCGACGCATTGAACCATTGATGGTGATCGCGCAAAAAAATGATATTCAAGTCAGTAACGGCCTATTAAAGCGTTTATGGAAAAAAACAATGGAAAATCAAGCGCACGATAGCATTGGCGGATGTGTCTCCGATAACGTGGCGGAGGACATCATCCACCGCACCAAAGAAGCATATGAAATCGCAGCAGGATTAGAAAATCTAATTGCAAAACGGCTTGCAGACAGCCTCGAACTGACTCCGCAACAAGTGCTGATCTTTAACACAGATCCTGTTCCTTTTAGTGGTGAGAAAATAGTCCATATTGTCAGTCGGACGAAAAACATCCGCTTTAAGGACAGTGAAAAAGCCGTGCTTATCAATGAAAAATACTATCCTGAACGGCATAATATCCAGCGTTTAGTAGCTACCGGGTTTGAATATATCTCCGAACCGGCCTACTATGAATTAGATATCGCAATTGATGTTACTATTCCAGGATTAGGATATACCGTGGTTGAATTCATTGAAGGAGATAAACCCTTAGAAACAGCAACGGTTAGCGAAGAAACAGCTATCACGAATGATTTGTATACGTTGGCTTTTGAAGCGGGGAAGGTAACACTGACCACCAAAACCGGCCGCGAGATCCATGATTTCATCCGGCTTGTTGATAGCGGCAACAATGGTGATACGTATGACTTTTCTCCATTAGCTGACGAGGTTGAAAAAGCATTGCAGTTTGAGAAAGCACATGTGGAGAAAGACAGTTCTAAACAAAGCCTGATTATCGAAGGCTCAGCCGATTTGCCATATGATTTGGATGATCGGATGGCAGAAAACCCGAAAACTAAACCGGTAGCATTCCAAGTGACACTCAACTTGAAAGCAGATGCACTGATCGAAGGAGAGATCACGCTTGATAATCAAGTATTATCGCATCGGGTTCGCCTACAGTTGCAGGTAGATGATCTAAGCGGAACCACAGTTGCCCAGATCCAAAACGGATTTGTGACCAACAAACCAGACCCAGTACCGGCGGATTGGCAAGAAAAATATGTTGAGAAGCCCGTCGATCTCCATATCTTCGAGAAAAGTCTTTCAGTGGAATATGCAGGTAGCACTTTAACTGCTTTTGCGGATGGGCTGAGAGAATACGAGCGAATCGATGACAAATTGCTGATTACTTTATTTGCCACTACCGGACAGCTCGGCAAACCAGATCTAGCTTGGCGTCCCGGACGTGCTTCCGGTGATACAACGAATGAAGGGCATATTATGATGCCAACTCCTTTAGCGCAAGAAATCGGCGAGCGAAAGTTTACGTTTGCGGTGGAAATCGTTGAGGGAACACTGGATCAGCATGCGATTGCCAAAACAGCTATCACGCGGTTAACACCGAGTATTTCCTACCAAAAACAGGAATTGAATAAATTTATCAACCGCTTAGACAATAAAATCTGGCCGCTTCAATATCCAGCTAAACCGCAAGCAACGTTTTCACTATTAGAAATTACAGATCAGATGTTAGTTTCCGCTATCTATCCAGCTTATTCGGAAGTGGGTAGTTATGTCGTTCGTTTGGCAAATCCAACAGACGAACCGATGAAGCTTCCCGAGGAACTGCTTCAAAAAGGCAGAGTAGTGAATGCGCTAGAGCAAGAAATCACCATGCAGTCAGAAATAGCGCCTTTTGATTATGTGACGCTATTGATTAAATAAATGCAGATGAACAGTCGCTCTGCGCTTTTGGCAGCCGACTGTTCTTTATAGTTTGCAATCACCAGCTATCTTTACTATAATGAAAGCGCTTTAAAAAATAATAAGGGGATGGGAAATGACGATGAAAAAGCTTGTTTTTTACATGATCGTAGTTATTTGCGCAATAGGAACGGCAACGGGGATGAACGCAAAAACGGGACATGCAGCAAAGAACAATCAGCTTTTTTACACATCATTTGAAGACGGCACAGAGACAAATTTTGTACAAGATGAATTGAATCAAAAGAAAGCAGCAAGAAATGTAACTAGTACTTTTACACCGGTTATCCATGGGGATATAACGAGTACTGTTGTGAACGATCAAATCACTGGCAGTAAAGATTTTAACGAACAGGAAATAAAGGCCAATCTATTTGATGACAGTGTAAGCACGAAATTTTTGACCAATGAAAATAATGGGAAAAACGTGTGGGTCGCGTTTCCTTTGAAAGAAGCGAAAGAAGTGAAGGTTTATGCACTTGCTTCTGCCAATGATGAACCAGGACGAGATCTTAAAAGCTGGAAATTGCTGGGAAGCAATGATTCTGAAAATTGGCAAACAATTGATGAAAGAAAAGATCAGTCTTTCAGTGAACGGGGCATGTGGAAAAAATATCCAATCGCTTCAAGTGAAAAGTACAAATTCTACAAGTTAGCTGTTTCAGAAAATAATGGTGCAAGCATGACACAGTTGGCGGAATTGCGTTTGGGAACAGGCGATAAGAAAGACGATCCTACTTCCAGCGCGCAAATGAGCTCGCAGATCAGCACCGGACCGAAAGATGCACTCAATCAGCTTAAAAACAAAGGCTGGACTGGTGACAAAGCTGCTGTTGTAAAAGGTTCGATCGCCAAGGGAGGAGATGCTTACTCCTATAATAATATTGTCAATGACGTCAATATCAAGGTGTCTAAAAATACACGACTACAGTATAAGGTCATGCCGACTTCCGAGTCCGGCAGCTATGATTCTCATTATGATTACGACTATACACCGATGTACGCAGCAGTGGATCTAGAATTTGCCGATGGGTCCTATTTAAGTGATCTCAAAGGGAAAAGCGAGGATGGTGTGATCGTCTCCCCGCAAGAACAAGGCAAATCGAAAACACTTTTATACAATCAATGGAGCCAGATCACTGTCGACCTCGGTAAAGTCGCAAATGGTAAAACCGTCAAACGCGTATTATTGGCTTATCACAACCCGAATGCCAAAAAAGGAAAGCAATTTGCCGACTACTTTGATGATATCAAGTTAACCAACGAGAAACCTGCGCAGCCAATGCAAAAAGTAGATTATGTCAATACGCTGCGAGGAACCAACAATAATACGAATTTCTCACGTGGACTGACGTTGCCGGCCACTACAGTACCGAACGGCTTCAATTTCTGGTCGCCAGCTACGAACTATAATGACAACAATAATTACGAATATCAACTCAATAGCGATAAGAAGTTCCAATATATGACAGTCAGTCATGAACCTTCTTATTGGGTCGGAGATAGAGGGACATGGCAATTTATGGTCAATACTTCTATCGACAGCCAAAAAGTCACGAGTGGCGCGGACATCGATCATGGAAAATATGCATCGGCATTCAGTCACGAACAGGAAATTGCCAAACCACAGCTTTATCAGATAAGTTTCCCTGATAAATCAAACGCTGCCGGCGCAACCATGAAACTGACACCGACGATGCACGGAGCAGTAACGACTTTTACATTTGATAAAGCAGCTCCTCACAAAAATGTGATTTTTGATTCCGCTAGAGGAGATGGAAAGCTGACCTATCACACAGAAGACCAATCGTTTGAAGCAGCGACAAAGCATTCCAGCAATGGGATGAAGACGATGTATGTATATGGCAAATTTGATACGCCGTTTAGCGTCGCAAAAGTGGAAAACAGCAAGCAAGGAATTGTCAGTTTTGATGATGAAAAGACTAATCAAGTAGAAATGAAGGTGGCTACTTCGTTTGTGAGCTTAGCGCAAGCCAAGCATAATTACCAACTTGAACTGGAAAAAAACACATTTGCACAAGCGCAAAAACAAGCAGAAAAAGATTGGAATGCCATTTTAGATCGCGTGAGTGTCCAAGGTGCTACCGGTAATCAGCTAACCACCTTGTATTCCAACATGTACCGCTTATACATGTACCCAAACCTATACTCGGAAAATGCCGGAACAGCGGCAAAAGAGAAATGGGTATACAGCAGTCCGTATGAAGGGACAGATGATAAACCCGTCATCAAAACAGGAAAACTTTATGCAAATAACGGTTTCTGGGACACCTACCGTACGACTTGGCCGGCATATTCTTTATTATCGACTCCCAAAAAAGAAGCTGAATTAGTAGACGGACTCGTGCAACACTATCGCGATCAAGGTTGGGTGCCGCGCTGGATCGCACCAGGTGGAACAAACAGTATGGTTGGTACCAACTCTGACATCATCTTCGCCGACGCCATGATGAAAAACATTTCAATGGATAAAGAAGCCGCTTATCAGTCCGCTTTGAAAAATGCTAGTGTCTTTTCCGACGATCTAGTAAACGGTGGCAGAAAAGACCTCAATCAATCCGCTTTTCTCGGCTATGTACCATCTGAAGAAGATTCATTCGGATTGTCTTGGTCTATGGAAGGCTACATCAATGATCTGGGACTTTATAAAATGGCGAAAAAACTAGGTCATAAAGATGAAGCGGCTTATTATAAAAACCGGGCGCTAGGCTACACGGAAATGTTTTATTCCGGCAATGGAGTCGAAAACAAGTGGTTTAAAGGGCGGAAAGCAAATGGCTCATGGACCACAAAAGCATCTGATTTTTCGCCGATTGACTGGTCACGCGACTATACTGAAACAGATGCCTATAATATGGCAGTATCAGTGCCACAAGATGGGAATGGGCTTGCTGCATTATATGGCGGACCTAAAAAGCTGACGGAGAAAATCGACAGTATCGTTAATACACCGGGTGATTTTACCACAAGTGGAGGTGTCATCCATGAAATGCGGGAAGCTAGAGAAGTGAAATTAGGGCAATACGGGCATAGCAATCAGCCGTCACATCATATTTTGTATATGTATGCCTTCTCTAGCGAACCTTGGAAAACACAAAAATATGTACGTGATATCTTGGCAAGAACTTACGTAGGATCTGATTTTGGTCAAGGGTATATCGGGGATGAAGATAACGGCGAACAATCCGCTTGGCAGATTCTTTCCTCCATGGGATTATATCCGCTCACACTATCAAGCAACCAATTTGTATTGGGGTCACCGTTATTCAAATCGGCATCTATCAAACTTCCAAATGGCAAAACGTTGACCGTAGACGCACCAAACAACAGTGATAAAAATGTGTATGTCGATAAAGTTACTTTCAATGGCAAGAAAATAACAAGCTTAGCGATCGATTACAAAACGATCATGAAAGGCGGTACGTTGAAATTCAATATGTCGGCGAAACCAAATAAAAAACGCGGTACTGCCGCAAAAGACAAACCCATGTCACTGACTAAAAGCGGTAAGACACCAACTGTAAAAACAGATGTCTTAGACCACAGCTCTGCGGTCAAATCTACAATCGATAATTATCAAGAGCTGATCGACAACAACAGTAAAACAAGCGTACAGATCGATAATAAAAATGAGTTGACTGTTTCGTTCAATAAAGCGAAAAAAGTAAAATTGCTTACATTGACCAACACGAAAACAAAGACTACTTTCAAAACGATCAAAGTCTTGGGTTCGCAAAATGGCAAGAAATGGCAAAAAGTATCCACGATCAAGCAACTTGATTTTAACTATGATTATTTCACGAAACCATTCTTGATAAACCCGAATAGCAGCAAATTCAAGCATTATAAGCTCGTATTTTCTGGCAGCGGGGAATTAGGCGAAGTAGAACTGCTGGGTAATAATTAAAGAAAATTTATAAGGTTCCATAAAAAAGCAGAAAAGGAAAATCGCCGTTTACGATTTTCCTTTTCTGCTTTTGATTTACGACCAAACAATACTTTCCTACCCCGAGGAAAAAAGTAAATTTGTAAGCGCTGTCTATGCATCCTATAATAAATGTATAAATAAAAGAAAGTGGTGAAGACAATGAAAAACATTTTACTGATTTGTGGTTCAGGCGCTTCAAGTGGTTTTATGGCGGCATCAATTCGGAAGGCTGCGAAGAAGAGAGGGGAAACGATCTCGGTAAAGGCGGCGAGTGAATCACAGCTGGATGAACGAATCAATGAGATCGACTATTTATTGATCGGTCCGCATTTATCATACATGCTAGATGATTTGACAGAGCAAGTGAAAGACAAGCATGTAAAAGCGGCTGTTATCCCTCAAAATATTTATGGCTCGCTGAACGGAGAGAAAGCGCTAGATCTAGTTTTGAGTTTGGAGGACTAATAAAATGAATAGAATAATGGATTTTATGACAAATACATTTGCCCCGAAAGTGAATAAGATCGTGAAAAATCCATGGATCTCTGCGATTCAGGATTCGATCATGGCGGCTTTGCCATTAGTGTTCGTGGGTTCACTGGTAACGGTCATCTCGCTGCTGCGGAATTTATTCCACTGGATGCCGGACTTTTCCATGATCAGTAATTTTTCATTCGGGATGTTTGGACTGATCGTTGCTTTTATGATTCCTTACTATTTAATGGAGAAAAAGGGGCATAGTGGTCAAAAGTTGATCTCTGGTTCTACGGCAGTCGTCCTGTTTCTCATGCTGCTTTTCCCGACGGTTCAAGAATCGGGGGAAATTACATTCATTCTTTCTCGTTTTGGAGCGACAGGAATGTTTTTAGCAATCATTACTGGATTATTTGTAGGTTTTGTTATGAATCTAGCGGCGAAAAGATCCTTGTTCGACGAAGATACGCCGATTCCAGATTTTGTAGTTGGCTGGTTCAATAGCCTGCTGCCGATCACTTTTATCTTGGTTGCAGGCTGGCTTGTAACCGTGCAGTTCCATATTGATTTCTTCAATGTCGTCTTACTGGTATTTAGTCCGTTAGCAAGCATCATCCAATCCTATCCGGGCTTTGTTTTATCGGTATTTATTCCCGTTTTTCTATATACATTCGGGATCTCGGGTTGGGTAATGATGCCGGTCATCTATCCTGTTTATATGGCAGGACTGGCTGCTAATGCCGATGCTGTTGCTCATGGTGCGAAAGCAGTAAATATCGCTACTCAGGAAACCATCTACGCATTCTCGTCAATGGGCGGGATCGGAACGACTTTGGCACTATCTTTTATGATGCTGCTAATCAGTAGATCGGCGCAGTTGAAAGCGATCGGAAAGGCGGTATTTATACCGTCGATCTTCAATATTAATGAACCATTAGTGTTTGGCGCACCGATCGCATTCAACCCGTACTTGATGATCCCGATGTGGATCAACAGTCTACTTGTTCCATCCTTGGCATATCTTTCCATGTCGCTAGGATTGGTCAATATACCGACCCATTCCTTCTTGCTCTGGTATATGCCTTACCCGTTCACTTCCTACTTGGCAACGCAAGACTTTCGGGCAGTCATTGTGTGTATCGTTATTTTTGCCATCACATGGGTTATCTTCCTGCCGTTCTTTAAGGCATACGATAATTCTTTATTAAAACAAGAAGCAAAAGAAAATTTAGAAGAATCACAGCTAGAAGCGGCTTCTAATTGATTTGGAGGATGTATTATGGAAACAGAGAAAAAAGAATATATCGAAGAAAATGATCGTTTAAATCAACTATCGATGAATATTTTGGTTCATGCGGGAAATGCTCGCGATTGCTTGGTGCAGTCCTTAGAGAGTTTAGAGGAATCAAAATTCGAGAAGGCGAAAGAGGAAATCAAGGAAGCTAGAAAGGAAGTTGTGGTTGCACATGGATTGCAAACGGATACCTTGCAATTGGAAGCATCTGGTCAGCAAATTCGCTATTCAACGCTGTTCTGTCATGCTCAAGATACACTGATGACTGCACAAAGCGAGATTTTGATCGGCGAACATTTAATCAAGTTATTTACAAAATTAGACGCTAAAATGGGAGGGCTTTAAAAATGAGAGCAGCATTTACAATGCCGGAAGATTTTCTTTGGGGCGGTGCGATCGCGGCGAACCAAGCGGAGGGTGCCTATAAAGTAGATGGAAAAGGTATCAGCTTAGCCGACTTGCATAAGTATTATCCTGAGAAATCGAATGAAGAAATCAGCGCGGCACAACATCAAGGTATGTCTGTAGCAGAAGTAAAAGCAAACTTAGCGGATGAGACCGGCTATTATCCCAAACGGCATGGCATTGATTTTTACCATACGTATCCCGAAGATCTGGCTTTGCTAAGTGAAATGGGATTTAAAACATTTCGGACGTCGATCGATTGGACACGGATTTTTCCGACCGGAGAAGAAACAGAGCCAAATGAAGCGGGGCTTGCTTATTACGACCGCTTGATCGATAAAATCATTGAGCTGGGAATGGAGCCGATCATCACGATCCTACATTATGAAACACCTGTTTCGATCACCCTTAAATACGGCGGCTGGAATAATCGTGCTGTCATTGATTTGTTTGTGAAATATGGTAAAGTCGTTTTAGATCGCTACAAAAAGAAAGTGAAATATTGGATCGCGATCAATCAAATCAACCTGATCCAGTTTGAACCATTCAACTCGACAGCTGTTGCTTATGACACGGTAGATAATTATGAAGAAGCAAGTTTCCAAGCGGTGCATCATCAATTTGTCGCTAGTGCTCAGTTGGTTCAATATGCGAAAACGATCAATCCGGAAATCCAAATGGGAACGATGGTAGCAGATTGTACGGCATACCCGTTTTCTTGTAAACCGGATGACATTATTTTAGCTTTGAAGCGAAACAGGATGCAATACTTCTATACAGATGTACAATTCCGCGGAGAATACCCGCAATACGCGTTAAATTATTTTGCCAGCAAATCCATCGAATTATCGATCACAGAAGCAGATAAGGAACTTTTGAAAAATAATACAATGGATTATCTCGCTATTTCGTATTATTATTCGCAAATGGTCGATTCTAGCAAAAATGATTTGAATCCGGCTTCGGTAACCGCTAATCCTAATTTAACAGCAAACCCATGGGGATGGGCGGTCGATCCGCAAGGCTTGTACAACTCGCTTTCGCAGTATTGGGATCGTTATCAAAAAGCGATCATTATTGCTGAAAATGGTTTTGGGATGTACGATAAACTGGAGGACGGCAGCGTGCACGATGATTATCGGATCGCTTATTTATCCGAACACATCAAACAAATGAAAAATGCTATGGCTGATGGTGTAGATGTTATTGCTTACTGCGCTTGGGGGCCGATCGATATCGTCAGCTGCTCTTCCGCGCAAATGGAAAAACGTTATGGCTTTATCTATGTCGATCTAGATAATGAAGGAAATGGATCAGGCAAACGGATAAAGAAAGACAGCTTTGAGTGGTATAAAAATGTGATCGCGTCAAACGGCGAAGTTTTATAAGTAAATAATAGGAGAGAGGATGATTGTCTAGAAAGCGTAAAACAATCATTCCTCTTTGCTTTAGGGGCCATGAATATGTTGAATGAAAAGCAGAAAGATTTATTGACTTTTTTGGAAAAACATAAAGATAGCTGGATAACATCGAAGGAATTGGCGGCATACTGCGAATGTACAACGAGAACGATCAGAAATCGAGTAGCTAGCATCAATGCGGAACTGCCTGGAAAAATCACAGCAAGTACGTATGGCTATCGGCTGAATACGGAAATAAAGGCAATTGGCGAACAACCACTACGAAATGATCGTAAGTCACGGATACTTCTCGAATTGTTGAAAAAATCAGCAGATGGGATCGATATTTACGAATTAGCCGATAATCTTTTTATTTCTGAATCTACCCTAAAAGCAGATATCCAGCAGATGAAAAAAGAATTTACGGCGAAGAATATCCAGATCATCTTTGAAAAGGATACTGTAAAGCTGGTCGGAACG
The DNA here is from genome assembly GCF_900638015.1 of Listeria grayi. Taxonomy (NCBI): domain Bacteria; kingdom Bacillati; phylum Bacillota; class Bacilli; order Caryophanales; family Listeriaceae; genus Listeria; species Listeria grayi. Next base: position 393,177 of record NZ_LR134483.1, read on the forward strand.
GAGCGGGCAAAGAGGCGTTATATGATTTCACTACTATATGACGAAAGCAATCTGCAGGAAAAACTGAAAGCAAGTATTCAGCAGATGATCGGTTATATTTCACTAGCTGCACTTCAAGAGATGATCCGTACGGTATTTGCGGGACACGAGATCCGTATCAATCAATACACATTGAATAATATCGTACTTCATTATGCAATCAGCATTGAACGCATCCGTCAAGGGCACATCATTAAAAAGCAAACGGACAACCAAGATTTTCAAACAAAGAGAGAATACGAGCTGGCAAAGGAAATCGCAGATAAACTAGCAGAAGAATATGCCATTGATTTTTCAGAAGGGGAACTCGAACAGTTGGCGCTGCTTTTCATCGGGATTCAAAACGAAACCTCGGCAAACAGCAAGAACAAACAGTTAAAAGAAGTTGTGGATGAAAAAATCATTACGGCGCTGCATGATGTATTGAAGCAAGTCAAAAAGACCTATTTGATCGAACTTGGAGATGATCAGGAATTTTTCAATAAGTTGGCTATCCACGTGCAAAGTCTTTATCACCGTTCCAAATACGATACCTTCGCACGAAACAGCAGTTTACTGGATCTAAAAACGGCCTATCCGCTGATCTATGATATTTCCGTGTACATTTCTTCACTGATTCAAGAAAAGCTAGCTATCTGGTTCAACGAAGATGAGATTTCATTTATTGCTTTGCATATCGGTTCGTTTTTAGGAACGCAGAAAAATAGCATCGAACAAGCTTCTTTGCTGTTGGTCGCTAATGATTACCATGATTTAAGCGAGAATATCGTGGCAAAACTGGAAAACGCATTTGGTGAACAGATATTTATCAAGACAGCTAATGAAGCAGCTATCAAAGCTCAAAGTTATGATATGTTACTGACAACTGACCACAGCATCGCTGAACGATATGAACGGGCTATCTTTATCCAGCCGCTTCTACATCAAAATGATTTAAGAAAAATCGAAAAAAGAATCTATCAGATAAAAGAACAGAAACAAAAAGTTAAAATGCATCAATATATCGATCAATTTATTCCAGCCGAGTTGTATTTCAATCAGGTAGACCTTGCAGCAGCAACTCCAAAGGCGATCCGAAAGCAGATCAATCAGCGGTTGCTACACAATGGCTATGTCGGCGAGGATTTTCTGCAAAGCGTTGAAAAACGGGAAAGCATGTCTTCTACGGGGTTCCCTTCTGGCATCGCCATTCCGCACGCCATTGAGATCAGCGCGGTGAAAAGCAGTGTAGCGGTCATGACATTGCAAGAACCGGTCATGTGGGAAGCATATCCAGTCAAGCTGATAGCGTTTGTGACGATCAGCAAAGATGAATCCAAAGTATTCAATGATTTTTTTGAACGATTCATTGAGATCGTTTCCGATGCAGTGAATACGAAACAATTGAGTACGTCGAGCAGTTATGCGGAATTTATCGGCAGGCTGAAAGGAATGGTGGATGCAGATGAATAAAAAGAAAAGAAAAAATGCCGCCGGGCTAGGAGTGCCGGTCGGCATTTTTTTTGAGAAAAGCTGTTGCTTCTTTATTCACAGCTTTAAAATCAATATTTTGCTTCGCCGCCGCAAAAATACAGCCGCAATAGCATTGCCGGTAAACGTCATAAGCCTTGCACAACTCGATGGATCTTTGATAGCCATTATTTTTTTTGAAATCGCTTGGCAGATAGCGAGTTTGGAAAAATTGTTGGATCTCAATACCGATCTCGTTGATGACTTGGCTATTTTTCTTTGGCGAAAGGGTAAGGGCACTGCCAAAATAGTCATACCCGAGTTCCTCGGCTTTTCGCGCGACGATATCCAACCGCATATGAAAACAAGCAGAACAGCGCTTGCCGCCCTCAGGTTCATTTTCTAACTGGAGCTTTTTGACTTCACGAATAAATACATTGGGTTCATAAGGAGCACTTAAAAAAGCGACCTCTGTCTGATTTTTCGCATTGAAAGCCTCGATAAACTGCTCCTGCACTAATTTCCGCCGTTCATATTCACTGCGCGGATGAATATTCGAATTTGCAAAATAAACCGTGATATCAGCAAATCGAGTGAGATATTCTAATGAATAAGTACTACAAGGCGCACAACAGCTATGTAGCAGAATCCGCGGACGCACTTCATTCTCCGCCCAATTTTGGATCATTCGTTGCAGAACTTTATCATAATTCACTTTTTGACCGTCGTTCATTCTGGATAAGATTTCTTCACTATCGAACATGGATGGTGGACTCCTTTGATTAGATAGGTTTAGTTTAGCATATGTGAATAGATAAGCAAACTGTAAAAAAAGATTTTTAGGCGGGCATAATGCTATTATTAAAGGAATATCAGATTATATGTTAAAAGAGAGGGATAGGAAAGAAATGCAGAAAAAGAGATATCCTATCATTTTTGTTTTAGCAGTAATAGGACTATTATTCGGTTGTCAGAACGTTCCAGATGCTACTTCAAAAATAGAAAACAAGCCAATCAGTAAAAAAACGGGTTATACATCAATAGAAGAATACGCAGCTAACATTGGTACAAACATGTCTACTGACAAGCCTAAAGTGAAAATCTACAACCAGCAAGTGGTCATTTCTTTTAAGGCAACTTTTAGCAGGGAATTAGAAAAGAAATTGCAGCATACCAAGAAGCCGTCTTACTATACAGTGCGTAGCAAAACAGATCAAACTAACTTAGACCGGTTGATCGATAAAAATAAGTTGCCTCTATTTCGGAACGATCTTAAAACACTTGCTAAAGGGGGAAATTATCAATATAAAATAGTTCTTCCCCTCAAAAAGCAACCTTCTGCAAAAGAGAAGCAAATTTTGATGGATGGCGGGAATTATGAGTTTCTCTTTCTAAATGAACATAAAAAGGTCGTTAATGTGATGGATTTCTTAGATATTGGGTTACCGTAAGCGACCTTCGCTAGGACCGTTATTGTCTAGCAGACATGATAAAAAGGTTCAAAAAACCCACTTATTATGGTAGGATATAAGGGATATTAGACAAGTTCACCAATGAGGGAGAAGTTTAGTTGCTTTAGATGAAGGTGGGGGAAAGATGAAGCGGGTAGAGAAAATCTATTTATTTGTTAGTAAAAGGACAAAGGGATTAAGTCCAGAAGAGATCGCTTCTGGCTCAGGAGTGACAACAAATGAAGTTGCAGCAGCTTTTGATATTCAACGAACCAACGCTAGCAAAGACTTGAATGAACTTGTTAAGGACGGGCTGCTAGCCAAGATTGACGGAAGACCGGTTCGTTATGTCGATAGCGGACGAGTTGCTGTGCCGAATAAAGCAAAATCGGCGAAGCGGACAGGTGCAGCGCCGCGGCAAGCGGAATATAAAGATGTTTTCCAAAAAGTCATCGGCGGTAGCGGCAGCATGAAAATGCCGATCGAACAAGCCAAAGCGGCGATTTTATATCCGCCACGCGGGTTGAACTGTTTGATCACTGGTGCGACTGGTACTGGTAAAACGCATTTTGCGCATATTATGTTTGAATTTGCCAAGGCAAAAGGCCTTATCAAAGAAGAGCAGGAATTGATCGTCTTCAACTGTGCGGACTATGCGCATAATTCGGAACTGCTGATGAGTCATCTGTTTGGCTATGCAGCGGGTGCATTTACTGGTGCGACCAAGGAAAAAGAAGGGCTGATCGCCAAAGCAGACGGCGGGATGCTTTTTCTAGATGAGATCCACCGCTTGCCTCCAGAAGGGCAAGAGATGATTTTCTATTTTATGGACAATGGAAAATATAATCGACTCGGCGAAACGGCGAAAGAGCGTCATGCCAACGTGCGCATCATTTGCGCGACGACAGAAGATGCGACTTCTTACTTATTAAATACATTTATGCGTCGAATCCCGATCAGTATCCATTTACCAAGTTTCAATCAGCGGCAAACAAAAGAGAAAATCGACCTGGTCAAACTAATGGTCGGCATTGAGGCAGAACGCATCCAACGCAAGATCTCGCTTACGGAAGATGTTGTCAAAGCGCTGATCGGCAGTGTGACACATGGAAATGTCGGGCAATTGAAATCGAATATCCAGCTGATCTGTGCGCGAAGCTTTTTGAATCAAATGGAAAGCGAAGAGATCGTGATTACGTTGGAGGATCTGACAGAAGAGATCAAGAGCGGTTTGAGTCATTTGGCGGATGACCGGCAATTTTTAGCAGAGCTAGCGCAAGGATTGGATGCTGTCATGGAAGTATCACCGGATCAGAACCTCTTGCCGCCGTTGGTCGACTCCTATGAACTGCCTTATAATTTATACGAGATCATCAACGAGAAATCGATGCTGCTGAAAGACGACGGCATTGATCAAGAATCGATCAACCAGTTTATCATGACCGATATCAATGTGCATTTGAAATCCTTTTACAAAGATCATCGCTTAACATTTGATATTGAAAATAAATTAGCAGAAATCGTGGAACAAAAAGTAATTGACTTAACAAAGCGGATTTATGAAATTGCTAAAAGTAAACTCAATAATACATTCCAAGTAAACTTTATCTATGCGATGAGTTTGCATATCAGTTCCTTTTTAAAACGGCAGCAACTCGAAAATCGTGGGGAAGCAGCCAATAACGAAAGCATCAGAAAAATGGTGGAAAAATATCCCGAGGAATATGAAGTTGCATTAGATATCAAAGCCTTGATCTTTGAGGAATATCAAATCAGCATCCCTATGGAAGAGGTAGAATATCTTACTGTCCTTCTAGTTTCACTGAAAAAAGAAAAGGCAGCAGGACGAATCGGGATCGTGGTTGCCGCACATGGAAACAGCACCGCGACGAGTATGACGCAAGTAGTCAAGCAGTTGTTCGGGAGTGATAATCTCGTAGCGGTGGATATGCCAGTAGAAATGAAACCACGTGCTGCTCTCGAGGAAATCGTGGGCGCAGTGGAATTAGTGAACAACGGCGGGGGCGTGCTCTTGCTGGTGGATATGGGTTCGCTTGGAACGTTCAGCGAGGAGATCCATCGTCGAACGGGAATCCCAGTCCGCACAGTCGATATGGTAACGACCGCGTTAGTATTGGAGGCAGTCAGAAAAACAGAGCTGCTCGATACGGACTTGGATTATTTATTCCATTCGCTAAAAAATTTCCGCGGTTATGGCAATGCGGTCGATCAAGAAGTCGAAAGCTTGCCAGCGCACAATAATCATCACACGAAAAAAGCGATCGTAGCAATTTGTGCATCTGGACAAGGAACCGCCAAACGGATGAAAGAGGTCATCGAAAAATCACTTTTAGAAATCGGTGAGCAGGATCTTGAAGTTTTACCGATCTCGATCGTGGAAATGGATTCTGTGTTGGAGAACCTGCAAAAAGACTACCAGCTTGTGGCGGTAACAGGTATCGTGGACCCGGAAATCGGTGTCAGATATATTCCGATGGAAGCACTTTTCTCTGGCGAAGCAAAAACGATCCTTCAAGAACTGATCATTGATGCGGATAATTTGTTTGATCCAGTTGTCCTCAATGATGATCAATCGTGGGAACTCTGCGAGAAGTATCTACGCGAGAATTTCACGTTTATCAATCCGGAAAAAGTGATGCAACCGCTGTGGGATTTCACCAGTGAATTGACAGCCGTCTTTTTAAAGGAAGTCGATCAGGCATTTACGATCAATATGGTCATGCACTTAGGTGGTATGGTCGAGCGGATATTGCGACAGGATTGCCTGCAGATCCCAGACGATCAAGTGCTTGATGAACAGGAAGAGCGTTTTGTTCAAGTACGGGAAATCGCGCGAATGTTGGAAGCGGCATTATTGATCACAATCCCACCAGAAGAAATCTATTATATCCTGCAAATATTGAATAATACACTAGATGCAGAAGTGAAATAGCGTATCAATAAACGGATAATACACTAATTAGTGTATTATCCGTTTATTTTTGGTTGCGCTTCATCCATTGGTATTAAAAGATTTTCGGAAGAATACACTACAGTTGGCACGGAACTTGCAATATATAAAGTAGACAACAAAATAATAAGCCAAACAGAAAGAGGGGATGTTGGTGGGAATCGATATCCGATTAGTAAGAATTGATGATCGGCTAATCCACGGACAGGTTGCCACAATTTGGGCAAAGCGCTTAGATATACAACGGATCATTGTTGTTAGCGACGCTGTGACCAAAGATAATTTGCGGAAAACTTTGCTTCTACAAGCAGCTCCCCCGGGTATCAAAGTGAATGTGATCACTGTTAGCAAAATGATTGAAGTTTATTCCAATAAGCTGTTTGACGACGTTCGGGTGATCTTATTATTCACCAATCCGATCGAAGTAGCACAAGTAGTGAAAGCAGGTATCTATTTCCCGACAGTAAATGTTGGTGCGATGGGCTATACCGCAGGAAAGAAAATGATATCGAATACCATTGCGGTAAATGATGCTGATTTAGAGGCGTTTAACTATTTAGACAGCCACGGGATAGAGCTTGAGATTCGCAAAGTAGTGACAGACAGTAAACAAAGTTTGATGGAAGCGCTAAAAAAAGCTAAATTATAACAACTTTAGAACAAGCAGAAAACTTGAGAGGGGGCGGTATTAAAGGGAGAGAAGCGCTTCGGAGTAGACAAAACTAATAGAATGAAGATAAACAGCTTATGTTAGTTTCGTCTATTTGGGAAAAATAAAGATTAATTATTTAGGAGGTAGAGAGATGGTAGGAATTATCCTCGCAACCCATGGCGAATTTGCTGAAGGTATCTTGCAATCCGGTACAATGATCTTCGGAGAACAAGAGAATGTTAAGGCAATTACATTAATGCCAAGCGAAGGCCCAGATGATGTCAAAGCAAAGATGGAAGCTGCTGTTGCATCTTTTGATAATCAAGATGAAGTATTGTTCTTAGTCGATCTATGGGGAGGTACTCCATTCAACCAAGCAAACAGCTTGTATGAAGAACATAAAGATAAGTGGGCAATCGTTGCAGGTTTGAATTTACCAATGTTGATCGAAGCATACGCATCACGCTTCACAATGGAATCTGCGCAAGAGATCGCAGCACATATCCTTGGGACAGCTAAAGAAGGAGTACGCATTAAACCTGAAGAACTAGAACCAAAAGAAGCAGCACCTGCTGCAGTAGAAGAGCAACCAAAAGGTTCGCTAGCACCAGGAACAGTAGTAGGAGACGGCAAAATCAAATTTGTTTTGGCTCGTGTCGATTCCCGTTTATTGCATGGTCAAGTAGCAACTGCTTGGACAAAATCTACACAACCAAATCGGATCATCGTTGTTTCTGACGCAGTTTCCAAAGATGACTTGCGTAAGAAATTGATCGAACAAGCTGCACCACCAGGTGTTAAAGCTAACGTTATCCCTGTGGATAAGATGATCGAAGTAGCAAAAGATCCACGTTTCGGCAATACCAAAGCATTATTATTATTTGAAAACCCAGAAGATGTTCTTAGAGTCGTAGAAGGCGGCGTGGAAATCGACCAGATCAATGTTGGTTCGATGGCTCACTCTGTAGGGAAAGTCGTTGTAAGCAAAGTGCTTTCAATGGGACCTGAAGATGTGGAAGCTTTTGAAAAATTAAAAGCAAAAGGCATTAAATTCGACGTTCGTAAAGTACCTAATGATTCTGGTGCAAATATGGATGAAATCATCAAACGTGCAAAATCTGAGTTAAAAGGGTAAGAAAACAAATTTAAAATAGGAGGCCTATTATGTCTATTATATCAATGATCTTGGTAGTAATCGTTGCCTTTCTAGCAGGTATTGAAGGGATTTTAGATGAATTCCAATTTCACCAACCACTAGTGGCATGTACATTAATCGGTTTAGTAACAGGTAACTTAACAGCGGGTATCATTCTTGGTGGTACACTTCAAATGATCGCGCTTGGATGGGCAAACATCGGAGCAGCGGTAGCACCAGATGCAGCACTTGCATCAGTAGCGTCAGCAATTATTTTAGTATTAGGTGAACAAGGCGTTAAAGGGATCCCTTCAGCGATCGCAATCGCAATTCCGCTTGCAGTAGCTGGTCTTTTCTTGACAATGATCGTTCGTACATTAGCTGTACCAGTTGTACATTTAATGGATAGAGCGGCAGAAGAAGGCAACATCAGACGAATCGAATGGTTACAAATTTTTGCGATCTGTCTGCAAGGTATTCGTATCGCGATCCCAGCAGCAGCACTTCTATTCATTCCAGCACACAGCGTGCAATCATTCCTAGAATCCATGCCAGCTTGGTTGACTGATGGTATGGCAATCGGTGGGGGAATGGTAGTTGCCGTTGGTTATGCGTTAGTTATTAACATGATGGCAACACGCGAAGTATGGCCATTCTTCATCATCGGTTTCGTAGTAGCTGCAATTTCTCAATTAACACTTATCGCATTAGGTGCATTGGGTGTAGCTCTAGCTCTAATCTACTTGAACCTGTCCAAAATGGGCGGAGGCAATAACTCAGGCGGCGGAAACGGCGGCGGTAGTTCTAGAGATCCACTCGGTGATATCTTAAACGATTATTAAACCTAAAAGGAGGAGAAGAGAAATGGCAGAAAAAATCGAGTTAACTAAAAAAGATCGCCTAAACGTAGCATGGCGCTCCACGTTCATTCAAGGTTCTTGGAACTATGAACGTATGCAAAATGGTGGTTGGGCTTTCTCCATGATTCCAGCAATCAAAAAATTATATAAAACAAAAGAAGATCGTTCAGCAGCGCTGCAACGTCACTTAGAATTCTTTAACACTCACCCATACATTGCTTCACCAATTCTTGGGGTAACACTTGCACTAGAAGAAGAACGTGCAAATGGCGCACCAGTTGATGATGTAGCGATCCAAGGGGTTAAAGTTGGTATGATGGGACCACTAGCTGGTGTTGGTGACCCAGTATTCTGGTTTACAGTTCGTCCGATGTTAGGTGCACTAGGAGCTTCGCTTGCAATGGGCGGAAGTATTCTTGGCCCAATCATTTTCTTCGTAGCTTGGAACCTTATCCGTTGGGGATTCATGTGGTATACACAAGAATTTGCTTATAGAGCTGGTTCTAAAATCACAGATGACCTTTCCGGTGGTATTTTACAAGACATTACAAAAGGCGCTTCCATTTTAGGGATGTTCGTCCTCGCCGCCCTCGTACAAAGATGGGTATCGATTCACTTTGCACCAGTTGTATCTAAAGTTAAATTAGATGACGGCGCGTTTATCGATTGGAACAAGATTCCAAGTGGCGCACAAGGTATCAAAACTGCATTGGAACAACATGATGCAGGATTAGCATTATCGCAAATCAAAGTTACAACGTTGCAAAATAACTTGGATAACTTGATTCCAGGACTTGCAGCAGTACTTCTTACATTCTTCTGTATGTGGTTGCTTAAGAAGAAAGTCAGCCCAATCATCATCATTCTAGGACTATTCGTAGTTGGTGTTGGTGGACACGTAATCGGACTTCTATAAGAACGAATACGATTTTCTCTGAAAAAATCCGTTACAGAAACAATTGCTGCCTGTTCTCCTTCCGTTTTCGCCGAGAATGACGGGATCGGAAGGTTAGCGTAGAAATCTGGGGGCAATCATAGTTCACATAAAGAAGTGGCTGGGCTTATTGGACCAGCCGCTTTTTTGTGGCTAAATCGCTCAAAGAAACGTATAATAAAAGCAAGAAGTATAAATGAAATGGAGCGGATGTAATTGGTTCAATCGATTAATACAAAGGTAGATTTGACAATAGATGCTACCGCTTTTACGGGCCTTACAGATTATGGGAAGATATTGATCGGAGATAACGGCTTCGAGTTTTTCAATTCCCGTGACGTGCGTAAGTACATCCAAATCCCCTGGGAAGAAGTAGATCAAGTGATTGCTTCTGTCATGCTAAAGGGCAAGTGGATTCCTCGTTATGCGATCAAGACAAAAAGAAATGGCACGTATACCTTTTCTTCTAAACGGCCGAAAGAAGTCCTTAGGGCAATCAGAGTCTATGTGGACCCGGCTGATATGGTGCCATCGCTCAGCTTTTTTGATGTTCTCAAAGGTTCCTTTAAAGTCATGTTCCAAAGAAAAAAGAAAAAAAAGTAAACGATCACCTTGAAAATCGCGCTTAGGGCTGCTGTGCTTTAAGCGTTTTTTTATGTTGAGTTGGGGGCTATTTTATCAAAAAGCATGTTTCCGAAACCTATTGAAACTACTATTTATCCGATCCATCAGAATCTATAATACATATAAAAAAAGAGCTTCAGTCAACTAGACCGAAGCTCTTCTTTTACTTATTCTTGTACTTCCACACTCGCCACTTCTTGACGAGCTTTCACTTGACCACTTGTTTCTAAGGTAAAGTTTTTTACTTTTTCCATATTTGTGATTACGACAATCAAGTCAGTTCCTTTGCCGGCCGCAGTGATTTTTTCTAAATCAATGTGTGCAAGCTTTGTTTCTGGCTTAACGAAATCGCCTATTTTGACTTTAAGTGTAAAGGGTTCGCCATTCAATTCGACTGTATCGATCCCCATGTGAAGCAATACTTCTAGGCCATTGTCCAGTTGGTAACCGATCGCATGCTTGGTTTCAAAGATACTGATGATCTCGCCTGTTACTGGAGAATAGACTTCACCGGTCGTCGGCTTCACTGCGAAACCGTCGCCCATCGTTTTTTGTGCAAAAGCAGGGTCGTCTACTTCCGAGATCGGAATAAGCTCGCCGTCTGCCGGTGCGAAAAAGTTGATGCCTTTGTTCGTATCTGCTATAGAAGCAGAAGATGTTGGTTGTTCTTTAATCGGATTGACAGTTGTTGCAGCACCGACGCGGTCGATCTTGTTGAAAATATTAGCGCGGCGGAAGAACATCGTCAGTAAGAACGGAATGACAATCGCGATTGCCATGGCTACAAGGAAGATCAGCCAGTATTTAGACTGGATAGACAAAATACCTGGCAGTCCGCCGACACCGATCGAGTTCGCTCTTACACCGAAGATAGTCACGAACATACCGGCAACACCGGAACCGATCATAGCGGCAATAAATGGATACAGATATTTCAAGTTGATCCCGAACATTGCTGGCTCAGTAACACCCAGGTAAGCGGAGATCGTTGCTGGGATAGATACTTGCTCTTCTTTTTTATTACCTTTATGAAGGAAGTATACAGCAAGAACTGCGGAACCTTGTGCAATATTCGAAAGGGCGATCATTGGCCATAGATTGGTACTATGGAAGTCCGCGATCAGCTGCGAGTCAATGGCGAGCGTCGTATGATGGAGCCCGGTGATAACTAGCGGTGCATATACGAAACCGAATACAGCACCAAACAGCCAGCTAATAGAAGAAGTAAGACCTGCGTTAACAGCGGCAGAGATCCAAGAACCTACTGTCCAGCCGATCGGACCAAGAATAACATGTGCTGCGATAACAGTTGGTACCAATGCGATCAGCGGTACGAAAATCATCGAGACGACTTCTGGAATATGTTTTCTTGCCCAGCGTTCTAAATAAGCGAGCATGAAACCGGCAAGCATCGCCGGGATAACTTGTGCTTGATAACCGATCTTATCGATATGGATAAAACCGAAATCCCAAAACGGGATGTCTTTCGCTGCCGTAGAAGCAACGGAATAAGCGTTGAGAAGCTGAGGTGAAACGAGCGTGATCCCAAGTACGATACCGAGAATCTGTGTCGTTCCCATTTTCTTGGTGATACTCCACACGATTCCGACTGGTAAGAAGTGGAAGATCGCTTCCCCGATCAGCCATAAGAAATCGTTGACTCCTGCCCAAAATTGCGACATCTCGACGATCGTTTTACCGCCGAAGTCGATATCCCCGAGCACGTTACGGAAACCTAAGATAAGACCACCAATAATAATTGCGGGTAATAACGGTGTGAAAATTTCTGCTAAAACAGCAATGGCTTTTTGAACCGGATTTTGTTTACTCTTTGCCATGCTTTTTGCTTCATCTTTGGAAACGCCTTCAATTCCGGAAATAGCTGTAAAGTCGTTATAGAAAGTAGAAACATCATTACCGATGATAACTTGAAACTGTCCAGCGTTAGTAAACATGCCCTTTACGGAAGGAATATCTTCAATCGCTTCTTTGTCAGCTTTGGAATCGTCGACTAGCACAAACCGCATTCGCGTTACACAGTGTGTGACAGCAGAGATGTTTTCTTTTCCTCCGACATATTCTAACAGCTGCTTGGCATCTTCTGAATACTTGCCCATAAAATAAACCCCTTTCATTTTTGAAGTCACTTATATATACAAGTTGTATTTCATGATAATCATAAACCGATAATTGTAAAAAAGCAAGCGTTTTATTTTTAAAATAAAAAACCGCTAGTCTGTTAGTAGGCTAGCGGTTTTAATTAAGTTGTCTTCTTCGAGCGAAATCGACAAATTTAAATTTATCTAAGCGGTGTCGCGACTCGGTATATTCAAAACACTGGGTATCCTCTAAATGAACGACACTGCGGACGACAACGACATGGGTGGAGTCGCCTAGATCCATTAAAGCTTTATCTTCTTCTGTGACTGGTTCGGCAGTGATCTCCTTTTGGGCAAATCCAATTTTGAGACCAAGTTCATTTTCAAAATATTGGTAGATCGAATTTTCGGCTTCCTCTAATGGAAGGTCGGGAATGATCGATTTCAGCAGAAAATCTTTATCCAAAATCACTTTTTCTCCGTCGATCTCGCGTTGCCGCACTAGGCGCCAAATCGTATCTTGCGTGCTCCAGCCTGTTTGTCTGGCCAGCTGTTCGGTAGGTCTAGTGAGTGAGAGCTCGGCGATGATCGTTTTGCTGTAGATGTGCTGAGCGTCTTTCAGCTCTTTATAACTGGTCAATCCGGAAATCGGGAAATCGAACTTATGATAGTTGATGACGATCGAGCCTTTTCCCTGCTTCTTCTGGATATATCCGGCATTGATAAGCAGTACAAGCGCTTTACGAATGGTCTCTCTGGAAACATTATAAATTTTCATTAATTGATTTTCGCTTGGCAGAAGGGAGTTGACTGGATAAACATCATCGCGGATCTTTTTCTCCAAATCTAAAAATATGTCATGAAATTTATTCATTTTGTGCATACCTCATTAACTTTAAAAATAGTAACTACCTCATTCTACCATAGAAAGAAGCATTTGTGTTTGGAATGGTAGAAAGAAAACGCTTGTTTTTTGGATCGAAATCAACTATACTTGCAGTGTGAAAACTTGTATATTCAAGTTATAATAGGAGGCTGTGAAATGAAATATTTAGCGGTGACATTCCACCCTGGAAAAATCGCGATCCAAACAATCGAACATGGAGAGATAACGAGCGAAGCAAAATTTCCGCTGGACAAAACTTCTCTGACCACGGAGCTCTCTCAGATAACAGAAACGGTGCGCTTATCGGCGGCAGGAATAGTAGCTGGCATTCTTTCTGGAGAATTTAATGCACAAACACATGAAAACACTTACATAGATGCAGATGGAAAAGCGTACGATCTAGCAAAGCTGTTTTCGGAAATAACCAATAAACCATTTTTGCATGAAAAAGAGGCCGCGCAGTACGGCTCTTTGTCGGAAGCCTTTGCAGCAAAAGCAGAAGCAATCACTTGGAATTTAGATTATGTAGGCTATGAACCTGGTAAGGAAGAATACTCGATCGAATCGCTACTGACAATCGGAAATGGTTTTCTCGGATTAAGAGGAACGAGCCCGGAAATGGAACAGACTAGTGGCACATATCCGGCTACTTATATTGCAGGCCTTTATAATCAAGCGGAATCTGTCGTTGCTGATACAAAAGTGGTCAATGAAGACTTTGTCAACAATGCCAGCGCTGGTTTTCTCGGCGTAAAGATTGCCTCCGGAGAAGTTCTGACATTTGAGAATGTTACAGTAATGGATTTTACACGGAAGTTAGATCTACAAACAGGACTTTTCCAATCAAGAGCAATTGTGGAAGATGCAGAAGGGCGGCAGCTGGAATGGAAGGCGGAGAAAGTAGCCAATATGGCGAAAATGAACGAATATGCGATTCAATATACAGTACGGCCGCTAAACTTCTCTGCTCCACTGACGGTGATCACCACATTAGATGGAACGGTTGAAAACAGTAATGTCGAAAGATATCGTTCCCTCAATTCTCACCATTATGATGTTGTGGATCTCGGGGCGGAAGGGAATACCGCTTTTATCCATACGAAAACCACCCAATCGCAGATCGAAGTCCTGCAGAAAACGATTTTCTCTACCGAAACTACGAATACTATCCAAGCAGGAAAAGTTGTGCAGGCAACGAACTTCGAGGCAGCGCTTGGCGAATCCTACACATTTGAAAAGCGGGTAGAAGTATATGCCGATCATCAGCAGAATCCAATCGATATCAAGGCACTCAAAACGGAAACGATGTCTGTTAGAGCCTTTGCAGATATTTTTGCCGAAAGCAGCCAAGCATGGCAAACGCTCTGGGAGAAAGCTGATATCAAAGTGGAAGGCGATATGATGTCACAAAAACTGCTACGGTTGCATACCTATCATCTTTTAGTATCGTCTACACCATTCAGCAGTGCTAATCTCGATGTTTCGATCACAGCACGAGGACTGCATGGCGAAGCTTACCGTGGCCACATCTTTTGGGATGAGATCTTCATTTTGCCATTCTATATCTATCATTTCCCGGAAACAGCAAAACAATTGCTACTTTATCGCTATAATCGCTTAGCCGCAGCCAAAGAAAGTGCTGCTCGCGAAAACTATGATGGTGCAATGTTCCCATGGCAATCCGGCCATGACGGAACAGAACAAACCCAGCTATTGCATTTGAACCCGATGAATGGTGAATGGGGCGATGACTACAGTCGCCTACAGCGCCACGTTTCGCTTGCGATCGCTTATAACGTCTGGTTATATGACGTCAATACAGATGATCAGGCATTCATGGAAAACTACGGTATCGAAATGCTCTTAGAGATTGCTGAGTTTTGGAAAAGCACAGCCGTATTCAATGAAAGTACACAGCGCTACGATATCCCGAAAGTAATGGGACCGGACGAATTTCACGAAGCATACCCGGATAGCAAAGAAGGCGGGCTGACAAACAACGCCTATACAAATATGATGGTCGTTTGGCTATTTGAAGAAGTGGCGGATCTACGAGAACGTTTCGATTCGGAAACATTGGCCAAGATCCGTGCAAAAGTAGGCCTTACGGAAGAAGATTTGGAAGACTATGAAAAGATCAAACATCAATTACAGCTTGAGATCAATGACGAAGGAATCATTGCGCAGTATGAAGGCTATTTTGATCTGAAAGAGATCGATTGGGATGCGTATAAAGAGAAATACGGCAATATTTACCGAATGGATCGAATCTTAAAAGCGGAAGGCAAGTCAGCTGATGATTACAAAGTTTCCAAACAAGCCGATACGTTGATGACTTTCTATAACTTGGATAAACAACACATCGATGAGATCATTCGCGACTTAGACTATCAACTGCCGGATGACTATTTAGAAAAGAACTTGGAATATTACTTACAGCGAACTTCGCACGGCTCGACATTATCTCGTATCGTCCATGCTGAATTAGCAGAAATGGTCGGGCAGCATGCGTTGTCGTGGAAATTTTATCAAGAAGCCTTATACTCTGACTACAATGACATCCAAGGCGGTACGACAGCAGAAGGAATTCATACAGGAGTTATGGCAGCAACACTGCACGTCACTCTGGCTACTTATGCAGGTGTAGATATTCGCAAACAACAATTATCGATCCAGCCACGCTTACCGGAAGATTGGACGAAGATCGCCTTCCAGCTTGTACGCCGAGGTGTGAACTATCAATTTGAGATCACAGCAGAGACAATAGCGGTAACTGCGTCGACAGCATCAGACATTTCCGTCCGTGGAAAAACTTATCAGCTACCGGCTGGCGAGCAAATAACGATTGCTTATTAAAGAGAGGGGTTTAGAGAATCATGCGGGAAGGTTTTATTTTCGATTTAGACGGTGTCATCACGGATACAGCTAAATTCCATTACCAGGCATGGAAAGAACTAGCAGATGAATTGGGAATTTCGATCAATGAGAAATTCAATGAAACACTTAAAGGAATCAGCCGAATGGAATCATTGGAAAAAATAATAGCACATGGCGGGAAAGAAATGGCATATAGCGAAGCGGAGAAAGAAGAACTGGCTGCAAAGAAAAATACGAACTATGTCGAACTTTTGAAAGACCTGTCACCAAAGGATTTGCTGCCAGGCGTGGCCGGATTTTTAAAAGCAGCAAAAGCAAAAGGCATCCCTTGTGCGATCGCATCCGCTTCAAAAAATGCGCCCATGATCTTAGATAAGCTGGAAGTCAGCCATTACTTTGCGCATATCGTAGATCCAAATACGCTTACCAAAGGGAAACCAGATCCGGAGATTTTTCTGAAAGCAGCAGCGAGCATAGCAGTTGCCCCCGAGAAAGCTGTCGGATTTGAAGACGCCAAGGCTGGAATCGCCGGAATCAAAGCTGCCGGTATGTATGCAGTCGGTATTAAAACAACAGAAGCGTTGCCGGAAGCAGATGTGGTGGTAACAGATCTGACAGAACTGGATATTGATCGCTTATTACAGCAATGACAGGATAGACGGACTTCGAACAGCGAAGGCCGTCTTGTTTTTTAAAAATAATTTAACTTTTAGATATTAAAGCGTGAAAACAAGGGTATAAAAAAGTAATTACTGTAATGGCTTTCAAAAAAGGAGGGAGAAAGATGAAAAAAATAGGGTGGGTATTACTTGTCGTTGTGGGACTCTTTGTGCTCAGTGGATGTAAGGGAGCTGCGGAATCACCACCAAAAGAGCGTCCAAAGACTTTGACGAAACAAGATGTGATCGAGATCGTTCGCAAATCGGAGGATAACGTCACGTATATCAAACAACAAGCTGGTGCCGAAGTGAAAGTAACCGGCGGGGTCGTGGGGGCATCGCCGCAAACGAATAATTCGGAAGTCGCTGGGGAGATGACTTATAAGGACGGCGTGTTGAAGGAATTGCTTTCCAACGTGAAACAAGGCAGCCGCGAAGTAGAAACGTATGCTGCTGGGGAGAAAATCTACATCAGATCGTCAGGCGGCACTTGGCAGGATATTTCCGGAAATGGGACTTTGCAAACCGAAACGACGTATATTCCGGCAGTCGATATGTTCACGAATACGGCAGATGACTTTAAAATGAAAAAGCAAGGCAATGATTATGTATTTACATTTACTGGAACAGGAGAAAAGCTGTTTGAAAAAATCAGGTCTTTCTACAATCTTCGCCTTGCCAGTATTCCGCCTTCTGAAAGTAAACTGGTACTGACCTACACGGTTGATGCGAAGAAAAAATACTTGAAGCAAGTAACGCAAAAAGTAACGGCTGAAAAAAGCGGTCAAAGAGTAGAAATGGCTATTCATGCTGACTTCATGAACTATAATGAGAAGACAAGCTTGCCGGCACCGACAGATATCAATCTATAAAGGGTCAAGCACTTTCGTCATAAATACACTTTCCGGATCGGCTGGACCGTCTAAATAGCTCTCGCAGTAAGTAAATCCTAGTTTTTCATAAAGCGCTCTGGCAGGAATGAAATCGTCTGTTGTGCCTGTTTCCAAGCTGAGTCGCGTGTAACCGCGCCGCTGTGCTTCTTGTGTTAAAAAGTCCATCAGCAGAGAGGCGACGCCTTTTTGCAAATGATCCGGGTGAGTCTTGATTGATTTGATCTCCCCATGTGTCGCACCTAGTTCTTTTAAAGCGCCGCAACCAGCTAACTGATCGCCATCGAATACGCTCCAAAATGTGACGTTTTCGTCAGGAAGATTTTCCATATTGATCGCTGTATCATACTCTTCCGGAACATCTTCGTACATGTCTTTCGTGTGTTCTTCAATCAAGCGAACGAACGGGGGATAATCAAGGTCTGCTAATTTGATTTCCATGGTTTTTTGCTCCTTTTTTGTTTTATGTATTAGTGGATACCCCGTATCCGCTGTCATAAACGAGAAAGGAGCTGTTTGCGGTCAAAGCGATCGAAAAAAACTTTAGTTATGGGTTGAAATCAAGATAATAGCACCAATTAGCGGGACAGAGATCATGGCGATTTTCAAGATCAGCGGACTCAATCTATTAGTGAACTTAGCCCCTATATAAGTACCGATCGAAGTTCCAAGTATTACTTTTATCAGTAGCAAAACATCGATATAGCCATTGGCAATGTATCCGATACCACCAATCAACGAAATAGGCAAAATTACTAACATTGTAGTTCCAGCCGACTTTCGGAGATCAAGACCAAAGACGAGTAGTAGTGTGATTTGAATAAAAGCAGAAGATGCGATTCCGAATAGCCCGGAGATACTTCCTAAAATAATACCAAAAAACAAAGCTCGCAGAATAATGCTTTTCAAGCGGAGATTTTTTTCTTTTCCGTTCGTCATAATAGAGATCCTGATCCATAAAATAATACTAGATGAAATTAAAGCGATAGAAGTTAATAAACTCAAATTGGATTCTGGTATATATTTAACGCAGAAAGAGGCAATAAGTGCTCCAATGCCACCAGACAATCCTAGGAAACTTCCGATTTTAAAGTCGATATTTTTTTCTCTGGTATGACTGATGGAACCAAATAAAGCTGTGGAGATCAACCCCAATAAAGAGGTTCCGATTGCTACATGGATGGGAATGTTGAAGAATGAAACAAGTATGGCAAGTGTAACGCCCGCGCCTCCTGCCCCTACAAATCCCAATAGTAATCCTAAAATAACCATAGTGATAATAATTAACATGATAGATCCAACTCCCTAAAAATAGCTGTACGCTTTTCCTGCTGGGAAATGACTGTATAATCATACCATAGGATTTTAAGAAATGCAGGTGGATCTCATGGTGGAAACCGGCTTTTTAATGTGAAAAAAAGCACGATCTGTAATGAGAGCAAGGATAGTGGAATTTGTAAAAAGGTAATATATAATGAGTATTATACAGGGGCTCAGCATAAGTCGTAATAGGACGCTAAACTGAAAAGGTGGTTAAGGGTATGAAAGTTTTGATAGTGGGCGAATTTACGAAGCAAACAAAAGAAATCATTTTATCGCTTTTTCCGAAAAAGTGGGCGGTAGTTATTCTTCCGCCTGGAGAAGAAATGATGAAACATTTAGAAGATTGTGAAGTTCTTATTCCAGAGCACATCCAAGTGGATGAAGAATTGCTTGCAACGGCAAAAGAATTGAAATTCATTCAAACTGGCGCAGGATTCGATAATGTCGATGTGGATGCTTGTACAAAGTTCGGCGTACGGGTCGCTAATGCTGCTGGAGTAAACGCACAAGCGGTGGCAGAACATGTGATGGCATTAATGCTTGCCTATTTTAAAAATATTCCACAGCTGGATGGTTTTATGAAAAATCGTGAAGATGAGAACCGCTTATCCTATGCTGGAAGCGAACTAGAGGGGAAAACGATCGGCATTATCGGCATGGGAGCTGTCGGCAAAAAAGTTGCCGCTTTTTGCCAAGCTTTTGGAATGAAAGTATTCGCCTATGCGAGAAACACAGCAGGAACAGCACCTGGTTCTGTAAAAATGTGCAGCTTTGATACACTTATCCGTGAAGCGGATATTATCAGTGTCCACGTTTCTTTAAATCAGCAAACTAAAAAGCTGATCGACGCAGCGACATTTAAAAAAATGAAAAAGAATGCTGTTGTTATCAATACGGCGCGGGGCGGGATCTTAGCAGAACAAGATCTGATCGAGGCTTTAAAGACAAGTGAAATTGCTGGGGCTTGTTTAGATGTTTTTGAAGAGGAACCACTTGCGAAAGATAGCGTATTGCGGGACATGCAAAATGTCATTCTTACGCCACATACAGCAGGAATGCCGGATGGTTACAAAATCCATCAAAAAAGGTATGCTTTCTTTGTAGCAAATATTGAACGAATCGTAAAAGGGGAGCAGCCCCAAAATAATTTGAATGCTTTTTAAGTTAGTTTCCTAGATAGAAAAGCACTTCCTGTTGCGAGCTATAACAGGAAGTGCTTTTTCTATGCTCTTAATAAAGACCTTCTTTTTCCTCATTCAAATTGATATAAATATTCTTCGCTTGTGTATAGGCATCCAAGATCATTTTATGCGTTTCGCGGCCGATCCCGGAATTTTTGTAACCGCCAAATGGAGTTCCGGCTTCAAACGCATTGTAGGTGTTGACCCATACGCGTCCAGTTTGGATCGCTTTGGAAACGCGGAATATCCGATTGATATCTCTGGACCAAACGCCGCCCGCCAAGCCGTATTCATTATCATTTGCCAGCTTGATCACTTCTTCTTCATCTTTAAATTTGATGATCGTAGCTACTGGGCCGAAGATCTCTTCTTGCGCTACTCGTGTATCGTTTGTTGTTTCCAGCAATGTAGGTTCTAAAAAGACGCCATCTTTGAGTTTGTCGTTTTCTAATTTTTCTCCGCCAGTCAATACGTTTGCGCCTTCTTTTTTACCGATCTCCACGTATTCCAGGATCTTATCGAGCTGACCTTGGTTGATCTGCGCCCCCATTTGCACGCCGTCTTCCCATGGTAAACCGACTTTTACTTTTTGGAATTGCTCTTTCAGTGCAGCGACGAATTTATCATAGACATTTTCTTGGACAAAGATCCGTGAACCAGCGCTACATACTTGGCCTTGGTTGAAAAGAATCCCTTTTTGTGCGCCTTCGATGGCTTGCTCAAATGGCATATCATCAAAGAAAATGTTGGCTGATTTTCCGCCAAGTTCCAGTGTGGACGGAATCAGATTTTCTGCTGCGGCGATGCCGATGTTTCTGCCGACAGAAGTAGAACCAGTAAAAGCAAGTTTATTGAAGCCTTTGTGATGCTGCATATATTCTCCTGATTTGGAACCTTTTCCGGTCACGATATTGACAACGCCACCAGGTAAAATGTCTGCTAAGATCTTTCCTAATTCAAGTAGACTAAGTGAAGTGCTAGACGATGGATGGATAACGACCGCATTCCCTGCTGCGATAGCGGGAGCGATTTTCCAAGCGCCCATTAAGAATGGAAAATTCCATGGCACGATTTGACCGACAACGCCGACTGGTTCTTTGATGATCAGCGAAAGCGTGTTTTCATCGATTTGTTTTACCGTATCTTCTTCGCTGCGGATCACACCTGCAAAATAGCGGAAATGATCGGCTGCAAGCGGGATATCTGCATTCGTTGTTTCGCGAAGTGATTTCCCGTTATCGAGTGTTTCCATTAAAGCGAGCTTATCTAAATTTGCATCGATAGCATCCGCGATGTCGAGTAGTAACTTGCTTTTTTCTTTTACAGGAACCTTCTTCCAACTTTCCTGCGCTTCTTTGGCTGCACTTACAGCGGCATCGACATCTTGATCTGATGCATCAATGAAAGTAGCGAGCGCCTCCCCGTTACTTGGATTGTATGAAGTGAGTTTGTTGCCGTCCGTGCCATCTGTCCACTTCCCGCCGATAAACAATTGGTAATGCGCATCAAAAACATTTAGATCTTTTACCAAAAGAAAAACCTCCTTCAATCGATTTGAAGTAAAATTTGCTTAATAGCGCTTACATTTACTTCAAGTCAATTATAAACCTCCCTAGACCGAATATCAAAAGAAAGCGGTCATGCGTTGAAACTGGAAAACAGTTGGGCGCAAATGGTTTGAGCGGTTTGAAAAGAGGGAAATGTGAGCAGTAAAATGGTGAGGAAAGCGAGCGGAGGTAGCAGAGATGAGAACGATCAAATTGAAAAATAAAACAGCAAGTTATAAATTAGAAACGGATGATAGCACAGTATACCGCATCAACGCTGGAACAGCTGATCAATCATTCAATTGTATTGATAGGGAAGGGGTGCTTCCTGATGTCCAGAGCTTTGCGGTGTTGAATTATATTTATGTAGCAGTTGGACAGGAAGCTGCTTTTGAAAAACGCTTTTTAGGGCGATCCAGACGACTTAGTGAAAATAAAGGCTTTCTAGCGATCCGCGTATTGCGCCCAGAACAAAGTCGTCATTATATCATTATCACATGGTGGGAAGAAGAAGCAGATTTTCACGCTTGGCAAGCTTCAACATCTTACCAAAAGACTCATCAGAAACGGGCCACTGACAAAGGATTAGATCATCAAAACCAAGTAGTCGACCGGACGAAGTCTTATCATCTGGGATTCCAGTCAAAAGGAGGAATGTAGCCATATGCAGCTTGGTGTACTTTTAAACCGCGTCTTCCGAACGAAGCATAATCCATTATTTTCCTATGTGGAACAAAACCGTTCTAAGATCGATGCGTGTTATTTTATTATTCCGCTGGAAGATCTTAAAGGGGCAAGTGAACGAAAAAAAGCTTTTTACTTTGGAACAGTCAACCAGTTCCTAACAGAACTGGCAAAATATGAGATCCGGCCATTCTTAGTGACGTATGAAAAATTATCCGAATTCTGTCAGAAGCAGAAAATCGATACGATCCTAATGGCAGGGGATATTATGAGTTATCATCAAGAAGAATATGATATTCGGCATCAGCGTGAGAAGTTAACAGCCGCTGGTTTGAAAATAAAAACGATTCGTGTCCAGCATTATTTCCACCCGCGGGCAACTTTTAAAAACGGCGACGAGCCCTATAAAGTATTCACGCCTTTTTATAAAGCAAATCGGCCACATGTGACGATCCAAAAACCTGCTGCCTATTCTCTAAAACAGTTAAGTGAGATAGCGGTCACTGGAACGGGCCATCTTGATCACAGCTATCCAGATGACGGGTTATCTGAGGAGCAGGCAGCGGCAAATTGGCAGACATTTTTGAAAGAATCGATCGAAGCGTATGAGACCAATCGGGAAGTTCTGGCAGAGATCAAAACCAGTTGGCTTAGTGTATATCTGGCTTATGGCTTGATCGACATCCAGCAGATTTTCAATCAGTTGCTCGATCAGCGGGAAGCGAATGAAAAAAACTACGAAGCTTTTATTCGGGAACTGCTGTTTCGAGAGTTTTACTATGTCCTGATGGTCACTTATCCGGAGATGGCCACGCAGTCTTTTAAACCGAATTACCGTCAAATCGAATGGTCTTTGAATAAAGCGAACTTTGAACGTTGGAAAAAGGGAGAAACTGGTTATCCGATCGTGGATGCTGCCATGCAGGAATTAAATCAAACCGGCTATATGCACAATCGCATGCGCATGGTCGTTTCCCAGTTTTTGACAAAAGATCTCTTTATCGACTGGCGTTGGGGAGAAGATTACTTTCGCAGTCAGCTGATCGACTATGATAATGCCTCCAACGTCAACGGCTGGCAGTGGTCTGCTTCAACTGGAACCGATGCTGTTCCTTACTTCCGCATGTTCAATCCGATCCGGCAAAGTGAACGATTTGATCAGGATGGTGCCTATATCAAACAGTATCTGCCGATTTTTAAAGCCGTTCCCGCTGCATATCTACATGACACTGAAAAGAACAAAGCCAAATTGGCTACTGAATGTGATATCGAACTCGGAAAAACGTATCCCGCTCCAATCGTCGATCATAAACAGAGCCGCCAAGCCGTAATGGAAAAACTCGGCCGCCGCTGATCAGAGTTTGCTATTCGAGCGGACGATCCGTTCCCATGTTTGCGCAGCTTCTTCTTGGAGCTGCGTTTTTACGTGCTGCGCTGCAAATGATTCCTGAAATGGCTCACTTGGAACGGCAAGACTGAGCGGGAAAGCAATCATTCGATCAAAGTCAGCTTGACTAAGCGGATCGTGGCTATTCATCTCTTCAAAATCAATTAAAATCTCTTGAAACCAATCCTGTAATTCTTGGAAAGCATGATTTAACGCTGCATCCAAAGTATCGAAAGGATAAATAAGCGTGCCGCTGTAAATATCGACAACTAACACGCGATAACTGGCGGTCTCTTCTTGGATCAAAATAGACATATTATATAAATCGAATAGCTGCTTCACAGAAACACATCCTAAATCGTAATCATTATTATTTAGGAGTATAACCTGTTTCGCTTTAAATTGCAATCATTGAATGAAAGACGAAGAACAAACCTTGACAAAAAGGAATAAACAATGATAAAGTTTAAATCGTAATGATTACGATTTAAAAAAGAGGAGGAAATAACAATGTCAGAAAAAGCAGATCTTTCTAGTGCTTATCGTCGTTTGAAAAGTCCTAACAGCAGAACCAAAAAACGGGCATTAAAGGTTATTTTGACCAATAAACGCAAAAATAAAGGAATCAAATAGGAGGGGAAAAGAATGGCAGTCCCAGCACGCAAAACTTCAAAAGCAAAAAAGAGAAAAAGACGCGGCAACAAAAAATTGACAGCGCCAGCGATCCATTACAATAAAGAAACAGGAGAATACGAGAAAAGTCATCATATCTCGCCTTCAGGAACCTACAAAGGCGAACAAATTTTATGAGCGACAAAAAACACGACTAAAGCCTCTGCTTTCCGAGCCTTTAGTCGTGTTCCCTTACTTAGGTAAATAGTGAGATGTCAATGTTCGGATCTTTTGGCGGAATGCCATTGTGACCTCGAAGTCATCTACATGATCCATATGCAGCTGCTGCATACATAACGATGCTGCTTTTAAATAACTATCGGCAGTGACCGCAGTTTTAGTAATAGTGATCAGCTGCTTTTCATACCAATCACCAGCATACATGCAGGCGTGCTGAAAGGCAGCTTCTTTGGTGATAAAACTGAGCGGATAAGTGCTGTCGGCAGGATCTAAAATCAATAAATGATTATTTCCAGCTTCTTCTTGAAACCATAATATAGCGACTTGATCTAAATCGAATAATTGTTGCATGTGCGACAACTCCATTTCCTCTGAAAAAAAAGAGAGATTTTTTGTTCTCTATCATAGAGGCAAAAGAGAGCGCTGTCAAGGCGTAAAAGCAGAATCACCTTCCTAGACATCGAGCGAGTGAATGCTATAATGAAAAGATATTGAAAGAAAGGATCGATTCTGCTATGTTTCCAAGAATAAAGCAATATGGGAAAAATTTTATTTCTAGTGACTTGTTCTCGTCGAAAGAAGTTGTTCAGCTAACAATTCCAATCGTCATCGATCAAGGCTTTGTTATTGGAATGGCACTTTTGAATACAGCAATGATAAGCTCGGCAGGCATCGCAGCCGTCAGTGCAGTCAATATGGTCGAATCATTGAATATTTTCTTCATTAGTGTATTCATTGCACTTTCGACTGGGGGTACGGTAGTGGTCGCCCAAGCTCGTGGGAAAAGAGATGAATTGCTCGCTGAACGCTCAGCAGTCGCAACAGTGGTCGCTGTTTTTGGGATCGCCATCGTGCTTGCGATTATCGTGTTGATTTTCCATCGGGCGCTTTTGGAAGGCTTGTTTGGAGGTTCCAGCGAGGCCGTAATGAAAAATGCGAGTGTCTATCTGATCGGATCGATGCTTAGCTATCCAGCGCTTGCAATCGTTGAATCTGCTTGCGGTGTCTTGCGAGGCGTCGCGGATACCCGAACTTCTTTGTTTCTCTCCGCACTCACCAATCTAAGCTACGTGGCTCTCAACTTGCTCTTTATCCAAGTTTTTCATTTAGGGATCGTCGGCATGATCATTGCGCTGAATATCGCCCGCTTATTAGGCGGATGTGTGTCGATCTGGTATTTGACCAAGCGGACTCAATCGATCCACTTTTCTTTCTCCCGGCTTTCGCCCTTTAACTTCGACATCATGAAAAAAGTAATGTCGATCGGCTTTCCGTTTGCCGCCGAGCAGCTCTTCTTCAACGGCGGAAAAATCCTGACACAGATCTTTATCGTCCAATTAGGAACACTCGCCCTCACAGCAAACGCGATCGGCAACTCACTGACCATGCTTCTAGAGATCATTCCGGCCTCCTTAGGGCTTGCATTAGTTACGATCGTGGGGCAGTCGATCGGGGCAGGAGATACTAAAAGCGTCCGAAAATTCTGGCTATCTTTCTTAGCGCTTTCTTCGATCACCACGCTTTTGACCAGCGTCATCCTCATCACAGTCTATCCATGGCTCATTGACTTGTTCCACGTTCCGGCTTCTGTTGAAAAACAAGTTTTTGTCCTGCTGCTGATGGTTTCGGTCGCAAGGATCATTGCCTGGCCACTCAGCTTCATTACCCCTTCTGCACTCCGAGCCGCAGGGGACGCAACCTTCACATCAGTTGTTTCGCTGATCACGATGTGGAGCATTCGGATCGTACTCGGCTATATCTTGGGAATCACGTTAGGATATGGCTTGCTCGGCGTTTGGGCAGCAATGTGTTTTGAATGGTTCGTCAGAGGCATCATCTTTGCGGTGCGGTTGTATCGCGGGAAGTGGATGCGGAAGCGGTTGGTTTGAGGAGGAAATATTATACTAAGCAGCGCCCGTTAGCTACCTCAACTTCGCCAAGTGTATAATAATTATTATTAGCAAAGTCAGTTTGTAAAAATTCTTATTTATAGACAAGAAATGGATTTGGTCTTCGTTCCTATTTGGAAGAAGATCAAATCCATTTGTTTAGCTTTAGCAGAAATACAAAGCTAAAGGTCCATTATTTGAAGTAACTACCGCTTTTTAAATCTGCTATTAAAGTTGGTTCTACAGGCGTCCAGTTTAGCTCTTTTTGTGTTTGGTCACTGGAAGTGGGTGCATCTAAAGCGAATATTCCTGCAAGAAAACCTAGTTGTTCTTGTGATTCTGCTTGCGTAAGAGAAACAGTAGGAACATTCAAATAATCGCCAATTGCTTGAGCTATTTCTTTAGCTGTGATGGCACTCTCAGCTACGGCATTGAAAACTCTAAGCTTTACTTCTTTGTTTAGCAAATAATCTACTGCTAAAACAAATAAATGAGCAGCGTCTTTTTGACTAACAGCATTCCAACGGTTGGATCCATCTCCAATGTATGCAGATTTGCCATTTTGTTCAGCTATTGCAGCCAATTGTCTAACGAATCCATGTTGATCTTCGGGTCCATGGACACTAGGTGCTAATCTGACAATCCCAACATTGTAGCCATCATCAATCAAATCATAAGCAACGTATTCTGATTTTCGTGGTGTAGATGCTTCTTGATCAGCTGGCATCCGGTAATCTTCGGAAATTTGTTTTTCATTAGCGTTCGTTCCAATCATCGCTGTTCCGGAAGTTATTATTAAGGGTTTGTTTGTTCCTTTAATCCCAGCAGCTAATGCTAGAATCGCTGCTTTGTCTACTTGCCCAGCTTTTGCAAATTCATCAAAATTGTGTTGGAAACCTAAATGCAAGACAGCATCAGCATTTGCAGCCGCTTCTGTTAATACAGATAAACTTTCTAAATCTCCGGTTACAGAAGAAGCACCTAATGTACGCAGTTTTTCAGCTGAATTTTCTGAACGTGCAAGTCCCACTACCTCATGACCAAGATCGACTAATTCTTTTGTTACCTTTGTTCCGACATATCCAGTAGCTCCAGTAATAAATATTTTCAACGTTATCATCCTTTCTCGAATGGGAAAAACTTTAAAGATAGTTCTATCTCCAAAAAGATTATAAAAGATAGAACTATCTTTGTCAAGGTTGAAATATGAAAAAATAAGTTTTATACTAATAATATGAAGAAAAAAGACGATTCAAAGATAGTTAAGATTCAAGAAGCTACTGCTCAGATTATTCTTACGGAGGGAATAGCGAAAGTTTCCACAGTGAAAGTAGCTAAACTAGTGGGAATTGCTCAGTCAAACGTTTATCTCTATTTTAAGAATAAAAATGATTTATTGTTAAGTGCTTATCAGAGGGAGTTAGATCGGATCCGAGATACGCACGACTTAATCGCTCTCACAGATAAAAATATCCCCATCGAAAGGAGAATAGATACGTATATTTGGTCTGTCTATAATTATTCAATCAAATATCCCGATGGACTAACCATTATTGAACAGATTAAGTCCTTGAACCTCACGAATGAAGATGTTTTAAGTACCAACAAAATCGTTATAACGTTATTAGAGGAAGGAATCTCAGCAGGCTACTTGAAGGATGTACCGGTGAATCTGCATATGAGTGTGGTATTTAATGTTTTCCACCAACATGCTTTAAGCATTAAAGACGGATTATACGAGAAAGATACTTACCCGTTTACGGACATTGCCGAAATAGTCTTGGATGCCTTGAAAAAGTAAACTAGGCGTGAAAAAAATGGATGTTTCTTGATTTTGTTTAAACAGAATCAGGAAACATCCATTTTTTATACTTAACATATATCGTAGATAAGCGGGAAGACCAATAATCGGCTTCCAATAGTACTAGTTTCGCAGAGATAAAGACAGGCATATTGAAGAACTTGTTTGGATGCTTTTAAGGCTGTAATGAAAGCTGGTGTGACGCATTCTATGTCTAGTACTGTTCGGGGGGGGACTGTCGATAGGTCAAACAATCACGCTCTCAAAAAGCGAACAAAAAAATCGAAAAACGGCAATGACTCCCCTGGTAGGGGTCATTGCCGTATGGACCCAAGTGAATCCGCATAAACCTTACTGTACCTTCACCCCTTTTTTATAAACAATCTTCTCACCCTGAACTGCTCGAATATCGGCAAGCGGGTCATTGTCGATAATAAGAAAATCTGCCAATTTGCCAGTTTCGATCGAACCGGTCAGCCCCTCGATCTTCAACAGCTCAGCGGCATTCACAGAGGCAGCTTGCAGTGCTTCTAAGGGCGACAATCCGGCATCCACCATTAATTCCAATTCAAATGCGGAACCATTTTCAAAATCATTAAAAGGGGTTCCAGAATCTGTCCCCATTGCGATTTTCACACCGGCTTTGGCGGCTTTACCGATACTGATCTTGTGAGCTTCGGCTACTTCCTGCGATTTTTTTACCATGAATGCAGGCAGCGCTTCGGGATGCTGATTGATGGCCCAAGGAGCTATCAATGTCGGGACTAAGAAAGTCTGTTTATCGAGCATCATTTGAATGGCTTCATCATCGAGATAAATACCGTGTTCGATCGAATCGACGCCGGCATGGAGTGCGTTTTTGATACCTTCTGTTCCTTGTGCATGGGCACAGGCGGTGTAGCCTTTATGATGGGCTTCGTCCACAGCGGCCTTCATTTCTTCGATGCTCAGCTGGATATCCGTGGGGGTCTCGCCATCGATACTTACGCCACCTGTTGCCATCAATTTGATATTCCGAGCGCCGTTTTTGATGTTTTTGCGTGCGTGTTTGCGAGTTTCATCAGTCCCGTCAGATTCGATCCCTAGTTCGCTGCCGTGCCCGCCTGTCATAACAATGGCGGGGCCGGAACCGATGATCCCCGGAGCAGTGATTTTGTTTGTTCGTTCCAGTTTGGACAACTGCAGGTCGATGTTAAACGTAGAACCGACATCACGAATGTAGGTTACACCGTGCTTTAATAGTTTCTCCAGATTTTGGACAGCGATATAGGTGCTGACTACGGAATCGATCTCCACGCTATTGACAGAGGACAAGCCGCCGATTTGGAAGAAAGGATCTAAAATAATATGTGTATGGGCATTGATAAGTCCAGGCATCACATATTTTCCAGAAAGATCCACGACCTCGTGATAATTACCTAAGGAAGGGTCGATAAATGTTCCGGTTTTGGTATCGATTGCAAAGTCGTATGGCTCAAACTGCGTATTTTTTCCTGTAAAAACGTTGGCATGCTTGAATAAAATGGTTGTCATAAAGTTCACTCCTTATAAAAAATTAATGAAGACGGAAGCAATGATGATCGAAGCGATCGAGACGGTAGCAAATCCACCGACGAGCATAGGCGGGAGCATCTGTTTCGTCATATATTCTTTTTCTTCTTCGTCTCTTGCAAGTTCTTTGATCACATCCGTTGTTAAAATATAGTCTGCTGGGAACCCGAGCAGTGCTGTCAGAGCTGTCGCAAAGCCCATGTATTTCGAGAATTTCAGCAGCTTCGAGATAATGAGGGAGAAAATATACATCCCAATCGTTCCGAGCACAAGCAACGTAAGGATCTCTGGGATAAATGAAATAAATCCTTTTGGGGTAGACGTATTCAACTGCATAAAGATATATGCTGTCAAACCGTACATCAGCCAGTTGAAAACGCCGGCTTTATGTAATATATTTTTTTCCAAGAAACCGAGTTCGCTGAAAACGATCCCGAATAATAAGCAGAGAATATTGAAATTGATGATATTATGGAGCAGAATGCTGCTGCCGTAAGCGACCAAAACGACCAGGATCATGCGGACTAGAATAAAAGCACTTGTCCGATAATCCGCCGGCATCCGATCGATCACTTTCGGCCGTTCTTTTTGCGTGCTAACAGTCATTTTCTGACTAGCCGGATTTTCATCACGTTCCTTCTGCAAACGTCTTGCCTCCTTTTTCAACATGTAAGAGGTGATCGGATAGCCGAAAATGCTGTGAAACATGATCATATAGACAGGCAAGGCAGCTAGAGAAGTGAGTCCCAAGCCTTTTAAATTCTCGCTCATCAAAAGGGCAGAAACGATACCGCCTACCATTGCCGGCACAGCAGCAAGCACGGTTGGAAGATCGAAAAGATAGGTGCAGATCGTGAGCGTCAACAGCAAAGTCCCGCAGACCCCAGTCAAAGCGATAATGATCGCACGCCACTGGCTAGCAAGCTCGCGGATGCTCATACTCGTGCCGAGGTGAACGAGCAGCAGTGGGACACACAGGCTGACGAATTCTGTACCAAAACTGGCCTTGGCAACAATATCTTTGGGAAAGATCGTCCAAAATCCAAACAAAAATATCAAAGCAGTGATAAATAATGACGGAATCAATGCCCTTGTAAATGTAGAAAGCCATTCTCCAATAAGAATGGCGGCCATTACTCCTAAAAATGCAAAAAGTGTAATCATAAAAAGCCTCCTTCTAAAGTTGTTATTCCGAGTATAGCAAATTAAAATAACGAAATAAAGGGATTTTTCTGAAAAAAATATAAATTCAGTTAAATGAGGCGGAGGTAAGGAACTCTAATCAAACACGAAAAAATAAGGGAGGCAACTCCCTCACTGAAATAGAAAAAGCGTGGAACATTCTCTGTTCCACGCTTTCTTAAAAGCATATTGTGTTTAAGTTATACTTCCAATAAATCTGTCTTCAATGCTTGCCATTTCCAATTTTCCACCTCTGGTAGATCTTCGCCATTTTCGCGGATAAAATGATGATGTTTGCTTAAAACAGCGTCCATTTCAGCGACGAAAGATGTTGCAATCTCGCCATAAACCGCCTCTGCAGCATCTTTTGCAAGGTGGAAGCGATCCATTTCGCTAAGGACACGCATGTCGAATGGTGTGGTGATATCGCCATTTTCGCGGTAGCCGTGAATGAACAAGTTATGGTTGTGACGGTTGAAGAAGATGTCGCGAACCATGCCTTCATAGCTGTGGAAGGCGAAAATGATCGGTTTGTCGGTTGTAAAATAACGATCGAATTCTTCATCCGTCAAGCCGCGCGGATCAATATCCGGATGGCGTAATTTCAAAATGTCGACAATATTGATAAAGCGGATCTTCAAGGAAGGGAAGGCTTCATTTAAAAGTGTGACCGCTGCAAGTGCTTCTAAGTTTGGCTCTGTACCGGCAGAAGCAATGACGACATCTGGCTCTTCGGCTTCACTTACTGTGGAGGCCCAGTCGATGATTTTCAAGCCGTCCTTCACTAGTATTTCTGCTTCTTCAGCAGAATAGAATTGCGGACGCGGATGTTTAGAAGACACGATCAAGTTGATCAGCTCTTCTGAACGAAAAGCTTCGTTCATGACTGCAAGCAGTGAGTTCGTATCAGCTGGCAGATATTCGCGGATAAATTCCGGCTTTTTCTCTGCTAGATGTGTTAAAACACCTGGATCTTGATGTGTATAGCCATTATGATCTTGTTGGAAAACAGTCGATGTCGCGATCACATTCAGCGATGGGTAACTGTTCCGCCATGTTTGTTCTTTTGCTTTGCGAAGCCATTTGAAATGCTGGGTCAGCATGGAATCGACAACGCGTAGGAAGGATTCATAGCTGGCGAAAAAGCCATGTCTACCAGTGAGGACGTATCCTTCCAAAAAGCCTTCTGCTTGGTGTTCGGAAAGCTGCCCATCGATGATGCGGCCAGCTGGTGCCAACCATTCGTCACGTGGGAATTCTGCTTTGCTCATCCATTGGCGGTTGGTCACTTCAAAGACTTTATTCAAACGGTTTGATTTTGTTTCATCCGGTCCGAAAATACGGAAGTTATCAGGGTTTTCCTTGACGATATCGCGAACGAAACCACCGAGTTCAATCATATCTTGGGTAATGACGTCTTTATTTGCAGTCTCAACAGCATAATCTTTCCAACTAGGTAAGCGCAGTGGTTGCGGATCAATTCCGCCATTCGTGATCGGATTCGTAGCCATGCGGTTTTTTGGTGCAAGGGCTTTGATTTCTTCTTTTAACGAGCCTTCTTCTGTGAACAGTTCTTCAGGGCGATAAGACTGCAGCCAGTTTTCCAATGCGTCGACATGATCAAAATGATGCTGATCAACTGGGATCGGAACTTGGTGGGCGCGGAAGCTTCCTTCAATTGGTTCGTTATTCCATTCTTTGGGACCTGTCCAGCCTTTTGGTGTCCGGAAGAGAATCACTGGCCATGTTGGCATTGTTGCTTTATCTGCGGCTTCTTTGCGTGCTTCTGTTTGGATGGCTTTGATTTTCTCGATGGCCTGATCTAGTTTTTCTGCCATAAGCGGGTGAACTTTCGCAGGATCTTCTCCTTCAACGAAAATCGGGTCCCAGCCCAATCCTTGGAAAAAGGAGGTAAGTTCTTTATCCGTTTTGCGGGAGAGGATCGTCGGATTGGAGATTTTTGCTCCGTTTAAATACAAGATCGGAAGGACGGCGCCGTCATTAACTGGATTGATAAAGGTATTGGAGAACCAGCCTGCGGATAATGGACCCGTTTCCGCTTCGCCATCGCCAATTACTGTAGCAGCGATCACGTCAGGGTTGTCTAAGATCGAGCCAGTAGCATGAGAGAGCGCGTAGCCGAGTTCGCCGCCTTCGTGAAGGGAACCAGGTGTTTCAGGAGCAGCATGAGAAGCAATGCCGCCGGGGAAAGAAAATTGTTTATACAATTTTGTCAGACCAACTTCATCTTGTGTGATTGTTGGATAAATATCCGTATAGCTGCCATCCAGATAAGAATTGGATACCATTACTTGACCGCCGTGACCTGGTCCTTCAATGTAAAACATATTCAGATCATACTTATTGATAACACGATTTAAATGCGCATAAATGAAATTTTGACCGGAGATCGTGCCCCAATGGCCAATTGGATGAACTTTGAGATCTTCTTTTTCAAGTGGTCTACGAAGCAATGGATTTCCTTTCAAATACAATTGTCCGACAGAAATAAAATCTGCTGCCCGCCACCACGCATCAACCTTTGCTAAATAATTTGGAGATGAATAATCAGTCATACCGAATCAGTCCTTTTATATATTTTTTGAGAACCAGCGATGCTCGTTGTGTTTTCGTGAGCAAAAAAGATTGTGATTCTCTGTACAATATTATAATAGAACACTTTGATAGAAATATATATCCTTTTTGAGCCCAATTTTTGTGAGTCAAAAGGGTCAGCGTCGTACTGGACTTGGAAACGAAGTGAATTATTTTTGGCGTCGCTCTTGCGGAAGCATGTGGTAAGTCGCTTTATAGAGATTATAGAAATGCGTTTTGTTTTGAAAGCCGACTTGTTCGATGATCTCACTGATCGGAGCTGTAGTGGATTCAATCAATAGATCAGCAGCCAAGATCTTTTGTTTATTTACGAGTTCTGTAAAGGTGCTGCCGGTTTTGTTTTTGATAACATTGCTTAAGTAATTTTTATTATAGCCGAGTTTTTCAGCAGTAGAGCTAAGCGTGATTTCCCGGTATTCTTTCTCAATCAGTCTTAATGCAGAAAGAATAATGGTATTAGAGCTGATTGCATGGTTCATGACGGTATCGGAAAGATAGGTGTCGCATTTTCGCACTAGTTCGGTAAAAAGGATCGGCAGATAAAAAGTAATTATCTTCGTTGAAAAAGCTTCATTGCGGAAATATTCGGTGATGATCTGATCAAGGATCTGTTTGATATGCGGAATATTTGTACTTTTAAAAATAATATATTTCTTAAAAGAATGGCCTTCTACGGCAGAATTGAGTAAGAAGTCATAGACAAGGCTGTTTTTCTTTTTGATTTCTGCTAACCAACTCAAATTGATATTTTTGTCACGGAAAAGGATATTGATCAAAATATCCTGATCGCCGGTTGCCTTGATCGAGTGATGGCAGCCAGTATCGAGAAGGAGAAGTTCGCCTTCTTGCAGCAGTGCTTCCTTTCCTTCGATGATCTGGCAGCAGCTACCGCTAAGCATATAATTCAATTCCAAAAATTGATGCGAATGATAGGGATAGTCGGCATAGCGGTTATGCTTGCTGACCCGAATATCTTTATTTTTAAAAAAATAACGGTTCAACATATTTATTTCGCCATTTTCTTCGGAAAACGATTTTTTCGGATAATCCATAATGAACGTGCCGGTTTCTTTTTGGGCGATCTCATGCGGGTTGAGCCGGAATAACTGTTCTTTTATTTTGGGATCCATTACTATTCCTCCTGTATATTCGATACTTTTATTATAGATTTACGATATTGAAAACGCAATCATTGAAAACTATATTGTAAGTAAGCGCTTAAATAAAATATGTAGGAGGGTTATTAACATTATGAGTATGGACTCGCAGAAAAGCAAAAAAGGAACGATTGCTGTTTCATTAACGAATTACTTGGACTCGGGTTGTATTGTGGCAGGGGCCAGCGGATTGACATTATGGGCATCAGAATTTGGTTTGAGTAGTTTTGCGGTCGGCCTTTTAGGGGCAATCAGCGCAAATGCGTTCGGTTCTGCTTTTGGTGCATTAGTCGGCGGTCATTTAGCCGATAAGTTCGGACGGAAATTTATCTATACCTACAACATGCTGATTTATATGTTGGGCGTAGCGATCATTATGTTTGCCATGAATTTTACAATGTTATTAATAGGATTTCTTATTACAGGGCTTTCTGTAGGGGCTGGCGTACCGGCATCATGGACCTATTTATCAGAAATGGCAGAGCCGAAAGCTCGTGCCAGAAACATCGGGATCTCGCAATTTGCTTGGTCATGTGGACCGGCGATCATCTTTACCTTAGGGATCATCGTCTCGCCGCTTGGTCTATTAGGTAACCGCTTACTATTTCTATCCTTGTTTGTGGTAGCGTTTATAGCTTGGATGATGCAGCGCAAATTGGAGGAATCGAAAGACTGGGAAGCGGAACAGGAGAAAATGAAAGATCCATTAGTGGAAGTAGAACATCAATTTAAAGATGTGTTTGCTAATTTCGTCAATATCAAATCGATCTTATTCTTGGTTGGCGTGTATATGTTTTGGAATCTGGTGGCCGGAGCAATGGGCTTCTTTATGCCATATGTTTACGAGACTGTCGGTGGTTTGACCAATACGCAGGCAAATCTATTGCAAGCGGTACTTTGGATACTGACAGCTGCTGCAACTTATTACGGTTTTGCTCGTCTTGGCGATCGCGTCAGTCACCGGTGGCTGTTTTTCGTCGGTGCAGCAATGGCGCTTGCATCTTGGGTTGTTTTGACATATGTCGGCATGTCTTGGCTTGGATTATGGACATTTGTCGTATTATGGGGGATCTCAGCAGGAATCGGTGCGCAGGCGTTTTACGCACTCTGGTCGACGGAACTTTTCCCGACAAAATATCGCGGCGG
The DNA here is from genome assembly GCF_900638015.1 of Listeria grayi. Taxonomy (NCBI): domain Bacteria; kingdom Bacillati; phylum Bacillota; class Bacilli; order Caryophanales; family Listeriaceae; genus Listeria; species Listeria grayi. Next base: position 429,019 of record NZ_LR134483.1, read on the forward strand.
TGTGCAGGGGATCATGTTTTTCATTGTCCGCGGGAGTGCCGGTTTCTGGTCGATCTTCTTCCCAATTATTTTAACTAACCTTGGCTTTGTCGTGGCTGGGACGATCATGATCGCGTTGCTGGCAGCCTCGCTTATTATTGGCGTTATCTGGACGCCGAATACACGTAATCGGTCGCTTGACGATATTACTGCAGAACGCTATGGCGAAAAAGAAAAGGTGGCAGGAACTAAGCTGAAAATAAAAGGAAGTGAATGATGTGGAATACTATGTGGCGATCGATATAGGAGCTTCGAGCGGTCGGCTGATCTTGGGGAATATCGAAGCAGGAAAGCTTCATTTAGAAGAAATCCACCGGTTCAAAAATGGCTTTTCCTGCCGGGAGGGACATGACCGGTGGGAAATCGATACGCTTATCCAAGAGATTTTGACTGGTCTGGAAAAAGTAAAACAAAGAAATATCGATACGTGTATCGTCGGCATCGATACATGGGGAGTCGATTATGTACTCGTTGGCGAAGACGGCGAAAAATTAACTGATCCAATCAGCTATCGCGATACACGAACCGTTGATAAGATCGGCGAGCTCACATCGAGCTACCCGAAAAATTATATCTATCAAAAGACGGGCATCCAATTTTTAGAATTAAATACGCTTTATCAACTTTATGTGGAGAATAAAAAACTGCTCAAAAAAGCAGAGAAGATCTTATTGATCCCAGATTATATCGGCTATGTGCTGACAGGGAAAATGGCGGCAGAAACCACGAATTCTTCGACAACGCAGATGCTTAATCTTCGAGAACAGATATTTGATAAAGACCTCTTGGCACAATTGAACATCGATGCCTCGAAGTTTGCTCCGTTAGTGGACGCGGGTACCCCGCTTGGCAAGTTAAAAGCGTCGTGGCAGGAACGATTTTCGATTCCAGACTGCCACGTCGTCACAGTGGCGACACATGATACTGCCTCTGCTGTAGTCGGAACCCCTGCGGAAGGGGATGACTGGGCTTTCCTAAGCAGCGGGACGTGGTCGCTGCTAGGGATGGAGATCCATGCACCGATTACGAGCGAAGCTGCTTTTTCAGAAAATTATACCAATGAGTGGGGCGCATATGGAACTTACCGTTTTTTAAAAAACATCATGGGATTATGGATCATCCAAGAGATCGCCCGGCTTTCGGACTACAAGTACAGCTACCAAGAAATGGCAGAAGAAGCTGCTGAATCACCATTTTTCAAACAAGTCATCGACGTGAACGATCCGCGTTTCAATAATCCCACGGATATGATTGCTGAGATCCAAGCTTATTGCCGAGAAACGAATCAGACCGTTCCAGAAACAATCGGAGAACTCACAAATTGTGTATATGGAAGTTTGGCGATCCTCTATGCCCAAGAACTGAAAAAAATGGAAAAAATAACGGATAAGAAAGTGAATAAGATCCATATTGTAGGCGGAGGGAGCAATGCAGCGGTGCTAAATCAGCTGACTGCTAATTTAACCGGGCTCCCGGTATATGCCGGCCCGGGGGAAGCAACTGCGATCGGCAATATCATCGTGCAGATGATCACTAGAAATGAGCTGCAAAATGTTGCTGAAGCACGAAATTTAATTCGCAATTCATTTGCGATCAAGCTTTTTGAACCAGAAGAAATGCAGGAATTAGCCGCATTAAAAAAACGAAAATCAGTGATATGAGACCTAAGAAGGAGGAACTGAAAATGAGTGAAGTAGAAAAAAGATATCAAGATGCAAAGGCACGCTATGCGGAGATCGGCGTAGATACAGACAAGGCACTCCAAAAATTAAAGAATGTAAAAATTTCCGTACATTGCTGGCAGGGAGACGATGTTAAAGGGTTCCTGAACCCGGACGGAGAGCTTACCGGCGGAATCATGGCAACAGGTAATTATCCCGGCGCCGCGCACTCGCCAAAGCAGCTGCGGGCAGATTTGGATAAAGCATTTTCCTTGATACCAGGCAAGCACAAACTCAATCTGCACGCGATGTATGTCGATACAGATGAAAAGGTCGATCTTGATACGATCGAACCGAAACATTTTGCGCCATGGGTAGAGTGGGCAAAGGAAAACGGTATCGGCCTTGATTTCAATCCGACATTTTTCTCACATCCGATGTTTAAAGATAATTTTACGCTCGCTTCACCAGATAAAGAGGTACGTGACTTTTGGATCGAGCACGGCAAACGTTCGCGCAAGATTGCGGAGTACTTCGGTAAAGAACTAGGACAAGTAAGTATCAATAACTTCTGGGTTCCGGACGGTATCAAAGACAACCCGATCGATCGCTTAACGCCACGTAAGCGGTTAATGGAAGCGCTAGATGAGATTTTTGCAGAGAAATTAGACGAAAAATACACGCAGGAAGCAGTCGAAAGTAAACTTTTCGGTCTAGGTGCCGAAGCTTATACCGTCGGATCGCATGAATTTTATATGGGTTACGGCATCACGCGCGATAAACTGATCTGTATGGATGCCGGACATTTCCATCCAACAGAAGTCATTTCCAATAAACTTTCTTCGTTAGCCCTATTTAGCAAAGGCGTTATGCTGCATGTCAGCAGACCGGTCCGCTGGGATAGCGACCATGTCGTATTGATGGAAGATGAACTAATTGAGATCGGTCGGGAGATCGTACGTAATGACTTGCTTGCAACGACGAATATCGGCCTAGATTTCTTCGATGCGACTATCAATCGGATCGCGGCTTGGGTAGTGGGCACACGCAATACGCAGAAATCCCTTCTCAAAGCCTTGCTTGAACCAACGGCAGAGCTGAAAAAATTGGAGCTCGATAACGCATTTACCGATCGAATGGTCATTACAGAAGAACTCAAAGATTTCCCTTACGGTGATGTTTGGAATTACTTCTGTGAACAAAATGACGTACCAGTCGGTCTTGACTGGTTAAAAGAAGTAAAAGAATATGAAGAAACAATACTTTCGAAACGATAGGAGCTAGGAAAATGGAAATAAATATCGAACAGGCACCTTTTATCAGAGAAATAGTCGAAACGACTTCTAATTTATACCGGTTAGGCTGGGATGAACGAAATGGCGGCAATATCACTTATCTTCTAAACGAAGAAGAATTGACACCTTACTTGGATATAACGGAAGCGAAGCGCAATATTCCGATGGAGTTTGACGGTTCTGCACTGAGCGGCAAATACTTCCTAGCAACAGGCTCTGGCAAATACTTCAAAAATGTGGCGTCTGCACCGAGCCAAAACTTAGGTATCATTCGCGTTGCCAAAGACGGTAAGAGTATTGACGTGTTATGGGGACTTGAAAATGGCAGCTTGCCGACAAGTGAATTGCCTGCCCACTTTATGAGTCATATCGCCCGCCTTTCTGTCAATCCGAATAATCGGATCGTGATGCACTGCCACGCAACGCATTTGCTGGCGATGACGTTCACACACCCATTAGAAGAACGCGCGCTTACAAGGACCTTATGGCAAATGTGTACAGAATGTCTCGTTGTTTTCCCAGAAGGAGTCGGTATTGTTCCTTGGCTAGTACCGGGAACAAATGCGATTGGCGAAGCGACAGCAGAAAAAATGAAAACCAATCGATTAGTTGTCTGGCCGCACCATGGCATTTATGGATCTGGTGAAAATATGGATGAAACATTTGGTCTGATTGAAACTGCCGAAAAAGCAGCACAAGTCTACACGATCGTTCAAGCGCAAGGCGAAATCAAGCAAACTATCACGGATGAACAGCTGCGTCAGTTGGGAGAACGTTTTGAAGTCACCCCTCGAGCAGGCTATTTAGAGGGATAAGGAGGAAACCGCATGGAACGAATTGCTGAGATCATGTATTTATATCCAGGCAATCAACAGGATTATAAAAAGCGCCATGACGAATTGTGGCCGGAGATGAAGGCTGCTCTTAAGCAGCATGGTGCATCTAATTATTCTATTTTTCTCGATAAAGAAACAGATACACTGTTCGCCTATTTGGAAGTTCCAGACAAAGCAGCCTATAAAAAAATCGCAGAAACCGAAATCTGCCGAAAATGGTGGGCCTATATGGCGCCTATCATGAAGTCGAACCCCGATAATAGTCCGATTTCAAAAGAATTGCAATCTGTATTCTTTCTTGATTAAGAGAGAAGAAGGGATCGCTGCCTAAGGGCAGCACTCTCAGCTTGGCGAAAAACGATCATCTTCGTCGTTAAAGCCTGCGTTCCGATGCTCACGTACACGAGTACGCTCCGCTTCGGTACTCGACTTTGCCTAAAATCAAATCATTTTTCGCCAAGCTGGAAACAGCCCGAAAATGATTGAAATGGTGTTTTTCTTCAGTCTGGGAGCCGCTGCCTAAGGGCAGCACTCTTTCTTATTCTTTTATGTGAATCCACTAACAAAGGAGAAGGTCATAATGGTAAACCGAATGATTTTAAACGAAACAGCTTATTTCGGCAAAGGCGCGATTCAACAAATCGCTGCCGAAGTGAAAAAAAGAAGTTTTCAAAAAGGGCTCGTGGTAACAGATAAAGGATTGGTCGCCGCTGGCCTTGTTGAAAAAGTTACAACGATTCTTGATAAAGCGGAATTAGCTTACGAGATCTATGATAAGATACTGCCAAATCCAACATTAGAGGTAGTGAAACAAGGAGTAGAAGTGCTCAGTACTTCTGGCGCCGATTATATTCTTGCAATCGGTGGTGGCTCGCCAATTGACACTGCCAAAGCACTCGGCATTATTCATACTAATCCGGAATATGCGGATATCGTTAGTCTGGAAGGTGAAGTTAAAACGCAACATCCTAGTCTGCCGATTTTGGCTGTACCAACTACTTCCGGAACGGCTGCTGAAGTAACGATCAATTATGTGATCACAGATGAAAAGCGCAACCGCAAGTTTGTCTGCGTCGACCCGCATGATATCCCGGTATGTGCATTTATCGACAGTGAAATGATGCTTGGGATGCCGAGAGCACTTTGTGCCGCTACCGGAATGGATGCTTTGACTCATGCCATTGAAGGTTATATTACCAAAGGAGCTTGGGAGCTGACCGATACCTTACATCTTAAAGCAATCGAAATTATTTCAAAGGCGCTGCCACATTCAGTAGAAGGGGATCTTCAAGCACGAGAAGAAATGGCGTTGGGACAATATATGGCAGGAATGGGATTTTCTAATGTAGGCCTCGGGCTAGTTCACGGCATGGCGCACCCGCTCAGCGCTTGGTACAACGTCCCTCATGGAGTTGCCTGTGCCTCACTTTTACCGATTGTTATGGATTATAATAAAGCGTATACCGGTGAAAAATATCGGGATATTGCAGCAGCAATGGGAATAAAAGACAGTAGAACAGCACCGATTGAAGAAATTAGAGATAAGACCGTTCAAGCAGTTCAAGCACTTGGAGAAAAAGTAGGCATTCCGCAAACCATCTCAGAGTTGGGCGCGAAAAGCGAAGATATCGAAGCAATCGCAAACGATGCACTCCAAGATGTTTGTACAGGGGGGAATCCACGTCCAACGAACCTTGAAGAGATAACTGCTTTATATCAAGCTATGTTGTAAGTAATAGTATGAAAGCGTCCAAAAGACCGTATGAAATCGTACGGTCTTTTCGCGTTAGAAAAGCAACTGTCATGTGATGATCAAGGCATGAAACAAAGTATTTGCTTTTTGGTCAACCTGTTACTATAATAATAACAAGATGAAAATCAAACAAAGAAGGAGTCTTTATTATGAAATATGGTATTACAGCAGCAACAGGGAAATTTGGCAGAGCAGCCATTCAAGCATTAAGTCAATTAGTACCAGCGAGTGACATCGTTGCTTTAGCGAGAAATACTGAAAAAGCAAAAGCAGTTGTTCCGGAAGGTGTAGAAGTTCGTGCCGGGGATTATACGAAACCGGAAGAATTAACAAAATCATTGGCTGGCATTGATCGTCTTTTATTTATTTCTTCTGTCCCAGGTGGCCCGGTAACACGTGAGGAGCAGCATTTAAATGTAGTTGAATCGGCAAAAGAAGCGGGCGTCAGCTATATTGCGTATACAAGTTTTCCTCATCTGGAAGAAGCAACCGCTTTGCTAGCAATCGATCATCGTACCACGGAAGCAGCAATTTTAAAGGCAGGAATCGCACATTCTTTCCTACGAAATAACTGGTATTTAGAAAACGAACTTTCTAACTTAAAAAATGCAGTAGCAGGAAAACCTTTTGTGTATTCTGCTGGTGAAGGCCGAACTGGTTGGGCATTAGAGCGTGAGTACGCAGAAGCTGCTGCTAAAGTACTAGTTCTTGAAGCGCAAAAAGAAGTTTATGAATTTTCCGGGAATGGCCTTACGCATCAAGAACTAGCTGCCAATATTTCAGGAGATTTTGAGGTTGTTTCTCTGGATGACGCTGCCTATAAAAAAGGATTGGAAGACAGCGGCTTAGATGCAGAAACAGCTAACTTCGTAACGCTGATACAAGGCTGGATCCGCCAAGGGGAATTAGATGGGAATGATGCTGAGCTTAAAGCAGTTCTAGGACACGATCTAGTTCCGATCGATAAGGCGATCAAAGAAGTCACAGAAAAATAAACGCAAACAGACGATCAGAAATGAGGCACGGAATTTATGAAGTATTCGCATAAACTAAGTGATGGCATTCATATTCTTGCGTATATGTGTATCTGTAAAGATAGCGATCTCTCAAGCAAGGCAATAGCAGCCAGCATTGAATCCAATCCAAGTCTAGTCCGCCGAATGATGGCGCAATTAGTGAAGGCAGGCTTAATAGAGAGCAGGCCGGGCGCGGTGGCTCCAGTTTTGACAAAACCTGCGGAAGAAATCAGTCTGCTAGAGATCTATCAAGCGATTGAACAAGACCATCGCATCTTGCATGTTGATAAAAATACGAATCCACGTTGCATTGTGGGCGGGAATATCCAGCACACACTTAATGGTATTTATGACCAATTACAGGCCAATGTGGAGCAGGAAATGCGTGAAGTGACTTTACAAACTGTCGTTGATGATATTATGGCGCAGCATCTTCAAAAAAAAGATAATGTTTGATAGACAGTTTCCTTTGAAAAGGAAGGTGTTTTATCAAACTGCAATTCGATTTAAAACAATGCCAGTTTTGAAGGCATTGTTTTTCTTTTTATCCTCTTGACCACCTATTTCCCGCAAGCCTATAATAAGGAGTATACGAAAAAAGTGGTAATCGCATCTAGTTTTTCTTAACTTTCCACGCACAGATACAAAAGAATATTGGAAAGGACGGTATGGATGGTAACTTTAACAGATGTTGCTAAAAAAGCGAATGTGTCGAAAATGACAGTCTCACGAGTAATCAATCATCCTGAACTTGTGACCGATGAATTGAAAAAATTGGTTTTTGATGCTATGCATGAGCTCAATTACCGCCCGAATGCTGCTGCGAAGGCGCTTGCCAACAATCGCACGCAGATCATCAAGTTTTTTATTTTAGAAGAAATGGATACCACGGAGCCTTACTATATGAATCTATTGATGGGTATCGCGCAGGAACTGGATAAACATCAATATTCCATGCAACTGGTGACGAAAAATGCCTTTGATATCGGGGTCTGCGATGGCTATATCATTACCGGGTTTCGTGAAAAGGATCTGGAATGGATCGAGAAACTAGAAGCACCAGTCGTTCTTTTTGGAGAAAACCGCTACGGTATTGATTATATTGATACAAATAATGAAGAGGGGACGCGCATCAGTACCGAGTATGCGCTTGCTCAAAAATATCAACATATCATCTACATCGGAATCGACATCAATGAGGCATTTGAATTTTCGAGAGAAGCCGGTTATGTGAATGCAATGCAGGCCCACGGATTGGTACCGACGATCCATCGCTTTGATAATCATTCCCGCTATGCAGCGAAATTTATTGAAGATAATTGGGGAATGTGGGAGCAAAACACCTGCTTTGTTTGCAGCTCGGATCGTTTGGCTTTAGGGATCGAACGCGGACTGATCAAAATGGACGGCAACGTACCGGAGCAATTCGGTGTGATCGGTTTTGACGGTGTCTTTTTGGATCAAATCGGCTCACCACAGCTGACAACGGTCAAACAACCAATCATGGATATGGGAGCAGCTTGTGTGACGATGTTGCTTAGCAAAATGAATCAAAACAATGCCAGACAAGGTTATAAACGATTTGAACCGCAATTGATCAAACGCGGGAGCACACGTGTAATCGAGTAAACCTATCGCTAAAGGCGGTAGGTTTTTTGTTACCGCTAACAGCTCGAATTATATTGAAAGCGCTTATTTTATTAGGTAATCTAGGTATGTAGCAAAGAGAAGGAGGTCAGCCAAATGGCAGGTAAATGGTGGCAGCAAGCAGTGATCTACCAGATCTATCCGAAAAGTTTCCAAGATTCCAACCATGACGGGATCGGAGACATCCAAGGTATTATCCAGCGGCTCGAGCATATCGCCGATCTAGGGATCAACACGATCTGGCTCAATCCGATCTATACATCACCGCAAGTCGATAATGGCTATGATGTTTCCGACTATACCGCGATCGATCCAGTTTTTGGAACGATGACGGATGTGGAGCAGCTGATCCAAGCAGCCCATGACAGAGGAATTCGCGTTATTTTTGACTTTGTTTTGAACCATACATCGAACCAACACATCTGGTTTCAAAAAGCGCTGGAGGAACCAGCGAGCGATTATCATGATTATTATGTATGGCAGGAAACTCCTGGCGGCGGCAAACCCAATAACTGGGGTTCTTTTTTTGGCGGTTCAGTCTGGGAATATGTGCCCTCTTTAGGAAAATCTTATTTTCATTTGTTTGCAAAAGAAATGCCAGATCTAAATTGGCAAAATCCGCAAGTTCGGGAAGAAATGTTTCAGATCGCTGCATTTTGGGCGGGAAAAGGAGTAGATGGTTTTCGCTTGGATGCGTTTATACATATTGCGAAAGCGGATTTCTCCAAACAGATGTCCGGGGAAGAAACATATCCCATTGCTGAGCCTTATTATGCAAATTTGCCGGCTGTGAAGGTCTACTTGGCAGAATGGATCGGGCGCTTGAAAGCTCACTTTCCGGAGCTGTTCTTTTTAGGCGAAGCGGCCTCAGCAGATGCTACGCTAGCAGAGGAGTACTGCGATCCAGAAGCTGACCTTTGCGATGCTGTAATCAGTTTTCGTTATTTTCCTGAAAAAGAGCCGACTACACGTGCAGATCTGCCTAAACAATTTTTACCGAAGTCACTGGATTGGCAGGCATTTAAAAAGACGATGGCCCAGTGGCAGCAAGCGGATATTTACCCGGTTTTATATTGGAATAATCACGATCTACCGCGGGCGATATCAAGGTTTGGCGATACCGGAAAATGGCGGGAGCGAAGCCAGATGATGCTAGCGGGACTGATGTATCTACAGCGTGGACTCCCACTGCTTTATTACGGTGAAGAAATCGCGATGCAGCAGTTGGTGATGCCGGAGATCACTGCTTTTCAAGAAGAGGCAGCCAGAGATTTTCTGCGGGAAGGACAGGAAAAAGGTTATGACGAGCAGCAACTGTTGGAATGGGCAAGTTTGACCAGCAAAGATGCCAGCCGTGGTGCGATGCAGTGGGAGAATACGGATTATGCCGGTTTTTCAGAGACGGCGCCTTGGTCAGGGGTCAATCAAGAACCTGATTTTACTGCGGCGAGCCAGCAAAACCGAGTTACTGCATTTTATCGGCAACTGCTGAAGTTAAAGCAAACGGAATTATTTATTGCTGGAAACTGGGAAATGATAGATACAGGAGAACTACCATTGTTCGGCTATCGGCGTAAAACCAAAAGACAAGATGCGATCGTGCTGGCAAATCACAGTGCGGAAACAATCGAATATTCGGCGTCTCTTGCTGAAGCATCGATCTTGCTCGCGAATACCGCTGATTTCCAAATAAAACGAGATCATATCATCGTGCCGCCATTCGGCATGATTGTTTTCAAAACGAAAGGAGTAGAAAAATAATGAATACAGCAGCATTTTATCATCGTCCGGAGAGTGAATACGCTTATCTTTATGATCAGGACACGTTGCATATCCGCTTACGGACGGCGAAAGCAGATATCCAAGAGGTGTTTGTCCTAAAAGGCGATCCTTATTTACTAAATGAGGAAAAATGGTACGAGCATGAAGTAAAAATGACACAGATTGGTTCCACAGATACACATGATTATTGGCAACTGGAAACGGGTGCGCCATATCGCCGTTTACAATATGCGTTCCATTTGATCGATCATGACGGCGAAGAAGTTTTTTATGGGGATCGCGGGACTTTTCCCTACACAGAGGCAACGTGCCAAACGGCTAATTACTATTTCCGCTTGCCTTATTTTCACGAGATCGATCGGTTTGACGCACCGGAATGGGTGAAGGAAACGGTTTGGTATCAAATTTTCCCTGAGCGGTTTGCAAACGGTGACGTATCAAACGATCCAGAAGGAACCCTACCATGGGGAAGTAAACTGCCTGACCGCACGGATTCATTCGGCGGCGATCTACAAGGGGTTTACGATCATTTGGACTATTTGGAGGGACTTGGCATCAATGGTATTTATTTCTGCCCGATTTTCAAAGCGAATTCCAATCATAAATACGATACAATCGACTATTACGAGATCGATCCTGACTTTGGCGACAAAGGACTATTCAAGAAATTAGTAGATGAATGTCATCGCCGCGGAATTCGGATCATGTTGGATGCAGTTTTCAATCACATGGGAGATAAATCACCGGAGTGGCAGGATGTTATCGAGAAGGAAGCAGATTCTAAATATCGCGATTGGTTCCATATTCGTGATTTCCCTGTTCGCTATGGTGAAAACGGCAATTTTGAAGGAGCAACGACACTTTCTTTCGACAGCTTTGCGTTTACACCGCACATGCCAAAATTAAATACCGCCAATCCAGATGTGGAGGCTTATTTATTAGATATTGCGACCTATTGGATCAAAGAATTTGATATTGATGCGTGGCGCCTGGATGTTGCGAATGAAGTCGATCATCATTTTTGGAAGAAATTCTATCAGGCAACAACTGCCGTGAAACCGGACTTTTATATTTTAGGAGAAATCTGGCACTCCTCGCAAAGCTGGCTGCAAGGAGATGAATTCCACGGGGTAATGAACTACGCTTTTACGGAAACCATCGAAGATTTCTTTATTCAAAAAAAAATCAGTGCCTCGAAAATGATCGCTGGGTTGAACGAACAGCTGATGCTTTACCGGCAGCAAACGAACCAAATGATGTTCAATATGCTCGATTCACATGATACGGCCAGATTATTGACGATCTGTGGGGAAAATAAAGATTTAGCGAAAGCGACTTTAGCCTTTACTTTCTTACAAATCGGCGCGCCATGTATTTATTATGGTACGGAAATCGGGATGCTTGGCGAAAATGACCCGGATTGTCGCCGCTGCATGATTTGGAAAGAGGAGGAGCAAGATAAAACGTTCTTTGCTTTCACAAAAGCATTGATCAAATTGCGTAAAGACAACTATCAGCTGCTTAGCGAAGGGGAATTGGTCTGGCTGGCAACTGATGATGAGAAAAAGCAAATCGCTTTTGTCCGCAAATGGAATGGTGAGGTTTGGAATGCTTACTTTAATTGCGGTGATGTGCCCTATTATTTAGAACATGATGGCGACGTGCTTTTCCATCACCAAGCGGAGCAAGGAGAAGACGGTAGCTGGGTTGTCGGACAGTATGGCTGTATTATTTACCGGGAAACAACTGAAAAATCGTGTTAGCGGTAACATTAAAAAAGCGCTTGCATAACAGTTGTAACAGCGAAATAATAAAATGCGTAAACACTAAAGAGGAGGAAAGAAGATGAAGAAAAGTCAAAGAGTCAAACGTGTGCTTGGCAGCGTATTATTAGCAGGGGCTTTAATCGGGTTATCAGCATGTGGGACGCAAGGCTCAGGGGGAAGTAAGGAAGACAGCAAAGTATTAACGATTTCTGTTGATAAAGGTTATGAAAAGTACGTCAATGCCATCAAAGGTGATTTTGAAAAGAAAAACGACGTCAAGATAAAAGTAGTAAAAAAAGATATGTTCGATCAGCTAGATGCACTTTCTTTAGATGGCCCAGCCGGAAAAGCGCCTGATGTGATGATGGCAGCTTACGACCGGATCGGCTCGTTGGGACAACAAGGGCAATTGGCAGAAGTGAAATTGGGTAACAAAGCGGACTACGATAAAACCGATGAAAAACAAGTAACGGTCAAAGGCAAGATCTACGGTGAGCCGGCTGTTATCGAAACGCTTGTCCTTTATTACAATAAAGAGCTTCTGAAAAAAGCACCAACGACTTTCAAAGAATTGGAAGCGTTATCTAAAGATCCTAAATACGACTATAAAAGCGAGCCTGGCAAAAATGTCGGTTTCTTAGCAAAATGGACGGACTTTTACTACAGCTACGGCCTGTTAGCAGGTTATGGCGGTTATGTATTCGGTGATAACGGCACGAATCCAAAGGACATCGGTTTGAACAACAAAGGTTCGATCGAAGGCATCACCTATGCGACGAAGTGGTTCCAAGATGTATGGCCAAAGGGAATGCAAGATTCTACATCTAATGACAACTTCATCACAGACTTATTTACAAAAGGCAAAACAGCGGCGATCATCAACGGACCTTGGGCAGCACAAACTTTCAAAAATGCCAAAATCAATTATGGGGTAACAGAAATTCCAACACTTGTGAACGGAAAGAAATATGAATCATTCGGCGGCGGAAAAGGCTGGGTGGTCAGCAGCTACTCAAAAAACAAACCAGTTGCACAAAAATGGCTGGATTATGTAACAAATACGAAAAATCAGGAAAAATTCTATGACATGACCAACGAAGTACCAGCTAATCAAACCGCAAGAGAAGCAGCAAAATCGAAAAACGATGAATTGACGAAAGCAGTGGTCGACCAATATGCAAATGCACATCCAACTCCAAACATCCCGGAAATGGCTGAAGTATGGACTGGCGCTGAGAACTTGATGTTCGACGCTGGTTCTGGTAAAAAATCACCGGAAAAATCTGCTAATGATGCGGTAAAAGTCATCAAAGATGCTATTCAGCAAAAATACAGTAAATAAAAAAGAATAAATGATCGACAGGGAGCTAACACAGTCTCTGTCGACCTATTTTAGGAATGAGGAGCGACGAGTAATGGGGGAACATAAAAAGTCTATAAAAAAAGCAATGCTGCTGTCGATCATACCTGGACTTGGACAATTTTATAACCAGCAGAAGCTAAAAGGGATCTTGTTCCTTGCAGTTTTCTTAGCTTTTGTAGTTGAAATGGCAGTACGGGGAATTAGTTCGCTACAAGGATTGATCACGCTTGGTGTAACACCGGTACTCGATAATTCCATGTTCCTGATGATCGAAGGGACATTGCAGCTGCTGATCACCATTATTTTTATTGGTTTTTACTTCATAAATATCCGTGATGCGAAAATCGTCGCCTTGCACTGGAATCAAGGCAGAGAAATCAATCAAAGTGCTAAAGCGATCTTACGCAATGTGCTGGACGGTGGCTTTCCATATCTGCTGACGCTCCCAGCCTACGTATTGATGATCTTTATCATTGTTTTTCCAGTTTTAGTGACCGTGTTTATTGCCTTCACAAACTATGATTTCTACCACATCCCGCCGGCTGGATTGATCGACTGGGTAGGGGTGAAAAACTTTTTCAATATTTTCTTTTTGAGCTCTTATCGGGCAACTTTTTCATCCGTATTTATTTGGACGGTGATCTGGACACTTTGCGCAACAACACTGCAGATCATTTTGGGGATCGCGACAGCAGTTATTGCCAATCAATCATTTATCAAAGGAAAACGGTTCTTCGGTGTTGTTTTCCTTTTGCCATGGGCAGTTCCAGCATTTATCAGTATCCTAAGCTTTTCCAATATCTTCAATGACAGTGCCGGTGCGATCAATACGCAAGTCATCCCACTTCTGAACCATCTCCCATTTGTAGATATCCCAAGTATCGCTTGGAAAACCGATCCATTTTGGACGAAAACAGCAATTATCATGATTCAAGGCTGGTTAGGGTTCCCCTATATTTATGTAATGGTTACTGGGATCTTGCAGTCGATCCCGCATGAACTTTATGAAGCAGCGAAAATCGATGGTGCAAATGCTTGGAATCGGTTCCGGAAAATCACTTTTCCAATGGTGATGTTCGTGGCAGCACCAATCTTTATTACGCAATATACTGGTAACTTCAATAACTTTTCGATGATCTATCTATTTAATAAAGGCGGTCCGGGAAGTGTTGGCGGCGGTGCTGGTTCAACGGATATCCTGATCTCATGGATCTTCAAACTGACAACAGGAAGCTCGCCGCAATATTCGGTGGCTGCTGCGGTAACGTTATTGATCTCGATCATCGTTATTGCGATATCGCTACTTATTTTCCGAAAATCAAACGCATTTAAGGTGGGGGATTAAACAATGAAAAAAATGAGTTCTGTCAAACACAGTAAGTTTTGGACACGATTCTTTACTTATTTTTATATGATCGTCTTATCGATCGTGATTCTATACCCCATTTTAATCACGATCAATTCGGCGTTTAAAGTAGGGAACGTTACAGCATTCGCACTTGACTTTTCCAGCAAATGGACCCTTTCCAATTTTGGTCGTTTGTTCCAAGAGACCCTTTATGGCAAATGGTACTTCAATACATTGGTCATTGCGATCTTTACGATGGTCATCCAAGTGGCAGTCATTACGCTGGCAGGATATACATTCAGCCGCTATCGCTTTGTCGGGCGCAAAAAAAGCCTGCTGTTTTTCTTAGTGATCCAAATGGTGCCAACAATGGCAGCACTTACAGCTTTTTATGTCATGGCACTTTTATTGAACGCATTAGATCACTTCTGGTTCTTGACTGCGATCTACATCGGCGGGGGAATTCCGATGAATACCTGGCTGATGAAAGGCTACTTTGATACAGTGCCGATCGATCTTGATGAATCTGCAAAACTGGACGGTGCAGGTCATTTCCGGATCTTCTACCAAATCGTCTTGCCATTAGTACGGCCGATGATCGCAGTGCAGGCGCTCTGGGCATTTATGGGTCCATTTGGTGATTATATGCTGGCGAAATTCCTGCTGCGTTCCGAAACACGTTATACCGTGGCTGTTGGGCTGCAGACTTTTATCAGTGATGCGAAAAATCCGCAAGTGGTACTTTTTTCGGCAGGCGCAATCTTGATCGCCGTACCGATCTCGATTTTATTCTTCCTGCTGCAAAAACATTTTGTATCAGGACTGATCGCCGGCGGGACGAAGGGTTAAGACAAGAGAGGAGCAAGCAGAATGAAACGAACCGATCCATATTTATTTCGCTATCTGGGCACGACTTTTTCGTCGCGCCGGATATTTGAAAACAGACAGGGTGCCAACTTTTTTCAAATTATCCTGACAATACTGGCTTGCACAGCGCTGCTTGCCATGCCGCTCGCTCTGACCATTGCGAAACAAAACGTCTCGCTAAAAACCTATATGCCAAATTGGGTGCAGGAAGCGAAGGCGCAAAAAGAAATCTCTCTAACAGCGCCACACCGCAGCAATTCCTTTTTCTTCACACCAACTGGGAAAGCAGGAAAAACATACAATGGTGAAAATCAGTTGGTAATGCTGCCGAATGACCGCGTATTTTTGAAAGATAAGAACGGCTACTCGCTGACACTCCAACTGCCACATAAGCAATCGACAACTTTTCAAGCACTTGTAAAAAGTGCAATGTCCAGCTGGGAGAAACAATATAAACCACTTTTAACGGGAGGAAAGATCCTG
Source organism: Listeria grayi (assembly GCF_900638015.1). Taxonomy (NCBI): domain Bacteria; kingdom Bacillati; phylum Bacillota; class Bacilli; order Caryophanales; family Listeriaceae; genus Listeria; species Listeria grayi. The sequence goes on from NZ_LR134483.1 coordinate 444,875, forward strand.
CTTACAAACGGTATGTTATTGATCAGTAATGTTTTCATTTTATTGTTGGGAGCCTTGATCCTTTTTGCAACGAGAAAAACCGGCTTCACGACGATTCAATCTTTTCGAGAGTCCATCCAACTGATGCTAAATGCGCTAGGAAGTGCTAGTTTGATCGGCATGATAATCGGATTTCTAACGGGAGATATCGCCCTCGTACTACTGATCCAATCGGGAGCATGGATGATTCTATTATTACTGAGCTTTCTGCAGACCCGATTCAATGATAATGAGGCATCGAAAAATTTAAAGAAACAGAAAAAAGGAGCGTTTACTCATGATAAAGCGACTGTTTGAAGTCCATCCATGGAAAATCCGTACGCACCTTTTAGACCAGAAAAACAAGCGATTGCAAGAGAGCTTGACGTCAATCGGTAACGGCTATATGGGAATGCGCGGAAATTTTGAAGAACAATATTCGGGAGATACCCACCAGGGAACTTATATTGCTGGTGTTTGGTATCCGGATAAAACAAGAGTTGGCTGGTGGAAAAACGGCTACCCGGATTATTTCGGGAAAGTGATCAATGCCACCAATTTTATCGGCGTCGATATCTACGTCAATGACCGGATGATCGATTTGGCAAAAATAGAAACGGAAGCATTCGAACTCGAACTAGATATGAGCAATGGAGTGTTGACCCGCCGCTTTACGATAACGCAGAAACAAGCAAAAGTACGTTTTACATTTAAACGGTTCGTCAGCATCGTGGATCGGGAACTCGCAATCGTTCATGTAGAGACCGAAGTGCTGGAAGGCATTGCTGCGATTCAATTAGTACCGAAGATCGATGGCAATGTGACCAATGAAGACAGCAATTACGATGAAATGTTCTGGGAAGAACGCCATCGTTTTTCCGGTCAGCAAAGCGGTCTAACAGTCAGAACGATCCCAAATGATTTCTCGATCCCGCAGTTCAGCGTCACCACAGTAATGGAAAATCAAGCGACACAAGTGGAGGAACTACTCCGCGGAGAGAGCACTTTATTAGTAGAGGAAGAAATCGCTTTTTCTTTGGAAGCTGGTGAAACAGCGGAACTGACGAAATATGTTGCCGTGGTAACGAGCCGTGATATCCCGGAAGAAGCGCAGACCGAAAAAGCAGTCCAACTGCTGCGCGCTTTTACTGAGATGGATTTCGAAACACATTTGGAAAGACAAACAACGGCTTGGCGGGAACGCTGGGAACAAGCAGATGTCGTGATCGACGGCGATGAAGAAGCACAGCAAGGGATCCGCTTTAATATTTTTCAACTGTTTTCGACTTATTATGGTGAAGACGACCGCTTGAATGTCGGTCCTAAAGGTTTTACAGGCGAGAAATATGGCGGCGCAACTTATTGGGATACAGAAGCCTACATTATTCCCATGTACTTAGCGTTGACGGATGAAGCCGTTACCGAAAAACTACTTCAATATCGTTATAAACAGCTTCCTGAAGCGTTTCACAATGCTGGTAAGCAAGGCCTCCAAGGAGCTCTTTACCCAATGGTGACTTTTACCGGTGTAGAGTGCCATAACGAGTGGGAGATCACTTTTGAAGAAATTCACCGCAACGGTTCGATTGCTTATGCGATCTATAATTATACGAACTACACAGGCAATGAGCAGTATTTGCTGGAAAAAGGGGTGGATGTGTTAGTAGGGATTGCCCGCTTCTGGGCAGACCGCGTTCATTATTCCGCAACTAAAAAACAATATATGATTCATGGCGTAACTGGACCGAATGAATATGAAAATAACGTCAATAACAATTGGTACACAAACTTGATCGCCCAATGGGAACTTCGTTATACGTTGGAAACATTGACCAAAGTAAGTAAAGCGAAACAAGTGGAATTAGAAGTTTCCGATGAAGAAAAAAACAAATGGGCAGAAATCGCGACGCATATGTACTTGCCATTCGATGATAAACGGCAGATCTTCGTCCAACACGATACTTTTTTAGACAAAGATCTAACGCCAGTCGCTGATTTAGATAAACACGAACTACCGCTAAACCAGAACTGGTCTTGGGACAAGATCCTCCGCTCATGCTATATCAAGCAGGCAGACGTTTTACAAGGATTATATTATTTCAATGATCAATACAGCTTGGCGGAAAAACGTCGAAATTTCGATTTTTACGAGCCGCTGACAGTCCATGAATCTTCGCTTTCCCCTTCCATCCATGCCATCTTGGCTGCAGAGATCGGTGAGAAAGAAAAAGCGGTGGAACTTTATAGCAGAACAGCACGTCTTGATTTGGACAATTATAATAATGATACGGAAGATGGACTGCATATCACTTCCATGAGCGGAAGCTGGCTGGCGATCGCCCAAGGATTTGCGGGAATGCGGACAGCAAACGGTAAACTTAGCTTTGCACCGTTCAGCCCAGAAAATTGGAAGTCGTACCGCTTCAAAATGAATTACCGCGGAAGACTGCTGGAAATCGCCGTAGATGCAGAAAACATAGCAATTCGTTTATTGAAAGGATCAGCAATCGAGCTACTTGTTTACGGGGGAAACTATACCGTTACAGATACTCTGATATTAGCCGTTCAAGAAAGGCAGAAAAGCGAGGTATAAAATGAATAAAAAATGGTGGCAGGAAACAGTCATTTATCAAATTTACCCACGCAGTTTTTATGATAGTAACCAAGATGGTGTGGGAGATCTGCAAGGAATCATTCGGAAACTGCCGTACTTGGAGAAATTGGGGATCGGAGCAATCTGGCTTAGTCCAGTTTGTGCTTCTCCCAATGACGACAACGGCTACGATATCAGCGATTACCAAGCGATCGCACCGGAATACGGCACCATGGCAGATATGGACGCATTGATCGCCGAAGCAAAGCAGCACGGCATCGCGATCATCATGGATCTCGTCGTCAATCATACCTCCGATGAACATCCTTGGTTCCAGGAAGCCAAAAAAAGTAAAGATAATCCTTACCGCGATTATTATATCTGGCGCCCTAATCACGGCAAATTACCAAACGGACTGCGTTCGACATTCAGCGGATCCGCTTGGGAATTAGACGAAACGACCAACGAGTATTATCTGCACCTTTTTAGTAAAAAACAACCGGACCTTAATTGGGAAAATCCAAAAGTACGCGAAGAGATCTACCGGATGATGAATTTTTGGCTGGAAAAAGGGATCGGCGGTTTCCGCATGGATGTGATCGATTTGATCGGGAAACAGCCCGACAAGGAAATCACTGCCAACGGTCCTCTGTTGCACACGTATTTACAAGAAATGAACCGCGAGACATTCGGCAAATATAATGTGCTGACAGTTGGTGAAACATGGGGCGTTACTCCAAGCGGGGCTTTGCTTTATACGAATCCGGATCGTGAAGAGTTGTCGATGGTCTTTCAATTTGAACACGCTGCCCTGGATGAGCAACCCGATAAACAGAAGTGGGACTTGCAAGAATGGGACTTTCTCAAATTAAAACAAATCTTCAGCAAATGGCAGACCAAACTAGACGAACGCGGCTGGAACAGTTTGTTTTGGAATAATCACGATCTCCCGCGCGTCGTTTCCAGACTTGGCAACGATTCAGAAAAATACCGCGAAGTCAGTGCAAAAATGCTGGCAACGATTTTGCATTTGCAAAAAGGCACCCCTTATATCTACCAAGGAGAAGAAATCGGCCTGACGAATACGGCCATAAATGCGATCGAAGAAGCCGATGACATCGAATCTCACAACATGTACCGTGAGCGCTTGGCGGCAGGATATACAGAAGCAGAGATTCTCCACGCTATCAACGCTAAGGGCCGAGACAATGCCCGCCGGCCGATTCCGTGGAATGACAGCAAAAACGGCGGTTTCACAGACGGTTCACCATGGCTAGCACTTAATCCGCGTTATGATGTCATCAATGTGGAAAATGCCCTGCAAGATCCGAATTCCCTCTTTTATCATTATCAAAAACTGGTCCAACTGCGCAAAGAAAATGAATTGATCGTCTGGGGAAGCTATCAAGAACTCCTGCCAGAACATCCCGCGATCTATGCCTATTTGCGTACTAACAAGCAGGAAACGTGGCTAATACTGGCTAATTTTTATGAAGCCGAAACGACCGCCGAGTTGGCCGGATACACTGCGGAAAAGATCATTTTGAGCAACTATCCGGATAGCAAAATCTCTTTACATGAAGTAACACTGCGTCCTTATGAAGCAGTCGTTTATAAATTGAAATAAAGGAGCAGAAGCCTGTGGGAAAGCAAATTTATCAAGGTGCTATTTTTGACTTAGATGGCGTATTAGTAGATACTGCCAAATATCATTTCTTGGCGTGGCAAGCGCTCGCCGAAGAGTTGGAGATCCCCTTTTCCGAGCATGACAACGAGCGGCTGAAAGGTGTTTCACGAATGGCTTCGCTGGAAATCCTGCTTTCGCTGGGAAACAACCCGACATACTCTGTGTCCGAAAAAGAAGCCTTTGCAGCTCTGAAAAATGAACGTTATGTCGCGTATATTTCCGAAATGGATGCTTCAGAGATCTTGACTGGGGTGAAGCCGACATTAGAAAACCTGCGAGAGCAAGGAATCAGAATAGCATTGGGGTCAGCAAGCAAAAATGCACCACTGATCTTGGAGCGAACTGGCTTGCTGCGCTATTTCGATGAACTAGTCGACGGGAATGATGTAGCGAAAGCGAAACCCGACCCGGAGGTGTTTCTGCGTGGAGCCGAAAAAATGGGACTGCCGCCGGAAACGTGTGTCGTCTTTGAAGATTCCGAAGCAGGATGCAGCGCCGCCAAAGCAGCAGGAATGTATGCAGTCGGTATTGGCAAGGCAGCAAACCTGCCGTCTGCAGATGAACATTTAGCTTCTTTGGAGGCTTTTAGTTGGAAGGAAATATAAAAAAGTCACTGCCTGATTCCTCAGGCAGTGACTTTTTCGTTTCACATAAAAACCAAGTCCTAAATAATTTCCAGAAACTATTTTTTGAAAGTCATTTCTATAGTAAGATAGAGAGTGGGGAAGATGGAAAAAAGGAGTACGATAAATGACTTATGTAGAGATGAAAGAAGTATCAAAATTTTATCAAATGGGCGAAAATACAGTTACTGCCAATGATAAGATTACATTTCAGATCCACGAAGGCGAGTTTGTTGTCATTGTAGGTCCCTCGGGAGCAGGGAAATCCACAGTGCTGAATATTCTTGGTGGAATGGATACATGTGATGCGGGAGAAGTAAAAGTAGATGGTTCAGATATCGCAGCATTAAGTGCGCGTAATCTAACCAGTTATCGGCGCAATGATGTCGGTTTTGTCTTTCAATTTTATAATTTAGTCCCGAATTTGACAGCAAAAGAAAATGTAGAATTAGCGGCACAGATCTCGCCGAATGCACTTGATGCGGAAGAAGTGCTGCGAAGTGTTGGTCTGGGGCATCGGCTCGATAACTTTCCAGCACAATTATCGGGCGGCGAACAGCAGCGGGTAGCGATTGCCCGCGCTTTGGCGAAATCCCCCAAATTACTGTTGTGTGATGAGCCCACTGGCGCGCTGGATTACGAAACGGGAAAAGCGATCTTGAAATTGCTTCAAGATACCTGCCGGAAGACCGGAACGACCGTTATCGTGATCACTCATAATACAGCGATCAAGCCGATTGCCGATCGGATCATTGAGATCAATGATGCCAAAGTACGGAAAATACGCGAAAATGAGTCCCCTGTTTCAATCGACGAAATAGAGTGGTAGAAGGGAGAAAGAATTGAAGCGAACGGCATTATGGAAAGACATCTGCAGAGAGATATGGCACTCCAAAAGCCGCTTTATTTCTATCTTTCTTTTAATCATGCTTGGCGTAGCTTTTTTCTCCGGATTAAAAGCTACCGGTCCAGACATGCTTTTAACAGCTGATACGTATTTTAAGAAATACCAATTAGCACACTTTTCGGTCCAATCTACTTACGGGCTTGATGAGACCGACAAAAAAGCAATCCAAGCAGCTGATGATGTAAAGCATGTAGAAATGGGTTATAGCGCAGATGTACTCTTGAAAAATAGCAACCTAGTCACAAAAGTTTTCTCAGTCACAAATGATACAAAACTCAATCAATACCAAGCCATAGCTGGCCGCTTGCCAGACAAGAGCGGGGAGATCGCGCTAGACAGTAAATCAAAAATGAGGAAGCACTATAAACTGGGCGATCGCGTGACATTCGTCGATAGCGATGGTAGCAAACTAACAAAAAAATTCCGAACAGCCACATATACGATCGTCGGTTTTGTAAAAACACCGATGTATATCCAAAAAGGCGAGCGCGGCAGTAGTACGATCGGAACGGGTCAAACAGATGCTTTCGCCGTCGTACCAAAGGAAGACTTCGATCTACCAGTCTACACACAAATGAATGTCACTTTTAAGCAGCTTGCCAAAACAAACGCTTACAGTGAATCCTATAAAACACAGTCGCGTCAGGCGAAAGAAGCAGTCAAGAACGCCTTGCAAGATCAACCTAAAGCAAGGCTTGCCAAAATAAAAGCTAACGCACAGAAAAAAATCGACGCCGGTAAGAAAGAACTACGGCAAGCCCGCCAAAAATTGACGAAAAACCAAGCCAAACTTGATGCTGCAAAGGCGAAGCTAGCAGATGCTAGGGCAAAATACGAGCATGGAAAAACCGAACTCGCTAATCGTTCCGCGGCTGCACAAGCCAAACTCACACAAGCCGGTCGCGATCTGCAAGCAGCGAAAGCCAAGCTCGCGCGTGCAAAAGCCAAGATTGCTTCCGGCGAAGAGCAGCTAAGTCAGGCGGAAGAAGAGCTGAAATCAGGCAAAGAAGTATGGCAGCAAGCGAAAAAACAAGTAGTACAAGTCAAATCAGCTGTAAAAACAGCTAGAAACCTACTTCAGCAAGCAAAAAAACAAAACAACATCGCAGATCTTTCCCATGATAGAAATGGCATTAAAAAGGAGATCACAAGTACGATCGAAGAAATGGATCTCGCAAAAGAAGAAAAACGAACATTGAAACAAGCACTTTCCGAATATGAAGGTGAACTGGATGACTTTTTGAAGCAGACAGATAACGCTGATGTAAGTGACAAAGATGTCCAGCAAGGCCTTAAATTTTTGCTAGCGCGTTTAAATCAGGCTGACCGCTATTTGGATCAGATGGAAAGAGAATTAGCAAAAGAAAAGCGCCGGATCGACCAAGGCGAAAAGACACTTTCTCAAAAGAAAGCGGCATTAGCGAGTGCCAAAACTGCTTATGCGAACGGACAACACGATTATCAAGCAGGCTTGGCAAAATGGAACGCTGGGAAGCAAGCGTATCAGCGTGAAAAAGCAGCAGGTGAAGCGAAATTAGCTGCCGCTCTAAAAGAAATCACAGCGGGTGAAGCAAATTACCAAACTAAATTGGCTTTGTTCCATAAAGAACGAGCAAAAGCGGAGAAACGCTTGGCCAAAGCAGAAAAAGATTTACAGATCGAACAAGAACGGCTGGATGCGCTTAAAAAACCTCATTATTTTGTACTTGATCGCAACACAAATCCAGGCTACAGCGAGTATCAAGAAAATGCCGATCGGCTGTCTTCGATGTCAACGATCTTTCCCATCTTCTTTTTCCTGATTGCCGCCCTTGTCTGTCTAACGACAATGACGCGGATGATCGAGGAGCAGCGGACACAGATCGGAACCTTGAAGGCATTAGGATACACTAACGGCAGCATTATCTTGAAATATCTGGTATACGGCTCACTAGCAAGTGTTTTCGGCGGCATTGCTGGAATCATCATTGGGTTTCAAGTGTTTCCGTCAATCATTTTCAATGCTTATAAAACCATGTACACGATGCCGGATATCACACTCGGTATCTATTGGGGAATCATTGCGATCTCCCTACTCGTTGCGATCGCCTGCACGACGCTGACTGCCTTCATTGCCTGTCGCGCAGAATTGCGAGCAAATGCTTCTGTATTGATGCGGCCGCGGGCACCGAAGAGTGGCAAACGAATCTTACTGGAACGCGTGACGTTTCTCTGGAGACGAATGAACTTTACCAGCAAGGTCACCGCACGAAATCTATTTCGCTATAAACAGCGCATGCTGATGACAGTGCTTGGCGTGGCAGGATGTACAGCACTGATCTTAACAGGATTTGGTCTACGCGACTCGATCAGCAATATTGCGGATCGCCAGTACGGCGACATCATGCGTTATGACGCCGCCATCAACCTGGATGAAACAGCGCCGAAAACTGCTAGAGCCACGTACAGATCGCTTATGCAAGATACTACTATTTCCAGTCGTCTGGAAGTTTCGCAAAATAATCTGGACGCTGTGAAAAATGGAACACGTCCACAAAACGTGTCGGTGATCGTACCAAAACGAATGGATGAGTTCGCAGACTTTATCGTCCTTCGTGATCGTGTGACACATAAACGGGAAAGCATTCCTGATAACGGTGCAGTTTTAAACGAAAAATTGGCACGTCTCTATCACGTGAAAGCAGGCGATCACTTGACTGTCCGCGATGGTAGTCACACAGAATATAAAATAAAAGTCACCGCCATAACAGAAAATTACGCCTTTCATTATTTATATATGAAACCAGCGTATTACGAAAAAATCTTTTCCAAAAAGCCTGTCTACAATCTGGATCTACTTCATTTGAAGGATACCTCCAGTTCATGGCAGAATGCTTACGCAGAAAAACTTGTTGACAGTAAAGCGGTGCTAAACGTCACATATTCTAATACCGTCAGCTCCTTACTCGACAATACGCTGGATAGTTTGGACGTGGTCATTGTGGTATTGATCGCATCCGCAGCACTGCTCGCTTTTGTTGTTCTTTACAATTTGACGAATATCAATATTTCCGAGCGCGTCCGCGAACTTTCAACGATTAAAGTGCTCGGCTTCTATCCTAAAGAAGTCACGATGTATGTGTATCGGGAAAATATCATCTTAACGTTGATGGGAATCTTCGTCGGCTTCTTTGCAGGAGCATTCCTGCACCGCTTTGTTATTACGACCGCCGAAGTTGACCAGATGATGTTCAGTCCATCGATCGGCTGGTTAAGTTATCTATATTCCGCGCTTTTAACGCTTCTGTTTGCAGCCGTGGTCATGATCGTCATGCATATTAAGCTGAAACGAATTGATATGATCGAAGCGCTGAAATCGGTAGAGTGACCGAAAAAAGAACTTTTACTTCTTGATAATAGAAGTAAAAGTTCTTTTTTAGCACCAAGCTGCTATTTTTTATACCTATTCACAAACTGCAATGTTTCCTGATAACATTTCTTAGCTTCTTTGGTCGCATAATCAAATTGATATTCATGGGTTATTTCCTTGTTGGCTGAGGTATAAAATAACTGCGCCACTGGAACATCAAGTTTTTTCAATCGGTCTGCTAAAGCATGCCCTTGTTCTTGGAAGGAGTAGGTATTGCCGTCGGTGATATAAGTTGGCGGAAAATCTTTATTTACATGCGCCACTAGACTTGCTTCCTGCAGTTTATCGCTTTCTTTCCAATCTTTTGTTCCGATCAGCGACCATGCAACGGTGGTAACAAAAAATTTCATAAATTTGCTGTTGGAATGCTGCAAGGCAGTTTGTTTTAAATCGACAGGACCACAGTAGGAAATAGTACCTTTGATATGTCCTCTCGGGATCGACTGCTTCATATCCATCTGTTTCGCATAGCTGTCATTTGTTTGAATCGTGGCATATTGCAAGGCGATCTGAGAGCCGGCGCTATCACCACCGAAGAAAATACGGCTCAAATCCAGCCGAGTATCTTTCGCTTTGTTCTTCAGTAATGTTTGGATCAATTCATCTACCTGATGGACTTGATTTGGATACTGGGAGGCGGGAGCATGCTCATAATTCATTGCTACAACAGCAACTTTAGCATCCGAAGCTATTCGAGTCGCATATTCTCGCATCCCCGATTTATCGCCACCGACATACCCGCCGCCATGCAGCCAGATTATGACGGGTACCGGTTTTTTGACATTTTTCGGATAATAAACATCATACTCATTTTGCTTGAATTTAGAAAGATACTTGCGATTCGATTCCACAATAATGTTTTTCTTCGCTTGCTTATAGATTGGCTTATCCTTGATCTGGACTTCTGCTGCAAACATACGATTGATGATCAGTGCGCCTGGTCTTGGCGATACTTGAAAAGCGATGAAGATCAATAACACAAGTCCCAGTAAGATTCCAATCACCCAAGCGGAGATTTTCCATAACTTTCTTTTCATTTTTTTCCTCGCTTATTAAATAAGACTTATTATAGCACAATTTTGTTAGATATTTCTTCTTCTATATAAATTCTCGTCTTTCTTTTATAAAATTTGTTATACTGTGATAGAACAGACAACAAGGAGATGAACACATGGGAGTTACAAAACACAGCTAAAAAGCACCATAAATGCAAGAAGGGCAGTATTGGAAGAAGCAAAGTCTGCTGTGGGTCGAAGGCGTAAGCAATTAGTCGACGAAAACCACAGAGAAATCGATACCTTGGAAAATATACTGATAAATATCGAAAGCGTATTAGGAAGCATGATCTCCCTTTGCAACGAGAAAGCAGCGCAATTAAGGGAGGACTTCTGATATGGCGCAAGAGATCAAATGGACAGCAGGAGAAGTCCTGCAAGAATTAAAACGTGCCGAACATGCCCTAGATACTTTTCAAACCAAAATGAAACAGATAGAAAAAATACTCACTAAAGTAGAACACATGAAATCCCCTGACTTTATCGTACGTTATACCGAAGTCCAGCGTGAGATGGAGAAGACGATCCATACGTGGAGCTTAAATCGTTTACAGAAAGATATCCAAACAAGTAAGAAAACCGTGCAGAGCGTGATCCAACAAGACAAACAACTAGGCGGTGGAAAATAGTGGAATTTAAAGTTATTATGGGAGAAATGGAAGAAGCGGTTCGAGCGCTTTATAAAATGAAACAGTCCCTAAAAACATTGGATAGTTCACTAGCAAAATTACAGCGAGAGATCCAACAACAAGACGGGAAACTAGCGAAGGCAATGAATATTGCATATGGCGGTCATCGTGACACGGTCGACCGGGAAACGGTTGCGGTGGAAAAACTTTTTACATATTTATCGAGTTACATGGAAGATTTTCGTAGTATTGACGGCGAGATCTATCCGAATCGACCGAGTATCATTAATCCAAGCTATTTACGAAACGTGGCAAAATCAGAGGAGCAAGCGCTGCACGACCTTAGTTATAGCGTGTTCGCTTCTCATGCGCCACCCAGAAGTATGTTTTCGATTTTAGATGATAAACCGGATATGAAAGCCAATCAGACGCATAATAAACAGATGCTGGAAGATTTAGATAGGGAACTCAAACAGAAAATAAGAAAGTTACAGGATTTGGAAGGGCATGAACTTGCCAAGATTGCCAAGAAAATGGAACAACTACTACAAATGGAGCAGCGCCATGCTTCCCGAATTGAAAAAGATTATCGGAATTATGATAGAAAAAAGCAAGGCAAATCGGAGCAGGCATGAAAGTCACGGCAACCAGTATTTTAGATGTGTTTTTCCATCCTATTAAAACGGTAAAAGGATTAGGAAGCCTAGCGACTTCTTTTCTAGCTGATCCATTAGAAACAACAAAGTTAGTGACGTATCAAAGCATGTTAGAACCTTATGAACAAGGGGTTATACCAATGCCGTAACAGGCGTGATGGGTGTTATCGGGGTAGCAGGTGGAATAAATCGACTTGCGAGATTGAAGAAGTTTGGCTCAATCAAGAGTGCGAAGGATTTCTTTAAAAGAAATAAAGCGAAGAAGATCCCAGAGCCGAATACGAAGAAAATCAATGAATTTATTTCAGGAACGAAGGCATTTGAAGAGGTTTTGGATGAGTATGTGGCTGTGTATGCGAGTAGGATTCATAGTAATCAACGATGGAACTGGAAAAGTTTCGATGGATATACTCCTTATAAAGAAACAACATAGGGAAAAAATTAAACAACGATCAGAAGAATTAGGGTATATTCCTAAAATTAAGATAGACAGTGCTAGAATCTGCGAATACGATTCTAGTTGGAATAGACCTGCATCAGTATGGAGAAAACTAATTACTATCCAAGATATCTTTCAAGATCACCGCCGCTTGCTCGGCGGTTTTTTCTGTTATTCTGGCAAAGGTCAAGCGAACAGCGGGAGCCTTTTCTCCAAAAGTCGTACTTGGCATCACAAGCAGTTTTTTATCGAGAAAAAAGGGGAACAAACTTTTTCGCATCGTTGCTACAGGAAGTTTGACATATAAATGGAAGCCACCTTCAGGAACAAGATAATCAAGTTTGCCCGGTAAGTGACGCTCTAACGCCGCAATCAGCAGATCGCGCCTTTTGAGCAGTTCGATCCGTAAAAAGTCTAAATGCTGCTGGAACGAATCGGTTTGCAAGACATAATTGGCCAAGATCTGCGGGAAAATACTTAATCCAAAGTCCATTTCCTGACGCGCTTCTGCCAGCCGGTTGACAACAGCAGGAGGTCCGTCCAGCCAGCCGATTCGAGTGTTGGAGCCCATTACTTTGGAAAGTGAACCGATGTAAAGTACATTATCCGGGTCCAGCTTTTTAAGTGGTGTGACCGCTTGGTCCGAATAATCAAGGAGAGGACCAAAAGGATCATCTTCCACAATCGGTATTTTAAGTGCAGCACAACATTCAATCAGTTGCGCCCGGCGCTTATCTGGCATAAGCAGACCGGTCGGGTTTTGAAAAGTCGGATTTACAAAAACCATTTTGATACGGTGTTTGCGATACAATTTTTCTAGATCTGAAATGATCACACCATCTTCATCCATCGGTAGCGCAAAAATGCGCAGTCCTGCTGATTGGAAAAGGGAAAGCGAATAAAAATAAGAAGGCGACTCGATCGCGATCGCATCGCCGGGAGCAAGTAGACATTGTGTAATCAGAAAAATGGCCTGCTGAGCGCCCGAGGTTATCAAAATCTGATCAGCATTCGTTTTGATACCAGCTGCTGCGGCCATTTGCTTTTGGATCGTGTGGCGCAGTGGTGAATACCCGAGTATATCGTGTTGCGATTCTTCTGCTAAAAAAGATTGCCAGGAAAGACTAGGCGTTTCGATTTGCGGCATCAGCTCCACAGGCAATTCTCCAGTTGCAAGGTCGATCGCTTGTTTTGAATCATGAAGTGCAAGCGCATGTACATCTCGAATATAAGGATCTTCGGCATGAAAACCGCCCTGGTCGACATAGTGCCGCCAATTGGTTTTCCCCGTAGTGAGTACCCCCCATTTTTCTTCATTTACATGTGTACCGCTTCCTTGCGTCCGAACCAATTTCCCACTTGCTGCCAGTTCGTCGAGTGCCCGCACGATCGTTGAGCGATTGACCCCAAGCAACTGTGCTAGCTTTCTTTCCGCCGGCAGTTTTTCCCCCGGCAATAGTTCGCCATTTTCGATTTTTCTCTCAATCAACTGGATGATCTGCCCGTAAAGCGGCAAGTCCGATTTTGACTCTAAATGCCACATGTCTTTACTCCTTTGAAAATTGGATGGTAAAAACAACATCCAATTGGCTGTTTTGGTAAATTATTTTCTAGCATATCATAGAGAGATAAAGAATACAAATCACGAACTGGAGGAGTTTAATTTGGAAAAAACAACTGGAACAGAGCGAGTAAAACGAGGAATGGCGCAAATGCAAAAAGGCGGGGTTATCATGGACGTCATCAACGCCGAACAAGCGAAAATCGCTGAAGAAGCAGGAGCTGTAGCCGTTATGGCGCTGGAACGCGTACCCTCTGATATCCGCGCAGCCGGTGGCGTTGCAAGAATGGCTGATCCACGTATCGTAGAAGAAGTAATGAACGCCGTATCGATCCCGGTTATGGCTAAAGCACGTATCGGCCACATTACCGAAGCACGTATCCTAGAAGCAATGGGCGTCGACTATATCGATGAAAGCGAAGTTCTGACCCCAGCAGACGAAGAATATCATCTGCTTAAAAGCAATTTCACCGTGCCATTTGTATGCGGCTGTCGTGATTTAGGAGAAGCATTGCGCCGAATTGGCGAGGGAGCTGCAATGTTGCGAACAAAGGGCGAACCGGGAACGGGAAATATCGTGGAAGCAGTTAGACATATGCGCCGCGTGAATAGCCAAATCAGCCAGATCAAAGGCATGAACGACGATGAATTGATGACAGCAGCCAAAAATCTAGGCGCACCATATGAATTGATCAAGGAAATCAAAACACTTGGCAAGCTGCCAGTGGTCAATTTTGCAGCAGGCGGCGTTGCGACACCAGCTGATGCAGCTTTAATGATGGAACTTGGCGCTGACGGCGTATTCGTTGGTTCAGGGATCTTCAAATCGGATAATCCAGCTAAATTCGCAAACGCGATCGTTCAAGCAACCACTTATTATGATGATTATGAACTGATCGGAAATCTATCTAAAGAACTTGGCGCAGCCATGAAAGGAATCGAAATCAGCCATTTATCACCAGAAGAACGCATGCAAGAACGGGGCTGGTAAAATGAAAAAAATTGGTGTATTAGCATTGCAGGGTGCTATAAGCGAACATGTAGAAATGATTCGTAAAACCGGTAATAGCCCGGTAACTGTGAAGAAACCCGAACAACTAAATGAACTAGCGGGATTGATAATCCCCGGCGGCGAAAGTACGGCCATTCGTAAACTCATTCTGCGCTACGATTTTATGGAACCTTTAAAAGCTTTCCATAAAGCCGGAAAAGGCATCTTCGGAACTTGCGCTGGGATGGTTCTCTCGGCAACTGCGATCGAAGGCGGCGAAGAAAGTCTGGGATTTAGCCACTATACCTCCATGCGCAATGGCTTTGGCAGACAAAAGGACAGCTTTGAAGCCGATCTTGCCATAGACGCCTTAGGAAAAGAACCATTTCGAGCTGTATTCATTCGAGCACCTTATCTGCTTGAGCCGGGGGAAGAAGTAGAAGTGTTAGCGCATGTAGATGGTAAAATCGTTGCAGCACGTGAGGGCAATGTGCTAGTGACAGCTTTTCATCCAGAGTTGACGGAGGATGAGCGGTTGATGCAGTATTTTGTAGATGTGTGTTGTGAGGGATAAAAAAGGAAAAGCTAATGCATAAAACTAGGTTTGTTTTATGCATCAGCTTCTTTTTTTAATAATATAATAAAAGAAAAGCAAATCCGGGATGAGGGATAAAACATGACAAAATCATTTGGTTGGCTGCAGTAGTAGCGATTATCCTGAGGGCGGTTGCAATGATCTACAAGCAGCACAGAGTACAAAAAGCAGAGTTCGCGCCAAACCCAAAAAGCATGCCGAAGAACGTGATGCATTTCCCGGAGGTACATGACTTTATACTATTCAAGAAGAAAAATTATACATGTGCAGTCTTTGGATTTAAAAAGAGAGCGATGCGTTAACGTAGCTCTCATGTAAACATCTTTTAAGCTAGTGCAGCCTTATAAACTGGCTTTACGTTATTAGCACCTGTTTTCAAACATCATAATAATAAGCAAACTGATAATCATCCACCCATTCTCCATCGATCCAAAACTCCAAGCGATAATGCGCTTCTTCCGTAAACCCCAAATGCTTGTAAAAAGCGATGGCATTTGGATTAGTCCCCATTACTCGCATGGATATTTTTTTGATTCCTGCCGGTTTGCCTTGTCGCAACAGCGCCTCGATCAGTAGTCTGCCTACTCCCTTACCTTGTGCCTTAGGTGCCACGCTCATACCGAACTGCCAATGATGCTTTTGCACGCTTAGTCGTCCGGCTGGAGAAAAGACCAAGGAACCAAGGATTTCATCATTGTCATCGCGAGCCACTAACACATCTTTAGCAAGCAGTCCTGCTTTATAAGAATCGTATCCAACATCCTTTATCAAAAAAGGGGCTTCTTTTAAGGTCATCGCCGCATTTTCAATTACCCAGAGGGCTGGTATATCTACTTCGTTTAAAGTTGTAATAAGAATTTTCATCATAAATACTCCTTTACTCGTTTTAGTTTTCTGTCAGCGTCTGCTTTTCGTTTTGATGCAGCAATCGATATAAGAAATACAGCGATAGTAAAAAAGAAACAATGCGGGCTGCTAATTCCCCGATTGGGAAAGCATAGGTACCGATAAGCATGATCAATCCATACGTAGAAATGATCCGGATGGCTAAATCGCCGATATTGCAGATCAGATATTCTCTCATCTCCATAGCACTTCGCAAAATACTTTCGTTCATAAATTTAAAAACTGTTAAGAAAGAAATAGGAACCGCTATTTGCATATAAAGATTGAAAAAGTCATAGCCTTCTGGATTATCTGCAATTTTGAAGAAGAATTGACAGAACGTTTTCGAAAAGAGTAACAGCACAGCTGATGAAAGCAGTGTAAAGCCGATAGAGATTTTAGTAATGAAGCTATAGCCTGCCTTGAGCTCTTTATATCTGTTTTGAACTAACATTTGAGCAGAGAAAAAGGAAAATGCATGGGAAAAGCCAGACACAACAACCCTGCTTAAATTGACGACTCTCGTAACAGCCAGGTAGCCAATGATAATCTCATAGCCGAACGGATTAACAAATGATTGTAGAAGAAGGGAAGCTAAAGTAATTACGAATTGTTGAAAAATAGAAGGTAGCCCATTAATGGCAACCGATTTTAATAAAGAAAAATCGATTGGCGCCTTCCACCTGAAAAACGAATTGGATTGAAGTTTTTTATAGAGAAAGAATATGCTGACAGTCATAAAGATAATTTGAGCGACGACGGTACTTACTGCACTACCAGCTACTCCCATTCCTAGGACGCCCACACTCAGCAAATTGAAAAGCAGGTTTAAGACGGAAGATGCCAATACCATGTAAAAGCTATGCTTAGCATAACCTAAACAGGTTAATATCGCCCGTGACAATATATATAAGTAGATGAAAGGGAGCCCTAATAAATAAATAGAACAATATAGTTTGGTTGAAGCGAGCAAATCAGCGGGGACTCGTATCCATTCCAGCGTAAACGGCATAATAAATAGTCCAAGTAAAGCCAATAGCCCCCCTAGAGAAACCCCCAATTTCATTATAGTGATCGTTCCTTCAGCAATTTTTTTTTCATTTTTCTCGCCTATGAATCTTGAAAAAATGACTGAAACTGCCAGTTCGATCCCGCCGCAAATAAAGATGAAAAGCAGCATGATATTCCCAGCATTACCCACAGAAGCAAGAGCTTTTCCTCCTAAAAACTGTCCGACAATAATCATGTCGACCACATTGTAAAGCTGTTCGGTTATCAGACTAAAAATAATTGGCAGAGAAAAGAAAAATAAATTTTTGCGTATTGTATTATTAGATAGAAAATCCATCTTGTATTCACCTCCTTGTACCGTTATACTAGTTATAAAGTATAACCTAGGGTTATGGTCAAGGGGTGAAAAAGGTGAAAATAGAATATACGACTGGGGATTTTGCCAGACTTTGTAATATTACAAAAAAAACGCTCTTTCATTATGATAAGATCGATCTTTTAAAACCGACCAGAGTAGATGAAAATGGCTACCGCTATTATACGCTATATCAATTTGACGTAGTCAGTGCTATTAAACTTTATCAAACAATCGGTTTGTCTTTAAAAGAAATCGCCGCCCTTTTCCGGGATCAGGAGACGGCAGACAAAGAAGAAATACTCACGAATCAAAAACAAGCAATTCAAGAAAAAATCACAGAATTACAGCGAATCTATGCTGGTATTGAGTTTATGAGTGAACGCTTCGCTGTGTTCAAAGCTAAAGGACCAAATGTGCTTTTTCATGAACAACTGGTAAAAGACGAATACTATCAAGTTCTGCCAAGACAAGCGTTGCCATCTGACTCTTACAATTTCCTCCATTATGGCTATCAATATGGTCTTTTGTTTGAAAATTGGACGGATGTGGAAAAAGAAGCGGTAACCAAGGCTACAAATTTTTTTCAGCGAGTTGAAAAGAAACGAAGCAATTATGTTAAACCGGCAGGAGAGTATCTCTGTTTATTTAAAATTCTTAAGAATGAAGAAGTTACATCTTGTATACCGGAGTTTATTAAAAATATCCGGCCTTTGGCAACAATCGGTCCCATTTATCACGAGGACTATTGCAGCGAACTTGTCGGTGTGAAAGATCACTTTATTATTAAACTATCTATCCAGCTTAATAAAAAAGCGTAATTTTCCTAGGAAAATTACGCTTTTTGTTAAATCTTATTTATGGACAATATAAGTGATTTTTTTACTGATACGCCCTTCTTTATTGAAAGGATAAACATAGATTTTATCGGGAACAGTTGCCCATTCGGCTGTGAAATGTCCTTTTTTATTAGCTTTTACGACACCTTCACCGAAATTTTTATCAGCTGGCGAGCAGATGTAGAGTTGTTGATTAGCTTTGGCTGTTCCAGTGAATTTCTTTGTTTTCTTATTAAAATGCAGATTTTTCACTGCTTTATTTGTCGTTTTCGTTTTTTTCACGGCAGTTTGTTTCTGCGTTGTGGTAGCAGCAGTAGCCGTATTTTGAAATGCAGTTGGGAGAATAAGGATAGTTGTTAAAAGCGCAACGGCCACGATTTTTAAAGATTTCATAAGTAAAGACCTCCTAAATTTGCTTCTATAGAAAATATAACACGTCTTGATGACAAAGTAAATACATATATTACAAATAAGTTTCAAATATTTATTTATGTTTACGAAAATGAACAAATGAATTAGCTTTTCGTAAATTAACGTATCATAAAGGATGAAACTATTGGGCTTGGAAGGATGCCTCCAAGCTACTTTGTTCATGTTTACCCTGTCTATTTATTTAAAAACATATCTCCTAATTGGAGAAAGGAGTAGAAAGAATGACAGCAAAACTAATTATTATTCGAGGAAATTCCGGCAGCGGTAAAACTACGATCGCAAAAGCATTACAAAAAAATTTAGGAACAGGAGCGTTGCTTCTTTCGCAGGACGTGATTCGGCGGGAGATGCTGGCGGTAAAAGATACAGCCGGCAACGCAAGCATCGAGCTGATTCGTCATTTGGCAGAGTACGGGAGAGCGAACTATGCCTATGTGATTGTGGAGGGGATTCTTGCTAAACACAAATATGGCGACATGCTTCATGAGCTAATCACGCTTTTCAAGGATGAGGCGGCAGTTTATTATTGTGATATTTCTTTTCCAGAAACGGTAAGACGTCACAAGATGAAAGGGAAAGCGGCTGATTTTGGAATCGCAGAACTTGAAAAATGGTGGTTGCCCGCGGATTGGTTGGGGGAAGCGGGAGAAAAGTTCCTTGGAGAAGCACTGACACTAGAGGAATCCGTGGCATTTATACGAGCTGCACTTTAAAAAAGCAAGTTGCTTTCTGTCAATAGACATGTTAAATTATTTATAATGGTCGTTCTATATAAAGGAGAGGATGGAATGAAAAAATCACTGAAAAAGGAAGCACTGATTCAAACAGCCACCTCGTTGTTTTATCAACATGGGTTTCATGCCGTTGGTGTAAAAAATATATTAGAGCAAGCACAAGTCGCTTCGATGACGATGTATTACCATTTTCAATCGAAGGAAGAATTGATCAAAGAAGTGTTAGTTCGCCGAGAAGCGAAGTATCTGCAATTATTAGAAGAGAAAATCGATCGTAAAAATGGCGCCGGACGCTATTTGGATTCGTTGATAAACGCTCATATCGAATGGATCGATCAAGAAGCAGCGAATGGCTGTATGTTTTTACGAGCAAAACAAGAATATTCGGGTGTGAATGAAGAAATCGTTGCTTTATCTACCGATCATAAAAAACGACTTTTGGCCAAAATTGCTGCAGATCAGGCATTTTTTCATGCTTCTTCCTCATTTAGTATAGAGGCAGTGATGATCTTGGAAGGAATAACTTCAATGGCACAAGTACTAGATATAGAAACAGTAAAAGCAACCGCATTGATGCTAGCGAAGAAAATGCAGCTTTCTTCTTAATGGAAGGCTGCATATCATTTTTTAGTTTTATTATAATGAACGTTCTATATAAAGAGGTGTTGATATGAAAAGTAAAGTTTTAGTAATAGCTGGATTGCCAATGATCGCAGTCACTTATGGGCTTTCACGGTTTAGTTATGGGTTGTTGCTTCCAGGCATAAATCAAACGTTGCATATGAACCAAGCAACGAGCGGGATTGTTTCGGCTTTATCCTATATAGCGTATTGTCTGGCAATTGTTACGGCGATGGTTGTCGCTAATAAATGGCCGCCGCGAACGATTTTAATGATTGCGGGGATTTCGGCTATTACTGGGCTGGGGTTGATCGCAGGTTCGTTTAATGCGGTTCTATTAGGGACGGGAGTGTTTTTAGCAGGATTGAGTACTGGATTTTCGTCACCGCCGTATGCGGATATCGTTGACAGTCAAATAGAAAAAAGTAAGCAAAATCAAGTGAATTCCTGGATCAATTCGGGGACAAGTATTGGAACTGCTTTGGCAGGATTGACAGCGATTTGGCTAGTAGATAATTGGCGGGGAGCCTATGTATTGTTTATGGGAATCGCTATTTTGGTAACAGCTGTGAATTATAAAGTTACGCCCAAACAGGAGAAGACTAAGCACCAGCTAAGGCTGAAACTATCTAAAAAAGAGCGAGGACATGCTGTCAAATTAGGAATTGCCGCGCTAGTCATCGGTTTTTCCTGTTCTGCCTATTGGCTATTTTCACGTGATTTTATGTTGCACGTCGATACTGTTTCTGTTTATGTGGGAAAATGGTTTTGGGTGATTATTGGGGCAACAGGAATATTGGGAGGAACGGTTGGGATCTTTATCCATAAGTTCGGGATCACGATGGCATACATTATGTCGATCGTTGCGCTTTCAACTGCTTCTTTGTTGTTGAGTATTCCTGCTCTGAATAACTTTCTTGGGCTTCTTTCGCCGATGCTGTTTGGAAGTGCGTATATTTTTATGTCGGGAGTTTTGTTGGTCTGGGGGATCTCGGTGTTTCAAGATAATCCTTCATTTGGTTTGGGGATACCGTTTTTTCTACTTGCCTTTGGACAGGCTATTGGCGCAGCCGTTTCGGGGATAGTGGCAAGCTGGATAGGATACGAAACATTATTTTTTGGTGCTGCATTAGTCGGATATGCGACACTGCTTTTGAAACCAGACACTCGCTCCAAAAAATGATGTTAAAAAGCCCTGTACAAATGCACAGGGCTTTTTAATGCTTACAACACGTATTTTCCGTCCCATTCTCCACCAGCGGGAGTAGAGGAATGCTGATGTATCAGTTTCCATTCGCCATTTTGCTTTTCAAAACAATCTGTTTGTCGAACAAGGAGATTGCTTTTTTCGTTGTCTTTTTTGGTAATCAGATCCCAGCTTTGAATGGTACAAACGATTCCCATTCTTTCCGTGATAAGTACGTCCATTTCTTTAATAGTAACGTCACATGATGCTAGATTGGAGAAAGCTTCATCGAATTCTTTATATGCAGGTGTTACCCCTTTTGATGCAGTAGCACCAATATCGAACCAAATCGCGTCCTCTGCCCAATGTCGAGTGCTTTGTTCCCCACTCATTGATGCGGCCATCTCTCTTACAATGGATTGAAGCACCTCAATATCTTTTTCTAAATGTAATGATTGTTTGTCCATGCTTATACCTCCATAACTCATATTAAAAATATTTACTTTCATAGCGTAACACTTTTAATATGACAACATCCTGTCAGTCTTAATAAAAAAGTTTAAAGTTGTTTGATGCCGATCTGCGGCATTAATTCTTCTACTTCTGGGATAGTGACAAATCCGGTTTCTTCATGCAATGCATTTGACACACCACATGCCATGGCTAAACGCAGCATTTCTTCTAACGGGAGATCATGATCCAATCCGTAAGCGATCCCTCCTACAGTTGCATCGCCGGAACCGGTCGGATTGACAAGGTTGATCGCCGGGACACTTAGATCGTAAATTTTGTCCTGATAATATACGACGGCACCATCTTTTCCGCAAGAGATCATCACGAAAGGCATGTCAAAATGATTTTCACGCAGGGCGGCAGCGACTTCATGTTTGGTCGTCAATGTTTGCCCGATCAATTGGGAAAATTCAAGAATATTTGGCTTAATGAAATAAGGGAGCGGAGTATGATGAAGGGCATGTGTCAAAAAAGGACCGGAAATATCGGCTAGGACACAAACATCTGGAGAAACGATCTGTTCAAGTGAATGAAGGATATTTGTGTAGATCGCATGGTTGTCCGTATTGGCTGAACCCCCAAGGCATATGACGCGAATCGCGGGATTCGCTTGGTAGATTTGGATGGCTTTAGCGATGATCTCGGCTTCTTTTTCTGCGGTCACATAAACACCAGCCTCTACGATCTCCGTGTGGTCATCGTTGTCGTGCATCACGGTGATCGCGTTTCTGGTTTCCCCGTCGATTGGCAAATAATCGCGCTGGAAGGTTTCTTTTTCCAGGATCTTCGCTACTAACTTGCCCGTATCCCCGCCTAAAAATCCAGTAGAAATAACTTCGGAGCCTAATGTAGCACAGGTTCTTGAAGTGTTGATGCCTTTTCCACCGATCGACTTGGTGGGAGCAGCCACTTTATTCAAGGCATTTAATTGTAAAGTATCAGTCAAATAAATGTAATCCAACGAAGGATTCAAGGTTATCGTCAATATCATTTAAAATTCCTCCTTGATGATTTTTGTGTAAGCTGCGTAGTGATCCTCGATCTGTGGCATTAGTTTATCGTCAGTGATCACATAATCGAGATTAGCGAGGTGTTCGAATGTATAAGTGTCGGCTACGTTGAATTTGGAATGATCGGCAACCAATACTTTCGTTAGCGAATTTTCCATAACTTTCTTTTGGATCGAACCTTCTTGCGGCGATGATGTCGTGATATTGTTGTTGAAGATACCATTTGTTGCGATAAAAGCAACGTGGATGTTGAAATTAGCGAAAGATTGTTCCGCTACTTCGCCGATAAATTCCTCGGTCGTTTTGTTGAAATAGCCGCCAGTCAGCATGACTTTATAATCGGTGTGTTCAATCAAATATTGGAAGCAGATCAGACTATTTGTAATCACAAATAGCTTTTCTTTTTTTAATTCTGGTAATGCGTAATAGATCGTAGTACCGGCGCCTAAATAAATGGTGGTATCTTCTTGGATCAAGCTGTTCATGATTTTGCCGATCTGTTTTTTCTCTTCAATATGTTGATCGATTTTTTCCTTCGTCGATAATTCTTTTCCTTTGGATTTTAATTTTTCAACGCCACCGTATACGCGAATCAATTTTTTATATTTGCTGAGTTCATCAATATCGCGGCGGACGGTCATTTCGGAAACGTTTAGTTTTTGTGCTAATTCTTTATTGGTCAAAAAACGATGTTCGTCGAGCAATTCTAATATGTTCAACTGTCTTTCTTTTTTTAACATGAGATCATCCCGCTTTCTTCAAAAATGTTCGATTTTGTTCGACTTGTCTGCTTTATTATATAGCAACAAAATAAAAAAGTAAACGCTTAAAAAATAGATATTGACAAATGCTATAATCACGATTATTATTACATTGTAAAACAAAAACAAACAAAGATGAACATAAAGCGAATTTTTTTGAGGTCATATGTAAACCCTTACAAAAGGAGCTTTAGCAGAAGGGAGGATTCGGAATGGCTTATCAACATATGTTTCGCAAAGATTTGATTGCTTTTCATTGGACAGCGGAAGACGAAACACAGCTTTTCAAGCAGGTAGCAAAAGAATTATTGGCAAAAGGACTTGTGAAAGACAGTTATTTAGCAGGATTAATGGATAGAGAGGCGGCGTTCCCGACAGGACTGATAACGAAGTATTTGAACATTGCCCTACCACATTGCGATACCGTGCATATTGAAACACCTTTTGTATATCTTGTCAGATTGGAAGAGTCGGTGACGGTCAAACAGATGGGTGACAATCAATGTATGGAGGCGCGAGATTTCTTTTTCCTCGGGATCAAAGACCCAGCAGAACAAGTTGGACTGCTGCAAGCACTAATGGATCTATTTATGCAGGAAGAATTTGTAGCACAGTACAAACAGATGGATAATGCGGAGCAAGTATATCAGTTGATCATGGAAAATTTGAATAATTAGGAGGAAACCAAAATGGCGAAAAGATTGATTGTAGCGTGCGGTAGTGGTGTCGCAACAAGTACCACGATTGCTGAAAAAATCAAAAGTAAGTTTGAAACGGATGGGATCGATTACCCAGTAGAAGCAGTCGATTACAAATCGATCATGAATGAATTGCCGTCTGCAAGTATTTATGTCTATATCGCGCAGCCAGATGCAGAAGTGCTTGATAAGGCAAAGGAACTGAACATCCCGGTATTCGGCGGGATCCCTTTTCTTACTGGAATGGGGATGGATCAAATTTATGAAGGAATCGTCGAAGCAACGCAAGGGCGGTAATGCTTTTTAAGGTAAGAAACAATCTAATAGAAAGCTAGGTGAAAAAAGGATGGAAGTATTCAAAACGGTTATCAATTATGTGCTCGGTCTAGGTTCAGCAGTTTTCGTCCCGCTTATCATTTTGATTCTTGGTCTTATTGCGCGAATGCCTTTCAAAAAAGCATTTATGTCAGCGCTTACACTAGGGATCGCTTTTACCGGGATGTCCATGCTGATCGGTTTTATGTCAAATGCAGTAAGCCCGGCTTCAGAGGCACTCGCGAAAAATACCGGCATCAACCTCCCGGCGCTTGATCTAGGATGGACTGGTGCAGCAAGTATTACGTGGGCTTGGTCCTATGCCTTTTTCTTCTTTGCAGTCGTGCTTATCGTGAACTTTGTGATGCTAGTTTTCAATTGGACGAAGACACTTAATGTCGATATGTGGAATGTATGGGGGAAAGCGCTCACTGCATATCTGGTCTTTTTTGTAAGCGGAAGTTTGACAGCAGGCTTTTTGACAGCTACGGTACAAGTTATCTTGGAACTCAAAATGGGGGATATGTTTCAGCGTCATATCCAAGATCTGACGGGGATCCCATTGGTTACCGTCACACACATCATGAACATCTCAGCTGTTTTGCTGATGCCGTTCAACTGGGTATTGGATCAGATTCCGTTCTTTAATAAAAAAGCGGATACGAATGCATTGAAAAAGAAAATCGGTATTTTTTCGGAAAACTCGGTTATGGGATTTATTATTGGTCTGTTGCTTGGTTTTGCAGCAGCATATGGTGTTTCCAAATCACTCAATTTAGCGGTACAGATCGCAACGGCGATGGCACTGTTTCCAATGATCTCCAAGTTATTCATGCAGTCGCTATCTCCGCTTGCAGATGCCATGTCTGAATTTATGAAACGTAAATTCAAAGATCGCGAAGTTTTTATTGGGCTAGATTGGCCTGTTTTAGCAGGTCGTTCGGAAATTTGGGTCACTGCGATCCTGCTTGTGCCCGTTTTTATCGGCTATTCGATCATCCTGCCGGGCAATGTTGTGTTGCCGCTTGCAGGAATCATCAATTATTCGATCGCAGTAGGCGGCTTGCTTTTAACAGGCGGAAATTTGTACCGCATGCTGGTACTCGGTGTGATCTCGATGCCACTTTATGTGTATAGCGCTACTTATTTTACACCGATCTTAACAAGTTTGGCAGATAAAACAGGAGCAGTTGAAGGAATCAAACGCGGACAAGAAATCACTTGGTCATCGATCGAAGGTCCTGAGTTACGGATCCTTTTCGCCGAAGCATTCAATGGTAGAGTACTTGCCATTATCGGAGCTGTATTATTCCTCGGATTATTCGTGGTGCTTTACAAATACATGAATAAATTACCTGTACCAAGCGAGCGTTATAAAGAAGAAACAAAATAAGGAGTGAAGAAAATGAAACGATTTTTTTGGTCTGGCTTGTTACTGCTTGCGATCTTGCTGTTTCTGGTAGCACTCCGTACAGAGCTGCTTTATTTGAATCTAATCGTCATTTTATTAGCGCTTCTGATCTATTCAAAAGGAAGCCCGATATTATTTGAAAAATATTATAAACGAAGAGAACGTCTGCGAAATGAATATGTGGAAAGAATGGCAAAACGAAATAAAATTTGAAAGTGGAGGTCATCAATTATGCCAGTAGGAAGAATGATATTCGAGAGAGAACGTGCGGATCTAGCGGCAATCGTACATTTGATTTTCAGCCGAAAAAATACAAACGTAGCCGGAGGGAATTTTTCCTTTAAAACGACAGATGAATCTGGAAAAGAATATATTATTATGACGCCAACAATGATGTCAGAGGCTTACTTGGGGGAATTGAGTGCAGCACAGATCCTTGTGGTTGAGCCACATACGCGAAAAATCGTGGATGGCGTCGGCAGTTTGACAAGAGAGATCAATATGCATGAAGCCGTGTATGATGCCAATCCAGAAATCAAGGCAGTTTTACATGCACATGCTCCTAATGCGATGTTTTGGGCAACAAGCGGATTAGATCTACCTAATTTGACGGAGGCTACTCAGAAAGTGAAATATGTTCCTGTTCTTCCATTTGAGCCAAACTGTTCAGAAGAGCTGGCGAAATTGGTAAGCGATTATATCCAAACGGATAATGTCGAAGTACCCCACATGCTTTTGCTAAACAGTCACGGTGTGCTCATCAATACGCCCGGAGAAGACGGTATCACCGCGATCCATAAAGCGCTGTCGATCTTGGATACGATGGAATGGAACGCGGATATTGCTTATAAGCAAACGGTCTTTCAAGCACTGGGATTGATCGATGGTTATTATTCCAAGGGTGTGAAAGTTGGCGACATCGAAGCCTTGAAAAATCATGTGCCGATCTGGAATGGCTATGTGGCATTTGATAAAAATGCAGAATAAGGAGTCAGTCTTTGATTTTGACACCAAATAATTGAATCAGATAGCTTGCTTGAGCGGGAGAGATAATCAGCCCGCTCATTTTTTTGCTGTCTATACGCAGTTCAGAAAGGTTGGAGGAGGAAAAATCGACTCCTTTTAGATTTGTGCCGATAAAATCCATTGCACCGAGCTCGGAGTTTTCAAATATAGTCCCTTTTTCGATCGTAACTTCCTGCCAGTAGCTTTCTTGCAGGCGGCAAGCGGTAAAACGATTGTTTTTCGATTTTGCTTCACTAAAATTACTGAAATCAAGGACACAATCGCTAAAGTGATTGTCGACAAGAACAGCTTTATAAAAGCTAGTTCCTAAAAATTTACAGTTTTCCAGCTTATTGCGGTAAAACTTGGCAAGATCAAATTTTTGATTGGAGAAGTCGATACCTCGAAAAGTGCAATCTAAAAACGTATAATCGGAAAAATCATGCTGCTCGAATGTACAACCGATAAAAGTAACATTTTGAACACTTGCATATGTATTGGCATATAAAAAATGGCAATGCTGATAAACAGTTTCTTCAACAAATTCATCTATAGGCAGAGTTTCTTCTGTAATGATGATAATAAAGACCTCCTGATTTATGTGGGATACCTCTCATTATACGGGCTGCGAACGAAAAAAGTCTAGCGTGTGCAAAAACTATTTTGGGGTATAGGAGAAGAGTAACGAATTAGATGAAGGAGTGGACAGCATGGTAACAGTAGCAGAAGTGATGCATTTTTGGTTTCAGGAATTAACACCAGAGCAGCGATTTGCGAAAGACGACAAGCTTGATGAGGAGATTCGGGCACGCTTTGGGGAATTACAAGAACAAGCGGCGAGGGGAGAATGTTTTTCCTGGCGAGAAACGATCGAAGGCCGGTTAGCAGAAATCATTGTGTTGGATCAATTTTCACGAAATATCTATCGAAATGATCCACGCTCTTTCGCAAGCGACGGTATGGCGCTAGTACTTGCGCAAGAGGCGATCCGGACAGGGGAAAATGTCAAGCTTCCTGCAGAGCAACGTGGGTTTCTATACATGCCGCTTATGCATGCTGAATCACTCGTTATTCATGAAGAGGCTGTAAAATATTTTTCTGAACCAGGTCTGGAACAAAATCTGGAGTTTGAACATCGGCACCGGGATATTATCTTACGCTTCGGTAGATACCCGCACCGCAACCAGATCTTAGGCAGGAGATCCACTGCGGACGAGTTGGTTTTCTTGAAAGAACCAGGCAGTTCTTTTTAATTGAAAAGTTTTTGAAGCAAGCTAGTTGCTTTTCATTCGAAAAGTCGTATAATTAAGTTATGCAAAATTAAATTGTGCGCAACTTAAAATAATAGGGGGAATTAACATGTCCAAAAAAGTACGGTTAGAAGAAGCAGCTCAAAAATTCAGTGATGATAATTCAAGTTCACCATTTTTATTTGAACTTGAACCAGCAGAAGGACGAAAATTAGTCGATGAAGTCCAAAGCTCAGAGATCCATAAATATCCGGCGACACTGGAAGACAAGGAAGTCGATCTGGGTGAGCTTGGTAAGATCAATGTTCGTTTTGTAGAACCGGAAGATACGACAGAAAAACTACCCGTTATTTTTTACATTCACGGTGCTGGTTGGGTGTTCGGAAACGCGCATACACATGATAAATTGATTCGTGAACTTGCTTACCGCACTAATTCTGTGGTTGTTTTCCCAGAATATTCCCTTTCACCAGAAGCAAAATATCCTACCGCGATTCATCAAAACTTTGAGGTTTTGAAAAAAGTAAAAGAACTTGGCGAGGAACGCAACTGGGATACAGATAACTTGATCGTAGCAGGAGATAGCGTCGGCGGCAACATGGCTACTGTGATGACGCTCTTGGCTAAACAAAATAATGGTCCGAAATTAAGTGGGCAATTATTGTTCTATCCAGTAACCGATGCTAATTTTGACACAGATTCGTATCAGGAATTTGCCACAGGGTACTTCTTATATAGAGAAGGTATGAAATGGTTCTGGGATCAATATACCACTTCAGAATCAGACCGCGCAGAAATTACCGCCTCACCCCTGCGTGCTTCATTGGATGAATTAAAAGGACTTCCCGAAGCGCTGGTTTTGACTGGCGAAGCGGATGTGCTTCGTGATGAAGGCGAAGCATATGCTGATAAATTAAGAGCAGCCGGCGTACCTGTTACAGCGGCAAGATATGGAGGCATCATCCATGATTTTGTGATGCTGAATGTCTTAGATCAAACAAAAGCAACACGAGCAGCAATGAACCAGGCTGTTAGCTGGGTGAAGGATCTTCGTAAATAAGGTTGGTTGAAAACAGCGAAAAGCCAGTTATCTGTATTAGATAACTGGCTTTTCGCATAGAATGCTTTAGAAAAAGAGTGAGATGCGCTATGATAAAGCTAAATGAGTCGAGAAATGAGGGAAGCAGGATGTATGATATCGTCATTATTGGCGCTGGAGTCAGTGGTGTTTTTACCGCGCTGGGACTTTTAGGAAGCGGAAAAAAAGTGCTCGTCATCGAGAAAGGCAGACCGCTTCCAGAGCGGCTGCAAAGCGATAAGCCAGACGCTGCATTTATGGGTTTCGGCGGACTAGGGATCTCAGAAGGAAAGTATAATTTCACCAACGATTTTGGTGGGGAGTTGGCTGAGAAAATCGGAGAGCAACAAGCGCAAGGATACGCAGCAAAGGTGGAACAGCTGCTGAATGGCTATGGTGCGGAAAAAGTGGAACCGTATATAACTGGTCATGTGGATTGGCAGGAAAGGGCAGAAAAACTAGGATTTTCTGTTTTGACGACGATGACCAAACACTTAGGACGGGAAACTTCGATTGCTGTTTTTGCAGCATTTTTCCAAGCTTTGCAAGCGGAGTTTGATTTCAGCTTTGATACGGAGGTTGCGATGTTGCAAAAAGAAATGAGCTCGTTTTCGTTGACGCTTGCATCGCAGGATGTGATTCAAGCAAAGCAAATCGTTGTGGCTACAGGGCGATCGGGAAATACATGGCTGCAGGAAATAGCTGCAAACTGGGAGTTGGAATTTGCGCCTGCCAGACTAGATCTGGGATTGCGCGTGGAAATGCCGGGTGACCAGTTGGATCAACTGTTGCAAGGAGCAAAGGAAATAAAACTACGATATGGGGAAACTTTTACTTATTGTATGAATAGGCATGGGAATGTGATCCGAAAACGGCAGGAAGGGCTGGTCATGCCAGATGGACAAAATTATCGTGAAGCCGGGGCAAGCACGAATTTAAATTTCACACTGTTTTATCCGAAATATTTCCCTACGGCAACAGCGGCAAATGCGTATTTGCAAAAGGTGGTTGGAGGCATCAATCAAGGCGAAGAACGAATCGTTGCCGGTCGGCTAACAGAATTGGACGACCATTTTCAAGCAAATAACCTAGAAGTGGAGCCTACATTAGAGGCTGATTTCAGTGATTTAACAGCGGAGATACCCGCGGAATATGTAACAGCTACAACAGACTTTCTCAAACAATTGGAAACGCTGCTGGAGCGGCCAATCAATGGGGATACGGTCGTATATGGAATGGACAGCAAGCTTTATACACCTAAACTAGAAACGAATGCTGTGTTTGAAACAACAATCACCGACCTGTATTTGATCGGTGATTGTTCTGGAATAACCAGCTCACTGAGTCAAGCGGCAGCAAGCGGGCTTTATTTAGCAGATCAGTTGCGTTAGATTTTTTCGATATTTTTCACAGTGAACTCGTTAGTGACATCGCCGGTATTCAATAGATCAGTTGGCTCGAGTAGGGCGACCAATACTTCCTTATCCGGATTAGGGCGGTGTTTGACGCCTTTAGGGATAACGATCAATTCGTTTTCTTTGGCATGGACAGGAGATTGACCTTCGATTTCAATCGTCAACTCACCATTGATGACTAGAAATAATTCATCGGAGTCATCATGCTTGTGCCATGTAAAAGGCCCTTCGAATTTTGCCAGTTTTACTGACATATCGTTGATTACGGCGATTTCTTTTGGTTCATAATGATGAGTGACCTGCTTCGCCTTTGCTTGGATACTTACTTTTTCAATCATAGATATATCCCCCCCTCATAAAAGTAGTATGATTATAGCATAAAGTATGTGGTTAGTCAGCGATGTAAATTATTGAAAGCGCATTCTTGGATAGGTATAATAAAATGAAGAATCAAGCGAGGAAGGATGACGAAAATGAAGCAAAAACTTAATTGGGCAATCGTCGGACCAGGCGGGATCGCTCACCAATTTACCAAAGCTCTGCAGGCGGAAGCATGCAATATCTATGCAGTTGGCGCACGGAATAAAGAAAAGGGCGAGGCTTTTGCAGCGGAATTCGGGATCAAGCAGGTGTATACAGATTTTGATGCGTTGATGGCCGATGAAAAGATCGATGTCGTTTATATCGCTACCCCGCATTCGGATCATTACGGCTATATCAAAAAGGCGCTTCAGCATGGGAAACATGTCTTTTCCGAAAAAGCGATCACTGTGAGCACGGCTGAACTGGAAGAGGTGCAGAAATTGGCTGAGGAAAAAGAGCTTGTATTAGCGGAAGCCATGACGATCTTTCATATGCCGCTTTATGAGGAACTGCAGTCACGAATCACTTCCGGCAAACTTGGGAAATTGAAAATGATCCAAGTCACATTTGGAGCAAACCAGCCCAATGATCCCAATAATCGTTTTTTCAGCATGGATCTAGCGGGCGGCGCATTACTGGATATCGGTACTTATGCGCTGACATTTGCACGCGTTTTTCTGAATTCGCAACCGACGGAGATCGCTACGAGTGTGAAAAAATACGAAACTGGCGTGGACGAACAGTCTGGGGTAGTTTTGCAAAACGAAGCTGGCGAAATGGCCGTAGTGACAATGACATTCCGTGCGAGCATGCCACAACAGGGAATAGTCGCCTATGAGCATGGTTATATTACGATCAATCATTTCTCACGGGCAGATAAAGCGCTGATCACGTATCAGGACGGAACGGAAGAAGAAATCACGGCTGGCAATCGAGCCGATGCGATGCGCTATGAAGTTCGCGGTATGGAAAATTTTATTGCGTCAGGAACCAATCCGACTGCTTCTCTGACAGAAGATGTGGTAGCACTTATGACGACGATCCGAGAGCAATGGGGCATTGTTTTCCCATTTGAGAAATAAAGAAAACACCAGCTGCGGCAATTTAGCAGAGCTGGTGTTTTTTTTATTGTTTAGAGGTATGACCAGCGGCAATGATCGGCGTCAAAATATCATTTAACTGCTTTAGTGCAGTGATATAATTGGCAATTTCCTGATCGGAAAGCTCCAGATCATGTCGCTGATTGATTTGAATCAGAAAGCATTCCATCGCTTCTTCAAAGGCATAGCGAAGTTCCAGCGTTTGTCCATAAGTGATCCCATTTTCAAATTGAGCAGCGCCAAGCTCGAAATACGCTTTTTCGTCGATCCGTTGGGTGGCGATCGCTCTTAAACCGGAACCGATCGTCTCGACAGTCTGCTGGCGAAAGTCCGTAAGAATCTCCTTCTGATCGGTCACTTCAGTTGGTAAGATCTGATGGATATAATTTTCAAACCAATAATCGGTAAACTGAAGAATATATTTGGAAATCGAACGAATAATGCGTTCGGATAATAGTGGCTGCATAGGATGATGCTCCTTTGAACGATTTACTTTTAGTATAGCAGATAAGTTGACGATACAGGGATTCATTTTTGCACGATTATCAAGAAATCGGAAAGTTGCTCACAGTAGGCTGGCTAAATATTTTATGAGTTGACTTTTTGATGGCTCGAGTGTACTATTTGAAGTAGTTCACTTAATACAAAAAACAAAGCAGGTGAATACATGTTTGAATTAGATAATAAAAGTCGATTGCCAATCTATGAACAGATCGTCAATGAAATGCAGGCGCAAGTAGTGAAAGGCATACTGGAACCCGGTGATAGAGTACCTTCGATCCGTGAGCTAGCAGCGCTACTCGGTATCAATCCAAATACAGTTAGTAAAGCATACCAAGAGCTAGAACGGCTGGAAATTTTAAGCACTGTCAAAGGACGGGGCACATTTATTACAGAACAGACAGGCAAAATGCTTTCAGAAAAGACGCTGCTTGATGCAAAAAAACGCTTGAAGGAAGCAGTTATTCATTTAAAAGCATTGGGCATCAGTGAAATAGAGATCAATAACTGGGTCAAAGAAGCAGAGGAGGAGTAGCATGGAGATTAAAAACATAAGTAAAACGATCAATGGGAAGCTATTATTGGATAACATCTCACTAACTATTAATCCAGGTGAAATAGTTGGTTTGGTTGGGCGCAATGGCGTAGGAAAAACCACACTGTTTCGAACTGTAATGGGATATTATACCCCGGATAGCGGAACCGTGGAGATCGACAATCAACCATTATTGGCAAATCCACGACTTAAAGCAAAAATCTTCATGTTGCAAGATCAGCTTCATGCTTGGGATGGCTACAAGGTGAAAACGATCAAGAAATTTTATCAAAAAACATACCCTAATTTTAATGGGGCAAAATTTGATGTCTTGCTAAGACAAGTGAAATTGAATCCGCAGCATAAATTAGGAACTTACTCCAAAGGAATGAGTGGACTTTTCGGATTGATATTAGCACTTTCGATCGGAGCAGAATATCTTTTACTCGACGAACCAATGGAAGGACTGGATATTATCGCTCAAAAGAAAATCATGCAGATCCTGCTGGAAGAAGTCGATAAAAATCAGCTAGGCATCATTATCTCGTCTCACCGACTGCAAGAACTGGAACCGATCGCGGATTATATCCACATCCTCAAAGACAATAGTATTGCGAAGACCTATCATTTGGAAAGCATGCGGGAACAAGCGGTCAAATTGCAAATCGCTTTTAAAGAGAAAAAGCTACCTGCACTATTATTGGAACACGGCACCGTAATCCAGCAATTCGGCCGCGTCTATACCTTGCTGATTCCAGAACTGACTCCGGAACTCCGTACACAGTTCCAAGCACTAGACCCTATTTTTATGGATGAATTGGCGGTCACACTGGAAGACCTGTTCCTTTA
The DNA here is from genome assembly GCF_900638015.1 of Listeria grayi. Taxonomy (NCBI): domain Bacteria; kingdom Bacillati; phylum Bacillota; class Bacilli; order Caryophanales; family Listeriaceae; genus Listeria; species Listeria grayi. The sequence continues at coordinate 478,905 of NZ_LR134483.1, forward strand.
CCATTTGGGCGACGAAGAGGAGGTATATGCGAGATGAGCGGTTTGATATGGAAAGAATGGCGGCAGTCCGGCTGGATCGTGATCGCGACATTAGTATTATTTGGTGCGATGATATGGTTGAATAGTACAGGATTAGTTACTCAATATAAAGATGACAAGCAGTATTATCAATCTGCTGAGTTCATAAAAGATAATCAGGCAGACAAAGAATCCCATATGAGTCCCAAAGAGATTGAAGAAAGTTTACATGTCAATATAGATTCTTTCGCAACTTGGTCGATATTTTTTAGCTTTATATTCTTATTTATTGGATTGAAAGTTACTGTGTTTGAAAAAAATAAACATATGGACTACTTTACGTTTGGAATCCCGTTTAGCAAAACCAGGATATTTCTCGTAAAGCATTTGACCATACTGGTTCCTTTGATCCTTGGTGTGATCTTATTTATGGGACTCGGATTAATAAATATATATAGTCAAATCCCAAGTCAATATTTACCAAACTTCGGCAGCCTGATTATTCGATTATTTTGGGTGACGGCTTTCTATCTATTTGTTTGGGAAATTGGAATTGTTGTAGGCGTGGTGGTTGGCGAAATAATTACTGCATGTATCGTTGCAGTTGGCTTTTTTATTAGTGCAACGGTGTTCTTCGCTATGGGTCTTAATAATATTATTTTAAACATCCGTTCTTTTGCGACGGGGAAAAATTTTGAAGAGAGTGGTTTCTTTTGGCAGAAATGGACTTATGAAGAAGCTAATTCCGATAAATTTTACTTATTAATGGCATTATTGCTGTTTGTGATCGCATTGCTATTATTTGTTGGTGGCTTTTTGTTGTTTAAGCGGATCTCGCTTGAAAATAATGGGAAATTCCTGATGTTTCCACGTCTTCGCCCATGGGTGATCGGCGTCGCGATGATTTATGTCCCGATCGCATTGGGTAGCCTTTATGCGGACGTTTCATACAATGCAGCTGGCGATCCAACGATAACAACCTTAGGCGATCTAATCAAAATAGCGATTTGGTTCGTAGTGATTGCTACTACTGTAGGTGTGATTTTTTGGCTTTTAATGTATAAATGGAACGTGATCAGAAAAACAAGAAAATGAGTGGTAAAAAAAGAAGCACTTTAAATGCTTCTTTTTTTACGTGGAATTTTTAATATAAAGCTAGTTATTTTTGCTTTATATGGTAAAATATTTAATGAAATGCTTCGCTTATATAGTTTGAACCGCTATGATAATAGATTTAAGGAATAATCATGTACAGAAAGGCGAAAAAAATGAATTTACTAAAAGTTGAACAATTGAAAAATGAAATAACGATAGAGTTTGATAGCTCCATTACGACGATTACTTGTTTGTATCTACGGAATGAATTTGATGAGATCAAATTTGAGCCTCTAGAAGATACGAATAAGTTTATTTTGGATTTAAGGCAAGCACTGCAAGTTTTCAAAAAGTATGAACAGGATAAGATCTATCTTATTCTTGAACAAAACAATGGTATTCTTTTAAATCAAATGAAAATCAATGTGAAGAAATTCGAAACAATCATGACTGATTTAACTGATGTAAAAGACGAAGAAACAGCGATCTATCCATGGATCACCGTTAATGGCTTTTTCCAATTTTTTATCGGGGATGAATTGCCGGCGACTAATTATATTGCAAGAAGACATATTGATAAAATGAAAATCAATGAGGAACAGGTACGTATGACTGGGAAATTTAGTTTGCGGAATGTCAATTTAGATGTATCTTCGCTGGTAATCACTTCCCGTCTGGCAAACAATGCCAAAATCATCCCACTGAATGCCACCTTTTTTTCTAAAAGCAAAAAAACAAATACAAAAGTATACGCTTTTGACATTGACATTATTGAAAGTCTCCGTGACTTTATGACAAATGACTTTGATCCTGAAGATGTTATCGATATTTTTATTCAGGCAAAGACAGTAGAACTTAGAGAGCCGGTTCGAGTTAAATTAGGGAATCCGCGCGTCATTGTAGAAAGATTCTTGCGAGGCGAAGTTTCCAAAAAAATAGAAAATCAAGTGAAGTCGGTTACGCCGTATTTTACGCTCAAAGGAAGAAATCTATCATTTAAAATAAATGCATATACAACGGAAAGTTATGAAGCGTATTTAAAAAGTATGAAACGTTCTTCTAACTTATTTGTGAGGAATAAAAAGAAAATCTGGGTCGTGGGTGAAAAATATTATAAAGCGCAAGACAATGGACTACACTTCTTTAAATATATGCGTACACACCATCCAGAGGAAAAAGTCTATTATGTCATTGATCGGAATTCGAGTGAATTGAAAAATGTAGCACCTTTTGGAAATATTATTTACTATCAATCTCCAGAGCATTTTGATATCATGCTAAAGGCAGATTTTATCTGCTCCACACACCATCCAGAACAAATCTATCCAATCGATAGTTATCGCTACACAAAGAAAATCAAAGCCAAAAAAGTCTTTTTACAACATGGTGTATTAGGATTGAAGAATTTATCGCAAATTTACGGCAAACAACTGAAAGACTTTAATATTGATCTTTTCATTACGAGTTCTGAACGCGAAAAACAAATCGTAGAACGGGATTTAGGCTATGACAACTATCAAATAAAGGTTACAGGTCTGCCGCGATTCGATAATTTATTTACAGAAAAGCGGGAAACAAAAGACCAGATCCTTATTATTCCGACTTGGCGAGATTGGCTTTCCAATATTGAATTATTACAGGCTTCTGAATACTTGGAACGCTATACAGAGTTACTTGCACATCCGAAAATAAAAGCATTAGCTGAAGCTGGGACGACGATCGTATTTTGCTTGCATCCCAACATGCAGCCGTTTATCCAATATTTTGATGTCCCCGCTCATATCAAAGTAATCAAACAAGGTGAAGAAAACGTACAGGATCTCATCAAAGAAAGCAAATTGATGATAACCGATTATTCAAGTGTGGCTTTTGACTTTAGTTTCATGCATAAACCGGTCATCTATTATCAATTTGACCGTGATCGTTTTATTGGTAAATATCCGTCCCATCTGGATATTGAGAAAGAGTTGCCAGGTAGGATCGTAAGCGATGAAGTTAGTTTGATCGATGCTTTGACTGCTTTTGAATCGAATGATTTTGAAATGGGTAAAGAACTGATGATTAAAGCTGATAAGTTCAATCAATATCAAGATCAAAGCAACTCTAAGCGGATTTTCGAAGCAGCACTTGCTTTTAAAAAGAAAAACCGCATCAAAGATATGGTTCAATATGATGTGCTTGCACAACGTGTTTTCTTACGTTTTAGAAAAAGTAAGTATTATTTCAAAGCCATGCAACTATATAATAAATGGCTTGTTACGTTTGGACGTTTGGACGATAAGTTGATCGTTTTTGAAAGCAATGTGGGAAAAGCCGTTGCAGACAGCCCTAAAGTCATCTATGAGGTTTTGAAAAATAAACAAGCAGGATATAAGATTGTGTGGGTGAATAATAATATTTATCCCTTCGATGATCCAAATGTTATTTCAGTCGATCGATTAAGTCCTAGTTACTACAAATACTTGTCGAAAGCAAAATATTGGGTGAATAATCAAAACTTCCCTTACTATATACGCAAGAAACGTAAAACGGAATATATCCAAACATGGCATGGCACACCATTGAAAAAGATGTTGAACGACGTAGATACTTTCGAAGGAAAAGATGATGGATATAAAGATCGGGTAAATATTGCGACGCGCAAATGGGATTACTTGATTTCACCAAGCCCATATGCAACGCAATGCTTCCAGTCTGCATTCCAGTACAAAAAAGAAATCTTAGAAGTTGGCTATCCTAGAAACGATATCTTTTACAATATTTCGGTAGAAGAGTTGCATAATAAAGAAGCATTGATCAAACAGAAACTTTCCTTACCGGCAGATAAGAAAGTCATCTTGTATGCGCCAACTTTTAGAGATGATGAAGTCAACCAAGCCAATAAACATCTCATAAACTTGAAGATGGATCTATTTAAAATGAAAGAGGCTTTTGGCAACGAATATGTGCTGCTTCTTCGGCCGCATATTATTATTAGCAATGCTCTGGTCTTGGATTCGAGTTTAGATAGTTTCGTGAAAAATGTGGCTTCCTATGACGATATCAGTGATCTGTATCTGATCAGTGATATCTGTATCACAGATTATTCATCTGTAATGTTCGATTTTGCCAATACGAAACGACCACTGCTGTTTTTCACATATGATTTTGAGCATTATAAAAATAATCTTCGCGGCTTTTATATGGATTTTGAAGAAGAAGCCCCAGGACCGCTGCTTTTTAATAATCAGCAATTAATCAGCGCGATTCAAAACATAGAAGCAATCGAAACAGAATATCAAGATAAATATGCTGCTTTTTATAATAAGTATTGTGCTTTTGAAAATGGTCACGCTGCAGAACAAGTGGTAGAGAAAGTGATCGGGAAATAATCAAAAGAGGCTTTAGCGCCAAAGCTAAAGCCTCTTTTATTACTATTCAACCATAGTTCTTGTTTGAAAAGTCGTGGAAAAGCGATCATTTCATCATTCCCAACAATACCACACTAGCCATGATCAATAAGATACCTGTCAAGATAAAACTCCATTCTATCGGGGCTTTCTTCTCTTTGAAAATCCAAATCCCAAACAATGTCGCGATGATCACGCAGGCTTGGGAGATTGAAAAGCTAGTTGCGACGCCGAGAGTGATCGTTGCTAGGAACATCCCGATGTTGGCGATCGACCAAGATAAGCCAGTCAGAAGATTAAAACGGACATTTTTATAAATTGGACGCTTGGCTTTAAAATAGTTTACTGCAAATGCAAAGATAAGCATGCCAACTGATTGTGGTAAAATAATGGAAAAACCAGTGATGTGAAAGGCTTGGTTAGTAACAACGTAGAAAGATAAAAACAAAGACGATAAAAGGATCGTTTGATAAACTTGCCAAGGTACTGCTTCTTTTACAGTTTGGTTTTGTTTTTTAAAGCCAGTCATGATCACCCCAATGATAAGCAAACAAGTAGCCAAAATACCAACGCCCACTTGTCCCGCGGTCTTCCACTCATGGAAAAAAAGTACGGCGATCAAAGTAGCAAATAATAATTGGGAACCATTGGAAATCGGCATGGCGGTAGAAACGCTCGAGAGCCGGATGCCACGAAATTGCAAAAGTTGGCCAATCCCCCAAAAGATTCCGGAACATAAGCTGATGACAAAGGATGTCACCGTAAATGCAGGTAAAACAATGAGTGTCGCCACGACCGCAAAAAGAAAGGCACTGATCGACGTTCCCAGTAGCTGTTCTTCCGGTGTGCTTTTACGCAGATTTGCCAAGATCGGCATAAATCCCCAGCCTAGAACTGGAAGCAGTGCAAACATAAATCCAGACATAATACGCTTCCTTCCTATATTAATTTCTCTATCAATCTACCATTAGTAGCAAGTGCGGAACAATAACCGAAAATGACCAGATATAATGTGGTCGTTTTGGGAGTTTTCCGGACCTTTTATTCAAGATAGAATACAGTTACAGAAAGGAATTCAAAAAATGAAAGCGGTAACCAAAATGTTGAGTCCACGTGAAAAACGAATGATCCAATTCATTGTCAAAAATGGCTACACGACTGTCAAACGTATTGCTGCCGAAATGGCCGTTTCCGAAAAAACCGTTTCGCGATCGCTGCAAGTCATCGATAGTTTTTTAACAGCAAGTCAGCTAGTCCTCGTTCGAAAACCTAAGATCGGGATCTATATCGAAGGCGATAAGCAAACGATCCGCGACATGTTGAAGAATATTGATCAACCAGTAAGTTCTCTGCCGCAGACGAAGGAGGAACGAGTAGTTTATATTTTTATCAAACTATTGAAAACGACAGATTTTATTACGATCCAAATGCTGGCAGACGAATTGTTTATCAGTCGCGGAACAATCGAAAAAGATATGGCAGAAGTAACGAACATGCTGGAAAAAGAAGGAGTAACGCTCTATAAGAAGCCCAGTAAGGGAATGAAATTGCGGTTGACCGAACAGGAAAGACGTAGTTTGACCTCGAAATTGATCAATCACTTCTGGGGAGATAACTGGTACTTGAAACAGGAAAACGGCAAGGTAAGACAGGCGTTTGAGCAGATCGAAGTCAATTTGACAGGGATTTTTCCGACCGATGGGCTGAAAGAGATCATTGATGTCGTCCATACTTTCAGCAGGGAAAAGAACTTTGCTTTTACGGATTATGCGTTTGAATCATTAGTTATCCATTTGGCGATCGCACTGGAAAGGATCAAGAGTGCCGATTATATCGAAGCGTTACAAGTTTCCCCGGTGAAAAATCTAGTGATGACGCAAAAAGAAAACACCCGCTATTTGGTTGAGTTGTTGGAAGCGCGATTTGAACTGGAGATCCCCGCGTTTGAAGCGGATTATATCCAGATCCATTTATCCGCTGCCTATAATCAGTGGAATGATGAGCTGATCCAACCCTCTAGCTTGCCGGAAAATGATGACTTTAAACAGTTTGTCGAAAGTACATTGACAGGCACTGCTTATGACTTTGAGCTGATCGAGGGATTGGCAACGCATTTGAAGTCGGCGCTTAACCGCTTGAAACTAGGCATGAATTTCACGAATCCTTTTCTAAGTAAAATCAAACAGAATTTCCCGTTGGCGTTTGAACAAGCACTTCGAGTAAAAGTTCCGTTTGAAAAGAAATTCCATGTACACATCAATGAAGATGAAAGTGCTTATATCGCACTCCACTTCGAAGCATTTTATGAACGGACCAAATCGCAGCCGGAAGGACTAAATGTGGCGTTAGTTTGTAGCACTGGCTTAGGATCATCGCAGTTATTAGCTGCCAGAATCAAAAAGTATTTCAAAAATTTAACAGTGACGGCGATATTCTCTGTTCAAAAAATCATGGAAGAGCCAAATATCGAAGCGGATCTGATCATTAGTACGATCTATTTAGATCTACACAGCGCGATTCCAGTCATTGTCGTTAGTCCGATGATGACAGAAAGCGATTTAGCTAATGTGACCAAACAATTGCAGATCATGAAGCCACAAGTGCGAAAACAAAAAAATTCATTTTTGAAGCAGCTGATCCACGAGGAGCTTTTATTTCCACAATTGGAATTGACAACACTTGAAGAGGTACTAGCTTTTATTGCTGAGCAACTGGTGCAGAGTGGTTATGCCGAACCGGGCGTTTTACAGAGTGCGATTCAGCGAGAACAACTGTCCTATACGTCCTTCCACGGACTTGCGACACCACATGCCGATCCGGCTTTGATCAAACAATCAGCGATCATAGTAGCGACATTGGTGCATCCGATCCAATGGGGCGAAGAGCAAGTAGATAAAGTATTTTTCTTAGCACTGGATGACAATCACAATTTGAGCTTAGATAAACTCTACGAAGAATTTTATGAACGAATCGATAACAAAAGATGGTTAGAACAAGTAACGGATGCGAGAACGATAGCAGCGTTAAATGAATGTTTAGTAAAGGATGAGATGTAATGAAAGTAACAGATATTTTATCAGCAAATGCGATGCAATTTGATTTGCAGGCGGCGACAAAAGCGGAAGTGATCCAAGCATTGACCAAACGATTGGTAAGCTGCGGGAACGTAACAGATGGCGCCCAGTTTTTAGAAGCAGTGAATCAGCGGGAAGAACATGCGACAACGGGAATTGGGTTTGGTGTAGCGATTCCGCATGGCAAAAGTACAGTAGTCACGGAATCTACGATCGGCTTTGCAAAACTTGCGCAGCCGGTAGAATGGCAATCACTGGATGACAAGCCTGTCGAGATCGTTTTTCTACTGGCGATCGCGGAACACGACAAATCGGATGGCCATTTGAAGATCCTTGCTGAAATAGCAACCAAATTAATGGACGATCAAGTCGTGCTTGATCTAAAAGCGGCAGAAAGTCCGGAACAAGTAATCCAATCATTTACTGAAGGAGTGTATGAACAATGAAAAGAAAAATTATCGCAGTGACAGCATGCGCTACTGGTGTAGCACACACGTATATGGCAGCACAAGCATTGAAAAAAGGTGCACAAAAAATGGGCCATTTGATCAAAGTAGAAACACAAGGAGCAACAGGGATCGAAGGAACACTAACAGAAAAAGACGTACAGATCGGTGAAGTCGTTATTTTCGCAGTAGATACCAAAGTTCGCGATCGTGAGCGTTTTGAAGGGAAAACGATCTTGGAAGTTCCAGTAAGTGCGCCAATCAAAAACGCTGAGCAAGTGATTCAAGATGCCTTAGCAAAAATCGATGAAAAATAGGAGTGACGAATATGTTTAAGAAGATAGGAAATGAATTGAAAAAACATGTTTTAACTGGTATTTCATACATGATCCCGCTTGTTATCGCTGGCGCCGTTATCATGGCAGTAGCAAGGGTAGGGGCAACGTTTTATGGGATCACGGACATCTGGGATGGGAAATATGGCGACAGTGCCAATGGTTTGATCGCATTGCTTCATAGTTTAGATGGTTTTGGTGGGTTAGCTTTAGGGATGATGTTCCCAGTGATCGCCGCATTTATCGGCTATTCCATCTCGGATAAACTGGCGATCGCGCCGGGACTTGTCGGCGGATTGTTGGCAAAAGATCTCGGTGCAGGATTTCTAGGCGCTTTGGCAGCAGGTTTGATTGCCGGCTATGCCTGCTTATTGATCAAAAAATATGTAAAATTACCAAAAGCTGCAGCATCGATTGTTCCCGTCTTTTTAGTTCCTGTTTTCGGAACGCTGATAACGGTATTAGTTATTAATTATGTGGTCGGTGTTCCCTTTGCCAATCTGAACACCGCGCTTGAAAGCTGGCTCAATGGTCTTTCCGGTACCAATCAGATCTTAATGGCAGCAATTATCGGTGCCATGGTCGGTTTTGACTTAGGTGGACCAGTAAACAAAGCAGCTGTGACTACAGCAATGGCACTATTGACAAGCGGGATCTATGCACCAAATACAGCGGCGCAAGTAGCCATTATTATTCCTCCACTTGGATTGGGTCTAGCAACTCTGATCGCTAAGAAAAAATATAGCGCCGAACTGCGCGAAGCCGGAAAATCTTCGCTCGTAATGGGGCTCGTTGGTATCAGCGAGGGAGCGATTCCATTTGCTGTCGAATCCCCGCTAAAAGTAATTCCTTCTACAGTGATCGGTTCCGCTGTCGGCGGAGCACTCGCAGTAGGACTAGGTGCAGTGAACCAAGCACCGATCAGTGGCTTTTATGGCTGGTTTACAGTCATGCACTGGCCGATTTATGTCTTATCGATCGCAGTAGGAACTGGCGTCGTAGCTGGACTAGCAGTATTGTTCCGCGGGAAAACGACAGCTACGGATCAAGCACAAGAAGAAGTAGAAGATTATTTTGATGACGCAGAATGGGAATCTTGAGTTAGGAGGAGCATATGATTAAAGCACATATCGTCAATCATACACATTGGGACAGAGAGTGGTACTTTACAGCGATGGACGCTTTAGTACTCAGCGAACAGCTTTTTACCGATGCGATCACCGAATTAGAAAAAAATCCCGAAGCGAGTTTTGTTTTAGATGGTCAGCTTTCGATCTTAGATGATTATTTGGCGCTATATCCGGAAAAATTATCGAATATCCAAGCATTGATCGCCAAGAAACAGCTTTTTATTGGACCATGGTTTACGCAATCAGACGCATTTCATGCGCATGCTGAGTCTATCCTTCGCAATGGCATGATCGGTGTTTTTGAAAGTAAAAAGTACGGAGAATATATGGATATCGGCTATCTGCCGGATACATTCGGATTTAACGCTCAGGTGCCAGCTATATTGGAACAACTTGGTCTCGATACGTTTATCTTTTGGCGGGGGATTCATCTTGGCAAACATGTCAGCAGTCCCTATTTCAAATGGCAGGGCTTAAACGGCAAAAGCGAAGTATATGCGGTCAATATGCCTCAAGGTTACGGTACAGGCATGCTGCTCGAACCAACCAAAGAGTTTGTCGAAGGCAGATTAGATCCGGCGATCGAATTTATTCAGCAATTCGGTGACAACCGCGAAGTATTGATCCCTTCCGGAAATGATCAGCTAGCGATTATTAAAGATTTCTCGGAAAAGATCACCAAAATCAATACGATTGGAAAATACACCTACGAATTGAGTACGTACGCGGATTTTCTAGAATATGTCAAAGCGCTGCCAGATCTGGAAACATACCAAGGCGAGTTCCGCAGCCCAGTTCTAGCACGCGTTCATAAAACGATTGGTTCCAGCCGAATGGATATCAAGTTGAAAAGCGCGCAGCTGGAAGCAAAACTGCTTTATCGGATCGAGCCGCTGCTTGTCATTGCCAAAAAAGCTGGGATCCATATCAGTGAACGTTTGCTGATGACTGCTTGGAAAAAAGTGCTGGAAGGAGCCGCTCATGATAGTTTAGGAGGCTGCGTTTCTGATACCGTCGCTGAAGATATCCTGCATCGTTTTAAAGAAGCAGAAGAAATCGCCGATAGCATCGAGAATACCATCAGCAAAAAACTAGCAGAAGCTTTGGGACTCAGCAATCAGGAAATACTACTCTTCAATACAGCGCTAACGACTTTTGAAGGTACAAAAGAAGTCCAAGTCATTTCTTCGACGAAACAAATCAGCTTTCCAGAGCATCCGGAGGCGGTGATTGTTGAGGCAGACTATGTCGAAGTACGCGAAAATGTATTGTTTGAAACGCCGGCAGGAAATGAATATATCGAAGAACCTGGATATTATTTGCTACGCATCCAGTTGCCTGTTAAACTGCCGGGGCTAAGTTATCAAGTCGTTTCTTTCCATTCTACTAAGCAAGAACTTCCTAGTATGGAACAAAAACCAACTGCTCAGATCAGCAATGACTTTATTACCGTTTCCTTTGAAAATGGTGTGTTGACCGCTGAAACAGCATTTGGAAAAAGAATCGAACAATTCCTTTCCTTTGTAGATGAAGCAAATGCTGGAGACACCTATGATTTTTCTCCGTTAGTCGGCGACACGCCAGTCAAACTAACCTTCCAAACAGCAGAAATAAGTACCGCAAAAGGCGTACAAAAAATGAAACTGAATGGAAGTTATACATTGCCTTATGATCTGGAAAATCGACTGCTAACCCCGCACAAAGAAGGAGTGTTACAACTAACTGCTACGCTCACATTAAAAACGGGCGATCCACTTTTACATGGAGAATTGCATGTCAAGAACTCGCTTAGGAGCCATCGTTTACGCCTATTGGTCGAGACGGGCATCGAAACGGATCATAATCACGCGTCTCTTCCGTTTGGCTTTATTAAACGGACAAAAGGAGTGCCGGCGGACTGGGAAGCTACCTATAGTGAAATGCCGATCGACATTGAACCACTGGAACAAAATATCTCTGTTTCGGATGAAGAAGCAGTTTGTTCGGTATTTACAAAAGGGATAAAAGAGTATCAGCATCAGGGAACGGTATTGGCGCTGACGTTACTAGCAACGACGGATCAGCTGGGGAAACCGGATCTTGTTTATCGTCCTGGCCGGGCATCTGGTGATACGACCAAGCGCGGACACATCTTGATGGCGACAGAAAAAGCCCAGTTGATGGGCGACTGGAACTATGACTTTGCTATTTCTTTCGCACAAGGAGCCTTTTCAGAAAAAAACACAGCTCAACTAGGTAAATATTTTGCAGCAGAAAACGTGGATTATCTGCGTCAGGATTATAATTATTTTCTACACCGCCTAGATAATAAAATCCAATCGACCGGACAACAACTCACCGTGCCGCAAACACTCTCAGTGATCTCTTTGCCAGAAGATATTCTGGTATCGGCTTGTCATCCGTCTTATTACAAACAAGATCAGTACCTGATTCGGATCGAAAACCCGACTGGCGAAGCAATCGAGATTCCAACGATCTTACAGCAGGCTGAGCAAATCAACGCATTAGAAGAAATACAGGAAGCAAAGCGAAATGTACCTGCCTACAGTGCACTAACATTCCGTTTACCACTATAAAAGCAAAAGTACGCCAGATCCCGTGGCGTACTTTTTTTGTTGAAAAGCAAATTAGCTCCACACATTTTCCGCAAACATGCTATATTCATTATGAGCCTATTTTTAAAAGAAAGAAGCGGATCGTTATGAAGAAAAAAGAATTTATTATCCAAGATCTATTAAGCAAGATCTACCAAAATCACTATCCAGAAGGCAAGCTACCGACGCAAAGGAGTTTAGCTACTTTTTATGAAGTTTCGCGTTATACGATCCAGGATGCGATCGCCAAACTGCGTGATATCGGCGTGATCGATGTGATCCAGGGATCAGGTATCTTTGTGCGGAAGAATGTGAACCAAAATCCGCTTATCTATAACTCGATCACCGCGACGCCATATCGGCGGATCACTTCCAAACCAATCTACCTGCGTAAAGAAAAAGCGACAGAAGAAGATCAACGGATTTTTGAATTGGCGGAGAATGAGGATATTTGGGTATTCCAACGCATTCGGATCGTCAATTATCAAATCGTTCAGATCGAAACTTCCCGTTTGCCGTATAAACTATTTCCAACTTTAAAGGTAGAAGACATTGCCCACTCGATCCAAGCCTATATCCAGCAACAAAATTATACGATTTCTCACTATATCACTTCTTACAGCCCTGTCACCATCAATAAAGAGCAGTCACAGCTAATGGGCTGCAAACGAGGAATGCCAGCTATGAAAATCGAGAACCGCTGTATTCTGAAGGGCGGGATCGTCTATGAATATAGCGAGGTGACAGCCCTTGATTACACCTGTACGTATATTACACCGTTTAATAAAGAGAATCACCGCCAGCGTCAGAGTGATCAGTTGTTTATTTAAAAAAAGCGTGAACCTTTTGAATAGGTTCACGCTTTTTTCATGGCGTTACGATCGTTCCATCAGGAATCCGGCTTTGCGTCCATTCATGGGGACGATAAGCGATTGGATAGTCTGCCGCAAGTTCTTCCACGAACGCCACGCCGATACCAGCTTTTTCGATTGGATAGAAGTAGCCAGCTTTTGGGCGCGGTATATTCGTGAACAGTTTTTCTGTATTCTCTTTGATGTCGATGTTTTCTTGGATTGCCGCATTATGCAAGTGGATGTTCAAGTGTGTATTCACAGCCATGCCGATCGGTGTTATATCGGAAGGCGTGTGCCAAGCCATTCTGATCCCCATTGCATCGCAGAAATGAGCGAGTTTGAGAGCTGGCGTAATACCGCCTAATTGGGAAACATGGCAACGCATGAAGTCTACTTGGCGCCCAGTAACTAATGCTTTCCACTCCATCGGATTATTGAATAATTCTCCCGTTGCGATCGGGGTAGCAGTCTGCTGACGAATCTGCGCAAGCCACTCATTTTGATCAGGCGGCAGGATATCTTCAATGTAATAAGGCTTGAAAGGCTCTACATCTTTGGCAAACTGCAGCGCTTGATTAGGGAACAAACGCTCATGGACATCGTGCAAGATCTCGAAGTCATAGCCATACTTTTCACGGATCGCTTGAAACATTTTGACCGTTGTCCGCATATAATGACCTTGATCGAAATAAGAACCGGAAGTCGGATTATCGGTCGTATGGAAATTCGTAGCGTTTCCACCATAAAAACCAAGCTGACAGCGGATATGGTGATAGCCCTCTGCACGGATCTGATCGATCTGACCATAAAGTTCGTCTAGATCATCAGCTACTGCATGCGTATAAGCAGCGATCGCATCGCGTGATTTCCCGCCAAAAAGTTGATAAAGCGGCATATCCGCGAGCTTCCCTTTGATATCCCAAAGCGCCATATCGATTCCAGAAACAGCGTTATTCGTCACAGGACCATTGCGCCAGTAACTATTTACCATCATCATCTGCCACAGATCCTCAATATTATTCGCATCTCTTCCAATCAGAAGCGGCGTTAAGTATTCCTCTACCATTGTTTTGACTGCCAAAGGACGTTGTTGAAAGGTAGCACATCCGTATCCCGCAATACCTTTATCAGTTTCTACCTTTACCACGACAAGGTTATGCCGATCAGGCCGGATAACATAGCAGTGGATATTTGTGATCAATGTCGGATTCATCAAAATTCCTCTTTTCTAATTCTTGGATAACTCTATTGAACCACCTCAAGACGGGCGCTGTCAATTTGGATCGAAAGAATGAGCTATTAACAATAAAAACCAGTCCAATTTCGAAATTTATATTTAGAAAACGGCTTTATATCAATGATTTAATTAACAATTGATTGATTTTTGTCCGTTTTGCTTATCTGGCATTCTATGTTATATTTTTTCTTGTAAGCGCGCACAAAAATTTGAAAAAAAGGAAGGGTAATCATGGATAAAAAAGAGCAAGTCGCAAAAACCATCATTGAGAACCTTGGCGGAAAAGCCAATATCAATAATGCGTGGCATTGTATGACTCGATTACGTTTTGATATAAAAGATGAATCATTAATAAAAGAGGGAGCCATTAAAGACATTCCCGAAGTAGTAGGAGCACAAAATCAAAACAATCAATATCAAATCATTATTGGAACAGATGTTGACGATTATTTCCAACCGCTCGCGAAAGAGCTAGGCATTGATGAAGATGGTACAGAAAGCGATGGGAAACGTGAAAAACGTGGGCTTGTAGCGATGTTCATGGATATCGTTTCTGGTGTATTCGGACCAATCGTACCTGCGATCGCCGGTGCCGGAATGATCAAAGGGCTTATCGCCGGGTTGGTGGCGCTGAAAGTCATTTCCGACCAAAGTCCGACCGTTCAAGTTTTAGATATGCTTGCCAGTGGCGTTTTTGTATTCTTACCATTCTTTGTAGCTATCTCGGCAGCAAAAATCTTTAAGACGAATCAATATCTAGCGGTCGCTATTGCCGCTTCGATGCAGTATCCAACGATGACAGCAGCAGTAGCAGCTGGCAACGTCAAAGCATTCCATTTATTTGGATTTATCCCGATTCCAGTATTTAACTACGCAGGAACGGTTATTCCAATCATTTTCTCAGTATTAGTATTAAGTTATGTTTATCGCTGGGTCGATCGACTACTGCCAAGAGTGTTGCGAACAGTTTTCACACCGACATTCTCTTTATTTATTGGTGGTTTGATTGCCTTAGTTATTATTGGACCGATCGGCATTTATTTAGGCGACGGACTTGCTTGGATCGTTCAAGGCTTGTTTAAAATTTCTCCGATCGTGGCTGGTATCGTCGTTGGTGCGATTCGACCAGTTGCTATTCTTACCGGTCTGCATCACGCGATGACACCGATCGCATTGCAAAACTTTGCGAATCAAGGCTACGATATGCTGATGCCAATGATGTTCATGGCAAATATGGCAATCACCGGTGCAACACTTGCGATGTACCGCAAAGCAAAAACGCAACAAGAAAAATCGGTTATTATTTCTTCCGCACTTTCTGGACTGCTTGGAATCACAGAACCAGCTCTCTTCGGTGTTTTGACTAAATATAAACGAGCATTACTAGCAGCAACGATCGGTAGTGCCGTGGCTTCTGCCTTTATCAGTGCCTTTGGCGTTCGGATCTATGGTTATATTTTATCAAGTATTTTCAGTTTGCCGGCCTATATCGGTAAATACTTTATCTTCGCTGTCTTAGGTATCATTATTGCGATTGCTGTTTCCTTCGTGGCTGGTATTTTCCTTGTGAAAAAACCTGCTGACGATGAAAGCGAAAAAAGTGAGGAAACAGAATTAGAATTAGCTGCAGTCACAACTGGAGAATATATAGCGCTGGAACAAGTAGCAGATCAAGCATTTGCATCAAAAGCACTTGGCGATGGTTATGCGATCAAACCAGATAGAAATGAGGTATTTGCGCCAGTAGCCGGAGTAATCAGCACGATCTTCCCGACAAAGCATGCGATCGGGATCACCACACCTTCTGGGGTAGAAGTATTAGTCCATATGGGGATCGACACTGTTAGCTTAGCAGGTAAACCATTTGAAACGCTTATCCAAGTTGGTGATAAGGTGGGAACAAAAACACAGATCGCTTCTATGGATATCGCCGAAGTAGCTTCTGCTGGAAAAGATATTACGATCATGGTAGTTATCACGAATATGGATAAGATCAAAGCAATGCCGAAAGAACAAAAAGCGACATACACGGCAGGCGAAGAGATCGGCTTCATTGCATTAAGTTAAAAGAATCAGATTTGGAGATGTTAGAATGAAACGAGTAGGGATTTTGAAACAATTAGAAGAAAAAGGTGTGATCGCAGTTGTTCGCGGAGAGTCGATCGAGAGAGCATTTCGCACCTGTGAAGCTATCGTAGCTGGCGATATCCGCGTACTGGAAATCACGTTCACGATCGAGGGCGCAGATCAGTTGATCCACAAATTAAAAGCAGCATATGCTGACGACGACATTGTGATCGGTGCCGGAACCGTTTTGGACGCCACTACTGCCCGGATCGCCATTTTGGCAGGTGCTTCTTTCATCGTGAGTCCTACCTTTGATAAAGCAACGGCGAAATTATGCAATCTCTATCAAGTCCCTTATCTACCAGGTTGTTTGTCCCCACAAGAAGTGCAAACTGCATTGACTTATGGTGTAGATATCATCAAACTCTTTCCGGGCAATGTATTTGGACCTTCTTATATCAAAGCAGTCAAAGGACCATTTCCATATGTCAGCATGATGCCGAGCGGCGGAGTGAGTACAGATAATATAAAAGAATGGATCGATGCTGGCGCCGTTGCCGTCGGTGTGGGCGGTAATCTAACTGCTCCGGCAGAACAGAATGATTTTGCAGCAGTGACCGACCTTGCAAGAGCTTATTCCGAGGCTTTCCAAAAGGCTAAACGGGGCGATTCAGCATGAAACAAGTTGTAACAATCGGCGAAATGCTGATGCGCTTATCGACGCAACAAGGTATCCCATTTTCGCAAACGACCGCTCTGGATATCCATATTGGCGGAGCGGAAGCAAACGTTGCTGTTAATTTGTCGAAACTAGGCCATCCAACCAGAATCGCAACAGTCGTACCGGCTAATCCGATCGGGAAAATGGCAGTAGAACATTTATGGCGCCATCAGGTGGATACCGCGTTTGTGGTAGAAGCAGGCGATCGGTTGGGAACCTATTATTTAGAGAGCGGCACAGCGCTGAAAGCTCCTAGTGTGGTGTACGACCGCCAACATTCCAGTTTTGCCAGGCACAAGTCAATGGATTGGGATCTATCAGAACTTTTGAAAGATATTCGGGTACTGCATGTGTCAGGCATCACGATCGCCTTATCGACATTCTGGTTGGAAGTGGTAGTAAAAATCATTCGCGAAGCCAAGCGAAACGGCATCAAGATAAGCTTCGATATGAATTACCGCGCCAAACTTTGGAAACTTGAAGTAGCGAAACGAGCCTATCAGCAACTGCTACCTTTAGTGGATTACTGCTCGGCAGGTCAGATGGACGCTGTAGCATTCTTTGAGATCCCAAGCGAGACCAAGGATTATTATCAAGCAATGCACGATAAATTTCCCAATATCGAACTCTTCTATGCAACAAAGCGAACCGTGATTTCTGCCTCGCATCATTTGTTGCAGGGACATTTATGGACACAAGGGGAGTGCTGGGAATCTGAAGAGTATGCGATCTACCCAATCGTGGATCGTGTCGGCGGCGGTGATGCTTATACTGCCGCAGTCCTCCACGGTATCCTTTCCGAATGGCGACCGGATGAAACGGTGAAATTCGCAACTGCAGCAGCAGGTTTAAAGCATAGTATCCACGGTGATATCAACCCATTTGATGAAAAAACGATTGCTGATTTTGCGGCTGATAAAAGTCGCGCGATCGTTCGCTAAAAGAGCAGCACAATACGTGCTGCTCTTTTTAAATAAGTAAAACTATAGTAGTATGGGGTAGAATGACGAGAAAAAGCCCAGAAAGCAAGGTGAAGATATGCTGTTCCTGAATTATAATCCAGAATTAAGCAATATTGATGTGGAAATATATAAATATGTGACCTCTCATTTAGAAAAAGTCGTACTGATGCGAATCCGTGACTTAGCAAAAGCAACCCATTGTAGTACGGCAAGCATTCTTAGGTTTTGTAAAAAATTTGATTGTGCCGGATTTTCCGAGTTTAAAATCAAACTGCGCATCTACTTAGAAGAAATGGAAGAAATCCCGAAAACACATACCGTCGATGAATCCGCCTTTATGAATTTTATCCAGCGAAGCTCTGAATCATTTTATCAAGAACGAATCGATGCTGCAGCTGATCTGCTAGCGGATAAAGATCTTGTGGTCTTCATTGGCTCAGGTTCCTCGAACATCATTGCCGAGTACGGCGCGCTGTATTTTTCTTCTATCTTCAGTATGGCTTTCAGTATCGAAGACCCGGAGAACCATCCCGTTTCCTTTTTCAATAAAGGATTGGCCGAAAAAACCTGTGTGATCGCCCTTTCAGTAGGTGGGAAAACGAAAAGTATCACGAATTATCTCAATCATTTTATTGAGAGCAACAGCTCGATCATTTCGATCACCAATAGTGCCAACTCGACGATCGCCCGACTTTCCGATATCAATATCCCTTATTACATCTCGACCGAAAGTATCGGCGACAGTGACATTACTTCGCAAGTGCCAGCACTTTATACAGTCGAATATTTGGCAAAAGAAGTGCGGAAAAAGAAAGCAGAATCAGCGAAATGATTTTTCTGTGACAAACCGGTGAAAAAGAGACAGAATACAAAAAAGTAACAAGGTGTGACATTTTGACGAGATTTTTGCTTCTGACTTAAAAAAGCAACGAATAAATAGAAAGGTAAGCATTGGAAATAAAGGCTTTGTCAGCATGATCAAACGTTATCGATTTGTAACAATTCTTTTTCTTGTGACATCTTGAATTGGAAAAGTGACATCGCACTGCTACGAGCATTTACTTCTAAAATTTGGAATGTTATCATGCAACTGTAAAAGCGCTTACTTACATTTCTAAAAAAAGGAGTAAATAATTATGCACAGAATCATGAGTTTTTTAGAGCGATATTTTCTACCAGTTGCTGACAGAATCGGAAAGCAAAGACATTTGGTCGCTATCCGAAATGGTTTGATCTCAACATTGCCGCTTACGGTGGTTGGCTCCTTGTTCGTTATTTTCCTTAACTTGCCGATCAATGGTTATGAAGAGTGGATCGCCCCGATCAGACCAATCCTCGATATTCCGTTTCGATTTACCGTTGGTGTAATGGCATTGTATGCTGCATTCAGTGTTGGGCATTTTTTGGGAGAATCCTATAAAGTAGATCCGCTCAGTTCCGGATTGCTGTCAACGCTTGGTTTTTTGATAAGTGTAGTGGTACCTATCCAAGTAACGGATAATGTAAAGGGAGTGATCGATGCGGGTCGCTATTTGTCGATTGGCGATCTAAGTTCTACTTCCCTATTTGGAGCAATTGTTACTGCCATTATTTCCGTTGAGATCTATCGTTTTCTGCTTCAAAAAAACATCACGATCAAAATGCCGAGCAGTGTTCCTCCTGCTGTATCCAAGTCCTTTGCCGCATTGATCCCGACATTTGTCATTATTATTTTATTCGCGATCATCCGCTATGGTCTGCATTTTGACATTAACAGTACCGTCACATTATTAGTAAGTCCGCTCAAGCAGTTATTAGTCGGAAACAGCCTATTTGGAGGCTTGTTGACTGTTCTTTTGATCCAGTTATTCTGGTCATTCGGTATCCACGGCGAGGCAGTTCTCGGTCCAATTATTCGGCCGATGTGGGATTCCGCTATTTTGGAAAATATGGATGCTTTTGAAAAAAGCGGTTCTGCGGCACACTTGCCAAACTTATTTACAGAACAATTCCTACAATGGTTTGTCCAAATCGGTGGTTCCGGAACTACGATCGCACTTGCGATCTGGTTCCTGACATCAAAAGTGAAGTTCGTAAAACAGATGGGCCGGCTGACGATCGTTCCAGGTATTTTCAACATCAATGAGCCGATCGTATTTGGTACACCGATCGTGATGAATCCCATTTTGATTATTCCCTTCATTTTGACACCAATCGTCTTGACGATTATTTCTTACATCGCAACGATCTTAGGGCTTGTCCCAATGATGATGGCCAAGCTGCCATTTACCATGATCGGGCCGCTTGGTGCGATGATGAGTACAAACTGGAGTATTGGAGCTGCGATCTTAGCGATCATCAATCTATGTATCGCACTTGCAATCTATTATCCGTTCTTTAAAATCTTTGAGAAACAACAATTAGAACTGGAAGCGCAGCGAGAAGCAGAACAAGAAGCATAAAGGAGAGGAAGACGATGGGAAATGAAACCGTGTTGATAATCTTATTTATTATTTCATTTATCGCTGCTCAAATTTTTCTATACAAATGGCCGAATAGTTATCGTATCCGTTTTCGGTTCGTATTTATTGTCAGCTTAGTCGCTCTGCTGGTGGGAGCATTCTTCAGTGCACTCGTAATCGGCAATGCTTATCTATTAGTTATTATGGTAGCATTTATTGGTAGTTGGTTGACGGGCACCTTTAGAAGAAAATTCAGCAGCCGCTGATATGGAAAAAGCTCTCTGATGAAGAGGGCTCAGCTTGACGAAAAACGCTCATCTTCGTCGTTAAAGTCTGTGTTCCGATGCTCACGTACATAAGTACGCTCTGCTTCGGTACTCGACTTTGCCTAGAATCTAATCATTTTTCGCCAAGCTGGGAATAGCCCGGAAATGATTAAAATAGTGTTTTTCTTTAGTCTGAAAGCTCTC
Organism: Listeria grayi; assembly: GCF_900638015.1. Taxonomy (NCBI): domain Bacteria; kingdom Bacillati; phylum Bacillota; class Bacilli; order Caryophanales; family Listeriaceae; genus Listeria; species Listeria grayi. The sequence goes on from NZ_LR134483.1 coordinate 499,738, forward strand.
TGATGAAGAGGGCTTTTTTTATAAGCAGAAAGTGAGCGCAATAAGTAAGTTACTGCTATATTTAAGATGTAAGCGAAATCAAAAGGAGGGGTCGATAATGGTTATTAATTGGTCTGTTACGGCAGTATACAACACCATCATGTCAGTATCAACAGGGGTAGCACTATTACTGATTTTACGATTTGGTTCGCACATCAAAAAGGGAAAAGCTAGTCCTTTAGAAGGCTGGGCAGTAGGCTTTGGGATATTAGGGGTTATTTTGACGATAACGGGCGCCCATATGTCGCTCACATGGCCGCTGTCAAAAATCGGATTCCCATTCGATGACATCATTTTCGGTGAGCCAGTCTTCGCATTTGGAGTTTTACTGCTTGGCGCCACCGTGCTCTTATTTAGGCGCGTTAGTGCTTATCGCAGGGCAGGAGTAGAGGAAGGAGACGGCAAAGCGATTTCCGAACGGTTAGCAACCGATTTGCCCTATCTATTAAAACCGCTGTCTTACTTCGGAGCTGCGATGGGTCTAGCACTGATTGCGATCGGCTTTGCAGGTGTCGGCTTTCAGCTATTCGCTGCACCGCCTCAAGAACCGATTTCGGGACTGTTAGCAAATTATCCATTTATAGAAGCCAGTTTCATTTCTTTGCTATATGCGATCACAGGAGTCGGCGCTGCGCTATTTCCATTTATATTAAATCCGCAGCCATCCGCCGGGCTTGTTAAATGGATCCGAATCCTTTGGCTTATTGCCGGGATTGTCTTTGTAGCATTCGGTGTCATGAACTACTTTACCCACATTGGACTTATCGTGCATACAATGAAATAATGAAATTTCGAGAACTTCCGATAAAGGAAGTTCTTTTTTTTGATTAAAAAAACATGAATATGTGAGGTAATAAAAAATATTTTATAGAAAAATAGTGGGCAAAGTAGTTTTTTTATTTATAAATTAAAAGAAATATTTAATTCCTCACTGAAACTGTTTTTACAAAAATATACAAGTAAATATAATAAAAACTACAAAAAATATCGATTTTTATGAAATAGGTTACAAAAAATAGGCGTTTTTTAATGTCGTGAAAAACTATTGACAACTAATTGTAATTGGTTTATCTTAATTATGTAATATTCAGATATTTCAAACGAAATAATGGATCGCTATAAAGAGAAGAGGTAATGATAAATGGGAGCAGTTTTAGAAGTTAGAAATTTAACAACTTCATTTCGGATCGATAACAACTACTATGCAGCAGTTGATAACGTGAGCCTTGACATTTATCCCAACGAAACGATCGCGATTGTGGGGGAATCAGGTTGTGGAAAAAGCGCGCTTGCTTTGGCGCTGATGAAATTACACGACCCACTCCATACACGCATCAGCGGGGATATTTTTTTTCATGAAGAAAAAATAACTGAATTTTCTGATAGAGAATGGAATAAAATTCGCGGTTCCGGTATCAGTATTATTTTTCAAGATCCGCTTACAGCACTCAATCCTTTGATGACCGTTGGAAAACAAATTGAAGAAAACTTGGATTATCATAGTAATCAATCAAGTAAAGCCAAGTATCAAGCGGTATGTGATCTGCTTAGGAAGATAGGCTTTGATAAACCGGAAGCGTTATATAAACGCTATCCGCATGAACTTTCTGGCGGTATGCGACAACGGATCGTTATTTCGATCGCGATGATCAATAATCCCTCCGTCATTATTGCGGATGAGCCGACTACTGCATTAGACGTAACGATTCAAGCACAGATCTTGGAGCTGCTGCGCCAGATCAAAATCGAATATGATTCCAGCATTATTTTGATTACGCATGATTTAGGTGTAGTAGCAGAAATGGCTGATCGCGTTGCAGTGATGTATGCAGGAGAAATCGTCGAGCTTGCCCCGGTGGCAGAGTTGTTCGATGATCCGAAACATCCGTATACGAGATCGCTTTTTAATTCCATGCCACAAGTGGCAGAAAAAGAAGCAAACTTACATGTCATTGAAGGAGTAGTGCCAGCTTTGCAAGATATCGATCGTAAACATTGTCGTTTTGCCCCGCGGATTCCGTGGATCGATGCCGAAGCCCATGAAGAAAATCCAGAATTGCATGAACTTTCTGAAGGCCATTTCGTACGATGTACATGCTGGAAACATTTTCACTTTCGGACGGAAAATGAACAGAAAGAAGGACTTTAAATGGCGTTATTACAAATAAAAGATCTGAAAGTGCATTACCCGATCCGCGGCGGTCTTCTAAAGCGAACGGTCGGACATGTTAAAGCAGTAGATGGTTTGTCGATCGATATCGAAGCAGGTAAGACCTATGGGCTGGTCGGAGAATCCGGCTGCGGGAAGTCCACGACTGGGCGGGCGATCTTAGGACTGACAAAATCGACCAGCGGAGATATTTCGTTTGAAGGACAGGATCTAAAGCAGCTGATGCATCAAAACAGGCATCCATTGCGCCGTGATATCCAAATGATCTTCCAAGATCCTTATAGTTCACTGAATCCCAAAAAACGGGTGCTCGATATCATTGCAGAACCGCTGCGGAATTTCGAAAAAATGACGAAAAAAGAAGAACAGCTCTATGTGCAGGATATTTTGGAAAAAGTCGGAATGAATCCTAATGTGATCTATAAATATCCGCATGAATTTTCAGGTGGACAGCGTCAACGGATCGGAATCGCCAGAAGCCTGACGTTGAAGCCGAAGCTGATCATTGCAGATGAACCCGTGTCAGCACTGGATGTTTCCGTGCAAGCACAAGTACTCAACTTTATGAAAGAGATTCAAGAAACATTCCAGCTTACATACTTATTTATTAGTCATGATCTGGGAATCGTGCGCCATATGTGTGATGAGATCGGGATCATGTTCCGCGGTCGTCTGGTAGAGTCGGGCGTGGCGGAAGATATTTACGAACATCCTGAGCATATATATACCCAACGTTTGATCGCCGCAATACCAAATATCGATCCTAAAAAACGAGAACAGCAACATTTGCTGCGGCAAAACACTTTAAAGGCGTTTGAAACAAGACAAGGTGAATTTTTTGACCAGGAAGGGCTCCCTTATCCTCTAAAACAAGTCAGCGAGTCGCATTATGTTGCATTGCCGCAAGGAGGGAGTTACTGATGGGGAAATTTATTGTGAGGCGTATCATTGTGATGCTGCCGCAGTTACTTATTTTGAGTATCTTGATTTTCGTCTTGGCAAAATTGATGCCGGGAGATGCGTTATCTGGAATGATTGGCAGCAACCCGCATTTAAGTGCTGCCCGTCTGGAAGAGATCAGGCAGTCGCTCGGATTGAACGATCCGTGGTATACCCAGTATTACCATTGGATCTTGCAGTTGCTGCATGGTGATTTGGGCATATCATACGGTCACCAGGTTCCTGTTGTCAATATTATCGGTGATCGGATCATGAACACTTTCTGGCTTGGTGTTGTCAGTCTTATCCTTACTTATGCGATCGCTATTCCACTAGGGATATTGAGTGGTCGGTATCAAGACCGGACGATCGACAAATTTGTTGTCGGTTATAACTATTTGAGTTACGCGATGCCGATCTTTGTATTCGCTTTGCTGATGCTGTTCGTTTTCGGATTTGTGCTGAATCTTTTCCCAACATCCGGAAGTGTTTCACCGGATGCAGTGAAAGGAACGTTCGGCTATTTTATGAGTAAGTTCTATCATTTGCTGCTGCCCGCCGTTACGATCGCCTTTCTGCAAACGACGACGACGATCCAGTTTTTGCGCAATGAGATCATTGATACGAAGCCGAAAGATTTTGTAAAACTAGCCCGATCCAAGGGCGTTCCGGAATCCAAAGTCTATCGTCGGCATATTTTGCGCAATTCCATGTTGCCGATTGCTGCCTTTCTAGGTTTAGAGATCACAGGCGTCATTGCCGGCAATATTTTTATCGAGCAGATCTTCAGTTATCCAGGGCTAGGTCAGCTGTTCTTATCTTCCATCACCCAGCGTGATTTCCCGGTCGTCACGGCATTATTGATGATCTCCGGGCTGTTGACACTGCTGGGAACACTGTTAAGCGATATTATCATCAGCTTGATCGATCCGCGCATCCGCGTCGATTAAGAGAAAGGAAGTGAAAACGATGGAAATTGAAAAAAGCGAAGTATTACTGGAACAAAATCAGAAAGCTCCTTCGAGCATGCGGATCTTAATTAGGGAAGTTTTTCAAGATAAAATGGCGATGATCTCGCTTGTTTTTCTAGCCATTTTTATCGTCGTTATCTATGGTTCGATCTTCGTGGTCAATCAAGATACGGTCACACATGTCGATCTATTAGCACTCCAAAGCGCGCCAAGTTCCGCCCATTGGTTAGGAACGGATACAGCAGGACGCGATATTTTCGGTCAGCTGATCATCGGCGCGCGCAATTCCTTTACGATCGGCTTTTGCATTACCCTTTTTTCCGCGGTCATCGGACTTACTCTGGGACTTATTTCTGGCTATTTCGGCGGGGTATTAGACAATTTGATCATGCGTTTAGTTGATTTTGTTTATATTTTGCCGATGCTAATGATGATCATCGTGGTCGTAACGATCATTCCCAATTATTCCATCTGGGCTTTTATCGGGATCATGACACTCTTTCTCTGGGTAGGAAAAACCCGGCTGATCCGCGCCAAAGTATTATCTGAGCGCCAAGCCGATTATGTGAATGCTTCCAAGACATTAGGAACGGCAAATTGGAAGATCATCGTTTTCCAGATATTGCCTAACCTCAGCTCCCTGATAATTGTCAACTTTACGCTGACGCTAGCTGGAAATATCGGAATCGAAACGGGATTAAGTTATCTCGGTTTTGGACTACCGGACAGCACCCCAAGTTTAGGAACACTGGTCAGCAATGCGACGGACCCCGATATCATTCAAAGTTATTGGTGGATGTGGCTGCCGGCCTGTTTATTAATATTAGTGCTTATGCTGAGTATCAATTTTGTCGGACAATCCATTAAACGTGCGACCGATGCTCGTCAAAGACAATCATAAAAAATTGGAGGGAATAGAATGAAAAAAAGAACTAGAATCAGTTTGATCAGTATCATCATTGGTGTGTTGCTTGTACTTGCAGCTTGTGGCGGGAACTCGGGCTCAAGTGATAAAACGAAAGAAGTGAAGAAAGACTTCCCATTAGCTACTAAGGGAGACGGGAAGGCAAAAGCGGACGGTGTTGCTAATGTAGCACTCGTATCCGATACGCCGTTCCAAGGGATCTTAAACCCGGCTTTCACACAAGGTACTCCGGATCAAGAAATTGAAAGTTTCTTTTATCCATCACTTTTCGGTTTAGATAAAGATTATAATATCGCCAATAACGGGGCAGGGAAAATCAAATTCTCTGACAACAATAAAAAAGTGACCGTTACTCTCGATGATAAATTAGCATGGTCAGATGGAAAACCAGTTACAGCGGATGACTACATATTTGCATTTGAAGTTATCGGTAATAAAGATTATGACGGCGTTCGTTATGATGATACTTTTAGCGGGATCGAAGGCATGGATGGTTATCATGCAGGTAAAGCAGATAAGATTTCGGGAATCAAAAAAGTAGACGATAAAACTGTCGAACTCACATACAAAGCAGCCAATCCAACCTTACGTGCCGGCTTATGGTCTTACCCAATCCAAAAAGCTGCATTTAAAGGCATCCCAGTTGCAAAAATGAGCGCTTCTGACCCCGTTCGTAAAAACCCAGTCGGCTATGGACCATTTAAAATCAAATCAATGGTTACCGGCGAATCTGTCAAATTTGTAGCAAATGAACATTACTATGCTGGCAAACCAAAATTAGCAGGCGTGAACTTGTCTGTCGCAAGTCCAGATACGATCAATGAATCCTTGAAGCAAGGGAAATATGATCTAGCGCTCTCGTATCCGACCGCACAATATGACCCTAAAAAAGTACCTAGCAATGTCACTTTCCTAGGGGACAATGATCTTTCTTACAGCTATCTAGGTTTCAAGCTAGGACATTATGACAAGGAAAAACAAGAGAACGTAATGGATAAAAATGCCAAAATGGCCGATCCGAAACTTCGTCAGGCTATGGCGTATGCGATGAACAATGCAGAAGTAGGTAAATCACTCTACAAAGGTTTGCGTACTCCGGCTAACTCCCTGATCATCCCGAACTTCACTTCTTTCTATGATAAAGATCTGAAAGGCTACACCTATGATCCTAAAAAAGCGAAGAAATTGCTAGCTGATGCTGGCTATACGAAGAAAGACAAAGATGGCTATCTACTGACTCCAGACGGCAAACCGCTTGTTATCCACCTTGCTTCGATGTCCGGAGACAAGATCGCTGAACCGCTAGCTAAATTTTACATCCAAAACTGGAAAGACATCGGTATCCATGTAGAATTGACAGACGGCCGCTTGATGGAATTCAACTCCTTCTATGATCGAATCGAAAAAGATGACAAAGATATCGACATTTACTTAGGCGCTTGGGGAACAGGCACAGACGTTAACCCAGCAGGACTTTACAGCCGCACATCAGCTTTCAACTATAGCCGATATGTAAGTAAAGAAAATGACAAACTACTGGCAGAAGGTCAATCTGAAAAAGCCTTCGATACGGCTTATCGTGCGGATGTTTACAAAAAATGGCAAGAACTGATGGTAAAAGATGCACCAGTTGTACCGACACTTTTCCGTTATTCACTCAATCCAGTCAACAAACGTCTTCAAGGTTATAGCTTAGATCCAGAAGTTTACAATACGTATCAAGAAATGTACGTTACTGATAAAGCAGCAAAATAAAGAAAAAGTCCTCCAAAGCAACAGCCTTGGAGGACTTTTTCTATTTAACGGATTGATTTCGTTTCTTTACAAACGTATAAACCACAAGCAGTAAGATAAACCACGCAGGTGTGATAAAGAGCGCTAGCCTTGTTTCCGCCGAGAATGCTAGCACGACCAGAATGGCTGCTAAAAATACCAAGATCACGATATTGGAAATCGGGAAAAACGGTAATTTAAAACGGTGTTTCTTCGCTCCCGGTGCCATTGTTTTGCGATATTTATAATGACAGATCACGATCACGGCCCATATGTACAAGAAACAGACGGTTGAAATACTGGATATCAATGTAAAGACTGTTTCCGCACTTGGAATCAAGTAATTCAACGCGATAACAATAAAGATGACGGTAACAGAAAAATATAATGCCCGTGACGGTACATGACGTTTATTGATCTTGCTAAGCGTCTGCGGGGCGTTTTTTTCCATCGCCAGTGAATAAACCATACGGCTGGTACTGAATACAGCACTGTTGCAAGCTGAAGCGGCAGAAGTAAGAACGATAAAATTGACGATGCCCGCCGCTGCGATAACGCCGACAGTAGTAAATACCTGAACAAACGGACTTTCTGAAATGCTGATTTTATTCCAAGGATAGACGCTCATGATCACAAACAACGAGCCAATATAGAAGATCAAGATCCGTAGCGGGATATTATTGATCGCTTTTGGCAGTGTTTTTTCCGGATTTTCTGTTTCCCCAGCAGTCAGACCAACCAGTTCGATCCCAACAAAGGCGAAAACGACCATTTGGAAAGAGAGTGCAAAACCATGAAACCCATTCGGAAAGAAGCCGCCATGACTATATAAGTTGCTGATCGCCACATGTCCGGTACTAGTAGGATAATGCAAGACGATCAAAACGATCCCCGTTGCGATCAATGCCAAGATCGCAATGATCTTGATCAACGCAAACCAGAATTCCATTTCTCCAAAGAGCTTGACCGTTGCCAGGTTCATGATCAAAAGAATAAGCAACGCGATCAATCCAGGAATCCATTGAGGTACGCTTGGAAACCAGAAAGAAATATAAAGCCCAACTGCCGTAAGGTCTGCCATAGCGATACAGATCCAGCAGAACCAATAGGTCCAGCCCGTTACGAATGCTGCTCCTTTGCCTAAATAGTCATGAACAAATTCCACGAAAGAGTGATATTCTGTGTTAGATAACAATAGTTCGCCTAATGCTCTCATAATCAAAAAGCAGATGATCCCCGTGATCAAGTAGGCAAATAAAATCGATGGACCAGCAAGATGGATAGCTCTTCCTGAACCTAAAAATAATCCCGTTCCGATCGCGCCACCGATAGCAATAAGTTGGATGTGCCGATTTTTTAGATTCCTTGCGAGTGTCTTATTTGGTTGCATTCTGTAAAAACCCCTTTAATCCATTTTTAAGTTCGACAAAAGCTGTTTAGAAATCAATTATATCATACAGAATTCGTCGAAATTAAACGAAAACATGAAAAAGCTGTAACAATGAGAATCGTCACAGCTTTTCGATCATTTATCAAAATGCAAAGCTTCTTGTAAAATCTTGATTGGTTCTTTTCCGGAAATCGAATAGACCACGGTTCCTTCTTGCCACATAATATTATGGTCATCTTCATTGAGATTGAAAATAATGCTACCGAATTGATGTGGTATCGGCAATGTCAGTTTATTCAATAAAGCAACGGTTTTTCGTGCAAGTGCCAGATTTGCTTCTGCATCGATCGTAGAAGAATGGACGGAGATAGCCCATCTGCCTTCATTCCAGGACAAATATTTTTGACCTGCACCGGCATCCGAATAACCTTGGATACCAGAACCTAAATTAACAGGATTGCTCCCGGTATTGCTGTAATTTTCAAAATTGATAGCCGCCTGCGCTTTATCAATGGAAGCGTAAGTTTTTTTCATTACAACGCTGTTTTTTAGCGCAGCTTTAGGATCATTCAATTTCTTATTATTGATTGGAATCGGCTGAGCACTCTCAAAGAATGTGACCGTATAATTGTTGAAATCGCCGCTGGTCTTTGCAGTAAGATGATTGCCTTCTTTTAAAAGCGGTACTACTTGTGGCAGTGAGATGGCAGCATCCACTTGACCTTTTACTGCTTCGATAACTTGTGATTCTGTTAAGGGCTTGGCATCTTGAGCAGGAGCTTTCGTATCTTCCTTGACTTTTGGTTCAGCCTTCTCTTTGTCGCCTGTCGCGCGAGCTGGCTGAGATTTCTCCTTGTCTTTTTTACTAGTTGTTTGCTTATCCTGTTTTTCTTGTTTGCTACTCGATGAATCAGATGTAGCGGGGGTATCATTTTTTTGAGAACAACCAGCAAGGAGTACAATGGAAATGATGAAAATCAAGAAAAATAGTGATTTTTTCAAAGTAATCCCTCCCAGGGGGTAGATATTTATGATGAAAATAACGCATAGAAAACGATATTTTATTTTTAAGAAAGCAAAAAGCTTACAAGAATGATGATACCATATATTACAATATTTTTACATAAAAAACAAAAATATTTCTATTTTCTTTGAAATTAGGAATAGTGGGCATAAAAAATCACCCTACCCATATATTAGGAGGGTGACCATGAAAGTTAAAGTGTAACTTTACGCGCTAGGCATAAAATCCCGGCAATGATTCCTAAAACACCAGGAACGATCCATAAAAATTGCAGTAAGAAAAATCCTGCGACACTAAGAATTAAAATGATGATACCGAACATTTTTGCATTCTTCTTGATCTGAAAAGAAAGTACAAATAAGATGATTGCAACGATCAAAGCAATAACAGCTAAAATCATCAGCTTGCTACCGATAGAATCGAATTGCTGGATATCACTGCTAGACATTTCCAAACTGCTTTGCATGTCAGTTGAATTACCGATCATTTTAGAAGCACTTGCTCCGATCATTCCAGTAATAGCAGCAATGATACCTGTGATTCCTCCAATAAGTGTTAAAATAAACTCTGGTTTGCGTGGATTCATTTCATTTCCTCCTTTTTTCCCTTTTTTGAGTATAGCATAAAAAACATGTAGCAAATGTGGAGATTTTGTGAACAATTTCGTGGAATAACACCGGAAAACGAGGTTTTTATTTAGTTTTGTTACAAAATGTGTGGTCCTGCACAAATAAAGTCGTCAAATTGCTTTCGTTTCGTAACCTTGCCGCAATATTTAAATGGTAAGATTAAAAAATCTTATACGAAACGTAAAATAAAAAAAGGCAGGTAACGATATTGAATTTTAAAAAAGGTCTAGTTGGGTTATTATGTATAGTCGTGTTGGGATTAGCATTAGTAGTTCCTCACTCCGTAAATGTAGATGCGAAACCGAAGAAAGCAAAAACGATCACTGTCAATGCTAGTGCTTATTCCTACAAACAAAAAGGAATGGGTCACATTACTTCAAAAGGTATCAACTTAAAAAAACATCCACGTGTAATTGCCGTAGATCCTAAAGTTATTCGTCTTGGAAGCAAAGTTTATATCCCAGGTTATGGCTATGCTGTGGCTGGTGATACTGGCGGCGCGATCAAAGGAAAGAAAATCGATGTCCACATGAAGACCGTAGCGAAAGCGAAAAAATGGGGACGTAAAAAAGTAAAAATAAAAGTATACAAATAATAGATTAACGAACCAAATAAACGGGTAAAGTTTACTAACTCATTTATTTTGTAGTTGACAGTCACGCGTTTTGTGGCTGTCTTTTTTTATGGAAAATGAAAAAAGAAGCCATCACAACACTCGGCTTCTTTTTTCGATTTATTAAGCTTCTGTTAGTTCTTTTTCCAAGCGTAGGCGCTGTACTTTCATGGTCGCTGTGCGCGGAATCTCTTCAGATCTCATCAAGATCGGCTGATTCAGGTGCGGTAAGTCAGAAATTTTCTCAAACCACGCGTCCCAATTCATTTCCATTCCTTCTCGGGTAGCAAGGATCGGCTGCGGGCTTCCCTCTTTTCCGCGAATGATCACGACTTCTTCTAGAAAATCCAGTTCATCAAGCAGTTTGTCCTCGATCGCAAGTGTACTTTCAATGTTTTCTACCAAATCGACTTGACGGTCTTGCAAGTACAAAATACCAAAGCGGTCTTTCATACCATAATCGCCGCTATCCCACCATTTGCCGTACACATTTTCTTGGAAGCGGGCGTCTTCTTTGAAATAAGTGAGTGCGCGTCCTTTAGAAAGCAATTGGATATTGCCACTTGTACCGGCTGGGACAACATTTCCATCAGTATCGACGATTCGTGCTTTTGTCAGATTTGGCATGCCTAGACCCATTGCGCGTGCATTCGTCTTCCTTAGCGAACGTTTGGTATGCGGGCGAATGATCATCGGACCGCATTCGCTTTGTCCATAAATTTGCAGAAAGACGGGATGTTTATAGGAAGAACAGTGTAGAAAAGCGGACATTGTTTCTTTATTGATCGCATCAAAAGTAGAGTGATAATATTTCAAGCTGGCAAATACTTCTGGTTTGCGTTTTGCCAAAGAGACCCATTGTACAAAATGATTTGGGTGTGTTTCCAACGCTTTCGGCTTATATTTCAATAAGGTCTGTTCCACATTATCTAAAGAAGGATTTGCGATCGCAAGGAGCGGAAAGCCTTTTATCATGAGCGAAGATATGCCAATGTTGTAGCGGGAATGGACGGGTGAAATGTGGAAAGCGACTAAGCCTTTTTTATCGATCCAGCTAAGCACATTTTTTTGCAATTTTGTGCGCCAGCCCATCGAATTAGCCGAGTGAGCAATCAATTTGGGAACACCAGTCGTGCCAGATGTATGTGTCATATAAGAAATCATATCTTTCGGAAGGAAAACTTGTTCGCATGGCTTTTGGCTGGTGACTTCCAGAAGCTCGGACAATGCGATCAATTTGTCAGCAGAAAGATTTTTCAGTTCACTACATTTAGTAGCAGTGTGGGAATCACTGATCAACCATGGATCGTCTAACCGGCCAACTAAGATATCCATTGTTTCGGCGGGGAAATGAGGAGAAATCATGATCGGTACTGCGCCGAGATAAGAAACAGCAACTGCTAAGAGATAGGTATCGAATTTAGCCGATTTGAAAATAACGACTTTTTCTTCTTTTTGAACACCAATTTCGTTCAATTGTCTAGCACGGCGGATGACCGCTTGTTTACAATCCAAGTAGTTCGTTTCTAGCTGCAGCTCTGGGAAGGCGGGTAAAACTTCATCAAAATACATGGGGCTTTGCGGAAAGCGTTCTGCCGCTTCTGCAAAATTACTGAAAAGATTAAGGGGTTTATATTTATGGAACATTTTCATTTCTCCTCTGTTCGTTTATGAACTAATTATAGCATTTACAGCGGTATTGTCTAGAAGATGTTAACAAATTCACAAGTGAATTTGAAAAAAAGTTACTCCTATTATATTTAGGAGTAACTTAAGATGGGCCGATAAGAAAATAATTAAAAACTATGAACCAGTATGATTCCGACAATAATAAATAAGATCCCAATGATCCGTTTATTATCGATCTGCTGTTTCGGAATCGAAAACATCCCAAAATGATCGATCAAAAGCGCCATGACCATTTGTCCGCAAAGCAGGATCATGATCGTAAGTGCAACGCCCAAATACGGCATCAGCACGATATTAGCTGTCACATAGGCTACACCGAGGAAGCCGCCGATAAACGCCCATAATGGAAGTTCTTCGCCTGTATCCTTGCGTTTTGAAAAAGTAAAACGGCGGACGAAGATTGCTACGACAAGCGCTAAAATGATGACACCCACTACGAAAGAGATCAAGGAAGCCAGGAAAAAGGAATCGACAGCTGTGCGCAACTGACTGTTTACAGCAGTTTGGATCGGTGGCAATAACCCAGAACCAAACCCGGCAATCAACCACCATTTAGAAGAACCAGTTGTCTGGATTTTTCGTTTTGCCCGCGGCAGATAGTTCATCAACAGAATCCCAAAGAGCATCAGTATGACGCCTATGATCCTGCCAAGCGAGATCCCGTGAATGGGAGCATGAAAAAAACCGAACCAGTCGATCAGGATGCTCATCACCATTTGACCAGTCACAGTTGTAACAACAGTCATCGCAGCGCCAAGCCGCGGTAAAAGTAAAATATTTCCTGTTAAAAAGATAATTCCGCATAGCCCTCCCAAAAACCAGATATAAGGGGGATAATGGCCAGAAACTTGTGAAAAAGTCAGTTTCGCGGGATTGATGATTATGTTGATAATAAGTAAAAATAAAGCACCGACGGAAAAAGAGATAAAGGATGCCAATAGCGGAGAGCGGGTGAATTTGCCTAAGTGATTGTTTACGGATGTCTGAACAGGCAGCATCATTCCGACTAGCAAGCCGGCAATAAGTAAGAGTGCAATCATAAAAATAATCGTCCTTTCAAAATAGATATCCTTCAAATGGTACAATAGAATGAACGGCTTGTCTAATTACTTGTCTGTAAAAAAGATCCCTATTGCATTTTTGGGCAAATTATGGAAATAATAGACTAATGACGCGGAAAGGAGAACAGAATGAAAAAAACAACAATTCTTTACCAAACAATCTCCGAAGCAATCAAAAAAGATATTTTAACAGGAAAATACCCAGTAGATTCCTTTATACCAACAGAAAACGAATTAGAAGCGATGTTCGAAGTCAGCAAGATCACGATCCGTAAAGCAATCGAATTATTAGTTTCGGAAGGCTATTTAGAAAAGCAGCGGGCGATCGGTACAAAAGTCATCAGCAACCGGCTTTTCAATAAACTTGCGAAGGCCCAATCGTTTTCTACGATCTTGACGGATGAAGGGCTGGAAGTCGATAAGAAAATTTTAACGATCCGCTCGCTGAAAAAACAAGAAATCGCGGATCTGGGCGTTGCTTTCCAAGGAAATGTCACAGAAGTGAAGCGGCTCTATTATTTGGACGGAGCACCATTCATCTACTATACCCATTACCTTGCCGATATTTATCATGGCATAAACGAATCCCAGCTTGATCAATTATCGCTCTATCAATTAATGAAGGAAAATGGTCAAACAGTCGCGCGTTTTGAAGATGAATTCGATGTCAAGCTGTTGACAGCAGCTGAACAAGAAATTCTGAAGACGGCAACATCGCATTTGCTAGAACGCCGCCGTTTTTCATATAATGAAGCGGGACAAATCATTGAATATTCGCTAGGCCTTTATAATACCGACCTTCACGCTTATCGCATTCACTATGAAGTTTAACGATAAGCTTTTTCTTTACATGATAACATTATAATGTTATCATGTACGAGAAAGAAGGGATGACGATGTATGATATTTTGATAAAAAATGGACGTACGCCTTCTCGAGAAACCATTGATATTGCCATTCAAGCAGATAAAATCGCTGAGATCGGCAGCAATCTGGAAGTAGAAGCGCAGCGTGTGATCGATCTACATGGCGATAGTTATGTGAGTGCAGGCTGGATCGATGATCATGTTCATTGCTATGAAGAAATGGATCTTTACTATGATTCGCCGGATGAACAAGGTTATAAAGCTGGCGTGACAACGATCATTGATGCGGGTTCTACGGGTGCAGAAAACATGGATCGTTTTCATCAGTTATTGAAAGATGTGAAAACGAATGTTTTTGCGATGATCAATATTTCTAAAACAGGGATCGTACGGCAGGATGAATTATCGGACATGCGCAATATCCAAGCTGAATTGGTGCGTGAGAAAGTTAAAGCGTTTCCAGCATTTATTGTTGGTTTGAAAGCACGGATGAGTAAGACCGTCGTTGGTGATAATGATATTTTGCCGTTAGAGGAAGCAAAGAAGATCCAGCAGCAAGTCGATTTGCCGCTTATGGTCCACATCGGTTCAAACCCGCCGACATTAGAAACCATCCTGGCAGAATTGGAACAAGGTGATATCGTGACACATTGCTTTAATGGCAAAGCCAACGGGATTTTCGACAAGGAAAATCACAGCATCAAAAATTTTGCAAAAGAAGCATACGAGAAAGGTATCATTTTCGATGTCGGCCATGGTACAGATAGTTTCAATTTTGATGTCGCCGAAGCAGCGAAAGCAGAACATATCACACCATATACGATCAGTACAGACTTATATCACCGCAATCGCGAAAGCGGGCCGGTATATAATATGGCGACGACATTGGAAAAATTATTAGCAGTCGGCTATTCGCTGGCAGAAATCATTCCTATGGTAACTTCCCATCCAGCAGCAAGTTTTAAACTGAAGGGGAAAGGGGAATTGAAAAAAGGCGCCGACGCTGACATTACGATTTTTAATGTGGGAAGCGGTTCCAAAGAACTCGTTGATTCTAACGGGAACACAAGAACGATCAACCAACTTATAAAACCAACAACAGCAATTATTGGGGGGGCCATTTATGACATCTAAAGAAGCAATCTATGATAAATATCAATTAAAAGAAGTAATCAATGCTTCTGGAAAAATGACGATTTTAGGCGTATCAAAAATTTCCGATCATGTAGCCGAACTACAGAAACTGGCAGGACAAAGCTTTTTTGAAATGAGCGATCTCGTCAAAAAAACAGGTGCTTATATTGCCGATTTAGTAGGAGCAGAAGACGCGATCGTTGTTTCCAGCGCCTCAGCAGGAATTGCTCAATCAGTCGCTGGAGTTATTGGCAAAGGTGATGCTTATCATACCTACCACCCTTACACCGAGCGGATCACACGCCGGGAGATCATTCTTCCAAAAGGGCATAATGTAGATTACGGCACAGCGGTAGAAGTAATGGTAGAACTTGGCGGCGGTAAAGTAACAGAAGCCGGCTATGCGAATATGTGTGCGCCGGATCACGTCGAAGCGATGATCACTGAACAAACGGCCGCACTGCTTTATATCAAAAGTCATCATACCGTTCAAAAAAGTATGCTTTCAGTCGAAGAAATGGCGCAGATCGCGAAAAAATACCAATTGCCGCTGATCGTTGATGCTGCAGCAGAAGAAGAGCTTGAAAAATATTACCGCTTAGGAGCAGATCTAGTCATCTATAGTGGTGCAAAAGCGATCGAAGGGCCGTCATCAGGACTTGTGATCGGCAAAAAGATCCCGGTTAGTTGGGTACGTGAACAAGGCAAGGGCATCGGCAGAGCGATGAAAATCGGCAAAGAAAATATCATCGGCTTCACGGCAGCAATCGAACAGTACTTAAAAGAAGGAACGGAGTCAGGCGAATCCATGCAGAAACGTTTAGCGCCATTCGTGGAGGCTGTCAACCAATTGGAGGGCTTGTCAGCTGAAATCGTCCAGGACGGAGCAGGACGCGATATCTATCGTGCTGCCGTTACGACGGATGATCCAGCCGTAGCACGTCCGCTGATCGAGCAGTTGAAAAAAACGAGCCCAGCCGTCTATACAAGGGAATATCGTGCTAATAACGGCATTATCGAATTTGATATTCGAGCAGTAACCGATATAGAACTACAAAAAATCGCGGAAAGACTAAAAAATAGTATGGAAAGTGGGAATAAGTAATGCAAAAAACACCAAATTTTTTAAATGACCGAATTTGTTTGAATGTATTAGCAAACTCCGTAGAAAACGCGAAAGAATGCTATGAAGCTGCGGAAGGACATGTTGTGCTTGGCGTCCTTACGAAAAATTATGATACCGATGAAGCCGCGATCGAAGACATGAAAGAATATATCGCAGCGACCGATAATGCGCTTTCTGTTGGTCTCGGCGCTGGTGATCCGAATCAAAGTGAGATGGTGACACGCGTATCGGCAAAATTGCAGCCGCAGCATGTCAATCAAGTTTTTACTGGTGCAAGTGCATCCCGCGCCTTGCTTGGTCAAACGGAAACATTCGTCAATGCGCTCGTATCACCGACTGGTAAAGTGGGTCTCGTAAACATCGCCACCGGACCGCTCAGCAGCCAAGCAGAACCCGCCGAAGTACCTGTCGAAACAGCGATCGCACTATTAAAAGATCTAGGTGCGAGTTCCATCAAATATTTCCCGATGAAAGGGCTGGCACACATCGAAGAGTTCAAAGCTGTAGCACGAGCATGCGCAGAAAACGATTTTGCATTAGAGCCTACAGGCGGAATCGATTTGGATAACTTTGAAGAAATCGTTCGCATTGCTTATGACGCTGGCGTGAAAAAAATCATTCCACATGTCTACAGCTCGATCATTGATTCGGAAACTGGCAATACGCGAGCAACCGATGTGGCAGAATTATACCGCATTTGCAAGGAAATCGTGAAGTAAGCTAGGAGTGAAAAAAGATGAAGATCTTATCTTATGGTGAGGCGAATATCCGCTATACACCACCCGGCAAACAATTATTGGAACAAACGAACCAATTGACTTACCAGATCACTGGCACAGGTGTCAACTTGCTGGCGAGTCTGGGCGCATTTGGGATTGAAACGTATCTGCTTACCGCGCTTCCAGCCAATCGCATTGGGACAATGGCGCGGTCGCAGATCAATAAATATGGCATTTCCGATAAATTCATCCATTATAAAGGCGAATTTATGGGGAGCTATTTTGTCGAAATGGGATTTGGAGAACGGCCGAGCATGGTGACATATCAAAATCGTTCGGAAAGCGCCTTTTGCAAAGCAGAGACAGCCGATTATCCCATTGTAGAAGCCGTTCGTGCCGTTGATCTTGTCCACATATGCGGCATTACGGCTTTGTTGAATGAAGCGACTTACGAAACTGCTATTCGATTAGCAGCGGAAGCAAAAAAACAACATAAAAAAGTATATTTCGATTTCAATTACCGGCCGAGCCTTAACAAAGATAAAACAACGGCGGAAATCAAAGAACGGTATGAAGCGCTGCTCGCAAATAGCGACATTGTTTTCGGCGGGAAAAGAGATCTGTTTGAGCTTTTGGAGATGGAGCAAGGCGAAGTTGGCGCAGATAATTTCGAGGAAACGGTCCAAGTTTTTAGAAAGCGTTATCAAATCGAAGCACTGATAGGAACAGAGCGAACGTATGAAGACGGGAAACATTACTTGCTAGGCTTTATAGCAGGCGAAAAACTGCAGAGAAGCATGCGCAAAGAAGTCAAAACATTAGACCGGATCGGAGCTGGGGATGCTTTTGCAGCCGGCATCATTTATGGCGATATCAAACAACTGGAGACAGCGGAAACGCTCAAGTTTGCTGTTGCAAATGCGATCTTGGCGCATACTACGGAAGGCGACGTCCCTTTGATGTCGCTGGAAGCAGTCTATCGTTATTTGGAAGAAACACACCAAGAACTGATCCGCTAAGAACGGAGGAGAGAAGATGGATATCTATTTATTGATTATTACCGTGATAGCAATCGGGATTGTTATCTTAGGGGTTTCCTGGTGGAAATGGCACGCATATATCAGTTTATCAGTAGCAACCTTATTTTTAGCGATTTTTGCCGGCATGGATTGGGCAAAAATCACAACTTCCTTTGAAACTGGCGTTGGAGGTGTACTGGGACATCTTGTCGGGATCTTGGCATTAGGGACGATCCTTGGGAAAATGATGTCGACATCAGGTGCCGGTATGCAAATCGCGCACTTTTTTGTCAAAAAATTCGGGACGAAACGTCTGCCTTGGTCGATGTTCTTTTCCGGACTGATCATTGGGATACCGGTCTTTTTTGAAGTCGGATTAGTTATCTTGCTACCGATCGTTCTCTCAATCCAAAAAACTGTTAAAAAGAATATTTTGCTGTTGGGATTACCGGTATTAGCCGGATTATCGATCGTTCACGGCATTTTGCCGCCGCACCCCGGTGCCATGACAGCCATTGGTATTTATCACGCAGAAGTCGGACCGGTATTATTATATGCACTTTGTTTCGCTTTGCCAGCTGGGATCATTGCCGGGCCATTATTTGCGAAATATATCAGCAAACGGATAACACCAGAAAACGAACCAGAGTTGATCCGCCCGGATGTGCAGTTGAACCGAGATAAACTGCCTTCCGTGCCGATTTCTTTTTTGATCATCTTTTTACCGATCATTTTGATGCTACTATCGATGTTGGAAAACTTTATCAGCATGCCGAAAGTAGTCAATCAAGTCCTTTCCTTCATCGGAAGTCCGCTTGTTGCACTACTTATTTCCGTCTTCGCTGCATACTTTTTCTTGGGACATCGACTAGGTGCATCAGGAAAATTGATCAAAGACCTGACAGAAGAGAGCATGAAGCCGCTCGCTTCGATCATCTTGATCATTGGTGCTGGCGGAGCATTTAAACAAGTGCTGACAGATGCAGGCGTAGCAGATGCGATCGCGAATCTAGCCGTGCATATGCACTTATCGCCAATCGTCATGAGCTTCGTCATTGCTGGATTGATCCGTGTGGCAACTGGATCAGCAACGGTAGCTTTGACTACAGCTGCAGGAATCGTGGCGCCGATCGTAGAGAATATGACAGGGGTCAACATGTCCTTGCTAGTTATCGCGACAGGAGCCGGATCGCTGATGCTTTCCCATGTCAATGACGGTGGTTTCTGGCTGGTGAAAGAGTACTTAGGATTATCTGTCAAAGAAACTTTCAAGACATGGACAGTTCTAGAAACGTTGCTTTCATTTGTTGTCTTTATCATTGTGCTGATCGTGGACATCTTTGTATAGTAGCATGAAACCCGAGTTGAAATTTAGTATTGACTTTGAAAGCGGCTATGATAAAATAATATTGAAAACGTTTTCTTTCGGGTGTAACATTAAGTTGGCATAACCTAAGAAATGGAAAACTTCGTCATTAGCGGAGTTTGTCTATTTCTTAGGTTTTTTTTGTTTATTGGCCACTAAACAAAACCAACATCAAGGAGGAGAAAAATGACTTACCAAGAATTAGCAAAAATAATTGTAGAAAAAGTGGGCGGAAAACAGAATATTATTAGTGTCGTACATTGTGCAACAAGGCTCCGGTTCAAATTGAAAGACGAGACCTTAGCTGCCACGGAAGAATTGAAAAACCGTGAGGATGTCGTCACGGTCATGCAAAGTGCAGGACAATATCAAGTAGTGATCGGCACCCATGTGGCGCAAGTCTATCCATTTGTTTTGGAAGCAAGCGGCTTGCAGGGAGAAGAAACAGCTGTAAAAAGCGACAAAAAAGAGAAACTCTTTGACAAATTGATCGATGTCATTTCCGGGATTTTCACGCCGGCATTAGGAGCACTGGCTGCGTCGGGGATGATAAAAGGATTGGCAGCATTGCTTGTTGCGGTCGGAGCCACGACCAATACATCCAGCCTATATACTCTTTTGTGGGCGATCGGCGATACCTTTTTTTACTTTTTCCCCGTTATCTTAGGCTATACGGCTAGTAAAAAATTCGGCTTTAGTCCATTGCTAGGGATCATCACAGGCGCTTCCCTCATCTATCCGAGTATTGTAGGCTTGGTCCAAAATGGGAAGCCGCTCTATGTGCTTTTCAAGCATACGATCTTTGAAACACCGATCCATATGGAAATTTTCGGTATTCCCGTCCTACTGATGAATTATGCGCAATCCGTTATTCCAATCATTGTAGCGATCTATTTCGGTGCAAAAATCGAAAAATGGCTGCAAAGGGTGATTCATCCTATCGTTAGTGCCTTTTTAGTGCCTTTCTTCACATTGCTGATCGTTATTCCGCTTACCTTTGCAGTGATTGGTCCAATCGCGACTTGGCTGGGTGATTTTGTCGGCATGGTCATCAAAGGAGCATACGACATCAATCCGATCATCGCCGGTTTGCTGATTGGCTGCTTCTGGCAAGTATTCGTGATGTTCGGGCTACATTGGGGCTTGATTCCGATCGCGTTGATAAATCTTAGCCAATTCGGTTACGATCCTGTCATTGCCCTTATGCTTGGAACTCCCTTTGCAACGATCGGCGCTGTACTAGGTGTCTTTCTCAAGACTAAAAATCAGAAACTGAAATCATTATGTGTACCTTGCTTTGCAACGGGGATCTTCGGTATTTCCGAACCCGCCATCTACGGAGTGACTTTGCCGAATAAGTGGCCGTTCATTTTTACATTATGTGGTGCTGGTGTAAGCGGCGGTATTATGGGGACGCTTGGGTCAAAAGCATATCTGCAAGGTGGTATGGGGATCTTCGCATTACCGAATTATATCAATAACGGCGTCATGGATAGCGGGATGCTTGGTGCTGTGATCGGCATCGTAGTTGCGTTTCTGGTTGCATTAGCGCTGACTTTATTATTCTGGAAAGATAAGCCGAATGCTGCTTGAGCAATGAAAGGATGAGACTATGAAGCAAATCTCTGTGATGATAAAGCCAGCTTCTTCGCTTTGTAATTTACGCTGCAAATACTGTTTTTATGCGGATGTCGTGAATTCTAGGGAAGTAAGATCGTTTGGGAAAATGAAACCGGAAGTGATGAAAACCATGCTCGATCAGATTTTTATCGATCTGGATGAAAACGATCATTTACGTATTGTTTTTCAAGGCGGGGAGCCGACCCTTGCCGGTCTGGACTATTTTGAACGATTTGTGGCCTATGCAGCGGCGAAGGATAAAAAGGTAACGATACATTATGCCATTCAGACCAATGGCTCGATCATTACAGAGAAATGGTGCGAATTTTTTCGCCGGCATCATTTCCTTGTAGGGTTATCGATCGATATGGACAAAAAATTTCATGACTTGAATCGCGTCGATGCCAAGCAGCAAGGTACGTATAAACGTGTGATCCGCACCAAAGCACTGCTGGATAAATATAAAGTCGACTATAATATTCTAACGGTTTTAACCAATCAAACAGCTAGACATCCTAAAAAAGTATTTGAATTTCTGCGAAAAAATCAAATCCGCTACGTTCAGTTCATTCCATGCTTAGATGACTTGGAAGCGGAGGAAAGATCTGCTTTTGCGCTCACTCCTGAGTACTTTGCTTCTTTTTATACACAGCTGTTCCGCTATTGGCTACGGGAGTATCAGCAAGGGCATTATATCAGCATCAAATTGTTTGATGATGTCGGGAATCTATATGGAAAAGGATTGATAGGAGCATGTGGAATGCTGGGAAACTGTAATATCCAATATGTCATTGAAGCGGATGGAAGCGTGTATGCCTGCGACTTTTATGCGACGGATGCATACTGCTTAGGAAATATCCAAGAACATACTTTGCGTGAATTATTTGCCGGGCGGACAGCCGCTTGTTTTTTGCAAACAGCTAAACAACAAAGCGATTATTGTCGGAACTGCGAATTTCAAGCATCCTGCAATGGTGGCTGCAAGCGGATGAAACAGGTAATGTATGTGAACGAAAGCGACACATTTTGTGGGTATCAAGCATTTTTGCGCGAATGTGCCGAAACGTTAAAGCAATTAGCAAGAAAAGAAGAAAGGAGTCGATGAGATGCGTGCAGTGATGCTAATGTTCGATACATTGTCGAAAGATTTTTTGCCCAATTACGGGAATCATTGGGTCGAAGCACCTAATTTTGAAAGACTACGGGAAAAATGCACGACGTTTGATCAATTTTATGGGGGAAGCATGCCTTGTATGCCAGCGAGAAGAGAGCTGCATACTGGAAAATATAATTTCCTGCATCGTGGCTGGGGACCGCTAGAGTCTTTTGACGGCTCGATTTTTGAAAAACTCCAGGAACATGGTATTTATACGCACTTGGTAACAGATCATTCGCATTATTTTGAGGACGGAGGTGCAACGTATCATAATCGATATTCGACATGGGAAGGTTTTCGCGGTCAGGAAGGCGACCGCTATGTCCCACGATCGCAGGCCTCGGCCAATCAGAACGAACATCCGTTGAATAAGAAAGGAATCTCTGTTACACAGCATTATGCGAACCGTACGCGACAAGTAAAGGAAGAAGAAATGCCAACAGTACGGACGATTCAGGCTGGGCTTGATTTTCTGACGCAGCATCATGACAAGGAGGATTGGTTTTTACAGATCGAATGTTTTGATCCGCATGAGCCATTTTATGTACCGGAAAAATATCGGGCTATCTACACAGATAAAGCAAGCGAAGAAGTACCATACTGGCCGGCATATCAGCACTTAGACGATACGCCGGAAGGAATCGATGATCTGCGCCTAGAATATGCAGCTTTAGTATCGATGTGCGATACCCAGTTAGGGAAGATCCTGGACTTCTTTGATACCCATAAGATGTGGGACGACACATTGATTATTATCAATACAGATCATGGCTTTCTGCTAGGCGAGCATGATTGGCTGGGTAAAAATTTTCCGCCTATGTACGAGGAAGTGATTCATCTACCATTTTTTATCCATGTTCCTGATCAAACGATACCAGAAGAACGGGTCGAAGCACTATGCCAGACAATCGATATCCCACTGACACTGCTGGACTATTTTAAGGTGCCAGATTCGCTTCCCCGGGATGGAAAGTCACTATTGCCAGTGTTAAAAGAACAAAAAAAGCAACATGAAACGATCCTGTTTGGAACAAATGGCGGGCAAGTGAATATCTTTGACGGCCGCTATCTATACATGAGAAGTTCCACCTATCCGGATAATCAGCCGCTTGCCAGCTACACATTAAGCACTGCACAAATGCGCGGCTTCATTAACCAAGAAGCTTTGGATCAAATAGAGCTAACTGGGGGAACACGTTTTACAAATGGCGCACCTGTACTTCGGATCCCAATGGAAAATCACTTTGATACCTATCCTTTTGGACATTTGCTATTTGATATGAAACAGGATCCACAACAAGCACATCCCATCAGCGACAATGCATTAGAGAAAATGATGTGCCGGAAATTGATCGCGGCGATGCAGAAAGTAGATGCACCGCCGGAAGAATTCGTCCGCTTGGGATTAGCAGAATAGTGAGCAGTTATTTCTTGTATTTTGGGATCATACTCATTGCTAATATGCTCGGTGCTTTATCAGGGATGGGCGGAGGGGTACTGATCAAGCCGCTGTTTGATTTGATCGGTATCCATTCCGTAGCGGAAATATCGTTTTACGCCTCGGCGGCAGTGCTGACAATGGCTATTGTTTCTACTATAAAACAGTGGCGAAACGGAATGGCACTTCAAGCAAGGTTGGCTATCTATATTTCCTTGGGATCGATTCTCGGCGGATTGGCTGGTGGGAAACTGCTGGAGTTGTTACTTGCCAGCCATATGGAGGATAACATGGTGCTGCATATCCAGATCATCGTCACTATCTTAACATTAGGATATGCGTTTTTGTACAGTAGATTTAATTGGCCATCTATTCATTTAAAAAGTAGCGGCTGGGTTTTGGCGGTCGGTTTCTTGCTAGGGGGTCTCGCTTCTTTTTTAGGAATCGGTGGCGGACCAATCAATGTAGCACTTCTGATGTTCTGCTTTCGGTTGCCGATCAAAGCGGCGGCAGTTTATTCGATTATCACGATTTTCTTTTCACAGTTTTCCAAACTAGCAGGTATCGCGATTTCGACAGGTTTTGCCAGCTTTGACCTAAGTTATTTGGCTGTTATTATTCCGGCAGCCATATGCGGCGGTTATTTCGGTGCCAAGCTAAGCGGGATCTGGAGTGAAAAGAAAGTAGTACTCGTCTATCAATGGATGATAATCGGTGTTATTTTTCTAAATAGCTTCAATCTACTCACTAAATAAAGTCAGGTGATTCCAATCATACTCAAACAACCACTCAACAACAATATTGCGATGGTCAGTCAAGAAGGTGAAGAGCTGATCGTTATTGGAAAAGGAATCAGTTTTGGAAAGAAAATCGGAGACGAGATCGATATTAATAAAGTATCTCGCGTTTTTAAAGCACAAAATGAGCTTGCATCCACGCAGATCGAAGAGGTCATTGCGGCGGTACCGGAGTTTTATTTGAAAATCGCTGAGAAAATAGCGGCGCTAGGAGAAGCAGCGACTAGACAGCAATTTAATTTCGGCATTATTCTCTCTTTGGCAGATCACATCCAGTTTGCTGTAGAATGTGCCCAGCAAGAATACCGCATCAAATCGCCGCTGCAGTGGGAGATGAAAACCCTTTTCCCGCTGGAAGTCCGCGCCGGATATGAAGCAATCGATTATATCAATACGCAAATAGACGCGGATCTCCCCTCAGAAGATGCTTACGCGATCGCATTACACTTTGTGAATGCCAACAAAGGAAACTTGCTCATCAAAGAAACAGAAAAGCTTTCGCTGATCGTACGGGATATCATTGATTTGATCAATGGCTTTTACAACATCCAAATCAATCGGGAATCGATCGATTATATTCGTTTCGTGACCCATTTGAAGTATTACCTTTACCGGATGCTCGAATCACGACAGGTGGAAAAGTCAGAGGAGTCAGAGATAGATATGCTGACACAGCTGATTAGCGAAAATTATCGGGATACGTTGATATGCGCGAAGAAGATCAACCAATACTTAGCTGCAGAATATAAGTGCGAGCCTCTTAAAGAGGAAGTAGGATACCTCGTTTTACACATCGAGCGCTTACGAAAAAGTGCCCGAAATGGATAAAAACCAACAAAGAAACGCCGCTTACAAATGAGCGGCGTTTCTTTTAAAAATCATATTCTGCTTCTTGTTCTTCCCAAATACGTTGATACGTCCGCGAGAGGACGATCGTATCTTCAATCAGGGTCTCAAGCCGGAAATGGACATCGTCATTGATGACCTTCTGCTGATCAAAATCCCGATCTTCCAAAAAAACATAATTGGGAACGACATTCGCTTTCATGTAATTAAGAATCGGTTTGAGCTGATTTTCCACCATGAGATAATGTTTAGGAGAACCAGCAGTCGCAATGACGCTGACTGTTTTTCTGAAAAAAGCTTTTGGCGGAAGCAGGTCAAATACATTTTTCAACGTGCCGGGGATCGAAGCTTGGAAAGTTGGCGTGCCGATCAAAATAATGTCAGATTCCATTAATGTTTTGGTCACGAGCAAAGTATCGCCTTGATAATCCAAGTAGTTGCGACCGTCACTGAAGATAAGATCCAATTCTTTTAAATCAAGTAATGTGCATTCAATAGTAGGAAATTTTTCCGTAAGAATCGATTTTGCCAATTCTAAGCTTGAACGGGTCTTTCTGCCGACCACAGAAGTTGCTAATAGAGTTACTTTCATCTGATTATCCTCCTATTTTTGGGCGGTATACTTTTTGACTGCGGGAAGGATCTTTTCCCCAATCAGTTCGATATTGGACATGATTTTGTCGAAAGGAACACCGCCAAAATCCAATTGCGCGATATAGCGCTGATTTTCAAACATTTCGTGCTGATAAAGAATTTTTTCGATGATCTCGTCGGGAGAGCCGACATTGATGATGCTGCGTTTATCTTGGGCTTGGGCAAAAGCCTGTTTAGGGAATCCTTGTCCGTTTGTTACCCGCATTCCTTCATTGATATGCGGATAATATTCGCGCAAAGCAGTTTTCGTATCTTCAGCAGCGTAGAAAAATCCGGCAGTTGCGATCGGTAACGATTTAGCATCGAAACCGCTACTGTCTGCTGCTTCCCGATAGCTATCGATCGTGTGTTTGAAGACAGAAGCAGGTCCGCCTAAATGAGCCATGTACATCGGGACGCCTGCACGACCGGCTTTGATTGCGCTTTGCGGAGAACCTCCAACGGCACGCCAGATCGGCAGATGACCATTTAACGGTCGGGGCAGAACTTGGGCATTTCGAAGTGGTTTGCGGAAATTTCCGCTCCAATTTAAATACTCTGACTGATTGATTTGCAGAAGCAGATCAAATTTTTCTTCAAATAATTCTTCGTAATCCGCTAGGTCGTAGCCCAACAACTCGAATAAACCAACGCGCGATGCACGACCGGCGACGATCTCAGCGCGTCCATTTGATAATAGATCGATCGTAGAGAAATTCTCGAAAACACGGACGGGATCAGAAGTGCTAATGATCGTAGAGCCACTAGAGATTTTTATTTTACTGGTGGCTTCGGCGATTGCTGCCAACAAGATAGCATGGGCTTGAGAAACGAATCCGTCCTGATGACTCTCACCGACAACGAAGACATCAAGGCCTGCTTGCTCGCTTAAAACAGCCATTTCTTTGATTTGCTTCAAACGTTCTTGCGCAGAGATCTTTGTTCCAGTATGTGGATTTGTCAAATGATCTCCAAGAGTATAAATGCCAAATTCCAATCCTTTTTTTGGATCAAATGTAGGCATATAAGGATTTTGATTCATTTTGCGACGACCTCTCTTTTATGGACTTTATCACTTATTTAATATTAACACCTTACTAAAAATAAGTAAAAAATAGTGCTCACTTTTCTAATAGTCGGCAATACTTTTGAATCAATTGAATGATCGGCTCTTTGGTATCATAAGTATAATTGTACATGATGCTAAACCAGATCCCGTCGCACATTAGGCGGAGCGCCAATATCTCTTCCGAATCAGCTTCATCTTTTTCAAATTCAAGATCCCATTTTTCATTATACGTATCCCATAACTGCTTGCTTTCTTTATGCTCGTGTGAAGAAATGAAAACGGCGGGGAACAAAATATTCTCACTATTATTGATATAATCTAGGGTGACGAGGGCATACGCACGGGTATAGATGTTTTTACCTTGCAATTCGTGCTGATAAGCTTCGATTTTCGCTTCGTATTCTTCAATTACCATCTGATTCATTTGTAGTAGCAGATCGCTTTTACTTTTAAAATGATATAATAAGCCGCCCTTTGTCATTTCACAGTGGCTAGCGATATTCTCCATGGTCAGTTTCTGCATACCTTCTTCATAAATGATTTTTGCAGCGGTTGTCAGAATCACTTTTCGTTTGTTTACCAATTAATTTATGGCCTCCTAAGTTTCGATAAAGGTTGACTACTGTACTGAACGTTTAGTATAGTAAATTTTATCAAACAACTTTCTTATCTACAAGTGAGAATGTATAGAAAGGTGGTTTTTAATTGAAAAATAGTAAATTAAATATCCTCTACTTCAACGTGTTTTTAGTTTTTTTAGGAATCAGTATCGTGATTCCAGTCCTTCCGACGATTCTGAAAGACCTTGATCTGACAGGTGGGGATCTGGGCGTATTGGTATCGGTTTTTGCATTATTTCAAATGATAGGCTCCCCGTTTAGCGGAAGAGCTGCAGATAAATTTGGCAAGAAAAAAATTATTTGTATCGGCTTATTGTTGTTTTCGATATCTGAGTTTATTTTTGCGATGGGAGGTTCGCTGAGCATTCTGATGCTTTCCCGAATTCTCGGCGGGGTGAGTGCGGCTTTCATCATGCCGGGCGTTAATGGCATGATCGGGGACCTTTCGACCAAGGCAACACGAGCAAAGAACTTTAGCTACATGTCAGCAGTAATCAACACCGGTTTTATCGTAGGTCCAGGGATCGGCGGCTTTCTAGCAGAGATCTCGCATCGTGCGCCGTTTATTTTTGCTGGGGCATTGGGCATACTTGCTTTTTTAAGTTCGGTGTTTATGCTGGAAGAAACGAACCAGCCAGAGGAGCTGACAGAAAAGACGCATTTGAAAAAAGCTTTTTCTTACAAACCTTTTATTGTTCCAGTAATCATTATGTTTATTCTTTCGTATGGCATCTCTTCGATCGAGACGATGTTTCCACTATATACGGCAGATAAAGCGAGCTACACACCAAAGGATATCTCGATCGCGATCACAGGTGGTGCTATTATTGGGGTGATTTTTCAAATCGGTTTGTTTGAACGGGTCGTGCATCGAATCGGAGAGATCAAGCTGGTCTTTATTTCATTAGTTTATTCCATTATTATTTTCGGCTTATTCTCGATTTCAAACAGTTACGGCTGGATCATGGTGATCAGTTTTGTCATGTTTATCGGGTTTGATTTGATTCGACCGGCGATGACAAATTATTTCTCGATCTTAGGTGGTGCGAATCAAGGAACGGCTGGCGGATTGAACTCAGCAGCTACAAGTGTTGGTAACTTGATCGGCCCATTGTTTGCCGGATTAGTGTATGATTTTGATATTCACTATCCGATCTACATCGCCATTGCTTTTTTCTTAGTTGGAAGTGTGATTTTGATTTTCCATAAATTTGCACATGAGGCCTAAAAGGAAACGATTGTTTCCTTTTTTTTGGATTAGAAAGGCTGGAAGCGATTGACAGAGAGCTGGAAAACAAGTATCATAATTGAGAATGATAATCAATTACAAAAGAATCGTCTCAAAGGGAGGAAGTTTACATATGTTGAAAAAAAGGAAATGGTCGGTCGTGTTATTTGCATTAGTAGCCATGATCGCTTTATTAATGGGCTGTTCTAATCAGTCTGATTCAAAATCGAATGCAGGAAAAGATACAAAAACGGCAGGATATCCGATTAAGATCAAGCATGCATTCGGGGAAACGACGCTGAAAAGCAAACCAAAACGTGTGGTCACGATTCAGTGGGGGAACCAAGATATCGCACTTGCGCTTAATGTAGTGCCTGTCGGTTTCTCGGCAGCAAACTTCGGTGTGCAGGACGATAGCGGATTACTGCCTTGGACCGCGAAAAAACTAAAAGAATTGGATGCAAAAAAACCAAATGTTTTTAAAGATACAGATGGATTGGACTTTGAGGCGATCTCAGATGCTAAACCGGATGTGATTCTTGCGGCATACTCCGGGATCACGAAGGAAGATTATGAAACACTTTCCAAAATCGCACCGGTAGTAGCTTATCCAAATGCACCGTGGACAACGACTTGGAGAGAGCAAGTGAAACTGGATTCGGCCGGTATGGGAATGGAAAAACAAGGTGACAAATTAATCAAGGATACTGAAAAACTTATCAAAGATAAAGCGAGCAAATATCCGCAGCTGAAAGGGAAAAAAGTTGCTTGGGTCAATTTCTCTGCCAAAGATTT
Source organism: Listeria grayi (assembly GCF_900638015.1). Lineage (NCBI taxonomy): Bacteria > Bacillati > Bacillota > Bacilli > Caryophanales > Listeriaceae > Listeria > Listeria grayi. The sequence continues at coordinate 529,393 of NZ_LR134483.1, forward strand.
GTCAAAATTACATCTCTATACACCAATTGATTCACGTGCAGCCTTTTTAAGCGAATTGGGCTTGGAATATCCAAAGAGTATTACCGATAAGATCAAAGATAAGAAGAGCTATTCGCTAGAATTGAGTGCTGAAAATGCCGAAGCGCTGAACGATGCAGATATTATTGTCGGTTACGGCGACGATGCGCTTTATAAAGCAATCAAAAAAGATTCACTGTTGAGCAAGATCCCAGCGATCAAACGTGGTTCGGTAGCATTTATCGCTAGCGATACGCCACTTGTTGCAGCTGGAACGCCAACGCCACTTTCTATTGAATACACGATCGATGATTATTTGAAGCTGTTAGGAAAAGCTGCTGATAAAGTTGATGAATAAACCAGCATTTAAGCACGTAAGCAAGATCATGCCGAAAAAGGTGAAAAGACTTGTCATGTTTCTCGGCCTGCTGCTTATCATCAGTGTGATATTGTCGCTATGCTTAGGGGCTCGGTTTGTAAATTTCCATGAATTGATGGACGGCTTGTTTTATCATCAATCGGATTCCTATGGTGCGAATATCGTTCAGAAACGGCTATCGCGAACGGTGTTCAGCTTATTATGCGGAGCAGCTTTAGGCGTTGCCGGTTCCCTGATGCAGGCTGTGACACGAAATCCGCTTGCTGATCCGAGCATTTTAGGAGTCAATATGGGAGCTAGCTTATTCGTAGTCTGCGGAATCGCCTTTTTTCAAATCAGTACGGCTAGTGCTTATATTTGGCTGGCTTTGCTGGGAGCGGGTCTTACGGCGGTCTTGGTATTTGGTATCGGAGCGGCCGGACGCGGGGGAGTTACGCCACTCAAGTTGGTATTATCGGGAGCTGCCATAAGTGCAGCTCTTTCTTCACTTGTGGTCGCAGTCATGCTTCCGAATAGTTATGCCATGGATCAGTTCCGTTTTTGGCAAGTAGGGAGTGTCGGTTCTGCAACTTGGAATGGGATCACTGCTTTTTTGCCATTTTTGATCATCGGCTTTGGCATTGCCTTGTTAACGGCGCCGGCGCTCAATGCCCTTGCACTTGGAGATGATGTTGCTTCTGGACTTGGCGTCAAGCCAGGTGTTTTACGGTTAAGTGCGGCTTCCGGTGGTGTGATTCTGTGCGCTGCGGCAACTGCGCTAGCAGGACCGATCGGTTTTATCGGTTTGCTAGCTACGCATGTGACGCGACTGCTAGTGGGACCAGATCTACGGCTGCTTATTCCAATATCGGCACTTTCCGGCGCAATCATTTTGACACTTGCGGATATTATTGGTCGTGTGATCGCCAGTCCGGGTGAGATCAATGTCGGAATCGTTACTGCGTTTATTGGCGCGCCGATCCTGATTGTATTGGCAAAAAGATTGAGAGTGCGGTCATTATGAAAAATAGTACAGGAGATATAAAATTTATCCTTGCAGGTGCAAGAAAAAGACAGGCGCGCTGGATCGTTGTTACCAGTTTGCTTGCGCTATTGACAATTGGTCTTTGCATAGCGATGCTGATGCTTGGTCATACGATCTACCCTGTCCAAGATGTCTTCCGAGCTTTATTGGGTGAGCAAGTTCCCGGCGTTTCGTTTACCATCAGTGAGCTAAGGCTGCCTCGAATGCTCGCAGGTCTATTTGCCGGTTTTGCATTTGGCATCGCCGGCTATGTATTTCAAACGATTTTACGCAATCCGTTGGCAAATCCGAACGTTTTAGGGATCAGTTCAGGTTCGAGTGCAGCAGCGGTTTTATGTATTATTGTCTTTCATACTAGCCAGACAGTTGTTTCTATTGCTTCCATTGTAGGTGGCTTGGCAACAGTGCTTGTGATTTACTTTTTAGCGCAAGGAAGAGCATTTTCGATCGGTCGGCTGATTTTGATCGGGATCGGGATGCAGGCGATGTTGGACGCGTTTATATCGTATCTGCTGATTGTTAGTGAACAACAGGATATCCCGGCAGCACTGCGATGGCTGAATGGTAGTTTGAACGGCGTCCAGTCAGAGGAGCTGCCACCGCTGATCATTACTGTTCTTATTTTTACGGTTATCGTGTTGTTTTGCGGAAAAAGTCTGACGATGCTGGAACTTGGTGAGCAGACAGCTGCTTCACTTGGGGTAGCGACGGATCGAACACGGATCATTCTAATAATCAGCACGGTTCTGATGCTTGCTATGGCAACGGCAACAACTGGTCCGATCGCTTTTATTTGTTTTCTAGCAGGTCCGATCACAAATCGGCTAGTTGGCAGCGGGGTGAAAGCAAATAGTCTGCCAGCAGGTCTTGTGGGGGCGAGTTTGGTCTTAGCAGCGGATCTGGTTGGTCAATTTGCTTTTGCCTACCGCTTCCCAGTTGGTGTTTTGACAGGGCTTGTCGGCGCACCATACTTGATTTGGCTACTTATTCGAATGAATCGAAAAGGAGAATTATGATGGAACGAAAACATGAGTTCAGGGTGGAAAAACTGACAGCGGGCTATGACCGTAAAACGATTCTCCATGATATCGACCTGAAACTACTGGATGGCGAGATCAGTGTGATCATTGGAGCCAATGGTTGCGGGAAATCGACGCTGTTGAAAACCATGGCAAAGCTGATCAAGCCAATGTCTGGAGAAGTGATCCTAGACGGCAAAGCAATCAGCAAGATTCCTGCGAAAGAATTTGCCAGAACACTTGGCGTGCTTCCGCAAGAACGTGTCTTGCCGGAGGGGATCACAGTAGTTGACCTGATCAGCCGCGGACGTTATCCGCATCATTCTTTGCTTAGCAGTATGTCAAAAGCGGATTATGAAGCAGTAGCGGAAGCAATGGAAATGATGGATATCACTGCTTTTGCCAATCGAGATATCGAGGCATTGTCGGGAGGACAGAAACAGCGTGTCTGGATTGCGATGGCATTAGCTCAGCAAACGGATATTTTGTTTCTTGACGAACCAACGACCTTTCTCGATATCACGTACCAAGTCGAGATATTGGATCTGCTAACGGATCTCAACCGTAAATATGGAACCACGATCGTGATGGTTCTGCACGATATTAATTTGGCTGTTCGCTACGCGGAGCATGTTTTTGCCCTTAAAGAAGGTGTATTGATCGCAGAGGGGAAAGCCTCATCGGTCATTACTAGCGAGTTGATCAAAGAAGTATTTGCGCTAGACTGTACAGTGATCACAGATCCTGTTTCTGGAACGCCACTCGTTGTGCCGAAAGGAAGGTATCATCGGGATAAGAAGTAAAAGAGCGATCTACTTTAGAATCAGATAAATTAAGTTATAAAGAAAATAAGTTTATCAAGCAAAAGACTGACTGCTCCAAATTTGGACAGCCAGTCTTTTTTTGCTGTTTCTTTCTATCAAAAAGCTGCAAATAGTAATTCCAAAAACAGCCGCTGTCCCCCATCTTTCTGCGGTGGCGCTGCAAGTGGGCTTTCTAGCAATCCCATTTCCAGCGTGGCGCCTTCTCGTAAAGCAAGATCCAGCGCTGCATTTTGGCCGTTGATCATAGGGTTGCTGAAAGGGGCGACATCTGTAGTAGTGGTAGCATCTTCAGCTAGCGGGAGGGTGGTGAGGTAGGCGAAATAATTGCCCGCTTCTCTGGAAATGAGGTAAGGCATTTCTATGTTTCCCGCATCTAGATGAGCAAGTTTTTCCTTTATGGCAGTAGGATCGCTGATTTTTGTTGCGATACAATATCCTTCGGCAAATTCCCGCTTAGCGAGGGTTTTCTCATTAAAAAACATCGCAATGGGAGCGTTAGTACCAAGTCCGATCTGTTGGCATAATTGTTGGAAGTTTGCTAAGCGCTGCAGATAAACAGAAGTATCGTTGATAGGCGCATTCATTACCAAGTAAGATTCCTTTTGGCAGAACCGAATGTGCCAATCCCCATCTTTCGGATGTTCTCCCCACTTATCAGTTAGCTCGCTTTGGACACTTTGCAAGTGTTTCAAGAAATTACGTTTCTCTTTCAGTTCCGTAATTCGCTGATCAAGTAGGCTGATCTGCTCGTCATAGAAAGAAGCTGTTTCGGCTAAGCCCCCATTATTGTATGCCTTTATCTGTTTGAGAGAATATCCAATGCTTTGCAATGTCTGAATAATACGGAACTCGATCATTTGATCGACTGTATAATAAGCGTAGCCATTGCTTCCTACTTGAACTGGTTCTAATACACCTATTTTACGATACCAGCGAAGGGTTGCTTTTGTCGTATTACATAGCTTGGCAAACGCACTTGCGGTCATTGTTTCGTTCATAAAGTTCTCCTTATATAAAAAAATTTGATTTTATGCTTGACTATGATGTTACATCACAGTTTAGTATAATAGAAAGCTAGACGCCAATCAAATGTTCTAGCTTCTAACTAAAGGAGAATCAAATATGATAAAATTACGAACATTTTTAAGGAAATACCCTTTGCTTACGGCTTTTTTGGCCTTGACCGTTGCCTTCATCATTCTGTTGACGGTTCCAGCTGGCGATACAGTCCTAGAGAAACTGCGCCAAGAAATACCACTGACGCTACTGACGATGCTTCTCCTTGTTGCTATAGGCGGCACCACGCTTATTAAATTCAAACGGCAAGGAATCGGCTTTACCTTTAGAAAGAGCATTCTTTATCTTCTACCAGGAATTTTGGGATGTGTCTTTACTATTGTTGCTGCTATTTCTTCCAATCGGGCTGTACACCCAGATTGGTTGATCATGCTTCTTCAAGCGTTGATTTTCTATCTATTGCTCGGCTTATTTGAAGAAGGATTATTTCGCGGTGTGATTTTGCAAGCTTTCTTAGTGAAAATGGGCAAAACGCGTCAAGGACTTATCGCTGCGGTTGCCATTGGCGGTTTTATCTTCGGTTTCGCTCATATCTTGCTTTCTTGGTTCCAGACAGGCTTGGATCTAAGCGGCTTGGGGCTGTTGCAAGCACTTTTGAAAACAATTAGTGCCGGAATGGCTGGTTTCTTCTTCGGTGCTATCTACTTGAAAACCCGAAACATCTGGGGCATCGCTCTCGTTCATGGAGCCTCGGACTTATTGCTTATGGTGGGATCACTTATCTTTTCTGGGACGAACTCAGTTTCCTACATCAGTTCCGATCCTTCGCAAGCAATGTCTTCTCTAATAGTAAACACTGCTTTCATAGTGATTTACATACCACTTGTCGTGAGTGCTTGGAGACAATTGAAGACGATCCCGTTACCTGAAACCGGCTTTTATAGGGAAGATTGGAAGTAAATAGCGAATAGCTTGCCCAAAAAACGCTCATTTTCGTCGTTAAAGCCTACGTTTCGATTCACGCGTCACAAGTACGTACTCGACTTTGCCTAGAATCTAATCATTTTTTGTGCTGGCACGGATAGAGATCCTATCCGTGTTTTTCTATGCAAATAAATAGATGCGTATCTGACCACCAGATTTAATTTGCCATGCTATAAATAATCGCTTCGACTAATTCGGTGATTTTTAGCGGATAATCATTTTTATTTTTTACCAGCGAAAACGAGCGGCTGATCGTGAATGCTGGATCTTGGATCATAAGGAATTCACCGCTTGCTAGCTCAGCTTGTATTGACAACCGTGACAGTAAGGAGATTCCGAGTCCAAGTTTGATCGCTTCCTTGATTGGCTGTGTACTGCTGAAAACAAGTGGTGTTTTTTCTAGACGGATTGCTTCGCGTTCCAAGAAAGCCATCTGCATTTCTCTTGTTCCAGATCCTTCCTCACGAATGATCCAATCTTCCTTAGTTAAATCTGCTGGGAGCAATGGATTTTTTTGAAGAGCGGGATGATCTGCTGGGAAAACACATACCAATTCGTCATTTTGAAATGGCTGAATAGTAAGTACATCGTTGGTCAGTTTTTTCTCAATAATGCCGATGTCCAGCTGGTTATGTGCCAGCAAGTCTAAAATGTTTTCTGAATTCTGGATCGTGATGACTGGCGTGATATTGGGATAAGTAGCTCGCAATTTGGCGATAACAGCGGGAAGCATATATTCGCCGTAGGTATAGCTGGCGCCGATAGTTACTGTACCGGCGGCGTTTTGGTGCATATCGGCCAAAACGTTTTCCATCTTGATCTGGTACTGCTGCATTTTTTTTGCATAATGATAGACAACTTCGCCGGATTTGGTCAAGCGAACATATTTGTTAGTGCGGTCTAATAAAACAGCATTATATTTACGTTCCAGCTGTTTGATACTAGCTGTGACTGTTGGCTGAGTCAAATGAAGATAGCTGCCTGCTTTAGTAAAACTGCCATGCTCTGTGACAGCGATAAAAACGGTTAGTAAATGTTCCACTTGAAAACCTCCTTTTCTCTGATTATAATAGAAAATCTCAATGATTAATATATAAATAATTGATTTTACTAATGATTGATCTCCGCTTATAGTAAAGAGAGAATGAAGGGGGTAACAGATAAGTGGTAAATAAAAAAGCAATTCCCTTTGCGATGGGGATAATTTTCACCTTTATAGTGGCAGTAGCCGGCTATTTGCTGGCAGCATTACCAGGTCTGCATTTGTTAGGACCACTGGCTTGTGCGATTATTTTAGCAATCATTTATCGTCAAATCGCCGGGTATCCGGAAAAAATCCGCAGTGGCGTTCAATTTTCTTCGCAGAAATTACTGCGCTTTGCGATTATTTTGTTTGGCTTGAAATTAAACATTGATACGGTGTTACATCAAGGACTAGGCCTTTTAGCTCGAGATATCTTAACGATTCTGTTTTCGATCGGCTTGACGCTACTGATCGCGAAGTGGCTGAAAGCAGATATGCAGCTGGCACTCTTGCTAGGAATCGGGACAGGCGTTTGCGGAGCGGCAGCGATCGCGGCTGTTTCGCCAATTTTGAAAGCAAAGGAAGAGGATTCGGCGATCGGAGCCGGGATCATCGCTTTAGTCGGAACGATATTTGCGGTCGGCTATACCGTATTGCTACAATTTCTGCCGATATCAGCAACACAATATGGTATTTGGTCAGGGGTAAGTCTGCATGAGATCGCGCACGTTGCCCTGGCTGCAGAGCCGGCTGGGAAAGATGCGCTTGCGATCGCCTTACTAGCAAAACTGGGCCGAGTACTTTTATTAGTACCTTTAAGTTTTATTTTAGTATATTGGATGAAACGCCGCGAAAAACAATCAGGCGGGACGCAAACGAAAGTGAGCTTCCCATGGTTCCTGCTTGGCTTTATCGCGATGAGTTTATTCGGTAGCTACGTTCTTGGCAATTACATCCATCTTTCAAATCAGCTATTAGCTTTTATCTCTTTTTTGACGTCGTTCTTGCTAACGATGGCGATGACTGGGCTAGGACTTAATGTTCATTTGAAAGGATTGAAAGAAAAAGCGCTGCGTCCGTTGTTGGCGATGGGGATCACTTCCATTCTGCTGGCGGTAGCTACTTATTTTTCTATATAAGAAAAATGAAGAATAGGTTTATGAGAAAGAAGAAAATCATGTAGGTGATTTTCTTCTTTCTTTATTACCCGAGGCAAATCCCCTATTTTCATTTCCGTTTACATGTGATAATCTGAACAAAAAGGAGGCGAATGAATGGTGAAAAAAGTCATTGGGATTCTGGGGACGACCAATAAAGAGGGACTGACAGCCGAAATGCTCCACGCTGTTTTAGATGGCGCGGCTGAAGCAGGAAATGAAGTCGACTGCATTTATTTAGCGGATCATGATGTGAAAATGAATGGCCCAGTCATCAATAAAATCAGCCGACAAATTGAAGATGCGGACTGTATCGTCTTAGCGGCTCCCACATATTGGGGAGGCATCAGCGGCTTGGCGAAGAACTTTTTAGATGCAATGCGGCCGAGGTTTGTAGCGACGACGAAAAGAGGCGACGTCAAGCCGACGCGCTATAAAAATAAAACGTATATTTCCATTACCTCATGTTATAAAAGTGCTTTTGAAAACATCGTAGCTGGAGTAACAAATGGCACATTCAATACGATCGACCAAGTATTCACAGCAGCAGGAATGCACCGCGTAGGCGAGATCGTGCTGCCGGGAACTTATCATTTAAAACAGCTTCCTACCAAAAAAAGAGAAGAAGCAAAACAAGTAGGGAGCAGAATCGGGCAAAAATTAGACAGAGGAGGATTTATTTTGAAAAGATATGTGCAGTTATTCGTTATGCTGGCAGTTTCGACATTGATCGTTCGTGGTATCCAAGTCGGGATTGAAAAGATCGGCTGGTTCAACACGACGAATTTTTGGGTGGATTATGCTGTTTTTGTTATTATCTTCTTTCTCTTTCTTTCCATTATGCTACATTCACTAACAGTTCATAATCACAAGCGGAAATAGCCGTTCATAAAGATAATTCCGTTTTTGCTTGGAAAAAGGCGGTTATCCGCTCAAGGAGTTCTTCGGTCATCATATCGAAGGATTCCTTTTTTTGGTTAGTCAAAATACCGATTGGCGGATGGATATCGAGATCCTCCACAGGAATCGCTTTTGTGCCCGGAACCGTATTCAAATGCGCTGTTTTCGTGAAAATAGAAATGCCCAGATCCTGCGCTACATAATGCTTATGCGCCATGCTACTGGAGACCTCCATTTTCTTGTACGTACTGCCGATTGCCTGCTTCAATTCCTGCTCGATTTGGATCCGAATCGGGCAATTAGCAGGCGTGAAAATAAAACGCTCCTCTTTCAGATCTGCTAGCGTCACGCTTTCTTTCGATGCCAGCGGGTTTTTTTCCGCGACTAAAATATCGAGTGAATCTCGGTAGAAGACTTTGTAATAATTTTCCAATATCAATTCCGGCTCCCCGCAAATCGCAAAATCAATCTCACCTTTCACTAACTTCTTGCTGCAGGTATTCGCATCTTCCACCAGAATGGTAATGTTCAAGTTAGGATATTCTTCTAAAAACGGTGTTAGTACGTGTGGAAGTACCAGGCTCGCAGTTGGTTCGGAAATACCGATCTTGATCTCGCCAGTATTGCCAGCACGCAAGTCGAAGATCGTATGATCCAGCACTTCATATTGGATCAAAAGTTGCTTGGAACGCTCATAAAAAATGTTGCCAGCCTTTGTCAGCTTCAAACTTTTCCCGCGCTCAAACAATTGGACGCCAAGGTCCTGTTCTAGCTGTTTGATTCGCATCGAGATCGTTGGCTGAGAATAATTCAATATCTTGGCCGCCTTTTGAAAACTGCCGGCTTGGACTATCGTTGTAAATGTTTGGATAGCTCGTAGTTCCAATAAAATCGCCCCCTTGATTTTTTGGATATTTCTAACATTATACAATGAAGCGATGTTAGATTCAATGGTTATTCCGATTAAAATACTAAGAATAACGTTGGGAATAGGTAATTATTAAGAATACTAAAGTGTGATATTACTTTTTTTGATTGGAAAAGGATGCGTTTATCCGCTATAGTAATTAAAACCAAGTAGTTGAGTATGAATTGAAAAGGGAGGAAATGAAATGACCAAAATTGTTTTTATCGCCGGAGGTAATCGGGAACGATCTAGACTGACAGGGCTGATCCAGTTCGCCAAGCAGTACTTGGAACGGGAACGAATTCAGATCGACATTATCCAAGTGCATCAGCTCGAAGCACGTGCACTGATCGAAGCTGACTATGCAGCTGTAGATATCCAAACTGCTAATCAGAAAGTTTTAGAAGCGGATGGAATCATTATTTTTACTCCTATTTTTAAAGCAGCCTATTCCGGTATCTTGAAAACTTACCTCGACTTGCTGCCACCAAAGGCTTTTGAACGAAAGACGGTTTTACCACTTGCGATCGGAGGATCCGTTGGCCACGTGCTAGCGATTCAATACACCTTGGATCCGGTCATCAAAGAACTTGGTGCCGAGCTGATCCATCGCGGAAGATTCGTAGTCGATAAACAAATAGAACTTACGGAGGAAAATACATTTAAATTGGCAGAGGAAGTAGAAAGCAGACTGACACAAACACTTGCTGAGTTTGAAGATGCACTCAAAAGACCGATTCATATATAAGGAGGTAATCAAGATGACGACAGATATTTTTCGTTTAGCAGAAGTGGAGGATGCTCCGGCATTTTTACAATTATTGAGAGATGCTTTTGAACCGATCCGCGATTTGGGAATCGACTGGCCATCGGCTAATGCTACATTGGAATTGGTAACGGAAAACATTATCCGTTCCTCAGCGTTTGTATTGGAACGCGATGGAGAGATCATCTCTACGATCACGATTCGTTTTCCATGGGAAAGCAATAACCCGCCTTCTAAATATCCTTTTGTCTGGTGGTTTGCAACGAAGCCGGAACTCAAAGGCCAAGGAGTCGGGAATAAATTGTTGACCTATGTGGAAGAACGGGTGCTACGAGATACCCTCAAAGCACCGGCGCTCACACTCGGGACTTCAGCGAAGAAGCATCCATGGCTGCTGGCGATGTATGAAAGACGCGGCTATGAAGTATATTTTGAACATGAATCACCCGATGGCGATGTTGGGGTGATGATGCGAAAAGTATTGATACCAGAACGTTTCGATGAAAGCTTGCTTGGAATTCCAAGCTGGACATGAAAGGGGAGTTCAAATGCGAAAAAAGTGGCGTATTATCTTAGGGGCAATTTTGCTGGCACTCGTGCTCTCGGGCTGAGGAGCAAAAGGGGAGGCATCAAGTGGGCCAAAACAAGTTATTATTGGGACTGGAACACAATTTCCGAATATCTGCTTTATTGATAAAAACGGAAAACTGACTGGTTACGATGTGGAAGTTATGCGGGCGATCGACAAGAAACTTCCCGATTATCAATTTAAATTCAAAACGATGGATTTTGCCAACCTATTAACAAGTTTGGCAAATCGCAAGATCGATGTCGTGGCACATAATATGGCGAAAAACAAAGAACGGGAAAAGCAATTTTTATTCAATCAAGAACCATATAATTATTCACCGCTCTACATCACCACGAAAAAGAGCAATAACAGTATCCATACCTTAGATGATCTAAACGGCAAGAATGTTATTGTCGGCGCGACCAGCAATGCCGCGGATTATATCCGCAACTACAACAAGAAAAATGGCAACAAGATCCATTTACGCTATGCGGGCCAAGGCTCCAATGATGCCGCCAACCAAATCGAAACGGGACGCGCAGATGCGACACTTTCCACACCGTTTGCAGTTGATTTTCAAAACAAAACACAATCAGCAAAACAAAAAACAGTTGGCAAAGTAATCCTGGATACCAAAGTATATTTCATTTTTGCCAAAAACAATAAAAAATTAGCGGACGAAGTGGATACGGCAATCAAAGAACTTGAAAAAGACGGAACATTAAAAAAATTGAGTGAAAAGTGGCTTGGCGGCGATTATTCCAAGTCCAGCTTTGCTAAATAAAAAGGGGGATATTTATGAAAAAGAAATTAATAAGCATTCTTGCAGTTCTATTACTCACAGTACTGACGGCCTGCTCCAACGCCGATGCCTCAGACAAAAAGGTACAAACGATCACCGTTGGAACGGGAACACAATTTCCCAACATTTGCTTTATTGATAAAAATGGTAAATTGACTGGCTACGATGTAGAACTTATTCGTGAGATCGACAAACGACTGCCGAATTATAAATTTAAATTCAAAACGATGGACTTCTCTAACCTCTTAGTGAGTCTCGGCTCCCAAAAAGTAGATATGGTCGCCCACCAAATGGAAAAAAATAAAGAACGGGCACAAAAATTCTTATTTAATGACGTAGCGTATAATGTTTTCCCGATCCAACTCACAGTTTTAGCAAACAATAAGACAATCAAAAGCATTGACGATCTAGCAGGAAAACGTGTGATCACTAGCGCAACAAGTAATGAAGCAACTGTCCTCAAAAAAGTAAATGAAGAAAATGGCAATAAATTCAAGATCGCTTATGCAGGTCAAGGCTCCAATGATACGGCTAATCAATTGAAAACGGGCCGCGCTGATGCAACGATCTCAACTCCTTTCGCCGTGGATTTCCAAAATAAAACAAGCGACATCAAAGAAAAAGTAGTCGGCGATGTATTGTCAAACGCAAAAGTTTACTTCATGTTCCATAAGAAAGAAACTAAATTAAGCAAAGATGTCGACAAAGCGTTGCAGTCGATCATTGATGACGGGACTTTGAAAAAACTAAGCGAAAAATGGCTTGGTGCAGATTATTCTAAATCGAAGTATTAAGAAGGTGAATGCAAATGGATAAAGGTTTCAGTATCAAAATGATCGGGGACTTTATCCCGACATTATTAGGATATTTACCAATCACGCTCTATATTTTGATTGTCTCCCTGATTTTCGGCTTTATTTTGGGATTGTTACTGGCATTAACTCGAATTTACCGTGTTCCTGTTTTAAGTCAGCTCGGAAAATTATATATATCTTTTTTCCGCGGCACACCGATCATGGTGCAGCTATTCATTGTCTTTTATGGAATCCCGGCCATCACTGCGCTGGTAGGAATCGATACATCCAAAATGGACCCGCTGTACGCAGCGATCGCGACTTACGCACTCAGTAGCGCGGCCGGAATCGCAGAAATCGTCCGCGCCGGAGTGAACAGTGTAGAAAAGGGACAGGAAGAGGCGGCTTACAGCATCGGCTTGACCGGCAGACAAACTTTTCTGCGAATCGTTCTGCCGCAAGCACTTTTGCAAGCTATGCCTAATTTCGGCAATGTGATCATCGGTTTCCTGAAAGATACATCCCTCGCTTTTTCAATCGGTGTCATGGATATGTCAGGGAGAGGACAGACACTGATTTCTTCCAGCAATCATTCTTTGGAAGTTTACATTGCACTGGCAGTTATTTATTACTTAACGGCGATTGTACTAGAACAAGGCTTCAAATGGGTAGAACGGTTTATGAAACGGGATGATACACGCGTTATCACCGTTTACGATATGGAGATATAAAGGAGGGGAAGAAAAAATGGGATTAGATATTCCTTTTATTGGGACAGCATTGACAGCGATGGTAAAAACGATTCCGCTGACACTTGCCATGACGTTCTTTCCACTATTGTTCGGCTTTTTGATCGCGATCTTGATGTCTTTTATCCAAATCAAACATGTGCGCATTTTGGAACCAATCAGTAAGTTTTATGTTTCTTTTTTCCGGAGTACACCAGCGATCCTGCATATCATGCTTATCTATCTGGGGATCCCACTCATCGTTGATAAATTAAGTTCGCAGTTTGACCTAGGTCTCTCGGCAAATAAGATCCCGGTAGCGATTTTTGTGATCATTGCGTTGTCCTTCACTGCCGGTTCCTATTTAACTGAAAGCATCCGCTCCGGAATCATCGCAGTCGATGCTGGACAGATCGAGGCTGCCTATTCCATTGGGATGACACATCGTGAAATGTTGCGACGGGTACTTTTCCCGCAGGCCTTCATTATCGCGCTGCCGAACTTTACCAATTTGGCGATCGGCTTTCTGCATACCACGTCGATTGCAGCGATCGTGGCAGTACCGGAAATAACGGGGACAGCAACAATCGTGGCATCCGATAACTACGCGTTTTTAGAGGCATTTATCGCAGCGGCGATCATTTATTGGCTACTCACGATGATCATTGAGGCGATCCACGCATTATTGGAGAAAAAATTGACTGTTTATCAAGGAGGGGTTAGATGATTCAGGCAACGAATATTCACAAACGTTTTGGTGATAATGAAGTCTTGAAAGGTATTGATCTGCAAGTGAAAAAAGGCGAAGTTGTGACGATTTTAGGCCCAAGTGGCTCGGGCAAAACGACTTTCTTGCGCTGCCTAAACTTGCTTGAACGTCCGGAACAAGGCGAGATCGCGATCGGCGAGCAAGTGATCCAAACGACGAATCCGAAGAAAGCAGAAGTGCTTGCGCTGCGTAAGCATACGGCGATGGTCTTTCAGCATTATAATTTATTTGCCCATAAGACAGTTTTGCAAAATGTCATGGAAGGATTAGTGATCGCTCGGAAGATCCCGAAAAAAATCGCGAAAGAACGGGCGATCGAAGAGTTGACGAAAGTTGGACTGAAAGATAAATTATCCGCTTATCCCAGTCAATTGTCCGGTGGGCAAAAGCAACGGGTGGGAATCGCAAGAGCACTTGCGATCAACCCGGAAGTCATCTTGTTTGATGAACCAACGGCCGCGCTTGACCCAGAACTAGTAGGGGAAGTGCTGGAGGTGATGCTGGAGATCGCGCGTCTAGGTGTAACGATGATCGTCGTTACCCACGAGATGGAATTTGCCAAGCGGGTAGCCGATCAAGTTGTCTTCATGGACGGCGGGATCATTGTCGAACAAGGCACACCGAAAGAGGTATTTGAAAATACGCAGCAAGAACGAACCAAACAATTTCTGCGCCGGGTTTCACCGGATTACTTATATCAGATCAAAGAAGTCCCAAAGGAGGAGCGGGTGATATGACAATCAGACTCAGTATTTTAGATCAAAGTATTGCTGGTGAAGCGGAAACGCCTGGGGAAACACTGCGAAACACCGTGGAACTTGCCAAGTTTGCCGAACAGATCGGCTATCATCGCTTTTGGGTGGCAGAACATCACGCTTCCGAAGAAGTCGTCGGCCCAGCACCAGAGATCCTGCTCAGCTATTTAGCTGCCAAAACAACAACCATTCAGTTGGCTTCCGGTGGGATCATGCTTCAGCACTATAGTCCCTTTAAAGTAGCCGAACAGTTTCATGTCTTAGCTAATCTGGCGCCCAACCGGATCGCATTAGGTGTCGGAAAAGCGCCGGGCGGTTTCCAACTGGCAACGGAAGCACTTCAAGCAGAATTCAAAGCGGAGAAAACAAGCTTTGAAGCAAAATTGGCTGAACTACTGACGTTCACCAGACAGGATCCGCGCGGGAAGTATGTAGATCTGCAAGCGAGACCACTGCCGCAAGAAGAAGTGCCGGTATTTCTATTAGGCGGAAGTGCTGAAAGTGCTGTAATGGCAGCCAAAGCTGGTGTTGGATTTGTCTTTGCCTATTTTATCAACGGAGAAGAAACGGTTTTAAAAGAAGCACGGGAAGCATATGAAGCAAACTTTACTGGCAACGACGCAGCAAAATCATTCCAGCTGGCGGCGATCGTTGCAATCAGTGAGCAAGCCGAAGAAGCACATGCATATGTAGAAACCAGAGAGTCCGTTAAAATCGTACTTGCCGATGGAAAGCGTGTCAATGTCGGAACAAAAGAGCGTGCAGAAGCCTATTTGGAAAATGTTACGCAGGATTATGAGCTCATTATCCAAAAAGCTGGCGTCATTACTGGCGTGAAAGAGATAGTCGGAAAAGAGATCCATAGACTTGCGAAAACGTATCAGATCAACGATTTTTTAGCACTCACCCCGATCAAAAATAAAACGAAAAAACAGCAGTCATACCAATGGTTGAAAGAAGCTGTGGAGGAGGAAGCACATGTCCGTATCTAATAATATCGTTATTTGGAGTAAAAAAGGATGTCACTATTGCCAAGAAATCAAGGAATATTTTGAGACCGAGGAGATTCTTTATCAGGAAGTCGATGTGACAGAACATGATTATTTAAGAGATGTCTTAGATACCAAATACGGCATCAGACATGTGCCGGTAGTGGAAATCGGGAATCAAGAAACAGGCGATTATCATGCGGTGATCGAAGTTGGTTTGGATCATGTAAAAAATGCGATTGCAAAGGTGGCGAATTGAATGGGGAAACAATTAGAATTCGGAACGATCATTCACGGTGTCGGCGGTTCCATGGATGCGTGGCGTCATCCAGATGTCGATCCTAAGGCAAGCACGAATCTAGATTTTTATATTCAGAGAGCACAAACGGCAGAACGCGGCTTATTCAGTTTTCTCTTCATTGCAGACGGTTTGTTTATTTCCGAAAAATCGATTCCACATTTCTTAAACCGCTTTGAACCGATCACGATTTTGTCAGCACTGGCACTTGCAACCAATCATATCGGCTTAGTAGGGACATTTTCAACTTCCTTTACAGAGCCTTTTACCTTGGCACGCCAGCTAGCGTCATTGGACAAGATCAGCGCCGGACGCGCCGGTTGGAATCTAGTCACCTCTCCGCAAGAAGGGGCGGCCCGCAATCATAGTAAAAAAAACCTGCCACCACATTCCGAACGTTATCAGATCGCGCAGGAGCATTTAGATGTAGTACGCGGCTTATGGAAATCGTGGGAAAATGACGCCTTTACTTATGACAAAGAAAGCGGCCAGTTTTTTGATTCGGAAAAGCTACATCCGCTGCATCATAAAGGGGAGTATTTTCAAGTGGAGGGTCCGCTGAATGTTTCTCGAAGCGAACAAGGCGAGCCGGTGATTTTTCAAGCAGGCTCCTCAGAAACTGGAAGAGCATTTGCTGCTAAAAATGCCGATGCGATTTTTACCCACGCTAATTCTTTAGAAGAAGCGCAGGCGTTTTACCAAGATGTCAAATCGAAGGCGGCGGCTTACGGCCATGATCCAAAGATTTTTCCGGGCATCGGACCAATCATTGGAGAGACTGCGGAAGAAGCAGAAGAGAAATATCAGCAGTATGCAGAATTGGTACCGATCGAACACGCTGTCACTTTTTTAGGAAGGTTTTTTGACGATTATGACTTTACAAAACATGAATTGGATGAACCTTTCCCAGAGTTGGGCGACATCGGAAAAAATGCCTTTCAAAGCACAACAGATCGCATCAAGCGGCGGTCACGCGAATTAGGGCAGACGCTTAGAGAAGTTGCCATTGAAGCAGCGACGCCGCGCCCGATTTTTATTGGGACTAAAGAGCGGGTGGCTGATTTGATCGAAGAGTGGTTTGTCAACGAAGCAGCCGATGGTTTTATTATCTCTTCTGATAATCCGCATGGCTTGACCGATTTTGTCGATAAAGTCATTCCGATCCTGCAAGAACGTGGTTTATATAAAACAGAATATGCTAGTAACTTGTTAAGAGGAAATTTGGATTTGCCGATCCCAAGTGATCAGCAGGTGATCTATAGTGAGTAATTTGGAAGAGAGATTGACGGCAGTCCGCCGCGATCTGCATCAGCATCCGGAACTTTCTAACCAAGAGTTTGAAACGACTAGAAAAATACGGGCATTTTTAGAAGAATCAGCCATTCCCATCTTGGATTTTCCACTCAAAACAGGTATCATTGCTGAAATCGCGGGCGATAAACCTGGTAAATTGATCGCGTTACGGTCAGACATTGATGCGCTACCGATCCAGGAGCAGACAGAGCTGCCATTCCGCTCTGTTCATCCTGGCATCATGCATGCTTGCGGACATGACATCCATACCGCTGCTCTTCTCGGTGCTGCTCTGTTACTCCAAGAACACCGCGCCGATCTGGCCGGAACCGTCCGCTTTATTTTCCAACCCGCAGAAGAAACAAGTCACGGTGCCAGCAGCATTTTGCAAGCCGGCGTTTTGGAAGGGGTAGCAGCGATTTTCG
Organism: Listeria grayi; assembly: GCF_900638015.1. Classification (NCBI taxonomy): domain Bacteria; kingdom Bacillati; phylum Bacillota; class Bacilli; order Caryophanales; family Listeriaceae; genus Listeria; species Listeria grayi. The sequence goes on from NZ_LR134483.1 coordinate 546,836, forward strand.
GGTTTCATAATGATCCTTCGCTTCCAGTCGGAACTTTTGGAACGAAGACAGGCGCATTGACTGCAAGCGTTGACCGTTTTGAAGTAACGATTACTGGAAAAGGCGCGCATGCTGCCAAACCGAACGAAGGAAAAGATGCGATCAGTGCCGGAGCAGAACTTGTCCAAAATTTGGAACGGATCATCAGCAGAGTGATCTCACCAGCCAGCCACGCCGTAATCAGCGTTACTCAGTTCCACAGTGGTTCAACTTGGAATGTGTTGCCGGAACAAGCCTATTTGGAAGGAACCGTTCGCACGTTTGATCAAAGCGTACGGCAACAGATCCAAGCCGAAATGACACGGGTCACAGAAGGACTTGCCCACCTGACAAATACAGAAATTAGATTTAACTGGTATAATGGCGCGCCGGCAACAAACAATGACGAAGCACTGACGGAACTTGCTTTTCAAGTGGCCTCGGAATTGGGATTGACTACACGGGAACTACAGGAAATGGCGATCGGCGAAGATTTTGCTTTTTATCAAGAAAAAGTGCCAGGCGCCTTTGTGATGATCGGATCCGAGTCGGAATTCGACTTGCATCATCCTAAAATCGAACCAAATGAAGCGGTGATTCTCCAAGCAGCTCATTATTTTGAAGCAGTTGCCCTCGCTTATCTCGCAAAATGAGAACCGGATTCCGATTCGGTTCTTTTTTCTGCATGCCTAAATGTAAAGGCTTGCTTTTGACTATGCGGAGCCAATTTAGTATGCTTGGTAAGAAATCATTCTATGCGATTAGAGGGAGATATAAAAATGAAAAAAGTATTGATTGCACATGATTTATCAGGCGTCGGAAAAGTTGCGCTTGGGATCGCCATGCCAGTGCTTTCTGCCATGGGAATCGAAGTAAGTGTCCTTCCAACTGCAGTTTTATCTACACATACGGGATTTGCGGGAAATAGCTATTTATCACTGACAGAAGAAATGAAAAAAATGATCGCACATTGGAAATCGCTAGACATACGATTTGACGCGATCTATACCGGTTATTTAGGGGAACGAGCGCAAATCGAACTTTTAGCAGAGGCAAAAGAAGCGCTTTTAAATGAAAACGGCTTTTTATTAGTAGATCCTGTCATGGCAGACCGTGGTCAGCTTTATCGCGGTTTTGATGCAGCTTATGTGAAAGAAATGGAAAAACTGGTGGCGCAAGCAGATGTCATCGTTCCCAATCTGACAGAAACATCACTGTTGATCGGTGAAGCATATAATCCAACGTTAAGCAGGAGCGAACTCTTGCTAGATTTTCAAGCCTTATTCCGCTTAGGACCGAAAAATGTCATTATTACTGGAACGGAGCGGGGACCAGATATCGGTGCCAGCTTTATGTCACAATCCGAAGCACGCCTTTCCCATGAATTTGCTCCGAAAGTACCTGGCCATTACTTTGGCACCGGTGATTTATTTGCCAGCATTGTTACAGGGGCACTTGTGCACGGGGCATCCTTGCAAGAGGCAGTGGCTTTAGCAATCAATTTTACCAGTAAGATTATTGAAAGCACGTATGAAGAAGTGGAAGATGTCCGCTATGGAATCCAGTTTGAACCATTTTTACCGGAGTTGTCGATGCGGATGATGCGGCTAGCGTATCGGTGATGCAAATATAGATGATGGGCTGGATTTTTAAGCGTTTAAGACATAATAGAGACCTTTTAGGACATTTTTATGTATTTACAAGAACGATATGATATTATAAATACTTCCTTTGTTAATTAGCTGTCCTTTATTATATTGGAGCAACTAATAGTAGCTGACCTTTTTGATAAATAATCAAAAGGGTCTTTTTTTATGCAAAGCCAATAGGCGGAACGATATCTTTTTTGTAGATTAGGTTTAGCAGGAAACTAGCAGCATTCAGAGAGTGTGTGTACCTTAATTGCTTAAATAGAGCGAAAAAAACATCATTACTAAAAACATATCTTCTTGTACATTCGTCAATAAAAAGACAAAATATCGTCACAAATAATTCATTCCTTTTGTATATTAAATCGTATATACTTTTTCAGTGGACAAAAAGTAATATATTTAACATCCAGATCAAAGGAGGAATAAATCATGAGAAAAGTAGTGCAGATTATCATCACCAGTATCCTGATTTTTGGTATGTGTTTAGGGGGAACGACTGCCGTTAACCAAGTACATGCAAAAGCAGGGGATGATCCAGGGGTAACGATCACTTCCCCAGATACCATATCTTCTAGACAACAAGTCGAATTAAAAGTTACATTGTCCGCCTCAGCAGGAAAGTTGGATCAAGATGGGAAAATAGAAATAAAGATTCCCCAAAATAGTGTTGCACAGAAAAATGATCTAACAAATAATTTGATTCTGGGAGACCCGTTTTATTTGCTAGATCCTGCGTTAACAGAGGATTCCGAGGGTAACTATGTGTTGAATGTGGCTTATGATCATACTAAGATCGAGCCCAATGAAGCTACAGGGGAAACCTTTACAATCAAATATCAAGCTCCTGTTTATAAAGAAAATGACGAAAATGTTCCAGATAATGTGAAATTTCAAGCTGACTTATCGAAAGGGGATAAAATAGTCAGTCAAGATACAGACCAATCCAAGATCCAAACGGATAATTCGGGCTTACCGCTATTATCCAAATTCAGCACGCGACCACATAAAACAGTGGATGGAGTCAGTGCAGCAGTGATGAGTATGGATAACCCGGCTTCCAACATTTTTGCCATTGTCGTCAACTATAATCAACAAAATGTAAAAAATGCTGTTTTACGAGATAAAACGCCAGAAAAAACAGAATTACATGATCCGGGAAAATATATTCCAGTTAGCGGAGATAAAACGCCCGTACAACATATTCAGATAGCTAAAGTAACGGATAAAAACGAAACCGGCAACCCGATAGCTTGGAAATTTGTCACAGCTGATTATGCAGATAAAATCACTAGTGATAAAAATGGATTTGCTATCAACTTTGGTGATTTGACTCCCAAAGACAGTTTTGTCGTTATGTATGCAGAAAAAGTAGAAGACGGAAGTACGGCGGATACCTTTGGAGTCAAGATGAATACGGCTACACTAGAGAGTAATGGATCAACGCTTAGAACGGCAACTGAACCGCTGATGTTGGATAGTTCGAATTACCATTTTATTACGCTCTCTAAAAAGGTTAGTCAATCAACAATCTCGACAACAAAAGGAACATTTATTTACTCGCTAACAGCAAAAGCTAAAAGTGGGAACATCCCGGCCGGAACTAAAATTGTTGACCCACTGCCGGACTATACGACTTTTGATCATACCGTGAAGCGCGATAATGAGGCGATTTCTAAAGGGGAATACGATGCTAAAAGCCATACGGTCACTTATACGGTATTGAAGGACATCATCGAAGGAACGAATCAGACCATCGATTTTCAAGTGGATTATTCTAACCCGATGGCCAAACAAGGGGATGAAGTGACGAATAAGGCATATATCAATTATGAAGGCACAAATATTTACAGTAATGATGCTACAACTACCTTAGAGGGCAGTGCGATCTTAAAAAAATCTGATGCGAGGACCAAAGATCCATTAGCCGGAGCGGTATTTAAAGTGATCGATGCTTCTGGCAAAACAGTGAAAAAAGAATTGAAAACTGATGGGGACGGATTGGTGAAGTCAGGCCTGCTGGCGCCAGGGAAATATCGATTTATCGAGACTAAAGCACCCGCCGGTTATATTTTAGATCCATCTCCTATTCCCTTTGAGGTACAAGCTGGTGCAGAAGGAGCAGTCCATGTAACTAAAGAAAACATAGAAGCAACAAGTGTATCCGGTACTAAGACATGGGAAGACGATCATGATAAAGCCGGTAAGCGACCAACTAGTATTACGATCAAGCTTTATCAGAATGGAAAATACTTCAAATCCAAGAAAGTCGATGAGAAAATGGAGTGGAAGTATTTATTCGATGGACTTCCTAAATATGATAAGCAAGGAAAGCAGTACACGTATACAGTAAAAGAAAAGGCTGTCAAAGGATATCAAACGATACAAGACGGTTTTGACTTTACGAATAAATATATCCCTAGCGATCATAGTGTGGTGCCGCCACATCATTCCAATCCCGATAAACCTGAAGACCCTGATCCTGCGGGAAATCACATCCACCGAACGATCGAAAAACATCTGCCTGCTACGGGAGATACATTATCCGTAAGTGCAGTAGCATTAGGAATCATTATTCTTGCAGCAGTTGCCTATATACTTCGCAAAAAATATATAAAATATCTTGTAAAATAATAGTAATTTCAACCGAAAATGGACGTCCTACTTTTTCATTTGTGAACGAGTAGGACGTCCGTTTTTTTGATTGAACAACTTTAAAAGAGAGCTAAGTATGGATCGAAAAAGATTTTTGTCTTTTTGAAAACAAAAACCTTAAAAAACTTATTTAATAAAGTTATCGTACTCGATTTCCTTATGAAAGCTATATACAGAAATGAGCAGACAATATAAAATTATAAATGAAAGCGCTTACTAAAAAGGGGAGGTTAAAAGAATGGGTCGATGGGGCAAATTTTTACTTCTTTATGCAGGTGGGGTCGTTATTTCGTTAAGTCAGTTGAAAGTACCGCCTGTCATTCCAGAATTGGCAGCAAAGTTCGACACATCTGTTTCCGCATTATCTTGGCTAATGTCGATTTTCACTGTTTCAGGGATTTTTATTGCGTTGCCCGGTGGTATGATCGTTGCCCGAATTGGAGCGAAAAAACTATTATTAGGCATAACCGCTTGTCTAGCATTAGGAAATTTTCTTGGAGCGGTCAGTTCGAACTATACGGTAATGCTGATCTCACGGGCTGTTGAGGGGATATCGTTTTCTACGATCGTGATGACTGGTGTGGTTCTGATCAGTTATTGGTTTAAGGAGAGCGATAATAGTGGTACGGCGATCGGGATATTTACGACTTTTTCTGCTGCCGGGTCACTGATCGCCATGAATATCTTTGCACCGATGGCGGCGCAGTTTGGTCTGCAGTCGTTATGGATCTTTACCGGCTGTCTTAGTCTGCTTTTATTTTTCTGCTTTGCACTGTTTCTCGATGCGCCTTCCTCAAAAGCGGAGGGAAGTGCTGGGGAGCAAGGTTTGTTTAGGATGGCGGCTAAAAATAAAAAGATCTGGCTACTAGCGGTGATGCAGGGTTGTATGGCATTCGTGTTATTCACCTTTATCAATATTTATCCACTGCTATTTACTGATTATTATGGATTATCGAAGACGGTCGCTAATTTTTATGCAAGTCTATTCGGGCTTTTCGGGATTCCATTTGGAGTGCTGGCAGGCTACCTGATCGACAAGACGAAAAAACCGGGATTGATTATCAGTACTGCTTTTCTGCTAATGGTGTGTGCTTGTCTCGGCAGTGCATACTTGAGTGCATCCACTTACATCCTGCAGATCTTCTGCCTATCGGTGGCGGCGAGTCTTTCGTCATCCGCCGTTACGATCATGGTGCCGCACATTGCGAAACATAGCAAGATGATCGGTTACAGTATGTCACTGGTCAATCTACTTTATTATTTAGGCATTTTCATCGGCGCCCCGATCATTACGAAAATGATTGAGAAAACATCTTGGCGCTTTGGCATATTTCTTTTAGCAGGAGTGGCAGCGATTGGATTTACAGCAGCGCTTTTCTTCTGGCTCACAAGTACGCGAACATTATCATTACAAGAGGAGGAATTATCATGACAACTAAATTTGAAACCGGACTAACTTATGCGAGGGAATTGGATCAGCAAGATGATTTAAAGCAGATGAGAGAACATTTCTATATTCAACCTGGGGAAATTTATATGGACGGCAACTCCTTAGGGCTTTCTTCTAAAGAAGCTGAGGCCGCGTTGTTAAGAATGATGGAAGTATGGAAAAAAGAAGGAATCAAGATCTGGAATGTGGAAGATGGCAAGTATTATCATTATTCCAATAAACTTGCTGCATTGACGGCTCCTCTGATTCATGCAGATGCTAGCGAGATCGCAATTGCCGGCAGTACCACTGCGAATATCCATCAATGTATCAGTACGTTTTATCAGCCGACTACGGAAAAATATAAAATTTTGGTGGATGACTTGAATTTCCCGACAGACCGATACGCTGTGGACAGCCAAGTTCGATTAAAGGGGCTGGACCCAAGCGAAGCTGTCAAAGTGGTGGCAAGTGAGGACGGCAAGACATTGTCAGCAGAGAAAATCATCGCAGCCATGACGCCAGATGTAGCGCTCATTTTGTTGCCGGCAGTACTGTATCGCAGTGCCCAGATCCTCGATATGAAGAAAATCACAACAGCAGCTCGGGAACGTGGCATTTATATCGGTTGGGATCTCTGTCATGCGATTGGGGCGATCGAAATGGATTTTACCGAACTGCAGGCTGATTTTGCTGTCTGGTGTACCTATAAATACTTAGGCGGCGGTCCAGGCTCGATTGCCGGTCTTTACATCAATAAGAAACACTTTGCGAAAATGCCGGGGATGACAGGCTGGTTTGGGAATAAAGATGAAACACAATTCCAATTGAAACATACATTTGAACCAGCACCTGACGCTAGCGGCTGGCAAGTGGGAACACCATCACTATTCTCCATGGCACCACTAGAAGGGGCATTGCAGATTTTTGCACAAGTTGGAATGCCAGCTATCAGAAAAAAATCACTGCAGATCACTGCCTATTTGATGTATTTGATCGATGAGAAATTGCAGGCATATGGCTACGGCGTGGGAAATCCAAGGGAAAACGAGGCGCGCGGCGGACATGTTTGTCTGGAACATGATGAGGCTTACCGCATTTCGCTGGCGTTGAAAGATAAAGGTGTGATCCCAGATTTTCGAGAACCAAATGTCATTCGTTTAGCACCAATTGCATTTTATACGTCTTATGAGGAAGTTTATCGGGTAGTAGAGATACTAGAGGAGATCTTTGTTGAAAAGACATTCCTGGAGTACAGCGACAAACGCGGGTTAGTCGTATAAAAAGGAGGAAACAAACATGAAAATAGGTGTACCAAAAGAAATCAAAAATCGTGAAAACCGAGTAGCGATCACCCCAGCAGGAGTTTCACAACTGGTAAAAAGCGGTCATCAAGTTCAGATCGAAAAGCAAGCTGGCGAAGGTTCCGGTTTCGCAGATAAAGAATATCAAGAAGCTGGTGCAGTAATTGTGGAAACGGCACAGGAAGCGTGGCAGGGAGATATGGTCATGAAAGTAAAAGAACCACTTCCGGAAGAATATCCGTATTTCCGTTCCGATCTGATTTTATTTACGTATCTCCACTTAGCACCAGCTAAAGAGCTGACCGAAGCGATTTTAGCAAGTGAAATGACAGCAATTGCTTATGAAACAGTACAGCTTTCTGACGGAAGTCTGCCGCTTCTGACGCCGATGAGTGAAGTAGCGGGCAGAATGTCTGCCCAAGTAGTTGCGCAAATCTTGGAACAACCACATGGTGGAAAAGGGATTTTATTGTCTGGGGTTCCCGGGGTAGAGCGTGGCTCAGTCGTCATCATCGGTGGTGGCGTGGCAGGAACGAACGCAGCGAAAATCGCGATCGGACTTGGTGCCAATGTTACGATCTTAGATGTCAGCGCCAAACGGCTGGCGCAATTAGATGATTTATTTGGGAACGCGATTCAAACCCGCATGTCGAATAGCCATCAAATCGCAGAAGTCGTAAAAGATGCCGATGCTGTCATCGGGGCTGTTCTTTTGCCAGGCGGCGCCAAAGCACCAAAACTTGTCAGCGAAGAAATGGTGCGCTCGATGAAGCCGGGATCTGTTTTAGTAGACATTGCGGTCGACCAAGGAGGGATTTTCGCTACAACAGACCGGATCACGACCCATGATGATCCCACCTATGAAAAATTCGGCGTCGTCCATTATGCAGTTGCCAATATGCCAGGCGCTGTGCCAAGGACCTCCACATTAGCATTGACTAATGTAACTATGCCTTATGCTGTCAAAATCGCAAACCAAGGAGTACGTGAAGCAGCAAAAAATGACGAAGCTCTAGCGAAGGGGATCAATGCCATAGATGGCAAACTCACCATAAAAAAAGTAAGCGAAGAACAACAACTTCCATACAGCGCTATCGCGGATTTACTGTAACCGTTATGACATTTTATGATAGAATATAAACGGTGATGAAAATGGATGAGATCGATAAAAAAATACTACAGTTATTACAGCACAACAGCCGCATATCTATCAAGGAAATGTCCAAGCAAATCTCATTATCGGAACCCAGCGTTAAAACACGCATGGATCGATTGATCGAAAATGGAGTAATCGAGAAATTTACGATCCAGATCAATGAAGCTAAGTTGGGCTTGACTATCCCGTATATTATTAAGATCAGCAATATCCAAGTAACGATCCACGAACTTGTCGAGGTCCTCAAAAGCTATCCGAACATTACGGAAGCACATGCTGTGACCGGCGGCGAAAATTATATCGTGAAAGGTCGGGCCCAAGATATTGCAGAGATCGATCGTTTGCTGAATCAGCTTATGCCATATGGCACGATCAATACGTCGATTATTCTAGAATCGCCGATCGAGCGGGAAATCCGAATTGAATAAAAAAGCTCGAATCTACTCGAGCTTTTTTATTTTAAGCAAAAATCATTGTCATTTGTGCAAATAAATAAGGCGCTTCACAAAAAAGTTCGAAAGTTTGTCACATTTTGTGGCGCGTAAATGCAGTATACTTTAATAGAGTACAACAACTTAAAAAGGAGGACATAAAATGTACAAAAAATTAATGAAATTAGGTCTAGTTTTAATTTTAGCTTTAAGTGTTGTTGCCGGATTGAATCCACCTAAAGCAACAGCTGCAGCAAAAACGATCTCCTATTATGCTAAAGAAGGTGCCTATATTTATAAAGGCAAAAGTACGAAATCAAAAAAACTCAAGTTATTGAATCAAAATCAAAAAGTAGGTACGAAAACAAGTAAAAAAGCAAGTTACTTCAAAGTAAAAGTTGGGAAAACAAGCGGTTATGTTGCAAAGTCACAAATGTACACAAAACCAACATGGGTATACAAAGCCAACTATAAAAACATCTTCGTATACAAGAATGCGAAAAAAACAAGCTCTACCCATTTGAAGAATGCGAAAGGCGCTTCCCTTGTCAGTCATAAAAAACCAGGCAACTATCTTGTACAAATCACTTATAAAGGAAAAAATTACTATACAACCTCTTTAAATATCAATATCGACTATAAAGTCAGCAAGGTTCGTAAAGCATTCAAAGCAATCAAACATAAAACAAAACGAGACTACGAAAGTCAAAGTGCTTATTCCAATTATTATTACTTTGTTAATAAAGGCAGAGCAAACCAATTAAAAGCAAAACTGAAAGCATATGGCTTTGTCGAAAATAACAATGGCGATGCCCTGTATACTTTCCGCTATAAAGGATATGACGCAGGGAAATACAGCGATTATAATTTCCGCGTGGCAAAATAAAAAAGAAATGGAGATCACGATAATGATCTCCATTTCTTTTTTTTATAGCATGAAACTTCCAAATATAGTTTTACCATCACTGTTATTGTGGTAATAACTAACAAAGGAGGTTTTTTTGGTGGATACGAAATGGAAAGAGCTATTAGAAGTTGGGGAGATCCATGCAATCAAACCCGTTGCAGGAGGAGATATCAACGACAACTATCAAGTGATCGCGGAAACTGGGGAATACTTCTTGAAAGTGCAGCCGGAAACGGATGCCGACTTTTTTGAAGCAGAAGCGATGGGATTGGAAAAGTTAAATAAAGTAGTAAATACGCCGACTGTATTGAAAACCGGAGAAACGGACAGCGACGCTTTTTTATTGATGACCTATGTGGAACCGGGAAACCGCAGTAACCCAGCGGAATTAGGGGAACAATTAGCACAGATACACCGGCAGACAGCAGATGCATTTGGGCTGGAAGAGGATAATTATATCGGCAGCCTGCCGCAATACAATGGCTGGAAGGCAGATTGGGCGGAATTTTACATTGAAAACCGTCTACAGCCACAAATCGATTTTGCTATTCAAAATGGTTATTGGAATGCAAATCGGGAGACGCAGTGGCAACGATTGGCTGAGCAGATTCGTAAAACCTATACGAATATCGAAGTGGAGCCGAGTCTGCTGCATGGAGACCTCTGGGGCGGGAATGTGTTATTCAATCGGGAAAACAAAGTAACATTTATTGATCCAGCGGTTTATTACGGCGATCGGGAAGTAGATATCGCCATGACAAAACTATTTGGCAGTTTTGATGATGCTTTTTATGAAGCCTATCAAAAAAACTATCCGCTTCGTGATGATGCCGATGAGCGGATAGCTTGGTACCAATTATATTATTTGCTCGTGCACTTAAATGTCTTCGGTACGAGCTATCTAGGTTCCATTGATCGCATTTTGAAAAGTTATTGATTTTGGACAAAAACAGTTTCAAAAACAAAAGTTTCATAAGTATGGCGCGTGATTGAGTATTCAAAAACACGGCCATCTTCTAAATGACCTACTTTTTCGATCTCCATCATAAAAGTAGGTTCTTTTAGGTTCAAAAGCTTGCTGTCTTCAGCGTTGGAACGATCACCGCGAATCCAGACATGGTTGCTCTTGATTCTTAAATGCAAGGTTTCACGAATGTAATTGTAGACAGAGCCCTCTAGGTGTTTCGGTTCTAAACCGGGAATGATCGAAAGCGGCATAAAAGTATGTTCGATCGAATAGGGACGATGATCGACTTCCCGCACGCGGACGATCCGGTAGATATAAGCATCCTCGATCTCCAGTTTTTGAGCGATCTCTGCGGAGGGTTTTTCAATCGAAAAGACAGCAACTGTGGAGTGGATATGGTCGCTCCCAACGGTATCTGCAAGCCCAGCAAGCGGAGAAAGAATAAATTCGTTGGCATTCGGTGCATGTGATTTAACAAATGTTCCCGAGCCACGCCTGCGAATGATCATTCCTTCCTGCACTAGCATATCTAATGCTTTTTTAACCGTTAATTTACTGCATTGATAGTGAACAGCAAGCGAATTGCCATCCGGTAATTTTTCATTGATCTCATAATGGTTTTGGTTGATCTTCTCTCTAATATCCATGTAAATCTGCATGTATTTTGCCATCTCTGTCAAATTTTCCACCCCTCATTGGTAATAAGTATAGTATAACATATACTTATCATGTCTTCTAATTAAAAACACGTTCTTTTCAGTAAAAGTATATATCTTTTTAAAAAGATATTGTCTTTTATAAGAAGCTGTGTTATATTTAGGCTGTAATGAAGGAGGCGTGAACATGAAAACATTTTTAACATTTCCGAAAGACTTCTGGTGGGGCTCGGCATGGTCAGCAGAACAAGCAGAAGGAAAAGGCGACACAGGGAAAGCGAAAACAATCTGGGAACATTGGTATGAGCAAGATCCGAACCGCTTTTATCAAGGCGTGGGACCAGAAGTGACGACCGATCATTTTAATCGTTATCAAGAAGATGTCGCATTGATGAAAGAAACGGGACATAATTCATTTCGAGTATCGATCTCGTGGGCACGAATGTTTCCGGATGGGGGCACTGGTGAAGTAAATCAGAAGGCGATCGCTTTTTATCGGGATTTATTTTCACGTATGAATGAAAGCGGTATCAAGGTGTTTGCCAATTTGTATCATTTTGATATGCCATTTGCACTTCAAGAAAAAGGTGGTTTTGAAGCAAGAGAAGTAGTGGACGCGTATGTTCATTATGCCTCGGCTTGTTTCGACGCATTTGGGGATCAGGTTTACCATTGGTTCACTTTTAATGAGCCACTAGGTCCGATATTAGGCGGGTATTTGGAAGACTTCCATTATCCGAACTTGATCGACTTCAAACGTGGCGCGCAAGCAGCATTCTACACGATTCTAGCGCACGCTGAAGCGATAAAGGCGTTTAAGGAACGCGACCTAGATTCGAAAATAGGCGTGATCTTGAATTTAAGTCCCACCTATCCGCGCAGTCAACATCCAGCTGATCTGGAAGCGGCAGAAATCTGTGATGCTTTTTATACCCGCAGCTTTTTAGACCCAATGGTAAAAGGGACATTTCCGGAACGTTTGACGACGCTTTTGAGCGAGTATGACCAATTGCCACAAGTGGAGCCGGAGGAACTGCAAACGATCAAGGAAAATACTTCGCAGATCTTGGGGCTTAATTATTATGAGCCGCGCCGAGTGAAAGCCAGACTAACAGCGATCAATGAGAAGGGACCGTTTTTACCGGACTGGTTCTTTGAAGCACATGATATGCCGGGGAAACGGATGAATATTTATCGCGGCTGGGAAATTTATGAACGCGGTATTTATGATCTTTGTATCGATATCCGTGACAACTATGGCAACATTGAAGCCTTTATCTCGGAAAACGGGATGGGTGTAGCGGATGAAGAACGTTTTATGGATGAGTCAGGTCAAGTGATAGATGATTACCGGATCGATTTTATCAAAGACCACTTGGCATATGTGCATCAGGCGATTGAAGAAGGATGTGCGATCCGTGGCTATCATCTATGGACGTTCATCGACTGCTGGTCGTGGATCAATAGCTACAAAAATCGTTATGGCTTAGTGTCACTGGATCTGAAAACACAGAAGCGGACAATCAAGAAGAGTGGTAAGTTCTTTAAGGAAATGGCAGATCAAAACGGATTTGACTATGAAGTAACTAAATTGGCAGGGACGAAAAAAGGAGGAAATTGATAATGGCTTCATCCAATAAAAAAGTATTAGATGGTTTTATCAATGTTGCACAAAGGCTGGGAGGACAAATTCATTTGCGTTCTCTTCGTGATGCTTTCGCAAGTATTATGCCCTTTATGATTTTAGCGGGTTTTATCACACTGATCAATTCAGTGATTTTAGATCCATCTGGTTTTATGAGCCATGTCGTTTCCTCTGAATCGCTTGCTCATTGGCAAAGTATCGGGATATCGATCTCGAACGGAACGCTTGGTGTTATCACTTTGCTGGTAACGATCGCGGTGTCCTATCATTTATGTTTAAACCGCAATTATACGAATTTTATCGCTCCGATATTAGTATCATTTTCTTCCATCATTGTGGTAACGCCATTTGTTGCGGACATGGTACCAACTGGTGCCAAAAAAGCAGTTGAGATTGCAAATATCATTCCTGTAAGCTACACAGGCGCAGCTGGACTGTTCGTGGGGATCATCGTCGGCTTGCTGGCAACGGATGTATTTATCAAACTGTCTAAAAATAAACGGATGCAAATCAACATTAGCGGGAATATCCCGCCGGCAGTTATCCGCTCTTTTAACGTATTGATCCCAATTATGCTGGTCGTTGTTATCTTCGGAATCTTGAGCTTTGTTGTTCAAACATTTGCGAATATGGATGTCAATACACTGATCTCTACGATCATCACAAAACCATTAAGCTATGTAACTACAAGTTTGCCTGGATTCTTGCTGATCACGTCGATCGCCAATCTATTCTTTGGATTAGGGATTCACCAAGCGGTCATTTCCGGTCCGCTACTAGATCCGTTTTTACTGCAAAATATGCAGGAAAATATGCTTGCTTATGCACATCATCAAGCGATCCCACATATCATCAATATGGCCTTCAAAGATACTTTTGCCGTTATGGGTGGTTCGGGAAATACGATTTCCTTGCTGATCGCGATCTTTATTTTCGGCAGACGAAAAGATTATAAAGATATTTCCAAATTATCAGCGGCACCATCGATTTTCAATATCAGTGAACCGATCATCTTTGGATTACCGATCGTTTTCAACCCAATGCTGATCATCCCGTTCGTGATCGCACCGATCTTCTCGCTGACAACGGCATACTATGCGACTGCAGCCGGCTGGATCAATCACGTTGTCGTTCAGACACCATGGACGACCCCGCCGATCTTATCTGGATTCTTGGCAACAGGCGGTGACTGGCGGGCAGCAGCTTTGCAGGTTGTCATAATCGTGATAACGATCTTTATATACCTGCCGTTCTTACGATTGGATGAACGAGTTGCGTTTGCCTCTGAAAAAGAAAACAAAGTGGAACAGGAAAATTAATTTGTTCGCGTTAAAAAGCATCTTCTCACAATAGTGGAGATGCTTTTTTGCAGGCATTAGTAGTAAGACAAAAAGAAAAAGTCCAAAAAAATAAAGCAAAAAGGTTTACTTACTAAAAGTAAGAGTGTATACTTACTTTTGGTTAGTAAATAACATTTTGTGTTTCTGATCAATAATTGAATGAGGTGATCGTATGGTGAAAATTGGAATTATATTAGGCAGTGTCAGAGAAGGAAGAAACGGTAAGGCCGTTGCAGATTGGGCTTTAGAAAAAGCGGCGGGTTTCAATAAAGATATAGAAGCAAGCTATGAATTAGTAGATCTTGCAGATTATGACTTACCATTTCTGGGAAAGGTTCCGACAGAAGGGCAACAAAAAGCAATCAGCGACTGGTCTGAAAAAATCGCGTCTTTCGATGGCTATATTTTTATCACAGCAGAATATAACCATGGGGTAGCCGGAGCGTTCAAAAATGCGTTAGACTTTTTGAAACCAGAATTTAAAAACAAAGCAGTCGGCTTTATCGGGTATGGCGGATTAGGAGCAGCTCGTTCTATCGAAAACTTGCGTGTTGTCGTTGCAGAGCAAGGTCTTGCATCGGTTCAACGCACAGTCAATTTATCGTTGATGACAGACTTTTTGAATATGAGTGAATTCACACCTGCAGAATTTCATGATGCAGAATTGATCGAATTACTTGATCAATTACTGTCGTGGAGTAAAGCACTTAAAAGCATTCGTTGAGTTTATAAATAAAAAGCGTATGAAGTTACTATTAATGAACCATCCTTTCTGGGGCTAGTATTAATAGGACTTCATGCGCTTTTTTTGTTCAGTCTGCTAGTCGTTCTTCTGCGACTTTCAAAAGCCGCACCCCGATATTGAGCTGGGTCACTTCATCTGCATTCGTCAAATCGATCTGCAGCATCGAAATGATTTTATTCATGCGGTAGCTCATCGTCTTTGGATGGATAAATAATGCTGCGGCACTTGCTTTGATATTTTGATTATTATCCAGATATGTGACAAGCGTACGATATAATTCATTTTTATGCGTTTGCAGCTGGATAAGTTCTTCGGGGACAAAGTCTAGGAAATTGCTGTCTTTCGGCAGTTTCAATAATAGGCGGTAAAAACCGAGATCGCCATATGAAATAACGAAAGCCTGCGGATAGATCTTCGCCGCTAGCTGCAGCGTTTCCAATGCTTGTTGCGAATGCTTCGGAAATAGGTCGACAGTGCCTTCCTCGCTGATCCCGATCTGCAAGTAGGAATGTTGGCTTTTAGTTTGATCGATCAGCTGTTGGAGCTTCTTTTTCAGCGTAATGATCGTTTCATTTTTTGTGTTTAGAATAAAGTTGATCCGATAAGGTCGAATCCGGTAAACGATATCCGGCCAGACTTTCTTGAAGGCAGCGATCAGATTATTGGTATGTTTATCCGATTTGTTGAAGTCGGTCGTCAGCTGATTGTTGATATTCTTCGATTCGACAGTTAAAAAGCGGTAACGCCCGCCGATATCCATGCGAAACTGGTTTAGGATCATTTCAAGCTGTGCCTTGGAATCAACTTTGCCGGAGATCAGATCATCGATCAAGTCGTTGGAATAACCATATTTCATCTCTCTGATGGAAGCCTGCTTCAAATACTCCATTTGAATAAAGCTGATCGCATTTTCGATCGCCATGTAGTCGATTGCGACTACGGCTTTTCCCGCTTCCCGAATAGCTAAATAAAGATTTTCCTCTTTGATTTGAGGAATAGGAACGACGATCTCGCGATACACTTGCGGATCGTTATTTTTATAGCGGAAATTCCGTTCTTTGTAGTGATAACTAGTATGTTCTTTCTTTTCGACAGAAGAAAGATCAGAGAGAATCATTACGTCTTCTGAATCTTCATCCCCACTCAAAATCGGTTTGGCAGAAGTATGCAATTGTTTATATAAATATACTGGATTGTTGATCAGTTTTTCCAACAGCACGAGGATCTCCTTGTAAGAAGTCCCATTCATCGCAAGGGAAATAAATTTTTGGTTGATGAGCCGGTATTGCTGAAGCAGCATATTCGTCTCGTTAAAGAGCAACTGCATGACTTCTACCATAATGTCGTTATATTTGATGTCACGTTCGATCTGGAAAAGTGGCAGATGATATTTCGTACAACTATCCATAATCGCTTTGGGAATCTGCGAAACGAAGCGATCCGTTTTGACAATAAGACCAGCGCATTCAAAATGATGGATCTTCGCGATAAATGACTCCAACTCTGCTTCGCTGTAATTAGAAAAACCATATAAGCTCGTTAACAGCAGTTCATTTGGAGTGACCCAATTTTCGATATCAGGAGCTTCCATGATCATGATATTATCGACCTCATTGTGAATGCCCGTTTGGCCAGTAACAAGCTTGGCATTTTGGAAAGAATGTAGCGAAAGTAAGTCGCGAACAAGAACAGTCATCGTCATTTTCTCCTCTCAGGAACTAATCATAAAACATACTTTACACTGGAAAGGATAAAATGTAAAGTTATGATTTCGCTTTCTTTTATCCCTTAGAGATAAAAATATGGAATTTGTTTATCTGATAATGAGAATGTAATTGCCGAATAATTGGAATAGAATGAAGCTATAGAAGAGATTGGGGGAAGTTTATCGTGTTAAGTACAGTAATCAAGCCGAATAACTATCAAGATTCAATCAGCCTCATGCTACTGACCAAAGAAATCAGTAAAATGGAGGGCATCCATAAACTCCAAGTTATGATGGGGACAGATGCCAATAAATCCATTTTTGACGCAGCCGGGCTGCTTACAGAAGAAGCTGAAAAAGCATCTTCGAATGATATGATGATCGTTTTAGATATCGAAAGTAAAGATATAGAAGAAGAGGCTCTACAAGCAATCGATCAGTTCTTAAAAGATCTTGCTGTGAAAAAAGAAGATACAGGCAATGGACCAGCTTCCGTAAGAAACTGGGATGGTGCCTTAAAAGCTTTGCCTGATGCTAATCTCGCATTGATCTCGGTAGCAGGAACATATGCTGCAGCTGAGATCGAGAATGCTTTGGATAATGGGCTAAATGCGTTTGTATTCAGTGACAACGTGCCTAAAGAAGAAGAAGTTCGTTTGAAGAAGAAAGCGCATGAGAAAGGATTGCTTGTAATGGGTCCGGATTGCGGAACCGGCCTGATCGGTGGTATTCCATTAGCTTTCACTAATGTGATCCGCCCCGGGAATATCAGCATTGTTGGTGCTTCTGGGACGGGGATCCAAGAAGTATCCACGATTATCGACCGCTTAGGCGGCGGGGTAACGCATGCGATCGGTACAGGCGGACGCGATCTATCCGATGAAGTTGGCGCTATTACAATGAAAGATACGTTATTAGCACTTGCAGAGCACGATCCAACTGAGGTGATCGTCGTGATCTCCAAGCCGCCTGCAAAGGAAGTTCGCGATGAAGTCGTGACATTGCTCCATGGTATTGATAAACCTGTCGTAGCAGTGTTCTTGGGAGAAAATCCAACAGCACATGAAGGCGAAGTCTATTTTGCACATACGCTCGAAGAAACAGCTCACTTGGCAGTGGCGCTATCACAAGGGAAGTCGATCGAAGCTGAGATCCCTAAACCGCAAGTAGAAAAGGATGCCAAACTTGAAGGTAAGGTGATCAAGGGATTGTATTCGGGCGGTACGCTTGCAAATGAAGCAGGGATGTTGATCTCAGAAGCACTTGACCTGGGTGGCGTTATCAAAGAAGAAGGCTATGTTCTACGAGCGCACGGTCACGAGATACTTGATTTAGGGGACGATCTTTATACGCAAGGCAGACCGCATCCAATGATCGATCCAGAGATCCGCGTTCAGAAAATAAAAGAAACAGCACAAGAAGACAGCACCGGGATCATTTTGCTAGATGTTGTTTTAGGCTATGGAGCGGCAGACATGGCAGAAACATTGGCACCAGTGATCGAAGAAGTGCTTGCCGAAGCAACAAAAGCGACTCGCTCGCTTCATATTGTCGGGACGATCGTTGGTACGAAAAACGATCCACAAGATTTCGACGCTGCAAAAAAAGTGCTTGAAAAAGCAGGCATGCATGTCACAGACAGCAATGCACAAGCAGTTGATTACAGCTTGCAATTATTAAGCAAACACATCACAGCAACTGCTAAAACACAAGAAGCATACCAAGGCGAAAAAATCGAATTACCAGCCGCAAACGAAAATATCATCGCCTTTTTAAATCAAAAACCAGAAGTCATCAATATCGGCATTGCTGATTTCAATGAACCGATCCAAAAATTCGGTAGTAGATCCGTTCAATTTGATTGGAAACCAGCTGCTGGTGGCAATGTGAAGTTGATCCAGATACTGCAAAAAATCAAACAGCTGAAAGACCTTGGTCAACAGAATAATGCCGTTGTCGATCGTTTCAGACAAGGTTCGCCTTATCTTGTAGATGTTGTACCGGCTGGCAGTGTGATCGATGAATTGAACAGCAAAACGCTACTTCATGCAGGGCCACCGATCAAATATGAAGATATGTCTGATCCAATGCAAGGTTCTTGCGTCGGAGCTGTCCTTTTTGAAGGCTGGGCAAAAGAAGAAAGCGAAGCACGTTCCTTACTGGAAAACGGCGAGATCAACTTGATCCCCTGTCATCATGTCAATGCAGTCGGCCCGATGGGTGGAATCACATCCGGCAGCATGCCTGTCTTAGTTGTAGAAAATCGCTTAGAAGGAAATCGCGCTTACTGTACATTAAACGAAGGAATCGGCCGGGTGCTACGCTTTGGTGCTTACGACAGCGAAGTGATCGACCGTCTGACTTGGATGAAAGATACATTAGGCCCAGTTTTAGGAGAAGCGATCCGTTCCAAAAAAGAAGGCATCAACGTCAATGTTATTATGGCAAAAGCGATCACGATGGGAGATGAATTCCACCAACGTAATATTGCGGCGAGCCTTGTTTTCCTAAAAGAAGTCGCACCGCTGATCGTAGCACTTGATATTACCGATGATAAAAAAGAAGCAGTGATTCAATTTTTAGCTGATACCGATCAATTTTTCCTCAATATTATGATGGCTACTGGGAAATCGATCGTCGATGCAGCGAAACTGGTGGAAGAAGGAACTATCGTGACAACCTTATCACGCAATGGTCAAAACTTCGGGATCAAAGTAAGCGGACTAGGCGAAGAGTGGTTCACAGCACCTGTTAATACTCCAGAGGGATTATTTTTCACAGGGTTCAGCCAAGAAGACGCAAATCCGGATATGGGTGACAGTGCGATTGCAGAAACAGTCGGCTTTGGCGGTATGGCAATGATTGCTGCACCAGGCGTGACACGTTTTGTTGGAGCAGGCGGATTTGATGACGCCAAACGCGTGAGTGACGAGATGGATGAGATCTGTATCGCCAACAATGCGAATTTCACGATCCCGACTTGGGATTTCCAAGGCACACCGCTAGGGATCGATATCTGCAAAGTCGTCGAAACAGGAATCACACCACTCATCAATACCGGGATTGCAGGTAAAGTGGCAGGTCTGGGCCAAGTTGGTGCAGGAACCGTTCGCGCACCGATCCAATGTTTTGAAAAAGCACTAGTTGCCTTTGCTGAAAAATGGGATCTGGTGTAAGACCGTGAATTCTTCCGTTGGGACTATTTCGCTGACTTCAGAGGGGACGGCATGCAGCAGTTACGCGCTGCGCCGCCTTGAAGAAGGACGAGCCGGCTATGTGCGAAGTATCTTTCAAACCAGCTTGAACATTGAAGCGGAAGGTTTTCTATTTCACATCGGGGAAGAAACTGCCGGACTTTCCTGCAATGGTTGTACATTGACTCGAGCAGGCATACGCACGTTACTGGCAACTGCTTCGATCGATGATCTAGTTCTGTTCCGTTCCGGCTTACTGCGTATTTTCACCAGAGGGGGAGTTATCCATCTGGACTTGTCAAAACTCAAACAATGTTCGCTGAAGCTACCGAGTGGAAAGGCAGCAGATCAGCTGGGAAATTTACCACTACTTACGCTCCCTTCCCATGAAAAATTGGCACGCTCGCTGACAAAGTTAGCCACTCCGTTAGTAGAGAGGGATCATCGTAGCTTGCAACTTGATATGCTAGGTTTGGGCGAAGGATTGACACCTTCTGGAGATGATATGCTGGTCGGCTACACCGCCGTTTTGCAAATCGCCAATGCCTCGCTTTTACCATTATGGCTAAAGGCTCTCCGCAGCCTGCCGCTGGAAAAAACTACTAGTGTAGCAGCCTCCTATATAGAAGCAGTCTGCGAAGGGCAAGTAAGCGAAGCACTTTTTGACAGTTTGACAGCGGAAGGTGAAAAAATGCAGCAAGAAGCCTTCCAAAAGCTGCTGCAGCTGGGACATACATCTGGGAATGACACATTGCTTGGTATGCAAGCAGCACTGATTTATTTAAAAATAACAAATCATACGAAACACATAGGGGGAGCATTATGAAAAAAAGAGTTGTGGTCGCATTAGGCGGTAATGCCATTTTAGACGGTGACGCATCCGCAGAAGCCCAACAAGCCAATATTGAGAAAACAGTAGCATATTTGCTGAATTTTATCCAAAATGGCGATGAATTGGTGATCGCTCACGGCAATGGTCCGCAAGTTGGAAATTTGATCTTGCAACAGGCAGCAAGCGATTCAGAAGAAAATCCAGCAATGCCGCTAGACGCTGCCGTGGCAATGACACAAGGCAGTATCGGCTATTGGCTGCAAAACGCATTGGACAATGCGTTAGCGGCGCATCATATCGATAGGGAAGTTGCTACAGTATTGACACAGATCATAGTTGATAAACAAGACGATGCCTTTTTGAATCCTACTAAGCCGATCGGTCCTTTCTTATCAGAAGCAGAAGTGAAAACAGCTGCAGCAAATAATAAGGCCTTTCGTTTTATTGAAGATTCCGGCCGTGGTTTTCGCCGCGTGGTTTCTTCGCCAAAACCGCTGGCGATCAAGGAGAGCAAAGTCATTGCCAATCTTGTCAGCGAAGCCGTTATCACGATTGCTTGTGGTGGCGGAGGCATTCCGATCTATCAAGATGGCGACAGTTATCAAGGTATCGAAGCAGTGATCGATAAAGACTCTGCCGCGGAGCGTTTGGCTGCCGACATTGATGCAGATATCCTCATTATTTTGACAGGTGTCGATAATGTTTATGTGAATTTCAACAAACCGAATCAGCAGAAATTAGGACACGTCACCTCTGAAGAACTACGCGTTTGGGCGGGAGAAGGACAATTCCCGCCAGGAAGCATGCTGCCGAAAGTCGAAGCAGCGATCGATTTTGTCGAACGTACTGGGAAACAAGCAATTATCACTTCTTTAGAAAACTTACAGCATCCCGAAGAGGGAACCGTGATTTCCAAAGCAAGTCATACAGTTTCGTAAAAACAGATTGGCCAAAAAAAGGAGGTACAACGGCATGACCAGAAAAAGAACGCTTATCATGGCATTGTTTGGGATCGTATTTTATCTCGTATCCGCGATTCCTGTTTATGCGGCAGAGATCGATAAAGCCGCTCATCCAAAAGGATTCATGGCTATTTTAGTGATTATCCCGCTTATCATCGTCTTGCTGCTTTTATTCTTAAAAGTGGATATGATCATTGCAGGACTTGTGGGCGGCGTGATCGCCATGCTGATCGGGGGAATCGGCTTAGCGGAAGCAAACAAACAGTTTATCGAAACGATTCCGACAATGCTGACAAACACAGTACCGATCATCAACTCAGCGATCGCCATGGCGGTTTTTAAATCGGGTGGCTATTCCGCAGCACTTACACTGGCAAAACGAGCAACGAAAGGACGCGTAGAATTAGTATCTGCCTTTATCGTTATCTTGCTCGCAGCAGCCACTTACATGTCCGGTATCGGCGGCGGTAGTGCAATGGTTATTGCTCCGCTAGCGTTTGCAGCAGTTGGTGTTATTCCAGAATTGATTGCCGGGATGTCGCTGGCAGCGGCAGTATCTTTTACCACCTCACCGGCATCATTAGAATCGAGCATCGTGTCGCAATTAGGTGATATCAGTGTCGGCTCTTATGTAGCAACAATGCGTCCGTACTGGCTGTTTTTCGTCCTTGTTGCCGTGATCTTAGCTTATTGGGGAACAAAAAGAAGAAACGTCGGCTTCAAACAGGATGAGAACGACACCTTCCAACATATGAACAACAAACAATTATTTAAGATCACCATTCCAGCTATTTTCTTACTATTTGCCGTTATTTTAGGACCGGTAGTCAATAAATTGATCGGCTTTGAGTTATTATCGCCATTAGTTTACATGGTCGTTACCTTTATTTTGATTTTCTTGTGTACAGAATTTAAAATGAATCAGACGGTAGAATCTATGGTAGACGGTTCTACATACATTTTGACACGATTATTCCAAGTAGGGATTTTCTTATCCTTTATCAACATTATTGCAGAAACTGGTACATTCGGTGTTATCGCCGGTGTTGCAAGATCAGCACCGGAAGCTGTGGTTGTTCCAGTTGCCGTGATAACAGGTATTTTGATTGGTATACCTGCTGGCGCCTATGTCGGCTCGGTACTGACACTCGTGCTTCCGGTTGCCGTATCATTAGGATTTTCACCGCTTGCATTAGGTTTTGTAACGATCGGGGTCGGGCTTGGAAGTCAAATGAGTTTTGTCAATATTACGATGCAGGCATTATCTTCCGGATTCCAGATACCGATTTTAGAGGTTGTAAAAGGAAACGTGAAGTGGATAAGTTTAGCTTCGGTACTGCTACTTATCATTGCATTGATTTTCGCATAAAAAGGATGAGGTGATAGAAAATGGATTTATTAATCAAACAAGTTCGTCTTAAAGACGGTGAACCATTAAAAGATGTGGCAATCGATAAAGGTGCCATTATCGCAATCAACGAAACCATCACAGAAACAGCAGATCGTGTGATCGAAGGGGAAGGCCGCGTGCTGATCCCGGGCCTAGTAGAAAGCCATATCCACTTAGATAAAGCATTGATCGCAAGTCGCAAACCCAATCAGTCGGGGACGTTGCAAGAAGCAATCGCCGTAACCGCTGAATTAAAACCGACTTTCACGGAAGAGGATGTGTACAGCCGGGCAAAAGAAGCCTTAGAAATGGTGATCGCACATGGCGTCACATCGATCCGGACTCATTCGGAATTCGATCCAGCGCAAGGCTTTACCGGCTTCAAAACGATTCTTCGCCTAAAAGAAGAGTATAGAGATCTGGTAGATATGCAAGTCGTCGCTTTTCCGCAAGAAGGTATCTTTAAGGCACCAGGAACGGAAAAAATGATGTACGAAGCTATGGAAATGGGGGCCGATGTTGTCGGCGGGATCCCTTACAACGATGCACCTGCAAAAGAACATATCGATCTTGTTTTTGAGATCGCAAAGAAATACGGTGCGGATGTCGATCTACATCAAGACTTTGCTGATGAAGCTGATGAGATATCGATCGAATACCTTTGCGAAAAAACAATTGCAGAGGGCTATCAAGGCCGCGTATCAGTAGGTCATCTAACTGCGCTGCACGCTTTACCGGAAGAAAAACTAACACCGATCATTGCAGCAATGGCGAAAGCCGACATCAGCGTGATGGCATTGCCGGCAACGGATCTGCACTTGGGTGCCCGGAAAGATCCATATAATGTCCGCCGTGCCGTGACACCGATTCGTAAATTACGCGATGCCGGCGTTAATGTGTGCTTGGCGACTAACAACATTCGCAATGCTTTCACACCATACGGCAATGGCGATCTAGTGCAAATCGCCATGCTTGCAGTACCAGTAGCGCATTTGGGTGGTGCTGATGACCTGCCTTCCGTTTTACCGATGATCACGACTAATCCAGCCAGAGCGATCGGACTTAAAAAATATGGCATTGCAGTCGGCAATCAAGCAGATGTAGTGTTATTAGATACAAAAGTGGTCAATGATGCTATTATCGACATCCCAGAACGGCTATTTGTGATCAAAAGCGGCCGCGTGACCGTAGAAACGACCAAAGAAGTAAAAATCAATCGTGCGTAACCTAGCTGAGAGCGTGAAGAGAGTTTTTCTCTTCACGCTTGACAGCTATGCTATAATATATTCTAAAAATTAAGTTTTTTCAGAAAATAAAGGGGGATTTATATTGAAAAAGGTAAATCGAAAACTATTGGTAGGAATATTGGCATTGTTAGTCGTATTCGCGACAGCATGTGGAGAAAATACAGCAAACGGAAGCAATGGTGGTAAGGTGAAACAATCCTTTACCGTAACATCCGCAGCAGAGATCTCGACCATGGATCCGGCACTTGCGACGGATACAACTTCTACATTGGCAATGAGCCAGGTCTATGAAGGTCTATACGTGCTAGGTAAAAAGGATGAATTCGAGCTTGGCGTGGCAGCGAAAGAGCCGAAAATCTCAAAAGATAAGAAAACTTACACATTTGATCTTCGCAAAGATGCCAAATGGTCGAATGGCGATCCGGTCACTGCCGATGATTTTGTATACGCATGGCGGAAAATGGTCGATCCAGCAACCGCCTCACCAAATGCAGATGTCTTCTCCGGCGTTATCAAAAATGCGGAAGCCATTTTCCAAAAGAAAAAACAAGTAGATGAATTAGGCGTGAAAGCAATCGATAAGCATACCTTAGAAGTGCAATTAGAAGTTCCGATTCCATATATCAAGTCCATACTTTCATATTCCGTGTTCTTCCCTAAAAACCAGAAATTCAACGAAAAACAGGGTAAAAAATACGCTAAAAGTTCAGATAATTTAGTTTATAATGGGCCATTCCAATTGGCGAATTGGAATGGAACTTCGAAAGAATGGTCCTACAAGAAAAATCCGGAATACTGGGATAAAAAGAAAGTGAAACTAACCGATGTCAATGTAACTGTTGTAAAATCACCGGGAACGGGCATCAATCTTTTCAATACCAACAAAGTAGATGTTATCAACAAATTGGATTCCGAATATGCAAAACGTTACCTCAATGATAAAAATTTCAAATCCGTACCGCAGTTCGTCACATTCTTTTTGAAACTAAACCCGGAACGAAATGGCAAAAAAACACCACTTGCGAACGAACATATGCGCAAAGCAGTTGCCCAAGCATTTGATAAAAAACAATTCACCGATCAAGTATTGAGCGATGGTTCTACCCCGACAGATCAACTGATCCCGAAAGGTCAATCCAAAGGTCCAGATGGTAAAGAAGACTTTACAACTGCTGCAGCAAAGGCGAATGACTACCTGACATATAACAAAGCAGCTGCGCAAAAAGAATGGAAACTTGCTCAGCAAGAATTAGGAAAAAATGTAACGCTTGAATTTTTGACAGATGATACAGATATCGCGAAAACATCCTCTGAATATTTCCAATCACAATTAGAAACCAATCTGCCCGGCTTGAAAGTCAAAGTGAAAATGGTTCCGTTCACGAGCCGTGTCCAACTGGACAACAAGCATGACTATGATGTGGAACTTGGCGGCTGGGGAACCGACTACCGTGATCCATTGACAGTAATGCGCATTTTTAAATCAGGCAGCGGCATTGGTGGGATCGCTTATAATAATAAAGCTTATGATAAATTGATCGATGCTACCCGAACAGTGGACGCAACAAATAATTCCAAACGCATGGAAGACTTTATCAAAGCGCAAAATATGCTGATCAATGAGGATACCATGCTTGCACCGATTTACAACCGTTCCGCAGCGATCTTGTCGAGAACAACGATCAAGGATATGTACTGGCACGCATTTGGCCCAGATTACAGTCTAAAATACGCATTTGTAAAATAAACAGGAAGCGGTCGATGAGCCAGGCGAAGGAAAAAATCCTCTTCGCGTGGCTTTTGGCTGTTCAGAAGGGCAGGGAAATCATGACACATGCTTTATTGATCAAAAACGCTCGTTTGGAAACGAATTATAATACCAGCAGCGGCAGAGTTATAAGTACAGCAACCGATTATTTTGATATCCTCGTAGAAACAGGAAAAATCACGCAAATCGCAAAAGAAATTATTCCATCAGAAAAAGATACGGAAATCATTGATGCAAACGGCGCACTGATGCTTCCAAGTTTACGCGAAATGCACATCCATATTGACAAAACTTACTATGGCGGTGAATGGCAAGCAGTAAGACCAGCGACAAACGGTATCTTCACGCGTTTTGAAGAAGAAAAAGAACTATTGCCTAAACAGTTGGCAACAGCGCAAGAACGAGCAGAAAAAGTGATTGAGTTGTATTTGCGCCATGGGCATACGCATATCCGCACACATTGCAACGTTGACCCATATATCGGTACCAAACACATCGAACTCACAAAACAAGCCTTAGCAAAATATAGTGATCGCATCACCTCTGAGATCGTTGCATTCCCGCAACATGGACTGCTCCGCTCGCAAGTGACTGGCTTGATGAAAGAAGCGATGCGCATGGGTGCTGACTTGGTCGGGGGTGTTGATCCATCTACAGTTGACGGTCATATCGACCATTCTTTCCAAACGATGATGGAGATCGCAACAGAATTCGACAAAGGCCTAGATATCCACCTACATAATCCGGATACGCTTGGTGAATATGAATTTTATAAATTAGCTGCCTATACTGAAAAAGCCAAATGGCAAAATCGTGTGACGATCAGTCACGGCATTGGGCTTGCCGATTTAGAAGGACAAGCATTAGACGAAATGATCGCGCGTTTAGCAGAAGTAGGAATCGATGTCACATCAACGATCCCGATCAATCGACGCACAATACCGGTAGAAGCGTTGTATGACGGCGGTGTTTCTGTTTCTGTAGGCCATGACAGCTTGACCGATCACTGGTCGCCATTTGGCACAGGCGACACGATCGCGAAGCTCAACTTGCTCGCAGAACGTTTTAAATATCTTGACGAATATTCGCTTAGCCGGACATTGCGCTATGCAACGGGGGGAGTCACTCCTCTAAATGAAGCAGGCGTCCAAGTCTGGCCACAGCGAGGCGATCGCGCTGACTTCATCTTAGTCGACGCTGAAAGTACAGCCCATTTGATTGCTCGAAAACGGCATATCCATTATTTAGTTGCAGGCGGAAAAGTAGCTTACACAAATGAATCGCCGAAAAGATGGGAGGAAGTCTGATGGGAACGACCTTGTTGAAAAATGTCCGCTTAGAAGTCGGCGAAGAGCAACTTGATACCGGGATCCAAACTAAAACAGAACTTTTTCATGTCATGATCGAGGCAGGGAAAATAACAGGAATATCACCAGCAGTTGAGCCGATAACCGCTGAGATAGCAAAAACGATCGACGCTAAAGGGAAATTAGCAGTCCCGAGCTTTAAAGATATGCACAATCATTTGGATAAAACCTATTTATCATTGAATTGGAAAGCCGCAGTTCCGGTTTCAAGTTTGCGGGAACGTTTGATATTGGAAGCAGAGGAACTTTCCTTATTAGCACCTTCTACCAAAGAACGTGCTGAAAAAATGATCAAAAGTATTATCAGCAGAGGGACAACGCATATCCGCACACATGTCAATATCGATCCTTATATTGGGTTGAAAAATTTAGAAGGCGTCGCTGCAGCACTTGCCGAATTTGATGATATCCTCACCTATGACATCGTGGCATTCCCTCAACATGGCCTACTTCGCCATGACGTTCCGCAATTGATGCGGGAAGCGCTGCGCAGCGGTGCGACCATGGTCGGTGGACTTGATCCAGGTGGTATCGATCATGCGGTCGAACGCTCGTTAGCGCAGACCATGGACTTAGCTGTGGAAAGTGGTAAGCCAGTTGACATCCATTTACATGATAATGGGCATCTTGGTAGTTATACAGTCGAAAGTTGGTTACAATTAGTAGAAGACAGCCAAGATAAAATAACTAGTGCTTTCAGCCATGCTTTCTGCCTCGGCCAGATCGGAGTAGGCGAACGGCAGGAAATCATTACGCGACTGGCAGCGCAGCAGATGGAGATCTTGTCTACGATCCCGATCAGCTTAGGAAGTACACTACCACCGATCGACGAACTTACACAGGCTGGAGTACCAGTCCATCTCGGTTGCGACGGATTTTATGATTCGTGGAGCCCATATGTATCCAGTGATATTTTAGAAAAAGCAGCACACTTCTGCGAACTTACGCGCAAATCCGATGAACGCGGCCTCCGCGCTGGTTTGCGTCATATCACAGGCGGCATTACTCCCCTTGATGCAAAAGGTAATCAAATCTGGCCGAAAATCGGAGACGAGGCAAGCTTTGTTCTCGCAGATGTTGCCAGTTCAGCTGAATTGACGGCTAGACGACCACAAAAGCGCCAATTGATCGCGCGTGGAAAAGAAGTAGAATGGGAAAGGTAGGAATTTTAAAATGACAAAAACACAATGGTTCCAAAATGTATCAGTCGAAACGGGCTTTATCAATGAGAAAGGCTACGTCAATCGTGCAAAATTAGAAACAAAACATCTGCAAGTACAAGATGGCAAAATCATAAAAATCGTTGCGGGCGAGCTCCCGGCAACAGCAGGTGAGGAAGTTATCGATATGAAAGGTCAGCTTATTTTGCCTGGCCTTGTGGAAAAGCACTGTCATTTGGATAAAACAAAATTAGGAACAGACTTTGAACCAGTATCGCCGGCAAAAAATATCGTCGAACGCTTTGAATCAGAAATCAGCCAATTAAATGCCCTGAAGATCGCACCAGAGAAACGGACAGAAGCTTTACTGGATATTGAAATCGATCATGGAGTTTCTTTCTTCCGTTCGCACGTGGACGTAGAACCAGCCTGCGGATTAGATTATCTGGAAAATGTAAAACGCGCTATCCAAAAATACAAACATCCGATCGGCTACGAATTGATCGCTTTCCCGCAACACGGCTTCCTGCGCTCCGAATCACAAAGCTTAGTTAGACAAGCTCTCGAAAACGGTGCAACGATCATTGGCGGTGTGGATCCGTATACACTTGACCAAGATTACAAAAAATCTTTGGAGCAGACGTTTGAGATCGCCGCCGAATATCAAGCCGGCATCGACCTACATGTCCATGACCGCGATGAAGCTGGAAAAGCAACAATCAAGGAAATCATCCGCTTGACAAAAGCATATAACTGGCAAGATAAAGTCAGCATCAGCCATGCTTTTGGCCTGAATGATTTTACAGGCGAAGAACGCAAGACCGTTTTCCAAGCACTTGCTGATGAAAAAATCCACATCATTTCCAGCATTCCGATCACACCGAATACGATCCCGCCATTAGTAGAACTACAGTCTTACGGCGTCCCAGTACACATTGGCTGTGATAATGTCTATGATTCTTGGTCCGCATACGGTGACGGCAATATCCAAGAAAAATTGGCGCGCTATGGCGAACTTTTCGGCATTAAAACGTTAGAAGGAATGACAGCCAGCCTTGGCCTCGTAACAAATGGGATCACGACATTGAATCCAGCAGGAGAACCAGCATGGCCATTCGAGGGGGCAGAAGCAACTTTCCTCTTCACAAAAGCAAACAGTTCAGCAGAATTCGTCGCTCGGCAAACAGGCGTTACACATTCCTACTACCAAGGCGAAAAAATCAAATAAACCCGTAAAAACAAGGCGTTCTGAAACAAAACACTACTTTTTTTAGACATAATCCGCTAGAATATAGAAGAGACGAAAATAGAAGTGGTGAGAAAATGATAATCAAAACAGAAGAAGAATTAGCTGGAATCAGACAAGCAGGCAAAGTCTTCGCGGAAATCCGTGAAAAAGTGATTGCCCACGTTGCGCCCGGCATCACAACCAAAGAATTAGACGATATAGCAAAAGAAGCATTTTTGGAAGCAGGAGCGATCTCCGCACCAAAAGAAGACTTTCAATTTCCTGGTTACGCATGTATCAGTGTCGGTGATGAAGTCGCACACGGCATTCCCGGCGACCGCGTTATCCAAGATGGCGAACTAGTAAATATCGACGTATCCGGCGCTTATAACGGCTATTATGTCGATACAGGCAAAAGCCTCATTGCTGGATCAGTCACCGAAAAAAATAGTCAAGCCGCGAAACTAGTACAAGACACAGAAATAATTTTCAACCATGCCTTGAAAGTTATCAAAACCGGCACGACCCTACAAAAACTTGGTCGAACAGTAGAAGAAAAAGCGGAGGAACTAGGCTATAAAGTGCTTGAAAACCTGACAGGCCACGGCGTAGGTCATTCGCTACGTGATAAACCAGACTATGTTTATAATGTAGATGCTTTCTGGGATAAACAAAAGCTGAAAGAAGGCCAAGTCATCGCCTTCGAACCCTTCATTTCCACAAAGGGAATCGAAGCCGAACCAAAAAACAACGACGGCTGGACACTCACTGCCGGACCAGATTCGCTAGTTTGTCAGCTAGAGCATTCGCTGATTGTTCGTAAAGACGGAGTTGAGATCGTCACTGCGTAAAATGAATAAGGATAGTTTCTAGTACAATACCCAAAAAGCTTTGATTCCCTTCAGAATATATCGAAAGGAATCGAAGCTTTTTTGGTATTGTAAAAATATCGGAGGTAGTAAGGAAAGGAAGTTAACATTATAGTGCCTATTTTCATCTTAATGATAAGTTTGATAGTATTATGGGTAAACGTTTTGCTAGCAATGAGCGGTCAAAGCTTGAAAAAAATGTAAGACATTGGATAACGCAAATATAACAAAGTAAAGCCTAGAAAGTATAATTTCTAGGCTTTTTTATCTAATTATGGCAACTTTCTCGTTTTTTGTCAAAGAAAGTTCAGGAAATGTTCGCCTTTCGTTCGCCTCAGGCTGTGCTAAAATACAAGAGTACAGTAAAAATAGACATCAAAGGAGAGAATGAAATGGCAGGACAAATCAGAATGAGCCCGGCAGAATTACGGGATCGCGCCAAGAAATACGGGACGAGCGCACGAGAAATCGATCAGATCTTAAATAACTTGAAAAATCTACAAGAACAATTACGAGGAGAATGGGAAGGACAAGCCTTCGCACGTTTTGATGAGCAATTCAACCAACTAAAACCAAAAGTCGTCCAATTCTCCGATCTACTCGACCAGATCCAAGGACAATTAGAGAAAACAGCGACTTCTGTGGAGAACCATGACCGCGAGTTATCGCAGAACTTTGGTCTCCATTAAGGTTTCCAAAAACTGGAAAAGTCATGCACGAAGGTGTATGGCTTTTTCTACATCAAGGAGGGATCGTAAATGGCAGATGGAATCGTAAGCAATCTGGGCATTGCTCAGGGACACGCGACAAGCCTACAAAACGCACTGACCGCGTTATCTGGAAACTGGACACCAGATACGGATAAAAAAACGACCTTGCAGGGAAACACGAAGCTGCAAACGGTCAGCACGCAAGAACTAGCTTTACTAGCCTCCCTTCGTAGTGTCTTAGAACAAGATATTGCGAATATCCACAGTGTGGCAACAGATTTCGAGGCACTCGATCAACAACTACAACAAAACTTTACATTGCCATCATTACCATAGGAAGGAATGGGGACATTGGAAACAGCTACAGCGGAAGAATTAACGCAACGACTATACCGGATAGGCGAAGAAAAACAGGAAGTAGAAGGGCAACAACGGGAGCTACGTCGGTTGGAAGAAGAATTCCAAACCCATCTTCAACAAAAAAATCGGCTTTTGGATGAAATCAGTCACACGTGGCAAAAAGGACAGATGGCGCGCCGGACAACAGACCGAATGCTACAAATACGAAAAGAAGAACAAGGGTTGATGGAACGATTTTGGGAAGAAAGGGAAACGATCAAAAAAGCGCACCAACAATTGGAAGCGAAAGAAGAAGCCGTCTACTATCAGCGAAAAGCAGCTTATGAGAAGGAGGCAACATCATGAGTGTCGATATGTTTCTAGACGACGCAGACAGTCAAGTCACCGCGATCAGGAATATGTGCCGAGCCCATGTTCAAGGACTAAACAGCTTGAAAACGGCTATCTCCCAGTTTATTTTCGAGCCGATATTAATAGGGAAAACCTATGATTCCGCAAAAAATTATTTTCAAATGACGTATATCCCTGTCATCACTGGCCTGATTTTAGCGGCAGAAACTTTAGAGACGGCGGCAAAGAAACTTTCAGATCGCTATCGGTCGGATGTGGATGAAAATTCCCTTCAAGAAGCTGTTTTACGCCGACATATCGAGCAGCTGAATAAGCTCATGGCTTTCGCGGACCACTTAGCAGCAGGCGCATCAAAAAACAGTTTTTTGAAAACCGGATTTACAAAATTAGGGGAACATTACCAAGATCAACAGAAGGATGAACAAGCAAAGTTGGCAAAACTGATGGCATTTGATCCCGTATCCGCAACGCTTTTTGGTGAAGTAGAAACATTACTGGATGCGGTGGAACAAGGGTTAAAAGAGATGCGTAGTGGAAAGGGTTTTAGCGGATTAACAGGAACCTTCAGCACGATGGGATTGAATATGGATTGGGTGAAACCGATCAATGATAAATGGGAAAAAGATGAAAATATAAAAGCAGCAAATTTATCTGCTGAAGAAAAATTATATTTGGAAAAGGCAAAGCAGGATCATGAAGATGGAAGAATAAGTAATAGTATTTTTGAGTCTATTAAATCTGGGATACTTTCAACGGGGACTCAATTTATTAAAAATGCAATTGAAACAAAATTAACTGATGCGGTTGTCGAAAAAGGAGTCAATGCTGCTGTTAAATGGTTACAGGAAAGCACATTCCATTTTATGGATAGGGGGTTGGTTCCTGTACTAGTAGATGGAAGTGTTGCAACTTTTCGCGAGGCACCTACTTTTCTTAGTCAAGTAGTTCGAACAGGAGCTAGATACGGGATTCCTATTGTAGGGGCACTTATTGATTACGGAATACAAAGAGCACAAGGGGAGAGCAGTGTAGATGCAGCAATTAAAACGACTGGGCATATAGGGGCTGGAATGGCGATAGGAAGTGCAATTGGTGGTCCTATAGGAACAGCAGTAGGTTTCTTAGTGGGTGTTGGTGGATCAATGGCAGTAGATTGGGTGTATGATCATAAGGATGCTATTGTTGATACAGGAAAGAAAGTGGTACATGAAGTTTCAAAAAAAGTGGATGAAGGAATCAAAACGGTCTCTAAAGGAGTTAAAAAAATTGGGGATGCTGTTTCAGGATTCTTTGGGAATCTAGGGTCAGCTTTTGATTAGAATTGAGGATAAAATGGAAAAATTGATTTTTATTTATCGTGAAAAAGAATTGTATTCTATTTTTTATAGTAGTGATAAAAAGAAATTTATTAAAGTTCCGCATAAAAAAACAAATAGTTGGCTCTATATCATAGTTTTTATAGTTCTACTGAATGGCAGCCAATTTGCAGCTAATCTCTACAAAGAGATAAGTAACGGATACGTTAACTTGATAAGTATTATGATTAGTATAATGTTATCCTACCTGATTGCAAAAGTGTTTTACAATAATTATTATGAAATATCAGAACAGCGAGTTATGGAAGCTACTGTATTGGATGTAAGTGAATTATTTGTAAAGGGCAGAAAACAAAATAAAATATATACTATTTTAATTATTATTACCGACATAATGATGCTTTTATGTACTACTCTATTTTTTATGTTCGGAAGCTTTTTAATTTTAATAATAGTATTGCTACTATTTATCATAATGTGGATAGGGATGTTTATGCATCCCTATGCAAGGAAGAAAATTCAAAAAATTTATAAGAGAAAGGAAGATTTAGAATGAACGTTTTACCAATAGGTAGTATTGTTAAATTATATAATGGAGACATAAAATTGATGATTCTGAATAGGCTCCCTTTGTATAATCAAAAAGGACAAATTGGATATTTTGATTATTCTGCTTGTATGTATCCAAATGGAAAAGTAGAAGAACAAGTCTATTTTTTTAATAAAGAAAATATTGAAAAAGTATACCACGAGGGATATAGAGATGAGGAAGAAGTAGCATTCCAACAGGTGTATAAAGAAAAACTGAAAGTAATCACGTATCCAAAATTTAATATAGAGTAAAATGAAATTTTATATGAAATGCCTTGTACTACAAGTGAAAAGCAGCAACATTTAGATGATTTCTATGACTACTTGAAACGGGGAGAACAGACCAATGTTAAATAAGAAAAAATTCATCTTTTTATTGTTTTTCATTAGTGCTGTAGTGATTATGATTTCTGTAAGCTACTATTTTCAAGTCACGAGTTTTCCACATGTATACAAGGACCCTAAAAAAAGTAGACTAGACAAAGTAGCTACTTTAATGAATACAAAAAAATATGCGAAAGAAGCTGAGAGAGCAGGATATGAAGTGGATGATTATTATCTAAAGATGAACAAGAGAATTATACACTTAACGATTCAAGATAATCCAAAGATATTGATAAGTGCTCCTACTGATAATAAAATGAATTATGATGTTATTATTCACAAGGGATCAAAAGAAATAATCATTTCCTTAATAGTTGATAAAAAGAATCATTTGTTATTTTATGAAGGAAGCATTCATGAAAAGGGAAAAGAAACTTTAAGTTATAAGCTGAATAAAAAAGAAATTACTTATTATTATCGAACATGTGTAAATATGACAGATAAAATGTTAGAAACTATTTATGAAACGAGTTGGGGTAAGTAGTTTTCAATATTTGCCTAAGTCTAAAAACTATCATTTATGGACTATCTAAGGAAGATTTAAAAAGCTATTACTAACCAAGAGTAATAGTTTTTTGTCTACATGAATAAAGATAAACGAATCTAAAATACCATGTTTGATAAGTAACAAAATCCACCAAAAATAATACAGCACAACAAGGAGGGCATTATGACAAGTAAATTAACGATGGGCTATATATTAATGGTAGTTACATTAATATTAGGCTGGCTGGGCGCAATTGGAAATTATGGTTCATTAGGATTTGAAAATGAAATAGCGATTCTCTTGATTTTTGCAGGTCTGCCATTAATTACCGCATGTTTCTTTTTCTATTTAATAAAGATGAAAATGTTGCTGTTATTAAAAGTATTGAATGTGATATTGCTAGTAAGTGCTATTTTTATTGCGTTTTCAAACGGGGTCGCTATCTTAATTGGAATTGCTTCCTCTCACTCATAAAACCACATTCCAGAAAGACTGGTATAAAACGCTACGCGCACGCCTGATTGCTGGGTACTCTTTCTATCCATGTGAGAATTTCTTTACATCGGTAGAAGATAGCGGTAGTTTAAATTCTTTGATGCCCTTTTTCATCCATTTCTATTTTCTACACAAAAAACTAGAATCTCCCCTGGCAAATGTTTTATAATAAAACCACCTGGCTATCCTCTTTTTTTAGCATATCAAATGAGGAGATGAATAAGATGAATGGCAAATATCGAAATGGACAGATAAAAATGGAAGATCATGACGGTTTCCGTTCGTATTATTACGAAAACGGTGTTTTAAAAGCAATTGGTCATTTCGATGGGAAAATGCAGGGAGAGTGGCGTTTTTATCGGAAAAGTGGAAAACTATGGCAGGTTGGTCATTTAATGGACGACTATAAACATGGTCCGTGGCTGCGCTATGATCATAACGGGAAAATCGAAAAGGAAACGTATTTTATCAATGGGAAAGCGCAGAAAGACAAGTGAGAATAGCCGGAGACATCGCAATACAACATGAGAATTCAACTTAGAAAGGAAGTTTACAGGTGGCAAGATTATTAGTAAGATGCGGAATGATGCCGTATGAGCCGATCACCGCGATCGACATGCTGGCGAAAGATCGGATGGGTTCCAATAGTGGCAATTTGGTTTATCAGCATAGTGTGATCCGGACATTGCTGACGGAAGAAAATGAAATTTTTGCAGATGGGTACCTGATCGATCCAATGCAAGCAGAGCAGATCAATGCAGATTATGATGCTTACATACTTCCGCTGGCAGATGCTTTTCGCCATGATTTTCGGAAAAAGCTGCGGGACTATGCGGAGCTGTTCAACCGTTTAACGATTCCGGTCTATGTGATCGGTGTCGGATTGCGGGCACCCTATGAACCAAACTTAAAGGAAGGCTTTGCATTTGATGAAGACGTTAAAGCTTTTGTGTCAGCGGTTTTGAACAAATCGCAAATGATTGGGCTGCGCGGACAGATTACAGCGGATTATTTAACTAGATTAGGGTTTCAAGCAGAAACGGATCATACTGTGATCGGCTGCCCCTCCCTATATACCTTTGGTGACACGCTACGGATCAAACCATTGAAACTAGATTCGCAAGCAGCTATATCTGTAAACGCAAGTAATGTATCTTTCAAGCGGGCCGTAGATTTTTTAGAAAACATTACTCATACATATCCCAATCACTGCTTTGTACCGCAAGTATATCCGGAACTATCACTGACTTATTTAGGTGGCCCTTCCATTCGCGGAACAGCGCCTAACTATCCGCACCAAATCACTTCTGATTTGTATAAAAGTGGGAAGGTGAAATTCTTTTTGAATGCTGCTACTTGGTTTGAGTACATCAAACAGGCGGATCTTAGTATCGGCACGAGACTGCACGGTAATATCGTTGCAACGATCAATGGCACGCCAAATATTACGATCGTCCAAGATGCTCGAATGCGGGAATTGGCGGATTATCATCAGTTGACAGCCGTTTCTGTCCAAGAGGTCCATGCTGGAACTAAACTCACTGATTTAGTGGAGCAAGTGGATTTTCATTCAGCGGAAAATGTACACGCAGCACGATTTGCACATTTTATTGCGTTTTTAGATAAAAACAACATCAACCATATTTACCAAACAGATCACCAGCGGAAAACGGCGCCTTTAGATCAAATAGTCGTAAACACTTCCATGCCGGAAGCTGTAGAACCGATCACGGCGATTTCTGATGAAGCAAAACTCATTCGGCTGCAACAAGGGCTAGATGTCCAAAAGGAAAAAACGGACAATGAAAAACGGCAGTTACTAGAATTTTGGCAAGCTAAAACCGCAGTGCTGGAACAAACACGGAACGCCAATGGTCTGAGAAGCGTATTACCAGAAAGTTTGAAAAAACCGATTCGCCGTACGCGGAACATTGCGAGCCGAATCATTGGCAAATGGAAATCTCCTTTTGATATGATAGACAAGAATTAGAAGGGGGCAAGAGAGATGTATCCAACCATTACCAATGAAGAGCTGGAGGCCGCATTGGCGGAACAGCCGCAAATCGTATTAGATGTAAGAGAAACAGCCGATTTTGATGAGGCGCATATTGACGGTGCTGTGAATATCCCGATCAATGAACTGGCAGCCAAGTATGAACAGTTAGATAGAACAAAACCGATCTATGTGATTTGTTATTTAGGCGGGCGTTCGCAAATCGTTTCTGATTTTTTACAAACGCAAGGCTATCAAGTAACCAATGTTTCAGGGGGAATGAATAATTGGCAATCAGAAACCACTTCCTCGTGAGCAATCGAATCTAAATGGAGGTTTTCAAAATGGCGGAGAAAAAATGGAATCCTAAAGTGGATGAATATCTGAGTACGGTTCAAAATTGGCCGCAAGAAATGGAGCGTCTGCGTTCGATCCTGATTGATTGCAATGTTGAAGAGGAATTAAAATGGGGCAAGCCATGCTACACATTTGAAGGGAAAAACATCGCGATCATTCAGGGTTTCAAAGCCTACGCTGCACTTTTGTTTTTTAAAGGCGTTTTGCTGAAAGATCCAGACAGCATTTTGATCAAGACCGGTGAAAACACGGAGGTAGGACGGCAATTGCGGTTTACAGATGTCCAAACGATCAGTGATATGGAGCCGAGCATCCGGAGTTATATTGCAGAAGCGATCGAAATTGAAAAGGCTGGACTGAAACTGCCACCGAAAAAGCAAACCGAGATCGCTGTTCCAGAAGAACTGCAAGCCAAATTGGCCGAAGACCCTGCTTTTAAAACGGCCTTTGAGGGATTGACACCTGGCCGGCAGCGGGCTTATATCCGCCATTTTGCAGAAGCTAAACAAGCGAAGACCCGTATTGCCCGTATTGAGAAATATGCACCTAAGATCTTGGCTGGTAAGGGAATATTGGATTAAATAACATAAGAAAAGTATCCGGAAGCGCTCCGGATACTTTTTTTAATATTGTTTGACTTCACTTGCCTTATTCACATTAATGATATAAGCACCATTCAGTTTCTTCATTAGGTATTTCATGTCGTTTTTAGGAACTGCCACACAACCTAATGTATAGGTATACTTTTTATTATCGATATGCAGGAAGAAGGCGGAACCTTTTCCTTGCTTCACTGGATGCATATTATATTCAATGACCATCGCATATTGATATTGACTTGGATAACTTGCTAAATGTTCATCATTTTTGCTGTGGTATTTATTTTGCCAAGTATTGTATGTTTTTCCTTTGGTACCGCTCCAATAGGAATTAGATTTTATCTTGCGGAAAGGAACTTTGGTACCCGGATTGGATGTTCCGAATGCGAAGCCCAATTTATAGCTGCCTTTCGGTGTTTTTGTCGAACTTTCGGATGCCGTTCCGACGCCACCTTTACCAACGATTCCTTTCATCGTCCGGACTTTCTTCCATTTCTTTTTGCTATCTTTCTGCCATAAGATGACAGTCGCTTTAGTTGTATTGTTCGCTTGAACAGTCAAGATCTGTTTGGTTTTCTTAGCTGTTTTAGTTTTAGAAACAGTTGTGGCGCTGAGAGGAGCTGTTTTTGTCACTACTTTCGATGCTTTTGCGGAAACATAGCCGGTTTTGCTGCCGACTTTTATCTTATTGGCACCTTTGGCGTAGCCTTTGCCCTTTGTCCAGCTGATATAGGTGTAAGTTTGTCCATTTTTGGCCAGTTTCAGTCGTTTGGAATTTGGATTGGCCTTTTGATTGATATAAGTAGAACTATCTGTTATTTTAACTTGCTTGCTGGCCGCTTGCGCAGGTGATGATACGAGCAGCGCGCTGCCGACACTTAATAAAAGTATGAAAATCCCCAGTATGATTCGCTTCATATTTCTTTATCCCCCATCCTTTTTCGATTATGGGTTCATTATAGCATGAAAAAAAGCGGTTTCTTTTTGCGGTTTGGTTAAAAGCAGGTAACAATGCCATAAATTTGTTACACCTTATTCTGCTCCTTGCGGGCTCGTTTGGTTTTTATGGACCCGTCTGGCAAGTGTTTCAAGAATGTAAACGGCTGGGAGCTGGGATGTGATGTTGGCTTCTTGATACATTTCCTTATTCATATAATAAGAAAGATTGACATCGGAAATTTTGGCGATCGTGGAGTTGGAACTATTTGTGACGGAGATGATTTTAGAATGGTGCATTTTCAATTGATTGATATAGCTGATGATATCTTCATTTTCACCGGATACCGATAGAGCAAACAAGCAGATCTTTCCATCTAATCGTTCGGAAAGGTTATAGATCGGTAGGTTGAGCGGGTCTTCGATGTGGAGCGCTAGGGTAAATAAGGAAGAGAAAAACATGGCGCCATATTCTGCGATCGTACCGGAAGAACCGATGCCGGCGAATAAAACAAGGTCGACATCCTGCAAGTTCCCAACTGCTTTATCCAGTTGATTCTGAAAATCGGGCTGCGCGGTTCGTTTCAGAAATTCGATGTAGGTGAGTTCATCCGGAACTTCCACTGAAGTGGGATGGGCATTCATTTCTTTGGCAAATAGCTGCAGTCGTAATTTGAATTCCGAATAACCATCGCAATCGAACTTTTTGCAGAAGCGGAGAATGGTAGTGGTACTTACATGCGTCGCTTCTGCCAATTCACGGATACGCATATAAATGACTTTGTCCAAATTGGTGGTGATATAATTATAGATCTCTACGTCAATATCTTTTAAATCGACATGATAGGGTAAAAATAACATCGCAGTTCCTCCTCATAAACTATAAAACCAGTATAACACTAAAAAAAGTAAAAAAAACGACTTGTTTTAAAATGGTAACAAAATACTAGAATTGAAAATTTTAACCGTTTACAAAGAAAGCCTTTTCATAAAAATAAATGTAGGCTATACTTGCGACAGCATAACAAAAGACAGAAGTTTTTTATGAAAAAGGAGGAGTTTAATGTGAATGGATTTATGGATTTTATGCAAGACAAAATGATTCCACCGCTTACAAAAATCGGGAATCAGCGCCATTTATTAGCAGTCCGGAATGGTTTAGTCGTTACATTGCCGGCTATCATCGCCGGAAGTTTGTTTCTGATTATCGGAAATATCCCGATTCAAGCTTGGCTGAACTTTTTGAAACCATACGAAGGCATGATCAATGCCGCGGTTATCGGATCGTTCGGGATCATCTCGTTGCTTGCTGCAATGGGAATTGGCTATGAACTCAGCAAAAGCTACGGCTTAGATGCGATCTCAGGAGCAGCATTAGCATTAATGGCTTTTATCATTACCCAACTAACGAATAAATTTGAGTTAGCAACGAGCGGTTTTGATTCCTCAGGACTTTTTACTGCTATCATTGCTGGCATCGTGACCACGGAGATCTATCGGTTTTGTATCAAACGAAATTGGGTCATCCGCTTGCCACAAGGTGTTCCGCCGGCAGTAAGTAATTCGTTTATTTCTCTCGTTCCAGCAGTTTTGATTTTATTTTTATTCTGGGTAATTCGTGTCCCGCTTGGCTTTGACGTTACCGTATTTATCCAACATGTTTTCTCGCCATTATTATTTGCTTTAAACAGTCTGCCGGGAATCTTGATCTACACATTATTAGTAAGTTTGCTATGGTGTGCGGGCGTGCATGGCGATATGACACTGGAAGGAGTATCCGATCCGATCTTCATTCAGTTCATTACAGCTAATGCCCTTGCTTATGCGCATCACCAAAGCCTGCCATACATCACCGCTTCTGGATTCTCAAGCTTATTTGTAAACGTCGGCGGGACAGGAGCGACATTGACATTAGTGTTATTGATGCTTCGTTCTAAGAGCAAAACATATCGAGAACTCGGAAAAGTAGCATTCCCGGGCGCTTGTTTTGAGATCAACGAACCAGTTATTTTTGGTTTTCCGATCATTATGAATCCAATCATGATGATTCCATTTATCTTCATTCCACTTGTTTTAGCAACACTAACTTACTTATTGATGGCATTTGGCATCGTCGGCAGACCAGTTACCCTCGTACCTTGGACAATGCCGCCGATCATCGGTCCGCTTATGGCAACCGGCTGGGATTGGAAAGCAGGTGTTTGGTCAGCGATCGAGATCGTCATTGCGATCGTTTGTTATGCACCATTTTTCAAAATGGCGGAAAAACAAATGCTTGAGAAGGAAAAAAGCGACCAAGATATTGCAACGCAGTCTGTTAACGCTTAAATAATCGAAAAGAGGGATAGAATGGATAAAAGGTTAAAATTTTCGAGCATTATCGTCATCCTATCAATTATCGTTTCCGTTATTTGCTACTTTGTTTTCGGCGACCAGGAAACAGTAGCAGCCGCGAAAAAATCAGCTGTTTCCCTAAAAACTGCCGCTAAAAAAGAAATCGCGATGGAATTGGTTTCCAGTGCAGAGAATTCAAGCTTGAAATGGAAAAAACAATACGCCTATATTGAAGATATCAAAGACGGCCGCGGCTACACAGCTGGGATTATCGGTTTTTGTTCTGGAACTGGGGACATGCTACAGCTCGTCGAAAGTTATACAAAAATGAAACCGCAAAATGTGTTGAAAAAATATCTGCCTGCTTTGAAAAAAGTAAATGGTACAGCTTCTCACAAAGGACTTGGCAAAGCTTTTGAAAAAGACTGGAAAAAAGCTGCCAAAGATAAAACTTTTCAAAAAGCGCAGAACAATTTGCGTGATAAAGTTTACTTCGACCCAGCAGTGAAGCAAGCTAAAAAAGACGGCCTGCGCACATTAGGTCAGTTCGTCTATTATGACGCGATCGTGATGCACGGACCTGATGATGGTTCTGTTCCGCATCCGGAAAGTTTCTACGGCATTCGCGAAGCAGCGCTCAAACATGCAAAAACACCAGCTAAGGGCGGCAATGAAGCGAAATATCTGGAAGCCTTTTTCAA
The DNA here is from genome assembly GCF_900638015.1 of Listeria grayi. NCBI lineage: Bacteria > Bacillati > Bacillota > Bacilli > Caryophanales > Listeriaceae > Listeria > Listeria grayi. The sequence continues at coordinate 589,074 of NZ_LR134483.1, forward strand.
AGCACGCGTGAAAGTAATGCGGCTTGAAGCAGCTCACGAAGACATCAGCCGTGTGACTGCGCAACGCAAATTTTTAAAAGAAAAGAAATACAATCTGCAAACACCACTGAAATGGAAAATGTATGGAACACCTTTTGTGATCAAAAAAGAGCCAAAATAAAAATAGAGCACCGGAGCAAATAGCCCGGTGCTTATTTTAAGACAATTTGCCGCTACTTTTTCAGATCAAATCACATGCCACTAAACTAATAGATTTTTGATCATGGAATCTCACAAGACTATCTGAATCAAGCAGATTTCTTTCGCTTTCCAAAGCCGCATGATAGACTAATGGCTGCGAGAAAGGGGAGTTGTTATGAAAAAATATCCGCTGCCAATATGGATATTAGTCATCGGCGCATTTGCGATCGGGATGACAGAATTTGTAATTATGGGATTATTGACGGAGGTTGCTGCTGATTTAAACGTTTCCGTTTCCAAAGCAGGACAGCTGATCAGCATTTATGCACTAAGTGTCGCAGTTGGCGGCCCGATCATCGTGCTGCTGACATATCGCTTGAAGCGAAAAACGACATTGCTGCTGTTGATGCTTATTTTTATACTTGGAAATATCGTTGCAAGTGTTGCTGGAAATTACTCAGTGATGATGCTGAGCCGTGTGGTTACAGCGCTTGCGCATGGTTCTTTCTTTGGACTGGGAGCGATCATCGCGACTAGTTTAGTAGAACCAAAACGCCAAGCAAGCGCGATGGCCTTGATGTTTTCTGGCTTAGCTGTCAGTAATATTATCGGCGTACCATTTGGAACGATCATTGGTCAGCAATGGGGTTGGCGTGCTAGTTTTGCCATTATCGCCGTTATTGGAGTGATTGCTTTCTTGGGGATTCTTTTCTTTGTCCCAAACAAGAACACCCATCCGACTGGCTCAGTCCGAAAAGAACTGTCGATTTTAAAGACTGGAAAGCTGTGGATGTCGCTACTTATTTCGACATTCAGTTTCAGCAGTGTTTTCGCATTTTTCACCTACATCTCGCCAGTTTTACGAGAGGTAAGTGGGTATCACGACTTAGGTGTCGCTGTGATTCTGGTCATTTTCGGAGTTGGCGTAACGATCGGCAATCTTGTCGGTGGACGGCTTGCGGATTGGAATATGGATAAAGGGTTAATTATTATTATTTTAGCAATGATCGGCTGGTATATTATTTTATTCTTTATGCAATTCAGCTATTATTTGATTCCGTTTGGTGTCTTTATTTTTGGTATTATCGCTTTTTCAGTTGGACCAAGTCTACAATTCCGGACCATGCAGGTTTCTAAAGATGCGCCTACGCTAGCAAGTACATTAAATCAGTCAGCAATGAATGTCGGTAATGCGCTTGGGGCTTTCGTTGGTGGGATCATTGTCGCATTGTTGCCGATTCAGTGGCTCGTTTTGATCGCACCGCTTTTGACGCTGATCGGCTTCATTTTGCTACTGATCCAATTGAAACAAACAAAAGCAAACTAAGAAGCACCATGCCGCTCAAAGGTGGCATGGTGTGTTACGATGTACGAATACAGTGAAATCGATTACAATAGAATAGAAGAGATAGAATCGAAAGGAGCAACAGCCATGAAAATTATATTTAATGCAGATGATTATGGATTAACGAGAGGTACCGTTTATGGTATTTTAGACGCTTATAAAAAAGGAGTAGTTCGCTCAACGACGCTGATGGCAACGGGGGAAGCGTTTGACTTAGCGGTAGAGATCGCGAAAGAAAACCCTGGTTTAGATATCGGAGTCCACTTAGTAATGACTTCTGGAAAAGCGCTAACAAAAGGGCTGCAGTTTATTACAGACAATGAAGATAATTTCCTTCCACAAGAAAAGTTTCGGGCAGAATTCGACTTGGAAAAATGGGGAGCAGAGATCGAACGGGAATATACCGCTCAAATCGAGAAAGTATTAGCAACGGGAATTCCTGTCACCCATTTAGATGTACATCACAATATAGAAGAATTTGTGCACCCGATCGAAAACAAATTGGCTGAGAAATATGACCTTGCGATTCGCTCACACGAGAGCAATACCACTGCAAAAGTGAAAGAGCCGGGCACATTCAGCAACCGTTTTTACGGGGAGCATGCCACTTTAGAAACACTGCAGGAAGTAATCAATGAACACCGCGATACGGATAAAGTAGTAGAATTCATGTGTCACCCGGCATACTTCGATAACCGTCTGAAAAACATCACGAGCTACAATATGGAACGAGTAGAGGAACTGGAGTTGCTGACAAATCCAAGAATCATGGAATTTTTAAACCAAGGTGAAATAGAATTGGTTAATTTTAGAGAACTATAGGGTATAAAAAAACTAAGCACCCCATGCTTAGTTTTTTTATACAATTGTAATTAATTTTAATATTTGTATTGTGCATTGTGAAAAAATAAGGGATAATAGTAACGTTCATATTCTTTGGATATGAGATCAATTTAGCGCTTATCAAAATGGGGGATAGGTGTCAAAAAAATAGGGGGAATAAAAATGAAAAAGGTAAAATTGCTAGTTGCATTTGCATCGCTATCTATACTTTTGCTAGTTCTAGCAGCATGTGGTAACGATCGTGTAGAACCAAAGAAAGCGGCTGAGCAAACAGTCGAAGCAATGTTGTATGGTAAAAATACAGACAACATGGAAAAAATCTATGGTAAATCAAACGGAGATTTTGACACAGAATTTGAAAAATCTTTTATCGATGGCTTTAAATCACAATCCGGTGCAACTGGGGAAGAAGCTGATAAAGAAATCCGCAAATTCTATAAAGCTTTCCAAAAACGTAACCGTGAAGTAACATCTTTCACTACTAAAGTGACAGATAACGACAAAGAAAAACCAGTTGTGGAGATCAAAGCAAAAGGTCTTAACATGAAAGACGTTGCAACTAACCTTCAAAAAGCTGTCATGAAAGAAGCGCAAAAAGATCCTTCTATTGCGACTGACCGTGTGAAAATCATCAAATTATACACAAACGAAATCAAAAAAGCGAAAGCAGTGGATACTCCTGCTACAGTCGAAATGAAATTTGAAGTAAATAAAGATAACAAGAAATGGAAAATCGCAAACCAAAACGATTTTATCCAACAAATCGGTACAGCATTCGTTGCTGGCGGAATTTAACCGAGAGAACCCCGCTGCTTAAACAGGCAGCGGGTTTTTTTTGTGCCAAAAAATGCCTTGATCCTATCTACATGAGTAGGATCAAGGCATTTTAGAATACGTATAACTCGAAATAAGTACACCGATTTCATATAGAATAATCAATGGCAATGTGATCAATAAGTGTGACATCAATTCCGGTGGCGAAATCAAAGCAGCCAGAATAAGGAGAATAAAATAGGCATATTTCCTTACTTTACGCAGGAACTGTGGAGTAATGAGATGCAGCCTGGTCAAGAACATGATGACGACAGGTAATTGAAATAAAAATCCAAAGGCTGTTACCATTTTCAGTAAAAACTGAAGGTAAGTGGCGAGACCGATCGTATTTTCCACGGCAATGCGCGCTGAAAACTCAAACATAAAGGTGATGATAAATGGACAGATCACGAGGTAAGAAAAACCGGCTCCGATCAGAAACAAACAGAAGATAAGCGGAATATACCGCAATGTCATTTTCTGCTCCCGTGGATGCAGTCCAGGCTTTATGAACAGCCACAGCTGGAGCAGCACGATCGGAAGTGCCAGTATAAAACCAATCACAAAAGCGATATCCATATAAATCTGAAAGGCATCGGTTACTTTAAAAATGTGAAAGGTGATGGCTTTAGGCAGATTGTCATGCTGCAGAAATACGAGGACTGGCCGTGCAAATAAGAGACCAATCAAAAATGTGCCGAAAAGGCTGAGGATACAAATGATCAACCGGGCGCGCAGTTCTCGAATATGGCCTCCGAGCGGCATTTCTTCTTCAGTCATTCTTGTCGGTAGGCTCTTTTTTATTTGTGTCGTCAATCAACCCTTTAGTGGCGTTTTTGAATTCTCTTAACGTATCACCGGCAGCTTTTCCAAGTTCCGGCAACTTTTTCGGACCAAAAATGACGAGAGCGGCACCAACGATGAAAATTATACTTCCAGGACCAATAGCCAATTTTACCCACTCCTTAATTGAAAATGATTATCATTATCGTGATAATTTTATGCTACTTTAGGTAGGATGTCAATACGTTTAAAAAAGATTGACAATTTTCTAAAAAGAGCATATGATATTGATAATCATTATCAATTAAAGGAGGCTAATACTTTGAGAAAGCAGAGAGCAACTGGGTTTATGCTCTTGTTGATGACTGTTTGCCTGCTGCTTTTCTCGGCACCGGTCCAAGCGAGTGAATCCTCGCCGACTACTAAAGAAGTCAGCACAAGCCTTACTGCTATCAGCAAAGATGTGAAGGCCAAACAGTTTGAAAAAGCTGAAGAACGTTTCATGCAAGTCAAACGCTGGTGGAGTCAGAATAAACAGAAAGTCAAACAAAAGTCCTATGAACTGGCAGGAGATATCGATCATGGCATTGCCGAAGTATCGCTAACACTTTTGAACCAAGAACAGAAGAAAGCTCTCGCCGCGACGGACCAATTAAGGATCTTTATCCAAAATTACGAAAGCGGTGCCTTTACGGACAACAATGGAAAGACGACCATTACACTGCAGACATACATAGTAAAGCTGAAACAAACGCAAGCACTTGTGCAGAAAAAGCAATACCCAGAAGCAAGCATCCAAATTCAGGATCTGACAACACAATGGCTTTCGGTAGAAGGAGAAGTAGTCAGTCAATCGCAGGCTGCGTATGATAATGCGGAACGCGATCTGATGCTTTTGGGTGCTGCTATCAATAATCCAGAGCAGCAAGCATCGACAGGTAAAATCTTAAATCGAATGATCATCAGCTTGGAACCACTTGCCGATGTTTCCTATACATGGTTCGATGCAGCACTGATCCCGTTTCGAGAAGGGTTGGAGGCGCTGCTTATCATCGCTACCTTACTGACGTTCACCAAACGGACAAAATCACGCTCCGCTAGCCGCTGGGTAGTTGGTGGAACAGTCGCCGGATTGCTGGCAAGTCTCGGATTAGGATTGATTGTGGCCTTCTGGCTTTCGACCGTTGCATTCGGGAACAATAACAATCTGATCAACGGCTGGGCAGGCTTGATCGCCAGTATCATGATGCTGTATGTCAGTTATTGGCTGCACCGCAATTCGGACATCAAAAAATGGAACACTTTTTTGCAAACTAAAAGTGAACAAGCGATTTCAGGTGGAAAGATGATCTCCTTCGCCGTGCTGGCATTTTTAGCAATTCTTCGTGAGGGATTAGAAACAGTCGTTTTTTTGATCGGAATGGCTGGTCGGATGACGATGGAAGAATTGATACTGGGAATCGTTGTCGGTCTTGGCGTGCTGGTATTGATCGCCTTTTTCATCTTGAAATTCAGTAATTATCTGCCAATGAAGCCATTTTTCATGGCTTCCAGCGCAGTGGTCTTTTATCTCTGCTTCAAATTCATGGGTTCCGGGATACACAGCTTGCAACTGGCGGGCGTAGTGCCATCGATTGTACAGGATTACCTGCCTTCCGTTCCGGCACTGAGCATTTATCCATCTTGGTATAGCTTTTTACCGCAACTAGTACTCGTTATTTTTGGAGTTAGCACAATGATTTATATGCAAATACACAAACGAAAGGGAGTTAAGTAAATGAAAAAATGGAGGGTCATTTTTCTAACCGTTTTTACCGCCGTATTATTAGTCGCGTGTGGCAATCAAACCAGCAGCAAAGAGGAAACAAAGAAAGAGCCAGCAAAGGAAAGTAAACAAGCAAACGCTGTGAAAAAAGAAGTAGCAAACATGCAAAAAGAACTAAAAGAAGTTACCGCCGCAGCTGAAAAGGAAGACAAAGGTAATTTCCAAGCGACTGCCAATACGATGCACAAACATTGGCTAGCATTTGAAAATAACGTTCGTGATCTTTATCCGCTACAATACACAGATGTGGAAAAATATGAAACACCGATCTTCTATGCATCTAAAAACTCGAAACCAGATTATAACGAAGTGAAAACGAATACGACTGGCTTAGACAAAGCACTAGATGTCCTTTCCAAAGCTAAAGAAAACAAAGCGAAATCTTCAGAAGTACTGAAACAAGCTGTGAAAAAATACCAAGCTTACGTGGTTGATCAAACCGATCAATTTGTGACTGCTACTGAAACTTTCGCCAAAGCAGTCAAATCCGGTGATATCGAAAAAGCCAAAGCAGCATATTCAGCGCCGCGGGTCTATTATGAACGCATTGAACCGATCGCAGAAAGCTTCGGCGATCTTGATCCTAAATTAGATGCACGTATCAACGACGTAGATAATGAGAAAGATTGGACGGGTTACCATGTCATTGAGCGCGCCCTTTGGGAGAAAAAATCGTTGGCCGGTATGGATAAATATGCCGATCAATTAGTCAAAGATGCTAAATCCCTTCAAAAAGAAGTCGCAAAACTAAAATTGGAACCAAAACCAATGGTGGCGGGAGCAATGGAATTATTAAACGAAGCAGCAACAACCAAGATCACCGGGGAAGAAGAAGCCTATTCACACACTGACCTAGTGGACTTGAATGCCAACGTAGAAGGTTCAAAAGTAGTTTACCAAGCAATCGTTCCTGCACTTACGGCCCAAGATAAAAAACTAGCAGATGATATCGATGCGGCATTCAATAAAATGGAAGACACGCTTGCAGCCTATCGTGAAGGCGACAGCTTTGTGAATTATAAAAAGCTTTCTAAAAAGCAGATCCGTGAAATCAGCAATGAATTAAGTCACTTATCCGAATTGATGGCAAAAACAGGGAAAATCTTTTAAAAATTGGAGTTTGAGGTAGATGAAAAACACGAACGATCAAGACAAGTCAAATCAAATACCTGATAAGAAAGGCATGACAAGGCGTGAAATGCTGAAGCTATCTGCAGTTGCAGGAACCGGCATCGCGATCGGCGCAAGCGGGATTGGTACATTTCTCTCAATGGCAGATCATACCTATCAAGCCGTGAACAAAAACAAAAAGAAAATCGATGCGGTTGATTTTTATGGGAAGCATCAAGCAGGAATCATCACATCGCAGCAAACATATGGTTACTTGGCGAGCTTTGATATCGAAGTTTCTAGCAGAAAAAAGGTCATAGATCTTTTCCAAACATGGACTCGTTTCGCCGATTTGACTTCGCAAGGCGGGCATTTGCAAAATGATGATAACGATATGCTGCCACCTGCGGATACTGGCGAAGCACTCGGATTAGGCGCTGCCAAGCTGACCTTTACGATCGGCTACGGTCCGACCTTCTTTGAAAAAGACGGCAAAGACCGCTTTGGCATCAAGCATAAACGTCCACATTATTTAAAACAGATCCCACATATGGCGCACGACAGTTTGAAGGAGGAATATTGTGATGGTGATATCTGTGTACAAGTTTGCGCAGACGATCAGCAAGTTGCCTTCCACGGTATCCGTAACTTTATCCGTCTGGCCTCGGGGATAGCAACGATCCGCTGGCTGGAAGAAGGGTTCCTGCGGGCGCCGAAAGAAGTAACCCCGCGCAATCTGTTTGGCTTTAAAGATGGTACGGCCAATCAAGATCATGCGACGAAATCCGGCTTTCAAAAAGTAGTTTGGGCAGAAAAAAGCGAACCAGAATGGATGCAAGGCGGCAGCTATCTTGGTTATCGAAAGATCCAAATGCTCTTAGAAATCTGGGATCGTTCTTCCTTGATGGATCAAGAAGACACATTCGGTCGTAAAAAACACAGTGGAGCAGCCTACGGTAAAAAAGGAGAATTCGATAAAGTCGATCCTAAAAAACTACCAACGGATTCACATGTTCGTCTAGCAAAAGAAACCAACCAACAAATGCAGCGACGCGCTTATTCCTACACAGCCGGCGTAGACAATCGAACCGGTAATTTAGATGCCGGCCTGCTGTTCATCTGTTTTACGCAAAACCCCGACAAACAATTTTTGCCAATGCTGAAAATCATGGGGAAAATGGATAAACTCAATGAATATACGATCCCGATCGGCAGTGCACTCTTTGCCTGTCAAGGCGGACTTGAGCCGGGAGAATATTTTGGTGAAAAGATTTTTCGTGATTAAACCTCTCTTTTAGAGAGGTTTTTTTATGCGATCAAGTTACGATTTTTTGATATATATCATAAAAATCTTATATATAAGTGTATGCGCTTTCTATATAATGGACACATCACACAGAAAGAAGGGATAACATGGTAAAACGATTAATGAGCTGTCAAACAAGTGACTTTGAAAAAATGACAGCGGAAGATTTAAAACAAGCAGTAAAAGCAAATGATGGGAGAACGATTTTAGCAGAATGCTTAGGCGCGATCTCTTCTCCATATTCCCGCTCCCTAACAAACGCAGAAGTTGCAAAGTCAGTCGGCGCGGATCTAATCTTGCTTAACGGCTTCAATGCGTTTCGCCCACTCATCATGGGTCTTCCCGGTGTTACGCTCAATGAAGTATTGATTGACCGCTCTTATACCAAATACGAAGCCCCGTTGAAAAAACTCAAAGAATTAGTCGGTCGTCCGATCGGTGTAAACTTGGAACCAATCGACTCGGAAGCCGCCATGAATAATGAACGTAACCAAGTATCATTAGGACAAACCTGTACCAAGGAAACGCTCGAAAAAGCGGAAGCTGCGGGTGCAGACTTTATCTGTTTGACAGGTAATCCTGGTTCTGGCGTGACAACGAAATCGATCGCTGCATCGATCCGTATCAGCAAGCAGCATTTCTCCGGTTTGATATTTGCCGGAAAAATGCACAGTTCGGGATCAGCAGAACCAGTGGTAACGCAAGCGGCTGTAGAAGCTTATGCCGAAGCAGGAGTAGATGTGCTGCTCTTACCGTCGATCGGCACAGTTCCAGGGTTTTCAGAAGAGGATATGAAGCAAGCAGTCGATTATGCCAAGGCAAAGGGAATCTTGACAATGAGTACGATTGGCACGAGTCAAGAAACGTCTTCCAATAATGTTATTGAACAAATTGCCCTGAAAAATAAAATCGCTGGAGTGGATATCCAACATATTGGCGATGCGGGAATGTTTGGTTCAGCCCCAGTAGAAGCGATCTTCGCTCTATCTTCGGCGATTCGTGGGAAGAAACATACTATTAATATGATCGCAAGGTCGATCAAACGTTAGGAGTGTTGCGAAATGTCGTATTATGTTGGAATTGATATCGGTGGAACATATGTGAAATACGGCGTCATTGATAATCAGGGAAAGCTCGTCGAAAGTGGGAAAATACCTACTCGATATGAGTCGGAAGCGCTACTCACAGACTTGAAAAAAATCACAAAGACATATCAGCAGACTTACTCGATCATCGGCGTCGGGGTCAGCACCCCGGGAATCATCAACGACGAGGGATATATGCAGACAGCAGGAGCAATCAAAGGCTTTATCGGTATTCAGTTAGCAGATCTGCTTAGCACCGAATTAGGTTTGCCTGTCCATGTAGAATCAGACGGAAAAGCAGCAGCTGCAGCAGAAAAATGGATCGGGAATGCCAGACATGAAGCAAATTTTGTTTGTCTGACGCTTGGAACTGCTGTGGGCGGAGCAATCTATATCAATCATCAATTATATCGCGGTCTGGGAGGATTAGCCGGAGAATTTGGGTTAAGCCTAGTCGGACGCAGCAAATCGTATAAGGAAGAAGCAGCAGCAAGATACAGCGGAGTCGTTGCTGGTCTATGCCGTAATTATAGTATAAAAGTGCAGGAACGTGTTCTAGAAGCGGAAGAGATCTTTCGCCGCCGAGATAACGGTGATAAAATCGCGGCTGACTGCATTGCAGAATTTTATCATGATGTAGCGCTCTTAGTGGTCAATGTAGCGGTAACTGTAGCTCCGGATGTGATCCTGATCGGTGGCGGAATCAGCGCAAATGAAGCAGTGATCGAAGCGATCCAATCTGCATATCAAGAGATCTGTCAGTCATATTCGACCCTGGGCTTGATCCAAATGCCGCGCCTACTACCATGTTCCCTTCATAATCATGCTGGCATGATCGGCGCGGTTTACCTGTTGAAACAAGCACACTCATAAATACTGGAAGTGCTGCATCCGAAATTGTTTTGGTGTTAAAGTAGTCGCTTTTTTGAAATGCTGGGTAAAATGGCTTTGACTCGCAAAGCAGAGCAGCGTACTAATTTCTTGATAACTATGATCGGTGAATAGCAGTAGCTCTTTCGCTTCTTCTGTTTTTCTCGCTAAAATATAATGCTTGATCGTTTCACCGACTTCCTGCTTGAATTGATGCGATAAATAAGCCGGCGTCCGATTAGTGACTATCGCTAATTCCTGCAGCGTGATTTTTTCGTATAGATGCGCATCGATATAGGAGATCGTCTGATTGATAAAGCCAGAATAATTAGCATAAGGTTGACCGTGGATCAGATCCATAAATTCAAATGTCGCATAGTGCATATACGAAGCACATTCTGCCGGCGTGCGAATATAATCAAGTCCGCGTATCAAAGAATCCGAAAGACTGAATGCGGAATCCAGCGGAACGCCGCAATCGATTGCGGTCCGCGTCACTAGAGTCACAAGCGATGAAAATTTCAACCGTAGTCCTTCCAAGTCATTTACAGATAAATGGACGACATAGGTATCGCTCGCTTTTTTAAAGAGCCATTCAATTTTATCACGTTTATTGCGCTTGATATAATCGATAAAACGTAATTCAAACTGATAAGAATCACGAGTTGCCTCTTGGCTGCGACGGTCAAAAAGAAAATCCTTCCACAATTTTTTCGGCTGCGTCTGCTGTGGATCAGCGGCAATATGTGAAATCGAAATATCTTTTTCCGTTAAAGAAGCATCCATAGTGAGCTGATAAATCATTTGTACAAATTCCAAAAATTCTTTTTCCGATTCTGTTGCCAAATATTTGGTCAATAGCAGTCGCTTTCCATGAAACTCGATAATGGATTCACTCATATCACCGAGGACCAGCGTTGGACCGATCAAGATATAAAACTGCTGACCGGCAAAACGATATGGAAAAGTAGCATGAAGAAATTTATAGTTATTGGTGAGGACCATTTTGGCTCCGTTGGGGATCTGTCTATCTAAAAAAGGCCGTAGTAACTCAGTAAAAGTCGTTTTCTGGAAAAGCGGATTAGCCGCTTCATCAAAGATTTGAATCGGGATATGGGTTCGTTTATAAAGGGTTTTATAAATATTAGTCAATCGTTCTAAATCCATGGTTACCTCCGAATATTCGTTTTTTGACACAAATAGAAAAAATTTGATATAAAGCTAGTTTCTTTCACTATATAATAAAACCAGTTAAAAATAAAGCGCTTACTTTTAGGAGGGATCCTGTGAAAAAAGAGAAATTAGAAGCACTTTTCCAAACATTGACATTAGAAGAAAAAATCGGGCAGGTCGTACAAGTCAGTGGGAATGTATATATGGAGGATAAGCAAACAATTGATACAGGGCCACTGCAGGATATCGGCTTTCATTCAGACTTTCGATTAGATTTGATCGGTTCGGTCTACAATGTAAATGATTGGCGGCAGATCAAAAAGATCCAAACAGAATATTTGCATAAGCATCCCAAAAAGATTCCGCTGCTGATCATGGCAGATGTGATCTATGGTTTCCGAACGATCAACCCGATCCCCTTAGCCCAAGCCGGTTCATTCGATTTTGAACTGATCCAAAAGGGTGCCACAGAAACAGCGAAAGAGTCTTATCGCAACGGCTTGCATGTGCTTTTCTCGCCAATGCTCGATCTGGTACGTGATCCGCGATGGGGACGCGTGATGGAATCACCTGGCGAAGATGTTTACGTGGCATCCCAATATGCGAACAGCATAGTCACCGGCTATCAAGGCGAGTTAAACGAAGAAAAAACCATTGAGGAAGACCATGTCGCAGCAGGGATCAAACATTTTGCAGCATATGGCGCTCCTGAAGCAGGGAGAGAGTATAATTCAGTGGACATGTCGCTACTGAAATTACGGCAAACCTATCTGCCACCGTATGAAGCAGCTTTAAAGGCAAATGCCAAGCTAGTAATGACAGCATTCAATCTGCTGAATGGCATTCCCGCTACAGCAAATAAATTTCTAAATCGAAAGATCCTTCGAGAAGAAAACAATTTCGATGGTGTTTTGATCTCTGATTTTGCTGCCATCGAAGAACTCGTCGACCACGGCTATGCGAAAGATAAGCAAACGGCGGCGCAAAAAGCGTTAGAAGCCGGTGTGGATATCGACATGATGACAAGCTGTTATGCCAATGAGCTGCAGTCGCTGATCAAATCCGATCAATTACCAATGGAATTATTGGATGAAGCGGTTCGACGGGTTTTAGTATTAAAAAATGAACTAGGCCTATTTGAAAATCCATATCGTGGTTTGGAAGCAGAAACTGCGGGTGAGATCTTGACCGCTGCTGCCAAACAAACGGCGATAGAATTAGTAGAAAAAAGCAGTGTCCTATTAAAAAACGACCAGCAGCTGCCACTTGGAAAGTCTGAAAAACTAGCGGTGATCGGCCCATATGGCACATCAAAATTGACATTGGGATTTTGGGCTTCGGTCACTGGCAGTCCGCTTGACACGATCTCCTTAGCAGAAGGTCTGCAGCAGCATTTTCCAAACCAGCAGCTGCTCTTATCCAAGGGCTACAATCTCTTTGATGATTATGAAGCTTTCGGCCCGCTAAAAGAGGCTGTCATACAGCTCAATGGACCAATCGAAACTGAAAACAAACTTGTACAGGAAGCGGTTGAAAAGGCAAAACAAGCAGATAAAATTTTATTTACGTTTGGTGAAAACTTCATGGAGAGCGGGGAAGGCGCCTCAAGAGCGCATTTGGACCTGCCGGAAAAACAACTGCATCTGTTGCGGGAACTTAAAAAAACAGGAAAACCGATCGTAGGTATTTTATATACAGGTCGTCCACTTGTGCTAACGGAAGTAGCGCCGCTATTCGACAGTCTCTTGCTCGTCTGGTACCCGGGAACGATGGGCGGGATCGGTATCAGCAATCTTCTTACAGGGAAAGCAAATCCATCCGGACGTTTGGCGATGACCTTTCCACGTGCAGAAGGACAGATCCCGATTTATTATGCCCATCACTCAACAGGTCGTCCAATGGGAACAAGCAATCAGCAGCCGCGCTTTACTTCCCGCTATACCGATGAAGCAAACGAGCCACTATATCCATTTGGCTATGGCCTGTCCTATAGTAGCTTCCAAATAACTACTGACAGTGCTGCGGTTCACTGCCGAGCTGGTGGTACATTTAGCTTTAAGCTGGCTATCCAGAATACCAGCCAAGTAGACGGCGAAGAAGTGATCCAATTTTATATCCAAGCAGCTGCATCTGAGATTGTCCGTCCTGTTCAAGAACTGGTCGGGAGTAAACGAATTTTTGTCCGTGCCAAGAGCGTAGAAGAAGTAGAAATAGAAGTGGATAGTAATTCACTAGGGTATGTAAATAAATCAGGAGAACACGTGTTAGAAAAAGGGAGCTATCGCTATTTGATCGCGACAAGCTCAGATAATGTCCATAAAAGTATTTCCATCGTGATAGAATAAAGGAGGAATAGAAATGGCTAATTTAGAAACACTATTGAACAAAACACTGATGCCCCTTGCTGAGAAGGTACAGCGCAATAAAATACTTGGGAGTTTGATGGAAGGTTTCATTCGAGCAAGTCCGATCACGATCGGGGTCGCACTTATCACCATCGTCGGCAATTTCCCGATCAATGCCTGGATCGCTTGGCTCAAACAAGTGGGACTGACAGAACACATCAACGCGATCACAAATGGTGCTACGGGTGTCTTATCTTTATATGTGATCTACAGTTTAGCAATGTCTTACGCCAAACGTTTGGAAGTGAATCAGCGCAATGCCGCTATTATCTCATTAGCATTTTTTATAATGATCATGCCGCAAACAGTGGCTTCCGTTGTGACACAAGCCGGAAAACAAGTTCCGACAAATATCGGTGCATTGCGTTTAGACTATTTAGGTGGTCAAGGGATATTCATCGGGATGCTCGTGGCGCTGATAGTAACGCGATTGTATGCTTACCTGAACACGAAAAATCTAGTTATCAAATTGCCAAGCAGCGTGCCTCCAATGGTAACACAATCGTTAGCGCCGGTATTTGTTGTAACGATCATTTTTATTGTTGCCTTTGCGATCCGCGTTTTATTCAGTTTTACTAAATCAGGAAATATATTTGACTTCTTTGTCAATACGATCAGTGCACCACTTAATTTATTAGTTGCAAGCCCGCTGTCGATCATCATCATTATGTCGCTACTAAGTCTACTTTGGTTCTTTGGAATCCACAATGCTGTGCTGCAAGGACCGCTTAGTGCTATTACACTTACGATGATCTCAACTAACATTGCTGCCTATCAAAATGGACAACCGCTTCCCTATTTAGTGCCTTCCATCGTTGCCGGTGGAATCATGGCCTCTAATTTCCTCGGGATCGTGACGATTTTTATGTTCAAAGCTAAATCAGCAAAAATGAAGCAGCTCGCAAAACTGTCCTTTGTCCCATCTCTATTTGGAATCACGGAACCGATCATGTTCGGGATGCCGATCATCTTGAATCCGATTTTCTTTATCCCTCAGATTTTACCGCCGATCATCAGTGGCTTCCTTTCATGGGGACTTGTCCGTACGATTTTACCCGTTAATTTGAATCCGACCACATCGCTTATGCCATGGACAACGCCAGTTTTTGTTAAAACACCATTAGCCGGTGGAATTAATTACACGATTATTATGCTGATATGTTTTGCAGTAACGGCACTTATCTGGTATCCTTTTATCAAAATCGCTGATAAAAAGGAATATCAATTAGAAATGGAAAGTAAAGCAGAGACAGAAATGGAAACGGCAGCAGAAATCGAAGCAGAAAATGCACAAGCATAACAGTTAACTGGGAAGCCTGAGAAATGCCAAAGATCAAGGGCAAATGAATCAGCATTACCACCGAAAGAAAAGAGGAATTAAAATGGCATTGTTAGAAGTGAGTTTTTTCTCTAATCAGCTTGGCATGAACATGACGATGAACGTGATCTTGCCACAGCAAGAGCAAAATCAAATCGGTATCGAAAGTAGTCCAACACTAAAAGATATTCCCGTCGTGTATCTCTTGCATGGGATGAGCGACGATCAGTCCATTTGGTTGCGGAGGACTTCGATCGAGCGCTATGCAGCGGAATACGGCTTTGCGGTGATTATGCCGACGACTCATTTGGGCTGGTATACCAATACAAAGTATGGTTTGCGCTATTGGGACTTTATCGCTAAAGAACTACCGGCGATCTGTCATGGTTTTTTCCCGCAGTTATCGACTAAAAAGACACGAACTTTCGCAGCAGGATTATCAATGGGCGGTTACGGTGCATTTAAACTCGGTTTGCGAGAGCCTGAAAGCTTTCAAGCAGTAGCCTCTTTATCCGGCGCTCTTGGTATCGCAAATGAAGCGAACTTTTATGATGGAAACGAAGCATTCTGGAAGGGAGTATTTGGCGAATTCCATGAATTGCAGCACTCCGAGAACGATCTTTTTTACCTAGTAAAAACAGCTGCAGATAATAGAGTTCCTCTCCCGAAATTCTACCTTTGGTGTGGTGGAGAAGATTTTCTATATCAGCAAAACAAAGCTTTTGAGACCTTAGGAAATGAGCTGGGAGTTGACCTTACTTCCTCCTATTCGGAAGGTGATCACAATTGGCATTACTGGGATAAGGAGATCCAGCCGATTCTAAAATGGTTCCATTCCCTGATGAATTAAATGAATCAAAGCCTGTTCCATAAACGATATGGAACAGGCTTTTTGTTAAGCAATCAGGAACGAAACAATAATTTTCGTTTGAGGAAACGCAGTCGGGTTTTTAATTGCCGAACAGCTTTTTCTAGCCATTTCTTTTCTATTTGATAGAGCAGCCTTACTAAGCGGGAAGAGCGCGCCAGCGAAAGTCGCATATTGGTTGTCTGCACAGCGATAGGACGTCCAGCCAATTTAGGTAGACAATCCCGTAGCCGGATACAGGGGGCATATTCTTCTTCTTTTGCATGCAACCGGACAGAATCTTTTAGTGGCGCAAAATTTTCAATAATATAACTGTTTTTATAGGCAGATGTACGGAAATAATCGATCGCAAAGTCAAATAAACTACGCTCGAGTGCGTCTTCATCCAGAAACGGGAGCTGGTAAAAGTCTGCGATGAATTCTGGCAGAAGCGCTTGGATGCTGTTGTGGAGTCCAGCCGTATTTTCCTTGTAATCGATCACTGGCCGAGCGATCTTTTTATCCCATTGATAGGCAGTGATACTATGATAAGGCACAGTGGCAAAGATAGCCTCGACAAAAACAAGCGAAGTTAGATTGGGATTGAAATTATGCCGGATCGATAGCCCGTGGCTTGGATAAATACTCCGTGAATAGTAGAAAACAGTTTGGATCGGTTTCCCGAAAGCATCTGCCAACAAGCGATTGAAACAATCCTGTGTATAGCCGCGGCCCCAATATTCAATGAAAACAAATTTTTCATCAGGATTGATTTCTTGCTGAAAATATTGATTGATACAAATTCGTTTCTCTTTGGCATAAGCCAGCAGAAAATCTCGGTAATGACTCGAATTTTTTGCTGCATAGATAATTTCTTGTTTTTCCGTTAATGTGATATTTGTACAAGCCTTTAAATGATTCAGCTCAGGGAAGAGACGGTCAAATGTTTTTTCATCTACGCAAAGTGCTTCAAGTACACTATCAAAATCTGTCAAAGCTTCAAAATTTCCAAATGGAGAAAAGAACTCTTCGTCGATCTCCTCCACAAAAGAGGGGATACGCCATGCTTTACGAGACCCATACAGATATTTTGTACGAAGTGGATATTTTTTAAGCGCGATCAGCGTATCGGCGATCAATTTTAAATAATGTCCATCTCTGGATAGGAAATAAACTGTTTCGGTACCTTGTTGCAAGGCATGCTTTAAGGCCCAATGGACATAAGGAACGAAGTACATGCTGACAAAGGCATAGGTATAATAATCACTGGAATGGCGGTCCTTCGTACGATAATTTGCAAATAATCCAGCTGTTAAATAGCCATCATAATGTGGAATACGGTTGACGAGCGCTCGCTCATATTGTTCGAACTTTTGTCGTGGACAGAAAACAGTTTCGATTCCGAGTGATTGTGCCATTTTGATATCTGCATGCTGATTATCGCCGTGATGAATCCACTTTTCAAAGCGGTAATCCAAGCTTTCGAAGACACGTAGATATAATTTTTTTGTCGACTTTTGCTCTCCAGTTGTTGATGAGAGGAAAAGCGGTAATTCAGCTAATTCCGGATGTGCTTTCCGCAATAGCTGTTTCATAAATGTTTCCGGCAAGTACATATCACTGATAAGTACCACTGTTTCGCCACATTGCTTTAGTTCCAGACATGCAGCAATCTGTTCTGGAATCCCCTCAATAGTCTGAAGCTCTCCTTCTAATTCCAATTCCATCAAATAATCTGTTTGCTCTGTCGTCAAATCATACAGAGTTTGGAGTCTAGCGAAGATTTCCTCCAGTTGGATCTCGAGCAGATCAGAGCCGCGTAATGAAGTCGATTTGCGGTAGTAATCGCGTAGTTGTGCCTCGGTCTGTCTGCGGATACGCTGGTAATTATCACAAAAATAGCCAGGAAATTCCAGCGGACTGTTCTGCAGTTTATCCTGAACATAATAAAAAACACCAAGCGGTTCCAATGTTTTCCTCCGTAGCAATGTATCAAAAATATCGAAGCTATAGAGCGTTGGGAAAGTTGTATTCTTAGGTTGAAAGCGCTGGGTTGCGGTAATGATTTTTTCGCAGTTATCAGGCCGATCATATTCCCAAAATAATGTTTCGAGGCGATCGATATCTGCCTGCACATCTGCTCTTACTACCGGTGCTTCTAAGGCAAGTAACATTGTCTCAAAGTCATAACAGAGCGTGCCAAAGGTCATATCTAAATAATCAAAGGCAAAATCTCGCATGGTGTCAGATTCCTTGTAATCAAATATGTAACGAATAAAGCTTTTAACTCCAGAAGCCAATAAATCATAGAAAATTGACGAATAATCCACAATAGCAATGTCCACTTGGTTGAATATCTCATAAATATCCTGCTGATTATCCCAAAAAAGTAGGTTAGGATGATTGCTATAATTGGCTTGTAGCTGCTGATAGATTGGGTCTTGCGCCATTAGCGGATGAATCTTAAAAATAAAAAGCGCATTTTGTTTTTGCAATAGGGCAAGCAAAGAGGCCATATCCGGGATGGCTTTCCCAAAAAAATTCGTTAACGAACGATCGCGATAGGTGGGTGCATACAAAATTATTTTGGCATCATCCGGCAGCCCTTTGCTTGCTTTAATCGCATGTGAATAGGTAGTGAGATTACTTTCTCTTGAATTAGCGGGATAGCCAGCACGAATCAAATTTTCGTCAGGAATGGCTATCTGTTCTTGAAAATGTTTTTCCATAAGCGGCGAAGTCACTAAAAAGAGTTGGTGATTTTGATACACAGAATAATAACGGATATGCTTTTGATAGATCCGCTGCCTTAACTCACCAAATTTCACACCACGTTCGATCGTTTTGCAACCGACACCATGCCATAGATTCAATATTTTGATAGTAGACGGGAAAGAAGTGGGGAGATGCTCTTTCACTTGATCGACAACAAAAACATCCGCTTGTCTTTTCCATTTCTCCCCCTGTAAAGAACGAAAAGTAGCCGCAGGATGGCCTAATCTCCGAATTTTTTTCACTAAATCTTGTTGATCGCAAATCCAATAAGCCTCAATATCTGGACGATGGACCCGAATATAGAGGAATAGCCATTTTGGATTTCCAGAAAATGTAGAACCACTGTTGAACAGCCATATTTCTTTTGTTGCTTTCTTTGCTAAGTTTTTCTCCAAAGTAATCAGCTCTCCTTGCAGTTAGTAGTGCTTCTTTTATACAGCTAGTATTGTGAAAATATAAAATTCGTGCTTTATTATAGCATATAAAAGCGCTGTGATGGTGCCAGATAAGAGAAAAGATGATAACTAGGTAGAAATTCACAAAGCGGCTATGAAAAGTGTTTTTATGAGTATATATAGAGCCGAAAAAACTAAATTTAAAGTAAAAATCGAAAAGTTGTTTTATCGAATCGAGTCAAAACAAAAAAAGTGCCAACACTTTATGAACGTGTTGGCGCTTTTTTCTCTTCATCGTGCAGTGAAACTTGTTTTAGCATGATATTTCTTGCCTTTATATTTAGAAACAACATCGATTTTGACTTTGAATCCTTTAGTCGAACGGCTGATGCGGACTTTTTTAGGAGTACCGACTTTGCCTTTATAAATAGTATCTTTGGTTTTATAGTGGAAGGTTGCTTTATAACTTGCTTTTTTTGGTAATCCTTTGGTGTATAAAATAATGGTACTATATTGTTTCGGTTTTTTATTGCTCACCGAAGCAGTCAGTTTATAATGCGTAGCAGCATCGGCTGGAACGGCATTGATACCAAAAAGCAGAAAACTAGCTAAAATTATAGAAAATCCCTTTTTTAACAATCTAAACAGCTCCTTTTTGCTTTTAGTATACACAATTTGTTTGAAATAAGATAGAAAAAATAAAAAAAGAATGTGTTTAAAGAGATCAAGGATATTTAAGAACTCTGGAAAAGAGTTGCAATTGACTCCTTATATGATATATAATGACGGTAGAAAAGTTAATGTTATCAAAACACAAAAACACCCCAATGTTGTGCGCATTAGGGTGTTTTTACTTGTGTTAGATCGGTCGCCTACACTACTCACTGCTTCGATGATCTAACCAATGCTTGAAAAATGTGATTGCACAACCAGCAATGATCGGAGCAATGATGCTAGAAAAAGTCAATGCCATCAAATACACCTCCTTCTGCGATTTTAAATCGTCAGAAAGGTAGACGACGCACTGATTATAACATGTGGTCCAGCTGGGCAGTATGTTTTTGGCGAACTTTGTATTTTGAAGGCGATTTTGGATAAATGGAGGAGTTTGATATATAAAAAAGCTGCTAATTTTGAGATTAGCAGCTTTTTCTTCTTACATAAATTGAATTAATTGCATCAAAACTGGGACAACAATGATAAATAATACAGTACTTGATACTACTAAATTGGTAGCGTATTTGACATCGCCGTTGGATTCATTTGCTAAGATCGGAAGCACCGCTAACATTGGTGTAGCGGATTGAACGATCAGTGTTTGGTTCAATAGTTTTGGTAATTCAGCTCCGAAGCCGTGTGCGCCGATCAAGATCATGATGATGAGCAATACTGGCGACAAGACAAATCGACCAATCAAGGCGAGCACGGTATCGCGTTCAAAACGGATACTCGATAAACCTGCATCATACAGCACTGTCCCGATATAGATCAGTGAGAGTGGGGTAACAATGCTGCCGACATATCCGAGTGTGGAGTCGATAAAGCCGGGGACTGGAATGCTAAAGAGCAAGAAAATCAACCCGACGATAAAACCGACGAGTGGTGCCGGCAAGAGTTTCTTCCAATTAAATTTGCGTTTTTCACTGTTTTTATCTCGGGTGGGATCATCGTTTTGGATCAAGAAAACGCCGAATGCCCACGTTGAAACAGTGTTGATAATGTAGTAGACCAAGAAGAAGGGTAGGCTTTTTTCACCAAATAACGCGATATTAAGTGGGAGCCCGATAAAGATAGTATTTGCATTAACAACGGCATTCATGAAAATGCCTCGTCTTCCAGGTCTGATCTTCAAGATTTTCACTAGCAAATAGGCGATCAGATAACCAAGGACAACAGAAACAGCTGGATAGATCAGACTTCCTGATAACTCCATTAAACTGTCGCGTGTCAGATATTTCAACACAGACACGAAGATAGATGCTGGCAGTGCGACTTTAGTGATCAAAGCGGAAATACTTTTACCAAAATTATCGTCGAACCATTTGAACTTTTTCAGAAAATAACCGAGTGCCATCATTAAGATGATCGTGATGACACTTTGGATGGATTGGAAAAAAACCACAACAAAGACTTCCTTTCTTTTTTATCCCGTTTTATTTATAAGTGGGTTCCCACATAATACTTTCTACTGCTTGAGTCGCATCAGCGATTTCTTTTGTTGCTACACCATCAGCGATCGCAGCTTCAACCACAGCAATGGCTACAAGTTTTGAGGCTTCGCGTACATATTTGACGTGCGGTAGAATAGCAGCACCTCGCTTGTCTAGATCTTGAAGAGAGACGATTCCATTTGCTGCGCTGGAAAGCATTTTTTCGGTTACTTGGCTTGCTTTGGCAGCAACGATCCCGAGTCCAAGTCCGGGATATAAAAGGGCATTGTTTGCTTGGCCAATCTTGTAAGTGACGCCTTTATATTCTACGGGTTCAGAAGGGCTTCCTGTCACGACAAGCGCTTGGCCGTCGGACCATTTGATGATGTCACTTGCTTTTGCTTCACAAAGTTTCGTTGGATTGGAAATCGGCAAAATAGCAGGACGTTCGTTGTAGCTTGCCATCTTTTTGACAATGCTCTCAGTGAAGGAACCCGGTTGTCCAGAAGTACCGATCAACACAGAAGGCTTAACTGCTTCGATTGTTTCTTCTAATGTCGGCAATGCTTTTTCAAATTCTGAGGAGGCCCTGGCATAGCGTTTTTGTCCTTCCGTCAAATCATCCATATCTTCTGTGATCAAGCCATAGCGGTCGACGAGATAAAAGCGTTTGTAAGCATCTTCTTCGCTTAAACCGGCTAGTTCCATTTCTTTTCGGATCTGGTCGGCAACACCGATTCCAGCAGTACCAGCACCGAAGATAACATACCGGTGATCTTGGATCGCTTTTGCTGAGACTTCGGCAGCAGCATGCATAGCAGCTGCCATCATGACACCAGTACCTTGGATATCATCATTGAAAGTAGTCAAATCATTTTTATATTTTTCCAAGATAACACTAGCATTGCTGCGTCCGAAATCTTCCCAGTGGAATAAAACATCTGGGAATAAGTTTTCTGCTTCTTTGATAAAGGCATCGATATAATCCAAGTATTCTTGGCCAGTTTTACGGGCGTGGCGATTACCAAGGTAATTCGGATCATCTAGTAATTCTTGACGGTTTGTTCCGTTGTCGATGACGATTGGCAAAACGTGACGCGGATTAAGTCCAGAAGCAACGGTGTAGACTGCAAGTTTTCCGACTGAGATCATAACGCCATTGATGCCCCAGTCGCCGATTCCAAGCACTCCCTCACCATCTGTGATCACGAGTAGATCGATTTGTTCTAAATCACTAGTGGCATTTTGAAGAGATGCCTTAATTGTTTCCGGATGATTGACATCCAAGAAAACAGCATCGTTTGGCACTTTGTAATCGTGCGAATATTTCATGACACTGTCAGCGATCGTTGGTGTGTAGATTACTGGGAGAAGTTCCACTAAGTGTGCACTGACAATTGCGTAAAATAGTGTCCGATTGGTGTTGTAAATGTTCATTAAATATTGATTCTTTTTATAATTATCTTCTATTTTGGAAAGGCTTCCATATTCCAAGTCGATTTGTTCCTCTAATGTCCGAACTTTCGTAGGTAAAAGTCCTTCTAATTGATATTGCGCGCGTTCTTCCTCTGTAAAAGCAGTTCCCTTATTGTAGAAAGGGTGATTCAATAAAGATTTTCCTTTCAAACTTTCCATGATAAAATGCCCCATTTCATTTTAATTGATACTTCTATTGTAGAAGCGAAATGGGACAAAGTAAAATATGCTTTTTTTATGGACTTATAAATAATATTTATAGGTTGAGAGAAATAGTTACTGTAATCGAACCACTTTTTCAATACTATTCGTTTCGGGAATGAAGATATTGATGCGGTATTCATTCAAAAGGCTAGTCGTCTGCAAGGAAGTGAGCTTGAAATTCAGTTTGCCGACTTTGGAATGCCGGAACAACAAAATGATTTCCGGATCATTGGCGACTTGCATTGCATTCCAAAAGGCAGTAAATCTAGGACTGGTCGTGGTCATCTCATTAATAAACGTGCTGTACCAAGTGTCGCCGGAGAAACGGCCATAATAGGCACGAAACAGCGCCATGAACTCATTGACGAATTCTTCCCAGTTGATGGCAAGCCGGCGGATCTCTTCGCGTGTAAACAAGATCTTAATGAGGTTACGATCTTTACCAGCTAATTGATTAAAGTCTAAAAAAACTTTCGTAGCTAGCTCATTCCAATCGACGATCTGCAAATGCCGATCGGTCACCAAAATAGGGAAATTAGGCATGGCGGAAATGATTTGATGAATCGCTTCATTGGGCTTCTTGCGTGAAATAGGCACATCTTCTTCCGCCAGTTGATAGCGATAAGCTAAAGAAAGTAAGTAGTTTTTTTCATCTTGATTTAAATGGAGGACACGAGCGATCGCATTAATCGCATCAAGGGAAAGAGTGATATCTTTTCCTTGTTCAAAACGTGTGTACCAGCTGATACTGAGCCCGGCTAATAGAGCAACTTCCTCTCTACGCAGTCCTTGGACACGCCTTCTTCCGCCAGTGGAAATCCCTAATTGTTCCGGCGAGATCGCGTTTCTTTTTTCCTTTAAAAAGGAGGATAATGCTTGGAGCCGTTCCGTGTTATTCAAGTCAGTCACCTTCCTTATCACTAATTATCCTAGGATAACTACTAAATTGTACTACGTTAATAACTATTCTATACTATTATCGAGAGGAGTGCGAAAAAATGGTAGAAAATCGAGTAGTCATCACCGGAATAGGAGTTATTTCTCCGTTAGGTTTTAATAAAGAAACAGCTTGGAAGGCGCTGAAAGAGGGCGTTTCAGGAATCAGTACGATCGAAAACACAGATACTAGCGATCTAAAAGTCAAAATTGCTGGTGAAATAAGAAATTTAGAGGCAGATGTAGATCTGGATAAAACAGAGCTGCGGAAATTAGATCGCTTTTCTTTATTTGCACTTGCAGCTGCCAAAGAGGCATATGCGGACAGTGATTTTGCAAATGCAGCGATCGATCCGTATCGTTTTGGAGTTTATGTCGGTTCGGGGATCGGGGGGATCCAATCTCTGATCGATAATGTAGAATTACTGAAAGAACGAGGAAGTCGCAGAGTCAGCCCCTTATTAGTACCAATGCTGATGCCGAATGCAGCTACTGCAAATATCAGTTTGGCTTTCCAAGCAAAAGGACCGACAATGTCGATCACATCAGCTTGTGCGACTAGCAATAATTCGATTGGAGAAGCCTACCGGGCGATCAAATATGGTTTTATCGACGCAGCATTTGCCGGTGGCACAGAAGCAGCGATCAATGAAGTAGCAATCGCTGGTTTCAGCAATGCGAAGGCATTATCGCAAAATAATGAACAACCCACTCAAGCTAGCCGGCCTTTCCACAAGGACCGCGATGGTTTTGTCATTGCAGAAGGAAGTACTGTTTTGATTTTAGAAAGTCTAGCAAGCGCTGAAAAGCGGGGAGCAGCGATTTATGCAGAAGTGACAGGTTATGGTGTCGCTTCGGATGCTTATCATATCGTTGCGACTGATCCAGAGGGAAAAGGAGCAGCGAAAGCAATGGAATTTGCGCTGGAAGATGCGGGGATCACAGCTGAAGATATTGACGTCATCAGTGCCCACGCAACTAGTACGCCTGTCGGAGATGCTTCCGAAGAAAAAGCGATCCGTCAAGTTTTCACAGATTCAGACCCATTGGTAACAGCTAATAAATCTATGACTGGCCATATGTTAGGTGCAGCCGGAGCGTTTGAAGCTTTTGCCTTAGCAAAAATGCTGCAAGAAGATGTGGTAACCCCAACGATCAACTTAGATGAGGCGCATATAGAATCGAATCTGCACATTCCCTTTATTGCGGAAAAACGCAGTCTGACATATGGTCTGTCTAATTCCTTTGGATTTGGTGGCCATAATGCAGTGCTTATTTTGAAGAAATATAAAGCTGACAAGGAGTAGAAACAATGACAAATATTCGAATCGACATAGTAACAGCTGCAGATCAAGAAGCGCTTCACCTAGAAAATGAAGCTTTTGATGTTTTTGGTTGTCTGATCGTTTCTCGAATCAATGAAAAATGGGAATATGACAAAGAGTTGTTTTCTGAAACAACGACAATGACTTTTCCCGATGAAGCCTATGCTTATGAGCAAGTCTCCCAAAATGGGTTTGCCGTAGCTGCTTATGTGGACGAGGAATGCGTGGGACTCGCCGTTATCCAGAAGGATTGGTTCCAATATATGTATTTGATGGATTTAAAGGTAAAGCAGAAATACCGGAAATCCGGGATCGCCAAGTTGTTGATCGCACGCGCAAAGGAAGAAGCAGTGCAACTTGGAAAACGTGGGATCTATACGATCGGACAAGATAATAATTTGGCAGCTTGCCTATTTTATCTGCATAGCGGTTTTCGGATCGGTGGCCTAAATACAGATGTATACAAGCATACCCGGCAAGAGGGCAAGGCAGATATTTATTTTTATTTAGAGGACTAACAAAAGGATGGGAATTGCTCCCATCCCAGCTTGTCAAAAAACAATCATCTTCGTCGTTAAAATCTGCGTTCCGATGCTCACGTACAAAAGTACGCTCCGCTTCGGTACTCGACTTTGCCTAGAATCTAATCATTTTTTGGCAAGCTGAAAACAGTAAAAAATGATTGAATGGTGTTTTTATTCAGTCTGGGATGGGAATTGCTCCCATCCTTTTTTATATGAAAATAGAACTGGCTTCGACTAGCTTTTTCTTTAATTGCTTTTCATAGCCAGTAAACGGGTAAAGGTCGTTTACCCATAAATAAATATAAAAATAAAGCGGATCTTTCAAACGCAGTGTGACCATATTTCGCTGCGTGCCGACTGAAGAACGGATCATCAGCCCAACGCCGATGTCGGAAGAAATAAGTGATTTTGCTGTTTGCAGCTCATCTGTATAATAAAAATTATTGATTTCTTTTTCCATCCCGTTTGCGTGACATGTTTTCTCCAAAATATCGCTTTGCAGAAATCCTTTCCCCAAGGAAATGAAGCGGGAACCCTTTAATTCGGAAAACGCGATTGTCTTCTTTTTGGCAAGCGGATGTAACTCTGAAACGCAGACCACAAACTCGTCGCGCGCAATAAAATACGATTCCAGATTTGCTGGTTTTTCCTCCGTCGCAGAACCGATAAATGCCATATCTACTTCGCCGTCTTTCAAAAGTTGATGCATCTCGATCGAGCCCGTTTCCACTGTGGAAAAGGCATTGATTTCTTCTGTTGAGAGCTGTTTCATGATCTCGGGGAAAAAATAAGCGCCGATGATTGGAGGAACGCCTAGTTTTAATTTTCGAGAGGGAGTGTTGCTGACTTCTTCCCGCATTCGTTCGACATCATGGATAATGATTTTGGCGTAATCCAGCATTTTTTCACCGGCTGGCGTTAAATAAAGGGGTTTTTGACCACGACCACGAATTAGCAGCTGTTGTCCCATTTCTTCTTCTAAACGATGGATACTCATCGAGATCGAAGGCTGAGAAACAAACAGCTTTTCAGAAGCTTTTGTAAAATTATGCGTTTCGCAAAGGGTAATAAAATACTGCAAGTCGCTTAAAATCATGTGTATCCTCCTCTCTTGGAAAAGTAAAGCAGGGTGGCAGATGCTTTTATTCGTCCTCGTTAAAGGCCTATAATGTAAGCACATTTGCCACCCTGCAAAATCGGAGTTATTAATTAGTCGTCTAATGCCACATTATGATAGACTTTTTGGACATCTTCCAAGTCTTCTAATGTGTCGATCAACCGCTCGAATTTCTCCAGGTCTTCTCCTTCGAGTGGTACTTCGTTTTGAGGGATCATTTCGATCTCAGCGATTGTAAATTCTTCAATACCAGCGGATTTCAATGCTTCTTGAACAGCATGGAAATCATCCGGTTCAGCATAAATGATGACTTGGTATTCTTCTGTAAAGATATCGCGGGCATCAATATCCGCTTCCATCAATAGTTCCAAGACTTCCTCTTCTTCTTTTCCGGTGATCCCGAAGATGGCTGTATTATCAAACATGTACGCAACAGAACCGCTCACGCCCATATTTCCGCCATTTTTATTATAAGCAGCACGAACATCAGAAGCAGTGCGGTTGACGTTATTGGTCAGCGCATCCACGATGATCATGGAACCATTTGGTCCAAAACCTTCGTAACGAAGTTCTGAATAAGTTTCGTCGCCTGTGCCTTTTGCTTTTTCAATGGCGCGGTCAATGACGTGTTTCGGCACATTATAAGTCTTGGCACGTTCAATAACAAAGCGCAATTTTTGGTTAGCATGTGGATCTGGTTCTCCTGATTTTGCAGCTACATAAATTTCGATACCGAATTTTGCATAGATGCGACTTGTATTTTTGTCTTTAGAAGCCTTTTTTTCCTTAATATTTGCCCATTTACGGCCCATATTCTCCACTCACTTTCTAATTCGGTGTTAAACACTCTTTCCTATTATAAAGAAAACATCGCCTTTTGTTAAGTAATAATTTGAAAAGCGTACGAAATTCAGTATACTTAATAGTAGAGAACAGGAGGAATCAAGATGCAACCCTTACCAAAATGCCCAGAATGCCAGTCCGAATATACCTATGAAGACGGAGCAATGCTGGTTTGTCCGGAATGCGGACATGAATGGTCGCCAGAGGAAACAGCGGCCCAAGATGCAGGATTGATCGTCAAAGATGCAAATGGCGCTTTATTGAACGACGGCGACAGCGTTACGATCATTAAAGATTTAAAAGTAAAAGGGAGTTCCACTCCACTTAAAATCGGGACAAAAGTAAAAAACATCCGACTTGTAGAGGGCGATCATAATATAGATTGCAAAATTACAGGCTTCGGAGCGATGAAGTTAAAATCCGAATTTGTAAAAAAAGCTTGATCAAAAGAGAGCTGCACCTTAGGGGGCGGCTTTTTTCTGTGAATTCCCAGAAAAGTCACGCAAGACCGAATATAGCGCTTACATGTTTACAAAATACTTTTGACAGGGTATGATGAAAGTAATTTAACAGAGAAAAGAGGGGTAATTTTCATGGAATTAGCAAAACTGATCGATCACACAGCGTTAAAACCTGAAACAACAAAAGCACAAATCACGCAATTGTGCAAAGAAGCAAAGGAATATGGATTTGCGTCTGTATGTGTCAACCCAACTTGGGTAAAACTGGCAGCCGAACTTTTAGCAGGATCGGATGTAAAAGTTTGTACCGTAATCGGTTTTCCATTAGGAGCCAATACTTCTGCTGTGAAGGCGTTTGAAGCAAAAGACGCGATCGCAAACGGAGCAGGCGAAGTGGATATGGTTATCAATATCGCGGCTTTGAAAGATAAAGATGATGCTTTGGTAGAAAGTGATATTCGTGCAGTCGTAGAAGCGGCTAACGGAACTTTGGTAAAAGTTATCATCGAAACAAGTTTATTATCCGATGAAGAAAAGGTTCGCGCTTGCGAGATCGCTGTAAAAGCTGGAACGGATTTTGTTAAAACATCAACAGGTTTTTCAACTGGTGGAGCGACGAAAGAAGATGTTGCATTGATGCGTAAGACTGTAGGACCAACAATTGGTGTGAAGGCATCAGGCGGTGTAAGAACCAAACAAGATGTAGAAGATATGGTAGCAGCAGGAGCGACGAGAATTGGCGCTAGTGCAGGGGTAGCAATTGTTTCAGGGGATC
Organism: Listeria grayi; assembly: GCF_900638015.1. Lineage (NCBI taxonomy): Bacteria > Bacillati > Bacillota > Bacilli > Caryophanales > Listeriaceae > Listeria > Listeria grayi. The sequence continues at coordinate 617,958 of NZ_LR134483.1, forward strand.
AGACAAGTAAGTCAGATTATTAAAAAATAGCAATTTATGGTTAGCGAGATGAAAGAAAACGCTGTATCGTAAAACGGTTTACTTGTTCAGGTAACTGTAAACGGTGTCAGCATAGCTGTAAATGTTTTTGGAGGTTTTGTTTTGAAGTATCTAGTAGGAATCGTTGGATTGATTGTATTTTTAGTCATTGCGTGGCTGGCAAGTAATAACAAGAAGCAAGTAAAATATCGGCCTGTGATCGTAATGCTTGTACTACAGTTTGTGTTAGGTTTTTTACTACTGAATACCGGCGTGGGGAATTTCTTGATCAAAGGAATCGCAAATGGCTTTAACCATTTGTTATCTTATGCTAATAGCGGTGTCGAGTTTGTGTTCGGCAATCTTGTCAAGCATGATCAGGCTACTTTCTTCTTAGGTGTTTTGATGCCGATCATCTTTATTTCAGCCTTGATCGGAATCTTGCAGCATTGGAAGATCCTACCGTTCATCGTCAAATGGATCGGGGTCCTTTTGAGTAAAGTCAACGGAATGGGAAAACTAGAATCTTATAACGCAGTCGCGTCCGCTATTCTGGGACAATCGGAAGTCTTTATTTCCGTAAAAAAACAATTAGGGCGTCTGCCGGCGAATCGCTTGTATACATTATGTGCTTCCGCGATGTCGACAGTTTCGATGTCGATCGTTGGTTCATACATGACACTGCTTCAGCCACGTTATGTGGTTACGGCGCTCGTGCTCAATTTGTTTGGCGGATTTATCATCGCATCGATCATCAATCCATATAAAGTTGATCCAGACGAAGATATTTTAGAAGTTCAAGAAGAAGAGAAACAATCGTTTTTTGAAGTATTAGGCGAATATATCATGGATGGTTTCAAAGTAGCCATTACAGTAGCGGCGATGCTTATCGGGTTTGTAGCGATCATTGCATTGATCAATGCACTTTTCAGCGGTATCATCGGTATTTCTTTCCAAGATCTATTAGGTTATATTTTTGCGCCATTTGCCTTCTTGATGGGTGTCCCCTGGGATGAAGCTGTCAAAGCAGGAAGTATCATGGCAACGAAATTGGTTTCGAATGAATTTGTGGCAATGACGACACTTAGCCAAGGGCATTTTTCATTCAGTGGCAGAACCACAGCGATCATATCGGTTTTCTTGGTTTCCTTTGCCAACTTTTCTTCGATCGGAATCATTTCCGGCGCTGTAAAAGGTCTGCATGAGAAGCAAGGAAATGTCGTAGCAAAATTTGGATTAAAATTATTATTCGGCGCGACGCTGGTAAGTTTTGTCAGCGCAACGATCGTCGGATTGATTTATTAAATAGAAGAGGAGCGGATTTAAATGGTAGAAGCATTCAAACGTATTCATGTGATTGTAATGGACTCAGTAGGTATCGGGGAAGCACCTGATGCAGCGGAGTTTGATGATTTTGATGTCGATACATTAGGCCACATTGCTGGTAGCCGCGGTGGTCTGAAAATGCCAAATATGGCAAAACTAGGATTATCGAATATTCGTGAGATCGAAGGCGTACCGAAAGCAGATGCGCCGCTCGCATATTATACGAAAATGCAGGAAGTTTCTGCAGGAAAAGATACCATGACAGGACATTGGGAAATCATGGGGCTGTTCATTGATAAACCTTTCCGCGTTTTCCCAGATGGCTTCCCAGATGAATTGATCCAAAAAATCGAGGATTTCTCTGGTCGTAAAGTTATTGGTAATAAGCCAGCCAGCGGGACAGAGATTATGGAAGAACTAGGCGAGGAGCAACTTAAAACCGGTGCATTGATCGTCTACACTTCGGCGGATTCCGTACTGCAGATCGCAGCGAATGAAGAGATCATTCCGCTAGAAGAATTATATCGCATTTGTGAATACTGCCGTGAGATCACACGTGATGAACCTTATATGCTTGGTCGCATCATTGCTAGACCATTTGTCGGTAAAACCAAGGAAACCTTTGAAAGAACTTCCAATCGCCATGACTATGCCTTGAAGCCATTTGGCGCAACAGTGATGAATGCGTTAGAAGACGGCGGTTTGGATTCGATCGCGCTTGGAAAGATCTCCGACATTTTCGATAATGAAGGCGTAACGAAATCGATCCGTACCAAATCCAATATGGACGGCATGGACAAATTTATCGACTTATTAGAAGAAGATTTCCATGGCATGAGCTTCCTGAACTTAGTAGACTTCGATGCTCTTTATGGGCACCGCCGTGATCCAGAAGGCTACGGAAAAGCGCTTGAAGACTTCGACAGCCGTTTGCCGGAAGTATTTGCAAATCTCAAAGAAGATGACTTACTACTGATTACCGCTGATCACGGGAATGACCCGACGTATCGCGGAACAGATCACACTCGTGAATATGTACCGCTGATTGCTTTCTCGAAACGCTTTAATGGTGGTTCTGACCTAGGACTGCGTAAAACGTATTCTGATCTAGGTGCAACAGTTGCAGATAATTTTAAAGTGAAAATGCCGGAATACGGCACTAGCTTTTTAGATCAATTGAAATAAGAAGGGATGGATGAAAAACAATGAGAATGGTAGACATAATCTCTAAAAAACGTGATGGCAAAGCTCTTTCTACAGAAGAAATCAATTTCTTCGTGGATGGTTATACAAAGGGAGACATCCCGGATTATCAAGTAAGTGCGCTTGCAATGGCGATCTATTTTCAAGATATGAATGAACAAGAACGCGCTGACTTGACGATGGCGATCGTAAATTCCGGTGATGTGATCGACCTTTCTGCTATCGAAGGCGTAAAAGTCGACAAACACTCGACGGGCGGGGTTGGCGATACCACGACGTTAGTCTTGGCACCACTTGTCGCAGCACTTGATGTCCCTGTAGCAAAAATGTCCGGGCGTGGGCTTGGTCACACAGGTGGGACGATCGACAAATTAGAAGCAATCAAAGGTTTCCACATTGAATTATCCAAGCAAGACTTCGTCGAACTTGTGAACCGCGATAAGGTAGCGGTCGTTGGACAATCCGGCAACCTGACTCCTGCTGATAAAAAACTTTATGCGCTTCGTGATGTGACTGGGACCGTCAACTCTATGGCATTGATCGCAACATCGATCATGAGTAAAAAAATCGCTGCTGGTGCGGACGCGATCGTTTTAGATGTCAAAACTGGCGCCGGCGCTTTCATGAAAACAGAAGAAGATGCCGAAGCACTTGCGCATGCGATGGTGAAGATCGGCAATAATGTCGGCCGTAAAACCATGGCTGTAATTTCCGATATGTCACAACCGCTCGGTTTTGCGATCGGAAACGCGCTTGAAGTGAAGGAAGCGATCGACACATTAAAAGGACAAGGGCCAAAAGACTTGACAGAGCTTGTTCTCACACTTGGCAGTCAAATGGTCGTACTGGCGAAAAAAGCAGCGACCTTAGAAGAAGCGCGTCAAAAGCTCCAAGAAGTGATTGATTCCGGCAAGGCATTAGCGAAATTCAAATCGTTCCTTACAAATCAAGGCGGCGATGCTAGCATTGTCGATGATCCTGAAAAATTACCACAAGCAGCTTATAAAATCGAACTTCCAGCGCTAGATTCTGGCTATGTAAGCAATATCGTTGCCGATGAATTAGGCGTAGCAGCGATGATCTTAGGTGCAGGAAGAGCAACGAAAGAAGACGAAATCGATTTAGCAGTAGGATTGATGCTCAACAAGAAAGTCGGCGATAAAGTCGAAAAAGGCGAATCATTGGTAACGATCTACAGCAACAAAGAAAATGTGGACGATGTCAAAGAACGCCTTTACGCGAATATTGAAATTGCTGATTATGCCGAAGAGCCAACGTTGATTCATACGTTAATTACGGAGTAAGGAGAGGATTTGCATGAATATCGATCAAGTGATTGATAAAGCAAAACAAGCACGGGAATTTGCCTATACACCATATTCTCATTTTCCAGTCGGGGCGGCACTCGTGACCAAGGACGGAGAGGTCATCCAAGGCTGCAATATCGAAAATGCTTCATTTGGCCTAACAAATTGCGCAGAACGAACAGCGATTTTCAGAGCCGTTTCTACGGGAGAAAAGGACTTCCAGCATCTAGTCGTAGTTGCTGACACAGAAGGCCCAGTAGCCCCATGTGGCGCGTGTCGCCAAGTCATCAGCGAATTTTGTGAACCGGATATGCCGGTCACCCTGACGAACTTGAAAGGAAACACCGTTCAAACTACCGTTGCAGAACTTCTTCCAGGAGCGTTTACTCCGAAAGATCTGAATTAAACAAAAGACTTGGAGGTGACAAATAGGCCTCTAAGTCTTTTTTGTGTTATTCTAAAAGCATATCGAACACTGGGGAAGCGAAACGCTGAGATAGGTATTGTGTCGGGTCTCTTTGAACTTGATTTAGGTCGCAGGTTTACAGTTAGCATTGCCGGTTTCTGGGGTTTGTTCCATTGTCTAAAGGAGGAAAAAAGATGTTGTTTTCAGAGCATTTAAAAGAAGAAGCACAGCCGATCTTGGCAGCGATCCACGATCATCCGTTTGTTGTCGGAATCGGGGAGGGAAAGCTACCAAGAGAAGCGTTGCAGTTTTATATCGAACAAGATACGAATTATTTGAAAGCCTTTGCGAAAGTTTACGCAGCGGCAATCATGAAATGCGACAATAAAGCGGATATGGCGTTCTTTTCAGAACAGATCGATCTCACTTTACATAGTGAAGTAACGCCGCATCAGCTTTTTTCAGAAGTAGCTGCGATTGATTATGAAGCCCATACACAAGCAGATTTAGCGCCGACAGCTTATTTATATAACGAACATATGTATAACGCTGCAAGAGAAGGCAGCTTGCTGGATATTGTAGCTTCCTTGGCGCCATGTCCATGGACTTATGAAGAAATCGCAGTCGCACATACGGTGAGCGGTAAAAACGAAGCAACTAATCCTTTTGCCAAGTGGATCGATTTTTATCATCCGAATGTGGGAGAAGAAAGTGCCACTGCGAAATTATTCTATCTACTTGACCGAGAAGCTGCACAAGCAAATGAAGCAGCGCGCGAAAAAGCCAAACAACGCTTTTTACGAAGCTGCGAATTAGAATGGCATTTTTGGGAAATGGCCTACCATCAGATCGACTGGCGGTTTTCTGCAAAACAAGCAATCAAATAAAAGGAGTTGACAGGGAAATGGCGAAAATAGTAATTATTGGAGATATTTTAGAAACGAATCAACAAATGCTGACAGATCACGAACTGCTTTTTTTGGAACGCGGTACAAAACCGGAAATTCTTCGTGACACGTTAAAGGGCGTAGAGGCAATGATCATCCCATTGTCAGAAAAAATCGATGCAGCAATTATTGAAGTGGCAGATTCATTGAAGATCATTGCTAATATCGGAGCAGGATTTGATAATATCGATATTGAAGCAGCAAAACAAGCAGGAATCGTTGTGACCAATACACCAGCTGTTTCTACAGCAGCCACTGCCGATTTGACATTTGGTTTACTATTAGATGTTGCTAGACGTATCTCAGAAGGCGATCGCCTGCTTCGAACTTCCCCAGAGTCCTTCACTGGTTGGGCAACCACTTATTTCCTCGGCACTTCCTTATCTGGAAAAACACTGGGCATTATCGGGCTTGGTAAAATCGGTCAAGCTGTGGCAGAGCGTGCAAAAGCCTTCGGAATGAAAATCATTTATTCCGGACATCACCCAAAACCAGCTGCCGAAAAATTTGCCGCCGAATTTGTCAGCCAAGAAACACTGATCGCCAGCAGCGATTTTATTACCATTCATGCAGCTTACAGCGAGAAATTAAAGCACTTGTTCGATGAAAAAGCTTTTGCAGCTATGAAGAATACTGCATTCCTTATTAATGCTGCAAGAGGACCGATCATCGAAGAAGCAGCCTTGCTGAAAGCATTGAAAAATAAAGAAATCGCAGGTGCCGCACTGGATGTTTTTGAATTTGAACCGAAGCTTTCCAAGCAGTTCAAGGAATTTGAAAATGTCGTGCTGACACCGCATATCGGAAATGCGGATACAGAAACACGTTATCAAATGACCGCGATGGCGATCGAGAATGTGAAGGCTGTGCTTCATGGGAAAGAAGCGGAGAATGCGGTTTATTGATTAGAAAGAGAAGTGAAGCTATGGCTTTACTTCTCTTTTTTTGACGGAAACATCAGCATACCAATTGCTTGAAATAAGCTTTTTGAGATTTCAAAGTGTCCGTAACGTAGCCTTGGCCGCACTTCTATCCACTCTGCTAATTGATTTAGTTCAGAAAGTGGAACCTCACGTTCTGGGTGGTAAAAAGAAACATCCTTGCGATAAGGGTGGAAATCCTCACCCATTGATACTTGATAGGGTTTCTCACTTACGATTTTCCCTAGCGCAATGATTCTTTGATAAGATTCCTTTCCTTCAAGGGATACTTTGGGAGCATAATAAAAGATAAAATCTCCAGGTTTCATTCTGACAAGTGGTGCGTGTTTTCCATGACAGAGCTGAGAAAAGCCGCCATCGACACCAAGCTCTACATGGTTCTTGCTCGCAACTCCGACCCAATATTTAGTCATCATCAGTTCCTCCTTCTAGAAATATATGAAGCAACTGATTGAATTCCATTTGTTTTTCCGCTAGTTTCCCGAAAAATTGGCTATCGATTCTTTCCACTACAGGTAAAGCTGCTGCTAATTTTTCGGAACCTTTTTCCGTTAAAGAAACGGCTTTGGCTCGTGTGTCTTTTTCAGATGGGAAGCGTATGATCCATTGTTTGTTTTCCATGTTTTTTAAGATGGTTGAGACTGTCATTACATCCATATCAGCATTTTGAGAAATATTTATCTGGGTGATCTCTGCATTAAATTGTTCCAAATAGCCAAGTGTTGCTAGAATAACGAATTGTGGATGTGTAAGCTCGATTTTTTGAAGTTCAGATTTTATTTTCCTGTGCCATAAGTTATAGACCCGGATAAAAGAGAAACCAATGGATGCGTCTGCATTTTCTCGGAAATGTGAAGGGAATTCATTCATCTGGAGGCCTCTACTAGTTGAGAGACAGAAGCAGGGACATCAGCAAATACTTGCTGTAAAAAATCGAGGCCTTTCTGAAGATCCAATCCTTCAATCGGGATAAGTTCGACAGAGTGACGAACAGAGGTGTGTCCATCTCTAAGAATTAATTCATGATAGAAATACAAATCGCCAAGCTTTGGAATCACTGTTTTATCGCAAAAACTTTTATCCGCCCGTACTTCAGTCAATTCAAACCTTAGAGGAGGCTGACCTAGTAGAGTCATTTGGCCATATGTACCTGTTGCAAAGTCACCTTCCAGCGAAATACTTTCTAAATCAGATTCCCATTTATACCAATTTGTTATTTCCGCATACATTGGCCAGATTTTTTGGGGGGATAAGTCAGTGCTTAATTCAAATGTTAGTTTCATTAAATATCCTTCTTTCTTATTGTAAGTATACTTATAATATAAATGCTTATTATTGATAAGTCAATTAAAAACAGAAAAAAACTGAATACTGATCATAGAAAGAATTTCTAAAATGTAAATAAGAGAGACAGTTTTTCATTTAGAAGGAATATACAAAAGCAGCCCCCATTATTGGAGGCTGCTCTGTTTAGTTATATATCTAGGAAGAACGAGTTGTTTTATTTCAACCGAATATACTTATAACTATAAGGTGATCCAAAAGCATGTTTCTGAACACCGCTCAAGTTCGGATTTTGCAAGACAGCTGTTTTTCTTTGATAAAGTGGTAAGATCGCAGCATCATCGTCCAGTAGGATTTTTTCGGATTTAACGAAAGCATCCCAGCGAGCTTCCGGTTTGGTTGCCAGTGTTGTTTCTGTAGAGTTGACTAGTTTATCATAAGCTTTGCTGCTGTAGCCCATCGAGTTGTTGTAGTAATCCGATAAGAACAAGCTGCTATAAGTCCATGGGTCTTTGAAGTCAGGCATCCAAGCGTTTAGAGACATGTCATAGTTGCCGTCACGTGTAAACTGAGTAGCTGTTTTTGCCGGGATATTGCGGACATTGATTTTAAGGCCTGGCAAATTATTTTCCAATTGATCTTTGATATAAGCGAAGATCGTTTTTGTTGTATCTTGGTCATCGCCAAGCAAATCTAACGTGATTTCTTTTTTACCTAATTGTTTTTGAGCTTTGGCGAAATATGTCTTCGCTTCTGCTTTATTGTAAACAAGGTGATCGCCGCTGTCTTTACGGAAATCGGCTCCTGTTTTAGGGTTTTGAACAAAGTTTTTCGGTAAAAGCCCGTTGGCTGCAAAAGAGCCATCGCCTAATACTTGTTTTGTAAGGGTGTCTTTATCGACTGCTAAGCTGATCGCATGGCGTAGATCATTGTTTGCCAGTGGTGTTTTTTTGCCACTGCGTTTTTGATTGAAACGTAGGTAGCTGATCAAGGCATCGTTTTCCGTTTGGAAGTCTTTGCGATTTTTATATTGCTTGGCATAATCGCCGGAAAGTGGGGCACGATCTGCTTTTTTCGTTTCAAATAGGTTGACGCCAGCGTTGATGTCTTTTGCAACGCTCACGTGGATCTCGCCTACTTGTACGTTTTTCTTATCCCAATAGTGCTCGTTTTTTGCATATGTCCATTCCTTGCTAGTATTACCTTTCCATTCTTTCATTACGAAAGGTCCGTTATATAGTGTATGTTTCGCATCCGTACCATATTTATCGCCTTGTTTTTCCACGAAAGCTTGTTTTTCGGGGAAGAACGTTTCAAATGACAGTAGTGAAATAAAGTATGGAACGGGTTTTTTCAGTGTGATGACAAGCGTATGATCATCTGGAGCTTTGACCGCAAGCTTGTCAGCCGGCATTTTCCCATCATTGATCGCTGTTGCGTTCTTGATAGAATCTTTGAATAGAGAAGCATAGCCAGGAGCAGTCTTCGGATCAACGGCTCTGCGCCAAGCATAAATAAAATCATTCGCAGTAACAGCCGAACCATCGGACCATTTTGCATTTTTCTTCAGTTTGATTGTGTAAACCGTTTTGGCTTTGTTTGTCTTCGGCATGCCGTCAGCGACAGCAGGAACAAAATTATCTTTCTTATCTAAGCCGTAGAGCCCTTCGAAGACTTGATTTTGAGCGGTGAAACTTGTGAAATCCTCTTCATCCGTCGTGTTTAAAGTAAGTAATTCACTCGTTTCAAGGAAATTAACTTTTTTGGAAGCAGTGGAATTATTGCTGGAAGAAGTATCACTGCTTTTTTGACCACAGGCAGCGAGTAATAGGGCAAATGAGAGTGTGAGCAAAGATAAAAGCGCGACTTTCTTGAATAAGTTCATAGTATTTTTTCTCCTTAACTAATTAAATGTAAGTTAAGTATAATAATTCATAGTAAATTAGTCAACTTTAAAATCTGCTAATGAGTAATTACCATTTAATAATTGTTATCAAACGATAACGATATAATTTAGTATTTATGCTTATTAGAAAGTAAGTCGTATTTGTGCTAAAATGGAGGCGAAAATGACTTTGTTTTAACAACTTAGTAAAAAAATAATGGAGGCGTATGAAATGAAAGTCAGCATTTTTTCAACTTGTTTAGTCGATATGATGTTTCCGAATGTTGGGATCGCAATGGTGGAATGCTTAGAACGGCTTGGCTGTGAAACGGATTTTCCAGAGTCGCAAGTCTGCTGCGGGCAACCCACTTATAACAGCGGTTACATGGAAGATACTCGGAAAACATTGATCAACCAGCTCGAAGCATTCAAAGATTCGGAATATGTGGTCGGACCATCAGGTTCTTGCGTTGGGATGATGCGGGAATATGCGGAGATCTTTAAAGATGACCCCGAATATGCCGAGGCTGCTAAGGAATTGAGCGAGAAAACGTATGAGTTCAGCCAATTTATTTATCGTGTATTAGGGAAGACAAATGTAGGCGCAAAATTAGCGGGAAAAGCGACCTATCACCGTTCTTGTCATATGACGAGGATCTTGGGAGAACGCGAGGCACCATTTGAATTATTAAAAGAAGTAGAAGGTTTGGAAATGATCGCCTTGCCGCATGTGGAAAATTGTTGTGGATTCGGCGGAACTTTCTCCGTCAAAATGCCAGAGATCTCGGAACAAATGGTTTCCGAAAAAGTAGCAGATATCGTGGAAACGGATGCAGAGATCTTGATCAGCGCCGACATGGGTTGTTTAATGAATATCGGTGGAAAATTCAATCGCTTGGGAAAAGAAATCAAGATCATGCACATTGCCGAAGTCTTGAACAGCGGCGTTCAAAGCGAAGTAGCACTTTAAGGAGGAGAGATCATGGGACTTAGTACAAGCACAAAACCCTTTCAAGAACGCGTGGAAGAAGGAATCCAAGACAGCTTTATGCGTAAAGCTGTGGCTAAATCACAAGATGACCAATGGGTAAAACGGGAAGCCTCGCGGGAAAAATTAGGAAATTGGGAAGAATGGCGCGAAGTAGGCGAGCAAATCAGACAGCATACGCTAGAAAATCTCGATTACTATCTCGAAGAATTTAGTAAAAACGTTGTAAAAAATGGCGGAACGGTCTTTTTTGCACAAACGGAAAAAGAAGCAACGGATTATGTGAAAACCGTAGTCGAACAAAAACAAGCAAAAAAAATCGTCAAATCAAAATCCATGGTAACAACAGAGATCGATCTTGATAAACTATTATTAGAACTAGATGGAGTTTCCGTAATGGAGACCGATCTGGCAGAATTTATCTTGCAAATGGATGATTGGGATGAACCTTCCCACATCGTCTTTCCTGATATACATAAAAATCGGGAGCAGATCCGTAAAGTGTTTGAAGAAAAACTCGGTTATGATGGTGATAATGAACCGGTGCATATGGCAAGGTTTGCCAGAAAAGTACTGCGCGAATTTTTCTTAGAGGCGGATATCGGGATTACAGGCTGTAATTTTGCGGTCGCTAACAATGGAATGGTGAACTTAGTAACGAATGAAGGAAATGCTGATCTTTGTGAAAGTATCCCGGATACGCAAATCGTTTTGATGGGAATGGAACGGATCGTCCCGACCATGCAGGATGCGGAGATCATGGATAACCTATTATCACGTAGCGCAGTCGGTCAAAGCTTGACTAGCTATATTACTTTTTCCGGACCAAAACAAGCAGCAGAAGCGGACGGCCCCGAAGATTTTCATGTCGTGATCTTGGATAACAATCGCTCTAATGCTCTTGGTGGAGAATTTCAATCGGTCTTGCAATGTATCCGCTGCGGCTCATGTTTGAATGTCTGTCCGATCTACCGGACGATCGGCGGTCATGGCTACGGATCGATTTATCCCGGCCCGATCGGTGCTGTGTTATCGCCGGTATTAGGTGGTTACGAACAATTCGGCGAGTTGCCGTATGCTTCCAGTTTATGCGGGGCTTGTACAGAAACCTGCCCAGTCAAAATTCCGCTTCATGAACTATTGATCGCGCATCGTCGCGTTATGACGGACGAGCTGAAAATGAAGCACGGCTTTGAAAATCAGCAAATGAAATTTATCGCCAAAGCAACCGGCTCGCCATTTATGTTCCAGCAAGCACTCAAGTTTGCCCATGCAGGGGTCAAAGTGTTTGGTGTCAAACAAGATTACGCGATCGAAAACATGTATCAATTCGGCGGGTTTGTGACTGGTGGCGTAGGAATGATCAAAGGATGGACCTCCGTCCGCGATTTGCCAAGGCCACCAAAAGCGAAAGACAACTTCCGCAACTGGTACAAAAAGCACGAGCAAGGAGGGAAATCGAAATGAGTTCCAATCCAAACCAGGAAGCTTTTCTAAATAATATCGCCGCAAAACTAGGTCGCGAGCGCCGGACGGAAAAAGTAGAACGACCGCCTTATCTTCATACGGTAGTGGAAGAAACGCTACAAGATAAGAACCAAACGGAATTATTAGAAATCGCCAAAGAAGCATGCCAAACGATTCACACTGATGTGATCGAAACGACTTCCGAACATTTGTCTGCTGACTTGGCGAAACGTTTAGAATACTATCAAAATGGCAAAGTCATGGTAGCGCAAGATGAACGCTTTATTCAATTTGGGCTTAATCCTTTCTTGGAAAACGCCGTGCCGAATTGCGAGGTGAAAATCTGGAAAGCTGGCGACGAGAATCGGAAAACAAATATCGATACAGCGGCAGATACCAATATCGGTATTGCTTTCGCAGAATTTTTATTAGCAGAGAGTGGGACTGTAGTAGTTGAATCCAGCCCGAACCAAGGCCGCTCTTTCCATTTCTTGCCGGAAAAATATATCGCGATCATTCCGAAATCCGTTATTGTGCCCCGTTCAACACAGGCAGCTAAATATTATGATGAACAGACAAACACGGGGCAAACCTATGGATCTTCCATCAATTTCATTTCCGGTCCGTCCAATTCTGGCGATATCGAAATGCAATTGGTTGTAGGCGTGCACGGACCAATTGCGGTGACGTACGTCATAGTGACAGATAAGTGAAAAATAAAAAGTAACTCTTGGTTAGATGAAAGTTAAATAATGACAAATGACTGTTCCAAATTTGGAGCAGTCATTTTTTCATTTCAAAGCAATAATGGAAAAAAGATAGCCTAAAATAGGTGGAAATATAATTTTTTTTGAGAAAAATAGCAATAAATATGCAAGAATGTGACAAAAATGTGTCTACTTCCCGTTAAAAATAATTTATATTACAAAAATCCGTTCCCAAAGTTAAATTTGTTTGATAATCTTACGATGTTCCGTAGTTGGAAAGTGATTTACAGAACATATTTAAAAATGCGGGAGGGCAAAAATATATGAAAAAAGGTTTAGCGATCATAGTAACATTATTCGTAAGCCTACAAAGTTTACTTTCTCCTATAAGTGCACAAGCAGTTTCTGCTAATGACACAACGAAAAACAACCCACTGACATTAATTCCCGTCAGTACAGATCATCAAGTAGGAGCGAAGATGGAATTCACCTTAACACAAACGGAAGGCATGGAAGCGATTATAGATGTGCCACGAGATATGCAATATCATGGGGTGAAAAATGCAGAAGACAAGGCAAAAGTCGACAAACTAACATACGATACTAAGAAAAGAGAACTGCATGTTGTTTGGAAAGATAAAACAGAAGATAAATCGATAGGTCTTTATTTCCAAGCAGATGTTGCAGCAAACTATGTATTTCATGCACAAGCAATTTTAGAGCATGAAAAAGTTGCAATGGAGCCGCTGAATATTAGTATACAAAGTAAATCGACAACGAAGACCAAAAAAGCTGGAGGGATCTCATTATTTTCAGGGAATGTAAATGTCGATATCGATGTTGCTCCTCAAACAGCAAGTATCTCTTCCGGTCAAGATGCGCCTTTCGCTTTGAATTTCAAAGTTACCGGCAGTCAGACATCTTACAAAAATGCTGATATTGCGGTTCAATTACCAACCAATGCAAATCTTGAGCAAGACTTGACAGAATTGAAAATAGCGGGAGTTGTACCAACGTATGACCGTACCAAACAACAATTGCTATATCATTTCGATGAACTTGCATCAGGTAAAGCATACAAAGTAATTATTAAAATTCCTACAGAGAATGGAACCACTAAAAATAATACAGAATTAGTTGTAAAAGCAACTTTTACAGCAGATAACTATACAGGAACTGCAACAGATGACGCAACTGTCAAAGTAAATGCAGCTTCTAGCTTGGCATCAAGCAAGACATATGCTCAAACGATAGATTCTGCTGGAAAAACAAAAATAGATCCACCATCGGCTGGGGATCTAGGTGTATGGAAAATCAAAGTAAATGCAGATAAAAAAGAAACAGGGCTTTTATACTTTAAATCCGGAAGTAAAATCAAAACTGTAGATACACTTCCAGCAGGCATGACTTATCAAAGCGATAATTCAGGTGGTAAATATGATGCAGCAACGCGCACCATCACATGGGAATTCGATGCACCAACTATTGCTGATCAAAAAGCAGCAACAGCAGGCGACCCATTATTCAACAAAGAAATCGAAGTTACGGTGAAATTTAATGATGATATCGAAAACATGCAACAATTCACCAATAAAGTCAGTACATCTGCTACAGATGTTTCCGACCAACCGATTGTAAACAATGCTTCTGCTTCTGTGTATGCTGGCATAAGCGATCCAAACAAAGTACCTCCGGGAGGCACTTTAGTACCACCTAATCATGGCGGTCCAATCGATGGTATCGGTAATGCAGGGGGAACGTTCAATTACAATAACCCCGATCCAAAAGTTTATGACACTGCTTTACTAACTTTCACTATCACTATTGGTGCAAATGCAGCAAATAGTTATGAGAAAGATTTTGACAAGTATGAAATTATTTATGATGTGGATTCGCATCTGAATCTTGAAGCTTTGAATTTCTCCGGATGGGCCAACTTTAAACCAGACTGGGGAATTCCAGGGAACGGTGTTATTCCTTTGAAACCGCGAGCAGATATTTATTTAACAGTAAATGGTACTGAACGTAAGGTACTAAGTGATTATGCTTATTTAGGAAAGCACTTGACTCGTTCCCAGCTAGGATTAAGCAAAGATGATAAAGTAAGTCAAATCAGATTCAATCACACATATGCACCAGCAGGTTTATATTCTCCTTTTGCTTATCCACGTTTTGAAGTGGAAAAAGGCTATACAGGGAAAGTAACAAATCATGTGCACTATAATGTAGAAGGATATGATAAGAAAGGCGATAAGGTTTCTTGGAATAACGATACTGAAACAAATGATGTAAATACATTTACAGGCTATCGAACAGCTACTATCATACCAGTACCACCAGATTCCTTACCGACTTTAAAAAATACAGTTCGCTTTGATACGAATAATGCAGGCGAAGTGAAAAGCGGATCAAATAGATTGACCGGTTCCTTAACAAATGATTCTTCATCGGTTACAGCTTTAGTTGGACCTTTTGAAGAAGCGGTCTTATTACCAAAAGGAGTAACCGTAGATCCAAACAACCCCGAGTTTCAATTGAAAAACATCGATGATTGGGGAGCAAAAACGGATTCTGGGACAAATAAAGAATTTGGTTCTATCAAGATTATCAACTCAGACTATCAAGGCACAGGGAGACAGTTAATACGTATAAATTGGAATGACGATATCTCGAAAATCCCATCAGGTAAATTACTCAGCTATTCGTTTAACATAATCATTGCACCGAATGCACCGACTAAGCTTATACCTGAAGCATACGCGTTCGTTGGAAACACAGACTTTAATGTACCAAGCAATTCTGGTAACAATATCACTGATTCGACCAAAGAAACAGATAGTGATGATATCAATGGTGATAACGTTACAGACCAGCAACGCGTTAAAACAGGGAATCAATATTACCTAACTCGCCAAGATCAGATCAGTACTTTTAAGTTAGTAAAAGGTGATTTAGACACAGCTTATAGCAAAATGGGGCACACATCACCAGGTGGTGAAATTGCCTATCAATTACAATTGACAAACAATGGTGTAAGTCCAATTTCCGATATGGTAATGATGGATGTACTGCCTTCAGTTGGCGATTTAGGTATCACAGATAACCTAGCTCGGGGCAGTCAATTCACACCAAAATTAACTGGTCCGATCCTCTCGCCATTAAACTGGGAAGATAGGGTAACGATTCAATATAGTACAGCAACAAATCCAAGCCGCGCAGATCTAGTTGCCAACGTAGATTACCCAGATACTTCTGAAAAAATGGAAGATCCTGCCGGCGCAGAAGCCCCTAATTGGATGGAAGCGACGGGAGTCATGGATTGGAGCAAAATCCATAGCTTTAAAGTCACGCTAAAAGATAATGCAGAATTTGTTTCTGGTGATAACATCACACTTGATTTCATGATGAAAGCACCTGAAAACTTAAACAAAGACTTAACAGACGCTACAAAACCGGAAAATTCTCGCGCAGCATGGAATTCTTTTGCTTATGCCTCTAATAATTTGCAAGTAGTAGAACCAGAACGTGTTGGAGTGGTCGTAAACGCAGAAGATCCAGATATCCACAAAGATGTAGCAGGAAAACAACACCTAGACTTAACAAATCGCAATCAAGCCTTTGATTGGCACGTACAAGCAAGCTTTGGAAATACGACCGCGAGCTGGAAGGAAGCTAGCATCACCGACGAAATCAATAAAGTATTTGACATCAGCGATGTCCAAGTCGTCGATGAAACTGGAAAAGACGTAACAGCGAACGGAACATTGACGAAAGCGGACAACAAGATCAAATTCGAACTAGCTAAAAAAGCCGGCAGCTATAGCTATTTAGCCGGTCACACCTACACGATGACGATCACGACGAAAATCAAAGCGAGCACGACAGATGAGGAATTAGCGCCGTTTATAAAAGACGGAGGAATCCCGAACCAAGCAGACTTACACTTTGGGGACAATGGTGATGTGAAACATTCAGAGATCCCGACGGTAGTCCCACCAAGCGAAGATCCAGATATCCACAAAGATGTAGCAGGAAAACAACACCTAGACTTAACAAACCGCGATCAAGCCTTTGATTGGCATGTGCAAGCAAGCTTTGGAAATACGACCGCGAGCTGGAAGGAAGCCAGCATCACCGACGAAATCAATAAAGTATTTGACATCAGCGATGTCCAAGTCGTCGATGAAACTGGAAAAGACGTAACAGCGAACGGAACATTGACGAAAGCGGACAACAAGATCAAATTCGAACTAGCTAAAAAGACCGGCAGCTACAGCTATTTAGCTGGTCATACCTACACGATGACGATCACGACAAAAATCAAAGCGAGCACAACAGATGAGGAATTAGCGCCGTTTATAAAAGACGGAGGAATCCCAAACCAAGCAGACTTACACTTTGGGGACAATGGTGATGTGAAACATTCAGAGATCCCGACGGTAGTCCCACCAAACGAAGATCCAGATATCCACAAAGATGTAGCAGGAAAACAACACCTAGACTTAACAAATCGCGATCAATCCTTTGATTGGCATGTGCAAGCAAGCTTTGGAAATACGACCGCGAGCTGGAAGGAAGCTAGCATCACCGACGAAATCAATAAAGTATTTGACATCAGCGATGTCCAAGTCGTCGATGAAACTGGAAAAGACGTAACAGCGAACGGAACATTGACGAAAGCGGACAACAAGATCAAATTCGAACTAGCTAAAAAGACCGGCAGCTACAGCTATTTAGCTGGTCACACCTACACGATGACGATCACGACAAAAATCAAAGCGAGCACAACAGATGAGGAATTAGCGCCGTTTATAAAAGACGGAGGAATCCCAAACCAAGCAGACTTACACTTTGGGGACAATGGTGATGTGAAACATTCAGAGATCCCGACGGTAGTCCCACCAAACGAAGATCCAGATATCCACAAAGATGTAGCAGGAAAACAACACCTAGACTTAACAAACCGCGATCAAGCCTTTGATTGGCACGTACAAGCAAGCTTCGGAAATACGACTGCGAGTTGGAAGGAAGCCAGCATCACCGACGAAATCAATAAAGTATTTGACATCAGCGATGTCCAAGTCGTCGATGAAACTGGAAAAGACGTAACAGCGGACGGAACATTGACGAAAGCGGACAACAAGATCAAATTCGAACTAGCTAAAAAAGCCGACAGCTATAGCTATTTAGCCGGTCACACCTACACGATGACGATCACGACAAAAATCAAAGCGAGCACGACAGATGAGGAATTAGCGCCGTTTATAAAAGACGGAGGAATCCCGAACCAAGCAGACTTACACTTTGGGGACAACGGCGATGTGAAACATTCAGAGATCCCGACGGTAGTCCCACCAAACGAAGATCCAGATATCCACAAAGATGTAGCAGGAAAACAACACCTAGACTTAACAAACCGCGATCAAGCCTTTGATTGGCACGTACAAGCAAGCTTTGGAAATACGACCGCGAGCTGGAAGGAAGCTAGCATCACCGACGAAATCAATAAAGTATTTGACATCAGCGATGTCCAAGTCGTCGATGAAACTGGAAAAGACGTAACAGCGAACGGAACATTGACGAAAGCGGACAACAAGATCAAATTCGAACTAGCTAAAAAAGCCGACAGCTATAGCTATTTAGCTGGTCACACCTACACGATGACGATCACGACAAAAATCAAAGCGAGCACGACAGATGAAGAATTGGCGCCGTTTATAAAAGACGGAGGAATCCCGAACCAAGCAGACTTACACTTTGGGGACAACGGTGATGTGAAACATTCAGAAATCCCGACGGTAGTCCCACCAAATGAAGATCCAGATATCCACAAAGATGTAGCAGGAAAACAACACCTAGACTTAACAAACCGCGATCAAGCCTTTGATTGGCATGTACAAGCAAGCTTTGGAAATACGACCGCGAGCTGGAAGGAAGCCAGCATCACCGACGAAATCAATAAAGTATTTGACATCAGCGATGTCCAAGTCGTCGATGAAACTGGAAAAGACGTAACAGCGGACGGAACATTGACGAAAGCGGACAACAAGATCAAATTCGAACTAGCTAAAAAAGCCGACAGCTATAGCTATTTAGCTGGTCACACCTACACGATGACGATCACGACAAAAATCAAAGCGAGCACGACAGATGAAGAATTGGCGCCGTTTATAAAAGACGGAGGAATCCCGAACCAAGCAGACTTACACTTTGGGGACAACGGTGATGTGAAACATTCAGAAATCCCGACGGTAGTCCCACCAAACGAAGATCCAGATATCCACAAAGATATAGCAGGAAAACAACACCTAGATTTAACGAACCGCGATCAAGCCTTTGATTGGCACGTACAAGCAAGCTTTGGAAATACGACCGCGAGCTGGAAGGAAGCTAGCATCACCGACGAAATCAATAAAGTATTTGACATCAGCGATGTCCAAGTCGTCGATGAAACTGGAAAAGACGTAACAGCGAACGGAAGATTGACGAAAGCGGACAACAAGATCAAATTCGAACTAGCTAAAAAAGCCGGCAGCTACAGCTATTTAGCTGGTCACACCTACACGATGACGATCACGACGAAAATCAAAGCGAGCACGACAGATGAGGAATTAGCGCTGTTTATAAAAGACGGAGGAATCCCGAACCAAGCAGACTTACACTTTGGGGACAACGGGGATGTGAAACATTCAGAGATCCCGACGGTAGTCCCACCAAATGAAGATCCAAATATCAAAAAGGATATAGAAGAAAAACAACATTTAAAACTGACAAACCGCAACCAATCCTTTGATTGGCATATCCAAGCAAGTTTTGGAAATACAACAGCAAGCTGGAAGCAGGCTAGTATTCGCGACAAAGTCAATAAAGTTTTAGATATTACCAAAATCACAATTGTTGATGAAAATGGAAAGAATGTAATGGCGAACGGAACATTAACGAAGAAAAACAATAACGTCATTTTCAAAATCAAGAAGAAAAACGGTAGCTATGCCTATCTAGCTGGTCACACTTATACGATGACGATCACGACCAAAATCAAAGTGAGCGCAACAGATAAGGAATTGGCGCCATTTATAAAAGATGGAGGTATAAAAAACCAAGCTGAGCTACACTTCAACAATAATGGGGACGTAAAGCATACTGGTATTCCAACAGTGGTGCCACCAGTGCCAAGCGACCCAGTACCACCAAAAACACACAAAAAAACCCCACCAAAGAAACCAGCGAATCCAAAAGCTCCACCGGCTAAAGGCATTCTGCCACATACTGGTGATGCAGCGGAAACAGGGTGGATCCTCCTAGGAATGCTTACGTTAGGATTAGCGATTTTTACTGCTAGAAGGTTTTCTAATAAAAAGCAAGATTAAATAAGTGAGCAAAGCTGTTAGTCATTTGACTAGCAGCTTTACTTCAAGCAGAGGTAAAAGTTGTGTGCATAATCTGCAATAAGAATAAAGTCTACACAAAGAGCCGGAGAAGAAAATCAAGAATACGATTTTCTTCTCCGGCTCTTCTTTATTATATAGAAGAAAAGGCCACCTGCCTGACCATTAAAATTCTTCCCTAGTAGACCTCATAATTCTGACCAGTCTGCGCACCTTCCACGCTCTTCCGATAAGCTAGCGCCACACGTTTAGCAGGAACAGCTTCAAAGCCGGCAAAGAAATCACCGTATTTGCCTAAAGATTCTTGCAAGACATTTGGACTGACGCTATTAATACGGATTCCGCGCGGCATTTCAATTGCTGCTGATTTAACGAAAGCTCTGATCCCTCCGTTCGCCATAGCGGCAGAAGCACCTTGCAGAATCGGATCGTCCATCATGATGCCAGTTGTCAATGTAAAACTGCCACCGTCTTTCAGAGCATTTAATCCTAACAATACGAGATGGATCTGACCTTTCAACTTGCTCTCGATAGCCACATCATTGAGTTCCGGTGTCATTTCAGTAAGGGGTGCAAAATGTGCGCCGCCTGTCGCACTAATGACTGCATCTACTTGACCTACTTCCGCATACATTTTTTCGATGCTCGCCACAGAGGTGATATCGACATGGACATCGGCGTCATGTCTACTAGCACGAATGACTTCATGTTTCGCACCTAGTTCTTCGGCAACTGCTTGTCCAATCGTTCCACTTGCCCCAACAATCAATATTTTCACTATTTATCATCCTTCCTTTAAATAACGGCAACAAACGCCATTACTCCTCATACAACGTTTCTTCCCTGCCTTTTAAAACGGTAAACAATAACTCCCGGTTAGCTTTGAAATCAGGATGGATCGAGTAGATATGTGTTGTACCCTCTTTTTGAACGGCAATCAGTTTGGCGTCTTTGAGAACTTTGATATGGTGGGATAGGGTCGACTTGGAAATATGATACTTATTTTCCGTCACTCGCCGTTGTTTTTCTTCCAGTAAACATAAAAAGATGTCTAACCGGATTGGATCAGCAAGAGCTTGGAAAAAAGTTAATAATCGTTTTTTAGATAAAGCTGATAAATTGTCCATATTTCTATCATATCATAAATCCAGTTTCTTTTTCTTGCAGAAGACTTTCAGATATGCTACATTAACATAGTTCGATGAAAATCGAACTAATAAACTGGAAAGAAGGCCTATCCAAAATGATTTTTATCCAAGCACGTTTGACTGTCAAAACTGAAAAAATCGATACGTTTGTAGAAAAAGCTCAATCATTGATTGCTGCCTCTACTGCAGAAACAGGTAACGTACGCTATGAACTTGTAAAAGCTGTCGATCAACCAAACGTTTTCTATATGTTAGAACAATGGCAAGACGCTGCTGCTGTAGCAAGTCACAATGAAAGTGCGCATTTCAAGGGATTTTCAGAGCAAAGTGCCATATTACTAGAAGCAAATCCAGAAATTACTTTATTACAACCATTGAAAGAAGGAAATAACTAATGACCTATGTAAACAATGATTTTTCAGATATTATCTCCAATCGCCGCTCGATTCGCGAATTCGATCCGGAAGTAAAAATCTCCAATGAAGAAATGAAACAAATCATCAATGATACTGTAAAAGCTCCGTCTTCTGTCAACATGCAACCGTGGCGTTTTGTTGTCATCGAAAGCGCAGAAGGAAAAGAAAAATTGCGTCCGCTAATTCGTTTCAACCAACTGCAAAATGATACATCTGCCGCAATGATCGTCATTTTAGGCGACTTGGAACATTTTGAAAACGCGCACCGTATTTTTGACGAAGCAATTACGCGTGGCTTGATGCCTCAAGAAAGAAAAGACGAGCAAATGGCAAAATTGGAACCACTTTATAAAGTGATCCCCCAATCTGAGAAAAAACGCATCGCCATGATCGACGGCTCTTTGGCAGCAATGCAGCTTATGCTTACTGCCCGTGCGTATGGTTATGACACTAATCCGATCGGCGGATTTGAACGCGAAGAAGTTTTAGATACTTTCGGCTTTGATAAAGACCGCTATGAAGCGATCATGGTCGTTTCAATCGGAAAAGCAGTAGGTAAAGGCCACGAATCTTATCGCCTGCCCGCGGAAGAAATTACTTTTTGGAAATAAATGAGTTAAAACGCAAAGCAATTGTTTTGCGTTTTAATTTAGTTTGATCAGGGTAGAAATAGAATAATCAGTCAATCAAGGAGGAATTTCACATGCAATTAAAAGACAAAGTAGCAATCATTACAGGTGGTGCCAGCGGAATCGGTAAAGCAACCACAGAAAAATTTGTGAAAGAGGGCGCGAAAGTAGTGATCGCTGATTTTGCTGACCAAGGGGAAAGTGTCGCAGAATCATTTCGCAAAGCTGGGTATGATGTATTATTTGTTAAAACAGATGTAACGAAAGAGGAGGATGTCAAACATGTTATCGCTGAAGCAGTAGCAAAATTCGGTAAGCTAGATATTATGTTTGCCAACGCAGGTATTGCTGCAGATGACAATATTGACAAGCTGTCCTATGAAAAATGGCAACGTACGATCGATATCAATTTGAACGGGGTTTTCCTTTCTAATAAATATGCGATCGAACAAATGCGCAAACAAGGAACAGGTGGCTCGATCGTCAATGCAGGTTCGATCCACAGTCTTGCCGGTAAACCTGGCGTAACAGCGTATGCTTCTGCTAAAGGTGGCGTCAAATTGTTGACACAGACGCTTGGGGCAACCTATGCGAAGGAAGGGATACGTGTCAATGCTGTTGGACCCGGTTATATTGATACTCCGCTTATTGAGGCAGCGCAAGGCGAATATCGCCAAGCTTTGGTCGATTTGCATCCAATGGGACGGTTAGGCAAACCGGAAGAAGTGGCAAATGCCGTTGCTTTCTTAGCAAGCGATGACGCTTCTTTCATCTCCGGAACGATCTTAGTAGTCGATGGTGGCTATACAGCTGTTTAACAGTATATTTTCCAAGGGCTTGTTGCTTCGTGCAGCAGGTCCTTTTTTCATGAAAAGTTTCAGAAAGAGAGAATCGGGGTAAAATTAAGCATTACTAAATTAAAAAGGGGCATATTTTGTTATGAAAGAAAAGAAGGTAAAAAAACAAAAATTTAAAATAAAGCCGGATGACATTACGATTGTTGACACGGACAAAGCAAAGAAAGCCGTTTTTGCTACTGGTCTTGGGAATGCAATGGAATGGTTTGACTTCGGTATTTATTCTTATCTAGCTGTTATTATTGGGAAAGTCTTTTTCCCGAATTTAGAAGGTACACTTCAATTAGTTTACACATTCGCCACGTTTGCGATCGCATTTATCATGCGTCCGATCGGTGGCTTCGTATTTGGTTATTTAGGTGATAAATGGGGAAGAAAACGCGTCTTGTCGATCACAATAATCATGATGGCGATCTCCACACTGTGTATCGGACTTATCCCAAGCTATCATTCGATCGGTATCACGGCTTCCTTCCTATTACTTGCTGCTCGGTTAGTACAAGGATTCTCAACGGGTGGAGAGTATTCTGGTGCAATGACCTTTATTGCAGAATCAGCGCCTGATAAAAAGCGCGGTATCTTAGGAAGTGGACTTGAAGTCGGAACGCTGACGGGTTATATTGCCGGTTCCGG
Source organism: Listeria grayi (assembly GCF_900638015.1). Classification (NCBI taxonomy): domain Bacteria; kingdom Bacillati; phylum Bacillota; class Bacilli; order Caryophanales; family Listeriaceae; genus Listeria; species Listeria grayi. The sequence goes on from NZ_LR134483.1 coordinate 641,508, forward strand.
TATCGTTACACTGATCACCTTTATCCTTGGCGATCAGCAAATGCTCGAATGGGGTTGGCGGATTCCATTCTTCATTGCAGCGCCGATTGGCCTAGTCGGTTTATATCTCCGCTCTAATTTAGAAGAAACACCTGCCTTCCAAGAAATGGAAGAAGAACAAAGCAACGAGGAAAATAAAGGCGTCAGCTTGAAAGATATTTTCCGTTACCATAAGAAATTTCTCTTTGTAAGTGTCGTGATCGTTTGTTTCTTCAACGTAATCAACTACATGCTGCTTTCCTACATGCCATCACATTTAAATGCGGTATTAGGATATGGTAACTCTAAAAGTCTGATCATGTTGCTGATCGTTATGTTGCTGATGATACCATTTGTATTCTTAGCAGGTCATTTAAGTGATAAAGTAGGAAATAAGCGTGTGGTCCAAGTCGGACTTGTCGGCATTCTACTCTTTTCGATACCAGGATTTCTATTGATTCAAGCAGGCAATACAATCACGGTCTTCTTAGGATTGCTTTTACTAGCACTTTTCCTTTCCTGCTTTGAAGGTTCCTTGCCGTCGTTGCTACCGACACTATTCTTTACTGATGTACGTTATCGCGCTTTGTCGATCTCCTTTAATGTATCTGTTTCGATTTTTGGCGGGACGACGCCACTTGTTGCTTCCTTCTTGATCGAAAAAACAGGCAATAGCTTGATGCCAGCCTTTTACATGATGCTCGTCGCCCTTGTTGGGATCATCGTCATTACCTTTATGTTGAAAGATACTTCAGGCAAATCGCTACGAGGCTCCTTGCCAACTGTTGAAAGCGAGGAAGAAGTAGAAGAAGCTGTCGATAATCCGAAAGATTCGCTATGGTGGCGAAAAGAAGCAAAAGATATCAAAGAAAAAATGGACGAAAATGAATCTTGATCAAATGAAACGGAAGCCCCTGAGTGTAAAGACTTAGGGGCTTTTTTTGCGGGCGAAAAAACACTTCGTTACGTAATGTTTCATTTTCAGAAAAAATTTTAAAAAGAATGTCTTTTTATTGTTGCATGACTGTAACGTTCAACTGGTAAAGTTTTCTTAGAAAAAGGGGTGCATTTATGATCAATAAATTAATAATGACTGTGCTTATCATTGTCGTTAGCATAGGTGCTTTCACCTGGCCAACGTCAACAAAGGTAGAGGCAGCGGCAAAATATAAAATGATTACAACTGTTTCCGCAAATATTCGCACAAGTGATAATACAAAAGCGAAAGTAATTGGTTCTTATAAAAAGGGATTTGTAAAAACATTTACTGGCAAAACAAAAAACAATTGGTATAAAACATCATACAAAGGTAAGACCGGATATGTTTCAGGTAAGTGCTTGACTACATATAAAGCTAAAACCTTTAGTAATTTAAATAAAGAAGCAAAAAAATACTTAGGTGCTAAATATAAATACGGCGCTCGCGGACCAAAAAGCTTTGACTGTTCTGGCTATACAGGTTATGTCTATGAAAAATCAGTAAACAAAAAATTACCGCGTTCAGCAAAACAACAATATAAGAGCGCGAAAAAAGTGAAGAAAGCAAACCTTAAAAAAGGAGACCTAGTATTCTTCAATTATGGTAGCGGAATCGCTCACGTAGGAATCTACGTTGGTTCTGGCGAAATGATCAACGCAGAAAACAGCGGCGTTAAATATAGCAAGATTTCTTCCGGTTATTGGAAAAAATATATTGCTGGTTACGGACGCGTAGCTGAATTAAAATAAAAAACGACCTCTATTCTAATTTCAGAGATGAAGTTTAGGATAGAGGTTTTTAAATGGAGAGCATGGGGAAACATTTCCGGAACTGGGAATGTTTTTCTTTACTTTCCCTATTGCCGGGTGTAAAATATTTGCGAACGTATATTCGTTTTTTGAAAGGAAGTTTTTTCATGGAAGCACTCATGAAAGAAAAATTAAACATATTACCTGAAGCGCCAGGTTGTTATATATATAAAGATGAAAACGGTGAGATTCTTTACATTGGCAAATCGAAATGCTTGAAAAAGCGAGTTCGGTCGTATTTTAATAAGACGCAAATCGGGAAAACGGCTCGTTTAGTGAGACTGATCAATGACTTAGAATATATCGTGACAGATTCCGAAAAAGAGGCATTGTTGCTTGAAATGTCTTTGATCCACACGTATAAACCACCCTTCAATATTCAGCTGAAAGATGGTACTAGCTATCCGTACATCAAGATCACCAATGAAAAAAATCCGATCATCGAGATCGTAATGGAAATCAAGCCGGACAAAGCCAAATACTTCGGACCTTATCCAAACCGTTATTCCGCGCGGCAGACTATGGAACTATTGCAACGGCTATATCCGCTTTGCCGGTGTGAGGGGAAGCTTGGCCGGCCTTGTCTATACTATCAAATGGGGCTTTGCATCGGACCTTGTGATCACGAAGTAACACCGGAAATGTATCAAAAGCAGATCACGAAGATCACTCAATTTTTAGAGGGGAAAGCATCGAAGGTCAAGCAACAGCTAAAGGTAGAAATGAAGCGTCAGATCGAAGCGCTTCATTTTGAACGGGCAGCTGAACTGCGGGATATTATTCTGGCAATCGAAGAAACAGTTGAGAAACAACATATTATTTTTGGCGATTTCAGCAGCCGGGATATCGTCGGTTATAGTGAAAGGAACGGGTACCGGAGCTTTCATGTCTTTTTCGTCCGCAATGGCGCGATCAACGGTAGAAAATGGGGGATCCTCCCACCTGATCAGCAACAGTCGATGGAAGAAGCGATCATTGCTTTTTATCAGCAGCCCAACAACATGTTGCCCAAAGAATTACTTATCCCGGCGGATTTGGATCAAAGTTATTTAAAAACGGCGCTAGGTATTCCGATCATAGTGCCAAAACGAGGAAAAAAACTGGAACAGGTTCATCTTGCTAACGAAAATAGCAGCAGTGCCTTACATGCGCATGCCCATTTACTCGAAAAATTCCCTAATGGACTTAGAGAAGCAAAATAATTTTTATAATAGCGTTTACATCCTTGCTGTTGCTTGCTATGCTAGAGATAGAATGTAGAAAAAGTTAGGGAGTGGACAAATGGGAATCATCGCTTTTGATATTGGCGGTTCGGCAGTAAAATATGGTGTTTATGAGGCAGATGAACTACAAGCAAAAGGGAAGTTCACCACCCCGAAAGATTGGGAAACGATGCTGACACAACTGGAGGAGGTCTGTGCACAGATGCGGGTCGATTTTACTCTGACCGGAGCGGCTTTTAGTGTTCCCGGAGCAGTAGATCAAAGCCGTGGGCGTATTGACGGCATCAGCGCAGTTCCTTATATCCACGAAGTAGCGTTTGAACAAATTCTCCAAACGCGCCTTGGTATGCCTATTTCCTTGGAAAACGATGCTAATTGTGCGGCGCTTGCGGAAGTCTGGCTTGGAGCGGCGAAAGATAATCAAAATGTGCTAGTGGTCGTTGCGGGAAGCGGTATCGGTGGCGGAGTGATCATTGACCGTCAGCTACAGCGTGGAGCGCATCTGTATGGCGGCGAATTCGGGATTATGGTACTTGATCGTGGAAAGACTTTCAGCGAGCTAGGGACGCCTGTCGCGATGGCGAGACGCTATTCCATAGCGATGGGGAAAACTTACAGTGGGGAAGAAGTTTTTGCACTTGCAGAAGCGGGGGAAGAGTCAGCAAAAGCCGAAGTGGAAAAATTTTATCACTTTTTGACACTGGGATTGTATAATCTGCAATTTATGCTCGATCCTGAAAAAATTATTTTAGGTGGCGGAGTAACTGCCAAAGCAGGGTTGAAGCAAGAGATAGATCGGCGGATGCGCTTGTTCTGCGAAGCGATGAAACTAACAGATTTTGATCCGATCATTGAGATCTGCCACTTTAAAAATGATGCCAATCTGATCGGCGCGGTGGCTAACTTTCTTGAAAAGTAAAAAAATATTCCAATGCCTGAATGTGCATGATAAAAGACTTGAAGTGATTCAAGTCTTTTATCGTTTATAAATAACCTAGTTCTGCATATCGGTCATGAATAGCATGCGCCAAAGTCGCTTTGATCGTGATCCCATCAAAATCGATTCCCAGTTGCACCGCTGTTTGCGCGATTTCTGGACGAACACCAGACAAAACCGTGTCGATTCCAACGAGGTGCAACGTGTCCAGCAAAGCAAATAATTTTTGCGCGAGATTCGTATTGACGATTGTCACAGCCGAAAGATCGATCATTAAACAGCTGATTTGTTTTTCCACACATTGATCTAACACGTTATCGGCAAAATTTGTTCCCCGCTCTGTGTCCAAGTAGCCCATTAATGGCAAAATAGAAGTATACTCTGTCAGGGCAATGACCGGTGAACTCAATTCATTGATCATTGCTTGCTGTGAACGCAGTCGCTTTTCTGCAAATTGTTGCTGCTTTTCTAAAAAAGCAAGGATGATTTTTTCCATATGCGTGTAGATCGAAGTGGTCCAGGCATATAGATCTTCTGCCGAATAAGAAGTACAGTTGCTTTGATAAAATGTATTTATCGCTTCTATGTAATTTCCTTGAAGTCGATAAAATGCGGAAATAATAAAGTGAATAGGTGTCTGCAAGTACTCGATCTCCGTTGAGATCGTTCTCAGCCAGTTGTCCAAATCTTTTTGGAAGCTGGCCGCATCTTCTGTAAACGTTCGAGCTAACAAGCCATGTAATTCATTGTTTTTTGTTTGGATAGCCCGTATCAGCGCTGTTGTATAAATGACAGAAAGATCATCTTTGTCACCTTGATCAAGCGCTTCTATCCAATTGTCTGCTAAGGAATGAGCATTATCTTCTAAGTATTCGTACAAATGTTGGTTCGTTAACACAAAATCCCTCCTTTTATATGTCTACTTATTAGTATACTAAAAAATAGTAAAAAGTATACGGAAAGCAGATCATTTAGCATATTGACAATTGCCGGCGCTAGAGGTAAATTAAGAACGCACGGACAGTGAATAGGAAGGGTGTCAAAATGAAGAGAAAAGGTATCTGGCTGCTTAGCATCACAGTGGCAGCACTATTGGTATTAGCTGGTTGTGGGGAAGAAAAGAAAAAAGTGGAACTAAAAGATGAACCCTATACCAAATCGGAAGTGATCATGGGCACGATCGTCAAATTAAAAGTATACGACAAGGACAAAGAAGCAGCCCTTGATAAAGGTTTTAAACGCATTCGTGAATTAGCGATCAAAATCGATATCAATAATGAATTCAAACAAGAATCTGAAGTCGATAAAATCAATGCTGCAAGCGGGATAAAACCTGTTTCAGTAGATAAAAATATCTATAAACTGATCAAGCGGGGTATTCTGTACAGTAAAGAAACCGGCGGAAGCAAAGACATTACGATCGGACCGATCACCTTACTGTGGCATATCGGTTTCCCAGATGCAAAAAAACCGACGGATAAAGAAATCAAGGAACGTCTGCCGTTAGTCGGTTATCAAAATGTGGTTCTGAACGACAAAGAGCATAGCGTTTTCCTTAAGAAAAAAGGGATGAAGCTTGATCTAGGAGGCATCGCCAAAGGCTTTATTGCCGATGAAGTACAGAAAGTCTTTAATAAAGAAGGCGTGCAGTCTTCGATTATTGATCTAGGCGGCAACGTGCTTATCCATGGGAATAGCCCGAGTGGTGATGTTTTCAAAGTCGGGATACAGGATCCGTTTTCCTCACGTGGTCAGCTGATCGGCTACTTGCCGGCGCATAACAAATCGATCGTCACATCAGGTATCTATGAACGTTATTTGGAAGTGGACGGCGTGAAGTATCATCATTTATTTGATCCGAAAACCGGCTATCCATTCAAAAACAACATTGCTGGTGTATCGATCATATCTGACAAATCGCTGACAGGTGACGGCTTATCCTCGGCAGCATTTTCGGAAGGGATAAAAAACGGACTTGCTTTTATTGAAAAACAAAAAGGCGTGGAAGCAATTTTTGTCAGCAAAGATAAGAAAGTATATATCACATCTGGCTTAAAAGGGAAGTTTCATTTGACAGCTAAGAATTTTCATATGGCGAAATAAAATCAGGACACCTGTAGGTCTTACAGGTGTCTCTTTGGAAACGAAATATTCGCACAATTAAAAATTTTTAGTTGAAAAATTCTGCTTTAGATGTTACCCTAACAATACAGAATTGGAGGTTTTCATATGAGTGATGGGAGTCATTCTCCGTTTAGACGGAAAATATTTACAAAAGATACAATTGTAGAAGGGAAATTGAAAAAAAGCTTAGGAGCGTTTGACTTAACGATGTTAGGTGTCGGCGCAGTAGTTGGATCAGGGATTTTTATTTTACCTGGCGAGATCGCTTCGGTGGTTTCCGGCCCAGCGATCGTTATTTCATTTATCATTGCAGGGATCGCCTGTTGTTTAGCGGCACTCTGTTATTCCGAATTTGCATCAAAGCTGCCCATTGCGGGAAGTGCTTATACATATAGCTATTATGTTTTTGGAGAAATTTTTGCCTGGATCATTGGCTGGGCGCTACTACTTGAGTATGGTCTAGCAGTTGCTGCGGTCGCAAGTGGCTGGTCGTCCTATATGCAAAGTCTGCTTGCAGGATTCCATGTAGAGATTCCAAAGCTGATCGCTGGCTCTTACAATCCGGCCACCGGTACGTATTTCGACTTGCTTGCCTTTGTCGTTGTGATCGTGATCGGCGTCTTGCTGAGTCTAGGGATCAGAGAATCAACGCGTGTCAATAATATTATGGTGATCGTTAAATTAGCGGTCGTTGTTCTCTTTATCGTTGTCGGCGCATTTTATGTAAAGCCCGACAACTGGCAGCCGTTCATGCCGTTCGGCTTTAAAGGAATCATTACCGGTGCGTCGATGGTGTTCTTTGCCTATATAGGTTTTGATGCTGTTTCGACCGCCTCGGAAGAAGTCAAGAATCCGCAGAAAAATATGCCGATCGGGATCATTTCATCGCTATTTATCTGTACACTGCTCTATATTCTATTGTCTGCAGTACTGACAGGGATCATCCACTATGACTTGCTGAAAGATGTGAGCGCACCGGTTGCTTTTGCCCTGCAAGCAATCAATCAAAACTGGTTCGCCGGTCTGCTGTCGTTAGGAGCGATCGTCGGGATGACAACTGTTATCCTGGTTATGTCTTATGGTGGGACGCGCTTGATTTATGCAATGGGTCGCGACGGCTTGTTGCCGAAAACATTCGCGAAAGTAAACAGTAATAATACCCCGGTAGTCAATACGTTGATTTTTGCGACTGTGATGGGTATCATCGCTGGTTTAGTCCCACTGACGAAATTAGCGGAATTGATCAATATCGGTACATTATTTGCTTTTGCTATGGTATCATTAGGTATATTCTTCTTGAGAAATAATAAACATATTCCGGATACTGGTTTTAAAACACCATTTTATCCGGTGGTACCGGCACTTTCTTTCTTACTGTGTGTGTATCTGATCATCAACCTTTCTGGTATCACCTTGATTGCTTTTGCAATTTGGTTTGTAGTCGGCTTGATCGTGTATTTCTCATTTGGTGTATGGCATTCGAAATTAAGAGATGAGAAAAGGATCTGAGAAATAACATGAATAGACGGACAGAATATATACTAGCACTGATCGGAGCAATCGTTAATACAATCGTTATAGGGTGCGTAGGCATGTTAGTAATGATTGGTTTTATCGCTTCCTTCTTTCCAGAAGATTTCTCAGCGGGTGACGTGCTATTTGGAGTGATCGGTCTGGGAATCTATTTTTTATTTTTCCTACTCTTAATGGGAGCATCGGTCGTTCTCGGATTTATCAGTGCTAATAAATTAAAATACAATGCTCCGGAAGCAAAAAATTGGGGAGTTGTCTTGATTGTACTGGGTGGTTTGCAAATTGCTAGCATTCACGGCATTCTTTACTTGATTTCCGGAATTATGACAGTTGTGAAAAGAGAAAATAGCTATAACTAAAGGACAAAACAATACTGCCTAAAGCGGTATTGTTTTTTTCTATTGGGGTATAGAACCTTAAGAAAAAGAAAAAGTCAGGGGAACGGATATGGATACGATTTTAATTATTACGATCTGCATCGTCGTAGCAGGACTGCTATTTGATTTCATCAATGGATTCCATGATATCGCTAATGCAGTAGCAACATGTATATCAACAAGAGCTTTAAAGCCAAGAGTAGCGATCCTCATGGCGGCGGTCATGAATTTCTTGGGAGCCATCTCTTTTACCGGGGTAGCAGAATCGCTGACTAGTAGTATTATCAACCCATTTAAATTGGAAAATGGTGTTTTCGTCGTCTTATGCGGGGTTCTTGCAGCAGTTATATGGAACCTACTGACATGGTTGGTAGGAATGCCGAGCAGTTCTTCTCATGCGCTGATCGGGGCGATCGCCGGGGCAGCGGTTGCTTCGGCAAATTCGTTCCAGATCTTGAATTACACCGGTTTTTTGACGATCATCCTAGCACTTATTATTTCACCTATCTTAGGTTTTACCGTCGGCTATTTGATCTATTCCTTGATAAAATGGTTGTTCCGCAATCGCAAGCGGGCGAAAGCAAATCGCCATTTCCGGATCGCACAAATTTTTACAGCAGCGATCCAAGCATACTCACATGGGACGAATGATGCCCAAAAAACAATGGGGATCATCACTTTGGCGCTGATCACTAGCGGATTTCAATCTAAATCCGCAGGGGTACCGCTTTGGGTGCAAATTTCGTGTGCAGCAGCAATGGCACTAGGCTCTTCGATCGGTGGATATCGAATCATCAAAACTGTCGGCACAAAAATCATGAAAATCGAACCAGTAACAGGAGTAGCGGCTGATCTCAGTTCACTGTCCGTCATTATGACAGCGACATTGACTAAACTTCCGGTGAGCACTACACAAGTCATCGACAGCTCGATCATGGGCGTTGGGACGGCAAATCATAAAAAAGAAGTCAATTGGCGTACGGGGAAAAACATGCTCGTTACTTGGCTGATCACCTTACCGCTCTCAGGCACGCTCGCTGCCCTTGTGTTTTGGCTTTTAAATGCAATCTTTTTCTAAAAAGGGTTTCTAGTTCGTAGAAAATATTGTATGATGGGTAACAAAGAGATAGAAAGGATTATTACTATGAAATCTTATCTAAAAATGGTTCGGCCATTTGATGTTATCATAATCACCTTATTGATCCTGTTATCTTTCTTACCGATCATCATTTTTTCAGTTGTCCAAGCAAAGGAAACTGGTAAAGAAGTTGTTGCAGTTATTACCCAAGATGGCAAACAGATCCGGAAGATTACGTTGACGGGCCACAAGGGAGACGATATTTTTACGATTCATGGAAAAGGAAAGCAATATAATATCATGGAAGTAAAAGGAGAAAGCATCCGTATCAAGGAAGATAACAGCCCGGACCAAGTCGGGGTGAAAATGGGTTGGAAAAGCAAGCCGGGCGAAACGATCATCTGCTTGCCGCATAAATTATTCGTAGATATAAAAACCAAAAAACCGCAGAAATCCGACTCAAACGATATCATTATCCCGAATTAATGTTGTTGCTTGAACCAGCAGAAAAAATCTGGTAGGATGAAAAAAATGGAAACGGAGGGATTTACTTTGTCTGAAGAAGAACGTTTGATTCTATTTGATGAAGAAAAAGCAAAAGCAGCCGGAGAAGAGATCGCAACACAAATCAGTACAACAGCTGGTAAAGCAGGCGAGGTGATCGGTGATCTGTCCAAGATCGCCATTTATGGTTCCGCACTCGTTGTAAAATCCGCCGCCAAAACCTCGAGTTCTTTTGTCGAAGGATTTAAAAAAGGCTGGAAAAAGTAATATCGATTGGATAAATCATGACCCAACTTGAAGTCTATGCGGCTTCAAGTTTTTTTGTCGAAAAGTTGTCATAAAAAGTTAAAGAAAAGCAAAAAATTAACAAAAACGCTAGAAAATTTTATTATCATGTGTATAATAGTACCAGAAAAGAGTTGGGGAAGATTCTTTTCCATTGAGGTGTACAGATTTGAAGAAAAAATGGCTCTTTATTGGGCTGATCATTCTTGCAGCAGCTGCGCTTATCATCGGTACATGGTTGTATCACAAGCATCAGATCAAAGTTGCGGAAGAAAAGCTAGAGAAGAAAATCGACCAGTCGGTAAAACAAAACCCAGGGATCGCTTTTAGAAAGGCACATCACAAGCAGGGCGATGTGCAGATCACAACGTATATCCCGCTGACCAAAGACAAACAGGATAATAAGTTGGTAAAGAAACAAATGGACACGTATATCGTGCAAGATTTGAAGGCCTTACGATCCGACAAACCGCGTTACTATTTTTATACGTTTAAAGAACAGTCTTCTGCTAAGAATACCGACAGTTTCCGCATTGAGAAAGTCAGCTATGAACGTCAAGGAACCAAGCTCGTCCAATTGAAAAAACGAGAGCTGATCCAAACTTTGACATTGGATCAAACGACTAATGACCTGCTTACTTTGCAGTTGATTTTTAAGAATTCCTTCTATAAAAAAGCAGCATTCAAAAAAATCGTGGCAGAAGCTGCGATCCGTACTGGCAAACTTCGAGTTGCCAACGGAAAAGATCTAGCAGCTATCCAGTTTCCAAACAAGGCGGGTGCCTATGATTTTCATTTGACGAATGAAGCGCTGATCCTACCAGTCAAGATCCCGCATGTGAAAACAGTCAAGAAAGTAACGATTCCACTGAAAACGATTGGTTATCAGCTGAAAGAAAAGCATCTGAATAAACAGTATGCACGTCCAGAAGTGCCACGGATCTCCAAAAAGAAAACCATTGCGCTTACTTTTGATGATGGTCCAAGCAGTTTGTATACGCCAAAGATACTGGATGTTCTGCGCAAACATCATGCCAAAGCAACTTTCTTTGTGCTTGGCTCCAATGTTGAAAAAAATCCGGCATTGGTCAAACGTGAAATGGCGGAAGGGCATCAAGTCGGTAATCATTCTTGGGATCACCCATTATTGACGAAGCGTCCTGCGAAGGAAGTAGCCCAGCAGATCTGGGGAACACAGATCGCTGTCTATCAAGCCACAGGGCATTTTCCCGCAGTGGTCAGGCCGCCATATGGTGGTGTTGATCGGCAAGTCGCAGAGGTTGCTGGTGTGCCGATCGTAGAATGGACGATCGATACGCTTGATTGGAAAGCGAAATCAGGAAATAGTGTAACTAAGGCAGTGCTGGCGAATGCAGGGCAAGGCGAGATCGTCTTGATGCATGATATTCATGGCAAAACTGCTGCCAGCTTAGATAAAACACTTCGAGTACTCAAAAAACGTGGTTATAGATTTGTAACAGTCAATGAACTACTCGGACAAGAATTGCAATCAGGCTGTGAATATTTCAGCAGCTATAATCACCGTACTGTGAAATAAAATAAAAACGGTTTGGAAAGAAAGCATGATGCTTCTTTCCAAACCGTTTTCTTATTTATACATACTTTCTACTAAAGGTTTCAATTGCTTAATAACTAAACCACTGCCACCGCGGCCATTGACATCTTCTACCATTCCTACTAAGAGAAAATCGGGATTGTCGGCATCGAAGGTATAGAGGAATCCATTTTCTTTACCGGATTCTCCTTGTTTCTCTTTCAATTCTGCTGTTCCAGTCTTGGCGGCTAATTTTTTACCGTTTAAAGCTAAGGCGTGTGCTGTTCCGCCAGGATCGCTGACTGTTTTCACTAATGCCGCTGCGACTTTATCAGCTGAATCAGCTTTCACAGCCTGTTCAAGTGGTGCAGCCTTATCTGCCAAAATCAGCCGAGGCTGCGGGATTTTCCCGTGATTTGCGATGGCAGAGTAGGCTACCGCTTGTTGAATGGAAGACAGCAGCAATTGACCTTGGCCATATGCAGTGTCTGCTAATAACACTTCGGAGGATAATCCTTCTTTGTTGGAGATTTGTCCAGGATTCATCGTAAATGGTAGATCTTTATAATCTTTGTCAAAGTTGAATTTCTTGAGTCCTGCTTCCAAACGCTTCGCACCGATCTCGAGTCCTTCTTGTGCAAAATAGATATTGTCGGAGAATACTAAGGCATCTGTCATGTTGACAGATGGAACGTCATGCACCCGTGTGACAAAATATTTGCCCCAAGAACTGTCTTTTTGCCATTTCAATCCGGAGATCTTACGGACTTTATCCGGTTTCGTCACGCCTAGATCAAGTCCGACTGCTGCCGTCAGCGTCTTGAAAGTCGATCCAGGTGCATAGCGAGTTGTATAGCGAGCTAAGAATGGCAAGTCTTTATTGTCAGCGAGTTTTTTATAATCCTTTGCAGAAATCCCAGCCGTCATTTGGTTGGGGTTGAAGGAAGGTGTGCTGACCAGTGCAAGCAAATCACCGTTCTTCGGATTGATCATCGTAGCTTGTCCAGTTTCGTTCCCTAAGCTGTCGAAAGCTTTTTGCTGGATAGCAGCATCGATCGTCAATTTGATTGGCTTCCCATCTGCTTTGGCTACTTGTTGAAGCACTTCCTCGTTTTTTGTTTGGCTGTTGACGATTTTGATCGTCCCGCCGTTTTTACCGCGTAATTGTTTGTCGAAATAACGTTCTAAGCCGGTTTTCCCGATAACATCTCCTGCTGCTAGCGCTGGATTCTTTTTGATGTCGTCAGCACTGACTTCGCCAACATAACCGATCAATTGGGCTGCTGCTTCATTAAGCGGGTAGGTACGAATCGATATAGCAGAAGAGGCGAGACCTGGAAGATCTTTAGGCGTTCCTTTTTCGATCCATTTTTTGAGCGGAACAAAACTGTCCGGCTTCACCCATGATTGTGCTAATTGTGATTTTGCAAAAGCCGTTTCGACATGCAGTTCTTTACTGATCGCTTGGATGTTTTTTTCTTTTTCCTTACCGCTGCCAAGTTTTTCAGGAAAGATGCCATACTGTTCGATATGATCCATCGTTGCCAATTTTTTGCCATTACGGTCGACGATATCACCGCGCTTGGCATCGTCAGAAGAGAAAAAGACTTTATCTGATTTGACCATATTCGGGAAGATCAGATCCGGCTTCCAATTGACTTTCCATTTATCGCCTTCTTGAGCAAGTGTCGCGGAAAAATGTTTCGTTTTCAGCGGTCCCAAATCTGTTGTCATTTTTAAGTCATATGTCAAAGCAAACTGATTCTTTTCTTTTGCCTGTTTTACTTTCAAATTACTGATTTTGATATCTTTTGCGCCGATCCCGTTATAAACTGTTTGGTATTTATCGACCATTTCCTGTTTTGTGAAGGCTACTTTCTTCAGTGATGCGCTGTTGACGTCGTTTTTGAGTTTAGCATATTCCTGCTTTTGTAGATTTTTTGTAAATGACTCTGAAACAGCAGTTGCTTCATTCAATGCCCTGTTTTTAAAGTGAATAAAAAGAAATACACCCGCGGCGATAATAATAAGCGCTGCCACGATCCCAATACTGATCCAGATAGGTTTTTTAGATTTCTTTTTGTTTATCTGGTTATACATCTGAACACCTACTTTTTTATTTTTATACTTTTAGTTTACACGTTAATGGCGAAAAAGGGTATAGAATAATCGAGTTATGGTGAAAAAGATGCAATCTTTAAAAATTCTTAGTTATTTCATTTCCAATTATTTGCAAATTTATTGTAGTATAGTAGAGTAAAGTGTAAAAAATGAGGTGAAAAAATGGCGAAACATCAAAAAAAACGAAAAGTACGTGTAGGTCGTGTAATCATAGCAATCGTAGTCATTTTTTTGATTATCGGGGTTATCACGGGAATAGTTGCTTATAGTAAATATAAATCGAGTTTAAAACAGGCTGAAAAAGAAAATACACTGCAGTCATTTCCATTTAACGGAGTAAAATCTGGGAACGGCGATTTCAATGTGCTACTCCTAGGAAGTGATTCGCGTGGTAAAGATCGAGGTCGATCTGATTCGATCATGATCGCCAGATACGATAAAAAAACAGGCACGCCAAAACTAGTATCGATCATGCGCGATACATATGTCGATATTCCGGGACATGGAAAAAACAAGATCAATGCTGCTTATTCGTTCGGTGGACCGGAACTGGTTCGGAAAACGATCAAAGAAAACTTCAATGTGGATATCCAATATTACGTCGTTGCTAATTTCTCGCAATTCCCTAAAATCGTCGATACGCTGGCACCAGACGGAATTGAGATCAATGCGGAGAAAAATATGTCGAAGAATATTGATGTTGCGATCAAAGCTGGAAAACAAAAAATGGACGGCAAAACACTCTTGCAGTATGCCCGTTTCCGTCATGATGCAGAAGGAGACTTTGGCCGGATCCGGAGACAGCAACAAGTTTTGAATGCATTGAAAGAGCAAGCGGTAAGTGCAGGGAGCATCACAAAACTTCCCGATGTCTTAGGGAAACTACAAGGGTATACCGCGACAGACTTGCCCAGCAATTTGTTATTCAAGACAGGAATCGATTTTGTCTTAGGCAAAACCGAGCCGCTTGAAAAATTCAGTATCCCAGCCAAAGGGTTATGGCATCCTGAACGAATCGATGGACCAGGCGACGTTTTGCGAATGGACGATGTTGCAGCTAATGCAAAAGCCTTGCAGGATTTTTTGAATAAATAATATCAGTATCAGATTTTAAAATAAAAAAGCGTCCTACTCTAAACAGATCATGTTTGGAGTAGGGCGCTTTTTAGGCTTTATAAGGTAGCTTAGCAAGAATAGCCAAGAACAAGGCTTTTTCTTCAGAAGAAATGATATTTTCTGAGCTATTTCTGTAAGTAAGCTGTTCATACCGCTGTGTTAATACAGCTAGACCGTCTATCATGCTGAAGCGCTGAGCGAATTGACGCAGCGTTTCTGAAGACTGACGCTTTATCTTGCTTGTTGTCAATGCATGAAGTAGTCGTTCATAAGCGGCAGTGAAAGTGATCGCTTCATTTTCTAACCTGCGTTTCAATCGCCATACAGTGAACTGGCGCCGGAATAGGAAGGCGACTATTGCTAAAAGGAGCAAGACGATCGCTGTGATCGTGCTTATCCATAAAAGAATGGAATGGTCATTCGAAGAGGTTGCTTTCGATTTTGCAGTCTCTTTTTTAGATTGTTTTTGTTGTTCCTGCTTTTGCTGATTTGGTGTAGCCGTATCCGGTTTTTCCGCTGGTGTTTCAGTATCAGCCTCACTGTCATTAGTAGAATCGGCTGATTGCTCAGGAGCTTCAGTTTGCGCCTCGGTAAAAGTTTCCGGATTGCTGAATGTCGTCGTTGGCTCAAAGGGAACCCAGCCAGTACCGGGAAAATAGACTTCCGGCCATGAATGAGCGTTATCGTTTGTGATCTGGTAGGTCATTTCAACATCGTCAATCATTGTACCACTGTTAAAGCCTTTCGCCCAACGAGCAGGGATGCCTAAGGAACGAAGCATCACGACCATGGCTGTTGAAAAATTATCGCAGTAGCCAATTTTTGTGTCGAACAAGAATTGATCGACATAGTCTTTACCGCGATCTGTGACATCCGCATTTTCGATACTATAGGTGAAACGTCCACCGCTGTTTAAATAAGTCTCGATTGCCTTGGCTTTATCATAAGCTGTTTTTTCACCAGCAGTCACCTTTTCCGCTAACTGCTTGACTCGTTTCGGCAGTTCGCGGGGCAGTTGGGTATATTGGGCGAGGAATTTTTTGTTGAGCTGATCCATCTTTGCTTTTTGCATCGTAGGAATATCATAAACAGGGGGTTCCAGTTCGATGTGGTACTTTTTGATGCCATTTTCTGTGGTGAGTTTGTCGCCAGCGGGCTGGTAGCGTATATCACTTGCACCGCTTTGGAGTTTGTCCGTACCATATGGATAAGCAATATAACCGTTAGATGCAGTGAATTCAATATCTATTTGTTCTTTCGCTTTCGTATCATAACGGTCATTCAGGTCGATAGGAAAATCAGTCTGTGATGAAAGCGGCTTTGTTTTTTCTGCTTTCGGCGTTTCCCAGCCTTTTCCTGTATACTGCCATTTTGCTTCCACGCGATAATAATGGGCACTTTCAGTCTGAACTTGAAAGACCTCGGTACTATCATTCTCTAAAGGACCGCCTAGACGTGAATCATCTTCACTGTAGCCAATTTGTCTGGTTGTATCCAGCAGACCAAACTTGCTTTTAAGCGTCGGGATCGGATCGGCAAAATAGGGCTTATACGTGGGAAGCTGGGTCGCTGCAAAAAGAATAGCAAATAATAGCGCGAATATGCCCAGATGATAAAAGATCCGTTTGCTAAAGACATGGCTGGTGGGACTCAAATTGGCTCGCCAATTAGCGAGATATAGAATCAAAAATCCAAACAGACAGCTTCGGACAATCGCAAAAGTAGCGTCATATTGTGTAAATGTATTGATGATGAGCAAATAGAGCAATGTCATGATAAGAATATTCAAAACACGTTGTTTCCGAAAAATAGAGTAAAACGTGATATAGGCAAGTAGCCATAATGCCACTAAGAAAATAAGATAGATAAATAGCGGCGGCACAGCTTTTGCGGATAATTCCGTCATTGCTGCGATCCCATCTCGGACGTTGTCTATGAAAGTAGAAATAGCACTGATCCTTAGTGGATTCGTACCTTTCACCGCTAGAGTGCTGAAAAGATAAACCAACACGAAATGAATCGGAAAAGAAATATAAAAACGCAGTTGGAAGAAACTGCCAAGTAAGCAACTGGCGATAAACAGCACTGTCCACGAACTACCGCCGATTCTCAAGATATCATGAAAAGGATACACCCACTCAGCAATCAAAAGGAAAGCAAATACCAATAAGCAGCCACTAAGGATTCGTTTAGACATTGCGCGCCTCCTTTCTTATAAGATCCGCAAGTTCCAAGACTTTATCGGAATGGAGCGTGGGATCCCCCTGAGCAGTAACGATTTTCAAACTATCATGATAACGATAATTTTCCAGCACACGTTGGATCGTTTCATCGATTTCCGGAGTAAAGACGATAGTTGGACCATCAGGAATCAGTAAATCTTGATCTGCCGGCTTTGCTTCCAAATTGGCAAATAAATGCGCGATCGTTTCGGTGAATGCTTTACCTTCGCCAGCTTGTTGAAAAGTTTCAGTGGGAATCAATAATTCGATCGGCTGACCTTGCTCCGATAAATGACGAACGAAGGAATAGCAGGCAGTCAAACTTGTTTCGTGATCAACTGCATGTTTATTATGAAAAAAAACATGTAGTTCAGCATTGCGGCTGCTTTCGTATTCTTTCATAAAAAGTTCATTCTTTTTGGCTGTAGTTTTCCAATCGATCAGCGCGATACGGTCACCGTTTTGGAATTTGCGTAGACCGTAGATATTTTCGTTTTTCATCAAGGACCAGTGATCCGCATTTTGCTCGCCTTGCGACAGTGAATCAGCAATGGAAAGGGCTAACGCTTTTTCATAAGCCGGATATACTAGCAACGTCTCACTTGTTTCGAGCTGGATACTTTTCGCGATCAAGTTGAAAGGATCACGGGTGGTCAGCCGGACTGTAGAAAAATCGACGGGTCCGCGTTTTGCAGGGAAGCCAGGTAGCGGAACAAGGAGCTTTTTACGGAAAAATGGAGAAATAGTCTGTTCCAGCCACCCGCTGGCGTCAGTTTTGGAACGGATCTGCTGTTGGATTTTTAAATTACCTTGTAGAAAGGGGATTTTGCGCTGTAGCTGTAAATGGACATGGATCGTTTCGCCAGCTGCGTAATATGGCTGTGCGAGAGCATACTGGATACGCCAGTTGCGCAGTGGTGAAATCGAGACGATCAATAGCAATAGTAGGATAAATGTAATGAAATAAGTTAAAAACCAGCTGGCTTTGTCGCCTTGAAACAATGTGAACAGCCAGACGAGGCCGTAGACGATGATCCAGAAAACCCACCTGCCGATAAAGCGGAGCGTTTGCTTTTTCATATCGGATTATCCTTTCTTTGCCTGGATAGGAACGGTGCTTATGATCTCTTCGACGATTGAACGAATCGAAGCCGCTTCAAAGCGATAAGCTGTTTTAAGGAGTAGGCGGTGTTCAAAGATAAAAGGTGCCAGATATTGGACGTCATCCGGAATGGCATAATCGCGTCCTTCAATCAGGGCATATGCGGCTACGGCTTGCATGAAAGCGAGGGTCCCCCGCGGACTTACACCGAGCAGGATCTTCGGGTGGTTTCTTGTTTCTTGAACCAGCTGGATGATGTATTGCTTTAATTCGGTATTGATATGAACGTCTTGAACTTGTTTTTTTAATGCCAAGATCGCTGTTTTGTCTAATACTTCATTCACAGAAGCAAGCGTATCCGTCTTCTCTTTACGTGTAAGTAGTTCCAATTCTTCTTCTGCTGTCGGATAGCCAATGGCAAGTTTCAACAGGAAACGGTCTAACTGCGCTTCGGGTAGCGGATAAGTTCCTTCGTATTCGACTGGATTTTGCGTCGCCATGACGAAAAACGGATCTTCTAATAAATGAGTCACGCCATCAACGGTGACGCTGTTTTCAGACATTCCTTCTAGTAAAGCAGCTTGCGTGCGGGGAGAAGTACGATTGATCTCATCGGCTAATACGATATTGCCAACGATCGGACCGGGCCGGAATTCAAATTCACGCGTTTCCGGATTGAAAATGGAGATCCCTGTCACATCTGCTGGAAGTAAGTCAGGGGTAAACTGAATACGCTTGAAACGTATCCCCATTGCTTTTGCAAGCGATCGGACAAGCATCGTTTTCCCAACACCCGGGACATCTTCTAATAAAACATGTCCACTGGCTAAAAAAGCGGTCAAACATAATTTGATCGTTTCACGTTTCCCGACGATCGCTTTTTCCACCTCATTTATAAGCGTTTCTATCGGATTTCTTTCTATATTTGCCATTATCTTACCTCGCTCTCCAGCTTATTATGGTACTAATGCTACTATATTACCATTTACTTGTAAATTAAGTTTTATTTTACGCTTGTAGGGAACACAAAAAAGAGTGAAACAATAGAGGAGGAAGTTAAAAATGATGGAAAATTATATCAATGGTAAATTTGTATTAAGTCATTCTGATAAGACGAAAGAGCTGATCAATCCGGTGACAGAAAAATTTATCGAAACCATGCCTCAATCAAATGAACAAGATGTAAATGAAGCTATTGCCGGCGCCAAAGAAGCGCAAAAGGAATGGGCGAAAAAAACAATGGCGGCAAGAAGCGAGATCGTGAAAGAACTAAAACCGATCCTTGAGGAAAATAAAGAAGAATTAGCAAAAATCTATGTAGAAGAACAAGGGAAAACTTTTAAAGAAGCAATTGGTGAGATAGAACGTTCTATTCAATACATTGATTATATGGCCGGCTTTGCCTATCATTTAGAATCAGAAGTAGTCCCAAGCGAGATCGATGACGAAATGATCGTCTTCTTAAAGAAACCGATCGGCATTGTAGGCGGAATTCTTCCTTGGAATGCACCGGTCTTTGTTTTGATGCGTAAGCTGATTCCAGCTCTGATTGCAGGTTGTTCGGTCGTTATCAAACCAAGCAATGAGTCGCCGCTGAATACTCTGAAAATCGCCGAATACACGCAAAGAACAAGCCTGCCAACAGGTCTTTTCCAAGTCGTTGTTGGAAGCGGCTCGGAAGTAGGGAATCAGCTGTCTAAGCATCCAGATATCGATTTGATCTCCATTACCGGGAGCACGGGTTCTGGGAAAGCAGTCATGAAGGCAGCTGCCGAAACAGTCAAAAAAGTAAACCTCGAATTAGGTGGTAAAGCACCAACGATCGTAACCGAACATGCGGATCTGCAAAAAGCTGTCCGTTATATCGTACAAGCGAGAATCAAAAACAGCGGTCAAGTTTGTACATGTCCGGAACGTGTATATGTCCATGAAAATGTTGCAGAAGCATTTACCAAAGAATTACGCGCTAGCATGGAAAAACTGCAAGTTGGCGATCCTTACGATGAAAAAACCGATTACGGTAGCATTATCAATAAAGAACAGCTGGATCATATCAGCGAATTAGTTGCTGGTGCAGAAAAAGAAGGTGCGAAGATTCTAATTGGCGGAAATAAGATCGACCGCGGTAAAGGTTATTTCTTTGAACCAACAATTATTACCAACGCGACACAAGACATGGAAATCATGAATGAAGAAATTTTCGGACCAGTCGTTCCGATCATGACGTATAAAACATTTGATGAAGTTATCGACTTGGCCAATGACAGTGTCTACGGGCTTTCTTCTTATCTATTTTCGGAAAACTATCGCGAGATCATGCGCGGTATCAATGAAATCCGCTTTGGCGAAGTATATGTCAACTGTGAAGCAGAAGAAGCAATCAATGGTTTCCATGCCGGCTTCCGCGAATCTGGACTTGGGGGCGCAGATGGACGCAAAGGCTTTGAAGAATTTTTACAAACGACAGTTGCCTACTTGCGCTATGAATAGGAGCATTTTCTAATCGAAGTAAGCATTGCTACTTGCGGCAAAAACAGCTATAATCTTGGTAGTAATGAATGCTGGGAAATGAGGAAAAAGAATGTCAAAAAGTTCCATTTATGGTATCACGCTGGAAAAATTAACGGATTGGCTGGTTGAACGCGATCAAAAAGGGTTCAGAGCCAAACAGATCTGGGATTGGTTATATCGCAAACGGGTAAGAAGCTTTGCGGAAATGACCAATGTTCCAAAAGAGACACTTGCTTTGCTGGAAGAGTCCTTTGTAATGGAAACATTAGAAAAAGAAATTATCCAAGAATCAAAAGATGGTACAACCAAATACTTATTTAAATTACAAGATGGCAATTTGATCGAGACCGTCCTGATGAAACAAAAATACGGTCTATCTGTGTGTGTGACCACCCAAGTAGGCTGCAACATCGGCTGTACATTTTGTGCGAGTGGTATCCTGAAAAAAAGCAGAGACTTATCAGCCGGCGAGATCGTCGAACAAATCATGAATGTGCAATATTATTTGGATGACCGAGGCAGCGACGAACGGGTCAGTCACATTGTTGTCATGGGAATCGGCGAACCCTTCGATAACTATGAAAATCTGATGAACTTCCTGCACGTTGTCAACAGTGACAGCGGACTTGCGATCGGAGCACGGCATATCACCGTATCGACAAGTGGTCTTGCACCAAAGATCAAAGAATTCGCAGACGAAGATCTGCAAGTCAACCTTGCGATCTCCTTGCATGCGCCTAATAATGAATTACGCACACAGATCATGCGTATCAACCGGACGTTTTCGATCGAAACACTTATGGAAGCAATCGAATATTACATCGAAAAAACAAATCGCCGCGTAACATTTGAGTACATTATGTTGAAAGATGTCAATGACCATGTCAAAGAAGCGGAAGAATTAGCCCAACTGATCAGACCATACAGCCAGCTGGCTTATGTCAATATGATCCCCTACAACCCTGTAGCGGAACATATCGATTACGAGCGCAGTACGGAAGAATCGATCAATGCGTTTTATCATGTGCTGAAGAAAAACGGCATCAATTGTGTCGTTCGTCGCGAACATGGGACGGATATCGATGCAGCTTGTGGTCAACTGCGAAGTAAACAAATCAAGCGTGTCGGCATTCGGGAACGGATGCGCCGGGCTGCTGCCAATGAGAATGCTTGATGTCATGGCTTCTATTCTAATGGAACGATTAGAATAGAAGCTGTTTTTTTACAAAGAATTGACAATGATAATCATTATCACATATAATAAGATAATATATTTGACTATTTTGAAAATAGAGAGGGCGAGAATCATGATCGTAGTGACCAATACTATTAAAGTAGAAAAAGGATTTGGAGATCAAGTAATCAAACAATTTACCGGCGAATTAGGCGACGGCGCCCCAACGAAAGATATTGCAGAAGTGGAAGGATTCTTAGGGTTTGAACTTTGGAAGAATGCAGACGAAAGTTTAGACCATGAAGAAGTCGTCGTGACCAGCAAATGGGTCAGCGAAGAAGCACAGCGTAATTGGGTAAAGAGCGACTCTTTCAAACGTGCTCACGGCCGTACAAAAGATTCGCGCGAACAAAAAGAACAGCGCAAAGGCATCCATGGCAATAGCATCGCGCGTTATGACATCGTGCATATCCAAGAACCGATTGAAAAAGAGATCCACTGATCCCCTAAAGGAGGAAGTAAAGTGACAGAAACAACAAAAGCCATCTTAGCAAGAAGAAGTATCAAACGTGCGAGTAGCGCGCCAATCGAGCGCGCCAAAATAGATCTGTTGTTGGAACAAGCAGCATATGCGCCTTTCCACAGCAAGCAGGAACCCTGGAATGCCTACATCATCGGCTCAAAATCAGGAAAAGAAAAGCTGCTCCAAGCAATCGGAAAAAGTATCGAGGCAACACAAGGCGACACGATCGCAGCAGAGAAAAAACAAGAGTTGCTTGAAAAAAACAAACAAAAACTAGAAAAACCCCCTTACCTCATTATTATTACAGCAAAGCAAGTCGAAGAAGAAAAGAAAGACTTTGAAGCAATCGCGGCCGTGAGCGCCTTTATCCAAAACTTCCAATTATTAGCTTGGGAAGCAGGAGTCGGAATGATCTGGCGAACAAATAAATTTATTTTTGATAAAGCATTCGCCCGTGCCTTGGCTATCCCGGATGAAAACAAAGTAATCGGAATATTGTACCTCAGCGTTTTGGAAGACAATGTCCCAGAAGTGAAGAAGCGCAGTCCGATCGAGGAATGGGTAACGGAAATTGAATAAGAAATGATAAAAACATCCGTTTCGGCGGGTGTTTTTTTATTAAAATAATTCACATCTCTCTATGTAACCTTATGTAAAAGTTGAAAACACTGCTATAAAACAATATCAAGAATAAAAGATCCGTGCTTTTTCATCCTCTAATCGCCATAAAATCTCCATGAATCGTTCGTACTTCGTTCGCGTATCTATATGTTAGAATGAGGTGAAAATGATAATTTACATAAGAGGTGAATGGAGTAATGAAGAAATTTCTTTTATATGCAATCGGGATAGTTTTGCTTCTTATTTTAGTGATTGGAGGGAAAATATATATGGATCATAAAAAAATGAATGAAGATATGTTGAAAGTTGTGAAGAGTGATGAGGCAAAGGAGGTTTTTGAAGATGGGTTAAGGAACATAGACTCGAAATCATTGACATCTGAGGGTGTAATTAAATCGTATAAGATTGATTATAGTAGTATCGATCATAATCCAATGGGCGGAATTATGGTAACTTTAATTATAAATAATGATAAAAATTTAACTGCTGAATATGATTTAGGAAGAAAAAATGACAAACTAAAAGGTGATGGAATTGTACTAACTTATGAATTATCAAAACGCCTAGGTAGAACTGAAAAGGAGCACAATAATGAGTAACTCATATACCGACGATGAAAGAGTCCAAATAGCTAAAAAGGAGTATGCCAAATTATAGCAATCTAAAGAGGTTAGTATAAATAATGGGAATACTAAAATTGGCTATGTTTCCCAATTCAACGACAAAAAAACAGGCGAACAATCTTACATCATCACCAACAACTACGTCCCAAAAACCGCTTCTTTTCGAGAACGCTCCAAGGTAAAAGAAGTCACCATTCTTTACCGCGGATCCACCGGTATCGACAAGACATTCAGCGATCCGAAAGATGTGTTTCGCGATTGGGGGATAAATGATATTCCAACTGCTACTCGAATTAATACAGGCAAATCGTCTGCCGTTTCTGCGCAATTAAAATCTTCCTCGGATACGCTTAATAATGTCCTGAAAGATTATCCCAATGCTAAAATCCATATTTATGGACATTCGCTTGGTTCCATGGATGGACAATACGCACTTGCAAACTTGAAAAAAAGCGAAATATCCCGGATAAATAGTGCTTATTTCTATCAAGGCCCCAATATTTATTCCACTTTATCAGCAGAACAAAAAGAAACAGTACAAGCATTGAATGAGAGGCATATCGTTTTCAACTATATCGACATGCGAGATTTGATACCCGTTGGTTATGGATATGGAAACCCTACGATCGGAACGCTCTTAACCGTTGATGGAAAACCAACAGGAAGTATGTCAGAGCAACATATGTGGGGCGGTTATGAATTCGACAAAGACGGTAATCTGAAACTAGATTCATCAGGAAGTGCTAAACTTGCCAAACAATTGACTGGAGGCCGGTTAAAAAATTTAGAACTTTTAAAAAAGAAATTCCGAAAAAGTGATGGTTCTCTTTCCTCGGCGGAAAAAATTTATTTAGATGCTTCCGAAGCATTGATTCTTACAGAAGGGATGAAGTTAACGATTCAAAGTGAAATACAAGCATTGACGGAAATCTTTCAAAAAGGGAAAGAAAATGCAGACAAATTATGGCAAGATACGTTAAAAAATGCAGCTATTATCGGAAAACATCTTTCTACAAACGAAATATTAAGCGCTCTTGAAAAAGGTAACGTTACAGAGGCTAATATTCGAACTAAACCAAAAGAAGATTATGAAAAAGCGTTAGCCAACTTAAAGAAAATGGAAAAAAATTATGATGCCCTTATTAAGCAAACTAGTGCAGCCATCAAGTCACAAATAGAAAACGATAAAGAACTTGCAGCAGAAATCGGAGGTGCCTAATGGAAAGGGAAAGAGCTTTACGACTTCGTATGGAAAACGAAGTGGATAATTTTCGTAGTGAAAAGAAAAAGATAGAAGCTGATATAGAAATGTCGCTTGCGATAAAACAACGCTTTCGTAAAGAACTGGAACAAACAATCGATCGCTTGCATTTTACAATTAAAAAAGGCCGTAAAGATTCAGTTCCACCTCTGCAACATGCGTATCATATCCTCGAACAAGCACAGTACGAAGAGAATGCTTTGGTGCAAACTAAAATTAAAGCGTTAGAAATTAAAAAAGAGAATTTAGAACGCGGCTATAAAAAGCAAATCGAAGCGAGAGAAACAGAGCTTGTAGAACTGCGTAAAGAAAGGAACGAAGCGTAGGATGATTCCATTTTTAGAGGACTCTTTAAAAGAAATTCAAAAGAATACAGAAAAAAAGATGATTCATTTATTCACAGCAAGTCAGGCAAATGCGACTTCCGAAAATAGAAAATTACTGATCAAGGAACAAAAAAAGAACTTCGTTGCCGATCTAGAAAGCAAGTGCAAGAATTATTTAGACAAATTTGCCACTTCTGCTAAGGGGAAGTGGGTAAAAAAAGCACAGGAAGCATTTAAAAGTATAGATAAAGATTTTGATAATATCTAATTGAAAACTTTTAACTAAGCTAGCAACTCTCCTTATTCCAATGATGATCAGATACTCCAAAGTTTCATACTTTAGGAGTATTTTTGGGTTATGAGATATGCTCTTTCTCAAATACATAAAAATAACCTGCGTTTTATGCTAAAATAAAAAAGAAAAGGAGTGAATAGCGATGGAAGAGAATCAAAACAACTATCAAGCAAGCAAGTATCGAACTCCGGACGGGTATACGAGCGATATCGTGATCACCACGATAAAAGCTGGAAAATTACAAGTCTTACTGATTAAACGAGCAGCTGAAAATGCAGAAGGCAAAGCAAACATCGAAGGCGGGAAATGGGCGATTCCAGGCGGTTTTGTGGAGGAACAGGAAACGGCGCATGATGCTGCGATTCGGGAATTGGAGGAAGAAACGGGACTGACGGATATTCCTTTGACTGCTTTCGGTACCTTTGATACGCCGGGAAGAGATCCGCGCGGCTGGATGATCTCACAGGCATTTTACGCGGTTGCTAGAGAAGAAGCGATCGCTGCCTATCAAGCAGCTGATGATGCAGCAGAAGCAGAACTTTTTTCAATCGAAGAAGCTTTGGAACTGCCACTCGCTTTTGATCACATCACCATTTTAAAACAAGCTTATCAAGCCATTTCGGATTTGTTTTCACTGACCACAGCGATCCGTGATTTTCTACCTGATACATTCACAGCCGAGCAGCTGTATGAGGGACTTTCTGCTTGTACAAAACCTGGTGTATTACCAGACAAAATTGCTTTTATTGAAAATGTGGCCTTTTTACCGTTTATTGAAGCACATGATGATTATTGTCATTTTGTACAAGATGCAGAAGCGGGAAGTATTTTTTATTAAGTCTTGGAGGAAAAAAGATGGAGACACTCACAATTAGAGAAACGGCTTTTGGCAGTGGTCTGCCCAAGATTTGTGTACCGATCATGGGAGATACAGTGGAAGAATTGCTGGCGGAAGCGACGCTAGCAGCAGAACAGCAAGTAGACGTCGTAGAATGGCGCGCCGATTTTTTCACAGATCTACTGAACGAGGGAGCCGTAAAAAAAGCGGCAGCACTACTTCGTGAGCGGTTACAGATTCCGGTGATCTTTACTGTCCGAACCAAAAGAGAAGGTGGGACACTAGAAATCTCGGATGCGGATTATGCAGCAGTTATACGTTCAGCATCAACGTGGGGGACGATCGACATGGTTGACGTCGAGCTCACACAGCCGGATCTGGAAACGCTATTAGCAGCAGTTAAACATACAGCAACACGCATTATTCTCTCTAGTCATGATTTTGAAAAAACACCATCTGCAGATGAACTTACAGCGAGATTACTGCGAATGGTCCAATTAGGAGCTGATCTACCGAAAATCGCCGTGATGCCGAAAAATAGTACAGATGTGCTTGTGCTTCTCCACGTTGCCGAGCATTTCAAACAGCAGTATGGTAGACCTTTTATTGCGATCTCCATGGGGCATAAAGGAATGATCAGCCGTGTATCCGGGGAATTGTTTGGCTCTGTACTTACTTTTGGAACGCTCGAAAAAGCCTCAGCTCCTGGACAGGTAGAAGTAGGGCAATTACGAAGCTTGCTGGAATTATTTCACGATACTTCTTTACTTTAACCAGTAAGCATGCTAGAATCAAGTTATGCGATGAGCCTACAGCAGTGGAAAAACACTGCCGCCTTCTACATATATGTTTTGTGGAAAACAGTAGAAGGGAAGCCAGCCGACAGTGTACACTGTCGGCTGCTTTTTTTTGCAATCTAATTGTAAGTTGCGAACCCTTTTTCGCTTCTATATAATAGAAGAGTAGATACTTAAGGAACGTTTTGAAAGGGGATAACTATGTCAGGGCAAATGAGGCTTTTTTCTGTAACCAAGGATCGGCCGCTAGCGGTAAAGATCGCCAAGTTTTTGGATATGCCGTTAGCAGAAGTAGAATTGCAGAAGTTCAGTGATGGCGAAGTGAAAATAAATATCGGAGAGAGTGTGCGCGGGACTAATGCGTATATCATCCAGTCAATGAACAGCAATGTCAATGAGCGTTTGATGGAATTATTGATCATGATCGATGCTTTAAAACGAGCTTCGGCTGCAACGATCACTATCATTATGCCGTATTATGGCTACTCACGCCAAGACCGCAAAGCACGTTCGCGCGAACCGATCACAGCAAAATTATTGGCAAATTTGCTTCAAACAGCTGGAGCGACACGCCTAGTCACCGTTGATCTCCATGCAGCACAATTGCAAGGGTTTTTCAATATCCCGATCGACCACGTTTCTGCATTGCCGCTTATCAGCGAACATTTAAAAGAAGCTTATGGAAAAGAAGATGTTGTCGTGGTAGCGCCAGATCATAGTGGTGTCGTCAGAGCAAGAAGAGTAGCTGATCGACTGAACGCTTCTATCGCGATCTTAAATCGCAAACAGCGCCCTCATGAAGATCAGATCCAGGATATCATCGGCAACGTCGAAGGCAAAGTGGCTATCGTCATTGATGATATCATTGATACAGGAGTACGTGCCATGACTTCCGCTCAAGTCCTGATAGAAGCAGGTGCCGAGAAAGTCATTGCTTGTGCGACGCATGCCGTTTTGGCAGGAGATGCCGCTCAAGTGCTTGATGCCTCGCCGATTTCCGAGATCGTAACCACGGACTCGATCGACATTCCTGCTGTTCGTTTGCTTGATAAAATGACAGTGATCTCGATCAGCGAGATCTTAGGACGAGCGATTCACGGTGTACAGGAAAATCATTCGCTGCACCCGTTATTTTAAGCAATAAAAAATCCAGCCTGCTAAGGTTGGATTTTTTTGTTAATAGCCAGTTTCTACAGAGGCATTCACGATATACATCAGATCATTGACGTCCTCTTTATCTTCTAAAAAGATTCCGCTTGTTGTCAGCATCCCGCCAGGCATTGTTTCGATTGTAACGGTGCCGTAGGGAATGATTGCTTTGATTTTTTCATGATCAAGCTTTTCTTCATCACAAGGAAGTGCTAGTTTGATCCTTACTTCCATATTGTTAAGGTCATTATCAGGAAGAAGGCCTTCAATTCCAGGCATCGAATTTGTGAAAATCGCATTACGAACAGCGCGTTCTGCTGCCTTAGTGATATTTTGACCGTGGACGTCAACGCCAAATCCAGTTTGGATAAATAAAAGTTTTTCCAAGTTTACTCACTCCTTAAAGTCTTTGATATAACTGGTGCCTGGCCGATTTGCCGCATAGGCTTCCATGACTTGCTTGAAAGAAGCGGCTGCATCTCCGCCAATTTCATTAAAAATCTGTTCCATTTGCTTTTGCTGGGCTATCCCGAGTTCTCTCTCCAGTCTATTCCCAGCAGCGGTCAGGAATAAACAGCGGTTGCGGCGGTCGTCTTGTCCCTCTTCGATACGGATCAATTCCCGTTCCCGAAGTTCTGCAAGCGGCTTATGTAAGGCTTGTTTGGATATCTCGAGAAACATAAGCAGATCGTGGATCGTCAGACCGGGCATCCGGGCAGTGAAAAATAAAATTCGGTGATGCAAGCGTTTGAGCTGATGTTTGGCGATGATCAAATCTGCCGTTTCTGTAAAGGTGCGATAGCCGAAATAGAATAATGCGATTTGCTGATTTAGTTGTTCTTTATCCATAAGCTTTCTCCTTTTTCTTCAATGAATACAGTATACCATAAAATTTTTTTCTGGCTTCCGGAAGTTGGGAATAATCTGGGTGATTTCTGCATATCTTTTTTCATTTCGGGTATGGGAAAATAGAAAGAAAAGAGAGGGTGAGTTAAATGGGAAAATATAATCGAATCTTAGTAGCGGTAGATGGATCGGAAGAAGCCGACCGCGCATTTAACGAAGCGGTCGAACTGGCGATCAAATATGAAAGTGTGCTAGGAATCGTCAGTGTGGTGGATGTACGCAGCTTTTCGCCAAGTATATCATTTGAAGGCAGCATCGAGGATCAAGAGCAGCAGAATTTGAAAGAGAAAGTGATGGAATTAGCACAGAATGCGAAGGCAAAAGGCGTTAAAGAAATCAGATATTATATAGAAAGTGGTAATCCGAAGACGCTGATCGCAATTGATATCCCAGCGGAATTTCAAGCTGACCTGATCGTTGTCGGAGCGACCGGTTTGAATCGAATCGAAAAACTGCTTGTAGGAAGTGTTTCTACCTTTGTGACCAGACAGGCAAGATGCGATACGCTGATCGTTCGGTGACAACCCAGTAAAGCCCTCCAAATCTTTGGTGGGGCTTTTTTTCGCGAATCGGAAAATTGACAATAGCTGGAAATTCTCGTATTATCGAAACAAGACTATCTAAAGGTCTAAAGAAAAGGGGGGCGAATAGTTGAAAGAACATTCGCAAGGACAAGAGCAGCTAAAACCTGTCTTGATTGTTGCTTCATTTTTGATCGCTGGCTTCATTGGTTTGTTTAGTGAGACAGCACTCAATATGGCGTTAACAGAACTTATTCAATTTTTCCATATTACTTCTGCCACAGTCCAATGGCTCACGACCGCCTATTTATTGACGCTTGGTATTTTGGTCCCGATCTCCGGATTGTTGATCCGTTGGTTTACCACGAGAGCGCTTTTTATAGCATCTGTCAGCTTTTCTATCGTTGGAACGCTGATAGCGGCACTTTCGCCTACATTTACGATGCTTTTGATCGGAAGAGTCGTTCAAGCAGTAGGTACGTCGCTATTGCTTCCATTGATGTTCAATACGATCTTGTTGATTTTTCCAGAACATAAAAGGGGTTCCGCAATGGGAACCATCGGTCTGGTCATTACATTTGCACCGGCAATTGGACCAACTGTTTCCGGGCTTATTGTTGAAAATCTGACTTGGAACTGGATCTTCTGGATATCACTACCGTTTTTATTGATCGCACTTCTTTTTGGGATTCGTTTTATGCAAAACGTCTCTGAGATAACGAAGCCGCGTATCGATGTTTTATCGATTATTTTATCCACGATCGGGTTTGGTGGGATCGTTTACGGATTTAGTAGTGCAGGGGAAGACGGCTGGGGCAGTTGGATCGTGATCTTATCGATCGCGATCGGTGTCATTAGTTTGATCCTCTTCACGATCCGTCAGTTGAAAATGCCGAAACCGTTGCTTGACCTGCGTGTTTTCCGCTATCCGATGTTTACGACCGGATTACTGCTTGTTTTCTGTGCGTTTATGATGATTTTATCGACGATGATCTTATTGCCGCTTTATCTGAAAGCAGGAATCGGCTTAGCTGCGTTTAGCGCTGGACTCGTGTTGCTTCCCGGTGGTGTTATCAATGGGTTGCTTTCACCAATCACAGGTCGCTTGTTCGACGCATTTGGTCCACGCGTATTAGCGATCCCCGGTTGTATCATTTCTGCTGGTATGATGGTCGGCTTTTTATTCTTAGACGTGAATACCTCTATCACGACGATCATTCTGCTGCATAGTGGACTGATGATCGGGATCTCGATGGTAATGATGCCTGCACAGACTAATGGGCTGAACCAATTGCCGATCCAGTTATATCCAGATGGAACAGCTGTTATGAATACATTGCAGCAGGTTTCCGGAGCAACGGGGACAGCTATTGCGATCACGATCATGACGGCTGGTCAAAAAGCCTATATGAAGACTGCGGGAAGCACAAGTCCACAAGAAATCAGTTTGTCACTTGTTCACGGCATTCACCAAGCCTTTTTCTTCGGCTTAGCGATTGCAACGGTGGCGCTGGTATTGTCGCTTTTCATTAAGCGCGCACATTCTGAAAAAACATTAAAACCAAGATAAAGGATCAGTAAAAATAGGTGCTGTCACACAGAGAAGAGAGATAAGCTGAGAACTCTCCTGACAAACTGTTTTGAACCTACCTTTTAGTTTGCCTATTATGCACGGTTTTCATACCGTTATCATGATCTGAGAGTAAAGCATTGCTTTGAAATAGGGTGGTACCGCCAGAAATGGTCCCTATCGAAGTAATGCTTTTTTTGTATAAAAAAGGAGGAAAAAAGATGAAAGATTTTGTCAAAGCAATAACGAAAAGAGAAGAAGACTTCGCACAATGGTATACGGATGTCGTGCTGAAAGCTGAACTTGCTTCTTATTCTAGCGTGAAAGGTTGCATGGTCATTCGGCCGACAGGCTATGCCTTGTGGGAAGGGATCCAACAGTATATCGACCGGCACTTGAAGGCGACTGGGCATGAAAATGTTTATATGCCACTCTTGATCCCTGAAGGAAAACTAAAGCAAGAAGCCGAGCATGTGGAAGGCTTTGCGCCGGAGCTTGCTTGGATCACTGAAACAGGGGAAGAAAAACTAGCCGAACGTCTGGCGATCAGACCGACATCAGAAGTATTATTTGCCGAACATTTTAAAGAGATCATCCACTCCCACCGCGATTTACCAAAGCGTTATAATCAGTGGGCGAATGTTGTCCGGCTTGAGAAAAATACGCGTCCCTTTTTGCGCACGACAGAATTTCTCTGGCAGGAAGGACATACCTGTCATGAGACTCATGAAGAAGCGCAAGAAGAAGTGATGGCGATTTTGGATCTATATACAGCTGTCTGCGAAGAGCTACTGGCGATCCCTGTTGTCAAAGGTCGGAAAACGGCGCGCGAAAGATTTGCCGGTGCGCGCGAGACTTATACATTAGAAACATTGATGTATGATGGCAAAGCACTGCAGATCGCAACTTCTCATGATTTAGGCGATGTCTTCTCCAGTGCTTTTGGAATCGAGTTTACCAACCGGGAAGGTATCGATACGCCGGTATACCAGTCCTCATGGGGAATAACGACGCGTACGATCGGTGCACTCATCATGGTGCATGGTGATGACCGCGGTTTGATGTTGCCACCACGAATCGCGCCTATCCAAGTTATCATCGTACCGATCGCTCAGCACAAAGAAGGTGTGATCGCAGCAGGAGAAAGCATTTTGGCACGTTTGCAAGAGAAGGGGATTCGCACGAAGATCGATTTGTCCGATAAGCAACCTGGCTGGAAATTCAATGAATCTGAAATGAAAGGGATTCCTATTCGGATCGAAATGGGACCACGCGATATGGAAGCGGGACAAGTGATCGTCGTGCGCCGCGATACGGGTGAAAAAACGGCGGTAGCAATGGAAGGATTAGAAGCGTATGTAACGGAACTGCTTGAGACGATCCAACGGAATTTGTTTGAACAAGCGAAAAGCCGCAATGAAGCCAATACTCTGTATACGGAGTCAGCCGAAGAATTTACCCGTAAAATCAAAGCGGGCGGATTTGCTGTTACTCCGCATTGCGGGGAAGAAAGTTGCGAAGAGGCCATCAAGACAGAAACGACCGCAACGGCTCGTTGTATGGCATTTACAGACGAAGAAAAAGACCTTACTGGCAAAACCTGTCCGCATTGCGGGAAACCGGCGGTAAGTTTGATCCATTTTGCAAGAGCATATTAAAAAAGCGCTGTGTCACGTGACACAGCGCTTTTTCGATCTTCCTTATTTTTTGAGGATCGAAGTTGCTTCTTGATTGTATTTATCCATTTGTTTTTGTACATTTGCGCCACCGCGATAGATCTGCTCAAAGTTTTTCAAGAAGCTTTGTGCTAATTCTTCATATTGCGGTACTTGCAAGGAAGGTTCTGCATGTTTGATTTGTTCACCGAATGTTTTGTAGAATTGATTTTCTTTCAAAGATTTGTCTTCCCATGCTTTTTGACCAGTTGGCAAGGAAGTAGTCATCTTCATCCATTTTAATTGTACATCAGGTTTACTCATATATTCTAAGAATTTAACTGCATTGGTTTTATTCTTGCTATAATTGAAGACACTCAAGTTCGCGCCGCCAAATGGAGAGTTGTTGTTTTTGCCTTTTGGAAGGACACTAGTCGCCCATTTGCCTTTGACATCAGGAACAGTTTCTTGGATCGTTTTGACCATCCATGGACCACTGACGAACATTGGGACAACGCCGTCACCGCCAAAGCTTTGTGAGATATCTAAACCTAGATCTTCTTTTGGTGAAATGCCGTCTTTAAAGAAAGAATCCATATATTTCACAGCATCAACGAAAGGTTTTTGGTTGAATACAGGTTTACCATCTTTTAATAGCGGCGAACCATTTTGTTTTCCATACATAAAGCCGATGGTTTGCTCTTTGCCATCTAGACTAAAGCCATACATATCTTTGCCACGATCCGCTAGTTTTTTACCAGCATCATGCAATTCTTCCCAAGTAGCAGGAGCCTTATCATAACCGACTTTTTTCAATAGGTCTGTGCGATAGTATAATACACGTGTATCAGCATACCAAGGAACACCATACATCTTATCATCATATTTTACAGTTTTGATTGATGCAGGGTAAAATTTATCTTCGTTAAGCGCTGCTTTTTTCTCTGTTTCTTTCGTGATATCCATCAAAGCCCCAGCTTTAACAAATTCTGGCATCCAAGTTGCTCCCATTTGGACAACATCAGGGCCTGATTTAGAAGCAACTGCTGTTAGTAGTTTATCATGTGCATTGGACCAAGGAATAGCTTGAATCTTTACTTTGATCCCCGATTCTTTTTCAAAATCTTTGACTAGGTCGGGAAGTTGTTTCGCCTCATCTCCCATTGCCCAAACTGTTAATACTTTACTATTAGAAGAATTGCCGCCGCTTGAACCACATGCTCCAAGTACTAGTGCTAAAGTTAAAACAAATACTAATGCCCAAATCTTTTTTGCGCCTTTCATTATTTCCCCTCCAATTATTTAATAGAAACGTTTCGATAAAATTATTATAATCTATTTTGTAATCGTTTACAAGTGTTTTATTTCATGAAAATAAGGTTTTTGTTTTGAGGTGAACGGGTAAAATACTGTTTATAGCTTAGTCATCAATAAAAACGTTTCGATAAAAAGGTTAAAAATTAGTATTTTCCATTTCTTTGGATTAAAATAAAAATTAAATGCTAGAAATATAGTAGAAGGAGTGGAGAAAATGGCAGTTTCATCTTTACGGATATTTTCCGACAGTCTAGCGCTACATATCGAATTAAACGTGTGGTTGCCAGATAATGTCAGCGGAGAAAAAGCTATTCCAGTGTTATACCTCTTACATGGATTGACCGACGATCATAACGGCTATCTGCTGCATAGTCCGCTAATGAAATATGTGAATGAGATGCCGGTTGCAGTGGTCATGCCGCAAGTTCACCGAAGTTATTATACAGATATGAAGCAAGGCGGAAAATATTGGACATTTGTAAGCCAAGAGCTTCCACAAAAATTAAAACAATGGTATCGAATCAGCGATAAACCAGAAGATACTTTTGTGGCCGGGCTTTCTATGGGAGGTTATGCGGCTTTGAAATGGGCGCTCTGTTATCCCCATAAAATCAAAGCTGCCTGGGCACTTTCTCCAGCAGTCGATATAACGGATATGCGCAAACGAATGCCGGAACGCGAAGAGGAGTTTCAGTGGATCTTTGGATCGATTTCCGAATTTGAAACATCTGAAAATAATCTCTTCCATTTACTGCGTCAAACAGCTGACAATGTAACTTTGCCGGCGATGAAGCAATATTGCGGAAGACAAGATTATTTATATGAGGATAATAAACGCTTCCAAGAATTGGCAGAAGCAAAGTGGGGGAACTACGAGTTTTATGAAAGTGACGGAGAACATGATTGGGATTTCTGGTATCCTAATTTTGAACATGTCTTCTCGGAGATCAAACAATATCTTCATCATTGATAAACCATGAGGGAAGCAGCTTGCTTACGGAAGATGCTTTCCTCATAGAACATCTTTTAATCTGAAGAACTTTTTTTGAGGGCTTCTTTTTGCTTTTCAAGGGAAGTTAATTCTTCTTCTAGTTCGGTTTCTTTGGAAGTGATCTCTTGTTCTTTTTTAGGCTTCGGTGTTTTGATCACGCGGTTGACAATAATCGCAACTGCCACTCCGATAACTGTATCAAGCAAGCGCTGGAACGCATAGAGAACCGACTGTCCATGAGGGATCGTGTAGATGATGATGAGCAAAGTCGCCACTGAACCGATGATTCCGGCATTATAATCCAAACCATCGAAAAGAACGATGATCCCGATGACGAGCAACGGAATAAGAAATAGTTCTATCCAGAAATTATAGTGAAAATACTGGCTGATCAGCGCAAAAATAATCGCACCGACTGCTCCGAGCGTATTTCCTAAGATACGTGCTTTGCCGAATGTAAAAGTAGCGCTGATATCTTCTCGCAATGCGAAAACCGCTGATAAGGCAGCGATCATCGTATACTGCCGATCAAAAAAATGATAGATCAAAATGCAGAGCAAGACAGCGATACCTGTTTTTGTCGTGCGCATTCCTAGGCGAAAATGGAAATGTTTCATAGCATACATCCTTCAAATTTATAATATGATTTTATTTTACCATTTTTTAATAGTAAAATGGTATAAAGCAGAAATTACGACGTAAAACTTCAAAGGAGTGCTAAAAATGATTAATTTTCGTGATTTAGGAAATGTCCAAAATAATGCCGGAAAGACAGTAGTTTCAGGTAAGTTGTTCCGAAGCGGGGAATTATGCGATTTGTCGCCAACCGATAAACATTATTTGGAAAGTGAATTGCAGCTTAAAAGGATTGTAGATTTTCGAAGTGAGAGTGAGCGGTTGGAAAAACCGGATGATGTGGTAACGGGAGCAACATATACGGCCATCGACATTATGAGCAGCAGCAACGGTAATACAGCTAGTTTTGAAGACTTGATGAACGGCAAAAGCTCAGCGGAAAAACGAATGGAGAATATTTATGAGGAACTGATCATTTCTGAGTCAGCTTTAAAAGGATATCAAGCATTTTTTGAGATCGTAGTAGAAAAAGCGAACGTTCCACTGGTGTTTCATTGTTTTGCTGGAAAAGACCGCACTGGGATCGGTGCAGCACTGATCTTGAAAATGCTCGATGTTCCGCCAGAAGCGATCATGGCTGACTATTTAGCAACCAATGCAGCGCGTAAAAAAGCAAATGACGGGATCATTCAGCAGATCTTGGCGACCTATCAAGTATTCGACCGTGGGGACTTGGAAACACTGCTAACCGTTCAGCCGAGCTTTTTAGAATATGTGCAGCAGCTCGTGCAAAAGCATTATGGTGGGTTTGAGGGTTATCTCCAAAATGGCTTGCAACTGCCCAAAGATTTTACTAGGGAAATGCAGCAATTATATTTAGTGTAAATAAAAAAAGTTATGCGGATCAACCGCATAACTTTTTTAGTTTTTATTTTAAGAATTTAACACAAACTGGTTCAGGAACTTTTACTTCTTTTTGCAGAAGTTTCAATGCGCCAGTTTCTTGATTTACTTGGAAAACAGTGACATTATTCGTGTTTTCGTTTGCTGCAAGTAAAATCTCGCCGGTGAAATTAAGATCGAAATCACGCGGTCCTTTACCTTCTACAGAAACAGTCTCTATTTTGGTTAGCTTACCGGAATCCGGATCGATCGAAAAGCTAGTGATCGAATCATGGCCGCGGTTGGAAACATATAAGAATTTTCCGTTTGGCGAAACATGGATCGCACTGCCAGTGTTTGCGCCAGTGAAATCTTCCGGTAGGGAAGCAACTGTTTGGAAGGCAATGATGCTTCCCGTATCCGCATTGTATTCTGCTGCGATAACTTCAGCAGTAAGTTCGGTCATGATATAAACAAATTTTTTGTTCGGATGGAAGTCCAAGTGACGTGGTCCACTTCCGGGAGTCACGGCCAGTTCAGATACTTCTACTAATTTACCGTCTTCGATCGAATAGGTGGTTACTCGGTCAGTACCTAAGTCGCAAGTGATCACGTGTTTACCATCCGGAGAATAACCGGCAAAATGAGCATGTGGCTTTTCTTGACGTTCGTGCACACTGCTACCTTTATGTTGGACAACAGAGGTTTCTGTTTGAATAGTGCCATCATCCGAAACAGGATAGGAAACAATCGTTCCTAAGTGATAGTTGGCGGATACTAGACGCTGATTGTCATCGGAAAGATCGACGTAACAAGGAGGACTACCTGCTCCAAGCACTTGATTGATGAATTGCAATGTGCCATCTTCTTGAATGGAAAATGACGCTACACCGCCATTGTCATTGTCTTTGGCAACGGAAAAAACCAGTTTTTCGT
Source organism: Listeria grayi (assembly GCF_900638015.1). Classification (NCBI taxonomy): domain Bacteria; kingdom Bacillati; phylum Bacillota; class Bacilli; order Caryophanales; family Listeriaceae; genus Listeria; species Listeria grayi. Next base: position 678,963 of record NZ_LR134483.1, read on the forward strand.
CATTGCTGATTTTTAAATAAGTTGGGTTGTTTACTTTTCCAGCTAATTTATTTTCTTTTATTTCGCCTGTCGAGGTGTCGACTACGAGACGATAAATACCTTGGCTTTCTGCCTTTGTATAGGTCCCGATATATGCAGTTGCTTCTTTATTTGCCATTCAAAATTCCTCCTAATCAATAAATGTTAACGTATTCATTATAGCATATGCACTAAGATAATAATAAGCATACGCAATTGTTACTAGATAGTTACTTAAAATGCGAATAATGAAATATTTTTGAAATAAAAGCATTTACAAAGAAATAAAAGAAATGTATAATAAATATATCCATTAGATCTCATTGCTTTCTAAGATAAATCACTTCCCCCACAGACATGTTTTAGAAAGCAAAAAAGCAAGTAGCCAACCACCACCTGGCTACTTGCTTTTTTTTATAAAACGCCTTGTGAGATCATCGTATCAGCTACTTTTTTAAAACCGGCGATGTTGGCTCCAATCACTAAGTTACCAGGACGTTCATAATCTAATGCAGCGCTACTGGAATTTTGATAGATCGTCTGCATGATAAGCTGTAGCTGGTTATCGACATCCTCAAAACTCCAGCTCATTCGGCTGCTATTCTGCGCCATCTCCAGAGCGGAAACGGCTACTCCGCCAGCATTGGCAGCTTTAGCAGGCCCGAATAAGATATTATTTGCTTGGAAAGCAGCGATCGCTTGCAAGTCAGAAGGCATATTCGCTCCTTCGGCAACAGCGATCACACCATTACGGATCAATTCGTTAGCTTGTGCTTCGTTGATTTCGTTTTGGGTCGCGCAAGGAAGGGCGATGTCGCAAGGAATGCTCCAAATATCGCCATTTGCTTCGTAAGACGCTGTCGGATGTTTCTCCAAATAGCTCTCGATGCGGGCACGTTTGACTTCTTTCAATTCTTTGATCAGTTCTACATCTAAGCCGTTCTTATCATAGATATAACCGCTGGAATCACTGCAGGCTACGACCGTGGCACCTAACTCCTGCGCTTTTTCGATCGCATAGATCGCGACATTGCCGGAACCGGAAACAACGACTTTTTTCCCAGCAAAAGATTCTCCGATCGATTTGAGCATCTCTACGGTAAAGTAAATCACCCCATAGCCGGTAGCTTCGGTTCGTGCTAAACTTCCGCCATATGGAAGTCCTTTCCCAGTGATCGTTCCAGCATCATAAGCACCACGGATACGTTTATATTGACCAAATAGATAGCCGATCTCCCGACCACCGACACCGATATCGCCGGCTGGGATATCCGTATCTGGACCGATATGACGCTGCAATTCCGTCATGAAACTTTGGCAGAAACGCATGATCTCATTATCTGATTTTCCTTTTGGATCAAAGTCAGAACCGCCTTTGCCGCCACCGATCGGTAAGCCAGTCAGGGCATTTTTAAAGATCTGTTCAAATCCAAGGAACTTGACGATACTAGCAGAAACGGAAGGATGGAAGCGCAAACCGCCTTTATAAGGTCCGATACTGCTGTTGAACTGCACGCGGTAGCCGCGGTTGACTTGTACTTTTCCCTCGTCATCTAGCCAAGCAACACGGAATTGGATAAAGCGTTCTGGTTCTAAAAGTCGCTCAAGGATACCATGTTTTTCATATTTAGAATCTTGCGCTAAAATCGGCTCAATGGCATGCAAAAATTCTTCGACGGCTTGTTGGAATTCCACTTCGCCGGGGCTTTTTTCCTTTATTTTTTGGAAAATGGTAGTAACGTAGTTGTTCGCTGCTGTCTGTGCAGCAGTCATCGTTGCTGAATCGCTCATATTTCCACACTCCTTAACAGTTTGTTTGGTGACAATAGAAGTTATCTTATATCACTTATGATGTTAGTTTACCTGTAATTGAAAATAAAAACAAGCATTTTATAAAAATTTTCTGAAATTTACAAAAAAGGGGGAGATGTATCTGGCAAAACAGAAAAATGGTATAATAGACATATGTTTAGAAAGGGTGAAAGAGATGAATCAACACTATTGGAATGAATTAAAACAAAGCGGTTTTGCCCAGTTTGATCTGCGTGCAGAGCTGCCTACTATAAAGGAAAGTGAGCTTGAGGTATTGAAGCAAGCTTTTGCATCCATGCCGCCTGATGCGTATGCGCAAACGAAAGGAAGATACCGTCGTTTTTCGCGAGCAGTAATCATGCCTTGGAATTTACATGTCGAGTGGCTGCCCAGCATGCATGATGAAGACGGAAATGAAGTAGCGGAGTATTTCCAAGGCGATTTCAATCCTGAATATAAAGAAGCCTATCGTTCCTTTCCGGCATTACCGGGAGAAGTCCGCGCGACGGAACTTTTGAAAAATATTATCCAGTATGATTTTGCGCAAACCAATTGGCAAGAACGTGATGAGAAAATGCCGATCAATGTTGGTGTGCATTTTGTCCGACTGATTGTAGAAAAAGATGGAGAAGAAGCCGTTTCTTCGCCCAACTGTCTGCATCGTGACGGCGAGCCTTTTACCTTTGCTCATTTGATCCAACGTTTGAATGTTGACGGCGGACATAATGTGATCGCGACTATCGGCGATACCGATCAATTGCCCGAAGCTATCGACCCAAGCCATATCAAAGCTTCGTTTGAATTGACGGAAGCGTTGAGTTCTTATGGGGTTGCGGATGCGCTTGTCAGTCATTATGTCAGCGGCGTGAAAAAAGGCGCTGCAGCAGGACCGGCGATTCGAGACATTATTTTGATCGATTATCAGCCTACTGTGGTCAAAGCGTTGTAATCTACAGTCAGCTTGCAGATTTTGCTGCAAGCTGATTTTTTAAATAAAGGAGGAGAAAAAATGACAACTTATATTTTACTATTGAGAGGAATCAATGTCGGTGGCAAAAATAAAGTAGCGATGCCTGATTTACGTCTATGTTTAGAAAAACTGGGATTTGAGCGGGTACGGACCTACATCAATAGCGGCAATGTTTTATTCGATACTGAGACAGTTCCGTTGGAAAGCCTGATATCGCGTTGTGAGGAAGCGATCCTGCAAACCTTTGGATTCCGTGTCGTTGTCGGGGTCATAGAAGCAAACGCCTTTGTACAGGCAATGAAACAAGCACCCGACTGGTGGGGCAATGATCCGGAAAGCAAGCACAATGCTATTTTTGTCATTCCTCCTTTTACAGCAACCCAAATTGCAGAAGAAGTTGGCGAAGCACTACCGGATTATGAGAAAGTCGCCATCGCAGAGCCCATCGTTTTTTGGTCCGCGGCAATCGCTACTTTTTCCAAAACGCGATGGTCGAAAATCGTGAAGCGTTCCGCCTATGCCAACGTAACGATCCGCAATGCCAATACAGCGAAAAAGCTACTCCAACTTATTAAAGAATAACCTTCTGCCTTTCGTTAGGAAGCGCTTTCTTGATATAATGAGAAAAGTAAACGGAAGGGGAATAAAAGATGCACGTTTTAATGGCCTGCGCAGGGGGAATGAGTTCTTCCCTATTAGCCAATTATTTAAGTAAAGAAGCACAAAAAAATGATATTACCGATTTCTATATCGAAGCTGTCGGTACGATGCGGGTAGCCAAAAAATTGACGGAACGAGACTGGGATATTTTTCTATTGGCCCCCCAAGTACGCTTTCATAAAGAGATGTTGCTTCAAGAGTTAGCGGATTATGAGATCCCATTCCTACTGATCGATGGCCCACTTTATACACCGATCGGAGCGCCGAAGCTGTTCGGACAGATGATGGAGCTGCTGAAATAGAAAGACGTCTGTTTCTTAAATGAAACAGACGTCTTTTTGATCTGAGCTTCTTCGATAGTTGAAAAATAATGATACCACCATATTGTTTTTGCTGATTTATATAGAAAAAAGTGGCTATTTATTTCGTTCTTGGAGTAAATGTTTGAAAACGAACGGTGCGATCAGATTTACAGAGATAGAGCGAAAGGTTTGATAGCCTACAACAAGCCCGACATTTGCAGAGATAGTGGTAGCAATCAAACTGATTTGGTCCATTCCGCCTGGAACGATCGCCAAGTACGCGGTCGTTTCTCCGTAATGAAAAAGCTGGTTCAATAACAAGCTGACACCAACCATACAAAACAGTAATACGATATTACTGATGATCGCGCTGATAAAGAGAGTAGCTTTGTTGGCATTTCCTTTTAGATTGATGCCTAATCCGAAGTATATACCAAGCGCCAATTGTGTGGCGCCGATGATCCCGTGGGGGACATTAAAGCCATGGATGCCGAAGATATTAAGAATACCAATACCGAGCAATGGACCCAGTAGTTGATGGATCGGCAAACGCAGGAATCTTCCTAAAACAGAAAACACCAAGACGGCGATAAGGAAAAATAAAATACTCGCCCAAGGAAACTGAGAAAGGAAATAATCGGAAGCAGCATTATGCGTTGCTACGGCTTGACTTTGATGATGAGCGCCAATCAGCGGTGTGTATAAAATAATAGGCACAAACAGGAAAATAGTGACCAAACGGAAAATCTGAAAAATCGAGACGATCGTTGGGTCAAGATGTTTTTGCTCACGCGCATACAAGATCATCTGGGTCGCGCCGCCGGGCATACTGCCGGCAACCAGACTTTGGTAGTCCAATGTCGTCCATTTACTGATAAAGTAGCTGAATAGGATCCCAATCAAAATCAGCACGATGGTGGTGATCACCATGATCGGTAGCTGGGAGATGATCAGTTTGAAAGTAGCAAGCGTGATTTTTGTACCGGCTGTATACCCAACGATCATTAGAGCTGCTAGGCGCAAAATGGCTGGAAAATGGAGCGGGATCTTATCAAACTGATTTAAAATCGTGATAATCAACATCGGTCCAAGTAGCCAAGGTATTGGCAAGTGGATGAGCATGGCAAGTCCTGCCCCCGCAAGCCCTGCTAAGATCGTTAGTAAAAATGGGAATACGGTCTTTTTAATTGGAAGCTGCTTGGTATTCAGCAATGATCTCCGCCACCCGTTCATTTAGGTCTTTCCCAGTAACAAGTCCGCCATGATAGCAGATGATTGTCGTTAGCGGAAGGTCAAGAAAGGAACGCAAGGAATCGATTGCTTCTGGATAATTTGGCGTTACTGGTTTGCGCGGGCCAAATAGTTCGCCATTTTCTGATACCATCGCATCGCCAGTGATCAATGTCTGGCTGTCAGCATGGTAAAGGGAGATGTGTCCCGGCGTATGTCCAGGGGTAGGGAGGACTTGATAATCGCTTCCGAACGAGATCACTTTTTGGTTATCTAAATAATGAGTAACATTTTCCTGAGAACCGTCATAAAAGGCTTGGAATTCTTTTACCACATCTTCTGGGTACGCCGCATATAATGCTGGCTTATTTTCTTCGGGCAATTTGATCAGCGGCTCTTTCCCGTTGATTACTTTTGCATCTTCTCCGAAAGCAAAAACAGAGATAGAATCGTTTTTGTTTACCAATTGGGGCAGACTACCGATATGGTCGACGTCTTGATGAGTCAAAATAACTCCAGCTAGCTTTTTATCAGCTAGACCTTCTTCTTTTAAAGCGGATTGAATCGCATCGAAGTCATTTAAGAATCCGGTGTCGACAAGCATATAGCTATCTCCTTCGACAAGTACAGTAATATTTAGTACCATGTTGTTTCGTTCGCTTTCTTCGATTGGCAATACATAAATCGAATCATTGATTTTCAAAATCAGAACCTCCATATATAAAAAATAATTTATGACTATAAAAAATAGTTTGTAGAATAAATTGTATCATGGTAAACTAAATTTATCAAGAAAGTAGGTGAGGGCATTGGCGCAAAAAAGAAATTTGACAAAAGCCAAAATCATCGATGTCACGTTTGAACTTGCGAATGAAATCGGGATCACCCATATTAATTTCCCTAAGATCTCTGAACGGCTGAATATAAAATATCCGTCGCTTTATAATCACTTTGCGAATATTGATGTTTTAAAAATCGCGATGACCGAAACATTTGTTGCGAACCTGAATCAGCAATTGATAAAAAGTTTACTGGGAAAAGCCGGGAAAGATGCTATTCACACGTTTGCCATGACGTATCGGGATATTGCGTTTGAAAACCGGGCAGGATATGAGCTATTTATTAATTGTCCAAGTTTTGATAATGAGCAGTTGACGAACCAATTTTTAGAAATGACGTATATGATTCGCCAGATTTTAGTCCCATATTCACTGTCAGAAGAAGAAACGGTGCATAAGAGTAGAGAGTTTCGCAGTATTTTGCATGGCTACATCTCGCTAGTGTTTTTGGGCTATTTTAGACACCAGCTCGACCACGAGGAAAGTTTCGAGCGCATGATCGCGGATTATATCCAGTCCTTGGAATAGGAAATAAAAACGACTTAGAATCCACTTCTAAGTCGTTTTTTATTTATAGATCCGTGATCTCACTTCGATCTTTCGTCGTACTGATCTTCCCGACGCGTCCTTCCAGTTCCTCTTTGATCGCGGAGAGCGGGATGCCTTTTTCTACTAATAAGACGAGCAAGTGATAAGTAAGGTCGGCTGTTTCGCTAATCAATTCCTGATTCTCATTTTTGGCAGCGATGACTACTTCTGTCGTTTCTTCCCCCACTTTTTTGAGAATCTTGTCTAATCCTTTTTCAAAAAGGTAGGTGGTGTAGGAACCTTCTTTGGGCTCGTTTTTTCGCTGTTCGATTTCGGCATATAATTTAGTCAACATCTTCATTCACTTCCTTTATGGTTTGGAAAAAGCAGCTTTTTTCACCTGTGTGACATGCTGGGCCGTCGATGACGACGTGGATCAGCAATGTATCTTGATCGCAATCTGTCATGATTTTTTTGACGTGCTGGAAATTGCCACTTGTAGCGCCTTTGTTCCATAGTGATCTCCTAGAACGGGAGTAAAACCAAGTGGTATTGCTGCTTAGCGTTTTTTGAAAGCTTTCTTCATTCATATAAGCGAGCATCAGGACTTCTTGCGTGCCGGCTTCGATAATGATGGCAGGAATCAGACCTTTAGAAAAATCGAGTTTGGGGATCGTCATAAGCGTATTTCCACTCCTTTATTAGCCAGGTGCTGCTTCAAATCGGGGATAGCGATGGTACCATAATGAAAAATGCTGGCGGCGAGTGCAGCTCCGGCTTCAGTCTTTTGAAACACTTCTACGATATCATCGCTTGTCCCGCAACCTCCGGAAGCAATGACGGGGACGGATACGCTGGAAGCGATGCTGGATGTAAGTGCTAGATCATAACCGCTTTTGGTGCCATCTTTATCCATGCTGGTAAGCAGGATTTCGCCAGCACCGAGTTCGGTTACTTGCTGTGCCCATTTCACTGCATCAAGTCCTGTGTCGACTTTACCGCCATGTGTATAAACATGCCAACTGTTTCCATGCCGCTTGGCATCAATGGCAACGACGATGCATTGTGAGCCGAATTTCTCAGCTCCGGCTTTGATCAGTTCGGGATCTTTTACTGCGGCAGAATTCAAGGATATTTTATCTGCGCCAGCTTGGAGAAGAGCTTTCATATCGGCAATACTGCTTATGCCGCCGCCAACTGTGAGTGGGATAAAGACTTGCTCAGCCGTTCGTTCCACGACATCGATCAGGGTTTTTCGCTGTTCGTTCGTTGCTGAAATATCTAAGAAAACAAGTTCATCTGCGCCGGCTTTGTTATAAGCATCAGCTATCGCTACGGGATCGCCGACATCAGTAAGCGAGATGAAATTGATGCCTTTCACAACGCGTCCATTTGTCACGTCAAGACAGGGAATGATCCGTTTAGTAAGCATGACCTTCCACCTCCAGCACATCCGCCATGGTGATTTTCCCTTCATAGAGGGCTTTGCCGGCGATCGCCCCGTAAAACCCTTCTGCAGCCAATTGTTCCAGATCTGCTTTGGAGCTGACCCCTCCAGAGGCGATCACAGCAATTCGCGCGCTTTTCTGGATCGCACGTAATTCCTCGAAATTGGGACCAGCCAGTGTACCGTCTTTGCTGATGTCTGTATAAATAATCGTGTTGACACCGAGTTTGGCGATTTCACCAGCGAATGTCGTGGCCTTTTTATCCGACAACTGCAGCCATCCCTCTGTCGCAACGAAGCCGTTTTTCGCATCGATTCCGATGATGATCTTATCACCATATTTCGTCACAGCTGCTTTGACAAAATCCGGATCAGATAACGCTGCGGAGCCAATGATGACGCGTTCAGCACCGGCACGTAGATACGTATCGACCTGAGTCATGGTGCGAATACCACCGCCGACTTGGATAGGGATTTTTACTTGCTGCTGGAGACGTTGGATCAAAGCGATGTTGGTTGGTTTGCCGGAAACAGCGCCATCAAGATCCACGATATGGAGGAAAGTCGCTCCCGCTGCGGCGAATTTTGCAGCTTGATCAATGGGATCAGCATTCATCATTGTTTCTTTAGCAAAATCGCCTTGGTAAAGTCTCACGCATTTACCGTTTTTTATATCGATTGCTGGGAAGATCTGCATGCGCGAACCACCTCCATGAAATTTTTTAAAATCGTTAGGCCGACTTGACCGCTTTTCTCCGGGTGGAATTGGACACCATAAGTATGACCCGCGGCAATAATGCCAGTGACCGAGGTGCTGTAGGTGCTTGATCCGTAAATATAGCCTGACGGGCAATCAGCATAATAGGAGTGGACATAGTATACATATTCGCCTGCCAATCCTTTGGTGAGTGGGGATCCTTGTTGTAACTCTAACTGGTTCCAGCCCATATGAGGTACTGGCATTGCTGGCTTAGCTGGCAGTCGTTTCGCAGTGCCGGGAATTAATCCAAGGCCTTTCGTATAACGATGTTCTTCGCTGCCTTCTAGTAATAACTGCATCCCAAGGCATACGCCGAGAATCGGTTTGCCAGCTGCATCGGCTTCTTTGAGTAAAGGAACAAGTCCGCGGGAAGTTAACTCGGCCATTGCTTCGGGGAAAGCACCTACGCCTGGAAGAATGAGCGCCTCCGCCTTGGCGATGATTGCTGGGTCAGCCGTGATCACTGTATCCGTTTGTAAATAGGAAAAAGCTTTCTGCAGGCTTTTTGTATTTCCTGTGTCATAATCAATGATCGCTAACATTTACAACACTCCTTTGGTCGAGTTGATGCCTTGGATATCAGGATTGATCGTAATGGCTTCCCGGAACGCTCGACCGAATGCTTTGAACAACGCTTCGATCTTATGGTGAGTGTTGGTACCATAGAGGACACGGACATGCAAGTTCAGCTTGGCATTATTGGCGACCGCTTGGAAGAATTCCTCCGTCAGTTCTGTATCAAAATCGCCTAATTTTGGATTTTCAAAAGCAGCATCGAAAACCAAATAGGACCGACCGCTTAAATCGATCGAAGCGAAACCAAGTGCTTCATCCATGGGTACAAAAGCGGTGCCGTAACGGTTGATTCCTTGCTTTTCAGCGAGCGCTTCGCTAAATAGTTCGCCAAGCAGGATGCCGACATCTTCGACTGTGTGGTGGGCATCGACATACGTATCTCCTGTTGCTTTGACATTGAGCGAGATTCGACTATGTTTGGCGAATAGGATCAGCATATGATCAAAAAAACCGACTCCCGTATCGATGGAAGCGGGGGTTTCTTCATCGAGATTCAAAGCGATCGTGATCTCCGTTTCGGCGGTATTGCGGCTTCGTTTGGCTTGGCGCATTTAAAATTCCTCCTTATAACGAATTTGAATGGCTCTTGCGTGAGCTTGTAGTCCTTCTGATTCTGCGATCCGGATGATCGCATCTTTTTCTGCTGCGAGCGCTTCTTTTGTGTAGCTGACAAATGACATTCTTTTTTGAAAGTCATACACACTGAGTGGGGAAGAAAAGCGTGCTGTTCCAGATGTCGGTAGGACATGGTTGGGACCGGCTACATAATCGCCGAGCGGCTCCGAGGCATAGTTACCTAGGAAAATCGAACCAGCATGTTTGACGGCATGAAGATAGGAGAAAGGGGATTCCAGCTGGATTTCCAAATGCTCCGGTGCAAGGAGATTTACAATTTCAAATAAATCGGCGGTCGATGCTGCCACGATGATTTTACCGTGGTCTTGCAAAGCTTGTTCCGCGATCGCCCGCCTTGCCAAAGTTTGCAGCTGATCAGTGACTGCTTTTTCTGTTTGCTCGGCAATCGTTTGCGAAGTAGTGATGAGAATGGCGGCGGCTTCCGGATCATGTTCTGCTTGTGATAATAGATCAGCAGCGATAAATGCAGGATTGGCTGTTTCATCAGCAGCGACAACGATTTCGGAAGGTCCGGCGATCATATCGATTCCGACTTCGCCAAAGACAGCACGTTTTGCCGCCGCAACAAAGCGGTTACCCGGTCCGACGATCTTATCTACTTTTGGTATACTTTCTGTGCCATAAGCAAGGGCGGCAATTGCTTGAGCGCCACCGATCTTATAAACCTCATCCACGCCGGCAAGCGCAGCTGCAGCTAAAATAGTGGAAGGGATTCCTGCTTCACTAGGCGGTGTGACCATGACGATTCTGGACACACCGGCGATCTTAGCGGGAATCGCGTTCATTAAAACAGAAGAAGGATAGGCGGCAGTTCCACCGGGTACATAGATGCCGACTGTTTCGATCGGGCGGTATAATTGGCCGCGGACGACACCAGCTTTTTCTGTATCGACAAAACCATTTGCCAGCTGCTGTTTATGAAAACTTTCGATGTTTTGCTTCGCTGTCGTCAAACTTTTTAAGAGTTCAGGATCGCAACTGCTTAATGCCTCGGTGATCGCTTCACTGCTAACACGAAAATCAAGGATATCCTGATTATCAAAAGACTTTGTATAAGCACGTAGCGCATCATCGCCCTCGTAACGGACAGCTTGGATAATCGCGGCTACAGCATCCGCTGTTTTTTTAGTTTGGGGATCATCTTTAGTTCGTTCTATTTCTAACAGTTCTTTGATGGTAGTAAAATCTCCTTGCAACCATTTCATGTTTATTCCTCCCGTGTAGCAGCTTCTAAACGATGGATGAAACCTGCGAGCTGCTGTTTATTTTGTTTAAGTGAGGCTTTGTTGACGATCAGTCTTGCGGAAATCGGGTACATCTGATCTAGTATCATCAGTCCGTTTTCCCGCAATGTCGCACCAGTTTCTACAATATCAACGATCGCGTCGGCAAGTTCTAAGATCGGAGCAAGTTCTACGGAACCTTCAATCTTGATGATCTCGACATCTTCGCCTTTTTCGTTAAAATAATTACGGGTGATGTTCGGATATTTTGTCGCGATCACTTTACGGCGATAATTTTCGGCGGCAAAAGGTTTGACAGCGGCAAGGCAAAATTGGCAGATGCCGATTTTAAGATCTAGCATTTCGTAGTGTGAACGTGATTGCTCCATCAATATATCTTTACCGACGATTCCGACATCCACCACGCCGTGTTTGACGTAAGTCGTCACATCAGGTGCTTTTGCGAGAATGAAAGTGACAGGCTGGGTAGTGCTTTCAAAAATGAGTTTACGATTTTTTTCTCTTAACAGCGTGCAGTCAATGCCTGCTTTTTCCAATAATAGGGTAGCAGACTTTTCTAGCCGTCCTTTTGTCAAGGCGATTTTCAATGGTTTCATCCTATTCCGCCTCCCGATAAATTTCTGCGATACCAGCTTCATTGATCAAAATAACACGTTTGATCTGCCATTTTTTCGCGTAAGCAATGCTTTCTTCCGGAATCTCAAAAAAGGAAAGTTCGGCTTCGGGATGAGCAGCGAGATAGTGTTCTGCTTCTTTCCACTGGGCCAATCCATAATGGACAAAGCTGTCTGGCGTTTTTGCTCTATAATGCTGCCCGATTTTATTTTTCAGACGAACGATCTTATCCAGATGCAGTGCCAATCCCACGGCAGGAGTGGGGTTTCCGCCAAAGCGTTCCAGCAGAAGGTCATAACGACCGCCACTGAGGAAATGTTCAGAAGCATGATCAGCGTAGCCGCGGAAAATCAAACCGGTGTAATAATCAAAATCTTGGATCAAACCGAGATCGATACTCAAAGCAACATCGGGTTCTACCTGTTCGACAAGTTGGACCGTGCGTCCTAGCTCTGACAAAGCAGCTAAAATACCACGATTATCAGTCTGTTGTTTTGCATTTTGTAGAATTTCTTCAGCAGGGCCAAACAACCATGGTAATTCTAAAATAAAATCATCGAGGGAACTAGGATTCTCGGCCACAAAGGTTTTGATACCAGAAATACTTTTGTTTAGTAATAATTTTCTGAAAATTAATTCCGTCTTATCGTCTAATTGTAGTTGTTTCAAGATTTCTTGATAGATGACCGCATGCCCTAACTCGATCTGGAAATTGGGGATCGCTAGATTTGATAGAATCGTGATTCCGCTTAAAATACATTCCAGCTCTGCTTTGAGAGAGGAAAAGCCGATGATCTCGATACCTGCTTGGGTCTGTTCGTTTTGTTCACCGATCAATTCCGGGTGGGCGCGGAATACTTTTCCGCTGTAGGATAATTTGACTGGAAGTGTAATGGCGGCGGTGCTGATCACGCGGCCGATCGGCAATGTCATATCAGGACGAAGCGCGATCGTTCGGCCTTCTGAGTCAAAGAAGCGGTAGATCGCAGCGGCACTCTCGGAGCTAGCTCTGAAGACATCTTCGAATTCCATGATCGGTGTTTCGATTCGTTTAAATCCGCGGTTTTGAAAGAAGCTGTTTACTTGTTGTTCGACTTGAAAAGCCGATTCTGCTTCGCGAAATAGTTTGTCATTGGTTCCAGCTGGCAAATTTCGATTCCAATTCACGTGATTTAACTCCTTTATGTTGATTTTAGTTAATTAGCATGGTAACACACTAAAGCGTTTTTGTAAACCAATTGATTTTTTGCGAAAAATATCTTTTGCATTGTGGGAAAGATTACAGTAAACTAAAGCAAACTTGAAAGAGCGAGAAGTTGAAGGAGAGATAACGATGGAAGAATCGAAAAGGCTGACACCGCTTGTGGATTGTCCTGTAGAAAAAACGATCCAATTGATCAGTAATAAATGGAAAGTCTTGATTATTCGGGAATTATTATTTAAAAAACGGAGATTCAATGAATTGCAGAGGCTTATCCCTGGCATTTCTCCCAAAGTACTGACACAGAATTTGAAAGAAATGATCGAACATGAATTGGTGGCACGAGAAGTATTTCCAGTTAGTCCGCCGCATGTCGAATATCGATTGACCGACTTGGGTAAAACATTGCGACCGATTTTGGATTCTATGGCAGCGTGGGGAGAGCAACATTTGTAGCGGTGCACTTTCCGAATGGTAACTAGCTTACTAAAAAGTGCGTAATTTTCAAGTATATCCGGGTATGCTAGACTCATAGTAATGAGAGATATTAGGAGGAGATACAATGAAAATTGGAATTATTGGAGCAAATGGAAACGCAGGAAAGCTTATTTTAGCAGAGGCAGTAAAACGAAAACATGAGGTGACTACGATCGTGCGTGACCGCTCGAAAGTTGCTGAATCTGTTGATGTTATCGAAAAAGATATTTTTGATTTGCAAACAGAAGAACTAGCTGCTTTTGATGTAGTGGTGGATGCGTTTGGGGAATGGCAAAATGTGCTACTTCATCAAACCACGCTGAAACAACTTGCGGATCAATTATCCGGACATCATCATACACGGTTGCTCGTGGTAGGAAGCGCGGGAAGTTTATATATAGATGAAGCGAAATCAAGCCGGGTGATCGATGATCCGAATATGCCTGCAGAGTTTAAAGCGCTGGCTACTTCAATGGCAAAAGCATTTGATGCGCTTAAAATCAGAACGGATGTCAATTGGACTTATGCAAGTCCGGCAAGGTTATTTGTTGTTGATGCACCGCTGACAAATAGGTTTACCATTGTTTCCAATGATAGGCTTACTTTCAATGAAAATGGCGAAAATACAATTGGATATGCGGATTTTGCAGTGGCAGTTGTGGATGAGATCGAAACAGGGGATTTCATTGGAAAACGCTTTTCCGTGATTGCTGATTAGGTCTTGGGTTAAGACGAGGAGAGGAATGTCTCCTCGTTTTTTTTATGCTATAATCAGTGTATTCTGAATAGGCAGGAGGAATGGAATTTGCTTAAAAAAGATGGTCATACCCATACAGAATTTTGTCCACATGGTTCAAATGATGATGTAGAGCTTTATATCCGATCAGCGATCCAGCAAGGTTTCAGTCATTACGCGATCACGGAGCATGCACCGCTGCCGCCAGAACTGCTAGAACGATCCGGAGGCGCGCCGGAAGTTGTAGAAACCGGGGCAATGGCGCTTACCGATGTGCGCTATTATCTGCAGAAAATGCATGCGTTGAAACATAAATATGCCAGCGATATCACGATCGAGGTCGGTTTTGAAGTCGATTATCTGAAGCCGTTTGAAAATTGGACGCGGGATTTTTTGGCAGAATACGGAAAACAATTAGATGATGGTATTTTGTCCGTTCATTTCTTGCCAGGAAAAGACGGGTATCGGGGAATCGATTTCAGCCCGGAGGATTATCAAGAAGGAATCATCGGGTATTATGGAGATTTTGCCAAGGCCCGTTCTGCTTACTTCGATATGGTAGCAGCATCGATCGAGGCAGATCTTGGCAGCTACAAACCGAAACGGATCGGGCACCTATCGCTTTGCCAAAAATTCCAGCATTATTTTAACGAAGGAACGGAATGGACAGCGCAGGCGATGGAGCAGATGACGGAGCTCTTGCAATCTGTCAAAAGGAGAAATTATGAATTAGATTATAACGCGGCGGGACTTTTTAAAGACTATTGCCGGGAAACGTATCCACCTGAACAAGTCGTACAGCGTGCTAAACAAATGGGCATACCGCTCGTTTATGGTTCGGATGCTCATCAAGCGAGTGAAGTTGGCAGGGGCTACTAGCCTTGCCAAAAAGCAAGTTTTAGGTTTACATAACCATTCGGCTTAAACGGAACGTTTTCTCCTTCCAGCAAATAGCGCTGTTCTTCCCAGCCTGGGACTAAACGGCCCATACTATTAACGACGCGATGGCAGGGAACGGTTTTTGACCGAACGGATTTTTTTAGCAAACTGCCGACCAGTCTGGAATGACGGGGGAATTTGGCCATGTAGGCGATTTGTCCATAGGTAGTTACTTTTCCATGAGGTATCTGTTTGATAATGGTAAAGACACGTTCTTCAAATTCAGCTGGAATCATAATCTCTGGCCTCCCTTTCATTTTTATTATAACAAAACAAAGGAGTCGACATGAACTATTTTATTCAGGCAGGCAGCTATGTGCTTGTCATACTTGCTGCCGTACTTATTGTATTTATCGGCATCAGCTTATTTTCTCCTCATCTAGCTGTTTATCTGCTGCGGGCTTGCTCGTATGGGAAGGGGAAAAAGCCGAAGCATTATGCAGATTATCAGCAAAAAGTCCGCATCCAAAAGAATATTTCCTATTCCTCCGATTTCACAAATAATCGGCTGGATATATACTCTCCGAAAGAAAACAGCCAGCCAAAAGGCACGATTTTTTGGGTGCATGGCGGTTTTTTCGTCGGCGGAAATAAAGAAAAAGCGACTTATTGGAGTACGATGATGGCTAGTAAGGGCTACACTGTTGTATCGATCGATTATCAAGTAGCGCCAGAACGGATCTATCCCGGTCCCGTTCAGCAGATGCAAGATGCGTACCGTTTTTTGAAAGCGAAGGAACAGGACTATCCAATGCTCGACCTTGCTAGGCTGGTCATTGGCGGAGATTCCGCGGGCGCTCAGCTGGCTGCTCAGTTCCTTACGATACAAACCAATAAAGACTATGCAGAAGCGTTGGGACTTGAACAGGTTGTCCCGATAGAGACGATCCGTGCGGCACTGCTTTACTGCGGGCCGTATCATCTGCAGGGCATTCTGGAAGTGAGAGATCCGGCACGCCGCTTCTTTATGAAACGGATCGGCTGGGCTTACTTAGGCAGGCGCGATTGGGAAAACAGTCTGGAAGCGAAACAGGCTTCAATCGTGGAGCATATTTCCGCCGATTATCCGCCGACATTTTTGACAGATGGTAATACCAGTTCGTTTGATCTGCACGCAAAAGCATTTGAGCGTGCTTTAAGGGCGAACCATGTGCAGGTGAAAACATTATATTTTACAAAAAAAGATGGCAAGATCAAGCATGAATATCAATTTGATTTATCAACGAAGCAAGCCATGCTGGCGTGGGAGCAGACGCTGGCATTCTTAGATGAGCATATATTGGAAAATACAAAGAAAGAAAAGCTGTAGGGAGTTCCCTTCTTTGTTTTATGGAAAGCAATTTTAAAGATGCTTGACATGTTATTGCCATATTTTCGTAATAAAATAAAGCTTTTTGTGCTTTGTTTTTTTAAGTGCGCTCCTATATTTTTGATATAATTAATTCACAAATCAAATAAAAGGGAGATTAAGCAAATGAAAAAAATTATTGTTTTACTAAGCATTCTGACTATAAGCTTAGTTGTCGCAGCTTGTGGTAATAGTGCGAAAAAAGCGGAGACAGATACTTTTATATCCAATGAAAATGGTGCGAAAATGGAAGTTGCTTTTACACATGAAGGAGATAAGCTGAAGAAAGTCAGTCAAAAAATGGAATATGCATTATCGTATTTTGGTATTGATGAAAAGAAAAAGCTAGATGAAAAAACTAAAAAAGAGTTGGAAAAGAATGTAGCAACTCAATTTAATGAATTCAAAAAAGGGGCGAAAGGATTATCCTTAACAACAGAATTTACTAAGAGCAGCATGGTTCTAAAAACTACGATCGACTTAAATAAAATAGATTCAAAAACAGCAAGTTCTATTATAGGAGGTTCAAGTAATTCTAAAAATATCAGTTATAAAGATACCGTAAAAGAATTTGAAGATAGAGGCTTTAAGAAGAAAGATTAAGATTTTTCGAATATAAGGAGATAAATAAATGAATTATTACATGATTGTTAGCGTTGCAGTAGCTATTCTTATTATAGTCCCTCTACTTTCTAGGTTTTTAATGCGGTCTACCATAAATCAGCATAAAGAAAAAGTAGAGGCTTATAAAAATGATAATGCAAGTGTTATCTATTTTGATAAGCTCGGGGTTAACATTCCCTTTATTTACGGGAAAACTGTAAATGTAAAATTGGTAGATGGGAAGGAACCATACGTTTTTGGAACTTATGGAAAAATTGAAGGTATCTATCTAAAGCAAGGGAAGCATTTGTTGCAAGCGGAGATACATACGTCCCGACCAGGCATTCTTTATAGAAATGTTAGCAAATGTGAAACGTTTATGTTGGATGCAATGATAGAGGCCAATAAAAATTATCTATTGACTAGAGATGTAGAAACGAAGCAATTAAAATTGATTCAAAAGTGATGAACGGAAGGAGATGGAAAAATGAAAAACAGTAATACTGAAATGTCTCCAGAAACTCCGATCGTAAGTTTTTCTGGCGACAGTATTTTCGGCAAACTGGGAATGGTGTTAAGTGGCTTTGTTGTTGGTGGCGCGATTGGTTATGTTACTTTTATCAAAGAAATGGTATTTACGATTGGAAGATCTGGAATCATAATCCCCAGATTCTTAATGATCGGCTTAATGATTATTTTCTTTTTAATTGGCATTTGGGGACTAGTTAGTTTATTTAAGAAAAAAGAATATCTTAATTTCTATGATAAAGGTCTGGAAATAAATCAAGTATTCCTTCCCTATGAAGAAATTGAAGAAATAGAATATACAGAAGAGCAATCGTTAGAGTTCCGAGCAAATCAAGAAGATTATTACTTTTATGTGAATATTTCCGAATATGGAGAAGAATTATCCGAATTAGATAATTTGTTATACGAAAAGATGCAATGCCGTATAATTAGAAATAATTCGTCAGCAGATTAAGAAATGTCTCGAAAATTAATTCTTTCAAACAAAAAACGCATGAAAACCCCATTATAAAATGTGGTTCATGCGTTTTTTTGTTTACCTACTATACTACAAACACAAAATACAAAATAAAGAGCAACATCATGATATACATCAGTGGATGGACTTCTTTATAGCGACCTTTCAATACCATGGTAATCGGATAGAAAATAAAGCCGATCGCGATTCCCGTAGCAATCGAGAAGGTAAGCACCATCATCAAGACGATAAAGAAAGCTGGTACAGCTGTTTCGAATTTCGACCAGTCGATGTGGGCTACATTCCCGATCATCAAAATACCTACGATCACTAATGCTGGTGTAGTGACAGCGCTAGTGACAACGCCAAGTAACGGTGAGAAGAAGAGCGATAAGGCAAAGCAGATGCCGACAACGATGGCGGTCAGACCGGTTCTCCCGCCAGCAGCAACGCCAGCAGTGGATTCCACATAAGAAGTCGTGGTCGAAGTCCCAAAGATAGAACCGACGACTGTCGCTACTGAATCAGAAAATAAAGAGCGACCGGCACGCGGTACTTTGTTATCTTTAACGAAACCAGCTTGATTAGCAACAGCTACCAATGTACCGGCTGTATCAAAGAAGTCGATAAAGAAGAAAGTCAAGATCACGATCAACATTTGTGGCGTGAAGATGTCGGACAAATGAATGATTGCTTGTCCGAAAGTCGGTGAGATACTTGGGATCCCAGAAACGATCTGATGCGGTACAGCGATCAGTCCGAAAATCATGCCGATGATCGCTGTCGTGATCATTCCTAGGAAAATCGCACCGCGTAGGTTAAGTGTCATATAAATGACCGTGATCACGATTCCGAAGACAGCTAGTAAAACAGGCCCGCTGTGCAGATTTCCAAGTGCGACGATCGTCGATTTGTTACCTACGATGATCCCGGCATTTTTCAGTCCCAAAAAGGCGATAAAAAAGCCGATGCCGGCACCGACGGCATATTTAAGTTCAGCAGGGATCGCATTGATCACTTTTTCGCGGATCCCAGATAATGTTAAACAAATAAAAACAAGTCCCGATACCAATACGCCGCTAAGCGCAGTTTGCCAGGGGATACCCCATTGCGCACATACCGTATAAGCAAAAAAGGCATTAAGCCCCATCCCGGGTGCGAGTCCGATCGGATAATTGGCAACAAGTCCCATCACTACAGAACCAACAACAGCGGCAAGTACGGTGGCTACAAAGACAGCATGCAGATCCATCCCAGTCGTCGCCAGCATAGTTGGGTTGACGAATAAGACATACGCCATGGATAAAAAAGTAGTTAGTCCAGCAAGAATTTCTGTGCGTACGGAAGTTTTATTCTCCCGCAGTTTAAAAAAACGATTCATTAAAAAAAGCCTCCCTATTTATGTTGTCGTACATAATTTGGAAAGAGCTTCAAATAAGCGCGCGTCAAATAGACACTACACTCCTATATGCAGCTCGTAGCCTAGCAATTTACGGTTGCTTGGTAGAAACGTCCGGACCCTATTTCCGAACTTATACGACTTGCTTATTGTAGCCCTTTTTCAGTCATTACGCAATATAAAATTTTACTTGTATATTTTTATAAAAATTAGTTTATACTTTTAGAAAAATAAGTTATAATAATACCGAAAAGGAGGAGATAATAATGAAATATACGTTTCCAGAAAACTTTTGGTGGGGGAGCGCTGCATCCGGACCACAAACGGAAGGTGCCAGCACTATCGACGGCAAGAAACCGAGTGTGTGGGATCATTGGTACAAAATCGAACCGGAGAAGTTTTTTAATGGTGTAGGTCCGCAAAATACATCCAATTTTTATTATCAATATAAAGAAGACATTGCATTGATGAAACAAACAGGGCACAATTCTTTTCGGACTTCGATCCAGTGGTCTCGTCTGATCCCTGATGGAACCGGAGAAGTGAATCCGAAAGCAGTGGAATTTTACAATAATGTCCTTGATGAAATGATCGCAAATGGTGTGGAGCCATTTATCAACTTATATCACTTTGATATGCCAATGGCTATGCAAGAAAAAGGCGGCTTTGAAAATCGTGCCGTGGTAGATGCATATGCGAACTATGCGAAAACGTGTTTCGAACTATTTGGCAGCAAAGTCAAATATTGGTTTACTTTCAACGAACCGATCGTGCCAGTGGAAATGGGCTACTTATATGACATGCATTATCCAAACGTCCATGATTTCGGTCGTGCAGCACAAGTGGCTTATCATACTGCACTTGCCCATGCTTTGGCGGTAAAATATTATCATGAATTGAATCAAGACGGTAAAATCGGTGTGATCTTGAACTTGACGCCTTCTTATCCGCGCAGTCAAAATCCAGCTGATCTAAAAGCCGCCCATCTTGCTGATCTTTTCTATAACCGTTCTTTCTTAGATCCAGTAACGAAAGGCGAATATCCAGAAGATCTTGTTGAGATCTTGCGCGAACGTGATTTCATCCCTGAACATACGGCAGAGGATCTTGCTATCATCAAAAACAACATCATTGATATTCTCGGCGTCAATTATTATCAGCCGCGTCGTGTCAAAGCAAAAGAGTACATGCCACATCCAGATGCACCGTTCATTCCGGAACATCTATTTGATAATTATGAAATGCCTTATCGCAAAATGAATCCTTATCGTGGCTGGGAAATTTACGAAAAAGCAATCTACGACATGGCAATCAATCTGCGGGACAATTATAACAATATTCCATTCTTTATTTCAGAAAACGGAATGGGCGTAGAAGGGGAAGATCGTTATCGCGGTGCTGATGGCAAGATCAATGACCATTATCGGATCGATTTTATCAAAGATCATTTGCGTTATTTACATCAAGCCATCGATGAAGGTGCCAACTGTCTAGGCTATCATCTATGGACATTCATGGATTGCTGGAGCTGGGCCAATGCTTATAAAAACCGCTACGGTCTAGTCGAAGTCGATCTAGATAATAACTTTAAACGGACGATCAAAGCATCTGGTTACTGGTATAAAGAGCTTACTGCAAATAATGGCTTTGAAGACTAAGATAGGCGTGGTAAAATAAGGAAAGCAAGTAGAGGAGGAGTATTGTGGCGCAAAATCAAACGAAGTATAGTTTTATCGCAGAAGAAATGCGAAGCCGCATTTTGAATCTCAAGTATCCGTTAGATAAACCGATACCAGATGAAATGACGCTCGCCCTGGAATTCGGCTGTAGTCGAATGACAATGAAAAAAGCGCTCGAGGTACTTGTCCTTGAAGGCTTTCTTTATCGAAAACGAGGACATGGTACTTTCATCATCAAATCGGCACTTGACGCAGAACGGCTGACGATCCATAATCAAGAATTGAATGGCTTTACAAAGCTGTTAGACGATAAAGGTGTGACGAGTAATGTCATTAAATTTGAAGTTATTTTTCCAACCGAAAAGATTGCGGAACGGCTCAATATCGAACGTGAAACGCCAATTTACGATATTTTACGGATCCGCAGCGTAGCGGACGAGCCCTATGTATTGGAACAGACATATATGCCTGTGACAGTGATCCCCGGGATCAACCAGTCTGTATTAGAAGGCTCGATCTACAAGTACATCCAAGAAGAGCTACATTTGAAGCTAGCAAGTTCTTACAAACAGATCCGCGCTGATAAATCAGGCGAACTCGATTGGGAATATTTGCACTGTACGAAAGAAGAGCCGGTGCTTGAAGTAGAGCAAACGGTTTACTTAAATAATGGCACAGCTTTTGAATATTCATTAGCCCGCCATCGGTATGATAAATTTGTCTTTACCACTGTCAACATTTCCAGACACTAACATAAAACACACGCTGATCAAGCCGCTGACATGCGGAAGAGAGCGTGTGTTTTTTAGATTTGTTCTTTATTTTCCCGAAAGCGGCGGATACTATGGTTGAATATTTCGGATAGCATGATGCCTGCTGCGATCGCACCTGCCACGACACCAACTTGAACCGTAAAACCGATCGCTTCGATATAATCGCCAAGCACAAAATTACGCACAGCTTGATAAGCGAGTCCACCGGGAACAAGCGGGACAAGGCCGGGAATATTAAAAATCGTGATCGGCATTTTTTTATACTTCGCGAAAAAATGACTACAGACGGCTACCACAAAAGCTCCTGCCATCGAGGCAGCGCCTACACCCAAGTGGAAGTTTTGGAAGAGCCAGAAAGCCATCCAGCCCGTTGCTCCTGTCCAGCCACAAGCATTTAGCGTTTTCCGCGGGACATTCGTAATGATAGCAAAGGCGACCGTTGCCAAGTAACTACAGATGATGTGGATCAAGATCGTAGCAAACATAAAACTCCTCCTTTATAAGAAAAATCGAAAGATGACAGCAATACCGATCCCGATGGCACAAGAGGTCAGCAATGCTTCTGTACCGCGCGCCATTCCGCTCAGCAGATGACCGGCGAGCAAATCGCGGACAGCGTTGGTGATCGGGACCCCGGGAACGAGTGGC
Source organism: Listeria grayi (assembly GCF_900638015.1). NCBI lineage: Bacteria > Bacillati > Bacillota > Bacilli > Caryophanales > Listeriaceae > Listeria > Listeria grayi. The sequence goes on from NZ_LR134483.1 coordinate 701,388, forward strand.
ATCAAACTACCGATTATCATCGTACTTAAATGAATACCCAAATTCAGATGGACAGCTAAGACCGCAAACAGTCCAATGGCAAAGGAAGCAAGAAACTCGGCCATGAATTTGACTTTGACCCATAAATTAGCATAATAATAGATCGCATAGCCAAGTCCACCGATCAAACAAGTCGCAATAAAATCATACCAAGCGCCGCCGAAAATGATCATCAGCGTCCCACTCACGAGGCTGCCGGCTGCGATCTGCAACCAAACAGGGAAGTGCTTGGTTTCGTCATCTAGCGCCATCAGCTGCTGATACAGCTCTTGAAGCGTCAACACATTAGAAGCGAAAGAACGGGAAAGCTCATTGACCATCGCTACTTTTTCCAAATTGATCGTTCGCGCCGGTATCTGTTTAAGCTGGATATTCTGTTCACCTTCCAGCGACATGAAAATACCAGTAGGCGTCACAAAACTGATACCGCGCTTTTTACTGGCCGTATCCGCGATCCGGATCATCGTATCTTCCACGCGATACATTTCTGCGCCACTTTCCATCATGATCTTGCCTGCCATCAAACAGGTTTCCAGTAAATAGTCTTGCTTATCCAATTTTAGAAGCCACCTTTCTGTCTGTGTGCTGAATCCATATTATATTTATGATACTATATTTATAGGAAAAAAAGAAAGGAGACCAATTATAAATGGCAAATATCGAATATGAGATCGTAGAAGAAGTCGGTGTGCTTTCTGAAAATGCCCGCGGTTGGCGCAAAGAGTTGAATAAAGTTAGCTGGAATGGCAGAGAGCCGAAGTATGATATCCGTGATTGGTCGGAGGATCATGAGAAAATGGGAAAAGGAATCACCCTAACGGAAGAAGAGGCGCAAGCGCTAAAGGAGTTATTATAAAAAAGACAGCTAGATTGCTGTCTCAGCTTGGCGAAAAACGCTCATCTTCGTCGTTAAAGTCTGCGTTTCGATGCTCACGTACTTAAGTACGCTCCGCTTCGGTACTCGACTTTGCCTAGAATCTAATCATTTTTCGCCAAGCTGGGAATAGCTAGGAAATGATTGAAATGGTGTTTTTCTTCAGTCTGAGACAGCTAGATTGCTGTCTTTTTTATATGTCCAATGCAATAAATAAAACTTTTAAATAGTTGCCTTCTGGAAATGCCTTATCGACTGCAAAGTCAGGAGGGAGTGTGTAGCTCTCCACAATACGGTAGCTTCGGCCTGTATTTGCAAAGGCTTCTGCGACTACTTTTTTAAAAGCGGTCATTCCATAACCCGCATAATTAGTCGAAGCGATGATGTGCCCTTTTTCAGCAGTGATCGCGATCGTTTCTTTCAGCAAATTCGGGTAGTCCTTGGCAACTCGGAAAGTCAACTTTTTTGTGCGTGCAAAACTAGGTGGATCGATGACGACCAGATCAAACTCGAGTTGTTTACGTCCTGCATATTTGAAGTACTGAAAAACATCTTCCACGATGATCGTTTGCGAAGTAGGGTCAATCCCATTCGCTTCAAACTGTTCTTGTGTTTTAGCTCGGCTGCGTCCGGCAACGTCAACACTTGTAGTAGCAGAAGCACCGCCCATGACCGCTGCAACGGAAAAAGCACCGGTATAGGAGAAGGTATTTAAAACGCGCTTATTGTTCGCATACGCGTCTGTGATCCGCTGCCTTACTTGGCGCTGATCAAGAAAAATACCGGTCATCCAACCATCGTTTAAATAAGTTGCATAGGAAATACCGTTTTCTTGGATCATAATCGGAAAATCCGCTTGCTCTCCTGCAACGAAATCTTCTTGCTGCGTATTATCAAAGCGTCTTTTCTCATAGATACCTTTGACAAAATCAAACTGCAACCAGCTTTGGATGATCGCTTCTTTATAGGTATAGACGCCGGCACTATACCATTGGAAAAGGAGATAACCATCATAATAATCGACCGTTAATCCGCCAAAATGGTCGCCTTCACCATTAAATAAACGAAATGCTGTGGTAGTTTCATCTGCAAAGAGCGCTTGGCGTTTTTGCAAAGCGTTTTTCCAGCGAGCTGTGAAAAAGGTCTCGTCCAATTGTTCAGTCTCTCTTTGAGAAAACACCCAGCCATCGCCTTTGTTTTGTTTGCCATAATAGCCCTTTGCGATAAATGTTTGGCCAGGATCTGCTAGTATCAATACCGCGCCTTCTTCGATCTGCTGCGGCCAATTTTTAAAGTTATCTGCTTGGATCAGGGGATAGCCGCCTCGGTATTTTTTGGCGATCTGCTGATTTTCTGCAAGGATCGTATACGTTTTTGCCATGTTATCACTCTTTCTATTCAAATAAAAGACCTGTAAGCTGTTTCGCCTACAGGTCTTAGTGATTAGTCGTTATTAGAAATTAGCTACGCGACCGAAGCCAACTAGATATTGTCCCCAACCATTTCCATGGATATTATCGATAGAAACGCCGTTATCTTGTGCATCGATCATTTGTCCGCCGCCGATGTAGATACCAACGTGGGCGATGCCGCTGCCGTAGTTAAAGAATACCAAGTCGCCTGGTTGTGCTTGCGATTCAGAGATCTTTGTAGAGTTTGCATATTGTGTTGCAGAGTTTCCAGAAAGGCTAAGACCTACTTGATTGAAAACATAGCTAGTGAAACCAGAGCAGTCAAATGTGCTTGGGCCTCTAGCTCCCCAAGTATAAGGTTTGCCTAAGTGTTTTTTAGCTTCTGCATATAATGCAGAGAAGCTTGCACTGCTAGACTGCGAAGTATTGTTGTTTACATTTGTTGTTGGCGTGCTGTTATTTGTTGTATTAGTTGGTGTTACTTTAGCTGGTGTGCTGGTAGCAGGTTTAGAAACTGCTGGTTTCGCAGGAGCAGCTGGTTTTGGTTTTGCAGCACTGGCTTTTACGCTCAATTCTTGACCAGCATAGATCGTGCTGGTTGCATTCAAGTTGTTCCAGTTTGTTAGATCAGCTACTGAAACTTTGAATAAGGAAGCGATTTTCCCAAGGGAATCACCATTTTGTACTTTATAAGTAGCAGCGTTTGTGTCAACTGCAGGTGTACTTGCTTTTTGCTCTACAGCTGGTTTCGCTGTAGGGGCTGGTGTAGCTGCTTTTGGCTTGGAAACAGCTGGTTTCACTGTTTCTTTAGCAGCTGGTTTTGCTTGTTCTTGTTTAGCCGGTGCTGTTTGCTTCACTTCTTGTTTCGGAGCGACTTTAGCAGGAGCGGCTTGTTTTACAGTTGTTGGAGCAGCTTTAGCAGCCGCTTCTTTTACTGCGATCGTTTGACCAACATAGATCGAAGAAGAAGAAAGATTATTCCATTCGATCAATTTTTGAACAGGAACGCCATATTTGACAGATAAAGCCCAGATTGTATCACCGCTTTTTACTTTGTAAGTAGAAGCGTTCGTATCCACTTTAACTGCGTGTGTCGAAGTAGCAGCGACTTTTGCTTCTGCTTTGTGGGTCACTGCTTTCGTAACGACAGGAGCAGCGACTTTTGCGTCAGATAAGTATTTTCCGTTTACATAACCAGTTTTACCATTGTCAAAAGAGATCTTGTTCCAACCATTAGCTTCAGAACTTTCTACTTTGACAACTGTACCGCCTTTTAGGGAAGTAAGTATTTTTTCATTTGCGTCAGGAGCATGACGAACATTCAGCCATGTTGCACTAACAGATTTTTCTACTTTTTGAGCAGCTACTTCTTTGATTGTTAATTTTTGTCCCGGTACGATTCTATCAGAGTCAAGTTTATTGAGTTGTTTTAGTTGGTCAACGGTAGTACCAGTTTTGGAAGCGATCCCCCAAAGTGTATCACCAGATGCGACAACCACTGTATTTGCTGAGACAACCGATGGAGCAGCGAATGCTGTGACAGCTATTCCAGCAGCAGCGGAAACGATCGTTGCTTTTTTCATATTAAATGTGACCCCTTTCTATATTTCAGTTTTAAAATTCCGATTATATCAATGAATGAGTTCAACAGATTTGCTTGATTAATATCCATTTTACAGACTTTAAATTCAAAAGACAATGTGTCTATTACAAAAGCAAATAAAATTACTTTTTAAATCATTGTTATTTGTAACTTTGTTGTAATAAACAGAAGTAGAACGTGTGTTTCCTAAGGCGCGGAATAGTATAAATTTGCCATTTACAGAGGATAATGTAAACTAAATCACATATAAATTTTCTTTTTATTAGAAAATTTCTAATTATCTGGTGGATAAATTTAATCTAATTGTAATATTATATTTACCGTTTCCACAGTAATGAGAAAATTATTACTGTGGAAAAAAGAATTTGTTCTAACTCTTTTATCTATTGTATAATGAGGGAAGATGGAGGCCGATAAGAATGGAACAAAGTTTTAATGACAAACGAATCGTCCGAGCTTACCGTGAAGTCGCTCGGAAAATTGTGAAAAAAGAAGGTCTGTATCACAATATGGACCAAGCGGAATTAAAAGAACAAACGGCCATTTGGCGTGAAAAATTTAAAACAAAAGAAATGACAGAACGAGATAAGATCAATATTTTTGCACTTGCTCGAGAAGCTGCAAGACGGATCACCGGTTTAGAAGCGGTTACTGTTCAATTGATCGGAGCTCTTGTACTAGGCGACGGTAAAGTAGCGGAAATGAAAACCGGGGAAGGTAAAACGCTTGTTTCGCTTTTTGTGATGTATATCGAGGTTATTCGCGGCAATCGTGTGCACTTGATCACCGCAAATGAATATCTGGCGAAACGGGACCGCGAGGAGATCGGACAGGTCTTGGAATATTTAGGTGTATCCGTTGCACTGAACGAAGCGCAGCTAGATAAATTTCAGAAAAAAGCCATTTATACAGCAGATGTCATTTATGGCACCGCGGCAGAGTTTGGCTTTGACTATCTACGTGATAACATGGTCCGTGCTTGGGAAGATAAAGTTCAGTCAGGACTAGATTTTGTGTTGATCGATGAAGCAGATTCAATTCTTATTGATGAAGCAAGAACGCCGCTTTTGATCTCAGATAAAAAAGAAGAAGATCTTTCCTTGTACCAAGATGCTGAGTTACTCGTCCAAAGTATGCTGAAAGATGATTATGAGATCGATGAGCAAAAACGATTTGTTTGGCTGAATGATGCCGGAATTGAGAAAGCCCAACGCTTTTGGCAAGTTGAGTCGCTATATTTAGAAGAAGCGCAAAATTTTCTGCGGATTACGATGCTGGCATTGCGTGCGCACTTTTTGATGCAGAAAGATAAGGATTATGTCGTGCTCGATGATGAAGTGCTGATCATTGATCCGCATACAGGCAGAGCATTGCCGGGACGTCGCTTCAATGACGGCCTACATCAAGCAATCGAAGCAAAAGAAGGTGCTGCTGTCAAAGAGGAATCGCGAACACTGGCAACGATCACGATCCAAAACTACTTCCGGATGTACAAAAAGCTTTCTGGTATGACGGGGACGGCAAAGACGGAAGAAGAAGAATTTAAAGAGATCTACGGCATGGACGTCGTGGTGATCCCTACCAATTTAAAAGTCAACCGGCAAGATATGCCTGATGACATTTTCTATACGCAAAAAGAAAAAGGCCGGGCGATCATCTACGAAGTTTCGTGGCGTCATGATAAGGGTCAGCCTACTTTGATAGGAACATCCTCAATCAAAAATAATGAATGGATCAGCGGCTTGCTCACCGATGCCAATATTCCGCATCAAGTGCTGAATGCTAAAAACCATGCCCAGGAAGCCGAGATTATTGCGAAAGCGGGTAAACGAGGTATGGTGACCTTAGCGACAAATATGGCTGGACGTGGGACGGACATCAAATTAGATGAAGATGCCCATCAGCTGGGGGGATTAGCCGTCATCGGTACAGAACGTCATGAAAGTAGGCGGATCGATCTGCAGCTGATGGGACGTGCCGGCAGACGGGGGGACCTTGGCTTTAGTAAGTTTATGATCTCTCTGGAGGATGACCTGTTGGCGGATTATGATAGCAAACGCTGGATAAAGCTGCGGGAAAAATTGTTGCGACGGGCACCGCGGACAGGCAAACCAGTTAACAAACTGCGGTTGCATACTTATGTATACGAGGCGCAAAAACGTCTAGAAGGCGCCAATTATGATCTGCGGAAAGAGCTGCTCTCCTACGATGAAGTCATTGACCTTCAACGAAAAATGGTTTATCAAGAGCGGAATGAATTACTGCAGCGTCAAAAGCTTGGCGTATCTTCTGAAAAAATCTTGCGGGAGATCGCGGAACAAACTTTCAAAGTAACAGGCGACGAGCAAACCATGGAGGAAGCCTATAAACGTCAGGAAGAATTTTTAGCAGGAACTTCCTTCCCTATGTCTATGGAAGAAATCAAACGTGAAGATCCAGATGTCGTGATTGAAAAATTGATCAACTGGCATAAAGGACAACGCGAAAAAATCCCTGCCGAAACCATGAGTGCGATCGAGAAAGAAGTCTATCTAAATCTCATGGATCAAATGTGGGTCATGCACTTAGATGAGATGGTACAGTTACGCGAAGGGATCCATCTGCGTGCTTACGCGCAGCAAGATCCGCTTGTGATGTATCAAAAAGAAGGCGGCGAATTGTTTAAAAAATTCCAATCCGAGTATCATTTTTATTTCGCACATGCTTTGCTGGAACTGGAACCAGATGGGTTGGTAATGGGATAAGGTTAGACAGTGCCATGTTTTTTAGGTAGAATAAGGGTAACTCAAGAATATATAAAAAGGAATGAAGGTGAATAGATGAAAAATCAATTATCCAAGTTTAAGCAATTCTTTATAGAGAATAAGTTTGTATTGGCATTACTTATCTTTCTGATCGTTGCGTTAGATATTTTACTTCTCACAAAAATATCGTTTATTTTCAAGCCGGTAGGGGTTATTTTAAAAACGGTCGCTGCGCCGATCATTTTAGCGGGAATCCTGTACTACCTATTCAATCCAGTGGTAGATTGGCTGGAAAAACATAAATGGAAACGCGGCTGGTCGATCGGTCTGCTCTATCTCGTTATTATCGGGGCGTTGATCGTACTCTTCAGCTTTGTCGTACCGGCAGTGAAAGATCAAATTGCCAGCTTACTGAATAAGTTCCCGGATTATTGGGATACGCTTACGAATGAGCTCGATAACTTTTCGAAAACAGGCTTATTTGATCAAATCAGAGAGCGCTTGAATTCCAATTTAAGTGAGATCACAAAAACGATCTCTTCGAAAGGAACAGGCTTTGTCAATAGCGCGATCGATGGTATCGGCAGCTTTGTCGGTACAGTTACCGAAGTTGTTTTGGCGATCGTTACGACACCATTTGTCTTGTTCTACTTATTGAAAGACGGCAAAAAACTGCCGGAATTTATTTTAAAATTGCTTCCTGTTAATGCACGAGCACACAGCAGACAAGTTTTAAAAGAAGCAAACCATCAAATCAGTTCTTATATCCGTGGTCAAATCATCGTCAGCTTCTGTATTGGTATCTTGCTTTATATCGGCTACTTGATCATTGGGTTACCATACGGTCTGACACTTGCGATCATCGCGGCTTTCACAAGCGTTGTTCCTTACTTAGGACCAGCAATCGCAATCACGCCAGCGATCATCATTGCAATCGTCGTATCGCCTTGGCTCTTGCTCAAGCTAGTCGTTGTCTGGGTATTGGTACAATTACTGGAAGGTAAATTTATTTCACCACAAATCATGGGTAAATCCCTAAAAGTACATCCAATCACGATTCTATTTGTCATCTTGGTTGCCGGAAATCTTTTCGGTGTCCTTGGCGTCATCTTCGCTGTACCAGGTTACGCGGTACTTCGCGTCGTGGTCATGCATACTTTTGACTGGTTCAAACGGATCTCTGGACTATACGGTGTTCAACCGGAAAGTCAATATCCGCCAGTAGAACCGGGAGAAACACAAGAACAAAATAAACCAAAAGAATAGACAAAAACACTTCTTGCTGTTACATTTTTCTGCAAGGAGTGTTTTTTATTGGGGGGAAGATTATGCTTGAACAGGTAAAAGGAAAAGTGATCATCTCCTGCCAGGCGTTGGAAAACGAACCGCTCCACAGTTCCTTCATTATGGGAAGAATGGCGCTGGCAGTCGCACAGGGCGGAGCAGCTGGTATTCGTGCGAATAGCGTGGCTGATATTGAAGAGATACGCAAACATGTTGATTTGCCGATCGTCGGTATTATCAAACACGATTATCCGGACTCCGAGATTTATATCACAGCGACGTCAAAGGAAGTAGAGGCATTACTAGAAACCAATATTGAAATGATCGCATTAGATGCGACAGACCGAAAACGGCCGGGCGGAGAAACGACACGCGAACTAGTTGCCAAGATCCACGAAGGAAATAAATTAGCAATGGCGGATATTTCGAATGTAGAAGAAGGGATAGCGGCCGAAAAAGTCGGATTTGATTGCGTATCGACTACATTATCCGGTTATACTCCTTATACCAAAACACGTCCGCGCCCTGACTTTGAACTGCTCGAACAATTGCGTAATACTATCTCGATCCCTATTATCTGCGAAGGACATATTACAGAGCCAGCAGAAGTGGTAGAAGCATATAAAAGAGGAGCATATTCTGTTGTGGTAGGTTCAGCAATTACAAGGCCACAAGAGATCGCAAAACGATTTACGGATTTTTAAGCAAAAAGAAGAGTAAGCAGCTGCTTACTCTTCTTTTTTATGCACGATCACTTTGGTACCACGGTTATCGGCAATTTTTTCAGCACGTTTTTTTGCTGCTTCCTTCGTATCGAAAGTATGGCTTGCTTGTTTGGCACCTTCAGATTTCACTTCCCAATGATCCTCTTTGTAGCGGACATGTACCGGCTTATCGACGGTATCCGCTCCGCTGGAATCAGAGTCTTTGGAATGCTGAGTGACATGTTTTGATTTTAGATCTTCTTTTTCGCTAGCAGAAGCATGCTTGTACCATTCTTTAGCTTGCTCAGTTGCGATCGGGATCGCTCGGCTATCTTTGTAACCTTCTTTCAATAATGCATTTCCGATATCGATCGCTTTTTTTCGTTCTAATTTATCCAGGTTTTTCCATGAATCTGGATAATCATCCATTGTCCAAGGCATTTTTTGTCCTCCTTTCGTTAGCCGTTAATGACAGTGCCGCCATTGACGTGAATGGTTTGCCCACTTACATAACTAGAATCACTGGAAGCAAGGTAAACATATGCCGGTGCAAGTTCATAAGCTTCACCAGAACGTCCTAATGGAACGGTATCGCCCCAATTTTCCAGCTGTTCTTCGGTAAACGTCGCCGGGATAAGCGGTGTCCAGATCGGACCTGGCGCGACGGCATTTACTCGGATTTTCCTATCTAACAGGTCTTGATTTTGCGAAAGGGAACGAGTAAAGCTGACGATCGCGCCTTTAGTCGAAGAATAATCAAGCAACGCCGGACTTCCTTGGTAAGCAGTAATGGAAGCAGTATTGATAATAGATGCTCCCGTCGTCAAATGGGGAAGAGCAGCTTTTATAAAGTAGAAGTTACTAAATATATTGGTTCTAAACGTACGATCGAGTTGTGCTGCGGTGATGTCTGTAAGATGTTCTTGGACATGCTGTTCCCCAGCTACATTGACTAAAATATCGATCTTGCCGAATTTAGCAACCGTCGTTTTCACAACTTCCTCGGCAAAGGATTCCTCCCCGACATCGCCTTTGATGGAAACGACTTGGCGACCTTCTGCCTCAATCAAATCGACCATCCGTGCAGCATCTTCCTCTTCATCATAATAGGTGAAAACGATATCCGCCCCTTCTTTAGCAAAATAAAGTGCTGTACTAGCACCGATTCCACTGTCACCACCGGTCACGATCGCGACTTTATCATGGAGTTTATCCGCAGGTTTATAATCATCGCTTACGATTTTCGGAGCCGGATGGACGTTTTTCGATTCGTCATCAATCAAATAACCTTCTTTTGGGGTTTGTGTTTCGACATTTCCTGTTTTTTTGTCTGACATCTAACCATCCTTTCTATCGCAATATTAATTATCTTTTTCCCTCTGAACAAAATCAAAAACATTGGGTTTGAATAGCCATAGGACAGGGAATTAGCACAATATGATTTGAAAGCGTTTGATTGAAAAAAATCTATGAAAACTGTTTTCAATGAATAGATTTCGTGATACAATGAACAAGCCGAAAAGGTGGCTAAAATTTTTTCAGTTGGAGATGAAAGTTGTGGATGCAGAAAACAGTCCGTTAATGCAAAAGATCGATTATAGTACGCGTAAGAAAGTGGATTTAGTTAATAATAGTATTTTTCGTTATATTTTACGCGCGATGCTAGCTTGTTTATTCCTAACACTTGGAACAGCAGTGGCTGTTATGATAGGGGATAAAGTAGATCATTTTGCACCCGGTCTCGGGAAAATCACTTATGCATTTATGTTTAGTTGGTCGCTCGTAATGATCATCTATATGAATGCAGAATTAGGTACATCGAATATGATGTATATGACAACAGGTGTTTATCAAAAAATCGTGCGTCCGAGTAAGGCACTTAAAATCTTATTATTATGTGTAGGTTTCAACTTGGTTGGCGGGATTATCGCCGGCTACTTGGTTTCCCTCACATCAGCATTTCATAATTTACCACCCGATCACTTTTTATTTACAGCCGTGGCCGGGAAATTAGAAAAAACACCGGTTCAAATTTTTGTAGAAGGTATTTTCGCCAATATCGTCGTGAATACTGCTGTTCTTTGTACATTACGGATGAAAGATGACGCTGGTAAAGTTATCAGCATGATCTTTATTATTTTCATCTTTGCATTCTTAGGATTTGAGCACGTTATCGCCAACTTTTCATCGTTCTCGCTTGCCTTCTTTGCTTCTCATGGAACAATGGCAGCTATGACAGTTGGAAATGTCGTCCAGAATCTAGTACTTGCCTTCTTAGGAAACTTTGTCGGCGGGGGAGTCGTTATCGGCTTGCTTTATGCATGGCTGAACCGGACAGAATCGATTTATAAAGATTAAAAAAGTCCCAGCTTGGAGCAAGCTCGGATCTGACAGGACAAAATAAGAACATCAAAAAGCTGGGGATCATCTTTCCCAGCTTTTTATTTATTTTATGTGGATTAAAGTTTGGCACTTAAAATAATCGGACCTTTCGGTGTCTTACTGTTTTCATCAGGTTCTACAGTGATCGCCACAGTATCATAACTGTCTGTTTTCGCGATCGCATGCACGGCGCCACCACTACCGTCTTTATTGGCAATGAAAGTGCCGGCTCGTTTTGGTTTACCGTCTTTCAGCAGCCAGACTTGGTAGCGCTCTTTGTCGGAAAGCTTTTTAAGATCGCTTGCTTCTATAACAAGCTTGTCGCTATTCTTTTCATGAATGACAGTGGCAATGGCTTGGCCCTGCGCATTTTTCGCAACTTGGAGATCCTTAGAGATCTTCACACGCTTGGTATCAGTTGCGGTCTGGGTAGCTGGCTTTTGGTCTTGGAGTGTTTGATAAAAAATGATATTGCCGATCAGTGAAAGTGCTAAGACGGCTACTAATGAAGGGATAATCCAATTCCGTTTCTTTTTATGGACGATCACAGTCGGTTCTTCTACAGCAGGAGAACTTGTTTCGTCAGTTTTGAATACATTCTCCAATATGCGTTCCTTCATACCATCATTTGGGGAAACAGGTTCAGAGGAATACGGCAAATCAGCCATTAAGGCATTTAGTTCGTCTAATTCTTCTTGCAGACTGGGAAACTGTTGCAATGCTTCTTCCAGTTGCCACGCTTCTGATTCTGTCAGCGAGCCATTTAAATAGTCGATCAATTTTTCTTCTGCTTGTTGTTTATTCATCGTATTTCCTCCTTTCCACCATTATGTCTTTTAGATGCTTTAAAGCGAGCCGCAGCCTTCCTTTTACGGTGCCGAGCGGAATATCCAGCTTAGTCGCGATCTGTACCTGCGTACAGCTCTGGAAATAAAATAATTGGATGATCTGCTGCTGATTTTCTTTTAATTCGGCGAGCGCTTGATTTATTTCTGCTCGTTTTTCTTTCCAGATCGTTAAGTCTTCCGGTAAGGGTTGCCCATCCGGAACTTTTTCACGTTCTTCCTGTAATTCATAGGGGACTTCTTTTTGTTTGCGGATCAGGTCGATCGATAAATTACGTGTGATCGTAAGGAGCCAAGAAGAAAATTTGCCTTTCTCTGCTTGGTATAATCCTTTTTTTGTCCAGATCTTAATGAAGACTTCTTGCACGATCTCTTCTGCAAGTTCTTTATTTTTAACCATTCGATAAGCAAATGAGAAAATAAGCTTATGATACTTGTCATAAAGTGCTTCTAGTGCTTCCCGCTGGCCATCCTCTACTTGTTCGTACAAGATGATATCCACGTCAGACATTGGTATTCCCCCTTATCTGTGACCTCATCTAAGAATAACATAATCCTCGGGAAAAGTATTTCTATAATAGCTTACGAAAAAACAACAAAAAAAGATGTATTATTTCATAAAAAAAATTTTTTAAAAAAAGTGATCCGTTTCCATTTTTCATTCGTTAGCTCTATGTAGACAAAATCAAAAGGAGTGGAAAAAATGAATTTAAAAGGATTGCTTGCACCAATTATTGGATTGTCACTTGTACTTACACCGATGGCGACTGCAAACGTTAGTGCAGCGGAGAAACCGACTGTAGAAACGAAGGCATCAGAATTACGTTCTGGACTGGACAACTTGCTTTCGGAACATTATACGCTGGCGATCGATACCATGGTCAAAACTTATGACGGCGACAAAGGGGCAAAAGAAGCTGCTAAAGCGTTAGACCAAAATGCAAAAGACATGGAGCCGGCGATCGCTGATATCTATGGAGAAGATGGCGCCAAACAATTTGAAGCGATTTTCGCCCCGCATAATATGGCAACGGACGATTATGCTCAAGCGGTGAAAGATGGCGACAAACAAGCACAAAATAAGGCAAATAAAGAAGTCGACAAATTTGTTAACGATATGGCTAAATTTTTAGATACAGCGACAGAAGGAAAACTTCCTGAAAAGGCAGCAAAACAAGCTCTTCGCGAACATGAAAATGACGTACAACAAGCATTTGATGCGTATGTAGATAAAGATTATAAAAAATACAACGAAGATTTCCTAAAAGGATATGAACAAATCTTTGGAGTTTCCAAAGCGCTAAGCACAGCAATCACCACACAAAAACCGGAAAAATTTGATAATACAAAAGCGGATACAAAAGCAGCTGACTTACGTTCCGGTTTGAATATGCTGATCAGTCAACATTATGCACTTGCTGTCCGTAGTTTGAACGAAGGAACAAAAGGCTCTCCGGATTATGACTTTGTCAATTGGGCACAAGATCAAAATACAGAAGGCTTAAAAACAGCGATTGGTTCCGTTTATGGTAATGATGCTTCTAAACAATTCGGTGACGTATGGAATAAAAATCACATCGCTGCCCAAGCCGACTTGGCTAGCGCGACAGCAGCGGATAACAAAAATGGTGAAGATAAAGCGAAAATGAGATTGACAAAAGATTTTGCAGATGAGTTTTCGACATTCTTGTCCACGGCTACAGACAATAAATTACCGAAACAAGCAGCTTATGAAGGCATCATGCAGCACGAAAAATTAGTAACCATGGCATTTGAACAAGGCAATCAAGGAAACTATGCAGCAAGCTACAAGACATGGCGTGAAGGATTTGCACAAACATTCGACATCGGTAAAGCGTTAAGTAATGCGATCGTTATGCAGCATCCAGATAAATTTATGGACAATGCCCCAACTAAAATGCCGAATACAGGAATGGGCGGCGCAGAAAATAATACTTCCATGATGACAACGATCTGGGTAGCTCTTACAGCCCTTATCCTAGCCATTGCTGGATTTATCACTTTCCGTCAAGTAAAAAGCAACAAATAGAGGTGTTCACGGATGAAAAAGCTTTCTCTAACATTCATTTTCACAGCAGTACTCATCATTGGGTTAACGATTTGGCTAAAGCCGTTTGGCATTTTTAGCGAGGCAAGTAAGCAGCAGATCAAGGTAGTTCATGACCGTCCAAAAGAATCCGGCAGTGTGGTCAACCGAATCGCCGGCTTTCCCGTTTTGAAAAGCAAACAAGCTGAAATCGAAACGATCCAAAACCGTCAGAGAAACAATCAGCAGGGAATCGAACCAACACGAATCGAGATCCCTGCAATCCAAGCAAAGGCTGCTGTGAAGACCGTTGGAGAAGCAAAAAACGGGGAAATGGAAGTACCAGCGAATACAGTCGAAACAGGATGGTATTCGCCGGGTACACATCCCGGTAGCAATGGGAATGCAGTGATCGCAGGTCATGTAGACAGTAAAAAAGGACCAGCCGTATTTTTTTATTTGAAAGAACTACAGCCTGGCGACAATATTTACCTCTATGATAAAAACAAGCGCAAACTGACATTTACTGTTCGCACGAAAAAAAGTTATTTAGCAGAAAAAGCTCCAGTATCTGAAATCTTTGGCAGCAATACAAAGCCGATGCTTAACTTGATTACCTGCACCGGAACCTTTGACCATAAGCGCCGAACTCATATCGATCGTCTGGTAGTTTCAGCAGAATTAACGAATGACTCCGGGCAAGAACATTTGCAAAAACCAGTTGCCCCGACCCACCTTGAAAAAAGCGGTCAGACATTGAGCTGGCATTCCACACCGGAAGCAGCCGTCGTAGGTTACAATGTATATGCAATAGACACCAAGACAGGGACAAAAAAGCGAATCGCCAAAGTCGCTTCTCACGAGAGAAAAAGCGTTATGATCAAATCAAAATCACACGAAAAATATGGTGTTACCGCAGTCAATTACGATTTAGAGGAATCGGTGCTGGCTTTGGTACGATAAAAAAAGCTGTCCATCAGGACAGCTTTTTTATAGCATTGTCGATAATGTTTTTGTTTCTAAAAAATGCTGAATGACAGGCGCGAATTTTTCTTTTTCTTCTTCGACTAAAAAAGCATCATGTCCATATTCCGAAGCAATTTCGTGATAGTGGACAGGAACATGCCACTCTTTTAAAAGGCGATAGTGTCTGCGGATATCATGGATGCGAAACAGTTGGTCCGTCGTAATACCAATCAATAAGTAGGGAATGGAAATATCGGAAAATGGTGGCCGTTCATTTTCTGCTGCTGATGTGACATCGAAAAGATCGATCGCTTTGGTCAGATAAAGATAGCTGTTAGCATCAAAGCGTTCCACAAAACTGTCGCCCTGATACTGCAAGTAAGACTCGATCTGGAAATGCTCTTTGGAAAAAGCTCGCGGGGAAGATTCCGCCACAGTAAAGCGTTCAAAGCGTTTGGAAAACAATTCGCTTGTCCGGTACGTCATCATGCCGATCATTCGGGCTGTGGCAAGTCCGCCTTCTGGTTGCCCGACATAGTTTCCACCGTTGAAATCAGGGTCATTCAGGATCGCCATACGCATGATCAGATTATAGCCGATTGCATCAGGACCGCAAGCGAGGGGAGAGGCGATGTTGATGATACTCTCTGTTATTTCCGGATAATCGATCGCCCATTGTGTTGCCTGCATACCACCCATTGAACCACCAATGACTGCTTTTAGCTTCGTTATATGTAGTTCTTCTAACAACTCTCTTTGTACTTTGATAATATCTTTTACACTAAAGCCTGGAAATTCAAGACGAAAGGCCTCTCCTGTTTGTGGATTGATAGAGGAGGGACCAGTCGTCCCACTACAGCCGCCAAACACATTGGTACAGACAACAAAATATTTATTCGTATCAACTGTTTTGCCCGGTCCAATATACGGATCCCACCAGCCAGGCGTATCTGCTTCATCATGTTTAGCTGCGTGTGCCGTACCGGTAAGCGCATGTTCCAGCAAAATACAATTATCCCGTTCAGGGGACAAAGTACCATATGTTTCATAACCGATCGTGATCGGACCAAGCCGCTCCCCATTTTCTAAGATAAATGGATGGTGGGCAAATAGCTCTTTTTGCTCTAAATACACTCCGAACACTCCCTTTTAATGCGTGATTTAATAAAAAAACTCTAGCGAGAACAAGTCGCTAGAGTTGATTTTAATGGAATAAACGCGACTTATCTTTCAGTAAATACTGCTGGAATTAGCACCGTAAATTAAGATTCCGGTTGCTAAGGCTTCAAAGGGCCAGTCCCTCCACCTTTCTAGATAAGAAATAGTTATAAAATTAGTTTTATACTACGCTTAATTGCAAGGATTGTCAAGGTGTCCTCAGCGCATATTGGGTTTCCGAAGCAAGAGATAGGCTGCTGAAAGAATTAGCAGTCCGCCGGCTGAAGCTGCTGGAAACGAATCGCCAGTTTTAGGCAGTTTTTTGACACGAGCAGAGCGAAGCACGAGGGTATTGTTTTGGTTGTCTAAGCCGCTTTCCCGCTGGCTCGTGATGATAACTTGCAGGTCATCGCCATCCGGTCCGCCATCTTCGTGATCCGTATAATCCTCTTCCTCCTCATCATAGAAGTAGGTACTCATACCGCTATAATTTCCCGCTTCATCTGTCGCAGTCAAAGAGACGATCATCCCTTCAGGAAGCGCTGTTTCAAGTTCAAGTGCGAAATGGCCGTTTTTATCCGCATAGGTAGACCCGATCAGTTCGCTATATCCGTCCAAAATAAACACTAGCGTGTGAGGATCGGCAGTGCCAACGAGTTTGAGATCCGTTGTTTTGGAAAAATCGAGCTTTGGTGTTTTTAAAGTTGGTACATCATTCCAGATCATAATGGCTATTTCGATATCGGAAAAATTCCCTGCTGGATCAGTAGCCACTACTCTTACAAGCTGATCGCCCAGTTGATTCGGTTTTGGTGCCCATCCTTTTTTGAAAGTAAGTGAAACCTTGCCGCTGTTATCTGTAGCTGTCACTAGATCTTGTGGCTTGATGGTAGTACCTTTGTCGAATACAAAAAGTTGATCTTTTTTCG
Source organism: Listeria grayi (assembly GCF_900638015.1). NCBI lineage: Bacteria > Bacillati > Bacillota > Bacilli > Caryophanales > Listeriaceae > Listeria > Listeria grayi. The sequence goes on from NZ_LR134483.1 coordinate 718,375, forward strand.
GTTGGATAAGTGGTTTTTCGGTATCGATTACTTGGTAGCTGACTGTAAAAGTTTCGGTGCGGTCTCCTTTTTTAGCTTCGATTGTTGTAGAAAAAGTACCGACTTTGCTAGTAGAAAGCTGTCCCTTTATGACACGAAGGGCAACGCCGGATTCAGCTGTAAGTAGATCACTTGTTGCTAATTTTTTCCCGATTGGGAATCGAAGTGCCGTTTTTGGATGAGCGAGTGGCACCGCTGTGACCGTATAGCTTACTTGCAGTTCTGTGGACGTATCATCGGCAAATACAACCGTGATCGCTATCGTTTTTTGACCAGCAGTTGTGAAATCAGGTACGGCTCCGGATTTGAAATCCGCGGATTTTACCTTAGAAGGATCTTCCGCAGTAATAAACGCCGATGCTGCTGGTGTTTTTTCTCCTTGCTTGAAGTGGAGATCTTGCTTGGCTGTTACATTTGTCGTCTGGATCGCAACCACTTTATAAGGAACGGTGATTGTTTCCAGACTACCATCTTGATAGTTCACTACTAGCGTTGCAGTATGCATTCCTGCTGTTGCCGTATCTGGCACGTCGCCTTTAAAGTGGACTTTTTCTATTGTTTCCTGTTCGGAAAGAGCAACAAAGTCTTGTGGAGTTGGTACTTGTCCTGTAGAGAAACTTACTGCCGTTTTTGGATGGACAATCTTTTGCCCTTCAAGTGGTGCAGCTGCCGAAACATGGCTTGGGATGCTTAGACAAATTAGTAAAAGCACAGCAAGCCAACAAATAAGTGATTTCTTGATCGTTGTTGTCATTCTTTTGCTCCTTTTATATGTTTTTTATAGAATAGCAATGTTGCCGCTATAAATAATAAGTGAATAAGTAATAGGGAGTGGGAAAAATGGCGGATTTTTGACAAAAAGTTGGCAAGCTAAGCAAAATATTCATTTAATAATAGTTGCTGCTCTTCCGGTTTGTATATTTGCCATGGTTTTGGGGAAAGCGTAAGGATACCCTCTTTTTCTAACTTTTGCAGATTAATGGCTACATAGGTGCGAGCGATATGTAAATAGCTCCCAAGAATTTTCTGAGTGAAATAATATGGAATCAAATACGAGCCGTCTGGTTCTGTGCGTCCAAACTTTTCGCCGATCGCAAGTAGGGCTGCAAGGATGCGTTTATCGGTAGGAAGGTGAAGTAGCTGTTCGCGCCACAACAAAGCTTCCGTATTAGCGATATATAGCTGCTGAATGAGGCGAACTGGTTCAGCAGTGGCATTGATGCGTTCCAGTAAGTAGGAATGATCGAATTTATAAACGATCACATCGCTGATGGCTCGGAAGCCGAATAATGTCTGATTGTCGATTTCCGGTTGTAAGAAACCGATCAACTCATTTTTTCCGCAGAAATACAGGATACTGTCTTCTTTGCTAGTAGATTGATAAGCTACGGCAACACCTTCGATCAAAATATACAAGGTATCGTTGGACCGATTTTCTTCGATCATTACTTGATTGCGCTTAAACTGCAGTCTTTCGTAAGGCAGCTTAGTGTCATTAGAAATGCGCAATAGATCCAGCAGGCTGCTAGAAGCAAGCGCTTTATTTTTTTTGAATAGCATAAAACCGAGTCCCCTTTTTTTATGATACAAATTCATTATAAAGGAGAATCGGCTATTTAGGAACTATTTTAAAAGTGCAGTAGGTAACAATTTGGCTTTTACCAAGCGGTTTCGAATTAACAAGCCGAGATAGGAGGCTAGGACAGCTTTTACTATTCCCGGAATGATAAAAGGAATAAAACCACCTAAAAACGCTTGATGCAGGGTTAAATGTGCTTGAAAAGCCAGCCAGAAAGTGCCGAAAACTAGAGTCACGAATGCGCCGATCACATTAGCGATCGCTGCCGGAATCGGACGGAAATTTGTTTTTTCGATCATATAGCCGGTAATCGCTGCATTAAAGATGAAACCGATCAGGAAACCGCCTGTTGGACTGAGCAGAACACCGACTCCCGATGTTGCTCCTTGAAAAACCGGTAAGCCGATCGCGCCTAGAAAAATATAAAAAAGAATAGCGATCGTACCATTTTTCCAACCTAGAATCGTAGCAGCTAACCCAACAGCAAGCGTTTGTCCTGTAAATGGGATGATGCCGAGTGGAATGGTGATCTGCGCCAAGATAGCGATGATGACCGCAAATAAACTATTGATAATGAGTAGCTGTAATTTTTGATTCCGCATAATAATCCCCTTTTTAATGTCAACTTTTTATTTTTAAAGGTTAACATTATAGAGCAGCTTTTGTCACTATTTTATTTTTTCAGTACCTTGTATAAATTAGTAGTGAAGCGTATACTGAAAGCATAAAACAAAGGAGCGTGTATCATGGCAATTGTTTCTCAGTTTAAAAAAGGAACATTGGAACTGTGCTGTCTGCATTTGATCCAGGAAAAAGACTGCTATGGTTATGAACTAGCGCAGCAAGTTTCCACTTATATCAAAGTAGGCGAGGGCGTGATTTATCCGATACTTCGTAGGCTGGTCAGCGATGGTTGGTGTACGACATATTTGCAGGATTCTTCGGAGGGACCATCCCGAAAATATTACCAGATCACAGCGGCGGGAGAACAACATTTACAAGTATTGACCAGAGAATGGCAACAATTCACACAGCAAATGGAAGAGCTGCTAACAGGGGGGAAAAGCGAATGAATGAAAAACAATTTTTAAATGAACTAAATGGGCGTTTAGCAAGCCTAGACCCGCAGGAGCGCAAAAATCTATTGGCAGAATATCAAGCCCACTTTGCAATTGGTAAAGAGCGTGGCAAAAGCGAGGAAGAAGTCGCTTTTGATCTAGGAGATATGGGTGAGTTGGTAGCAGATATCTATCTTTTAAAAGATGAACAGCTGACTCCGGTAAAAAACAATCGCCGTAAATATTGGTTGATCGGCGGACTTATCCTAGTAATTGTATTTCTGGTCGTGCCCTTTCTACTGATGATGATCGCTTTCTTTATTCTTAGTGTGTAATGCTTTCAGGTTAAAATACTTTGAAAAAGGGTATAAATAGATTAAACTTTTTAACATATAAACCGAAAGGGGAGAAGCAACATGGGTGTGAATATTCGTAAAGCAAATACAGAAGATGTAAAAGCCATTCAAGAGATTGCGCACCAATCCTGGCATGCCACATATGAGGATATTATTCCAAGAAAGGTACAAGATGACTTTTTGAATACGTTTTATAGTGAAGAAACATTATCGAACCGCATTTCTGCGACTCCTTTTGCCGTAGCAGAAGAGGCGGATCAAGTAATCGGATTCGCTAACTTTATTGAATTGGATAAAGGAAAAAGTGAACTGGCAGCTTTTTATCTGCTCCCGAACCGGACGAAAAAAGGCGTAGGTACGAAACTATTGGAAGAAGGAACAAGCCTTTTCCATATCCCACTTCCGATGTATGTTAATGTTGAAAAAGCAAATACAGACGCGATCGAGTTTTACAAGGCACGAGGATTCGTTGTTTTGGAAACGTTCACAGAAGATTTTTACGGGCATGATCTGGAAACAGTAAGACTATTCCTTAATCATCATTTAGAAGAAGAAGTCGAATAATAAAAACAGACGAAGCGTTGCTGCTTCGTCTGTTTTTATTTAAAGCGATGCTTTTCCGTGTCCGCCATGTCCGCCGCGGATAAAATAAAATAGCAGTGCTAAAATGCTGGCAATGATACCGGCTAGGATGGCTACTATGACGATCAGGAAAGAAGCTCTAAAATCGATCACGCTTGATACTAAGACTGTCATGATGATCCCGAAAATGAAGCCCCAAAGTAAGAAACGCGATAAAGTGGCTTTTCTGCTAAAACCATAAAAAATTTCGGCTGCTGTCGAACCGACCAAAATGATCGGAGCAGCAAATAGAATCGACGTAAAAATCAATTTTACAGTGAAAGCGCCGAACCAGATAAAGCCAAGCCCCATCACAGCAAAAACGCCTAAAATAAATACGCTTAAATACGCAATTACGAATCGCAATGCATTCGCCTCCTCCACCGTGCATTATACCAAATTATCTTTCCGCTTGTCGATATGGATACCTGGTTAAATTATCGAGCGTAGCGACCATACTTTACTTCGCCAGCGCCGATACATCATGAAAGCGCGTACGCCCTCATCAATGATATAAGCGATCCACACCCCTACTAAAGCAAGTCCAGCTGAAATTCCCAATACATAAGAAAATGGCAAACTGACTATCCACATGACGATGATCCCGACAATAAATGGAAAACGGACATCGCCGGTAGCATTTAAACTGCTGATCAATATGATATTGGTGGCCCTACCAATTTCCAGTAAAATCGCTAGCAAGAATAATTGCTTCGTCATCTGGATGATCGTCGCATTGGAAGTAAACAAGTGCATGATCGGTTCAGAGAATACGTAAATACAAATACTCACACTGATCGAAATGATCAAGCCGATCTTCCAGCTTCGCAGTCCTTGTTTATAAGCCTTATCAACTTCCTTTGCGCCAACAGCCCGGCCGATCATGATCTGCGAAGCTTGGCCGATCGCGATCGAAAACAAGGCGACGAATTGACTGACACTCGACGCATATACTTTTGTCGTCAAAGCCTCACTTCCTAAAATGGCCACGATCGCGGTCACCACTAATTGAGAACCCGCATAGGACAAGTTTTCCCCAGCAGAAGGAAGCCCTAGTCGTAAAATAGAACCGAGCAGTTTTCGGGAAACCTCTTGGATTTTTTTGAATGAAAACCGGTAACCGATCAATTTCTGCAATAAAATAATAGCCATGACCATACCGACAAGGTTCGCGATGGCAGTAGAAATACCGACCCCTGCTACACCCATATCTAAATAAGAAAGCGGTCCGTATAAGAAGAGATAATTGCCGATCACATTAATAACGCTGATAGTAATAGGAACAAACATCGCTTGTCTTACATAACCATAGGTTCGCAAAATCGGTAAGATCGCAGAATGGATCGCAATGATCAGCGAACTTCCGCCAATGATCTGCAAGAAGGGGAGACCTGTTTCCACTAGGTGTTCGTTGAGTCCCAATGCTCGAAGGAAAGAACTGGAGAATAATAGGAAAACAACGCTCATGATGACCCCAATCAAAAAGGCGACAACGATGCCATTGGTAATGATGCGTTCGATCATTTGCGGTTTTTTGGCACCGATCATCTGTGCTACTAAGATCTGTACACCAACACTGATAAAACCATACATAATAATCGAGATCGTCAAGACTTGGTTGGCAACACCAGTTGCTGCGACGGCATCATCCGAATAATGTCCCAACATAAAAACATCGACATAATTGATCATGATCCGCAGAAACTGTTCTAAAAAAATAGGCCAAGCTAATGTGAAGAGCCCTAATTTGCTAGCTCTTTCTAAATTGCTCATAGATGAAATTAAACTCCTTTCTAAACAGATATAGCGGGCAGGGAAGACTGAAAAAAACATATAAAGTATATCCGTTTTTAGACTAATAGAGCCATTATATGCTAAGCGTTTCTAAAAGTATATACATCTAAAGAAAATACTCGAAAAAGATGCTTGACAATCAAATAGAAGGTTTATATAATTAGTTAGGCTAACTAATTAAAGTGAGGTGACAGACATGCAAGAACAACAAAACTTAGGTAATTCCGTCATCAAAGCATTTATGGATTTCAAAAAAGCAGAGATGAGCAATTTTATGATCGACGGCTTAGGCAAATCAGAAACACGATTTTTATTCATGCTTTTCCATGCTGGCGAACATCACGGTAAAAAAATCCGTGGTTCCGACCTCGGGAAAATGCTACGGATCTCCAAACCGAGTGTGACGCAAACCCTTCAGACACTAGAAAGCAAAAATTTGGTGGAACGTGTTCAAAATCCTGAGGATAAACGCTCGACACATATCATTCTGACGGAAAAAGGCAAAGAAGCAATCCAAGATGGTATGCAACGTTTCCAAGGGAATTTCGATGATATGAGCAGTTACCTCGGAGAAGATAATATGAAAATGCTCATAGAACTATTGAACAAATTGACAGAATATCTCCATGAAAAGGCTGAGAAAGAGGAGGCATAATTGAAATAATGCTGAAATTAATGAAACGATTGAAAGAATATTGGTTAGGGATCACAGCGGTATTAGTACTGACCTTTGCGCAAGTGATGGGGCAGTTGTATTTACCGACATTGATGTCTAATATCATTGATAAAGGAATTGTCCAAGGTGATAATCATTATATTTGGACCACCGGATTTAAAATGCTAGGCATCTCGCTATTATCAGGAATCATCTCGATCATCGTCGTATTTTTGGCGTCGCGCGTATCAATGGGATTTGGCCGCAATATTCGGGATACCATTTTTAAGAAAGTAGAAAGTTTTTCCTTGCAGGAATTCGATAAAGTAGGAACAGCTTCACTGATCACAAGAACGACCAATGATGTCGTTCAGATCCAAAACGTTGTCTACATGATGCTGCGAATGATGGTCATGGCACCGATCATGCTTATCGGCGGTATCATCATGGCTGTATCGCACAACGCAAAATTATCATTGATCTTCGTTGTCGTGTTGCCTGTTTTACTACTATTAGTAGTTTTACTTGGGAGCAAGGCAATGCCGAAGTTCAAATCGCTGCAAAAAAAGATGGATAAACTAAACCGTGTGATCCGGGAAGGATTGACAGGTATCCGCGTTATCCGAGCGTTTAATCATAATAAAGATGAATTGACGAAATTTGAAGGCGCCAACCGGGATTATGCTAAAACTGCGATCAGTGTCAACCGACTATTGTCGCTAATGAGCCCGCTGATGATGCTGATCATGAACTTGACGAGCATTGCGATCATTTGGATCGGAAGTATGCTGATCAAAGACGGCAATATGCAAGTTGGGGACTTAATGGCATTTATCCAATACGCGATGCAGATCATGATGGCATTTATGATGTTATCAGCTGTCTTCATTTTTATCCCTCGTGCAGGAGCTTCCGCAGAACGTATCAACGAAGTATTAGACATCGAAGCAGAGATCCTCGATCCAGAGCAGCCGCAAACAGCTGGTCAAGGAGCAATGATCAGTTTTGACAATGTATCTTTCCGCTATGAAGGCGCCGAAAAACCGGTTATCCAACATATCAGTTTTTCCGCGAAAGCAGGCGAAACAGTGGCGATCATCGGCAGTACCGGTTCAGGAAAATCAACGCTACTCAATATGATCCCACGCTTTTATGATGCTGAGACAGGAAGTGTCCGGATCAATGGTATTGATGTGAAAGACATGGAACAAGAAGAATTAAGGAGTTTGATCGGGTTAGTACCGCAAAAAGCGAATTTATTTACCGGAACGATCACTTCTAATATGAAATACGGAAAAGAAGATGCGACCGATACAGAAATTTGGGAAGCATTGGAGCTTGCTCAGGCGCAAGGATTTGTTTCCAAACTACCTGAAAAATTAGCACATCACGTTACCCAAGGCGGTAATAATTTCTCCGGCGGACAAAAGCAGCGTTTGGCGATCGCCAGAGCATTGATCCGCAAACCGGCGATCTATTTATTTGATGATAGTTTCTCTGCATTGGATTTCAAAACAGATGCGAAATTACGAAAAGGCTTAAAAGAAACTATCACAGATGCGGTAACGATCATCGTTGCTCAGCGAATTACATCGGTTATCGACTCCGACCAGATCATCGTTTTAAATGAAGGAGAAATTGCCGGGATCGGAACGCATGATGAACTCAAGGCAAATAATCAAATTTACCAAGAAATTATGAAGTCGCAGTTATCAGAGGAGGAAATAGCATGAGTGCAGCACGACAAGGCGGGAAGACAAACGGTCCCGGTCTTCAAAAAGCGAAACCCAAAAATTTCAAAAAGACATTGTTCCGCTTACTTGGTTATATGAAGCCGCGGACAATTGCTATCAGTGTGGTGTTCCTCTTCGCCATTCTATCCACTATTTTTAATATTTTCAGTCCAAAAGAGCTCGGAAAAGCAACAACGGAAATTTTCAAAGGCATTATGTCGCCTGCCGGAGTCGACAGTGATAAAGTCTTTCATATTTTATTCTTTGTTTTGATACTTTACATCGGCTCTTCGATTTTTAACTTTATCCAACAATTTGTCATGTCGAGCGTGGCACAGCAAACCGTTTATGATATGCGTAAAGATCTCAAAGAAAAAATGGCGCGCTTGCCGTTGCGATATTACGATAAACGATCGAACGGCGATATTTTGAGCCGTGCAGTCAATGATATGGACAACATCGCAAATACCTTGCAGCAGTCATTGACACAAGCGATTACCGCTATTGTTCAAATCGTCGGCGTATTGATCATGATGCTTACGATCAGTTGGCAAATGACATTGATCGTTCTAGCCACTGTGCCGATCAGTTTCGCATTTATTTCGCTGATCGCCGGCAAATCACAAAAATATTTTGCTTCTCAACAATCGAATCTCGGTATCCTTAATGATACAGTAGAAGAAACATTTAGTGGACAAACAGTTGTGAAGGCATTCGGTCAAGAAAATAAAACGCTGAAGAAATTTCATCAAGTAAATAATGAATACTATGAATCAGCAAAAACAGCCCAATTCATTTCCGGGATCATGATGCCAGTCATGATGTTTGTCGGCAACTTAGGTTATGTAGCAGTCTGCGTAGTCGGCGGGATCTTTGTGACGAATGGCCGGATCCAAGTCGGTGATATCCAATCATTCACGCAATATGTCCAATTATTTACCCAACCGATCTCCAGTGTTGCCAATATCGCGAACGTTATCCAATCGACGATCGCCTCTGCAGAACGCGTTTTCGATATGATGGACGCAGAAGAAGAAAAAGACATTATTCCTGAACAAATTCCTGTTCATGCGGAAGAAGAAGATACAATCATTTTTGACCATGTTAAATTCGGATATGACGAAGAAACACCTTTAATGAAAGATCTAAATTTCTACGTGAACAAAGGACAGATGGTAGCGATCGTAGGCCCGACCGGAGCAGGGAAGACCACGATCATCAACCTGCTGATGCGTTTTTATGATGTGGATGCAGGAGAGATCCGGATCGATGGCGTCGATACGAAAAACATGACAAAAGAAGAAGTTCGAGAAAAATTCGGAATGGTTTTACAAGACACTTGGCTTTTCAATGGCACGATTCGGGAAAATATCGCTTACGGAAAGAACGGTGCAACCGAAGAAGAGATCATTGCCGCATCGAAAGCTGCTTATGCGGATGAATTTATTCGGCGCTTGCCAGATGGGTATGATACAATATTAAATGAAGAAGGAAGCAATATCTCCCAAGGACAAAAACAATTACTTACCATTGCTAGAGCGATCTTGTCAGACCCTTCTATTCTTATTTTGGATGAGGCGACTTCCAGTGTAGATACCCGAACAGAACTCAATATCCAGTTGGCTATGGGTAATTTGATGAAAGACCGCACAAGTTTTGTCATTGCGCATCGATTATCGACTATTCGTAATGCGGATTTGATCTTGGTAATGGACCACGGGAATGTTATCGAAAAAGGGACTCACCAATCCTTACTTGCCAAAGATGGTTTCTATGCTGATCTCTATAATAGTCAGTTCACAGGAGCCCAGGCTATTTAAAAACAAGTGGGTGAACACAGGTATGCGGATTTTTTGTGGCATTTTATCCATCCAGACAGGCGTGATAAGCTGGGTGGCAGAGTATTTGACAAAAGGCGAGAATACAAGTCTGAATTTGATAGGCTATTCTACCAAATTAACACATATCACCAGTTATTCATTGACAGTCGGGATGATCCTCGCGGGAATATTGATGCTTTTAGCCAGGAAAAGTATGTTTTTGATTTCTTTATCGATTTTGATCTGGAGTTTCAGTTTGATCTTCGGCATTCTTTTCGTTCCAACTTATACAGGTATCTATTTTCGACCGATCGTCTCACTTGTCTGCCTCGTGATAGCTCTTTTTATCTATGCGAAATATGCAAGACAATAACAAAAAACGAACTCCTCTTTCTATTTAATAGGAAGAGGAGTTCGTTTTTTTAATGAAGAGAACCTGTGCCTATCGCTAATCCTCAGCCCGCATGATAAAGCGGAGCAACGAAATGATCGTTTTAGGAAGAAACAGATTAAGTACAGCGATTGCGACAAAAGCATAAAGCCATGCTTTTAACCAAGCAGTTACTTGGAACGCATCGATACCTCGATTGAGCAACGTTAAAGCAAAAGACATCAGCGCAGTAGTGAGCGTCAATGTCGTGATTCTTGTGATTAAATAAAATCTTTTTTGTGTCACTTTAAACAAATTTTCATCCCCTTTGATTACCCAAAATAAGTGCAGTCTATAAATGTCAGTGACTGACAAAATATATTATAACATGTCAGTGACTGCTGTCAAGGGAGCGAATTTATAAAAATTTCACAAAATTCTTTTTTATCCTAGAAAATTATTGCAAAAAGATTACGATAATGTTAAATTTGAAATATAAAAAAAGGAGTGAATGAGAACAATGAAAAAAATTTTTAGCATACTGATTATTACTATGTTGTTTGTATCATTTTTTATGATCCCGTTAGGAAACAGCGCACTAGCCGCTGCTACTACGATCGATCAGGCACAGCAATTTGATGGGGAAACGATCAATGGGGAATTGCCTGCCAAAGAATCTGAGGCATGGTACAAGATTACACCAAATCTGCAAAACACAGCCGATACGCATTTGAAAATCACCTTGAGCAGCAAACAGATCGTTCAATTGAGCGTATACGCGAATAAAGAACAAGCAGAAAAAGATGAGGGCTTTCCAGAGTACATAGCGGATACAAGCACGAAAGACGGAACAGCAACGATCCACTTTCCAAAAGCTTGGGAAGGGGACTATTGGGTAAAAGTTTCGTATATTCCAGAAGACGATAAGCAAGTAGAAGCAACCTATACATTAAGTTATGAACAAGTTTTCGTAGCGCCACAATATGGCGCAGCGGAAGACAGTAACTGTGCGGTGGAAGTCGCAGAACAAGGGAAAAGCGACGCGATCACCCAATTAAAAAATATGCGCACGATCCGCGATGGGATTTTGTTGAAATCCGATGCAGGGAAAAAACTGAATAAATTATATTACAGTGCTTCTCCGTATTTAGTAAAATCATTACTAGTGAATGCTACAGAACGCAATCAAGTAGCAGGAAATCTGAAAAAAATAAATAAAGTGCTCAAAGCATTAGCTGCAAAACAAGATTATGTCCTATCCAAAGAGGAAGCAAAGGCGATCCAAGATCTAGCCGAATATACAAAAGGAAAAGTACCAACACCATTAAAAAAAGACATCGAAAAGATCCAAAATGATATTCAAAGCGCTGATCTAGCTGGGACGCATGTCAGTGATATTTTGAAACAGCTGCATATCGATACACAATTATCAGATCCAGGTGTGTCGAAATTTATCGTTAAAATGAAACCCAATGCTTCTGCAGCATCATTGAAGCAAAAAACAGCTGCGTTTGCTATGAAAGCAGAACGTATCGCACCAGCATCCGATAATGCATTGAAAGATTTTTATGTTGTTTATCAAGAGAAAAAAGCAAACGTGTTAAAATCATTTTCCAAACAAGAAGCAAGTAATAGAAAAGCGAGCTTCAATAAGCTTTCTAATGTTGATTTTGTCGAAGAAGTAAAAACCTACAAAGCGTCCGAAGCCAGCTACGCAAATTATCAATGGAGCATCAATAGCAAAGCCAGCAATAAAGGCCGAAACAACGTCGACATCAAGCAGTCGCAGTTCTTGCAGTCGACTGCCAATAAAAACCTAGCATCTGTTAAAGTAGCCGTGATCGATACAGGTGTAGATGATCGTTTGCGCGAATTACAAGGTAAGGTACTAGGCAGTGAAGGGAAAAACTTCGTCGATCCGAATGGCGAGGGTTCCTATATAGACGACAATGAACACGGGACACATGTTTCCGGAATCATTGCTGCTAACGCTTCAAATCAATATGGTATCAACGGTATCGCAGCAAATGCCAAGATTCTTCCAATCAAGGTGCTAGATGAGAGCGGCGAGGGGGAAACTGACAGTATCGCTTTAGGTATCCAATATGCGATCAAACAAAAAGCAGATGTCATTAATATGAGCCTCGGCGGCGACTACAGCCCAACATTGGAATACATGATGAAGCAAGCAGCAGCTAAAAATATTCCCGTTGTAGTAGCAAGCGGAAACGAAAGTGGACCAGTATCTTATCCAGGTGCTTCCAAATATGCGATCGCAGTAGGGGCAACCAATCCATTCGGCATCATCGCCGATTACTCTAATAAAGGAATGGAATTAGATGTTGCCGCACCAGGATCAAAAATCCCAAGTACAGTTCCAAATGGCAATATCCAATATATGGACGGAACAAGTATGGCAACGCCTCATGTGGCAGCGCTAGTAGCCTTGCTGAAAGGGCAAAACAAGAAAATCAGCTTGGCATCTGTCCGTGCTGATCTAAGAATGAACGCCGACCACGTTGATTTTTACGGGGAAGAAAGCCCTGACATGGATGAAAATATCATCATTGACGAAGAGGGGGAAATACACAAGCTCCCATTGCCGAAATTCTTCCAATTAGATGATGGTTATGGTGTTGTAAATGTGTGGCACACGCTATCCAAACAATCCTTACATCCGGTAATCAATAAAATATACGATAACAAACGGGAAGTAAGCGGCAAAACGATTGCCGGCACGACCGTCAAACTCTATAAAAAAACGAAAGTCATCGCAACTGCAAAAGCTGATAGTAAAGGAAACTATAAACTGAAATTCCCGCGTCAGAAGAAAAATACAGAATTATATACAGTTTACACAAATCCAAGTAAAAAGCTGGAAACACAGCTACATGCTTTAGTAGTAAAAGGGACAGCACCAGCGGCACCAAAACTAAATAAAGTAACGGATAAGACGACAGTCATCACTGGGAAAACCGTACCAGCAGGAAAAATCGTTGTCAAAAACCAAAAAAATAGAGTCATTGCTTCCGGGAAAGCCAATCAACAAGGCAAGTTCCGTCTGAAAGTCAAAAAACAAAAAGCAGCTACTAAATTAACAGCAACAGTAAAAGATGAAGCTGGCTACACTAGCAAAGCTACAAAAATAACAGTAAAAGACGCTACAGCACCAGCCGCACCAAAAGTAAATAAGGTGACAACGAAAACAACAAAAGTGACCGGCAGCGGCGAAAAAGCAGCTACGGTGTTCATTAAAGTAAAAGACAAGACGATCGCTAAAGGAAAAGTAAGCAGCAAAGGAAAATTCACCGTGAAAATCAAAAAACAAAAACGCGGTACGATCCTAGCTGTAACCCTCCAAGATAAAGCTAAAAATACCAGCAAAGCTACGAAGAAAAAAGTAGCGAAATAATAAAAAGCCGTTTGCTAAAAAGTGATTTAGCAAACGGTTTTTTATTTTATAAAATATTTTTTTGAAAAACGACTTCCAACCAAAGCCCCACAAATAGCGCCAATAAAATCGAGCAGCACATCTTGAACAAGCGGTGTGCGATCACCGGTCAGCATTTGATGAAACTCATCACTGGCAGCAAATGCCAACGATAAAAGCGCGGCAACCAGAAAAGCAAATCGAGGCTTTCTAGAAGTAGCATTAGTGCCGACAAATAAACAAAGCCCCATTATAAAATACGTCAGAAAATGAGCCCCCTTGCGAAGAAAGAATTCCAAAAATTTGGCATACCCCATCTGTTTCACACTCACTTCCGATCCACCATAAGGAAATGCTATTTTCTCCAGTTGTGATTCAAAAGGATGGCCAGGAAGCAGTTTCTCGATCGTTGGCACCAAAGACTGCTGCGAATAAGGCTGCGAAGAAGAGTGAAATAAGATCACCATGATAAGAATGACCCCAAAGAAGCCAAAAATCGCCCATTTGTTCCGTCGTTTCATGTTTTTCACTCCTTTTAAATGATTTCATTGTAGCATATTCCCAAACTGTTTTCCGAGGAAAAGGAGCCAAACCAGCCGTTATTTAAAAAAGCGAAAGTGTAAAATGATTTTTTGTGTTGAAACTATGGCGAAAAAACTGGCAAGTGATCAAAACTGGCATTTGGAGTTATTTCTAAATTAAATTCCTCCCCGTATTATAAAAGGAACAAGTTATTATTTTTTAGGGGGAAGAATAGATGTCACTCAAAAAAATCACACTCACCGCTCTCTCATGGATATTTTTTTTCTATCTATGCCAGCCGCTTGTACAGAATGTCTATCACTATTTGATGGAGACAAAGACGGGACAAGCAACAGAAGAAAAACAGGTAACAAATGATCTGCTTTTCGAAACAGAAAGAAATGAGCCTTTAAAAAAATGGCGGATGGAAAATAAGCAGGCCGATGTGATAAAATTCAAACAAAAAAACGGATTTGATAAACTAGTCACGATTTTGCTACCTAAAAAGACAAAACTGAATCTAGTAAAAACACAGGAAAAAAACGATTTAGCTGAGATGAAATTGCAATATCAAGCCAATACGAATCAGCTTATTTTAGACTGGGAAAAAACGCCTGAAAAAACGGGCGAGCTACTTTTAGTGGTGGAGGCAGATAAGGAGGCGGTATTAGGGGAGGAAGTTTTATCTGCGAGACAGTCCCTAGAAAATGGAGAGGTGCAAAGCGAGCCTATCCCTTTTGAAGTAATCGAGCCTGAAAAGAAAGAAAATCTGGAAACAGATAAAAAAAGGGAAGAAAAGCAACAAGAACAGCAAGTTCCAAAAGATCCTAAAGAACCAACGGAAAAAGTGCCATCAGCAATTCCTAAAAAAGAAAGCAAAGCGCTCCCGAAAACAAAAGCGGCTCCGCTCGCAGCAGACCTTGGAATTGCACCTCCAGCCAGCGATATCGACATCAGCAAAAGTTTTAATGTCATTTCGCAAGCGAATTCGTATGTACATAAGCAATACCCTAGTGAAGTCGTCGTAACGGATGATGAAAAGTGGCAGTATGGCGGGGCATGGTATAAATATCCGCTGAATTTAAGTGCGGATTTTTCGACGGAGATGTATTATTACTTAGGAAACAAGTCACATTCTGAGGGCGGTGCGGACGGACTGACGTTCACCTTCCAAAATGATCCACGCGGTCTTGAAGCCACTGGTGCCACTGGAGCTGGGATTGGTGCTTATGCAAATATTTCAAAATCGAGCTATATTCAAAATGCACTGACGCTAGAATTCGATACTTATTACAACGCAAAAGGCGGTTCAGAACCCAATACAAATGACGAACAAGTTCCGGATATAGCAAAAGAAAGCGGTCATATCGCGATCACAAAACCGGCATTATCGGTCAAGAAACATGAGAACCTCTTATATGGTTCGCGCTTAGCAAATGGAAAATGGCAGAAGCTGAATATGCGCTGGGATGCAGCCACCAAAACATTCATTTATAAATTTGCAGGTTATCCAGAACAAAGATATACGGTTTCCGATGTGCAGAAAGTTTTCGGAGGCACCAAAGTATATTGGGGATTTACCGGATCGACCGGTGGAATGCATAATTTCCAAGCTGTCAGCATCAACAAACTACCAGATCAAGGCTTTCTAAATACGCAAAAGAAAGTAAAGAACGTCAGTAAAAACACTTCTTTTCAAACGGAACAGATCGTTTCCAAAGGGGACATCGTCGAGTATGAGATTTCTGCAGAGGCAGACCAAAGAAACAATGTCACGCTGCCAACGGTGAAGGTCACGGATCAGTTAGATCCTTCTTTATCCTATCTAGGTGGTTTAAATGTGACCGTTGACGGTAAAGCTGTGGCTTCCAAATGGGAAAATGGCGTCGTTACTCTAAAAGAAGTAGAAGCCGGGAGCAAGATCCGCATCACTTTTCAAGCAAGTGTTAAAAAATATGGCGTGATCCATAACGCTGCGACGATTGAAAGCGACCTGACCGCGCCAATCAAAACAAACAATACCAAAATCGCTAGCGGAGATATGAAAATCATCAAACAAGATGCGGTTTCAAAAAAATCGCTCCAAGGCGTGGAATTTACATTACTCAATTCCAAAAAAGAGTCATTAGCAGATGGAAAAACAGATGCAAATGGAGAATTAGTTTTCACACATTTGTCGCCAGGGGAATACTATGTCAAAGAAATAAAACCATTAGCTGGATATTCTCCAAATAACACGGCGTATAAAGTCATTATTCCGACTGGTCAGACAGAGCCGGTGACTCAAATCGTCCCAAATGTTTTACAAGCAAAACCGTTACTTACTAAAACCGCTGATCAAACGCAAGTAAAGATAGGAGATACGATCACTTATACCATAGAACTTAAAAATGCAGCGGGAGCAGGCAGTTGGGAAGCTGTTAAATTAGAAGACGACCTTGCAGAACAGCTAGCATACATTCCAGGAAGTACACAGATCGATGGCAGATCTGTGTCCGATAAAGAAGCGGTATGGACGAACAAACATCTGATCTATAGAACCGATCATATAGCAGCAGGTGCCAGTAAACGGATTACATTTCAAGCAAAAGTACTTTCCTTGCCTCCAAATGGAATAGTGGAAAATAGGGGGATCGCGACAGGTCAAGACACGGATGGCTCTCCTCGCAATCCGTCAGAATCCAGCTGCAGCGTCTCGGTCCAAAATCATGAGGGAATGGCTATTCAGAAACAAGTCCGATCACTTAAAGGGGAAAGTTTAGAAGGGAAAAATGTAGAAGTAGGTACCAAGATGAATTACCACATCCAGCTAACCAACGAAATCGCCGGAACGACTTTAAAAGCTATCGATGTCAAAGATGCCGTTCCAAACAGCTTGAAAGTCGATACGGCGAGTTTGAAAGTAGCGACAGGTGGGGTCAATGTAAACTATCACGGCGGATTCAACAAAAATGAATTGGCACTGACCATAGCAGAATTAGTGCACAGTAAACCTATTACAATTTCTTTCCAGGCAGAAATTCTAGCAAACGCATCAGGAACCATTAAAAATATTGCTTTTGCACAAATTCCAGATACACCAGAGAAAAAAACGGAAACTTCCTCCACTACACCACCGCAGCCAAGCATTCAAAAAAGTGTCAATAAGCAAGAAGCGACAATCGGAGAGCTTCTTACTTATCAGCTTACTGTCGAAAATGGCAAAGGCGGCGGTGCTTGGCATCATCCGGTGATCAAGGATAAGTTGCCAGAAGAACTGCAGTATATCGCTGACAGTACTAAAATAGACGGGAAAAGCATAAGTGACCAGACAGCAGTTTGGCAAGATCAAGAATTGACTACTGAGTTTCCAGAACTACAAGCAGGAGAAAAAAGAGTGATCACTTTCCAAGTGAAAGTAACGAAAAAACCAGTCAATAATAAAATTCGCAATCAAGCACAAGCAACTGGTGAAGACGCTGAGGGGAAGGAAACGCCTCCAGTGAAAACAGAAAAAGAAATTCCAGCTTCAAATTCTCCGGACGGTATCCGTATTGAAAAACAAGTCGCTGACGAAGCTGGAAAGGATATGGATAAAAAAGAAGTACAGACAGGCGATAAGGTCTACTACTCGATTTTAGTTACGAATCAAATAGCTGACAGTGTTCAACAACATATCCGCATCAGCGATATGATACCAAAAGGTCTCCGCGCTGAACCAGAGACGCTAACGGTGACCCAAGAGGAAAAAACTACTGATTATACCGGAGGGTTTCAAAATGGCAACCTCGCAATCGACTTAGCGGAATTAAAAGGAACAGCACCTATCATTATCCGTTTTGCAGCAACGATCACGCCAGAAGCATCCGGAGAGATCAAGAATGTTGCGGCGGCTGTCTTAGATGGGATTCCGGAAAAAGAATCCAATCCTAGTGATGTGATAAATCCGCCACGACCAAGCGTTCAAAAACGGGCTTCCGTTGAAAAAGCTACATTAGGCGATATTTTTACTTACGAAATAGAAGTGAAAAATAATGCGGGAGGCGGCGAGTGGCAGCTGATCAGTTTAAAAGACAGATTACCGTCCTATTTACACTATATACCGGGAACTACGACGATCAATGAAAAGCCGATAGGGGATAAAGGCTGGAAGGAGAATAGTTACGAGACCACAATTGAAAAATTACAAGCTGGTGAAACCCATCTCCTACGATTCCAAGTACGCGTAGTAGAAATACCTCCTGCCAATAAATTAGTCAATACAGCGACAGTGACAGGCTTTGATAAAGATGGAAAAGAGCATTCGCCGCCACCGGCCGAAGTGGTGGTCTCTAGTGATTATGGGGAAGATGATCTCGATATCAGCAAAGAAATCATAGATGAAAAAGGAAAACATTTGGAGAACGCGATTATCAATGTGGGGGATAAAGTATATTATCGCTTGCAAGTAACCAATAAAGTAGCCAATACGACATTGAAGGATGTACAGGTAATAGATAAATTGGCAGCCGTGCTCGCAATCGACAAATCTTCCTTGCAAGTGGAGGCAAACGGCAACTCAGTACCTTACCAAGGTGGTTTTAGCGAATCCGGATTGGATCTTCAAAACCTAACGATTACTGAAAAAGAACCTGTCTTCATCACTTTTGCGGTAACTGTAAAACCTGACGCAAGTGGCGATATAAAAAATACGGCACAGGCAAATCTACCAAACCAGCCTGCTATAGACTCCAATGAAGTAAGTATGCGTGCGCTACCAAATCCATACTTGAAAAAAGAAGCGGATAAACAATCAATCAAATTAGGAGAGAGCATTACGTTTACACTCACAGCAGCCAATCAGCCAAAAGCAGGGAAGTGGCTTTCTCCGTTCATCACAGACCAATTGCCAGAACATCTACAATATCAAAGCGGGACATTGCAGGTAGATGGTAAAAAAGTGCTAGATGATGCGGCATGTTGGAAAGATAATAGGTTGACGGTCTCCTTGCTAGATATGCAGGAACAAGAAGTCCACCAAGTTACTTTCCAAGCAAAAAACATTGAAACACCAACAAATAAATGGATCATCAACACTATGCAGGGAAGTGGACAAGATGCGGATGGGAGGATCTATCAGCCAGAGGAAGCGAAAACGACTATCCAAGCTGAGAACAATCCTGATTCCTTGCAAATAAAAAAACGAGTGCAAAATGAAGCTGGACAAGATATCGATGCAAAATATGCGGCAGTTGGAGATAGACTCCAGTACGAAATAGAAGTTGAGAATCTTACCAGCGGAACAAAATTACGAGATCTTCACATCAAAGACCAGGTACCTTCCGTCTTCCAAGTACTGCCGCATACCTTGGAAACTTCCGAGTCGAGCGCTTATACGGGTGGCTTTGACCAACAAACGCTTGCTCTGGATCTAGCCGAATTAAAAGCAGGAAAAAGTGCCATCATTCGTTTCGATGTCGTGGTAACAAGTGAAGCCAGCGGGATCGTAAAAAATAAAGCTACAGTAAATCTGTCTGGCGAAAAACCGATTTTTTCCAATGAAGTCAGCACCATTGTTGAACCACATCCATACGTCAAAAAAACGGTAAGCCATGACCAAGCCGTTTTAGGAGAAATAGTGGAATATACGCTTGTAGTTAAAAATGATGAAGCTGGTGGTAAATGGTTTGAAGCACATGTCGAAGATACTCTTCCCAAAGAGCTGATGTATCTGAAAGGAACAACTAAGATCGACGGCGAGCTGCTTGAACCGCAAGAAGAGGAAAAGGACTGGACCGATAATAGGCTTCGGATCAATTTTTCTGCTCTTACTGCTGGGGAAACCCACGAAATCAAATTCAAAGCGAAGATAAGTGAGATCCCAAAACAACAGAAAATCCAAAATATAGCAACTTCATCGGGTGAAGACAATGATGGCCGTTCAGTCTCCGCGAAAGAATCGATATCTGAATTGCCTGTGGTGAATCCTAATCATGCAGTAACGATCCAAAAACAAGTTCTCAATGAGAAAAAAAAGGATATTCATCAACAGGAGGTACAGGTGGGCGAGCAGATCTACTACCAGCTTACCGTGAATAACTCTCTAGAAGATACGGTCATGCATGAATTGCAAATCCTGGATCGTGTGCCCGAAGTCTTCGAGGTCGCCCCTGATTCCTTACAAATACGTCAAGCTAACGGCGAGCAAGTTTCTTATTCAGGAGGATTGAGTGGGCAGGACTTGGATCTGCAGATAAACCAGCTTGACAATAAGAGTCCAGTAACGATTACCTTTGCAGTGAGAGTGAAACCAGCTGCCAGTGGAACGGTAGAAAATATCGCTAGCGTGATCTTGAAAAATACGGAGGCTACAGATACCGCGCCAGTCCTAAATCAAATCAAGCCAAAACCATTGATCACCCAAAAAGCAGATGTGGAACGCACAAAAGTTGGCGATACATTCATGTACACGATCGAAGTCAGCAATCAAGCACAAGCTGGAAAATGGTTGGAAATAGTTGTAAATAACAAATTGGATGCGCATTTAGACTACATTCCTGAGAGTACTACAATGGATGGGATCCCCATTTCAGATCAGCAGGCTGGTTTCACGACGATTGGAAATCTTGCTTTGGCTGCAGATGATCTAGAAGCAGGCGAAAAGCATATCATCACGCTGAAAGTACGCGTTCGGGAAATGCCTCCAACCAAGGAACTACAGTCTTATGCTTCAGCAAATGGTAAAGACGGCGATCGGCAAGAAGCAAAAACAGAAGAGGTAAATACGACCACTCCAGTTGATAATCCTGATAATGCGATCAATTTGGAAAAGAAAGTGTATGATGCCAATGAAAAAGCTATCCAGAACAAACAGGTACAGGTAGGGGATCAATTGCATTATTCGATCAGTGTAAATAATTTGATACCGAATACAAAATTGAAGCAAATTACCATAAAAGATCAATTGCCGGCAGGGCTTACCTTTGTGCCAGAAAGTTTGGAAGTGGTCGACCAAGAGGGGAAGATGCTGGATTATGAAGATAACACAACAGCGAATGACCTTCAGGTAAAACTAGCTACGATCGAGCAGCAGGCAATTTTACATTTTAAAGTCATCGTTAATGAAAATGCCTCTGGAGAAATCAAAAATGTAGCAGTCGGTTCCTTACCGGACATGCCGGATCGCCAGTCTAAACCTGTAACCAATACGACTACACCACAGCCATTTATCGAAAAAGAAGTAACACCGGAAAAAGTGACAAATAATCAAATAGTGACCTATATGATAAAAGTCGGAAATGAAGCGAAAAGTGGAAAATGGTTGGATCCGACGGTAGTGGATGATTTAGAAGAGCAATTAGAATATGTAGCTGGAACGACAACGATCAACGGACGCCCGGTAAGCGATGAAAAAGCAGGTTGGAAAGCGAATCATTTGACCAGTCGTTTAGATCCATTAACGGCAGGAGAAATGCATATTCTTCGCTTCCAAGTGAAAATAAAAGCTAAAAAAGGAAGCAAACGTATTAGAAATACTGCACTATTGGTAAATCCACCCGCTACTAAAGATTCTCGTCCGCATCAGTCTACTTGTGAAGTGGAAGTGAAGGTGGAAAAGCGGAATCCGTTATTGCCGCAAACAGGTGATCAGCTTTCCGGTATTTTGATAATTGCAGGACTTCTTCTGCTTTTGAGCGGTCTGGCTCTGCGGAAATCAAAAAGACGTACCTAACAGTAAGTGTTAGGTACGTCTGAAAATGAAAAGTGCTTTTTAGAATTTTTCAGCTAATGCAGCTGCTTCTTCTTTTCCTACGCTGATAATATCTTGTGCTTTTGCCGGGTTAGCATTGTGACCTTCCACGACAACAGCTTGGATATCAGAACTAGTGATACCAAAATGGTTAAAGATATTTCTAACATAGTTCACAGACATTTCTAGTGCCACGCCAGGGCCGTCGGAATAAATACCGCCACGGGCATTTAAAAGTGCGACTTTTTTGCCAGTCACAAGGCCAACAGGTCCTTGTTCTGTGTATTTGAAAGTCTTGCCTGCTTGGTTCAAGTAGAATAAATACGTTGAGAATTGAGCAGGAATCGTTAAGTTCCAAAGCGGGAACGCGATAACGATTTTATCAGCAGCTAGGAATTGATCCAAGTAGCCATTAGCAATATCCGCTAGTTTTTGCTCTTCTTCTGTCCGAGGTTCGCCGGCAGCTTCTTTGAATAAACCGTTCATCATGGTTACATCGTAATAAGGCAGGTTTTCCTCAAATAGATTTAATTCTGTAATCGTATCTTCTGGATGAGAACTTTTGTAGTTTTTTAAAAACGTTTCGTACAAAGTAACACTTACAGAACGTTCTGCAGGCAAACCATTTGCCTTGATAAATAAAACATTAGACATATAACTCATTCTCCCTTACAAAAAGTAATTACCTTATTAATTCTACCGCTTTTGTTTTAGTTTGTAAACAAAGTAACAAATAAAAAGTTTAAAAAGTTAAGAAAACGGATAAAGGATAGGGTTAAATGGATAGAGGAGGTCATATCAATGAAAGCAGTTGTCATTGAACAGTATGGTGGAAAAGAAGTATTGAAAGAGAAAGAGGTAGCAACACCAAAACCTGGTAAGAACCAAGTAGTCGTTAAAGAATATGCAACCTCGATCAACCCAATCGATTGGAAGCTTAGAGAAGGATATTTGAAACAAATGATGGACTGGGAATTCCCGATCATTCTAGGTTGGGATGTTGCCGGTGTGATTTCTGAAGTTGGCGAAGAAGTAACGGATTTTAAAGTCGGCGATGAGGTATTTGCTCGTCCCGAAACAACACGCTTTGGAACATACGCGGAATATACCTTAGTAGATAGCCATTTATTAGCAAAAAAACCACGGGAGATCTCTTTTGAAGAAGCAGCTTCGATCCCGTTAGCAGGATTGACAGCATGGCAAGCATTATTTGATCATGCAAAACTGCAAGCAGGTGAAAAAGTATTGATCCATGCAGGCGCGGGTGGTGTTGGTTCCCTTGCGATCCAATTTGCCAAACATGCTGGTGCCTATGTGATAACGACGGCAAGCGAACGCAACCATCAGCTTGTCAAAGACTTGGGAGCAGATGAAGTGATCGATTATAAGACTACTGATTTTGTCGATGTGCTTTCTGATATCGATGTTGTCTTTGATACAATGGGCGGCGATGTGCAGCGCAAAAGTTTACAAGTACTGCGGACTGGAAAAGGACGTTTAGTAAGTATCGTCGGTTTAGAAGATGAAGAGTATGCGAAAGAAAAAGGAATCAAAGCTGAATCCATATGGTTGGAACCAAATGGTCAGGAATTGCAAGAAATTGCTGATCTGTTAGCAGATGGCAGCGTCAAAGCGATCGTTGGAGAAACCTTCCCGTTTTCTGAAAAAGATCTCTACGATGCACATGCTTTGAGTGAAACGCATCATGCTGTTGGTAAAATTGTTATCACTTTTGCTAAATAATTGTAAGAAAGCCTAGATTAATCTAGGCTTTTTTTAATAAAATTTATTTGGACTAGCTTTAATAAACGATTAACTCATGGTAAACTACTAAGATAAGGTAAAAATAGAAAAGAGTGTCGCAATGGAAATAGAAAAATTAAAAGTTTTTTATTTTAAAAAACTTAGTGAGTGGCAATTAATACATAGTTTTTTGAAGCGTTATTGGGTAATTTTTATTAGTATTGCCTTACTGATGATTGCTTTTTTTATCGTGGCGTTGATAACCACGCAACTTGCACTCCTCATTGTTAGTACCATACTACTTTTTCTAGGATTGCCGTTCGTTTATTATTTATTGATCATCCGGCGGGCGCGTAAACATATCCGCATTCATTATCGGCTAAATAACTTTGATGATATTGCCAAATTAAAGCGTTATATCTTGGCTGCCTATCTCCGCAAAAACGGTTTTGCAACGAAAGACGATTTAGACCGCTTATTAGTATTACTAGATACTACACTGACAAATAAACATGTTTTCAGACAAACACCATTGATGCTCACTTTCATTTTTGGACTCATTTGTGCCAGTATCTTTACTGTTTTGATTGAAAATGCCCTCTTTCCTTTATATACACCACTTGAAAAAATCATCACTGCTGTACTATTATTAATAGGAACTATTTTGTTATATTTCCTGATTCGAGCTATTTGGCGCCTTGTAACGAGAGGAGCAGTGCTGAAGCTGCAAAGCACCTATCATTTAAAACAAGAGATCATTGCGATTCAAACGTTGTTATTAGTAGGAGAAAACACAACGTATCATCCGTTTTTAGAAATGAAGAGTAAAGTGGAAAAAAATGATTTCCTCACAGAACTAGTGAACGCGAAGACATTTTTCTAATCTTTACAGGAAAGTAGGAAGCTCATGGATAGTGAAAAACGCGAGACGGCAGAGCGGAAGTGCTACCGGATACTTAAAAATCAAATACGAACAGGCGAACTAGCAGCGGGGACTAGATTGGTGGAAAGTGCCCTGTCGAAGCAACTGGAGATGAGTAGGACGCCGATCCGAAAAGCGGTGGGGATGCTTGCTGCAGACGGCTATGCCACGTATGAAGATTATCGAGGGGCAACTGTAAAGGACTGCATCGTGACGAAAGAGTCCTATCTTGAAATCATTGAAGTCATGTTTTTGTTTGTAAAAGAAGCAATTGGAAAGATCTGTGATAAGCAGCTGTCGATCGATTCGCTATCTTGGCGGCTGGATGTGTCTGAAGGGCGAGAAGCTTATCATAAATCGGGTTTAGAAGGCTTCACGTATGAGCAGACATTTATTTATACAATCTTACAAGCTATTCCAAATAGCCAGTACAACCTTATTGTAAAAGAACTTTTCCTAAAGCTGCAGGAATTTAGTGACCAAGATGTTCGCAGTCTGATCGATCGTTCATTGGATCGTTTGATCGTGAATATAAATCAACTGTTTCAAGCATTGGACACACGCAGTAAACAGGATGCTGTGGCTGTACTGGAATCGATGTTGAATCATCAGATTTTGAATGCATTCCGCTAAAAAACACTACTATTTATATAGTAGTGTTTTTTAATATCAATAAAAATGTGGGGAGCAAAGCTTGTTTAGTCTATTTCATATTATACCAATCAAAGCTTGTTACCCAAAAACTGCTACGGTAATTTTCGTCTAATTTCTCGATCTCTTTCAAATCTGCTTCTGAAATCTCGAAATCAAAAACATCAGCGTTCTCGATGATCCGCTCTTCATGAACAGATTTTGGGATCGTTGTAAAACCTAATTGCAAGCCCCAACGTATAATCAATTGGGCAACGGATTTATTATAACGTGCAGCGATCTTGGCAAGATTTTTATTGCCGAGTACTTGACCGCCGCCAAGTGGTGACCAGGCTTCTAAGTGAATCCCTTTATCCGCCAGATACTCGCGCAGTTCCGGTTGTTGCAAGAGCGGATGCAGCTCTACTTGATCGACTGCAGGCACTACTTTGGCATCTGTAAGCAGATCTTCCATAGTTTCAATGTCAAAATTACAGACACCGATCGCACGGACTTTTTTCTCCGCGTAGAGTTTTTCCAATGCTTTCCATGATTCTTTATATTTACCAGTCACAGGCCAGTGAATCAAGTAAAGGTCTAAATAATCTAAACCTAGACGTTCCAAACTGCCTTCGAAATTTTCTAAAGCACTGTCGTAGCCTTGATCTTCATTTGCTAATTTTGTGGTGATAAAGAGGTCTTCACGTTTTTTGCCAGTTGCTTTTAAGCCTGCTTCGATTCCTTTACGGACAGCTTCTTCGTTTCCGTAAGCTTTTGCGGTATCGATCAAGATGTAACCATTCTCGATGGCTGTGCGGACAGATTCCTCAGCATCTTCTTGGCTGGCTTTCCATACCCCTAATCCTAACTTGGGCATTTCTACCCCATTGTTCAGTGTCACGGTAGCGTGCAAATCTAAATTCGCCATTTTCCCCATCCTTCCGTCTTGAAAATTCACTTTAAGCATAGCACAAAGCGGCTTTTTCTGTCAGTTAGAAGGTTTTACTTCGACAACGTATCGTCCTAAATGGGAATTACCATTCAGTAATTCGGAAAGGGCTGGTGGAAGCTCGTGAAAAGGAAGCGAGATGGTTAATTCTGCCAGGCTATCAATGTGATAAGTACTCGCTAACAGCTTCCAGATCGCCAATCTTTTTTCCATCGGACAGTAAACAGAGTCGATCCCTTTAAGCGTAACGCCGCGTAAGATAAATGGAAAAACAGTGGTGTTCAGTTTACCGCTTGCCGCCATGCCGCAAGTTGTTACGATACCATCATAGTTTGTTGAGGAGATCAAGTACGCCAAGGTATCACCGCCCACACAATCAAGGCTTGCTGCGAAGGCTTGTTTACCCAAAGCTTTGATTTTGGCCGGGGCAAATTCACTGCGGTCAACTATTTCAGCCGCGCCTAATTTTTTCAGCAGTGGCTCGGCGTCCTTTTTACCAGAAGAAGCAACAACAGTGTAGCCTAATTTTGCTAAAATAGCCGTAGCAATCGAGCCAACGCCGCCACTTGCGCCGCTTACTGCGATTTTGCCATCTTCCGGTCTTATGCCATGATTGATGATTGCTTCCACCGATAAAGCTGCTGTGAAACCAGCTGTCCCGTAACTCATTGCTTCTTTGAGTGACATTCCCTCAGGTAGCGGAACGACCCAGTCGCCAGGAACGCGGATCTGTTCGCTGTAGCCGCCGAAATGACTGACGCCTAGTTCATAGCTTGTGACGATCACTTGGTCGCCTGCTTGGAAACGCGTATCCTCCGAATGGATAATGGTTCCAGCAGCATCGATTCCAGGAATAAACGGATAATTTCTAACGATATTGCCGTTCGGGGAAGCTGCGAGCGCATCCTTGTAGTTGATACCAGAATAATGAACGGAAATGGTGACATCACCAGCCGGAAGCGACTCCTCGGTAATCGTCCGGTAAGCTAATTTCACTTTTTCTTCTTCTTTTTCCACAAATAATGCTTCAAATTGAGACACGGTTGTCACTCCTTTATGTAGATTACTTTACATTACTACTTTACATCTTCAAAAATAGATTAGCAAGCAAAGGCAGATTCTTGTTTTTTCTAAGAAAACCAGTTAAAATTTTTATAGAGAAACAGTGCATTGATGGGAAAAGTAACGACAGAAAGGAATGAAAAAGAAGATGGCGAAAGCGTTATTGATCGTAAATCCTAGTTCAGGTAAAGAAAAAGGTGCAAAATATAAAGACATGACAAAAGAAGTGTTAGAAAAAAGATATGAAGATGTGGTCGTCAAAGAAACAGAAAAAGGCGGCGATGCTACTGATTTCGCCTCTGATGCAGCAAAACAGGGCTTTGATGCAGTCGTTGCAATGGGCGGTGACGGAACACTAAACGAAGTGATCAATGGTTTGGCACCGCATGACAACAGACCGGCATTTGGGTTTATCCCACTCGGTACTGTCAACGACCTAGCAAGATCGCTCGGAATCCCACGCAAACCTGAAAAAGCGATCAAAGCTTTGGAAAAAGCAGTTTTAAAACCAATGGATCTTGGGAAGATCGAAGACAGCTATTTTATGAACGTTGTAGCAGCTGGAATGATCGCTCAAGCAGTAGATAAAGTAGATGTAGAACAAAAAACAAAATTTGGGTCGCTTGCTTATTTCTTTGAAGGCGTGAAAGCTTTTAACAAAGGGGAACTTCTTCATTTTCAAGTAGAGCATGAGGCGGGAAAATGGGAAGGCGAAGCAGCAATGGTCATTATCGGCCTGACTAATTCAGTTGCCGGGATCGAAACATTTGCATCGGATGCGAAAGTCGATGACGGATACATGCATTTGTTTTTATTAACAAAATTGAATTTACTAAGCACCGCGAATATGCTACCAAAATTACTGAGCGGAAAATTGGAAAATAGCGAGGATGTTATTTATATCAAAACGAAAAAAGTGCAGGTACAAGCGGACGAAAGTGACATCGTCGTAAATGTAGATGGCGATCCGGGCCCAAGTCTCCCAGTCCATTTGGAAGTATTGCCGAGCCATTTGCAAGTCCTCGTTCCCAAAAATTCCTAAGGGGTAAAAGTACCTATTTTCCGACTTTTATGGTAAAATTCGCAGTATA
This sequence comes from Listeria grayi, assembly GCF_900638015.1. Classification (NCBI taxonomy): domain Bacteria; kingdom Bacillati; phylum Bacillota; class Bacilli; order Caryophanales; family Listeriaceae; genus Listeria; species Listeria grayi. The sequence continues at coordinate 746,457 of NZ_LR134483.1, forward strand.
AAAGTAAAAATTTCCCGTTAAAAAAGAGAAAATCGTGGTATACTAGCAAGGAACATTGAATACAGGAGGATATGTCAAATTGGAGATAAAGGTTCAAGAAAAGCTTTCTAATGGTAGAGTTCAGTTTGTCAGCGCGTATGGAGAATGTATCGGTGTCTGGGCAGACGAAGAACCGGAGCCCGGGAGAAAGTATACGATCAAAGTCACCGTTCCTGATAAAGTAAGCGTCGAAGCACTTCAAGAAAGCGACGAAAAACATTGTATGTTAGAAGCAGATGATGAAGGAGTTTTCATCGTAGGTCAGTTGGAAGATTATGAAGAAGACGGCTTTGCGGTACTTCGCTTGGAAGAGAGTATCATCGGTTTTGATACCAACTTTAGTGAAGAGGTAGAAAGATTACACGGTAAATTTATTGAACTAACGGTTCCTAAGATAATAGTAGAAAATGTAGGTAATTAAAAAAGGATGCTTTTCCTCTTTCGAATAAAGAGGAAAAGCATCCTTTTTTAGCGGTGTGTTTCGATCGTGCTGATCATTTTCTTTAGATCTGCTTCTGTTCTGGCAGCTAACATTAAGCGCTGTTTGCCATTTTCAAGCACTAAGAATCCATCTTCGGAAACATTGATGCGTTCGATCGTGGAGTAGGGGAAGAAGAGCAAGGCATGATAAAACCCAGTTGACTTGAAAAGGATCTTGCGACCGCGTATGAAAGAGATGTAGATAAAGATCACACCTAAGATAAGCAGTAAGATCGAAGTAGCCATTTCTCCATCGCGATAAAACGTATTGGTGATAAACATGACTGCGATGATCCCCACAAACAGATAACCATCCGATTTTCCTCGTGAGCGCAATTTAACAGTCAAAACCGTTTTCCCATTTAAAACAGGTAAAAGCAAGTCATTATAAATCACGAAAACCAGTGCTAATACAATAATGATAAGCAAAAAAATATTGGTCGCATTAAATTCCACTTCTTAATCACTCACATTTCTTTAAAAAATACCGAATAAACGGTTGCCTATTTATTGTATCACGAGCGCTATGAGAACGGTAGCAATAGCTTAAAAGTTTCATGTCAGCTCTGCAACTGTCAGCGGACAGGCCTTTGCCAGATCGGCGGGCTTTATTTCCAACTGTAGACCGCGTTTGCCAGCTGAAATATAAATCGTTTCCTGAGATTCAGCTGCTTGATCCAGATATGTCGGGAATTGTTTTTTCATCCCGATCGGAGAACAGCCGCCACGTATATAGCCAGTTGTTTTTTCCAATTCTTTGAGCGGCAGCATCTCGATTTTTTTGTTATGGCTTATTTTAGCCAGATTTTTCAAATCGATTGTTTGATCCGCAGGAATACAAGCAACAGTTACTCCTGTTTTATCGCCTTTCGCCACTAATGTCTTAAATAAACGTTCGACAGGAATATGATTCTCTTTCGCAGCATGAACAGCGTCCAAATGTTCTTCTGAATAATCATATTCATGCAACTGATAAGGAATCGCCAACTTATCTAAGCGCCGGCAGGCATTTGTTTTATGAGCCATAGGGAGTCAACTCCTTTTTGATGATATATAAAATAGTATACTTGTTGAAATAATAAAGCAATAAATGTTCGTAAATTTACAAATTCCCTCTCTGATAGTTAAATAAAAATCTTAAAAAGACATAAAAATGTCAAAAACAAATAATTACCCCACTTAAATATAGGCATATGTTCAATTGTTGTTTTTAAAAAAAATATAAAATTCAAGCTTAGAAAGAAGTGTTATTTTAGGAATTTTATTATTTGGATTTGAGAGGGGAAACTTATGAAACATAAGAAATTAGGATCGTATTTACTATTAGCTGTAATCCTTTTATATGTATTACAACCACATATTAGCACACTATTAAGTCAAATACGCAATCAAACAGATTTAAAAGCAAATAACTATCAAATCAGCGATAAACTAAAGTTAAAAGACACAAGCGGAGTAGATTTGACCAAACTGACATTAAAAGAGAAGCAACAAGCTTACATAATGCTAGAAGATAAAAATGATGATAATCGAACAGTCAAAATCGTTCTACCAGAAAGTGTTTCGCTTGATAAAGCAAAAACAATGCAAAGCAATAATAAAGAAGTGACCGTTGATTACGCCGCTTCAACCAATCAAGTCACTATCAATTGGAAAGAACAGGCCGAAGCTGAAAATAAAAAGGCGCCTCGTACTGCAAAATTCATCGTAACTTCGGAAAAGACAAATGAAGCAGAAAACAGTAAAGGCGAGATCGTCGCTGTCGCGGAGGATCAAGGACAAACCATACAATCCAAACCTGTGGAAGTAACGATTGAAACACCTGAAAAACAAGAACCAGAAGACAACAAAAATGAAAAAGGTAACGAAGATACAGAAAAAAAAGAGCAGAAAAAATCGAAGACAGAAGACAAAGAAACAACTGATAAGCAAGCAGAGCAAAACAAAGAAACCGAACAACCAAAGGAGAAAAAACAGCTTAAAGCAAGTGGAACAGAAATCCCCGTCTATATTTCGGACTTTAAAGAGGTCAATGTTCAATCAGGAACAGAACCATTCACTGCTGGGGAAGGCGATGGTCCTGGAAAAGATGAAAATGCAGATAATGACCTTATTCGTGCACGCGATCAAGCAACCCATACATTTGGGGTTTCTGTAGCAACGAATGATGGCGATGAATATAAAAATATCGAAGTGGAAGTAACCATGGAAATGCCAATCACAGAAGAACATGGCTTATACTCGATTACCAAGGCAGATGGGAACATTTATCAATATTTCGAAAATGGAAAGTTGATCAGAGATAAATACAAAGAAACCAAAACGTTCACGATCGAACAAACAGGAAACGTCAAGCAAGTAGATTTTTCTTATCAAGTCGGCTTTTTACCGAACGGACATAAATTACCTAAACCGACAGCAAAAGCTAGAATAATAAGTATCGACGGTAAAAAAGTCTCTACGACCGGAAATGATGAAGTAGAAACAACAAGTAAGAAACAATTAACCGTGTCAGCAAAAGAAACCGATGCATTTTATATGGCACATAATCGCCGGTATGGAAATGAGTCGGGGGGATATTTCAACGGATTAACTAAAACCAAAGATGATCGCGATGCTTACCTGCAAGATATTAGTACATCCATTTATCCGCAATTCAATCAGCCAGTCGGCAAGAATCATTTGACAGGTATTGGCCAGTCACTTCCTGTACCCGGGAAAATAAAGGTCGATTTTCTGTCGGAAATTACGGACGACAAAGGAAAAGAAATTGCAGTCCCTACCAACAGCAGACCAATAACGGCCTACCGCTATGGCGCTCCGATAACATTCCCGCCAGCTTTAGACCAACCTACGGCATTCGATAAGTATAAAGCAAATGATCTTACCAAGGGAATTACAAATAATGAAGATGCTGGATGGGATGCTGCAAGAGCGAAGCAGCCATTGATCTCTTACCCCGACAATAATCATATCTCGATCACATTTGATTATTCCAGTTACAAAAACCTATCTTTCCCCTATGGCGGCGGGATAGCGGTAGCAGAAACGATTTGGCATTCGCCATTAGAAGGCGTTGATCCAGGGAAAACGATCAATTTTAAAATGACACCACAAAAAATAACGTATACTTCAGAAGGAAAGGAGAAAGAAGGCACTTATTACAAAGGACTTTATAATGATGACGGTTCTTATAAATGGAACACAAAACGACTAGATGTACCTGAGAAAGCACAAAAAGTTGACCTATCCTTATTAAAACCATGCTTAGACTTAACGGACGGGAATAATGATTATGACCACACATTAAATAGGCTTAATATCGCTTCTTCAAAAATGACTACATTTAGGATCAAACCACAGTTACCGAAAAAGTCACAAAACCTTATTGATCCTCATTATATATTCAATACAGCTGGGGAAGTTATGACAAAACCGTCTTACGGGAATGTAATTAACTATTTTCCGAAATTAATCGGATCTGACGGCTCGCAATATGAACCACAGTTGAAATTCGGAAAGTTAAAGGGCAACAATTATTCTCCTGAAAAATTATTCAGTTACACAGAAGAAGATTATGAATGGAGCGAAAATGCTCCAAGCTCATTTTCAGCTGTTATGGTGTACTATGATACGGAAGGAACAGCAGCAAAATATAGTGATATAAGCTATGATGGTTCTTATATTAGTTTGGAAATGGTGAATGACATTAAAAGTGGTGCCATTTCAAATGCTGGAGCACCATATACACTTTCTATAAACGCGTTTTCCTATGATGAGGAAGGGAATATTCTGCGTGCAAGAGACAAAAATACTACCAGCAAATTAGAACTAAGCGAATGGGGAGATAGCCAAGAGATCCCTATAAAAAAAGGAAAACGAGATGATAATCAATTCCAATACTATTTACAAGGAAAAAGTCTAAGTCAAGAAAGTATTACCGCAAAACCCAATTCAGCCTCATTAAATGAAGAAGTTAGTCAACAAATCCAGTTTGAAGCAAAATCGCGAGACGCAGGCTCGCCAATAGCAATGGAAATAACAAGTGTATTGCCAAAAGGAATTAACTATAAAACTGGTTCAACAGCCTTAGGCGAATATTCGAGGAATTTTGTTTTAACTAATGAAGAGCCTGAGGTGATTCATAATTTAGATGACACGACCACGCTGAAATGGAGTGGTGTTTCCTCACAGTTAACAAATTCTTCAGATCGTGTTTACTTATCATTTAAAACAACATTTGATGAACCAAATCTAGACGGCAATAAAAGTTTCAACATCAAAGCGACATTTAAAGTACCATTCCAAGAAAAAGAATCTGTACGTTTTAGTTATTTTTCACTCAATGATGCAGTGACACCCAAGGAATGGGGAATTCGTAAATCGGTCAATAAGAAAATCTTAGAACAAGGCGATGATTTTACTTACCGCCTAACAACCGATGTGCGCACGAAACATCCGCAAACCAACATTCGTGTACTGGATGTATTACCTAAAAACGGTGAACTAGATTCCGTGATCAATGGTTCCTACCGCTTATCGGAAATCGTCAAATCTACAGAGGATATGGATGTTTACTACACTAACAAAAAAGTAGACAGAAACGCCGATCCCAAAACAATCGATACTACAACTGGTTGGACAAAATATACAAGCGGTGCATTGCCAGCTGACACTACTGCCGTATATTACGTCATACCAGGACCAATCAGTAGCTCTACAGATGGCGGTAAGCAAGAATACATCGAATTCCATATTACGCCAACAGCTAATGCGTCGGGTGATACGTATAATAATACTGTGACAGCAAACTCAGATGACGACATCAAAGTTTTGGGAAATACAGCAAGAACAGCTGTTGTCGACCGGGAAATCAATGGGAAAGCATGGATCGATGGCAACAAAAACAACGCTGTCGATGACGGTGAAACGATACTAAAGAATGTTCCAGTACGCCTATATGAAAAAGCAACAAATGGAACCTTAGAAATAGTAAAAGTCAATAAAGAAGGAACAGATATCAGCAATATCAAAACGGATGAACAAGGAAACTATCATTTCCCTCATCTTGACGCAGGAGACTATGTTGTAGGCTTTGATTTATCTAAAGAAATGGCGACCGGTTCTTATTACCTAGCGCCTAAAGATCCATACCCAGGATATACAAGCAGTAAAATCAACGCTAATGAAAAAGACGAAGATTTCTATTTAACAGACGCATACACACTTCCAGAAACAAAAGACATGACATCCAGCACCTTTATATTAAACAACATAAACGCTGGTATCACAGCCTATGGCGATCTGGAAATAGAAAAGTCCGTGTGGAATACAGCCGGAGAAAATATTGATGGCCAGAATGTCCAAATAGGCGATACAATCACCTATAAACTAAAAGTGAAAAATCCGATTGCCGATTCGATGATTGATAATATCCGCGTGAGTGATACATTACCAAAAGGATTGGAATATATCACGGATTCATCCAAAATCGATGGGGAAGAAGAAGAAAATCCTACTATTCAAGACCAAAAGTTGGTTTATGACTTAAAATCCTTAATAGGAAAGAAAGAGAGTACGATCGAGTTTAATGTAAAAGTTACGAAAGATGCAGAAGGAACACTTGTAAACAAAGCAGAGGTTCAAGGTAAAGATGACTCAATCGATATTTCTAAATCAGATGAAAAAGACAATAAGTTAGATGCCAACCCAAGCATTGAGAAAACGATTGAGAATCCAAAGCAAAACTATATGCTTGGCGATACCGTAACTTATAAAATCAAAGCAACCAATAAAAATGGCTCTATTTTACATGGAGCACGAATAGAAGACTTACTGAGCAAAAATCTTACTTATGTAAAAGACAGCACGACTATTAATTCAACCAAGGTGAAAGATGCAGAGGTTTGGTCGGGAGAAAGTAATAATCAGTTTACGTATAGTGCAGATGCTTTAAACAGCGAAGATGAAATGAATATTACTTTTCAAGCAAAAATAACCGGTAATGCAAAGAATAGTATTATTAAAAATGAAGCTATATTAACGGGACAAAATGCTTGGGGCGAAGAAAAAGAAGCAAAAAGCGAAGTTGAATTAGCAGCAGCTATCCCAGCGAATGCCTTTGAGTTAAGCAAACACGTCTACAATGAGGCAGGGGAGAAACTTGATGGAAAAGCTGTCGAAGTCGGCAGTCAAGTAGAATACCGGATCGATGTGACGAATACGATCGCGGGCACGACGTTGACCGATTTCCATGTGAGTGATGCGATCCCATCCGGGCTGGATGTGAAAGCAGGTAGCTTGAAAGTCGTGGATCAAGCAGGGAAAGCGGTGGCGTATACAGGCGATATCCAAGGCGGAAACTTAGAAGTGGTCCTAGCGGAAGTAAGTGCGGGGAACCCAGTAGAAGTACGTTTTGAAGCGACGATCAACCAAGAAGCCAGCGGAGATCTCACCAATATCGCCGTCGGTAAAACAGATGGTGGAGACGACAAAGAAACCGATGGAGAAAACGAAATGAAGGTTTCGCCGAAACCAAGCATCACGAAGACCGCAAGCGTAGCGAAAGCGAAACTAGGAGAAACCTACCGTTATACGATCGAAGTCAGCAATGGCAAGGGCGGCGGAAAATGGCAAGCGATCGCAGTCCAAGATAGCTTGCCAGCAGGCGTACGTTATGTGTCTGATAGTACGAAAGTCAACGGAGAAGCGGTGTCGGATGAAGACTGGAAAGCCGGGACATATGCGACGACGCTAGGAAGTTTGACAGAAACGGAAAAAACGACGATCAGTTATGAGGTCCAAGTCATCCAAGTACCGAAGAGTGGCCAAGTGACGAATCGAGTGACCGCAGAAGGAAGCGACGCTTCGGGAGAAGCAGTGGTAGCGGATCCGGCCGAAGTCACAACGCCGATCGAAATGAGTGCGAATGCCTTTGAGTTGAGCAAACACGTCTACAATGAGGCAGGGGAGAAACTTGATGGAAAAGCTGTCGAAGTCGGCAGTCAAGTAGAATACCGGATCGGTGTGACAAATACGATCGCGGGCACGACGTTGACCGATTTCCATGTGAGTGATGCGATCCCATCTGGGCTGGACGTGAAAGCAGGTAGCTTGAAAGTCGTGGATCAAGCAGGGAAAGCGGTGGCGTATACAGGCGATATCCAAGGCGGAAACTTAGAAGTGGTCCTAGCGGAAGTAAGTGCGGGGAACCCAGTAGAAGTACGTTTTGAAGCGACAATCAACCAAGAAGCCAGCGGAGATCTCACCAATATCGCCGTCGGTAAAACAGATGGTGGAGACGACAAAGAAACCGATGGAGAAAACGGAATGAAGGTTTCGCCGAAACCAAGCATCACGAAGACCGCAAGCGTAGCGAAAGCGAAACTAGGAGAAACCTACCGTTATACGATCGAAGTCAGCAATGGCAAGGGCGGCGGAAAATGGCAAGCGATCGCAGTCCAAGATAGCTTGCCAGCAGGCGTACGTTATGTGTCTGATAGTACGAAAGTCAACGGAGAAGCGGTGTCGGATGAAGACTGGAAAGCCGGGACATATGCGACGACGCTAGGAAGTTTGACAGAAACGGAAAAAACGACGATCAGTTATGAGGTCCAAGTCATCCAAGTACCGAAGAGTGGCCAAGTGACGAATCGAGTGACCGCAGAAGGAAGCGACGCTTCGGGAGAAGCAGTGGTAGCGGATCCGGCCGAAGTCACAACGCCGATCGAAATGAGTGCGAATGCCTTTGAGTTAAGCAAACACGTCTACAATGAGGCAGGGGAGAGACTTGATGGAAAAGCTGTCGAAGTCGGCAGTCAAGTAGAATACCGGATCGGTGTGACGAATACGATCGCGGGCACGACGTTGACCGATTTCCATGTGAGCGATGCGATCCCATCCGGGCTGGACGTGAAAGCAGGTAGCTTGAAAGTCGTGGATCAAGCAGGGAAAGCGGTGGCGTATACAGGCGATATCCAAGGCGGAAACTTAGAAGTGGTCCTAGCGGAAGTAAGTGCGGGGAACCCAGTAGAAGTACGTTTTGAAGCGACGATCAACCAAGAAGCCAGCGGAGATCTCACCAATATCGCCGTCGGTAAAACAGATGGTGGAGACGACAAAGAAACCGATGGAGAGAACGGAATGAAGGTTTCGCCGAAACCAAGCATCACGAAGACCGCAAGTGTAGCGAAAGCGAAACTAGGAGAAACCTACCGTTATACGATCGAAGTCAGCAATGGCAAGGGCGGCGGAAAATGGCAAGCGATCGCAGTCCAAGATAGCTTGCCAGCAGGCGTACGTTATGTGTCTGATAGTACGAAAGTCAACGGAGAAGCGGTGTCGGATGAAGACTGGAAAGCCGGGACATATGCGACGACGCTAGGAAGTTTGACAGAAACGGAAAAAACGACGATCAGTTATGAGGTCCAAGTCATCCAAGTACCGAAGAGTGGCCAAGTGACCAACCGAGTGACCGCAGAAGGAAGCGACGCTTCGGGAGAAGCAGTGGTAGCGGATCCGGCCGAAGTCACAACGCCGATCGAAATGAGTGCGAATGCCTTTGAGTTAAGCAAACACGTCTACAATGAGGCAGGGGAGAAACTCGATGGAAAAGCTGTCGAAGTCGGCAGTCAAGTAGAATACCGGATCGGTGTGACGAATACGATCGCGGGCACGACGTTGACCGATTTCCATGTGAGCGATGCGATCCCATCTGGGCTGGACGTGAAAGCAGGTAGCTTGAAAGTCGTGGATCAAGCAGGGAAAGCGGTGGCGTATACAGGCGATATCCAAGGCGGAAACTTAGAAGTGGTCCTAGCGGAAGTAAGTGCGGGGAACCCAGTAGAAGTACGTTTTGAAGCGACGATCAACCAAGAAGCCAGCGGAGATCTCACCAATATCGCCGTCGGTAAAACAGATGGTGGAGACGACAAAGAAACCGATGGAGAAAACGGAATGAAGGTTTCGCCGAAACCAAGCATCACGAAGACCGCAAGCGTAGCGAAAGCGAAACTAGGAGAAACCTACCGTTATACGATCGAAGTCAGCAATGGCAAGGGCGGCGGAAAATGGCAAGCGATCGCAGTCCAAGATAGCTTGCCAGCAGGCGTACGTTATGTGTCTGATAGTACGAAAGTCAACGGAGAAGCGGTGTCGGATGAAGACTGGAAAGCCGGGACATATGCGACGACGCTAGGAAGTTTGACAGAAACGGAAAAAACGACGATCAGTTATGAGGTCCAAGTCATCCAAGTACCGAAGAGTGGCCAAGTGACGAATCGAGTGACCGCAGAAGGAAGCGACGCTTCGGGAGAAGCAGTGGTAGCGGATCCGGCCGAAGTCACAACGCCGATCGAAATGAGTGCGAATGCCTTTGAGTTGAGCAAACACGTCTACAATGAGGCAGGGGAGAAACTTGATGGAAAAGCTGTCGAAGTCGGCAGTCAAGTAGAATACCGGATCGGTGTGACAAATACGATCGCGGGCACGACGTTGACCGATTTCCATGTGAGTGATGCGATCCCATCCGGGCTGGATGTGAAAGCAGGTAGCCTGAAAGTCGTGGATCAAACAGGGAAAGCGGTGGCGTATACAGGCGATATCCAAGACGGAAACTTAGAAGTGGTCCTAGCGGAAGTAAGTGCGGGGAACCCAGTAGAAGTACGTTTTGAAGCGACAATCAACCAAGAAGCCAGCGGAGATCTCACCAATATCGCCGTCGGTAAAACAGATGGTGGAGACGACAAAGAAACCGATGGAGAGAACGGAATGAAGGTTTCGCCGAAACCAAGCATCACGAAGACCGCAAGTGTAGCGAAAGCGAAACTAGGAGAAACCTACCGTTATACGATCGAAGTCAGCAATGGCAAGGGCGGCGGAAAATGGCAAGCGATCGCAGTCCAAGATAGCTTGCCAGCAGGCGTACGTTATGTGTCTGATAGTACGAAAGTCAACGGAGAAGCGGTGTCGGATGAAGACTGGAAAGCCGGGACATATGCGACGACGCTAGGAAGTTTGACAGAAACGGAAAAAACGACGATCAGTTATGAGGTCCAAGTCATCCAAGTACCGAAGAGTGGCCAAGTGACCAACCGAGTGACCGCAGAAGGAAGCGACGCTTCGGGAGAAGCAGTGGTAGCGGATCCGGCCGAAGTCACAACGCCGATCGAAATGAGTGCGAATGCCTTTGAGTTAAGCAAACACGTCTACAATGAGGCAGGGGAGAAACTCGATGGAAAAGCTGTCGAAGTCGGCAGTCAAGTAGAATACCGGATCGGTGTGACGAATACGATCGCGGGCACGACGTTGACCGATTTCCATGTGAGCGATGCGATCCCATCCGGGCTGGACGTGAAAGCAGGTAGCTTGAAAGTCGTGGATCAAGCAGGGAAAGCGGTGGCGTATACAGGTGATATCCAAGGCGGAAACTTAGAAGTGGTCCTAGCGGAAGTAAGTGCGGGGAACCCAGTAGAAGTACGTTTTGAAGCGACGATCAACCAAGAAGCCAGCGGAGATCTCACCAATATCGCCGTCGGTAAAACAGATGGTGGAGACGACAAAGAAACCGATGGAGAGAACGGAATGAAGGTTTCGCCGAAACCAAGCATCACGAAGACCGCAAGTGTAGCGAAAGCGAAACTAGGAGAAACCTACCGTTATACGATCGAAGTCAGCAATGGCAAGGGCGGCGGAAAATGGCAAGCGATCGCAGTCCAAGATAGCTTGCCAGCAGGCGTACGTTATGTGTCTGATAGTACGAAAGTCAACGGAGAAGCGGTGTCGGATGAAGACTGGAAAGCCGGGACATATGCGACGACGCTAGGAAGTTTGACAGAAACGGAAAAAACGACGATCAGTTATGAGGTCCAAGTCATCCAAGTACCGAAGAGTGGCCAAGTGACCAACCGAGTGACCGCAGAAGGAAGCGACGCTTCGGGAGAAGCAGTGGTAGCGGATCCGGCCGAAGTCACAACGCCGATCGAAATGAGTGCGAATGCCTTTGAGTTAAGCAAACACGTCTACAATGAGGCAGGGGAGAAACTCGATGGAAAAGCTGTCGAAGTCGGCAGTCAAGTAGAATACCGGATCGGTGTGACGAATACGATCGCGGGCACGACGTTGACCGATTTCCATGTGAGCGATGCGATCCCATCTGGGCTGGACGTGAAAGCAGGTAGCTTGAAAGTCGTGGATCAAGCAGGGAAAGCGGTGGCGTATACAGGCGATATCCAAGGCGGAAACTTAGAAGTGGTCCTAGCGGAAGTAAGTGCGGGGAACCCAGTAGAAGTACGTTTTGAAGCGACGATCAACCAAGAAGCCAGCGGAGATCTCACCAATATCGCCGTCGGTAAAACAGATGGTGGAGACGACAAAGAAACCGATGGAGAAAACGGAATGAAGGTTTCGCCGAAACCAAGCATCACGAAGACCGCAAGCGTAGCGAAAGCGAAACTAGGAGAAACCTACCGTTATACGATCGAAGTCAGCAATGGCAAGGGCGGCGGAAAATGGCAAGCGATCGCAGTCCAAGATAGCTTGCCAGCAGGCGTACGTTATGTGTCTGATAGTACGAAAGTCAACGGAGAAGCGGTGTCGGATGAAGACTGGAAAGCCGGGACATATGCGACGACGCTAGGAAGTTTGACAGAAACGGAAAAAACGACGATCAGTTATGAGGTCCAAGTCATCCAAGTACCGAAGAGTGGCCAAGTGACGAATCGAGTGACCGCAGAAGGAAGCGACGCTTCGGGAGAAGCAGTGGTAGCGGATCCGGCCGAAGTCACAACGCCGATCGAAATGAGTGCGAATGCCTTTGAGTTGAGCAAACACGTCTACAATGAGGCAGGGGAGAAACTTGATGGAAAAGCTGTCGAAGTCGGCAGTCAAGTAGAATACCGGATCGGTGTGACAAATACGATCGCGGGCACGACGTTGACCGATTTCCATGTGAGTGATGCGATCCCATCCGGGCTGGATGTGAAAGCAGGTAGCCTGAAAGTCGTGGATCAAACAGGGAAAGCGGTGGCGTATACAGGCGATATCCAAGACGGAAACTTAGAAGTGGTCCTAGCGGAAGTAAGTGCGGGGAACCCAGTAGAAGTACGTTTTGAAGCGACAATCAACCAAGAAGCCAGCGGAGATCTCACCAATATCGCCGTCGGTAAAACAGATGGTGGAGACGACAAAGAAACCGATGGAGAAAACGGAATGAAGGTTTCGCCGAAACCAAGCATCACGAAGACCGCAAGCGTAGCGAAAGCGAAACTAGGAGAAACCTACCGTTATACGATCGAAGTCAGCAATGGCAAGGGCGGCGGAAAATGGCAAGCGATCGCAGTCCAAGATAGCTTGCCAGCAGGCGTACGTTATGTGTCTGATAGTACGAAAGTCAACGGAGAAGCGGTGTCGGATGAAGACTGGAAAGCCGGGACATATGCGACGACGCTAGGAAGTTTGACAGAAACGGAAAAAACGACGATCAGTTATGAGGTCCAAGTCATCCAAGTACCGAAGAGTGGCCAAGTGACGAATCGAGTGACCGCAGAAGGAAGCGACGCTTCGGGAGAAGCAGTGGTAGCGGATCCGGCCGAAGTCACAACGCCGATCGAAATGAGTGCGAATGCCTTTGAGTTGAGCAAACACGTCTACAATGAGGCAGGGGAGAAACTTGATGGAAAAGCTGTCGAAGTCGGCAGTCAAGTAGAATACCGGATCGGTGTGACAAATACGATCGCGGGCACGACGTTGACCGATTTCCATGTGAGTGATGCGATCCCATCCGGGCTGGATGTGAAAGCAGGTAGCCTGAAAGTCGTGGATCAAACAGGGAAAGCGGTGGCGTATACAGGCGATATCCAAGACGGAAACTTAGAAGTGGTCCTAGCGGAAGTAAGTGCGGGGAACCCAGTAGAAGTACGTTTTGAAGCGACGATCAACCAAGAAGCCAGCGGAGATCTCACCAATATCGCCGTCGGTAAAACAGATGGTGGAGACGACAAAGAAACCGATGGAGAAAACGGAATGAAGGTTTCGCCGAAACCAAGCATCACGAAGACCGCAAGCGTAGCGAAAGCGAAACTAGGAGAAACCTACCGTTATACGATCGAAGTCAGCAATGGCAAGGGCGGCGGAAAATGGCAAGCGATCGCAGTCCAAGATAGCTTGCCAGCAGGCGTACGTTATGTGTCTGATAGTACGAAAGTCAACGGAGAAGCGGTGTCGGATGAAGACTGGAAAGCCGGGACATATGCGACGACGCTAGGAAGTTTGACAGAAACGGAAAAAACGACGATCAGTTATGAGGTCCAAGTCATCCAAGTACCGAAGAGTGGCCAAGTGACGAATCGAGTGACCGCAGAAGGAAGCGACGCTTCGGGAGAAGCAGTGGTAGCGGATCCGGCCGAAGTCACAACGCCGATCGAAATGAGTGCGAATGCCTTTGAGTTGAGCAAACACGTCTACAATGAGGCAGGGGAGAAACTTGATGGAAAAGCTGTCGAAGTCGGCAGTCAAGTAGAATACCGGATCGGTGTGACAAATACGATCGCGGGCACGACGTTGACCGATTTCCATGTGAGTGATGCGATCCCATCCGGGCTGGATGTGAAAGCAGGTAGCCTGAAAGTCGTGGATCAAACAGGGAAAGCGGTGGCGTATACAGGCGATATCCAAGACGGAAACTTAGAAGTGGTCCTAGCGGAAGTAAGTGCGGGGAACCCAGTAGAAGTACGTTTTGAAGCGACGATCAACCAAGAAGCCAGCGGAGATCTCACCAATATCGCCGTCGGTAAAACAGATGGTGGAGACGACAAAGAAACCGATGGAGAAAACGGAATGAAGGTTTCGCCGAAACCAAGCATCACGAAGACCGCAAGCGTAGCGAAAGCGAAACTAGGAGAAACCTACCGTTATACGATCGAAGTCAGCAATGGCAAGGGCGGCGGAAAATGGCAAGCGATCGCAGTCCAAGATAGCTTGCCAGCAGGCGTACGTTATGTGTCTGATAGTACGAAAGTCAACGGAGAAGCGGTGTCGGATGAAGACTGGAAAGCCGGGACATATGCGACGACGCTAGGAAGTTTGACAGAAACGGAAAAAACGACGATCAGTTATGAGGTCCAAGTCATCCAAGTACCGAAGAGTGGCCAAGTGACGAACCGAGTGACCGCGGAAGGAAGCGACGCTTCGGGAGAAGCAGTGGTAGCGGATCCGGCCGAAGTCACGACCGCGATTTACAAAGGAACATCCGATGACCCTAAAGATCCAGATGATCCTGATAACAGCGATAAACCAGATAATAACCATAATCATTATAATAATCAAAATAATGATAATGCCGACTCTAACAATCAAAATGAAATTTCCAAAGTCATCAAGAAACTCCTACCTAAAACAGGGGATCAATTAGTTTGGTATGTTAGCCTTATTGGATTAGTGCTTATTATCGGAGGTATCTTAGTATTACGGAAAAATAGAAAAAAATAAAATTACTAAAAAAGTCCTAACGATAAAGACCGCTCTCAGAAAGATAATCTAAGAGCGGTCTTTATTTTTATAAAAAGCTAATAGTTGTGAGTATAGTAAAACTATTCTCACAATCATTAGTCTTTTTTATTATCCATTCGCAACGGTAAAACGTTTATTCAAGTGCTGCGGTTTCTCAATTTCATCGAGCAAAGCGACTGCATAATCTTCCATGCTGATAAAACTATTTCCGTCTTTATCAAATAAAAGATGATCTTCGCCGACTTGATATTTACCAGTTTTCTCACCAGGTTCAAACATTGCTCCTGGTGAAATATAGGTCCAGCTCAACTGATGAGATGCTTTTCTTAAATGTTCAAGTTGCTCTGTTTGTGCTTTAGCAGTTGGATAATAGGGTGCTTCTCGCATGCCTTTAGTATCCAGTAGCAAACTACCCGCTTCATCGACATGCAAGCTGCCGGCTCCTCCGACAACGATCAATCGCGGTGAGGTCGTTCCACTTAATAGCTCCACTAAATGATCGAGTGATTTCACATGGTTTTTTGATTCTTCCACTGGAGCTCCGAATGCATCAACAACAACATTCAATTCCTCCAAATCAGCAAGCGTCAACTCGAAAATATCCTTTTGCAGAATATCTACATCTTTATGTTCATGGGTAACTTTTCCCGCATTGCGGACGATGGCAGTAACTTCATGTCCACGTTCCAATGCTTCTTCCATAATTCGGTTACCAGCTCTACCAGTTGCACCTATAATGCCAATTTTCATTTTAAATGCCCCCTAAAATGTTTTCTATAACGTCTAAACTAATATTCCCCTTTTGGTAAAAGAAAAACATGTTAAAGATGATTTAGCGTGTTTGGCGGGATTTGCGCGCCAAAATAATATGGGAAGAAGTAAAGATGATCAAAGCGAACCAGATGAAAATAAACGCGACTAGCTGAGTCATGTCGAATTTTTCGTTATAAAGTAATACACCCAGTGCCAACATGATCGTCGGTCCGATATATTGTAAAAATCCGAGTAATGTATAATTGATAGTTTTCGCAGCGGTGGCAAATAGCAACAATGGAATCGCTGTGACTACCCCGGCTCCCACTAAGATAAAGTTCGTTTCGATCGGAAATGCTAAAAAACCGTCTTTGGAAAAGAAAATAACAAAAATAAGTGCAAAAGGTGTTATGATCAACGTTTCCAGCGTTAAACCGGCCCATGTCGAAACGGGAACAAATTTCTTGATCAGACCATACAAAGAGAATGTCACTGCCATCCCAAGCGCAGCCCAAGGCATTTGTCCAACATGGATAGTTAGAATAACAACGCCAATGAAGGCAGCCACAACCGCAATCGTTTCACTGCGATTCAGACGTTCTTTTAGGAAAACCGTAGCTAGCAAGATGTTCACAAGCGGGTTGATATAATAGCCGAGACTGGCTTCCGTAACATGTCCACTGTTGACAGAAAAAATAAAAATAAACCAATTTACAGTGATCAAAACAGCAGCAGCAGTGATAGCCAAAAATGTTTTTGGTTTTCTGAGTACGGCGACCGCCTCGCCAAAAACGGAGCGAGATTTGCGAAGACAAACGACTAAGAAGACCATAAAGACAAAGGACCAGATGATCCGGTATGCCAATATCTCAATAGAAGGGACATTCGCTGCGAGCTTCCAATAAATAGGCAGCACACCCCATAAAATATAGGCAATAATGCCGCAGATGACACCGATTAGCGGTGTCTTTTCTGTGTTGTTCAAAAAAACCCCTCCCTAATTTAAAATCATACGTATCCTATCTTATCGCATGTGGCAGTGAAATACTATGTAATTTGCTCAAAAAAAAGACTGCCATGTGTGGCAGCCTTCTATGTCTTAGATTTATTCGGCTTGACTTGCTTCTAATTGAATATTTATTTTGATTTCATCTCCAACTAAAACGCCGCCTGTTTCCAGTGCCACATTCCAAGTGAGATCAAAATCTTTACGATTGATTTTGCCAGTTGCTTCAAAGCCGGCAACAGTTTTTCCACCCATTGGATCTTTTCCAGATCCTTCAAAGGTAACGTGGAAAGTAGCAGGTTTCGTTACGCCGCGAATAGTTAGATCGCCGGTAACATCATATTCGTCGTCTCCTTTTTTGGAAACAGAGGTAGATTCAAATGTGATTTTTGGATATTTTTCTGTGCTTAAGAAGTCATCGCTGATAAGGTGTTTATCGCGATCGGCTTGTCTTGTATCAATACTCGCAGCATCCACTTCAAAATGAATTTTCGCATCTGTCAGATCTTCCGGATCCATGTCTACAGAAGCGGAGAAGTCTTTGAAGGCCCCTTTTACTTTGGATACCATCATATGTTTCACTTGAAATTCAATGGAGCTGTGTGCAGGATCTACTTGCCATTTTTCTACTGTCATGCTGAATTCCTCCCATAAATACATTTTTTACCTTTATTAAATACCACGACGGCGAAATTTCAAACCTCAGATAAAATTTTATTTATCAAATTCGCAGTCTTCCAAAGGAATCACTTTCGTTTTATGGATCAGCTTGTAACTTAGCCAGAAAACAAGGAAGACAGGCAGACCGATATAAGAGATCGCAATACGTTGCCACCAACCCGGGTTACCCCAGTCCGGATGGATAAACGCATTATAATCTTGACCAACGATCACTAATAAGCAAAGCGCTAATGCGAGAATTGGTCCGAATGGGAAAAATTTGGCCTTATAAGCGAGCGTATCCAGCGAATATCCTTGTTTGACAAAAGCGCGGCGGAAACGATAATGACTGATCGCGATCCCGACCCAGGCAATAAAACCGGTAAGCCCCGAAGCACTTAGCAGCCAGGTGTAAATGACTGTGCCGTTTTCGCTTAGTGTCGTGATAAATGTCAGGGCACCAATGATTGTCGTGGTAACAAGGGCGGCAATCGGGATACCGCGACGGTTGACTTTTTTGAGAAGCTTAGGTGCTTTGTTTTCCATCGCCATTGACCATAGCATCCGCGTCGCTGCATATAATCCGGAATTACCAGCTGACAGAACAGAAGTCAAAATGATCGCATTCATGACTGAGGCAGCAAATGCAAGGCCGGCCTTTTCAAAAACAAGCGTGAAGGGGCTGATCGCAACTTCTGTCGCTTCACTTCCTAGAAGATTCGGACTTGTATAAGGGATGATCAAACCGATAATGAAAATAGCAAAAATATAAAAGAGCAGGATGCGCCAAAAAATTTGTTTAATGGCTTTTGGAACGCTTTCTTTCGGATTTTCACTTTCACCAGCGGCAATTCCTACCAGTTCAGTCCCTTGGAAAGAAAAGCCGGCGACAAGAAAGATTCCGAGAATGGCGAAAAAGCCGCCGTTGATCGGCGCATTACCGGTCGTGAAATTTTCGAAGCCGATGAAGTGGCCGCCTAAGATACCGAAGATCGTCAAGACACCGACGATCAGAAAAACGATAACTGTCGCGACCTTGATAATGGAAAACCAATATTCAGATTCTCCATAAGCACGAACAGATAGAGCATTCAATCCGAAAATCAATAAAAGGAAAATCGTGCTCCACAGCCAACTTGGCGAATGTGGAAACCAGAATTTCACGATGATCGAAGCGGTGGAAATATCTACAGCGAGGGTGATCGCCCAATTGAACCAGTAATTCCACCCCAATGCAAATCCGAAAGCAGGATCGACAAAGCGGTTCGCATAAGTACTGAAAGAACCGGAAACAGGCATATAAGTCGCCATTTCTCCTAGACTGGTCATTAAGAAGTACACCATTAAGCCGATCGCGATATAAGCAATGATCGCACCACCAGGTCCAGCCGTGTGGATCGCATTACCACTTGCTAAGAAAAGACCGGTTCCGATCGATCCTCCGATCGCGATCATGGATAAGTGGCGGGTTTTTAGCTCGCGGCGTATTTCTCCTTGTTGTTTCGTAGTCAATGTAAATTTCTTCCTTTCTATAAATAGGTTAAAACATATAAAAAACAGCCACTGAGAAAAAGTGACTGTCTATCAGAACCCAACTATTGTCAGATAGCGCACCTGCTTAGAATCAGACTTTTTCTAGCAGCAGTCCAATTGCCTTTCGTCAATTGACCCAGCCCAAACGCATCAAAGTAGTTCAGACTTCGGCGAGCATCCTGTTCCTTACTGATCGCAAGCGGCTTTGACCGCTTCCCAGCAATTACTAGTGATTTTCGCAACCTCTACCCTGTATAAAAGGGATTTTATATGAAATTTTATTTCGTGTTATATGATAAGCCATTTAGCCGGAGAAAGCAACCTCGATTTTTTATTCGTAATGTTTCAAGGCTTCTTTTACATTGCTGAAAGTGATGATGCCAGCAAGATCTTGCTCATAGCGAACCATCAGCATTGCAAATTTCGGCGATAATCCAGTCAAGATCAATTCGACGCCGGTCAGTTTTAACAAGCTATGGAATTTTACAAGGTTGGTCACAACATCTTCATTGAAATCAGCAAGTCCAGACAGATCAATGACCAAGTAATCTTCTTTACTAGTATCCAAGTAGTTGCTGACATTTTCCGACATGTACTCAAAACGATCATTATCAAGTGTACCAACGAGTGGCAAAACAGAGATATTATCTGTGATCGGGACGATCGGTGTAGATAATTTCTGAATCTCCGTCAGTGATTTCTCTAACTCGAACTGATAATTACGTTCGCGGGTAACGTCTTTTTGGATACCGACAAAATAAGGATGACCATTTGCATCCACGATTGGATCAATCGTTAATTCATTAAAAAAATAAGTACCGTTTTTGTGATAGTTCTTTAAAAACGCACGGACACTGCGGCGGTTTTTAACAGCAGCGGAAATTTTAGCGATTTCTGCTTGATCAGTATCTGGTCCCTGCAAAAAGCGACAGTTTTCTCCCAATACTTCTTCAGCAAGATAGCCGGTATTTTTTTCAAACCCCTTATTTACATAGATAACAGGATTGTTTTCTAGAGCGGCGTCTGTAATGACAACGCCAACGCTGGACATGTTGAGTGCTTCCAAAACGACATCAAAATTTGGGTATGGATATGTATCAGACAATTCAATTACCTCCTAATGCGTCTATTTTACCATAAACAAGAACGAAAAGGCGAAAGAGAAACTTACTAAAAGTGAGCAAAATAACAGCAAAGGAAAAGGAAGGGGCGTATAATAAAGCTAAAGAGGTGAGGTTTTATGTATATTCAATTTACTCCGCAAGCAATCGAACGTTACCACGAATTGCGCGGCGATAAAGAAGGCATGCTACATTTGTTCTATGAAACAGAAGGATGTGGCTGTGGAAACTCCGGTATCTTTTCCTTGCATTTAGTTGGTGAAGTGACTGCGGAAGACAAAGTTATCCAAAGCAATGTCGGCGATTTGCTTATCAAAGACTGGACAATGAATTTCTTAGAAGAATCCCTTGTGATCGATTATCTGCCAGAAAAAAATGCACTTGTCTTAAAAGGCGATTCTGGCTACTACAATACGAATTTGCTGTTCGTTGCTTGAGGAAAATAGAAATGGACATGGATTTATTCCATGTCTTTTTTTGTGGCGGTAATGTGAAAAGTATATGAGAAAAGACTAAAATCTTCGTCATATTACTTTGCGCGCTGCAAAAATGTAGTAAAATAAAAGGAGTAGTAGAAAGCGAGGGTCACACATGGAACAACCATCAGTAGAAGAATTACGCGAATGGCGTGATATTATGTTGCTTCATCGTTTTGCATTGGATGAAGT
This sequence comes from Listeria grayi, assembly GCF_900638015.1. NCBI lineage: Bacteria > Bacillati > Bacillota > Bacilli > Caryophanales > Listeriaceae > Listeria > Listeria grayi. The sequence goes on from NZ_LR134483.1 coordinate 767,222, forward strand.
GAATACGAAGCTGAAAATATTAAATGAAGAATTTCAATTTATCCATGATTATAATCCGGTCGAGCATATCAAATCGCGAATCAAATCACTGGAAAGTATTGGGGCGAAGCTGGAGAAAAAAGGGCTGGAGATCACCCCGGAAAATGCCCGAGAACATGTGCGTGATATCGCGGGGATCCGAGTAACGTGTTCTTTTGTATCGGATATTTTCAAGATCCATGATATGTTGGCTAATCAAGACGATATTACGATCTTGCGAGTGAAAGATTATGTAACGAACCCAAAACCGAATGGTTATCGAAGCTTGCATCTGCTTTGCGAGCTACCGATCTTTCTGACCAATCGTTCAGAGCGGATGACAGTTGAAATCCAGATTCGGACGATCGCGATGGACTTTTGGGCTAGTTTAGAGCATAAGATCTATTATAAATATCAGCAGGAGGCGCCGCAGGAATTACTGGATGAGCTAAAGGAAGCTGCCGATATTATTACTTTTTTAGATGACAAGATGAAAAAACTCAATACACAGATCGATGCTTATAAAGCTGATATTGAGAAATAGTTCAACGGTACATAGTTAATAAAGTTAAATAGTTTGAAAGAAACCTTATTATTACGGTATAATAGAAATAGCACATCTTCGAAGGGGGAACAAAAATTTGGAAATATTCTTATATGTATTACTTCTATTAGTGGCTATTTTTATCTCTAATTTGATCAATCGCTTCGTTCCTTTTGTATCGGTGCCATTGATCCAGATCGGTTTAGGCGTTTTGATCGCCTTATTTCCATTAAGTTTAAATTTAAAACTGAATCCGGAACTATTTCTCGTCATGTTTATTGCACCGCTGCTTTATAATGACGGCAGACGAACGGATAAACAGGCTTTGTGGCATTTGCGCAGTGCGATCCTTGTACTCGCCTTAGGATTGGTTTTTATTACCGTACTTGTTATCGGTTATTTTGTCCATTGGATGATACCGACGATTCCGCTAGCGGCAGCGTTTGCCCTAGCAGCAGCGTTGGCGCCGACGGATGCCGTAGCTGTAAGTTCGCTCTCGGGGCGGATCAATTTGCCAAAGCGGATCATGCATTTGCTGGAAGGCGAAGCGCTGATGAATGATGCTTCTGGCTTAGTGGCTTTCCAATTTGCGATCGCGGCGATGGTCACCGGCGCATTTAGTTTGTTTAATGCCAGCTACAGTTTCGTGATCATTGCGATCGGCGGGATCTTAGTTGGTATCGTTATTACTTATTTGAAAATCAAAATCATCAAATGGGTACGCAGTTTAGGAATGGAAGATGTCACCTTCCACATGCTTATTCAGATTTTGACACCATTTTTGATTTACTTAGCAGCCGAAGAATTGCATGTTTCTGGTATCTTGGCAGTTGTTGCCGCGGGGATCATGGACTCGATGCAGCGTAAAAAAACCGACCCGCAGTTAGTACGACTGAATATGGTTTCGCAAAGTACTTGGTCTGTTATTTTATTTGTATTGAACGGGCTTGTCTTTTTGATTTTAGGAACACAGCTTCCATCGATCATGCAAGCGGTTTGGAATGATTCGGGTATCAGCAATCTGCAAGTATTCACGTATATCATTTTGATCACCGTAGCGCTGATCTTATTGCGCTTTATCTGGGTCTATTCTTTCTGGCTCGCCAATTGGCGGAAAAAGCAGCTTGGTGGTCAGAATGTTGGGAAGCCGCGGATTCGCTCTGCTATATTGACTTCGCTATCAGGAGTCAGAGGCGCTGTCACACTTGCCAGTAGTTTATCGATACCATTTGTGCTAGCAGACGGATCCGCATTTCCACAACGGGCGCTGATCATCAGTATCGCTTCCGGCGTTATCTTGTGTTCGTTGCTGATCGCGACCTTCATTTTGCCGTTATTGGCAAAAAGCGACGATAAAACAGCAGACGATCGAGTGGAACGCGCGATACGAATCAAGATACTTAGAAATGTCATCCGAGAATTACACGAACAGATCACACCGGAAAATAAAGCAGCTACAGAAATCGTCGTAGAAGATTATCGACGGCGCATCTATGATCTGCAGCAAAACAATACTAGCTTGAATCGTAGAGTCAGCAAGGAAGAGCGCGATAAGCGTTTAGAACTGATCGATTGGCAGCGTGAAAATACCCAACGCATGACAGATAATGGCGAAATCAGTGCAGCCGTGAGCTACCGCTATCAGCATTACCTTAATTTACTGGCTGGCGCGCTTAAAAATCGTTTTCGTTTCCGCGTCAAAACAACATTGAAATTTCTAAAAAGAATTTTACGTTTTATCCTACATCCGAAGAATTGGCAGGAAACTAAATCTAAAGCAAAAAATCTTAAATCCGAGCAAGAAGGGATTTTTCAAGAGATCCAGCGTGTCCGTGTCAGCAACGAAGAATTAGTCGTGCAGCGTTTGAAAGACGAACTGAAGCCGGAAAATGAAAGCTGGTTGGCACCTTTGATCACCGAGCATATCATTGCATTGAAACGCGCTAATAGCGAGCGGAAGCCGTTTACCACGCGCGGGAAATTCGAACAGAAAAAACGGGAAGTTCAGCAGGCAGGTTTCCAAGCAGAGCGCGACGAGATCCAGCAGTTTTATGAAGCTGGGAAAATGTCCAGAGATCTAGTCCGAGAACTTAGGCAGAATATCAATATGCTTGAAACTTACTTGTCAGAGGAAGAGCTGGCATAAAAAGGAAGTCTGTATGCGAAAGCATGCAGGCTTTTTTTGAATATGGCGGTTTGCAAACAATTCTGCTATAGTATAGAAAAACGAAAACGGGTGAACAAAGTGATAGGAATTTTATACATCGCACATGGCAGTAAAAAAGCAGATAAAAATCAAGCAGTGCATTCGTTTGTCAAAGCATTTGAAGCCCAGCATCCAGAGTTTCTCCACGCCTTGGGATTCTTAGAAGCAACTACGCCAGATCCGACTGCAGCAGGGGATAGTCTCATTGCGCAAGGCGTTTCGGAAGTTATCGTGGTACCGCTATTACTGTTTTCAGCAATGCATGCGCAGGAAGATATTCCGCAGTTTATGGCGACGCTACAGCAAAAGTATCCGGACATCCTATTTAAGCAAACAGCAACATTAGGAGCAGACCCTGCTACGATTCAAGTGGCGGCCAATCGAGCAGCGGATAGCCAAATGGAAGTGGAGCAATTTTTACTTTTCGTTCATGGGAGTAAAAGTTATCCTACCCCTGAAATGACAGTAATTACCCAGAAACTTGCGGAAAAGTTAGGAAAACCGGTCAGCTATGCGTTTATTTATGGAGAACCGCAATTGATCTCCAAAGTAGAACAACTGATGAGATCTACGAGCCGGATCGGGATCATTCCTTATTTCCTATTTGACGGGATTCTCGTGCGCAAATGGCAGCAGGAATTAAACGCGCGTCTACCTAAGCTGAAAATCGTTTGGACGCACTCCCTGCAACTCGATGAACAACTTTTTACAGCCATCGAAAATAACCTTCAAGAAGTGATGCGCTCATGACATACCCCGTAATGCTCCAATTAAAAAATCGTCCTGTGCTGATCATCGGCGGCGGGAAAGTGGCGCTATATAAAGCACAACAACTTATCCCGGCTGAGCCACAACTGACCGTCATTGCCACGGAATTCCGCACTGGTTGGGAGGAGATCCCTGCTAAAAAAATCCAGAAGTGCTATGAAAAGGCGGATCTAGCTGGTCAATTTCTGATTTTCGCCGCTACCGATGATGCTGCTGTTAATGCGGAAATATGCGCCGATGCTGGTTCAAACGCCCTCGTCAATAATTGTTCGGATCAGACGCGTTCCACGTTTACCAATATGGCCGTGGTCAAGCAGGATGCACTCACTATCGCTATTTCCACACAGGGAAAAAATCCAGCCTACGCAAAAATGCTGCGTCAAGAATTAGAAAATTTATTTACACATGAGCGACTTGCAGGCATAAAGCAGCAACTTGCTAGTCGTCAAAAAAAGAAATGATCATTCGCCGGAAACAGTAATGTTTTCCGGCTTTTTTTTAAATATAGTGATTTCCCTAATAGGCAAAAAATAAAGCGTTCCTTAAAATAAAGTAGTAATGTTCAAAGTTTCACAAAATAAGGAGCGATCATATGAAAAAAGAAAGGCTTGTCATGATAGGTAACGGGATGGCCGGAGTCAGAACTATTGAGGAAATCCTGGAACGTGATCCAAACAGATATGAAATTACAATTATTGGAGAAGAAGCCTATCCGAACTACAATCGGATCATGCTCTCCAATGTACTGCAAAATAAAATGACTACAGAAGAAATTATCACTAATCCATATGCTTGGTATGAAGAAAATCAAATCGATCTGATCAATCAGGACCCGGCGCTAACAGTAGATGTGACGGCGAAACAAGTTGGCACACAGTCTGGTAAGTGTATCCACTATGATAAATTATTGATGGCAACCGGTTCAAGGGCATTTATTTTACCGATCGAAGGAAGTCAGCTCGAAGGTGTTATTGGTTTCCGGACGATCGATGATACGAATACGATGCTGGAAACGGCTAAAAACTATCAAAAAGCTACCGTCATCGGTGGTGGACTGCTTGGTCTAGAGGCAGCTCGTGGACTACTAGATCAAGGCATGGATGTCACGGTCGTCCACTTAGCAGAATGGTTGATGGAAACGCAATTAGACAAACGGGCAGGCGAATTATTAAAAGCCGATTTGGAAAAACAAGGCATGAAATTCTTAATGGAAAAAGCAACTCAGTCCATACTGGGCGAAAAACGGGTAACCGGTCTTAGATTTAGCGATGGCGAGGAGATCGAATCGGATCTGGTGGTAATGGCGATCGGGATTCGTCCAGAAGTAAGTGTAGCGAAAAATGCCGGTCTACAGGTGAACCGAGGTATTGTGGTGAATGACTTTATGCAGGCTTCAGATCCAGCTGTTTTTGCGGTTGGCGAATGTGCCGAGCATAACGGACGAGTTTACGGGCTAGTTGCTCCGCTTTATGAGCAAGGGAAGATCTTAGCAGATCATTTATGCGACATCGAAACGGCTCCTTACCAAGGAAGTACCATGTTTACGCAATTGAAAGTATCCGGCTGCGATTTATTCTCGGCGGGAAGCATTCAAGGCGGGGAAGACATCAAGGCAGTAGAAGTATTCGACAGCCTTCACAATTGCTATAAAAAGCTATTTATTGAAAACGATACATTAGTTGGGATCGTGTTATATGGCGATACAGCGGAAGGAAACCGTTTTTACAATCTACTCAAGAAAAAAGAAGCTGTGACTGATTTTACATTGATCTCGATGTTGCACAAAGCAGGCGAAACAGAAGCAACCAATATTGCAGACATGCCGGATGACGAAACAGTCTGTGGCTGTAACGGTGTGACCAAGGGCAATATCGTCAGTGCCATCCAAGAAAAAGGACTCAGTTCTATTGCCGAAGTAACAGCACATACGAAGGCAGGCGGTTCATGCGGAAAGTGTAAACCAATCATTGGCGATATCTTAGAATATACACTTGGCGATAAAGTAGCAAGTGCACCAACTGGGATCTGTGGCTGTACCACACTTTCACGCGATCAGATCATTACGCAGATCGGAGCCAAAAAGCTAAAGACAGCCAAAGAGGTTCGCCATGTGCTAGAGTTTACCAATTTAGAAGGCTGCTCCAAGTGTCGCCCGGCACTGAATTACTATTTGACGATGCTGTGGCCGGGCGAATATGTAGAAGATCCTTCTTCGCGTTTTGTGAACGAACGGATGCACGCCAATATCCAAAAAGACGGCACATATAGTGTTATCCCACGAATGGAAGGCGGAAAGACAGATCCACAGCAGCTGATCAAAATTGCGAAAGCAGCGGAAAAATATGATATCCCGCTTGTGAAATTAACTGGCGGTCAGCGAATCGGCCTGTTCGGTGTGAAAAAAGAACAATTACCGCAGATCTGGGAAGAATTAGATATGCGTTCCGGCTATGCTTACGGTAAAACACTGCGTACCGTCAAAACCTGTGTCGGTCAGCAATATTGCCGTTTTGGCACGCAAGATTCTTTGGGATTAGGCATCAAGCTTGAACGAAAATTTGAATTTGTCGATACCCCGCATAAATTTAAGATCGGCGTTTCCGGATGTCCACGCAGCTGCGTAGAATCCGGCGTCAAAGATTTCGGTGTCATCTGTGTAGAAAACGGCTTTCAAATCTATATCGGCGGAAATGGCGGTACAGAGGTCAAGCAAGGTCAGTTGCTGACGACCGTAGAAACCGAAGCAAAAGTAATAGAGATTTGCGGTGCAATGATGCAGTACTATCGCGAAACAGGGATCTATGGCGAACGGACCGCTCCGTGGTTAGAACGAATGGGCTTTGAAAAAGTACAGACCGTGCTTACCGATCAGGCATTGTGCGCAGATTTGAATAAAGAGCTGGAAAAAGCTTTGGCAGGACGAAAAGAACCATGGCAAGCCATTTTAGAATCAGACGATAGACAAAAACTATATGAAGTAGAAAGAGTGTGAGAAAATGAAAGAGAAAGTATTTGTATCGAAATTAGATGACTTGATCCCTCGCATTGGGAGAGAAGTACATTATAATGATAAAACGATTGCACTTTTTAGACTTTCTAACGATGAGATCAAAGCAGTCAACAATAAATGTCCACATAAAGAAGGTCCACTCGCAGAAGGAACGGTTTCCGGCAATTTCGTTTTCTGTCCGCTCCATGACTACAAAATCTCACTGGAAGACGGTAAAGTACAAGAGCCAGACGATGGTTGCGTGGAAACTTATCAAACCGTGGTCGAGGACGGCGATGTGTACTTGGTGATGGAACAATGATACGCATCTCGCTAGTAGGCGCCGGTCCCGGCGATCCCGAACTGCTTACGATCAAAGGGAGAAGGGTGATCGAACAAGCAGATGTTATTATTTATGATCGCTTAGTCAATCCGCTGCTGTTATATCTAGCCAAAGCCGATGCCACATTTATTTATTGCGGAAAAGAGCCGCACAAACATAGCCTGCGCCAAACCAAGATCAATGAAACAATCGTTGAGCAAGCACTTTCCGGAAAACAGGTCGTTCGACTGAAAGGCGGCGATCCAGCAGTATTTGGCAGAGTCGGGGAAGAAATGGATTGGATCAACCAATATGGAATCGACTATGAAGTGATTCCCGGTATAACAGCGGCCTCGGCTGCTTCGATCTATGCCGGGATCCCGCTCACACATCGCGAGCACTGCAGTCATGCCACACTTGCAACGGGACATCGGGCGATCGACGGCTTGCCGAGTTTGCAGACATTGGACAAGGGAACCTATGCTTTTTACATGGGAATCGAGAATTTGACGGAAATCTGCTTACAGATCGCAGATAAAAAGCTTCCGGTCGCTGTAATTGAGTGGGGAACACTAGGCAAACAAAAGACGATCATCGGCGACGTGGGCACGATCATTCATAAAGTGAAGGCAGCTGCGATCCATAATCCCGCTATGATCCTTATCGGCGATGTCGTCAAAGAGCACCATGGCAAATCATGGTTCGAGAAATTGCCGCTATTTGGAAAGAATTATCTCCTTGTTTCCAGCAAGCCACTTCGCTTCGAGCAAGTCACTTCCTACACCGAAAAAGGTGCGTATGTGTGGGCAGTGGCAACGGCTGATCAGCGATTTGATACGATCCATCAGCGCATTTTGCACGAAACAGCTTGCTGGGATGAGATTGTTTTTCTGGATAGTGAAGCGGCTAATCTACTAGCAAGATTAGAAAAACGAATCGGTGTCAGTCACAGGGAAAAGGGATTTGTTGGCTAAAAAATAAAAACAGAAATGCTAATGAGATAGCATTTCTGTTTTTTTGTGAACGCACAACTGCTTGGCAGGTGTCTGTTCTACTTGCTTGATAGAATGTACGGTAAAATAGCTTAATCCAAAGGCAAAAACTAGAAATAAAGCACCGAATAAAGACCATGTATTTGTTCGAACCTGCTTTATTATTGCCAGTGCGAACAATAAGACCGCGGCTAGAGAAGTGAAAAAAATCAACCACGAATATTGATGAGCATGGTTTACTTGAGATTCGATGCTAAGATTTTTTGCATCAACTAGATAACCTAAATATATAACAGTGTAGGCTGCATATCCTAAGAAAAATAAGGATATGACAAAACCAAACAAATGAATGAGTAGTCGTTTCATTTGAAAGCTCCTTTCAGTTAAAAGGATACTAAAGAACTAGAAAAATTGCTGTGGATAAAATGTGACGATTTTAAAACAATCTAACTTTTTTTCTTTCCTAAGTCTTGACATTGCCGCATTTACTCCCGAGAGAGTCAATTTCCAAAAAGTCATTGCCCCAACGCAAAGAATCATGTATAATTACCCTTGCTGTAAGTAAACTTGAAGTTTATTTTTACTAAACTATACTGACTTGATGTTTACTATTTTTAAACTTGAGAGGATAGCGACATGGAGATTGGGAAAAAAATCAAAAACTTACGATTAAGTAAAAATTTAACACAGGAAGAACTTGGCGAGCGGACAGATTTGACGAAAGGATATATTTCACAGCTGGAACGTGATTTGAGTTCTCCGTCAATTGTGACGCTTTTTGATATTTTAGAAGTGCTTGGCAGTTCGCCAAAAGCGTTCTTTGATGAAGAAGAACATACGCAAAAAGTTATTTATGGCGAAGGAGAACATACTTTTTTTGAAGATGAAGAAAAAGGGTACAGGATAAAATGGCTTGTCCCGGAATCGAATGAAAAAGAAATGGAACCGGTACTGCTGGAAGTAGCAGCGCACAGTGCGTTTAAAAGCTTTGAACCTTCGCTGTCGGAAACATTCGGCTATGTATTAGAAGGCGAAATCACGATTTTGATCGGGAAAAATGCCTATATAGCGAAAAATGGCGAAGCTGTCTATTTTAGCGCAACCGATGAACATCGAATCATCAACCAAACCGACCAACCTGCGAAACTGATTATTGTCGCAACGGAGTCGTATTTATAAGAGAAATAGGGGGAATTGACGTGGCAGAAACAATTATTCGCTTTGAAAACGTGACAAAGCAATTTGATAATGATCCACCAGTATTGGATAATGTTAGTTTTGAGATCGAAAGAGGGAAATTTTATACTTTACTAGGGCCTTCTGGCTGCGGAAAAACAACGATTCTGCGTCTGATCGCAGGTTTTTTAGAAGCGACTGATGGAAAGATCCATTTGAATGATCGTGTTATAAATACGATTCCAGCAAATAAACGTCCGGTAAATACGGTATTCCAAGATTACGCGTTATTTCCACATTTGAATGTTTATGAAAATGTAGCATTCGGACTTAAAATCAAGAAATGGAAGAAAGCAGCAATTGATGAAAAAGTGAAAGAAGCATTGCGGTTTGTCAATTTAGCAGGATACGAAAAGCGAGAAATCGCTGAAATGTCCGGCGGTCAGAAGCAGCGTGTCGCGATCGCCCGGGCGATCGTGAATGAACCGGAAGTGATCTTGCTCGATGAACCACTGTCCGCGTTAGATTTGAAATTAAGAACAGAGATGCAGTACGAACTGCGCGAATTGCAGCGTCGGCTCGGAATCACTTTTATCTTTGTTACACATGATCAAGAAGAAGCGCTGGCGATGAGCGATGAGATCTTTGTTTTAAATAAAGGCGAGATCCAGCAAAGCGGTACGCCGATCGACATCTATGATGAGCCGCTCAACCGTTTCGTGGCGGATTTTATCGGCGAATCTAATATCGTCAGTGGGAAAATGATCCAAGATTTTGAAGTGGAATTTGTAAACCGACGTTTTGAATGTGTGGACCAAGGATTCCATGCGAATGAAACAGTCGAAGTAGTCCTGCGTCCAGAAGATCTGGAAATCACTTCTGCAGAAAATGGCAGACTACAAGTAACTGTCGACTGGCTATTGTTCCGCGGCGTCCATTATGAGATCGGTTGTATGGATACTGATGGGAACGAATGGTTAGTGCATACGACACGCAAAGTAAAGATCGGCGACAAGATCGGACTTGCTTTTGAGCCAGAAGCGATCCATGTCATGCGCCTTGGCGAAACAGAAGCAGAATTCGACAAACGTTTGGAAAGCTACGACGAGGTAGAATAAATGAGCCGGAAATCACGTGCTGTCTATCTCGTTCCTTATTTGTTATGGATCATTCTGTTTGTTGTGGCTCCCATCTTACTGATCGTTTATTATTCCTTTTTCGATATCAATGGCAATTTTACATTTAGCAATTATCAGCATTTCTTTACGCCCGTTTATATGAAAATGACGCTGAGTTCCTTTTGGTATGCGTTTTTGATCACGCTATTCACGCTATTGATCTCCTATCCAACGGCCTACTTGCTGACAAAATTGAAACACAAACAATTATGGCTGCTTTTGATCATTCTACCGACCTGGATCAATTTGCTGCTGAAAGCTTATGCCTTCATCGGGATTTTCGGCACTTATGGAACAGCCAATCAATTCTTGAAATTTATCGGCATCGGCGGGAAACAAATCTTATTCACTGATTTTAGTTTCTTATTTGTGTCGACGTATATCTTTATCCCGTTTATGATCTTGCCGATCTTTAATGCGGTCGAAGAAATCAATCCGACATTGATTCAAGCATCTCGTGATCTTGGTGCATCAAGCTGGACGACTTTCAAACGGGTGATTTTCCCATTGACGGCTGACGGAGTGAAAGCAGGCTGTCAGGCTGTCTTTATTCCGGCACTTTCATTGTTCATGATCACCAGATTGATTGCCGGAAACCGCGTCATCACACTTGGTACTGCGATCGAAGAACATTTCTTGGTCACACAGGACTGGGGAATGGGCTCAACGATCGGTGTGTTTTTGATCATCGCAATGATCATTATTATGTTTTTGACCGGTTCAAAACGCAAACGTAAAGGAGGGACGAACAAATGAAAAGAAATAAATGGGGCAATCTTTACCTGTTCATCGTTTTTGTGATTTTGTACGCGCCCATCTTTTACTTGATTTTCTATTCTTTCAACAGCGGCGGGACGATGCACCATTTCAAAGGTTTCACGCTCGCTTATTACAAGGAAGTTTTTCAAGATACCAGATTGTTGATCATTGTGCTTAATACATTCGTGATCGCACTGTTATCTTCCGTGATCGCAACCTTAGTCGGTGTCTGCGGAGCGCTTGCGATCAAATATCTGCAAAAGCAATTTACGAAAAATACATTGCTTAGTTTGAATAATGTCTTGATCGTTAGTCCAGATGTTATTATTGGTGCCAGTTTTTTGATTTTCTTTACTATTTTGGGAATCAAACTCGGCTTTTCTTCGGTGTTGGTATCGCACATCGCTTTCAGCATTCCGATCGTTGTATTGATGGTGCTACCGAAGCTTCAAGAAATGAGCACAACAATGGTAGACGCAGCGCGAGACCTCGGCGCCAGTCAATTTCAGGTGCTGAGCAAAGTAATCCTGCCGTCGATCTCACCCGGGATACTAGCCGGCTTTTTCATGGCATTGACCTATTCATTAGATGACTTTGCTGTTACCTTTTTTGTCACCGGAAATGGCTTCTCGACGTTATCCGTTGAGATCTATTCGCGGGCTCGGCAAGGGATCTCCCTATCGATCAACGCGTTATCGACACTGTTATTCCTATTTACGATCTTGCTGGTAGTTGGCTATTACTTTATCAATCAGCGCAATAGTAAAGCAGGACGCGCAGGAACAGGAGCTGTGAAAGAATGAAGCGATTAGTAAGTATATTTATCCCGATCATCCTGTTAGCGCTTGTGATGCTGGTGCTTGCTTCGAGTTTGAACCGTAGCGAAGGTTATTCCGGCAAAAATACGCTGACCATTTATAACTGGGGCGATTACATCGATCCAGCGCTATTGAAGAAATTCGAAAAGCAGACCGGCATCAAAGTTATTTACCAAACCTTTGATTCAAATGAAGCGATGATGACGAAAATCGAACAAGGCGGTACCACATTTGATGTCGCAGTACCAAGTGATTATGCCATCAGCAAAATGAAACAAGAAAACCTGCTCATTCCACTTGATCATAAAAAACTACCAAATGAAAAATACCTCGATAAACAATTTATGGATCTATCCTTTGACACAAATAATAAATACTCAATGCCGTATTTCTGGGGAACACTGGGAGTCATTTATAACAAGAAAATGTTTCCTGATAAAGACTTCAGCCATTGGGATACACTCTGGGACAAAGACCTCGCTAATCAGATCCTACTGATCGACGGCGCGCGGGAAGTCATGGGACTTGGCCTTAACAGCATGGGGAAATCCGTGAATGATACGAATAAAAAAGATCTATTGGCCGCACGCGATAAATTGCAGCAATTGATGCCGAATGTGAAAGCCGTTGTCGGCGATGAGATCAAACTCCTGATGGCTGATAACGAAGCAGGCGTGGCCGTGACATTCTCCGGAGAAGCCTCCGAAATGCTGGATGAAAATAAAGATTTAGAATATGTCATCCCGACAGATGGTTCCAACTTATGGTTCGACAACATGGTCATCCCAAAAACAGCGAAAAATGTAGAAGGAGCCCATACATTTATCAACTTTATGCTTGATCCTAAAAACGCTGCACAAAATGCAGAATACATCGGTTATGCAACGCCAAATAAAAAAGCCGTCAGCTTACTTCCAAAAGAAATAGCTAACGACAAACGTTTTTACCCAACGAAAAAAGCACTTGAAAACTTGGAAGTGTATGATAATCTTGGGAAGAAGATGTTGGCTTATTATAATGAGTTGTTTTTGGAAGTGAAGATGTATCGGAAATAATAAAAAAAGCTGAAGCCCCGGGCTTCAGCTTTTTTTAATGCAACCAAACCACACTAACATACAAGCCCACAAGCGTAACAAACAACACCGGAACCGTCAAAATGATCCCAATCTTCATATACCGTAGCCAAGAGATCTGAATCCCTTTCTTATTCAGTAAATGAAGCCATATCAATGTTGCTAGCGAGCCGATCGGTGTGATCTTCGGACCGATATCGGCACCGATGATATTGGCGTATATAAGTGCTGAATGAATCGTGGTGTGAACGTGGACTTGGTCGATCGCCAGTGCATGGATCATTACGGCAGGCATATTATTCATAATGGAGGAGAGGAAAGCAGATAAGAATCCCATGGAAAGTATCGATGCGAATAAGCCGTGCGAACTCGCTGTTTGAATGATCTGTGCTAGCAGTTTTGTGATCCCGGCATTTTGCAGGCCGTATACAACAACATACATACCTACGGAAAAGAAGACGATATTCCAGGGCGCTTCCTTCAAAACTTGCTTGGCCTTGATCCAGTGGCTTTTTTTGCTGGCGTATAATAGGATGCCGGCAGCCGGTAGCGCGATGACTGAGATCGGAAGTTTAAAGATCGGTGCGACCCAATAACCGACCAACAGAATGGCAAGTAGGTACCAGCTGATTTTGAATAATCGACGATCTTGGATTGCCTCGGCGGGAACTTTGACTTGTGCTAAGTCATATGTTTTCGGTAGGGCTTTGCGGAAATACAGATATAAAACAAGCGTGCTGGCTAGGAAAGAAAATAGCGTTGGCAATAGCATCTGCACGACATAACTGGAAAAAGAAATATGAAAGAAATCTGCCGACAATATATTGACGAGATTGCTGACAACGAGTGGCATGCTGGTCGTATCGGCAATAAATCCGGAAGCGATGATAAACGGAAAGATCTGCTTGTCATCAAAATCAAGTGTGCGCACGATCGCGAGTACAATCGGGGTGAGGATCAACGAAGCGCCATCATTGGCAAACAATCCAGCGATCACAGCGCCAAGCAGTATCAACGCTAAAAACATCCGCTTGCCATGTCCGCCGGCAAACTTCGCCATGTGTAATGCGGCCCATTCAAAGAAACCGATTTTATCCAGCACTAAAGAAATGATAATAAGTGCTACAAATGTCAGTGTCGCATTCCAAGTGATCCTGACCACAGCCCAGACATCCTCCAGTGAGACGATCTGGAGCAGTAGTACTAACGCTGCACCCCCAAGTGCGGACCAACCGATCGAAAGACCTTTTGGCTGCCAGATCACGAATAATAAAGTGATGAAAAAAATGAGAATTGCTAAAAAAATGGTCATTTTGAGCTCCTATTTAAAAATAATGGAATTTCATGCTTGTAAACAGTGAAAAACGGGTAAATAGAAAATTACGTTAGCATAATATCTTTATAATACCCGTTTCATTCCTACTTTAAAAGAGGTCGGGCTTTGTAGCAAATATTTGCTATTTTTATAAAGAAACAGCTAAAATAATGAAATGGCACAATCAGCTATAAGGAGGAAATAGAAGAATATGAACCAAGTGACCTGGGACTACCATGGCGAACGCGGACCAGAGATGTGGGGGCATCTTTGTCCGGAATTTGAAATCGCCGATACTGGTAGGGAGCAATCTCCCATCGACATTCAGCAAGATCAGCTTCAAAAAATAACGAAAGAACCATTAGCATTTCACTACATAAAGGATACGTTCACGATCAAGCGTATCGAGAATAGTGTGCATGCTTTCCCAACAGATCAAACACAAGGTGTTACCTATAAGGGTACCTTTTATAAGTTATTTGCGTTTCACGCTCATATTCCGTCTGAACATCTGTTGAATGGCAAGGAAAAACCGATCGAATGGCATTTTGTCCATGAAAACGAAAACCAAGAAAAATTAGTGATTGGTGTATGGATGGAGTTTGGCGAAGCAATGAATGCTGTTTTGCAGGAACTCGCTGAAGACTTCAATAAAGTTTTCCCGGATTTTGAACAACAGCGGACGATCCAGTTATCCGTAGAGGATTTTTTGCCGAAAGAACGGGCTTATTATCATTACATGGGATCACTCACTACACCGCCAACGCTTGAAAATCTGACATGGATCGTATTGAAAGAGCCAGCAACGATTACACCGGCAGATCATGCAACCTTCGAAAAAATAATCGGCGGGACGGTCAGACCAGTTCAACCGCTCCATGGCCGGACAGTAGTCGAATCAGAATAAGAACGGGGAAGGGGCTTTCCAGCTATGTATGAAAAAGCAAAAACATTTATAAAAGAAGCACATCGTGGCCAACGTCGCAAAATCACTGGAGAGCCTTATTTTTCCCATCCTTTTAATGTCGCCCGGATCTTACAACAAGCAGGATTTGGAACTGATGTCGTTGTTGCCGGACTACTTCACGATGTTGTGGAGGACACGCCAATCACGATAGAAGAAATCGAAACAGAATTCGGTAGGCACGTGGCACAATTGGTCGCTGCCCATACGGAAAATAAAGATTTATCGTGGGAAGAACGTAAAGCACATACAATTGAAGTGGTAAGAAACGGTTCTTTGGAAGAAAAAGCGATCATTGTAGCAGATAAATTGGATAATTTGACTTCTGTCAAGTATGCGCTAAGCTCGGAAGGCGATCGTGTCTGGAACTATTTTAAACGTGGCTATTCTCTGCAAAAGTGGTATAATCAAAGTGTTGTGAAAAACATGACTTACGGGCTCGACCCGAAGGAGATCCCAGCTTATTTTGAGACCTATGCTAGGCTTGTCGGCTGGATCTTCCGTAAATAACAACAAAATGTAACCGTTTTATTTAGAGGAGGAGTTTAGCATGCTTTATGGAGCAATTGAAGCTGGCGGAACGAAATTTGTCGTTGCAGTCGGCGAGGAAAATGGGAAAATCATCAAGCGCGAATCGTTTCCGACTGAGAAACCGGAAATAACGATGGAAAAAGTATATGCTTTTTTTGAAAACTATCGGGCGGAGCTTGTTGCAATTGGTATCGGTTCTTTTGGACCGATCGATATTCGTAAAAAAAGCGATACATACGGCTATATCACGCAAACACCGAAATTAGCGTGGAGGAATTATGATTTTGTCGGCAATATGAAAGCGAAATTCGATGTACCGATCGGCTTTACGACAGATGTGAATGCAGCTGCATTAGGAGAAGTGAAACTCGGTGCGGCAGCAGATGTGGAAAGCTGTATCTACTTAACGGTCGGAACGGGCATTGGCGGAGGCGCGGTCGTAAATGGCAAAATCTTAGAAGGATATTCTCACCCGGAAATGGGACATATTTTAATTGGGAATGAAAAGGAAGATACATTTGAAGGTACATGTCCAAGCCATAAAAATTGTCTGGAAGGTCTGGCGGCTGGTAGTGCGATCGAAGCGCGCTGGGGCAAAAAAGGCGTTGATCTGAGCGAAGACAAAGCCGTTTGGGATCTGGAAGCCAGCTATTTGGCGAAAGCATTGCTGGATTATACATTGATCCTGTCACCAGAACGAATCGTCCTCGGCGGTGGTGTCATGAAACAGCGCCAATTATTCCCGCTGATCCGCGAGAAGATCGTAACACTTAATAATGACTACATCGAACTGCCGGATCTGGAAAGCTATATCGTACCACCGAAATTAGAAGATAATGCCGGTATTACTGGTTGTGTGTTACTTGCTGTTGAAGCAAGTAAATAAAAAAAGAGGTAGCCACTTAGGCTACCCTTTTTTTATGCGTGCGATCGCGGCTTTGATTTGCTCAAAGCCCGTACCGCCATAAGAATCTCGTTTTTCAACGGCTGTCTTAGAGGCAAGTACTTCATAAATATCCGCTTCGATCGCCGGATGCACTGCTTGATAATCTGCCAAAGGAATATCTTGCAGATAATGGCCATTTTGCGTGCAAGTAAGCACTAGTTTACCGACGATTTCATGTGCCTCACGGAACGGAACACCTTTTTTCGCCAAATAGTCCGCCAGTTCGGTGGCATTGGAGAAATCTTTTTCCGTCGAAGCCGCCATGGTTTGCTTATTGACTTTCATTGTTTCGATCATCCCGGTAAAAACAGCGACACATTTCTGCACCGTTTCTGCCGTGTCGAACATGCCTTCTTTATCTTCCTGGAGATCCTTGTTATAAGCAAGCGGTAGCCCTTTGAGAACGGTAAGCAAGCTGAAAAGATTCCCATAGACACGGCCGGTTTTTCCACGAATCAATTCTGCCATATCCGGATTTTTTTTCTGCGGCATGATCGAGCTGCCTGTAGAATACGTATCCGTCAATTCGACAAATTGAAATTCATGACTTGTCCATAAAATCAATTCTTCGCAAAAACGTGATAAGTGCATCATCAGCAACGAGGCATTACTCAAAAATTCGATAATAAAATCCCGATCGCTGACGCCGTCTAAACTATTTTCGTAAATACTAGAAAAGCCGAGCAATTCTGCAGTAAGTTCCCGGTCGATCGGGAAAGTAGTGCCGGCAAGCGCTGCTGAACCAAGTGGAGAAATGTCGATCCGCTTGATGCTCTCGGAGAAGCGTTCATAATCTCTGGCAAACATACCGTGGTAGGCAAGCAGATGGTGTGCAAAGGAGATCGGCTGGGCGTGTTGCAAATGCGTATAGCCAGGCATGATCGTTTCTACATGCTGTTCCGCTTTGTCTACTAGCGTTTCCTTCAAAGCTTGGATACCCTCTAGGATAAGCTGGACTTGTTTTTTTAAGTACAAATGCATATCCGTTGCAACTTGATCGTTTCGGCTTCTACCAGTATGCAGTTTCCCAGCTACCGCGCCGATCTCATCATGAAGCAGTTTTTCGATATTGAGATGGATATCTTCGTTTTGACTAGTAAAAGAAAGCTTACCTTGCTGAGCTTTTTCTTCTAAAATCGTAAGACCTTGCAGGATCTCGGCTGCTTCCACCTCACTGATGATCCCGGTTTTTCCAAGCATGGTAACGTGTGCTTTGCTTCCTTCGATATCTTCTTGCGCAAGCTTTTGATCATAGAAAATCGAGGCGCCGAATTCATCGATCCACGCTTCACTTTTCCCTGTAAATCGTCCGCCCCATAATTTTTCCATGTCTTATACCTCCGAATCTACTTCGATTTTCGCATTGACTTCTGCATGAACCTTCGTTGGCAGTCCCCAAAGCTTGATAAAGCCGACAGCTGCTTCTTGGTCAAATGTATCAGCAGAAGTATAGGTAGCCAAGTTTTCATCATATAAGGAATTCGGTGATTTTCTGCCTTCTACGATGGCATGACCTTTGAATAATTTCACACGGATCGTCCCGTTGACAAATTTTTGTGTCGTTTTAAGGAAGGCGATCAATGCGCTAGTAAGCGGGGAGAACCATAATCCGTTATAGATCATTTCACTGATTTTTTGTTCGATCACGGGTTTGAAATGCGCGATCTCTCTAACGAATGTTAGGTCTTCCAGTTCTTTATGAGCAGCGATCAATGTGACGGCAGCAGGGCACTCGTAAACTTCACGTGATTTGATGCCAACTAAACGGTTTTCAATGTGGTCGATCCGGCCAACGCCATGTTTACCGGCGATTTCATTCAATGTAAGGATCAATTCCGCAAGCGGGATGTTTTGATCATTTAAAGCGATCGGAACTCCTTGATCAAAGGTGATCTCGATGATGTCTGCTTGATCCGGCGTGTTTTCTAAACTAGTTGTCAGATCATAGGCTTCCTCAGGAGGTG
The DNA here is from genome assembly GCF_900638015.1 of Listeria grayi. Lineage (NCBI taxonomy): Bacteria > Bacillati > Bacillota > Bacilli > Caryophanales > Listeriaceae > Listeria > Listeria grayi. Next base: position 785,785 of record NZ_LR134483.1, read on the forward strand.
CGACCCACGGGTTTTCGAGCACACCACACTCATTGCTGCGGCCCCACAAGTTTTGATCGATCGAAAATGGATTATCTAGATTGATCGGAACCGGAATGTCATGTTCTTTGGCATAATTGATTTCTTCTTCACGCGACCATTTCCAATCACGAACAGGAGCAACAACTTTCAAATCAGGTGCTAAGGCATGGATCGCCACTTCAAAACGCACTTGGTCATTTCCTTTCCCAGTACAGCCATGCGCGATCGCGCTGGCACCTTCTGTACGTGCTACTTCGACAAGTTTTTTAGCGATCAGCGGTCTACTGAGTGCGGAGATCAGCGGATATTTTCCTTCATAATAAGCGTGTGCTTGCAAGGCGATCAATGCAAAGTCTTTCGCAAATTCTTCTTTGGCATCAATGGTATAGGAAGCACTTGCGCCAACAGTCAGTGCTTTTTCTTTCACGAAATCCAGGTTTTTACCTTCTCCAACATCTAAACAGCAGGCGATCACATCATAGCCCGATTCCAGCAACCATTGAATAGCTACAGATGTATCTAAACCTCCAGAATAAGCAAGTACGATTTTTTCTTTTGTCATGTCAGCAACTCCTTTTATTAATAAATATACGAATTATTGAATTAATATTACCATTGAATAAAACGAAAAACAACCCTTTTTATTATATTTATACATTTATTTGTTTAAAAATTCATTTTTAGGTAAGCGTTTATAATTGGTTCTTTTCAATAAAACTGCTATACTTACAGAGTAGAAAATCAGGTACAAAGGAGCTGAACGCAAATGAAAAGCGTACTAAAATGGATACTGGTCGTATTCGTCAGTATCATCTTATTACCACTCGCGGTAGTCTTTTTTATTTACAAAAAAGCAAACGGCAAAAAGGAATTCAATCCAGAAGTATTAGATAATTTAGAAGAGGCAGCCAAGGAATATGTTAAAAATAAAGCGCCTCTCTCAGATGTCGATTCCAGATATAAATACATGCGCTTAACTGAAAAAGCATTGCCAGCTGCAAAAGAAATTGAAATCGGCGACGTAGAAGATAAAAAAATCGACGGCCCCGGTGGAAAACTGAATTTGCGAATCTATACACCAACCGATAAAGGACCTTACGACATCATGGTCTATTTCCATGGCGGCGGCTTCGTCGTTGGGAATGTAAAAAGTACTGATGCGATCGCTCGGAATCTCGTGCAAAAAACAGGAATGAAAGTGGTCTCCGTGGATTACCGCTTAGCTCCGGAAAATCCTTTCCCGGCAGCAGTAGAAGATGCTTACAGCGCGCTCCTTTGGGTAGCAAGTCATCCAACTAGCTTACAAGCTAAATCAGAAGGAATCGTTGTAGCCGGCGATAGCGCTGGTGCCAACCTGGCAGCGGTTACAGCACAGCTTGCGAAGGCAAAAGGCCGACCGGTCATCACAAAACAGATCCTATTATATCCGCCAACAGATATTTTCAGCCGTGACGCATCCGTCCTTTATCCTTCGATGGACGAATTCCAAGACGGTTATGTATTGACGAAAGAATCCTTAGATAAATTTTTCAAATTATATCTTTCTAAAAATACCGAACATAAATACGATCCGCTCGTTGCTCCGATCCGCAGCAAAGATCTCAGTGGTTTGCCAGATACTTTCCTAGTGACCGCTGAATACGATCCATTGCGCGATCAAGGTGAAGCGTATGCTGAAAAACTGAAGAATGCCGGTGTAAAAGTATTTGCAAAACGTTTGGACAAAGTAACGCATGACTTCATGACGACGCCTTCGGAAGCAACGAAGCAGACGTATGAATGGATCAGCGAATTTTTACAAGAAAAATAAAGCATTTGAAAAGGAACCCGAGATCAATCTCGGGTTCCTTTTTTGTGCCCGGATGTTTCTAACCCTGCTAATGTGGTAATAAGACCTAGAGAGAGGGAGGCACAACTATATGTTTCAACGACTTTTACCAAAGACGATCAAAAAATATTTTCAAATGAATCGAAGGCAGCGTCGCTATGAAACGCACCTAACGATCTGGGTCCAGCCGCTTATTTATATTCTGATAACGGGAGCGCTTGTTTCGGTACCGCTTGTGGTAGATCTGGTGTGGGACATGCCTGATCACGTTAACCAAATGCTGGCAGCTAGCAGTGTCAGCACGAGAACGCTACTGGGTGTTTTAGTAAGTGGGACTTTGCTGATCAGTGCATACACACTCAATTCGATCCTCGTCGTCTTAACGACTTTCAGTTCCGAGTTTACTCCACGGATGCTGCTCAATTTTGTTGCTGATCGAAAAACGCAGCATATCTTAGGGATATTTAACGGTAGCTTTGTTTTTACATTGATCTCCTTTTTATTTGTGACGACGAGTTCCCGCGATACCTTCACCGCCGTTCCAATTTCTTGCGTGATCGTAACACTGTTTACAGCAATCGTATTTATTGGTTTTATTAATCATACGGTTACATGGCTGCAAGTACATAATATTGTGGAGCGGATGAAAAATAACTCGATCGGGATTATGGAGTCCACCATATTAGAAGAATTAGAACCTCATCGTACAGATGATGATAGTTCGCTTTTACCTAAGGAAAATCATCAATCTTTTCACTCGGATACGGCGGGTTACATTGAACTGATCGATTTTTATCAGCTGATCGAGCAAGCGAGAAAAGACGATATCATGCTTGAATTAGAAGCAAAACCGGGGGATTTCGTATTAGAAGGAAGCATTTTATTTTCCTATTGGGGTCCCGGCTGTGATAATGTCGATCGAGAAAGCTACAATACCTTCATCACGATCGGGCATAAACGTTCGGAGATGCAGGATATGGAATACAGCATGGGCAAGTTAAGTGACATGGCGATCAAAGCAATCGGAAATAATGACCCGCATACATTAAAGTCTACCTTTCACAAAATGGCAGAACTACTGATCTATATGGATAAAACGGTCTCTTCCGCGCCATACCTACAGGATAAAGAAAATCAGATTCGCGTCGTTTACAAATTGATCGATTTTAGAAGTTACCTCCATGAAGGTTTTGGGCAAGTTCGCTATTATTTAAATGGCAATTACGTCCTATTTAATGAATTGTTTTACACCATGGCTGTCGTTATTAAAGTAGTAAATCCTAAACGTTTTGAGGATATTTGGGATTTTATCCAAGAAACGTTAGAGTTTGCCAACAAAGATCATTTTTACCAACAAGATCGGAAAATGATGTTGGACTCTATTCATGAGATTGCTATTTACACAAAGAAGATGGATGCTTATTTGAAGATCAAGACGAAGTTTTTGTGAAGATCAAAAACTTAATTTAGCCGATCAAAGTTATATTTGTTTTTCTTTTTACTTCGCTTTCTCCTCTTTTCTCGATTCGCGAGCTTAGCACCGACAAAATCTTGGATGCCGTCACCTAGAAGAGAGAGAAAAAGGGAGATGAGCCATTCAATGATGATCATGTAGTACCTCCTAGTTGGATACCCCATTGTCTTATAGTGCGCCCCTAAAGTTGGATTTTTTGGTCTAACTTAGGGGTGCACTTCACTTATATCAACAGGGCTTTAATAAGCTATCTAGTAGGAGCTAACCTATCTAATAGGCACCTTATTTCTTGCGCCATTCTCTTTAATTAGGGAGTGGTTTTTTTAATATATGCGCTATAGAAGGATTATAGCTCTTTATTCTCTTTTTTGGTATACTTTTCTCACACAGACACCAAGGAGATGAACACATATGAGTTACAAAACACAGCTAAAAAGTACGATAAACGCAAGAAGGGCAGTACTGGAAGAAGCAAAGTCTGCCGTGGGTCGAAGGCGTAAGCAATTGGTCGATGAGAACCACAAAGAAATCGAAACCTTGGAAAATACACTGATAAATATCGAAAGCATATTAGGAAGCATAATCTCCCTTTGCAACGAGAAATCCGCACAGCTAAGGGAGGACTTCTAACAATGGCGCAAGAGATCAAATGGACGGCAGGAGAAGTTTTACAAGAATTAAAACGTGCGGAGCATTCCTTAGACAGCTTTCAAACCGAAATGAAACACATAGAAAAAATATTGGCGAAAGTAGAACACATGAAATCCCCTAATTTTATCACACGTTATACCGAAGTCCAGCGAGCGATGGAAAAGACGCTCCATTCGTGGAGCTTAAATCGTTTACAAAAAGATATCCAAACAAGTAAGAAAGCCGTGGAGAGCGTGATACAACAAGATAAACAACTAGGCGGTGGAAAATAGTGGAATTCAAACTTACCATGGGAGAGATGGAAGAAGCGGTTCGAGCGCTTTATAAAATGAAACAGTCCCTAAAAACATTGGATAGTTCACTAGCAAAATTACAGCGAGAGATCCAACAACAAGACGGAAAACTAGCCAAGGCAATGAATATCGCGTATGGCGGTCATCGTGACACGGTCGACCGAGAAACGGTTGCGGTGGAGAAACTTTTTACATATCTATCCAGTTACATGGAAGATTTTCGCAGTATTGACGGCGAGATCTATCCGAATCGACCGAGTATCATTAATCCAAGCTACTTGCGAAACGTGGCAAAATCAGAGGAGCAAGCGTTGCACGAGCTTAGTTATAGTGTGTTCGCTTCCCATGCGCCACCCAGAAGTATGTTTCCGATTTTAGATGATAAACCGGATATGAAAGCGAATCAGACCCATAATAAACAGGTGTTGGAAGAGCTAGACCGGGAACTTAAACAGAAAATAAGAAAGTTACAGGATTCAGAAGGGCATGAACTTGCCAAGACAGCAAAGAAAATGGAACAATTATTACAGATGGAGCAGCGCCATGCTTCTCGAATTGAAAAAGATTATCGGAATTATGATCGAAACAAAGCAAGGCAAATCGGGGCAGGCATGAAAGTAACAGCAACCAGTTTTATAGCACCATTTTTCCACCCTGTTCAAACAGTAAAGGGATTAGGGAGTTTAGCGACTTCTTTTCTAGCCGATCCACTAGAAACAACAAAGTTAGTGGCGTATCAAAGCATGCTCGAACCCTATGAATATGGAGACGCTTATGGTTATACCAATGTCGTAACAGGCGTGATGGGTGTTATCGGGGTAGCAGGTGGGATAAATCGACTTGCGAGATTGAAAAAGTTTGGCTCGATCAAGAGTGCGAAGGATTTCTTTAAAAGAAACAAAACGAAGAAAATCCCGGAGCCGAATACGAAGAAAATCAATGAATTTATTGCAGGAACGAAGACGTTTGATGAGGTTTTGGATGAGTATGCGGCTGTGTATGCTGGTAATGTTAAGAGTAATAATACTTGGGATTGGAAAAATGATGTTCTAGGTGGAGCAATTATACCAAAGAGTAAGCGTATAGTTATAAAGCAAAGATCAGAAGAGTTAGGCTATATACCTAAAATAAAAATCGAAAAAATTGACAGCAAACGAATTGCTCAATTTAAAGATGCTGGAGTTGTATGTAAGACAGTATATTTACCAAAAGAACTGTGGGTTAAGTCCGACTATATACAATTTAAATGGCTGAATGAGCAAATTGGTGGCGTAGTGGAAAAAACTACATGGCATCATACAGAAACACCGGGGAAAATGGAGTTAGTAGAATTCGGCATACACAACGTGACTACCCATGATGGTGGAAGAAGTGCAGGCATGTGGGCGGACAGCAAACGTTAAAATAAAAGGAGCATAAAAGAATGGAATTTGATAATACTAGTGTAATTTTACCATTGCCTACAGATGAACTAATTAATGAAAATGAGGCGTTTTTAAGAGTGACATTTCCTGAAAAATATAGGGAATTAATAAAAGAATACAATGGTTGTTCTCCTAAAGATTATAGAGGGGTATTCCTAGCAGAAAATAATCATGAATATGTCATTGATAGGTTGTTATGCCAAGTACCTAACCCAAAGGAAATAGAGCTGGGAGTATATGATATAAACGTGGTTTTAGCGCAAATCGAAGAACGATTGACGGACGAGGAACATGCAGATGAACTAGGTAATGCTGTTGTTCCAATAGCAGTCCTTTTTGCAGGAAATTTCCTTTGTTTAGATTTTCGAAAAGGTGGAGATAATCCTACAGTCGTTGTATGGGATCATGAAAGATCGGATGATTGGAAACCTGTATTTTATCATGTAGCAAATAGCTTTGATGAATTTATGAAGATTGTGAAATAAGCCGGATTTCAATAAAGTTTATTGACCAAAAACAGACCAGTTTAGGCTGTTTTAAATATAGAAAGATAGTGTTTAGTAACGGTTAGGATATTTTTATATATCTAGCTAGCACCACCCATTTTCGGTGTTTACAGTCCTCAAAATCCTGTGCCCGTTAAGGTCATGGCGCTATCAAGTAACCCCAGTACTTTAAGTAGTATTGGGGGTTTTTGTTTTATAGTGGGAAAATGATTTAAATTCTCACTTGAGATTGTAGTATAATAAATAAATTGGAGTAGGCATGAAAGTAACGGCAACCAACATTTTTGACGTATTTTATCATCCGATTCAAACGGCGCTATCGTCCATGCGTATGCAGATGATTTACAACTTAAAATCCACGAAGGACGGAAGCCACATAACCCAAAAACACCCGATAAGCAAGAAGGAGACCATGCAGGGCATTTAGTAGCCGATAGGTTTGGTGGTTCGGGGGACTTGGATAACTTGGTATCACAAGCAAAGAAAGTGAATTTAAAACATTATAAAAATTTAGAAGATACATGGGCTAAAGCAATCAAAGAAGGAAAAAAAGTATCGGTGGATATAAAAATACATTATGAGGAAGGCTCTCTACGACCAAAATCTTTTGAGGTAGAATATGAAATAGACGGGAACGCTTATAAAAAAATTATACGCAACTAGGAGGAATTTAAAATGGCAAAAGTATTTGAAGATGTATTTATGGAGATTCAAGCAGATATGATTTCTTTAGGGCTTGACTATGTAGAATCACAAGCAGAAAAGGTATTTATTTACGTGTCTTATGAAGAAAGTGCATTGACATTTAATGTTTTTTATCAAATAAAGGGAAAAATAGTTACTATTAGTAAGGTAAATGAGGTGTTAGGAAATAAGAAAAATTTTAATAAGAAAGAAGTTTTTTCTATACTGAATGCGGGGATAAAAGAACTTGACCGCATAATTTCTGCATGCAAAGAATACGACCGTCCAATTCCGACCGAAATGCGATTGACTTATGATGTGAAAGCTAATTCCTTAAAATCAGATTACCAATATGAACCAGTTTATTCTAATACTGACGATAAACACTCATCTGACATTTTTATGGAATGGATAGACGCAGAGAGAAATAAAAATAAGTAAAAGAATATTTTGTAGCCTTGCCTTAATTGGCAGGGCTTTTTTTGTGCCTAAATACCTATTGATAACAAGAACGTTCGTTCGTTAAATAAAGGTAATAAGACGATAGGAGAGGGATAACATGGAAGAAATTTTCAATTTATCCAGCCAAAACATCTACACAGATAGAGGAATACTGAAATACAAGATACACATTGAGGGGAGTTTGAGTACTTATACGCTTTAGTAAAGAAGCTTGCAATAGGTGAGCCAACTATGTAGGAGAACTTGCAGAAGCATAGGAGTTTAGTTTCTGTTTAACCCTTTGTTTATAATATATAACAATATCTTCCAAGTCTCTTTGAATTGATTCTGATAAAATTCTCGATAAGGAAGTTATCATTATATCTCACATTTTTATTAAAAATACTTTTTATTCCTACTAACAGTAACCCACTAGGCTAGTTACCAATTATGCCTACCTACTTACAAGGAGAAGAAAAAAAGAAAAACCCCTAGAACCTCTAAGAGTTTTCATACTTTATATACGGCCGAGAGGACTTGAACCTCCACGGGTTTTACCCCACTAGGCCCTCAACCTAGCGCGTCTGCCGATTCCGCCACGACCGCGTTGTTTTAGTGCGTGAAACTCACGCGTAACGTTATTATAACTAGCTTCGATAAGAATTGTCAAGCTGGATTTCTACTAAAATAATCCGCAATAATGATATCTCTCGTGCTATAATAAACGAATAAATAATAACGAAAAGTGGTTGGCATAGATGTATTATTATGGATATATTCTTTTTTTTGGTGCTTTAGGTGGCATGGCGCGGTATGGGGTGAGTGTTATCGTTCCTGACGGGCTATTTCCGTGGCATACGCTGATCGTTAATCTGGTTGGCAGCTTTTTATTGGGGTTTGCGGTTTCTTATCTGCAATCGCGAAAAATATTTTCGCAGGCGTTTATTTCCGGGATCGGAACAGGATTTATCGGAACGTTTACGACGTTTTCTACATTTAGCATGGAAACGATCCAGCTGCTTGAGGCAGGTCATGTGGGGTTAGCAATGACTTATGGGATCATCAGCGCTGTTGCGGGACTAGTGCTGGCGTTTTATGGTTTTTCAATAAGTGCACGGTTGCAGAGAAGGAGGACGCTCCATGTGGATTAACTTTTTAGTGGTGGCAGCAGGAAGCAGTATCGGGGCGGTCGGGCGCTATGTCTTATCGTTGCTTGTTAAGGCGAACTGGCGGTTTGCTTTTCCCTTGGGAACGTTTTTGATCAATATGATCGGTGCGACGTTGCTAGGCTATTTGACGGCGATAGCAGTCCCAGCACATTGGCGGTTGTTTATCGGAACGGGGATCATCGCGGGTTTTACGACATTTTCAACGTTTCAAGTCGATCTAGTGGAACTGTTCCGCAATCGGAAAATAGGGAATATGGTGAGTTATGCACTTCTTACTTATGGCGGCGGACTAGCAGCGGTCTTGTTTGGATTGTGGCTGGGAAAGTAAGCTGATGATGAAGTAGCGGCGATATTGTTTTTGATTATTATATGATATGATAATGACAGAATAAATTGAGATAGGTGACGAAATGGAGTATTGTGTACAGACGAAAAACGCGCTGGAAACGATCCAGTTTGCGGAAAAAATAGCTGGACATTTAAAGCGGCAGGATCTGATCTTGCTGGAAGGTGATCTTGGCGCGGGGAAGACGACATTTACAAAAGGTCTTGCAGAAGGTCTTGGTATCAGCCAAATGGTCAAAAGTCCGACGTTTACGATATTACGGGAATACCGATCGGGGAAACTGCCCCTATATCATTTGGACGTTTATCGGCTGGAAGAAGCTGGCAGCGATGACCTGGGGATCGAGGAATATATCGAGGGCGACGGTGTTGCTGTCGTGGAATGGGCGCACTTTATTCGTGACATTCTACCTCCTGATTATTTGGAAATAACGATCACGCGGGTGAGCGATGAGGTGCGCGATATTGTTCTGAATCCGGTGGGGAACCGCTATGAGGCGTTATGTGCGGAGGTGATGAAATGATTTTAGGAATCGATACAGCAACGGATACGATGAGTGTCGCGGTTGGGAATGCGTCGGGAATATTAGGCGAGCTCACGACCAATTTAAAGAAAAATCACAGTGTTCGGCTGATGCCGGCGATTGAACAGTTATTGGAAGAATGTGGCATTGCGGTTGCTGACTTGGAGAAAATTGCTGTTTCGAGTGGTCCGGGATCGTATACAGGGCTTCGGATCGGAGTGACAGTTGCGAAGACACTTGCTTGGGACCGGCAGATCCCTATCGTGGGCATTTCGTCATTAGCTGCGATTGCAGGTAATTTTTCCTTCGCCACGGAGCCAGTAGTGCCATTGATCGATGCACGGCGCGGAAATGTATATGGAGCGGTTTATCAGCAAGGGAAGAGTGTATTTTCCGATCAGCATATCGCTTTGGAGGAACTGCTTGCTCACATCTCGGACCGGGCGATCATCGCTGGGGACATTTCTCCTGTTTTAAAGGAACGTATCAGCGAGCGGCTGGGTGATCGGGCGATTTTTGCATCGGTCGATTTGAACTTTGCACGAGCTAGTACATTAGTAAAACTCGCTTTGAATGAAGCTGGCGAGAATGCCACGCAGTTTGTGCCAACCTATTTGAAGCTTGCGGAGGCGGAAAGCAAGTGGCTGGAAGCGAGGGAAAACAAGTGAACGAGTCGGGAAAAGTAGTTCTGCGTAATGCGGAACTGGAAGATTTACCCGGTATTTTACGTGTTGAAAAAGCGGCATTTACTTCGCCATGGACGGAAACGGCTTTTCGCAATGAACTGGTATTGAATGAATTTGCGGCTTATATCGTCATCGAATTAGACGCGGTCATTATCGGCTATGCGGGGATCTGGCTGATCTTAGATGAAGGGCACATCACCAATATTGCGATTCATCCCGAACAGCAAGGCAATCATTATGGCGAGCTGTTGCTGCGGGAATTGATGCAGCAGGCGGAAAAGGCTGGTGTCACACACATGACGTTAGAAGTTCGCGTGAGTAATCAGAAAGCACAAAATTTATATAAAAAGTTGCATTTCGAACCCGGAGCGATCCGTAAGAATTATTATCCGGACAATCACGAAAATGCACTAGTAATGTGGGTGGATCTATAATGACAAAAGACAAGTATATTTTAGGAATCGAGTCAAGCTGTGATGAAACAGCTGCAGCAGTGGTGAAAAATGGTACGGAGATCCTTTCAAATATTGTCGCCTCGCAGATCGAGAGCCATAAACGTTTTGGCGGCGTGGTTCCTGAAATCGCATCGCGGCATCATGTCGAGCAGATCACGATTGTGATCGAAGCCGCATTGACAGAAGCAGGTGTGACGATCGATGAAGTTACAGCAATCGCTGTGACGGAGGGGCCGGGATTAGTCGGTGCATTACTTATCGGGGTAAATGCTGCGAAGGCGTTAGCATTTGCTCATCAAAAACCACTCATCGGTGTTCACCATATCGCCGGCCATATCTATGCCAATCGTTTGGTGGCGGCTTTGAAATTTCCGTTGCTTGCCTTGGTAGTGAGTGGTGGCCATACGGAACTTGTTTTGATGAAAGAAGATTATTCCTTTGACGTGATTGGTGAAACACGTGATGATGCAGCCGGCGAAGCCTATGATAAAGTAGCTCGGACACTTGGCTTGGCTTATCCCGGCGGTGTGCAGATCGATCGTTTAGCAAAGGAAGGCGAAGCTGTTTTTCCTTTCCCCAGAGCGATGATTCGGGAAGATAATTATGATTTCAGTTTTAGCGGTTTAAAATCAGCGTTCATCAATCAAGTGCATAATATGCGCCAACGTGGTGAGACACTTAACAACGCAGATTTTGCGGCAAGTTTCCAAGCAAGTGTGGTAGAAGTATTAGTAACGAAAACCATGCGGGCGGTACAACATTATGGTGTCAAACAATTGCTGCTGGCTGGCGGTGTAGCTGCGAATGAGGGACTCCGAGCAGGTTTAGAAGCTGCTTTTGAAGCACTTCCGGAAGTAGAGCTGGTGATTCCGCCGTTATCGCTGTGCGGCGATAATGCAGCAATGATCGCAGCGGCAGGAACTATCGCTTACGAACAAGGCAAACGGAGTGGTTTGGCACTGAATGCCGATCCAAGTTTGGAATTAGGAAAATAAGAAACAGCTGGGTAGCAGGCCAGCTGTTTTTTTGTTAACTATTTTGCGCTTGCATCTTCTGTAAAGAGAATATTCTTCAATTGAATGACACTACTCATCAAAGTTTTTTCCTGTTTTAAATAAAATAAGATTGCTTGCAGCAGCGGCTTGTTGTCTACCGGTTTATCTATCAATTCACTTTTTAACGTATTTAAGAGACTTGTAAGGGTTGCTGACATTTCATCTTGTAACTGCAATTCGGCAATCGCTGCTTCCATGCTAGTCAATAATCGAGTAATCATAGCTTGTTCATCCATAGTCTTTGTTCCGCGAATATAGGAAGTATAATTTTCCGAGCTGATAATAGACTGTGAGGTGTTCTGATAACTATCTTCCACCAGGACGTCCATTTTGCTGATGATGATTTCAGCTATGTCTTCCAGAGAAACAAGGGTTTCCGCTTCTATCACCCAAGATAAATATTCTTTCAAAATCGCGCGATATATAAAGATCAGATCATAGCGGTTATGAGTGAGTTTATCGCCATAAAAATCCATTAAGCACTTGCGGTGCCATTCGATCAATCTGGCTCTTACTCTTTTACGCAATGTTTCAAAGGTATCATCCTGTTGAATGGGCAGCTCTGTAAATGCTACTAAAATATTTTGGTATGTTGAAAAATACTGAAAGCGAAAGACGATTTGCTGTAAGAATCTGATTCGAGTTGTGGAATGAGCTTGTTCATATAGTTTCTCGGTTTCCGCAAAATATTCGTTTTGACAGCGATCAAATACTTCACTAAAAAGTGCTTCTTTTGACGAAAAAAATTTATAGATCGAGCCTTTCGCTACTCCATACGTATCAGCAATATCTTGGATAGTGACGTCTAAATATCCATGTTTTTTGAAAAGCAGCTCTGCTGTGTTGATTACATCTTCTTTAAGAATTTTCATCATTTTAATTCCTTCCACTTGACTTGTTTTGACTTATAGTACAATATATAAAACATCAAGTCAAATAAATCGTAAAAGAGAGGTCTTTAAAATGGGAAATGGATTAGATCCTAAAAAAACGGCGTTAGTAATTATTGATCTGCAAAAATGGCTGGGAAACAATTATGCTCCGAATTCAGCTGAAGACGTGGTGGCAAAGGCAGCGCAATTGACGGATAAATTTCGCAAAGCAGGTGCATTTGTTGTACTTGTCCATGTATCAAGTAAAGATATGAAAGACATGCCAGCTCCATTATTAGATCGGGAGGCCCCACAATTGAATCTTCCTGAGCAGTGGGATGAGATCGTTCCGGAGTTAAATGTACAGGAAACGGATCATCTGATAGTGAAAAAGCAGTGGGGAGCATTCTTTGGAACAGACTTGGATCTGCAGTTGCGTAGACGCGGAATCGATACAATCGTGTTAGCAGGTATCGCAACAGGTCTAGGGGTGGATACAACAGCAAGAGAAGCGTTTATGCTTGGATATAATCAAGTTTTCAGTATTGATGCGATGTCCGGTTTTACTCAGGAAGAGCACGATCATGTGAAAAATTATATTTTTCCTAGAATGGGGAAAATCCGAACAACAGCAGAAATCATTGCTTCATTCGAAGGTTAAGAATCAACAAATAGATACCAGCAAATTATATGCAATGGAGCTTGACGATTGGACTAGGTTCTCATAGAAGAGCTGGGAGAACCGCCTTAAAGCGACAATAAATGGAAAAAAAGAGCGAGATAATCGCTCTTTTTTCCATTCTCTATTCCAGATGTTCACTAACTTCTTCCCATTCTTCCATCCATTTTTCTGCTGCTCGTTTCTGCTTTTCTAATTGCGTGTTGACCTCATATGCTTTTTCGTGGTCTTGATAAACAGTAGGTTCTGTAAGCAAGCTTTCCAATTCGGAAATTTGGGCTTCCGTTTTTTCCAATTCTTTTTCGATCTCTGTTAAGCGCCGCTCTAATTTCCGCCGTTGCTTCTGCTGCTCTTTATCTTGCTGATAGCTATTTTTGGCTGGACTGCTGCTAGTAGGAAGCGGGGCAGACGGGTTTTGTTTCGCTGCTTCCTCGGCATCTAAGCGGGCGATCTCCTCTGCCTCGGCTAGTTTTTGCAAGTAATAATCATAATCGCCTAAATATGTCGTCGCGCCATCAGGAGCCATTTCCAATACTTTCGAAGCGATTCGGTTGATAAAATAGCGGTCATGCGAAACGAATAAAATCGTTCCCTCAAATTGGATCAGTGCAGCTTCCAATACTTCCTTGCTATCGATATCCAGGTGGTTGGTCGGTTCATCTAAGATCAACACATTAGCACCAAGTAGCGTCAGCTTCGATAATGCCAGCCGTGCTTTCTCCCCGCCGCTTAGGCTATAGACCAGCTTGCTGCAGTCTTCCTCAGAAAATAGAAAATTGCCTAAGCATGTCCGAACAGCTTGTTCGGTCATATCGGGGAAATCGTCCCATAATTCTTGGAGCACAGTTTTATTGGAGGAAAGATTGGTTTGTTCTTGATCGTAATAGCCAATCTGAACGCCGGAACCAAATTCAAAGTCGCCGTATAATGGTGGCAACTTTTCGATCAACGTTTTTAAAAGGGTGGTTTTGCCGATACCATTGGGACCGACGATCGCCACACTGTCGGGACGTTTGACTTCAAACTGGATATGCTGAGCGATCGGTTGCTCTTTTTGATACCCAATCGCCAGATCGTATGTTGATAACACATCTTTTCCAGTAGGTTTGGAAAAATGGAAACCAAAATGTGCCGATTTCTCACTGCCTTCTGGCCGATCGATCCGGTCGAGTTTTTCTAATTGTTTTCTTCTGCTTTGCGCGCGTTTTGTCGTGGAAGCGCGGACGATATTGCGAGCAACGAAATCTTCGAGTTTCGCGATTTTCTTTTGTTGCATATCGAATTCTTTCCATTCTTTTTCGAGCTTGGCTTGTTTTTGAACCAAGAACTGGCTGTAGTTGCCGACAAAACGGTCGATTTTCGTGCGACTGATCTCATAAACTTGGTTGACGACTTTATCTAAGAAATAACGGTCATGCGAAACGATGACCAACGCGCCCTGATAATTTTGCAGATAGTTTTCCAGCCATGTCAGCGTATCGATGTCCAAATGGTTGGTCGGTTCATCGAGAATAAGGATATCTTGCTTGGAAAGCAACAATTTCGCTAGGGAAAGCCGTGTTTTTTGACCACCGCTCAGGGATTGGATCGGTTTCTCATAATCTGCTTCATAAAAGCGGAAACCATGCAGAATCGAACGGATATCGGCTTCGTATTGATAACCGCCTTGTTCTTTGAAGTTATGCTGCAGTTCATCATATTGCTTCAAAAGCGATTGGAATTGCGCTTCGTTGGAAATAATCTCCGGATCGGCGATTTTCAATTCGATCTCGCGCAGCTGTCGTTCCATTTGCTGTAACTCAGTAAAAACGGTGAGCATCTCTGCCCAGATCGTTCGTTCTGATTCTAGGGGTGTGCTTTGTGCCAAATAACCGATCTTCACCTGTTTTGGTTTGGAGATCGTCCCCCCGTCATAACTCAGTTCGCCAGCGATGATTTTTAGCAGGGTGGATTTCCCAGCACCATTGCGGCCGACTAATGCAATTCGATCATTTGTTTTTACTTCTAATTTTATATTATCTAGGATCATTTCTGCCCCGAAATATTTGCTGATTTGCTGTACTTGTAATAAAATCATGATTTCTCTCCTCTAACTTACTACTTTTAGTTTAGCTCAAAGAATTAGCAAAGGCAACGTGCGACTATCAAAATTCTTTTCACGTATTATATTTTTGTGAAAATTTGTGATTTCTTTTGTGAATTTTTATGGTAAAATGATGTCTAACGGCTTTTTGTTAGTTTTTTGAAAAATTATGAGCAAAAAGTTTGTGCATTCTTTGTGAAATGTTTATAGTATAAAAGCAAGCATGTGAAAATGAGAGCAGTTATCTGCAGATCTTTAAGAAGTGCTTCGGTTCAATTAGCAAAATTTTCAAGGAAGAAGGGAAAAGTTAAGATGGAGGAAAATACAAAAATTCCACAAGCAACAGCAAAACGCTTGCCATTATATCATCGTTATTTAAAATATCTACATGAGTCTGGTAAAGAGCGCGTATCATCTGCTGAATTAAGTGAGGCAGTGAAAGTAGATTCTGCAACCATTCGTCGTGATTTCTCCTATTTTGGAGCACTTGGAAAGAAAGGCTATGGCTATAATGTAGCGTATATCCTCGATTTCTTCAGCAAAACGCTAAGTCAAGATAAACAAACTAACGTTGCTATCATTGGAGTAGGGAACTTAGGAATGGCGCTCCTGCATTACAACTTCATGAAAAACAATAATATCAAGATCGCCGCTGCTTTTGATGTCGATGCTGATAAAGTAGGCACGATCCAACAAGATATACCAATTTATCATTTAAATGATATGGAAGAAACATTACGCGAAAACAATGTGGAGGTCGTGATTTTGACAGTACCGTCAAGCGAAGCGCAAGCCACAGTGGATAAATTGTTAGAAGCAGATGTAAAGGGGATCTTGAACTTTACACCAGCTCGTATCAGTGTACCAAAACACGTTCGTGTCCATCACATTGATCTAACGACAGAATTACAAACACTTATTTACTTCTTGGAAAATTATCCGCAAAATAAATAAGTAAATAAAAACTGCCGGAAAGCAAAATACTTTTCCGGCAGTTTTTTTATTTTTTACGATTGAATAAGGCGATGAAGATAAACCGTGCACCAGTGACAAAATCAATGGCTGCCATCGCCATGATGACATAAGCGAGAATCGTCCAGCCGCTATCATTTACCTGTTCCACAGCAAAGACCACAAATACAATGCCGAGAACGATATAAAGCAATCCCTGGAAAATCGATTTATTTGCATTCATAACTTAGGAAACACCACCTAAAGAAAATAGTAGAACGATCGCATTCATGATCATATGCGCAAAAATGGTGACAGTGATCCGCTTTGTTTTCGTATATAGGAAACAAAGAATCAAACCGATGGAAAAGTAAACCAGCAGAAATGGAAGGTCACCATGCCCAAGGGCGAAAAACAAAGAGCTGATTACCGCTGCCACATGGATATTCATCCAATTGGTGAGACCACCGAATAATACTTTCCGAAAAACGATTTCTTCAATGACCGGCGCAATAAGTGTGATAAACACAAATAAGACTGGTGCCTGTTTCGTCAAAGATGTCAGCATTTCCGTATTTGCCGAGCCAGCAGGGGTATCCATAAACAACTGCGTGATCAAACCGGCAACTACTTGTCCGGCAAAGAGCATCAGAACGCCTGATACAGCCCAAACTACGCTCATACCAACGCTTGCCTTGGTTCCTCGAAGTACTTTATCAGTTGCCGGTTGTTTGCGAAGTAGCAGCCAGATGACAAATAATGTGATCAGATTCGCCACAATATTCCAGATGACAACACTTTGGTTGAAAGCTTGCTTACCCGCTAACGTGGTGAAATGAAGAACCAGCCCGTGTACGATCGGGATACCGACAATGCCGGATAAAAAATTAATTACATAAACCACTAAAACCCAAAAATATCTTTTAGACAAAAAATCGCTTCCTTCTAGCTAAACTTAAATATTCAAGAACTATTACGTTTTATTGTACTAATTATTGGTACAACAAGCAATTATAAAAAAACGCCAAAAATTTTTTTAGTAGTTTTTGCTTGCATTCCTTACCATTTTTGACTATTATAATATTGTGTTAGCACTCAAAACGTTAGAGTGCTAAAAATAGAAACTATCACTATGAGGAGGTTATTTACATTGTTAAGACCATTAGGAGATCGTGTCGTTATTGAAGTACTTGAAGCAGAAGAAAAAACTGCAAGCGGTATCGTGTTGCCGGATTCAGCAAAGGAAAAGCCACAAGAGGGCAAAGTAATCGCAGTAGGAAATGGCAAAGTACTAGAAAACGGAACTAAACAAGAACTAGAGGTAGCAGTAAATGATCGCATTATCTTCTCTAAGTATTCTGGTACAGAAGTAACGTATGACGGCAAAGATTATTTGATTATCCGCGAGGACGATATTTTAGCAATTGTTTAATCTAAGATAAAATGGAGGGAATAATAAAATGGCAAAAGATATTAAATTCAGCGAAGACGCTCGTCGTTCCATGCTACGCGGTGTGGATCAATTAGCGAACGCAGTAAAAGTAACACTTGGACCAAAAGGTCGTAACGTTGTTTTAGGCAAAAAATTCGGTTCTCCACTTATCACAAATGATGGTGTGACGATCGCAAAAGAAATCGAATTAGAAGATGAATTTGAAAATATGGGAGCAAAATTAGTTTCTGAAGTTGCTTCCAAAACGAATGACGTAGCCGGAGACGGTACGACAACAGCAACAGTTCTTGCTCAAGCAATGATCCAAGAAGGATTGAAAAATGTAACAGCTGGTGCTAACCCTGTCGGTATCCGCCGCGGGATTGAACGAGCAGTTGCAGCAGCAATCGAAGAACTAAAAACAATCTCTAAACCGATCGAAGGGAAAGAATCGATCGCTCAAGTCGCTGCGATTTCTTCTGGAGATGAAGAAGTAGGTAAATTGATTGCAGAAGCGATGGAACGCGTTGGTAACGACGGCGTCATCACGATCGAGGAATCCAAAGGCTTTGCGACAGAATTAGATGTAGTTGAAGGAATGCAATTCGACCGCGGCTACACAAGCCCTTACATGGTAACAGATTCTGACAAAATGATCGCAGAACTAGAAAAACCATATATCTTGATCACTGATAAAAAGGTAAACAACATCCAAGAGATCCTACCATTACTAGAACAAGTGGTACAACAAAACCGTCCGTTATTGATCGTTGCGGAAGACGTGGAAGGCGAAGCACAAGCAACACTTGTGTTAAACAAACTTCGCGGTACATTCAACGTCGTAGCAGTGAAAGCACCAGGATTCGGCGATCGTCGTAAAGCAATGCTGGAAGACTTGGCGATCCTTACAGGCGGTCAAGTAATCACCGAAGACCTAGGATTAGATCTTAAAACAGCAACTATCGACCAATTGGGAACAGCTAGCAAAGTAGTCGTAACGAAAGACGACACAACCGTTGTCGAAGGCGCTGGCGAATCTGCTCAAATCGAAGCACGTGTTAACCAAATCCGTGCGCAAATGGAAGAAACAACTTCTGAATTCGACAAAGAAAAACTACAAGAACGTTTAGCAAAACTTGCTGGCGGAGTTGCAGTAGTTAAAGTCGGAGCAGCAACTGAAACAGAATTGAAAGAACGTAAACTTCGTATTGAAGATGCGTTAAACTCTACTCGTGCTGCCGTTGAAGAAGGTATTGTATCCGGTGGTGGTACAGCCCTTGTCAATGTGTACAATAAAGTAGCAGAACTAGAAGCAACAGGCGACGAAGCGACTGGTATCAAGATCGTTCTTCGTTCTTTAGAAGAACCAGTTCGTCAAATCGCACACAATGCTGGTCTAGAAGGCTCTGTTATTGTAGAACGTTTGAAAAATGAAAAAGTTGGCGTTGGCTTCAACGCTGCAAACGGCGAATGGGTAAACATGATTGACGCTGGTATCGTGGATCCTACTAAAGTTACTCGTTCTGCTTTACAAAACGCTTCTTCCGTAGCAGCACTACTGCTTACAACAGAAGCCGTAGTTGCCGACCAACCAGAAGAAAACGCACCAGCTGCAGCACCTGATATGGGCATGGGCGGCATGGGCGGAATGATGTAAGGGAAACCTTGCGAATAGCTTAATACCAATGTTTAAAGCGGTCTTTATGACCGCTTTTTTTGTTTCCGTAGTCAGTGCTTTTTAATTGGCATAAAGATAAGGAAACTGGTAAATTAAAACCTGGAAAAGGGTGCTAGGAGAGTGATAAAGATGGAAAAAATAAATTGGGTAGAATTTAAAAAAGGTATCGAAGAGAATGAAGAAGAGATTTCTTTTTATTTTCATGATAATGAATGGTGGATAAGTCGCTTATACGGAGAGCCTAGAAGTTTTTTGCTTACCAGGTCAAAGGATTCTTATACGCAACGGTTTGAAACAGCGGAGGAACTATTTACACGTGGGGAAATTGAAGGTAAAACTATTACTGATAGAAGAGAAGAGCTATATTGGTAAACGAACCTCGCTGGAATAGTTAGGATTATTTCAGTTCCTTATATTATAATAGTTTTCAATTTTGCCCACTAATCTAAAAGAATTCTATGAAATGTAACGGAACATTGTTTTGCTTTCAACAGCTAGATAAGTTGGTTTAAAAGGGAAACGAAAATATGTAAAAGCCCATAAATAGCATAATAAACGAGCGGCATGATCTAAGAAAAACTTACAAATAACCTAACACCAAAAAAAAGCGGCCACAACGACCGCTTTTTTATTTATCATTTCTCATTCAATTTCGAATGTTTCCTAGAGTAAAGGAAATAAAGTGCCAATCCAACAACTAGCCAAATCGCAAAACGTTCCCATGTCAGCGGGTTTAGATTAATGATCAAGAACAGACAGAAACCAATTGCCAAAATAGGCACGAGTGGAACGAGCGGTGTGCGGAATGCTCGCGGAAGATCCGGCTGTGTCTTGCGAAGTACCAAGATGGAGAAAGAGACAAGTACGAATGCGCTTAGTGTTCCGATATTAACGAGTTCTGCCAACTCATCTAATGGAATAAGCGAACCTAAAATCGCGGCGATGAGGCCGAATACCCAAGTGGCGATGAATGGTGTATTGTATTTTTTGCTTACTTTTGAAAAAATCGGTGGGACTAAGCCATCTCGCGACATTGCAAAAGTGATTCTTGTTTGGCCATAAAGCATGACGATCATAACTGTTGTCATTCCGAGAATCGCACCAACATCGATGATCCCAGAAATCCAATTTTGACCGGCAATTTTTAAGACAGCGGACACGGGGTGATCAATGTAGGGAGCGAAGTTTTTGTATGGAACGACTCCTGTCATGATACCAGTGACCACCACGTATAAAACCGTACATATTCCTAGTGATATCAAGATCCCTTTCGGAAGTGTTTTTGACGGGTTGACCGTTTCTTCTGCACTGGAAGCAATGGCATCAAAACCGATAAAGGCAAAGAAAACTGTCGCTGCTGCGGTAAAGACGCCGCTAAAACCAAATGGCAAGAACGGTGTCCAATTAGAAGGTTTTACATAGAAGATCGCAACAACGATAAATAATAGGACGACGGCTACTTTGACTACTACCATAATATTATTCACGCGTTTCGTTTCCCGAACACCAATTGAGATCAATGTGGTAACTAAAATAACAATGATAAAAGCAGGGAGGTTAAAATAAGTGCCCCCTTCAGGCGTTGCTCCAGGTGCGGCTGTCAAAGCATGCGGCAAATGGATACCAAAGCCCGCTAGTAAAGATTGGAAATAACCAGACCAGCCGACGGAAACGGTACTAACTGCCAGTAAATATTCGAGTAGCAGATCCCAGCCGATAATGAAGGCTACCAATTCTCCGAGAGTAGCGTAAGAATACGTATAAGCAGAGCCGGATGCAGGGACCATGGAGGCAAATTCGGCATAGCATAGGGCAGCAAATCCACAAGCCAATGCTGCAATAATAAAAGAAATAATAAGTCCCGGCCCAGCTGTTAGTGCGCCAGTCCCTGTCAAAACAAAGATCCCCGTTCCGATGATCGCTCCAATTCCCAACATCGTTAAATCAAATGTTTTTAATTCTTTTCTTAACGAACTTTGATGATTGTTCTGCATATCTACAATACTTTTTTTCCTTAATAATGCGTTTTTCAATTTGCTCACCTCTTTTTTTTGTATTTTATCAGAATATTTTGTATTTGTACACGTATCATAGAATGTTATATCTTGAGAAAGGATACAAAAAGGCGCTACACCTGGATCATCAATAGTCATTTTAATACGGTGGAGATTTTATTGTCCCACTTGGCGAAGCGCATATAGGTAAATCGCTTCGCCATCTTCTATTTCTAAAAAACGGTACCCTAGCTTCTTGATCAATTCAATAGAAGCTGTATTGTCTTCGGCGATCCTGGCTTTGATCGTCTCGAAACCTTGGGTAGCTAAATAATCCATTGCCCCTAGCACGGCTTCTGATGCATAGCCTTGTCTCGCATGATCGGGATGGATCGTATAACCCAGCCAAACCGATTTTCCTTCCGTCTGCAAGTACAGGTCGCCAATCAATCTATCCGCTTTTTGGGAAATAATAGCCAACTGCACTCCGGTTTTTAAATCAGCAGGCTTTAAAAGCGCTTGCTCATATTCGGATTGGGTCAACCCTTTGAATCCTTGATGCTGCATCCATACGTCGTTATTTCGATAACTGATAAAACGCGCCATGTCACTTTGCTGAAAAGGGCGGATCAAGCAGCGTTCTGTTTTGAGCTGGATCATTTTTTTCCTCCTTATTTAAATAATGAAAACCTCTGAACGATGTCTGTCCAGAGGCTTCTACAACCATGTTATTGCTGATTTTGATTTCTAAGTAAATTGCGGATCTCTTCTAAGTATTGCTCGGAAACGGTTGGTTCCGGTTCTGGCTCCTCCGTTTTTTTGCGAGAGAGCGTATTGATCAATTTGATAAAGAGGAAGATTGCAAAAGCAATGATGACAAAATCCACGATGGACTGAATAAAGGCACCATATTTTATAACAGCATCACCCACTGTGAAAGATAGCTTAGAGAAGTCAAGACCACCTAAGATCAATCCCACTAACGGCATAATAATGTTATCTACTAATGAACTGACGATTTTACCAAAAGCTGCTCCAATAACGACCCCAACGGCTAAGTCAAGGACGTTTCCCCGAAGTGCAAAAGTTTTAAACTCTGCGATAAAGTTTTTCATTATCTCACCCCCTAATGCTTATAAGTATAAAGGAATTTACAAAGTTAGGAAAGAAATAAATCATGAAAAAAGAAGCAAATTCTTTTCATCTATGAGAAGTCATGCTATTTTTAAGGAAGAAGAAAAAAGGAAAGTAGGAAAGAGCGTATCATGAAATTAAGGAAAGCCTTCTTTATTTGCATACTGGCAATTATCAGTTTAGGGATGATCATCCCCATAAATGCTTCTGCGCATGCCTATTTGCAGAATTCTAATCCAAAAGACCAATCCCATATTCAAAAGGCACCAAAGCAAGTACGGCTTGTTTTTGATGAAATGATCCAAGCAGATTTTCCTAGTATTCAAGTGACGGGTTCAGACGGGAAAAAAGTTTCTGTTGGGAAAACGCGTGTCAGCAAAGAAAACGATCATGTGGTGGAAGTTGGTTTAAAGTCAAATCTAAAGCCGGACGTATACACAGCGAGTTGGCGCGTTGTTTCAGCAGATGGGCATCCTGTACAAGGACAGATCGCTTTTAAACTCGGGAAAACAGATCAAGCATTTCAGCAAGCAGACACGGGAAGTAATACTAGTCAGACGGTCGTAAGCTCCTTGCAGAAAATTATTTTGTACATAGGGTTTTCTTTGTTTGCGGGCACACTCCTTTTTGCTTTCTGGATTTTTCGGAAGGAAGAGGAAATGCCGGACGAGGTACGCCGTGCATGGCATCGACTGCATATAGGCGCTTGGCTGTTTACGGGTGTAGCACTTCTTTTGAATATCCCGATCCAACTTCTGATCATTGCCGGGCAGCTTGATTGGCGCTCTGCACAAGAAATTTTTTGGAATAACGCGACTGGTCATCTTTTGTTGATCCAGTTGGTCTTGTGGGTGCTCCTCGGGGGAGCAGTATATGTGCAAAAAATGCGGAAACGCTATCTAGTTATGATTCTAGAAGCGATTTTACTAACTGGACTGCTAATAATAAAAGCAATGATGGGGCATTCGGCGGCTGCTTCTGACAAAGTCGTCGCGATCGCAGCAAATTTCTTGCATCTTGCAGCAGCAAGCAGTTGGGTGGGATTGATGCTCGTTATGCTGATCGCCTTATGGAAATACCCTGCTAAAAAAGAGAAGTGGGAGCGTTTTTCTCCAATTGGCGTTATTGGCGTTGCCGGAATATTGATGAGCGGCTTATTGCTAGCGGTCATGGATCTTGGCGGCATCGGCAATTTATTTCACACCACTTATGGGCTGCTGATCGTGATAAAGATCGGTCTGTTCCTATTAATGGGAGGAATCGGTTTAGCACATTATCTACTTATCCATATGGCGAACAAACAGCTTCCGCTTAAAACGATCATAGTCGAGTATGGGATCGGCATCGCGGTATTGATCGTCGCTGGGTTTTTGACTAACACGCAAACACCGCCGCCTGCCGCGCCGGAAGCATTCAATCAAACAATCGTGGCGAAAGCATCAACGACGAAAATCAATTTGCAAGTATTGCCAAAAGTAGTAGGCGAAAATCAATTTGTGGTCAGCTTTTTAAAAAATGATGGTTCTACGCGCACAGACTTCCAGCAAGTTTCACTGACTGCTGTGAATAAAAAGACGAAACAGCAAGTTACTTTTCAAGCTAAAAGGGAAAAGTCGTTTTACACAGCTAGCGGTCTTTACTTAAACCAAACAGGAAATTGGGAAATAAAAGTTCACGCACTGACGAAAGATTTTCAAAATGTCGATCAGACATTTACTTTTTCGATCACTCAATAAAAGGAGAAATAATAAATGAAAAAACACGTATTAGGTTTTATCTTGATGGTAGGATTGATCATCGGTTTGCCAATAGTTGCTAGTGCGCACGTAACAGTCCTGCCGGCTACAAGTGCGACAGGCGCTTATGAAACTTACACAGTCAAAGTTCCAGTTGAAAAGGACAGCAATACAACGAAAGTAGTGGTCAAGCTTCCGGCGGGAGTGTCATTCAGTTCGTATGAACCGGTGGCAGGCTGGAAAACGACATTTTCCAAACAAGCAAAGACAATCACATGGCAGGCCCAAAACGGCGGAATCAAGGCGGGACAATTTATGCGCTTCACATTCAGTGCTAAGAACCCGGATAAAGAAACATCGATTCCATGGAACGCCTATCAATATTATCAAGATGGTTCGATCGTGGAATGGACTGGCGGAGCAGATGCAGATACTCCGCATGCTATCACGAAGATCGTAAAAGATGTAGATAACGGCACGGCGGCCGACAGTCACGGGAAAACATTGACACAGAAAAAGGCTACAGAAACGGCTGCGCCAGCTGATAACAATTCATGGCTTATATGGATCACATTGGCAGCAAGCGTGATCGCGATCGTCATCAGTATCATCGCGATTGTGAGCAAAAGAAAATAATTTTTTAAGTGAGACTTCTTTTAGATGACAAAGCGACATGCTTTGTTTACCTGAAAGAAGTTTTTATTTGTAAAAACGGGTATAAAAGAAAAATAACAACTCCTGATACGGCGCAAGACTGATTTAGTCTGTATCTGCTTGACTTATTTAATTGGATAAAGTAGTATAAGTGTTCGTTTGACTTTATGTGAGGAGGAATACATACATGCAGATTTTATTTCAGCACTTGAAAAAATACCGATTGCAGACCATTTTATCCATCTTATTTGTAACTATCATGGTCATCTCGCAATTGTGGCAGCCAAAATTGTTGCAGCAAGTTCTTGATGCGATCATGAAAGATAAGATGGACCGTATTACGTCGATAGGGATCGTGCTTATCATCGTAGCAGTTGTCGGTCTGATCGCAGGTATTTTAAACACAATTATTTCTGCTAAAGTAGCACAAGGGGTCGGTGCGGACCTTCGTGAGAGCAGTTTCCGCAGAATCCAGACATTTTCGTTCAGCAACATCGAGCGCTTTTCAACAGGAAATCTGGTCGTACGGCAAACCAATGATATTACGCAGATCCAAAATCTCGTGATGATGAGTCTGCAAACACTGACTAGGATCCCGGTCATGTTTATCGGGAGTTTTGTTTTGGCGCTCATAACATTACCTGCCCTCTGGTGGGTCATTATTTTATTAGTAGTGCTTGTGGTTCTTATTGTTATGGGAACATTCGGGGCAATGGGGAAACACTTCGCCAAGATCCAGCATTTTCTTGATCGTGTCAATGCGATCGCGAAAGAAAATCTAGCGGGAATGCGGGTCGTCAAATCCTTTGTCCAAGAAGATAATCAAATCAAGCAATTCACGAATACCAGTGACAAATTGACCCGGCATACGATCATTGTCGGAACATTGTTCTCGGTCATGATTCCGGCATTTATGCTCGTTTCCAATTTAGCGATCGTCGTTTCGATCTATTTTGTTGGGGACATGGTAAAAAGTGATCCGGAAGTAATCGGTGCGATCGCCTCTTTTATGAATTATCTGATGCAAATCATGATGGCGATCATTATCGGTGGTATGATGACAATGTTTGCTTCACGTGCCTTTATTTCATTAGGACGTATCAATGAGATCCTGAACACAGAAGCAGATATCAAATACGACGAAAATGCCAAGGATGAAGTACTACCGGGAAGTGTGGAATTCCGTGATGTCAGCTTCCGTTATGAGAATGACGATCAAGATGCACTTTCACACATTTCCTTTAAAGCAGAAAGCGGTGAGATGATCGGGATCGTTGGTGCGACAGGCGCTGGGAAATCAACACTCGCTCAAATGATTCCGCGTCTTTATGATCCGACAGAAGGCGAAGTGCTTATCGGCAGCAAAGACTTAAAAACGGTCAGCAAAAAGACATTACGTCAAACGGTATCGATCGTCCTGCAACGAGCGATCCTGTTTTCCGGGTCGATTTCCGATAATCTGCGCCATGGTAAAAAAGATGCTTCCATCAGCGATATGGAACAAGCGACAACAATCGCCCAGGCGAAAGAATTTATTGAAAGACAAGATAAGCGCTATGAAGGCATTGTCGAAGAGCGCGGCGCCAATTTCTCCGGTGGTCAAAAACAGCGACTTTCGATTTCACGTGGTGTGATCGGGAATCCGAAAATCTTGATCTTGGATGACAGCACCAGTGCTTTGGATGCTCGCTCCGAAAAACTAGTAAAAGAGGCATTGAACCGAGAATTGAAAGATACAACCACTTTTGTGATCGCACAGAAAATCTCCTCCGTTATCAATGCAGATAAAATCCTTGTCCTTGATGCTGGAAAACTTGTCGGCGTCGGCAGTCATAAAGAATTGCTTGAAACCAGCTCGGTTTATCAAGAAATCTATGACACACAAAAAGGAAAGGATGCGGTAGAATAATGAAAGAATTTAAACAGATCAGCCGTTTTTTCTGGTATTATCTTCGGGCTTATAAACTACAACTGTTTATCATTTTGATAGCCGTAGTCGGCGCCACTTATCTGCAGGTCAAAGCACCGCAGTATATTGGGAAAGCGATCCAAGAGCTGGCTAATTATGCCGTGAAGCTTTTCCAAACCGGTGTGGATGATAAAAGCGAGTTCCATCATATCTTATGGATGCTACTGCTTTTCTATGTTCTTACTTCCGTGGCGACATTTATCCAATCGATCGTTATGACTGGGGTTGCAGGGAAATCGACCAACCGGATGCGGATCGGTTTATTCCGCAAAATGGAGAAACTGTCGATCCGCTTCTTCGATAAGCATAGTGATGGCGAAATGCTGAGCCGGTTTACAAGTGATATGGATAATATTTCCAATACATTAAACCAAGCTATCGTCCAAGTGCTTTCTAACTTTGCATTAATGATCGGAGTCATCATCATGATGTTCAATCAAAATGTGAAGTTGGCGCTGATCACTCTTATCGCTGCGCCATTCGCGATTGTGATCGCAGCACTCATCATCCGCAAAGCACGCCGCTATGTGGATCTGCAACAGGACAGTTTAGGCGAATTGAATGCCTATATCGATGAGAAGATCTCCGGGCAGAAAGTCGTGATTACGAACGGGCTGGAAGAAGAGACGATTGCAGGCTTTACGAAACACAACGAAAAAGTGAAAAATGCTACTTATAAAGGTCAAGTTTATTCCGGGATGTTATTCCCAGTTATGCAGGGGATCTCTCTCTTGAATACGGCGATCGTCATTTTCTTCGGTGGCTACCTAGCGCTGAATGGCAGTTTGGAACGAGGAGTCGCACTTGGCTTAGTAGTAATGTTCGTACAATACTCGCAGCAGTTCTACATGCCACTGACCCAGATCTCTTCTCAATACAACATGCTGCAGCTCGCTATTACAGGCGCAAGACGTGTCAGTGAAGTTTTTGCAGAACAAAACGAAGTAGAGCGGGAAAATGTCGGCACGATCGGTGAAATTAAAGAACGCGTCGAATTGAAAAACGTCTCTTTCGGTTATGATAAAGAAACGCCCGTATTGAAAGGCATCGACTTGACCCTTGATAAAGGGAAAATGGTTGCGATCGTCGGGCCGACTGGTTCCGGAAAAACAACGATCATGAATTTGCTCAATCGCTTTTACAACGTTGACGGCGGAGCGATTCTATTTGATGGAAAAGATATTCGTGATATCGAACTGCATGCGCTGCGCAAACAGGTAGGGATCGTGCTTCAAGACTCCGTTCTTTTCTCAGGTACGATTCGGGAAAACATCGCTTTCGGAAAACCTGAAGCAACGGAAGAAGAAGTCATTTCTGCAGCCAAACAAGCGAATATCCATGACTTCATCATTCAGCAAGAAAAAGGATATGACACACAAATCAGCGATGAAAATAGTATTTTCAGTGTCGGTCAGAAACAGCTTATCAGCATTGCCCGCACGATCTTGACCAATCCAAGTCTGCTGATCCTTGATGAAGCGACAAGTAATGTGGACACAGTAACAGAAAGTAAGATCCAAAAAGCCATGGATGCTGTTATTTCTGGACGGACCAGTTTTGTGATCGCCCATCGGTTGAAAACGATTTTAGATGCAGATTATATCGCCGTCTTACATCAAGGCGAGATTATTGAAGAGGGAACGCATGAAAGCCTACTTAAGCAAAAAGGATTTTATGCAGAACTTTATCATAATCAATTTGTTTTGGAATAACAAAAAGCCCACTCCTGAGATGGAGTGGGCTTTTTTACGTTCAGCGGATCCGCAAACGATTGCGTTTGCTTCGCGTTGCAAGCATGCATAAGTAAATAAATAAGGCGAACAGCAATGTAATGATCAAGCTGTGGCATAAGGAAATATAAAGATTGACACCTGTATAAACGGTTAATATACCAGTTGCTGCCTGAAGCACTACGAAAGTGATTGCAAGTCCCATGCTGAATGTAAGCACGCGATAATGTGAATAATGTCTGAAAACGATCCAGGCAATATAGAAGACCCAAATAATCAATAGTAGTGCGGCAAAGCGATGTAGGTATTGAACGTAATCCTGTACGGAAGAAGGAAATACGATCCCGCCGTTTTTGAAAGGCCAAACTGGCAAGGCAAGACTGGCTTTTTCATGACGGACCAAAGCACCTGTATAAATGGTGATATACGTATACAGTGTCACTAAATAAAAATGGATTCGTAATTTCGTATCCATTACGAGATTGCGGGCATCAAATTTGCGGTCGACTTCAAAGATCATCAGACACAAGAGCACGATCGCGGCATAACAGATCACAGAGATACCGAAGTGGAGCGCCATAATATAAGGATTTTGTCCCCAGATCACGGCTGCAGCTCCCATGAAAGCCTGCAAAATCAAGAAAAGAACTGCAACGATAGCAAATGGTTTTGCTTCGCGGCGGTCTTTGATATAGATCCAAGAACAGATTGCTAGAACGAGTACAAAAATAGTGCTGACTCCTGTCGTCATTCGGTGCATGACCTCAATGATCTTTTGCGGGGTGACGTCTGTCAAGCGGACAAATTGACCATTACACAGTGGCCAAGTATTTCCGCAGCCATCAGCCGAACCGGTTTTTGTTACGAGCGCTCCGCCAAACACAACGAATGTCATACATAAAATCGTCAGTACCGACCATACCTTTAGGAATTTTCTCATCAGTTAGTTATCTCTCCTTTAAAGATGGATGCTTGCTGAACAAATGAATAATGTAACAAACACATTATTTTAATTGTAGCTTGTTTTAAAATAGAAGTAAAGGAGAACAAAATGGAAAAAAACAAGCCAATTGATTGACAATGAGCGAATGATTTCACATAATAGTAGTTGATATGCAATCAGTTCGCAATCACTGAATATCTATCTGCATTTTTTGAGGGGGAAGACTTGTGAGTCAAAAAGAAAGAGCGTATAGCACGGCCGTAAACAGCCGTTTCACGGTACGCGACTTTACAGAATTAGTGAAAATAGGAATCGTCAACTCGAATACCATTACAGCTTTCACAGGAATGTGGTTAGCTTTTCAATTGAATGGTATTTCTTTTATGCAAAATATGAACATTGTCATCTTTACTATTATTGGATCAGCACTTATCGTCGCTGCTTCTGGCGCATTTAACAATGTCTATGATCGGGATATCGATGGCGCGATGGAGCGTACAAAAGACCGGCCGACAATGACTGGTAAAATCAGCGGCAGCCGTGCCATGATCATTGCCAGCGTTTTAGGGATCGTCGGAACGATCTTGCTGTTTATGACGACTTGGCAAGCTGGTGTAATCGGAATTGCTGGAGTCTTTTTGTATGCTGTTGTTTATACGATGTGGGCAAAGCGTCACCTAGTCAGCAACACGATTATCGGCAGTTTTTCCGGTGCAGTACCACCACTGATCGGCTGGTACGCCGTGACGCCACATTTTAGTTGGGTACCGATCATGCTGTTTCTAGTTATGTTCTGCTGGCAGCCGCCGCATTTCTATGCAATTGCGATCCGCCGGGTGGAAGAATACCGTGCAGCAGGCATCCCCATGCTTCCTGTTGTAAAAGGCTTTGAACGCACACGGATCAGCATGTTGATCTGGGTAGTATTTTTAACTATATTGCCATTCTTTATGACAGCGTTAGGACCTGTTTACGTTGTATTAGCAACCGTCTTGAACCTAGGTTGGCTCGCATTAGGCTTATATGGTTTTAAAATGAAAGACATCACTAAATGGGCGACATGGATGTTTATCTACTCACTGAATTACATGACGATCTTGTTCGTTGCAATGGTCGTTATCGCGATTTTCTTATAAGAAAGCTAAAAAAAGCATGCCGGATCTTTCTGGTATGCTTTTTTGATTGGAAAATGGAGATATCGCAATTCCAATCTCTGCTTATTTGCGTTACAATAATAGTATCTAACCAAGAATAGCAGAAATACAAGCTGGGAGGGTCAAAGTGAAATTTATTCTTAAAGTTATTCTATTATTAGCCATTTGCTTATTCATCGGTTATAATACGAATTTGTTTTTTAGCAAGCCTGTAAACAATGAAAATCCTTCTGATAAAGCTGTCAAGTTAGATGAACACCTCAAAGACAAAAAGCTAACAAAAGACGAGAAGAAAGAATTAGTCTCGAAATCCAGTTTAGCAAAATACATTAACAAAAACGTTAGCAGCCTAGAAAAAGAATTTGGCAAACCGGTACGGATCGATCCTTCTGAATATGGCTATCAAAGTTATATTTTCAATCCGAAAAATGCTGGTTATATGCAGGTAGGCGTGCGAGATCAGAAAGTACAGACCATCTATGCGCTTGGCAACGACTTGAATTTGGAACCTTATAAAATCGGAATGTCGGCTGAAAAAATCTTTACCGATGCGAATCTGCAATCAGATCTGGCTTTCTATTACCAAGATAATTATTACCGCTTCGAGCTTTCCGAGGAAGACTTGAATATCCATCCATTGGTAAACTTAGGCAGCGGGGTATACGCACAACTTAATTTTGATAGAATGACATCTAAATTGGTAAGCATTAGATATGTAAATAAATTAGCGCTGATCAAACTACATCCCTACGAAATGACATATCAGGGCGATGTCTTTACTGAAACCGTTTCTCCAGAAAAACGGAAGAAGATCGATGCTGCCGAAGATCAGCAGATTTTTGAAATCACAAACATTATTCGCGACCGTTATGGAGTAGGGACACTTCTCTATAATGATCGAGTGGCAACCGTTGCTTATAATCACAGCGTTGATATGAAAGTCAATGATTACTTTGATCATGAATCACCTAAATATGGAAGTCTTGCCGATCGTTTCTCCCGGGCCAATATTCCGTATAAAGAAGCCGGTGAGAATCTCGCATTCAATTATATCGATGCCGGTGCTGTCGTCGAAGGCTGGCTCAACTCGGAAGGACACCGGGCAAATCTGCTCAATAAATCCTTCAAAGAAGTAGGAAATGGCACCTTTCAAAAGTACTATACGCAGAATTTCCTGACCAAATAAAACGCAAGACAATCAGCAGCCTAGCGTGGTATAATAGGGGATATCTTTTTAATTTAACTGATGGAGGTGGCAATTTTGCTTGCAACAATGGAAAACTTGGCATTATTAGATGCGGCAGATGAACTTTCGCAGATGATAATCGGCTCTGAAGAAATGGAAGCCTATCAAGCAGCAAAAGAAGCGCTGCAGACTAATCCAGAAACACAAGCAAGAATCAAACAGTTCACCAAAATAAAAGAACAATATGAGGAAGTTAGTCGTTTCGGACGCTATCATCCTGATCATAAAGAAGTAACGCGAAAAGCACGTGCCTTCAAGCGCGAAGTAGATATGGATGAAAATGTAGCTGTTTTCCGCCGGGCAGAAATGGATCTTCAATCTTTGCTCGATGAGATCAGCATCCTTCTTGCAAGTGCTGTTTCTGACAACATCAAAGTACCTACCGGCAATCCGTTTTTTGAACAAAAATCGGCTTGCAGTACGGGCGGTTGTGGTTCAGGCGGCGGTTGCGGTTGCTCTGCATAATCATCCTGAGAGGTAAAGGGGATGAAGGAAATGGAAAATGATCGTCAAGCGATCGTAATTTGGATGAGCCACTTGAAGCAAGTGCGGTCATTGAAACGCTTTGGGAATGTACATTATGTATCACGTAAACTGAAATATGCCGTACTTTACTGTGATATGGACAGAATTCCTGAGATCACGGAGAAACTTTCACGATTTCACTATGTGAAGCGTATTGAAGAATCGTACCGGCCATTCTTAAAGACCGAATACGAATCCAAAAAAGAAAGTGGTTTAGAAAAACGGCAGGAAGATGTACAGATCAGTATATAAAAAAGGGGAGCTTAGGTTTTTTCCTAAGTTCCTTTTTATGAACCATAGAAAGGTGTAGATAAACATGAGAGTTATCGCTGGCGACAGAAAGGGTCATGCGTTGAAAGCCGTTCCCGGCAACGATACCAGACCGACCACCGATAAAATCAAAGAATCATTATTCTCCATTATCGGTCCTTATTTCGACGGAGAGAAAGTATTAGATCTATTTGCCGGAAGCGGAGGATTAGGAATCGAAGCATTGAGTCGCGGCGCAGGGGAAGCTGTCTTTATCGATCAGGCGATCGGTGCAGTGAAAACGATCCAAACGAATTTAAAAAGCGTCCGTCTGGATAAACAAGCATCCGTTTACCGCAATGACTGGCAGCGGGCACTCAGACTTCTGCATCAGTCGGAAAAGCAGTTTGATCTAGTTTTCCTCGATCCGCCTTATAAACTGCATGCTTTGGAAAAGATCATCCGGACGTTAGAAGAACAAGCACTGCTAGCTGATGGGGCTGTCATCGTTGCAGAACATGAAAAAGCAGAAATGCTGCCGGATCAGATTGCCAGCTGTGGCTTGATTCGCGAGGTAGCTTACGGAATCACGATCTTATCTATTTATTCCTATAAGGAGGAAACCGCTAATGACTGAAAAAATCGCGATCATTCCGGGGAGTTTTGACCCGATCACTAATGGACATTTGGATATTATTGAACGAGCTGCCAAAGTATTTGATGTGCTATATGTTTCGGTGCTCGCTAATTCATCCAAACAACCGCTTTTTGATCTAGATACACGTTTAGCACTGATTAAGGAAGTAACGGCACATATCCCGCAGGTTCGTGTAGAGAGCGCGCAAGGCCTCACTGTCCAATATGCTGCCTCTAAGGGAGCAGTGGCCATCGTACGCGGACTTCGTGCCGTCAGCGACTTTGAATACGAAATGCAGATCGCTTCGATGAACCGGACATTGGAAGAAGACGTAGAAACTTTCTTCGTCATGACAAACAGCAAGTATTCTTTCCTCAGTTCCAGTATCGTCAAAGAAGTTGCGAAGTACCAAGGCGATATCAGCGGACTCGTTCCGAAAGCAGTAGAAGAAGCCATTCAGGCGAAATTT
This sequence comes from Listeria grayi, assembly GCF_900638015.1. Taxonomy (NCBI): domain Bacteria; kingdom Bacillati; phylum Bacillota; class Bacilli; order Caryophanales; family Listeriaceae; genus Listeria; species Listeria grayi. Next base: position 819,476 of record NZ_LR134483.1, read on the forward strand.
AGATAAAGCAAGAGAGGACTAAGCGTATGCGCAAACAAAAAACAAAAATAGCGGTCATTATTATTTTAGTTATCTTGATTATCGGCTTTTTTATCCCCGTTCCCTATTATATTTCTAAACCGGGCGGCACCGAAAAGCTGAATGATCTTGTTACCGTTTCTGGAAAAGCAGATCATAAGAAAGGGTCTTTCAGCTTGGTAACAGTGGCAATGGCGAAAGCGAATCCCTATACGTATCTGCTTGCTAAAATGATGCCCTATTATGAATTGGAAAAAGTAGACGATGTTCGTTATAAAAACGAAACCGATGCAGAGTATAATGTCAGACAGCTGTATATGATGAACGAATCCAAAAACAATGCGATCCAAGCGGCTTATCATGCGGCAAAAAGACCGCTTCAAGTCAACTATCAAGGCATCTATGTTCTCAGTGTCCGCACCAACACACCGGCTGCTAAAAAAATCAAGGCCGGTGATCTAATTACTGCGATCGACGGGAAGGCATTCAAATCGAGTGAGGCATTTATTAAATATGTCAAAGCAAAGAAAACCGGCGCTACCGTCTCGCTTACTTACAAACGAGATAAAAAAGCAGCAAAAACGGTTCGCATCAAACTGATAGCATTGGACAAAAAAGGAACTCCAGGAATCGGGATCACGCTAGTCGACGATAAAACAGTGAAAGCCTCGCCAAAAGCTGACATTGATTCAGAAAAAATCGGCGGACCTTCCGCTGGCTTGATGTTCACGTTAGAACTTTACAGCCGTTTTTCACCAAATGACTTGTCTAAGGGCAAACAAATAGCCGGGACAGGAACGATCGACCCGGCTGGAAATGTCGGCAGGATCGGCGGCATTGATCAAAAGATCGTCGCAGCCGATAAAAGCGGAGCAAGTATTTTCTTTGCTCCAGATGATAAAATCACAAAAGCTGTTTTGGCAGTAGAGCCGGGAGCGATCAGCAACTATGCAGAAGCTAAAAAAACAGCCAAGGCGATCCATTCTAAAATGAAGATCGTCCCTGTCAAAACTTTTCAAGATGCGCTCAACTATTTAAAACACAATGTTAAGTAAGATAAGGCGGCCGCGTGAAATCTGCCTGCCGGTAGTCTTGTAGAGCAACTGGTAGCGTATAAACAGCTGTGGCCCGTAAATCAAGTTCCAGCAGTTCGGCTGGTGCCTTGGAAACTGTAGAAACAATCGGCAGCGGAATTTCTTTTTTCCATGTCGTCATATATTTACGTCCAGCCGCAGACATGCCGAGAATCCGTAGATAAGGCTGATAGTGCTCGCTTTTTAAGTGATGAAGCAAGATATGCAGCGCAGTCCGCTGGATTCTGGCATTGCTGTAGCGTTTCGTCTGAACGGATTTTAGGAAAGCAGCGAAATCCGAACTTTTTTGAGCCGCTGCTTGGAATCGGTTTTCAATGCCTTCACTTACAAGTCTGTTTGCGGCTAATTCTGCGGGTTCTGCCGTTAGTAAGCGATATTGCAAGAAAGGGTAATAATCCGCCCACGAAATAAAAGGACCGTGATAGGCTGCTAAAATTGCTTTGGTAGTAGCGGGAAGATAATGGCTTGCTGCTTCTAAACCTTGTTCAAGCAAAAGTCTACGAATAGCCGTAGCGCTAGCGATACTGGGGTGAGTAATTGCTTGATCATGAAAACCGGCATGTGCGCGTGGCATCGTATGCAACTGGATAGCAAACTGATTCTTAGCGATCGCTAGCGCATAATGAAAGCCAAGGATATTATTCGGCTTAGTGACATCAATGCTCGTGTTTGAAAAAACAGATCGGAGAGCCGTTGCAAAAGCAACTGGATAAGATGTTTCCTTTCGCTGCAGCAAATGTTGCAATGTATGTGCAAATTCGTCATGTTGCTTGAGCATCTGTTCGGATAATTGAACAAATGCTTCGCTGTCGCCATGTTCGCTTCCGAAGAAAAGGTGGTTGACTCGCATTGCTGCAAGTAGCTCAACGGCCTTTTCCGCAAAAACCGCGGCTTGCTGCGTAGCTGCCAAGACCGGCAGTTCGATCACGATATCCACACCCGCATCGATCGCCATTTGGGCGCGTTCCCATTTTGGAACGATCGCCGGTTCGCCGCGTTGCACAAACGAGCCACTCATTACAGCGATCACGACATCTGCATCGGTTGTTTCCCGCGCCGCCTTTAAGTGCAGGGCGTGTCCGTTATGAAAAGGATTATATTCCACAATGATACCAGTGACATTCATTTTGATTCCTCCGCTTTTTTATTCGCAAAAGTTTTATTTCTAGTTTATCATAAAAGTAGAAAGAAGGAACAAAGGGAATGTCAAGAAAAAATATTGACAAAAGAGCCTGAAAAAGCTATAATATCTTTTGTTGCGCTTGGAGTGATAAATGATGAAATGGTCTATGATTCAATTGCGAAAACAACCAGAAAACTTACTAGAAATAGACGAAAAGGTTGATTTAGAAGAATTTCTAAAAGCAAACAACCCAGACGTAAGAAAAGCAACACCTGTCCACGTGACGGGAAACCTGCAAGTCAGTCAAGATAGTGTAACGGCAACGCTTCGTCTGCAAGGCGAATGGACGTTACCTTGTGCACGCACATTAGTAGACGTACAAGTACCTTATGATATCCACAGCATCGAATCGTTTACGAAAAGTACGGCACAACTCTTAGATGAGTCTTGGCATTTGATGGAGCAAGATATTGTGGAACTTACACCTGTAGTAGAGGAACTTTTATTAGTAGAAATCCCAATGCAAGTCTTTAGTAGCGATGCAGATTCCGAAACATTGCCAAAAGGAAAAGAATGGGAACTGCAAACAGAAGAACAAAACCTCGCTGCAAAAGAACAGGCAGCACCAAAAGTGGATCCTCGTCTTGCTGGGCTGGCGCAATTTTTCGATGAAGAAAAAGAGTAGCCACAAGCCTGAGCAAAGCTGGAATATATTTACAAATTGCTTCATTTAGAAGTGGCACTAACCGCTTCATTTTATCAAGGAGGTGTATAGAAATGGCAGTACCTTTTAGAAGAACATCTAAAGCAAAAAAACGCAAACGTCGTACGCATTATAAATTAGAAGTTCCAGGCATGACTGAATGCCCGAACTGTGGAGAATACAAACTTTCTCACCGTGTTTGTCCTGAATGTGGACATTATGATGGTAAAGATGTAGTAAACAACTAAATTGCGTAAAAACAAGTAACGCTTACTTGTTGATCTGTAAACCACAAAAGACGCCATGGGTCTTTTGTGGTTTTTTATTTATGTACAAAGCCGCTAGGAGTTTGGTAAAATAAAAGGAAATCACGTAAAGGAAGAGTGCGATGGAGCAGAAAATGAAAATCGGTGTGTTAGGTGGTGGAGCCTTAGGGATGCTGTATGGCGGAGCTTTCAGCGAAACTTATCCGACCACGATCTACACGAGAACAGAGGAACAAGCGCGCAAAATTACGCAAAATGGCCTGTTGCTGTCAATCGGAACGAAGAGGAAAAAGCTGTTTCCTGCAGCTTTGGTCAGCGGAAAGCTCGCTAGCTCCCAGTCGATCGATATTCTTTTTGTAGCGCTTAAATCCTATCAACTCCCAGCTGTTATGCCGCTACTTAGACAATTGCCAGCACATATTGTCCTTTGTTTTCTTTCCAATGGTATTGGACATTTGGCTTACTTAAATGATTTGCCCGCCCGGACTGTGATCGTAGCGACAAGCGAACATGGTGCTGTACGCGAGCACCTTAATCAGCTAGATTGGCGTGGAATGGGTAAAACGAATTACAGCTATTATCGCCAAATAAGAGAAGATACGGTGATGTTGGATGCTTTTTTTGAGGCGCAGACAGAGTTTATCTTTCAGAAGCATGCCGATTATCTACCCATGCTATTCCGAAAATTGATCGCAAACAGTTGCATCAATCCACTCACAGCGATCTGGCAAGTAAATAATGGCCAATTGATCGAAGTAGAAGGCTACCGGCGGATCTTAAAAGTGCTTGTGACGGAAGTAGAAGGCGTGCTTGGACTTACCGATCAGTGGGAACAAGTGGTGGCGATCTGCCGGGGGACAGCAGAGAATTTTTCATCCATGGCGACGGATATTGCCAACCAGCGGCCGACGGAAGCAGACAGCATTCTTAAACCGATTTTAGAAATGGCGACTGAAAAAGGAATTGGTACACCGCTACTTGAATTGATCTATGAAAAAATAATCCACTTGGAAAGGAAGTCTTAAATTGGAATGGCTTAAATCGATCTCATATTGGCTTGTTGTTTCCCCACTACTTGTTTTCTTTCTAACGGTTTTTATTTTAAGATTCCGCTATCGGAGAGGTCAACGGGCGGTCAAATATGCCTGTGACGCTGCTACATTATTTTTACTGGCGGCGATCCCGGCATTCAGCGGGCAGCTTTTCCACCGTACATATGGACTGTATTTTCTATTGCTACTGCTTTTGCTGGGAGTACTCCTCACTTTCTTTTATGCGAAAAAAGAAGGCGAGATCCATTACGGAAAGCTTTTCCGGCTATATTGGCGCGTGCTGTTTTTAGTGCTGACGATCCTTTATCTGCTTTTGTGCTTGTTTGGAATCGGCTGGAGCATTTATTTATATATGGTATAAAAAAAGACAGATCATGAGGGAACTGTCTTTTTTTGCATTAAACCTTACTGAAATTGTCGGATTTAACATAACTGTCGCAGAACTGATACATAACTTAACGATATTGTTAGGAAAAGTAGCTTGTTCCTTATATGCAGCTGTTATACAATATGGCGTATATTGAGAAAGGAGGATGTTATGAAGATTATCTTACGTGCGATTATCGGACTATTATTTGTTTACCACGGAGTCACCAAACTTATCGATTTTGATCAGACAGGCGCATTTTTTAATCAATTAGGACTAAATCAAGCAATTCTCGTCTTAGTGGTGGCGATCGAGATCATTGGCGGATTGGCCCTTGCCTTAGGTCTGTTGGTTCCATACGTGAGCATTTTACTTATTATCGTCTTAGCCGGTGCCATTTTCACTGTGAAAAGGCAGTCTGGGCTAGCGAGTATGGAATTGGAATTTGTTTACATCGTCAATTTATTGTACTTATTAGCAACATCAAGTTTCAGCAAAGTATTACAATGGAAAGCATAATACCATTCAAAAAATAACACATTAGGAAGCCAACTTTTCTTCAGAAAAGTTGGCTTTTTGTTATGTCTTTATAAAAAGTGGGGGAGAAGTGGGAGATCCCCCCCACCGCTCCCCACAAATTTTTCACAATCCATCTAATTGAAGAATGGCTTTAAATAAAGGTTTATAGATGTAGCGGGAAAAGATTAGGCAAAAATATCGAAAAAATTTAGAAAAAATGTGGTGCGAAGTGGGGAGATGTGGTAAAGTGGTACATAAGAAAGTGGGTGAAGTCTAATGTTCATGGGAGAATATCAACACAACATTGATATAAAGGGACGGCTGATCGTGCCGGCTAAATTTCGTGAGTCATTAGGCGAGAGCTTTGTGATTACCCGCGGACTGGATAAGTGTTTATTCGCCTATCCACAAGCAGAATGGGACAAATTAGAAAATAAATTACAAAATCTACCACTTACTAAAAAGGACGCTCGTTCTTTTACACGTTTCTTCTTTTCAGGTGCATCAGAATGCGAATTGGATAAACAAGGACGGATCAATATTCCTTCTAACTTGCTTCAATACGCGGACTTGGAAAAGGAAACAGTGATCATTGGAGTTTCTAATCGTATTGAAATATGGAGCAAACCAGAGTGGGAAACTACTTTCAGCGAAGCAGAGGAATCCTTTGCCGATATCGCTGAGAATATGATTGGCTTCGATATCTAAGGAGAGTGAGCAAATTGTTTAAACACGATACCGTTTTGCTACATGAAACAGTAGACATGCTGGATATCAAACCCGACGGCATTTATGTAGATGCAACACTTGGCGGGGCAGGACATTCGGAATACCTACTAAGTAAATTAAATAAAAAAGGGCATTTATATGCTTTTGACCAAGACCAAACCGCTATTGATCATGCAAAAGAGCGGCTTGCGCCTTATACAGGGAGTGTTACTTTCGTAAAAAGCAATTTCCGATTTATGAAAGAAGCGTTAGCAGAACATGGTGTGACGGAAGTGGACGGGATCTTATATGATCTTGGCGTTTCTTCACCGCAACTCGATGTCCGTGAGAGAGGTTTCAGCTATCATCAAGACGCAGAACTGGACATGCGAATGGATCAGGAGCAATCACTCACAGCCAAAGAAGTGGTGAACGAATGGCGTTATGAAGATCTTGTTCGTATCTTTTTCCAATATGGAGAAGAAAAATTTTCCAAACAGATCGCCAGAGAAATCGAACGTCGTCGCAGCGAAAAAACGATCGAAACAACTGGAGAGCTAGTCGACATCATTAAAACCGCGATTCCAGCCCCGGCAAGACGAAAGGGCGGACATCCCGGAAAACGCGTTTTCCAAGCAATTCGCATCGCAGTCAACGATGAGCTTGACGCCGTAAGCGAGTCACTGGAAAAGGCATTGCTACTACTAAAAACAAACGGTAGGATCAGCGTGATCACTTTCCATTCCTTGGAAGACCGGATCACCAAACAACTATTCAAACAAAAAACCACGGCCCAAGAAACACCACGAGGCTTGCCAGTTATCCCTGATGAATATCAACCGGATTTTGAACTAGTAACCAGAAAACCGATTTTGCCGAGTGAAGCAGAAATGGCAACGAATAATCGTGCCCGATCGGCGAAACTACGAGTGATCGCTAAGAAATAAACCAATGTAGGAGTTGAAATTAATGAGCAATGTGGCCTATAAAACCGATGCAGCACCTAATATACATAGAAAGCAAGCTCCGGTACCAGAACCGTCCAAACAACCATTAAGACGCGGAAAAGTAACCCTCGGAGAAAAATTACTGATCTCGATCGCTGTAGCCATTGTACTCATCATGGCCTTCCGCATTATCAGTGTGCAAGCACAGATCTATTCCATTAATGAAAAGACGCAAAACCAAGAAACAAAAGTAAGTGCGAAAGAAAAACAGACAGGTGACCTTTCTACGGAAGTAAAATCACTTAGCCGTTATGAACGTGTGTATAAATTAGCGAAGAAAAAGGGACTAAAACTAAATGGTGAAAACGTGAAAGTAGTTGGCGGCCAGTGAAACGGCGAATAGGGAATCGAAGAAGAGGGGCGTTATTGCTTGTTGCCTTATTTACCGTTCTATTCCTAGCGTTAGCAGCCAAATTCCTATACTTGCAAATCAGCGGTTATTCCAACGGTGTACCGTTAGCCGCAAAAGCAGCGAAACAGCATTTGAAATCAACAACGATCGATGCGAAGCGAGGTTCGATCTTGGACTCCAAAGGCGAAGTGCTTGCCGAAGATACGTCAACCTTTACACTAGCAGCAGTTCTCAGCAAAGACGCTTCCAAGGACCAAAAAACACCGCTCCATGTCGTAGATAAAGAAAAAACAGCCGAAGTATTGGCGAAATATCTGCCAATCAAAGAAGACGCTGTTTTAAAAGAGTTGCAGAAAAAAGACAAATACCAAGTTGAATTTGGGGCAGCTGGGAAAAACATCTCGGTTGCGACAAAAGAAAAAATTGAAAAAGCGAAATTGCCAGGCCTTATTTTTACTAGACAAGCGGAACGTTTTTATCCAAATGGCGTCTTAGCAGCTGAAGTGATCGGCTTTGCCCAACGAGATGAAAAAACGAACCAGCTAGTTGGGAAAATGGGACTGGAAAAACAATTGAATGATGAATTAGAAGGCAAGGACGGCAAATTGAATTACAGCACTGACCGCATGGGCTATATCCTGCCAAATTCCAAGACGAATGTGAAACCTGCTGTAGATGGGAAAAATATTACGTTGACAACTGATAAAAAAATCCAGACTTTCCTCGAAGACACGATGAATTCGGTCAATGAAAAATATCATCCCAAAAACATGATGGCAGTGGTCGCCAATCCGAAAACAGGAGAGATCCTAGCGATGAGCCAGCGTCCGACATTCAATCCAAGCACAAAAGCTGGATTAGAATCGAAAAACAGTGGTGTATGGCAAGACCTTCCTGTCGAATATGCGTATGAACCAGGTTCGGTTATGAAAGTCTTTTCGTTAGCGTCAGCAATCGATGCCGGAGTTTACAATCCTAACGAGTATTATAAATCCGGTATCTATAAAGTCGGCGATATTCAAATTCACGATCATAATCGCGTCGGTTGGGGCTCGATCCCGTTTCGGGAAGGCCTCGAACGTTCGAGTAACGTTGCTTTCGCAAGATTATTAGATAAATTAGGCACCGACCGCTTTTTATCTTATTTGAAGAAATTCAAATTTGGTGAAAAAACGGGCGTTGATCTTCCAAACGAAAGCAGTGGGAAGATCGTCTATAATTATCCTGTTGAAAAAGTAACTAATGTTTTCGGACAAGGTTCAAGTTATTCGATGATGCAAATGCTCCAAGCTGCAACAGCAGTAGCGAGCGATGGCAAAATGAAACAGCCACATGTGATTGCTAAAATCACCGATCCGAATACAGGAAAAACGAAAAAAACCAAAGTCAAGATCACTGGGCAGCCGATCAGTGCCGCAACAGCAAAACGGACACGCGAAGAACTGCGTTATGTTATTGATGGCGAAAACGGGACTGGGAAATTATACGCTATCCCCGGTTACGATGTGGCAGGGAAAACAGGGACGGCGCAAATCGCTGATCCGAAAACTGGTAAATATATGTACGGCATGGATAACTACCTCTTTTCCTTTATGGGAATGGCACCTGCAGATGATCCTAAACTGATCATGTATGTGACAATGCAGCAACCACAACTTGAAAACGGTCCTGCCGGATCAACAGGTGGTCAAGCAGTTGCCGATATTTTCAATCCAGTCATGAAAACCAGCCTGCAATATATGAATATCAAACCTTCGACGGTCAAAAAGTCAGAAGTGATCAAAGCGCCAGTGGTTACCGATAAATCAGTGACCGAAGCAAAAGAGCTGTTGGAGAAAAAGGATCTTGCACCTGTCATTATCGGCAGCGGCAAAAAAATCGTCCAACAACTACCAAAACCAGGAACCACTCTATTGAAAGGCCAACGGGTCGTCATGCTGACAGAAGGCGCAATGACGATGCCTGACATGCGGAACTGGTCGAAAGACGATGCACTCAAAGTATCCGAAATCACAGGTATCCCATTTGAATTCCAAGGCGACGGCTATGTGAAAAGCCAAAACGTGACGAAAGGAACGACTATCAACAGCAAGTCGAAAATTCGTCTGAAGATGGTCTCACCAGATAAGTTGGATGCCTTTAACAAGAATAATGACCATAAAAGTCAATCGGAAACAAAAAAAGAAACGGATGTCCAAGAAAACGAAGGCATTGGCAGTCTTTTAAATGGATAATTTTCGGGAATGAAAGAGTAGAAGATAAAAGCAAAATGTTTGTCTATCCTGAAAACAGGCAATAATAGACACATTTTGCTTTTTCTTGTTTAGGACTATTGGTGACTAGCATTAGCGCGTCGTTTTTGCTAAGATAGATAAGGATTATTCCTTGGAAAGTATATAAAGGAGATGGAAGTTTTGAAATTACAGACGCTTTTAACAAGCATTCCTGCCTACCGAACAAGTCAAGATCTATCCGGTGAGATCACAAATATCGAACAAGATAGCAGAAAAGTAGTTTCAGGAACACTTTTTATATGTATCGACGGCGAGATCGTAGATGGGCACCAATTTGCTAAACAAGCTGAAGCGAATGGTGCAGCAGCGATTTTAGCTGAAAAAGAAATCGACGTTTCGATCCCGGTCGTTTATGTGAAAGACAGCAAACGGGCAATGGCGATTTTGGCGGACCGCTTTTATGGATCACCATCGCAAAAAATGAAAATGATCGGTGTGACCGGTACAAATGGTAAAACGACAGTAACGCATTTGGTTGAACAAATCGTTCGCGATGCGGGCTCGGAAACTGGGCTGATCGGAACCATGTATCGCAAAATCGGCCGTGAGATCTTAGAAACGAAAAATACCACACCAGATAGCCTGACACTGCAGCGGACATATCATGAAATGCTGGCAGCGGATGTGCAAACAGTTGCGATGGAAGTTTCTTCTCACGCACTCGTGCAAGGACGGACTTACGGAACGGATTTCGATATCGCGGTCTTTACGAACTTATCACAAGATCACTTAGACTATCACAAGACAATGGAAGAATATGCCTACGCAAAAAGCTTGCTGTTTGCCCAACTTGGCAATAGCTACGATAGTGAAAAACCGAAGTATGCTATTATTAATCAAGACGATCCAGTAAGTCAGCGGATGAAAACAGCTACAGCTGCTCCGGTGATTACATATGGTATAGATAAAGCTGCCGATTTTGGCGCGACTGATGTCATGGTAACAAGCAGCGGTACGACCTTCAAGCTGCATACCCCGGATGGCGATTTTGACGTCCGGATCAAAATGATCGGCAAATTTAGTATCTATAATTGTTTGGCTGCACTTGCCACCAGTTATGCTCTTGAGATCCCGATACATCAGGCAATCACTTCTTTGGAAAAGGCCCAAGGTGTCGCCGGCCGTTTTGAAATCGTCGATGCTGGTCAAGATTTTACTGTCATCGTTGATTACGCCCATACACCAGACGGACTATTAAATGTATTAGAAACGATTGAAGAATTCAAACGAAGTCGTGTATTCGCAATTGTCGGATGTGGCGGTGACCGTGACAAAGGAAAACGACCGCAAATGGCAAAAATCGCGATCGATTATGCGACCGATCCTGTCTTTACATCTGATAATCCGCGCAGCGAAGACCCTGAGGCGATCATCCAAGATATGCTTGCAGGACTTCCCGCAAATGCAGTTTATCAGGTACGAACGGACCGCAAAGAAGCAATTACCTATGCCGTAAATGAAGCACAGGCAGGCGATGTTATCTTGATTGCTGGAAAAGGCCATGAAACCTATCAAATCATCGGCGATCAAGTCTTGGATTTTGATGACCGCGCCGTTGCACGGGAAGCTATTGAAAAAAAGGAAAGACTCGCATAAAATATACGTAATGAATCCATTTAAGCTTTAAAAAAAGATTGGGGAGAAAAAGATTGTCCATTTATATGTTATTGTCAGCACTTGTTATCGCCTTTATTATTACCGTTATCGGAGTACCACTTTTCATACCTTATTTAGTACGCTTGAAATTTGGTCAAAGCATTCGGGATGAAGGCCCAAAACTACATGAAAAGAAATCCGGAACGCCAACGATGGGAGCAGTCATTTATTTGATCGCGATCTGCGTCAGCTTCTTATTTATGGCAATCGTAAACAAAGAGATGACGGCAGGAAGCTGGCTTCTTTTGATCACGCTGGTATTGTTCGGGATCTTAGGATTTATGGATGACTATATCAAAGTGGTACAGAAAAGAAATCTTGGACTTACATCCAAGCAAAAATTTATTGGACAAGTTGTTATTTCACTTCTCTTTTTCGTGATCTATCACGTTAATCATTTTGCGGAAACATTGCGCGTTCCGTTTACTAACATCGAAGTATCACTTTCTTGGTTCTTTGTGATTTTCATTTTATTCTGGCTAGTTGGTTTTTCCAACGCTGTGAATTTGACAGACGGACTAGACGGTTTAGTATCAGGACTTAGCAGTATCGCTTTTCTTGCTTTTGGTATCATTGCAGTCCATCAGCAGCAAAATGATGTCGCGCTGTTTTGTTTCGCGATTGTCGGGGGAATGATCGGCTTCTTGATTTTCAACAAAAATCCGGCAAAAATCTTTATGGGAGATACTGGTTCGCTTGCACTCGGTGGCGCGATCGCTGCTGTTTCGATCCTTTTAAAACAAGAGTGGCTATTGCTCTTGATCGGTATCGTCTTTGTTATTGAAACTGCTTCCGTTATTTTACAAGTAGCTTACTTTAAACTCACTGGAGGCAAACGAATATTCCGCATGACCCCGATCCATCACCATTTCGAACTTGGTGGCTGGAAAGAGTGGCGCGTCGTTCTTACTTTTTGGGTGGTAGGACTTGCTTCTGCGGTTATAGCACTATGCATGGTTTGGTATGGATAATGTTTTAATCAATAAAGCGTCTCTTCTTAGCCGTTTCTGAACAAGAAAATGCTGAAAAAGTGACGCTTTTCTGTCATATTTAATATAATTCTTCTCTGGAAAAGAGAAAGGGTGGGGGAAGTAATGAAAAAAGTAGAAGACTATCAATATAAAAAAGTGCTTGTTTTAGGCCTCGCAAGAAGTGGCGTCAGCGCTGCTTCGATCATGCACAAACTTGGCGCATTCGTTACTGTTAATGATCAAAAGCCATTTAGCGAAAACCCGGAAGCACAGGGACTTTTAGAACAAGGGATAAAAGTGATCTGTGGCTCGCATCCGATTGAATTATTGGATGAAGGGTTTGAATTAGTTATCAAAAATCCGGGTATCCCGTACAACAATCCAATGATCCAAAAAGCGCTGCAGCTGAAGATCCCGGTAATTACCGAAGTCGAATTGGCTTATCAGATCTCAGATGCGCCGATCATCGGTATCACAGGTACAAACGGAAAAACAACGACAACAACCATCATCCATCATATGCTCAATGAGCGTCAGGCGGATAATTCCCTATTGGCCGGGAATATTGGCTTTCCAGCGTCTATGGTTGCAAGCAAAGCGCTTCCTGAACAATATATCACGATGGAGCTCTCTTCCTTCCAATTGATGGGGATCGATACTTTCCACCCGCATATTTCGGTGATCACCAATATTTATGAAGCACATTTGGATTATCATGCGGATCGTGATGAATACGTCCAAGCAAAATGGAAAATCCAAAAAAACCAAACTGCCGATGATATTCTTGTTATCAACTGGGATCAAGAAGAATTAAAAACATTGACGAAAAAAACGAAAGCACAGATCGTTCCCTTTTCCACTACGCAGAAGCTGGGACTTGGAAGCTATGTGCAAAACGGTAAATTGATGTTCAATGATGAAGTCGTTGGTGAACGCGCCGATATTCTGCTGCCCGGTGATCATAACTTAGAAAATATCCTTGCTTCGATCGCAGTCGCAAAAACGATCGGTGTCAGCAATGAGCAGATCATGCAAGTCTTAAAAACGTTCAAAGGTGTTCCACATCGGACTCAATTTGTCACCGAATGGCACGGCAGAAAGTTTTATAACGATTCCAAGGCAACTAATATTTTAGCGACTCAGAGTGCATTAAAGGGCTTTAAGGAACCTGTAGTTTTACTTGCAGGTGGACTCGACCGCGGCAATGAGTTTGACGAACTGCTGCCGTTTTTCCAACATGTCAAAGCCTTAGTCTGCTTTGGCGAAACAGCGGAAAAAATCGGGCGTATCGGCAAACAATCGGGGACAGAGGTCTTCTACGTAGAAAATGTCGAAGCAGCTGTACCGGTGGCGTTTGAAGCTTCCAGCCCCGGCGATGTGATCCTGCTTTCACCTGCATGTGCCAGCTGGGATCAATATCGGACATTTGAAGTCCGTGGGAATAAATACATGGAAGCAATCGAAGCATTACAAAATGAGGTGGAAAAATGAAGATAGCAATTAGCGGAGGAGGAACGGGCGGTCATATCTATCCTGCTCTAGCCCTTGTTCGAGAATTGAAAAAAAACCATCCCGACGCCGAATTTTTATATATCGGCACAGAAAAGGGACTGGAAAATAAAATCGTCCCGCGCGAAGGGATCCCATTTGAAACAATTGACATCACCGGATTCAAACGTTCTTTATCAATGGAGAATTTCAAAACGGTCATGCGTTTTTTCAAAGGAGTCAAAAAAAGCAAACGATTGTTGAAAGAATTCCGCCCCGATGTCGTGATCGGCACAGGCGGTTATGTTTGCGGTCCTGTTGTTTATGCGGCGAGCAGACTAAATATTCCAAGTATCATCCATGAACAAAACAGTGTGGCTGGACTGACGAATAAATTCTTGAGCCGTTTCGTGACGAAAGTAGCGATCTGCTTTGAAGAAGCCAGTGATGCTTTTCCTTCTGAAAAAATCGTCTTTACCGGTAATCCGCGTGCTCAAGAAGTAGTGGGCATCGATGCACCAGACGTTCTGCAAAAATATGGTTTGGATCCGGAAAAACAGACAGTGCTTGTTTTTGGCGGAAGCCGTGGCGCAAGAGGCATCAACGAAGCAATCGAAACGATCCTGCCCAAATGGGATCAACGTGCATACCAGCTACTGTATGTTACCGGCGATGTACATTATGAAAAAATCAAAGATACACTGCCAAATTTAGGGACCCATATCAGCGTGGTACCGTTTATTTATGATATGCCAAGTATTTTAAATGCAGTTGATTTGGTTGTTTCAAGAGCCGGGGCAACGACACTTGCGGAATTGACTGCCTTGGGACTGCCGAGTATCTTGATCCCAAGTCCATATGTAACAGCTAATCATCAAGAGAAAAATGCCCGTGCGCTGGAGAAAAACGGTGCAGCAGTCGTTATTACAGAAGCAGAACTGAAAAATACGGATATGATGCAAGTAATCGACAGTATCATATTAGATGCTGAAAAATTAAAAGCAATGCGATTTGAAGCGAAACAAATGGGTACGCCGGATGCCGCAGATCGATTAGCAAGATTGGTGATGGAAATCCGGAAGTAATACGTGAAGGAGGCTGGAAAGATGGTAGAAAACAGACGAGTCATTTCGATGGAAAGTCGAGTTCCGGAATTAAAAAAATATCGCCGCAAAAAGTTGCTTCGCCATCTTACCATCTTAGTAAGCTTTTTTGCATTACTTATTCTTATTACTGTTTATTTCCTATCCCCGCTCAGTAAACTTTCTGTTATTTACGTGGAGGGCAATAAGCAGTTGACAGAGCAAGACGTGAAAGACCAAAGCGACTTGGAAATAGGTGAATACATTTTTGCGATCAACAAGAAGCAGGTTGCAGCGCACCTGAAGAAAAACAAATTGGTCAAAAAAGCCACTGTGACCCAGCAAGGCTTGAATCGTATTCAATTACATATCGAAGAATACCAAACGATCGGCTACGAACAGAAAGACGGCAGCTACTATGATATTTTGGAAAATGGTATCTTGCTGAAAAATCAATCTCGAAAATTCCCGATCGGCAACAGTCTATTATTCAAAAACTTCCAAAACGGTCCGCTGCTGAAATCGCTCATCAAGGAAGTCGGACAACTGCCAGATGATGTGCGCGAATCGATCTCAGAAATCATTTATGAACCGACTAAGACTGACAAAAAGCATATCCATCTTTTCATGAACGATGGAAATCAAGTGCAGGCGACGATCTACTCCTTTGCAGATAAAATGAAACACTATCCGCAAATCGTCTCCCAATTGCAAGAAGGGCAAAAAGGAACGATCGATTTAGAAGTTGGAACGATTTTTGAAAGTTATTATCAGCAAAATAAACAAAAAAAGAAAAAATAGAAACGCATGTTCTGAAAAAACCGAAAAATTCACAATTTCTTTAAAAAACCATTAAAATTGCGAGTTTCTGCTTTAATTACGCTTCTAGTTAGTGTAGACTAGAAATAAGTTATTTCAACCTTTAAGAGGAATAAACAACGCCAAAAAAGAAATAGAAACTGCACTCAAAAAAATAAAACATTGACAAAATAAATTTTTCAGTAACTAGAGGAGGTGCCGATCGTGGATGATAATGAAATTTATGTAAGTTTAGACATTGGGACGTCTTCCGTTAAAGTCATTATTGCCGAAATGGCAAATGAGCGTCTCAATATAATCGGTGTGGGGGAATCCCCATCGCAAGGAATCAAAAAAGGAATTATTATCGACATTGATAAGACGGTAGATTCCATTAAAAAAGCAATCTCACAAGCAGAAAGAATGGTCGGCGTTGAGATTTCTCAAGTGATCGTTGGTATCGTTTCGAATCAAGTCCACTTGGAACCGTGTCACGGAATCGTGGCAATAAGCAGCGAAAACAACGAGATCACAGATGACGATGTTTGGAATGTAATGGATGCGGCACAAGTCGTTTCATTAGCTCCCGACCGTGAGATCATCAGTACGATTCCGGATCAGTTTATTGTAGATGGTTTTTCTGGCATCACAGACCCAAGGAGAATGATCGGTGTCCGCTTGGAAATGGAAGGGACATTGGTTACGGGCTCAAAAACTATTTTACATAACACACTTCGCTGCGTAGAACGCGCTGGTCTCGAAGTAACTGATATCGTCTTGCAGCCGCTTGCGGAGGCATCGATCTCGCTTTCAGAAGATGACAAAGAATTTGGAACGGCTCTGATCAACGTTGGAGCTGGAACGACGACGATCAGCGTTTTTGAACAAGGGAAATTGACATATACAAATGTCCTTTCTGTCGGCGGCGAAAATATTTCCAAAGACTTGTCACTTGGGCTGAATACTTCTACAGCAAATGCAGAGCAAGTAAAAGTCGAACATGGCTATGCTTTTTATGATGACGCATCCGCAGATGAAGTTGTCGGCGTGGATGTGATCGGCAGCAACCAAAAGCAACATTTTACACAGTTGGAAGTAGCAGATATCATTGAAGCAAGAATGGAAGAGATCTTCCAGCTTGTGATCAATGATCTGGCAAGCGTCGGTAAATCTAACTTGCCGGGTGGTTATGTGATC
Source organism: Listeria grayi (assembly GCF_900638015.1). Classification (NCBI taxonomy): domain Bacteria; kingdom Bacillati; phylum Bacillota; class Bacilli; order Caryophanales; family Listeriaceae; genus Listeria; species Listeria grayi. The sequence continues at coordinate 836,171 of NZ_LR134483.1, forward strand.
ACCGGAGGCGGCGTTGCTGTCCCTGGTTCTATTGATCTAGCAGGGAAAGTATTTGCTTCTCATGTCAGACTCGCAAGCCCGGATTACATCGGTGTTCGTGAACCACGTTTCACGACAGCAGTCGGATTGATCCAATCCGCTTATGAGCAAGCGCTTGTAGAAGGACGCGATGTAAGTAGTAAGCCGCAAGAATTAACCGAAACGGAACAAGCAAATACATCAGCACCTAAACCGAAGCCTAAGAAGTCGGATAACGAAAAAGTATCGACGAAAGTCAAAAACTTTTTTGGTGCATTTTTTGAATAAATAAAGTGGAAGATAAAAGAAATAAAACAGTTAACTAGGAGGCAAAAGTATGTTAGAGTTTGATACGACTTCAGAAAGCTTGGCAACAATCAAAGTGATCGGTGTTGGCGGTGGCGGGAATAACGCTGTCAATCGTATGATCGATCATGGCGTGCAAGGCGTTGAGTTTATTTCTGTTAATACAGACGCGCAAGCATTGAAACTTGCAAAATCTGAAACAAAATTACAAATCGGAACAAAATTGACTCGTGGTCTTGGAGCTGGCGCTGTACCGGAAATCGGTAAAAAAGCCGCAGAAGAAAGCCGCGAACAAATCGAAGAAGCGTTAAAAGGTTCCGATATGGTTTTTGTAACTGCCGGAATGGGTGGCGGAACTGGAACAGGAGCTGCACCGGTCATCGCACAGATCGCAAAAGAAATGGGAGCATTGACTGTTGGTGTTGTGACACGTCCATTCGGATTTGAAGGTCCAAAACGTACGAAACAAGCATCAAATGGTGCAGAAGCAATGAAAGAAGCGGTTGATACACTTATCATTATCCCAAATGACCGTTTACTGCAAATCGTCGACAAAAACACACCGATGCTAGAAGCTTTCCGTGAAGCGGATAACGTGCTTCGCCAAGGTGTTCAAGGAATCTCTGATTTGATCGCTGTACCGGGACTTATCAACCTTGACTTTGCCGATGTGAAAACGATTATGACAAACCGTGGTTCTGCTTTAATGGGTATCGGTATCGCTACTGGCGAAAACCGTGCAGCCGATGCTGCCAAAAAAGCAATTTCGTCTCCACTTCTTGAAACATCGATCGATGGTGCAAAAGGTGTACTGATGAATATTACCGGTGGATCGAACCTTAGCTTGTATGAAGTACAAGAAGCTGCTGAGATCGTTTCCAATGCCTCAGATGAAGATGTGAATATGATCTTCGGTTCCGTTATCAACGACGAGTTAAAGGATGAATTGATCGTTACGGTTATTGCTACAGGCTTTGATGAAAGCAAACAAGCGGCACAACGTAGCAACCAAGCAACGCGCTCGAACAATAATGCACAGCCGATCCAAGTAAACCGTCCGAATTATGCTACACAAGACAACCAAGAACCAAAAGGCGAACAACCGAAACGACACGAAGAACAAGTAGACCCTGCAAATGATGTTGACGTACCAGCATTTATCCGCAATCGTAACCGCCGTAAATAAACAGTTAGGTTTCAGCATACTGGATTATGGGAAAATGTGAAAGATAATAGGTGGGAAGTCATGAATGAGCAAACGAAACTGACAGAAGTAAAACAGCGTATCGAAGCAGCATGCAAGCGAGCTGATCGTTCCGCAGATTCTGTGGAATTGATCGCCGTTACCAAGCATGTAGATGCAGCGAAGATCCTTGATCTGCATCAGCTGGGATTAAGCCAATTTGGGGAAAATCGAGCTGACGTGCTTGTCAAGAAAGCGGCCGAGCTAAAAGACCATTCGATCGACTGGCATTATATCGGTTCCTTGCAGACAAGAAAAGTTCGTCAAGTCTTGCCTCTGATCAGCTGTCTGCATTCCTTGGATCGCGAATCGCTGGCTGTAGAGATCGAAAAGCGGGCAGAAACAGAGATCCCTTGTTTTCTGCAAGTGAATATTACCGGAGAAGCATCGAAACACGGTTTTTCGCCGGAAGAAGCACTTGCTTTTGTAAATCGCTTTGATTTTCAAAAAATCAAAGTGATCGGTCTAATGACAATGGCGCCACTTACTGAGGACGCCGCTATCATCCGCCAAGCATTTACTGACTTAGCTGCGCTTGGCCAAGCAATTCAAAAACTAGCTGTGCGACAAGCGCCATGTTTAAAACTATCCATGGGAATGACCAATGATTTTGAGATCGCGATCGAAGAAGGTGCGACGCATATACGAATCGGCAGAGCATTAGTGGAATAATTTAATTTTTGGAGGTGTGACTCATATGGGAATTGCAAATAAATTCAAGACTTTTTTCTTCTTAGATGAAGAAGAGGCACAATATGAAGAAGAGCAGACAGTAGAAAAACAGCCGGTCGAAACAAGACCTAAAAAAGAGAAAAATAGATTCCAAGCAGTAGAAAAAGAGTCGAAGGTGGTCAGCATGCAAGGAGCACAATATTCCAGCCGAATGGTTTTAGTTGAACCGCGTGTTTATGCGGAAGCGCAAGAACTTGCCGATTATTTGAAAGACTATCGTTCTGTTGTTGTCAATCTGCAGCGCATCAATCGTGATCAAGCAATTCGAATCGTCGACTTTTTAAGTGGAACAGTTTATGCACTTGGTGGAGACATTCAAAGAATCGGAAATAATATTTTCCTTTGCACGCCTGAAAACGTGGAAGTGGATGGCGCTATTTCTGAAATGTTAGATGAACAAAACTTCATGTAGAAATAGAGAGGTGTAACGCAGGGTGCAAGAGATTTTATTACAGGTAGTTAATATTGTGTTATTTATCATCCGATGGTTACCGACTTTAATGTTTGTTTACTTTTTGATGAGTTGGTTCCCAGGAGCACGCCAATCTAAAATTGGACGAATATTAGGACGTATTTTCGAACCGATTTTAGAACCATTCAGAAAAATTATTCCGCCGATTGGCATGTTTGATATTTCGTCATTGATTGCATATATCGTTTTCCAATATGCAATGCGCGTATTGACGACATTGATTTACAATTATATCGTTCCTCTGTTATTTTAAAAGGTGGATAACAGGAAGACTTGCTGTCAGAAGCGAGTCTTTTTTTTAGAGAGATGGTATAATAAAAGGGATGAAAGAGGGAATTTACGATGGAAGGCATTTACCAGCATTTTAGACCAGAAGAATATGATTTTATTGATAAAATGACAGCTCTAGTGGCGCAAGTAGAGGATGAATACACACCACGGCTCACACATTTTCTTGATCCGAGGCAGGAGTTCATCGTCCAAACGGTCATTGGTAGTTATGAAAATATCAAAGTTGCTTTTAATGGTGGTCGTGCGCATACGGAACGCGTCCGCGCATTGATCTATCCAGATTATTACGAACCGGCAGAAACTGATTTTGAGATTGCCCTTTTCCAAATCCGCTATCCAGTCAAATTCACAACACTCACGCACCAAAAAATATTGGGGACACTGATGTCGCTTGGAATGAAACGTGATATCTTCGGCGACATTTTGGAAAAAGAAGATATTTGGCAGTTTTTCGTAGAAGCAAGTATGAAAGATTATTTATCGACGCAAATCGAGAAGATCGGCAAGGTGAACGTCATGTTAGAAGAGGTACCGTTAACAGATGCGATCCTGACACATGTAGATTGGATCGAAAAAGCGATCACCGTTTCAAGTCTGCGCTTAGATGTTTTGATCGCTGCCAGCCATAATATCTCACGCCAAAAGGCCAAGCAACTCGTTCAAGGCGGTCTAGTAAGAGTGAACTGGAAGACGATTGAGAACGCTGACTTTCTTTGCGTCGCCGAGGATATTATCTCTGTGCGCGGCTACGGCCGAATCAAATTGATGGAAACAAACGGCAAGTCGAAAAAAGATAAGGACAAGATCACGATCGGTTATTTACAATAAGAGAGGAGGAGCATCGTGGAAAAACTGCTCGGCGAGAAACGCCGCCACTATATTTTAGAACAGTTGAAAACAGCAAACACGCCGGTTTCAGGTAGTGAACTGGCGAAAACGGCTAATGTCAGCCGCCAAGTGATCGTTCAAGATATCTCGCTCTTAAAAGCGAAAGACGAGCCGATCACTGCCACTCCACAAGGATATGTCTATGTCCGTCCTGAAACAGATAATCACATTCGCAAAATCATCGCTGTCAACCATACGAAAGTAGAAACCGAACAAGAGCTCACATTGCTAGTTGACTGTGGAATAACTGTGGTAGATGTAACAGTAGAACACCCGATTTATGGCGAAATTACGGCGGCACTTCATGTGAAAAATCGTTTCGATGTCGATAAATTCATTCAGAAAGTGCGCACGACCAATGCCTCACTCCTCGCTGAATTGACCGGAAGCGTTCATCTGCATACGATCGAGGCAGATACAGAAGAACAGATTTCCAAAGGAATCGCAGCGCTCGATAAAGCAGGATTCTTGATTTGAAAAAACGAATAATTTTCGGGAAAAACTAGGAAAAGTCTAGCAACTATGATAAAATGGACAATGTAATTATATTTAGATACAAGAACGAAGAATCGAAATAATCATGCGGAGGTGCTCGTTATGCCGTTATCGCCATTAGATATACATAACAAAGAATTTACTAGAAGTTTTCGAGGCTATGATGAAGATGAAGTGAACGATTTTCTGGATCAGATCATTAAAGACTATGAACAATTGATCAAAGAAAAGAAAAAGCTGGAAGATACTTTGAATAACAGTGAAGAACGCCTTGGCCACTTCACCAACATTGAAGAAACACTTAATAAATCACTGATCGTTGCGCAGACTGCTGCAGAAGAAGTCAAACATTCTGCTAATAAAGAAGCGAAACTGATCGTTCGTGAAGCAGAAAAAAATGCCGATCGTATTTTAGGGGATTCGTTATCGAAAGCACGCAAAGTGGCTATCGAGATCGAAGACTTGAAACGCCAATCCAAAGTTTTCCGCGAACGTTTGAAAATGTTAGTGGAAGCGCAAATGGATCTTATCAAAAGCGACGATTGGCAGCAGTTGATGTCTTATGATGTCGATGCGACGGAATTGAAACAACTAAAAGAAGTCAAACAAACAGACGAAGATGGAGACAAGTAAAAAGCGAGCAGACAAGTTTGAGCGAGTCAGCGAACGGTGCGAGGCTGATAACTTTAACGCTTTTGAAATCACTCTGGAGTCCCGTTTCCGAAAGTAAGTAAGAAATGGCGCAAACCCAGCGTTATAGGTGTATCAAAGTGGGTGGCGATCCGTCGTCATCAACAAGGGTGGTACCGCGATTCATCTCGTCCCTTTTTTAGGGAGGAGATTTTTTGTTTTATGTTAAATAAAAAAGGAGAAGTGAACATGGAATATAAAGAAACATTATTGATCCCGAAAACAGCATTTCCAATGCGTGGAAATTTACCTGTACGTGAACTAGAATGGCAAAAAGAATGGGAAGAAAATGATATTTATGCACGTCGTCAAGAATTAAATGAAGGAAAACCGACTTTCATCCTGCATGATGGACCTCCTTATGCGAACGGAAATATCCACTTAGGCCACTCGCTGAACAAAATCAGTAAAGACATCATTGTACGCTATAAATCAATGACAGGCTTCCGTTCTCCGTATGTCCCAGGTTGGGATACACATGGTCTACCGATCGAACAAGTACTTGCCAATAAAGGCGTGAAGCGCAAAGAAATGACCATGGCAGAATATCGCAAACATTGTATGGAATATGCCCTGAGTCAAGTGGACAAACAACGCGAAGATTTCAAACGGCTTGGCGTTGCTGCGGATTGGGAAAATCCGTATATCACGTTGCAACCGGAATATGAAGCAGCTCAAATCCGCGTGTTCGGTAAAATGGCAGAAAAAGGATATATTTATAAAGGGTTGAAACCGATCTATTGGTCACCTTCCAGTGAATCTTCGCTCGCAGAAGCTGAAATCGAATATAAAGATGTAAAATCCGCTTCGATCTATGTAGCTTTCAAAGTAGTAGACGGAAAAGATGTGCTACCTGATGATGCAGAACTTGTTATCTGGACAACAACACCATGGACTTTGCCAGCAAACCTTGGAATCTCTGTTAATCCAGAATATACTTATTCTGTGGTAAAAGTCGGCGAACGCAAATTTGTGATCGCAAAAGAACTATTAGAACAAGTAGCAAAAGAGATCGGCTGGGAAGACTATGAGAGCCTTCAAGAAGTGAAAGGCGACGAACTGGAATATGTAACAGCGCAGCATCCATTCTACGACCGGACATCGCTTGTCATGATCGGCGACCACGTGACATTAGATGCTGGTACTGGTCTCGTCCACACAGCTCCAGGACATGGGGAAGACGATTATTTCATCGGGAAAAGATATGACTTGGAAGTTCTATCTCCTGTAGACAGCAGAGGTTGTTACACTGATGAAGCACCAGGATTTGAAGGGATCTTCTACGATAAAGCTAATCCAATGATCACTGAATTGTTGGAAGAAAAAGGAGCATTGCTGAAACTCGATTTCTTCACGCATAGTTATCCGCATGATTGGCGCACAAAGAAACCGGTCATCTACCGTGCGACCGCTCAATGGTTTGCTTCGATCGATGCTTTCCGTCAAAACATTTTGGATGAAGTAGAAAAAGTCGATTGGGTAATCCCTTGGGGCAAGACTCGTCTTTACAATATGATCCGCGATCGCGGCGACTGGGTGATTTCCAGACAACGTGCTTGGGGTGTTCCACTGCCGATTTTCTATGCCGAAAATGGCGAAGCGATCCTAAGCAAAGAAACGATCGAACATGCAGCTGCACTTTTTGCAGAACATGGCTCGAATGTTTGGTTTGAAAGAGAAGCAAAAGAATTGCTTCCAAAAGGATTTACGCATCCAGGAAGCCCGAACGGCGAATTTACGAAAGAAACAGATATCATGGATGTATGGTTCGACTCCGGTTCTTCTCATGAAGCGGTCTTGAAACAACGTCCGAATCTTACCTTCCCGGCCGATCTTTATTTAGAAGGCTCGGATCAATACCGCGGCTGGTTCAACTCCAGTATCACGACCAGCGTAGCGATCAATGGCGTTGCACCTTATAAAGCCGTCCTTTCGCAAGGATTTACACTTGATCCGCAAGGCCGCAAGCAAAGTAAATCTCTTGGAAATACGATCGAACCGAAGAAAGTAACGAATCAATTAGGTGCTGACATCCTGCGTCTTTGGGTAGCAAGTGTCGATTATGAATCTGATGTCCGTGTAGATATGAATACGCTGAATCAAGTAGCCGAGGTATACCGCAAGCTCCGCAACACATTGCGTTTCTTACTTGCGAACGTTTCTGACTTCGATCCAAAAGCTGATACTGTTGCATTTGAAGATCTTCGTTCCGTAGATCAATATATGACAGTACGATTGAACCAAGTGATCGACTCGATCCGCAAAGGTTATGACGCGTACGCTTTCTCATCGGTCTACAAAACGATCGTCAACTTCTGTACAAGCGAACTTTCCGCTTTCTATCTAGACTTTGCCAAAGATGTGGTATATATCGAGCCAGAGAACAGCCACGCCCGTCGCTGCATGCAAACCGTCTTTTATCAAACGGCTGTCGCACTTACTAAACTATTGACACCGATCTTGCCGCATACTTCGGAAGAAATCTGGAAATTCTACAAAGAAGAAGAGGATTATGTCCAATTAGCAGAATTACCGGCTGGTGAAACATTTGCCAATCAAGAGGCTTTGTTAACAGAATGGAATGCGTTCATGAGCTTGCGCGATAAAGTCTTAAAAGCATTGGAAGAAGCGCGGAATGCGAAATTGATCGGTAAATCGTTTGAAGCAAAAGTAACGCTTTATCCATCCGCTTCTGTAAAAGAATTGATTGACGGATTGGACAGTGATCTAGCGCAGTTGCTGATTGTATCGCAATTCAGCTTGGCGGACACTGAAACACAAGCACCAGCAGAAGCACACGTTTTTGAAGACGTGAGCGTACTGGTCGAAAAAGCACAAGGCGAAACATGCGAACGCTGCCGTGTAGTGAAAACAGATGTTGGTCATGATCATAATCACCCAACACTTTGTGCGCGCTGTGCGGATATTGTCACCAAAAATTATGAAGCATAAGTGATATAAATCAGAGCGGAGTCAGCGAATGGAGTTTTCTCGCTGACTCCATTTTTTAATGGTACAATAGAAAAAAACGGGTAAAGGTGTGAAAGCAATGGAACTGACATTTATCAAAGTACATGGTTCTCAAAATGACTTTTTTATTATTGATGAGATCGATAACCGCATTGTGGATTGGACCGATGTGAACCGCCGGATCTTCACCAAACAGATCTGTGACCGTTCGCATGAACTTGGTGGTGCTGATGGCGTCTTATTCGTCAGTGCAAGTATCAATGCCGGTGCCGCCTATAAAATGCGCGTTTTCAACAGCGATACCTCCGAAGCCTCTATGTGCGGGAATGGACTGCGGACAGTAGCACGTTATTTGTTGGAAAAAGAAGATGAAAAGCAGCTGATCGTTGAAACGATGAAAGCAAATCTAGAAGTGGCACAGGCAGAATCTCTTGGTTTTGGAATCCCAACTTACCAAGTCGAGATCTCGCCGGTTTTATTTGAACCGGAAGCACTGCCGTTCCATTACAATGGGAAAGCCGTATTCAACGAACCGATTCCTGAGCTGGATAACGAACTTGCCTTTTCTACTGTAGCGGTTCCTAATCCGCATTTGATCAGTTTTGTCGATCAAGAGCAGTTGGATTCTGATAAACAAGAAACGTTAGCCAGTTATCTGAATGGGGAAAATCCGTATTTCCCTGACGGCGTCAATGTCAGCTTCGTTAAACGATTGGCAGCGGATAAGATCTATGTTCGTACGTTTGAACGCGGCGTAGGCTTTACCAATGCTTGCGGTACAGCAATGTCAGCCTCTAGTCTCATCAAAAAGCAACTAGATGATGATACACTGGAAGCAGTGACGCATGTATATAATGACGGCGGAAGGGTGCAAGTAACGGCGGAACAAGCCGACGACGGCACTTACAAACTTCATTTGATTGGAAACGCGACATTCACCAAGACAGGAATCGTCCGTTTTGATGAAGCGGAAGGTATTTCTGTCATTCAAGCAAAAGAAACTGGTGAGGAAGAAAATTATCAGCAGCTCGTAAAGGAAACAACCGCGTTTTTACAAGAAAATGTCTAAAAGGAGCTCAAAATGAATAAGAATCAAAAAACAATTACAGCATTACTAGCAGTCGGGATCGTGGCATTGATCCTGTTTCTGATCGACATGGTCGGCATTATCAAAGAAAGCAATTGGGTAGCTAAATTTGATCTTTACTGGATCCATCATATCCATACCGACTTCACAAGTGGCAAAACGGCATTCATCAAATTTTATACACACCTCGGCAGTGCAGAATTCGTGATCGTTTATACGGTTATTATTGCCTTGATCCTGTTCGCTTTCCGTAAATTTGTCACTGGCTTATGGTTCGGAGGCACGGTATTGGTGGGCGCTATCATCGTGAACTATCTTTTGAAACATATCGTGAGCCGAGTTCGGCCAGCACAAGGACAGTGGCTCGTGCAGGAAAGCGGTTTTAGTTTCCCAAGTGGACATGCTACAGCGTCAGCAGTGTTTTTCAGTTTAGCGGCACTTTTCTTGATGCTCGTCGTTCATAAAGTCTATCAAAGAATCGTGATCGGTGTGGTAGCTTTTCTACTGATCCTCAGCATTATGTACTCGCGCATCTACTTAGGGGTCCACTATCCAACCGATGTACTGGGCGGATTATTGATCGGCGTTGCAGCGTCGACGATCTCCGTGGCAGTATACTTGCTTGTAAAAGCACCACTGCATCAGCTGCTACGCAAATGGCGTCTGAATGATAAGACAAATCTAGGTAATTAATCGGCGTTAAAAAACGAGATCACATCAAACAGAGTGGTCTCGTTTTCCTTTTTTGATCGTGTAAAGATAGGACATGTCAAAATAAAAAAGCAAGAATATTCAATCTTGTAACCGTATTATATTTTGCTTGCAAAATTTCTGCACAAGCGTTACTATATAAATGTAATAAGAATATAGAACCAAAAGTGTTACCGAGAATTCACATTTTATAAAGGGTGTTAATACTTCTTCATTTTGGTCTAATTCCCTTTATAATATGTGAATTTTTTTATGAAAAACAAAGGTTAGCTTGTTGTAAGGCAGTTTCCAGTCGTTTTTTGTTAGTAAAGGAACATATTAAGAAAATTTTTTGGAGGTTTGTGAATTATGCAAACAGGTACAGTTAAATGGTTCAACAGTGAAAAAGGCTTTGGTTTCATCGAAGTTGAAGGCGGAGACGACGTATTCGTACACTTCAGCGCTATCCAAGGCGACGGATTCAAAACACTTGACGAAGGTCAAAGCGTAGAATTCGAAATCGTTGAAGGTCAACGTGGCCCTCAAGCTGAAAACGTAGTTAAACTTTAATCGTTTGACCGTTGAAGCGAAAAAACCGGCAATGCTCAGGGAAAGGAGCATTGCCGGTTTTTTTTATTGTCACAGCTTTTGATACAGTTTTAAAGTAATTATATAACAGAAAATAAAATAAAATCCTTGTAAAATGCAATTATAAGAGTATAATCGTTTTTATAGATATAACTGTATTAATAAAATCAATATAATAAATTATAACAAGGAATGATGGAAATGGAAAAAGCAAAAGAAGCACAAGCAACCAAATCAGGAGCCGATTTAGTGGTTGATACGTTGATCAATCAAGGTGTTACGCATGTATTCGGGATCCCAGGTGCTAAGATCGATAAAGTATTTGATGTGATGGCAGATCGAGGACCAGAGTTGATTGTCAGCCGGCATGAGCAAAATGCTGCATTTATGGCTGCTGCGATCGGGCGCCTTACAGGGAAACCAGGGGTTGTCATGGTAACCAGTGGACCAGGAGCTTCAAATTTAGCAACTGGACTTGTCACTGCAACCGCAGAAGGGGATCCGGTTGTTGCGATCGCCGGAAATGTTACGCGTCAAGATCGTTTGAAACGGACACATCAATCAATGGATAATGCTGCGTTGTTCCGCCCAATCACCAAATACAGCGAAGAAGTCATCCATGCCGAAAACGTTCCGGAAGCACTCACGAATGCATTCCGTGCCGCCTCTGAACCGAATCAAGGTGCTGCTTTTGTCAGCTTGCCGCAAGATATCGTGGGGGAAGAAAATGTGCCGGTGAAAGCGATTCGTCCACTTCAAAAGCCGAAAAGCGGTCCAGCTTCTTCCGAACAAGTAGCGAAATTAGTAGCGCGTTTGAAGAAAGCAAAATTACCAGTATTATTACTAGGAATGCGGGCATCAAGTCCTGAAGTGACCGGTGCGATCAGACGCTTATTGGAAAAAACGAGTATCCCTGTTGTCGAAACTTTCCAAGCAGCCGGCGTCATTTCTCGCGACCTAGAAACTAACTTCTTCGGACGAGTTGGCTTATTCCGCAATCAACCAGGAGATATTTTATTGAATAAAGCAGATCTAGTAATCACAGTTGGCTACGATCCAATCGAATACGATCCAAAAGCATGGAATGCAGGTTCTGAACATGCCATTGTGCATATCGATGACATTATGGCAGATATCGACCATTATTATCAACCTGTGACAGAATTAGTCGGCAACATTGCTTTGACAGTGGATTCGATCAACGCAAAATTTGACGGTCTGGAATTGGCTGACAAAGAAATTGCCGTTTTAGATAATCTGCGCAGCAAATTAGAAGAACGAGATGTTCCCCCGGTTTATCCTGATTCCAACGTCGTGCATCCGCTTCACGTCATTCAAACATTGCGTTCGATGATCGATGACAACGTGACTGTAACCGTTGATGTTGGCTCTCATTATATCTGGATGGCACGTCATTTCCGCTCCTATGAACCGCGCCGTCTGCTTTTCTCTAATGGTATGCAGACGCTAGGCGTAGCACTTCCTTGGGGCATTGCTGCAACACTTGTTCGTCCAGGCGAAAAAGTAGTTTCGATTTCTGGAGATGGAGGTTTCTTGTTTTCCGCAATGGAACTTGAAACAGCTGTTCGTCTTCATGCGCCACTTGTTCATTTAGTTTGGAATGATGGTAGCTATGATATGGTTGCTTTCCAACAAAAAATGAAATACGGTAAAGAAGCAGCAGTGCGTTTCGGTGCTGTCGATATCGTGAAATATGCAGAAAGCTTTGGTGCAAAAGGACTTCGTGTCAATCATCCAGATGAATTGGAAAGTGTTCTTTCCGAAGCTATACGCACAGAAGGCCCTGTGGTAGTCGATATTCCGATCGATTATCGCGACAATATCCAGCTCGGAGAAACCTTACTTCCTGACCAATTCTATTAAAAATCCGCAAAAAGCCGCTTGTAAGCAAGAATAACGTTTACGAGCGGCTTTTTTATTTGTATACTAAAGGAAAGGACAATAGGCTCGTATAATGATGAAGGCGCTTTATTAAGCCGAGGGGGAGAATACATGGGAGTGACAATCCGTGAAATAGCGGCAGCAACAGGGGTATCGATCACCGCCGTATCACAAATCTTAAATGGAAAAGGAGAACGGTTCAGCCTTGCAACTCGAGAACGTGTATTGAAAACAGCGAAGGAACAAAATTACAAACCGAATTTCTTCGCGAAAAACATGGTCATTACCCGCACCAACACGATTGGTATGATCGTTCCGGAAGTGACTGATCCGTTTTTCTCACAAATGATCAAAGGGGCAGAAGACTTCCTAAATCAAAATGATTACATGATCATTCTCTGCAACTCTTCTAATGAACGCCAGCGGGAATTTCAATATGTCGAAGAGTTGTTGCACCGGGCAGTGGACGGTGTTATTATCGCGACACCACATTTGATCGATGAAAAGACACTTAATGCGATTCGTGTGAAAAAGCGCCCGTACATCTTGCTGGATCATCAACTGAATCCCCGTCAAGAAGGCCGGATCACGATCGACGACGTCCAAGGCGGTTATATCGCCACGCGTCATTTGATCGAAAATGGTCACCGTAAAATCGGAATCATTACGTCGGATACTACTTTTTACAATGTCAGCGGTCGGTTGGAAGGATATTTTGAAGCTTTAGCAGAAGCCGGGATCCCAGTCCAAGAGAAGTATATCGAGCGAGCAAATCAAACGACACAAGGCGGATATGAAGCGGCAGAGCGATTACTGAAAGAAGACGTTACCGCGATTTTTGCAACGAATGATTTAATGGCATTTGGAACGTACCGGGCAGCCTGGGGAGAAAAAATCCGCATCCCGGAAGACCTCAGTGTGATCGGATTTGATGATATCGAGATGTCTGCATTTACAACACCACCGCTTACGACTGTCCGTCAGCCAGTTTATCAAATCGGAGCAACAGCGGCGGAACTGTTGCTACGCAAAGTTGAAGCACCCACGGAAAAAGTAGGCAATCAGCATTTTGAGATCGAATTGATCGAACGCGGTAGCGTAGCGCGAGTCAACCAACGGGTTTGAGACTGCTTGGCGAAAAACGCTTATCTTCGTTGTTAATGTCTGCGTTCCGATGCTCACCTACATAAGTACGTTCCGCTTCGGTACTCGACTTTGCCTAGAATCTAATCATTTTTTCGCCAAGCTGGGAATAGCCCGGAAATGATTGAATGGTGTTTTTCTTCCGTCTGAACTTAGCAGCTTATAACTGTTAAGTTTTTTTTGATTTTTTTTCTAAAGACAAACCATAGAACGGACAAGCTTTTCGAGGATAAACGGCATTAAAATCAAAATGTAAGCGCTTGACAAAATTTAAGTTTAACGTTAAACTTTGTTTGTAATTCAGTTTAACGTTAAACCTTAGAAAATGGAGGGCTTGTTATGTGGAAAAAATTAGTTACAGTCGTTTTAGTTTTAATGGTTGTAAGCTTAGCAGCTTGTTCATCAGGTGGAAGTAGCACAGGGAGTGGCAAGAAAGATACGAAGAAAGACAAAGGACTTGATCCGATTGGTCAAACTGTCAAATATGATCCTAATCATCTCGTGAATAAAGGCGAACCGATCGATATCGAGTACTGGACATGGGTCGACAATGATCCTGCCATTGCATTAGCAAAAAAATATGAAAAAACATATCCAAATGTCAAGATCAAAACAGTTATCCAGCCTTGGGATGATTTCTGGACGAAGCTGCCATTAGCACTGAAAGGGAAAAATGGACCAGCGATCTTTAATGTTCACAACTCTCAAAATGATTTGTTGATGCCTTACATGGCAGCATACAAAATCCCAGTCAAAGACTTAGAAGCAGACTTTACTTCTGTACCTTCTCATGTAGTAGACGGTAAAATCTATTACACAGATATCTCTATCAATACTGGTAACATTTACTATAACAAGAAATTATGGAAAGAAGCAGGTTTAACGGAGAGCGATATTCCGAAAACATGGGAAGAATTCACAGCAGTAGCGAAAAAATTGACTAAAGAAAAAAGTGGTAAGATCACGCAGGCTGGTTTCAACTTTAACAGTGAAACATATAGTGCGATGATCGAGGGCTTGAATTATCAAAAAGGAACACTGCTTTTTGATAAAGATGGCAAAAAAGTGAATTTCGATAATAAAACAACCAAAGAAAACACGCAATTCCTGAAAGATCTCTATGACAAAGAAAAAGTCGGCTCCAAAGATTTCGGAACAGATTCTTCTCAAAGCTTTGGAAATGGGCAAAGTGCGATGGTTTATAAATGGGGTTGGTATCAAGGAGAACTGAAAAATAAATATCCGGACATCGATTATGGGGTTTTCCCAACGCCAACACCGACAAAAGATACCCCATTCGCGTATGACCGCTACAACGGGGAAAGTACTCCAGGTATCAACAAAAATCAAACGAAAGAGCAACAAGCAGTAGCGCAGGACTTCTTGAAATACTTGCTCGCAAATGATGACTATTCGAAACAAGGAGCATTGAATCTAGCTTCCTTCCCAACGAAGAAATCCCTAGCGAAAGACAAAGATATTTTAGCGGATCCAGTTTTGAAAGCGTTATCTAACCGCATCGATCGTTTGATCTGGCCGGGCGCATTCCCAGCAGTAATCGAATCGACTTCGACACAAACAATGGAGGATGTACTTTATAACGGTAAATCAGTCGACCAAGCGCTGAAAGACGGACAAGCGAAAATCGATAAAGAAATGGCGAAGAGCGATTTTAAAGCAAGCGAATCGAAATATAAATTCTATAACGAAGCAAATTAATTTTGGGGAGTGCATCAAGGGATGAACTTGGTGTACTCCTTTAAAAAAGGATGAGAAATATGGAAGTGAAAGCAAAGCGGAAGGCACTACGGTTTTTCGATTTTAAGAATACAACCATGTTGCTCTTAGTGATCTATCTCGCGATTTTCTTAGTATACCCGATCTATAAAGCATTCGCCGGGAGTTTTCATGATTGGAATCCGCTCATTGATAAATATGATTTTGTCGGCCTGCAAAATTTTAAAGATGTCCTTGCTGATAAATTATTTTGGAGCTCGATCAGCAATACCTTTATTTTTTCCTTCTTCGCGATTGTTTTTCGTGTCGTGATCGGATTAGGGCTGGCGCTGATGATCTACTCCAAAATGACAAAGGTAAAGTCCTTTTTCCAAGGGATGTTCTACATGCCGACGATCACACCGCTCGTAGCTGTTTCCTTTGTGTGGATGTGGTTGTATAATCCGCAATTCGGGCTGATCAACAAAGTGTTCGGGCTGGATATCAATTGGCTCAACAATTCGCATTATGCCTTGCCAGCTATTATTATCATGACGATCTGGAAAGATTTCGGCTATGCGACGGTTATTTTCATCGGTGGATTGATGAGTTTGCCAGACGACGTTTACGAAGCAGCAAGCATTGACGGCGCTTCAAAATGGCAGCAGTTCAGAAGTATTACCTGGCCGCTCTTGAAACCGACGACATTATTCGTAGTCATTACTTCTTTAATTACTTACTTACAGACCTACATCCAAATCTTGATTATGACGGACGGCGGTCCGGGGACATCCACCTATGTGATCTCCTATTTGATTTATGACGAGGCTTTTGTGAAGTACAATTTCGGTACTGCTTCGGCAATGAGTATCATTTTGTTTGTTATGATCGCGCTGCTTACAGCGATCATGTTTAAAGTAACCGGAGAAAGGAAGATGACGCCATGATCCAAGAATCCCTTGCCAGTAAAATGTTTAAATGGGGTTTTAACCTGATATTATTGGTGCTTGCGCTGATTACGGTCATTCCTTTTATCTGGATGCTGGTGTCCTCTTTTGCACCAAACAGCGAGATCGTCAAAATCGGTGGATCGTTTTTTCCGAAGATGTCGACGCTGCAGAATTATATCAATGTTCAGGAAAATTTCAATTTTATGCGGATGTTTGCAAACAGTCTATTTATTGCGATCGTCGTCACTGTGATCATTATTTATACGAGCGCAGCAATCGGCTTCGTGTTTGCGAAGTTCCATTTCCGATTTAAAAAAGTCATTTTCGGAATCGTGTTATCCACAATGATGCTACCGTGGTGTGTAACGATCATTCCTAAATATGAGATGATGCTGCAGTTCGGCTGGCTCGATTCGTATAAGTCGTTGATCATACCCTCCATGATAAGTGCTTTCGGGATCTTTTTATTCCGGCAAAGTATCTCGCAGATCTCTGATGAAATGATGGAAGCGGCTCGGATCGACGGAGCATCGGATTTTTATATTTTCCATCGCATCATTTTACCGATGTCGCGCAACACGATCGCAAGTTTGGCGATTTTCCAATTCCTTTGGGTCTGGGAAGATTTCCTCTGGCCTTATCTCATGATCAATGACGAAAACAAACAATTGATCTCTGTAGGGCTACGCTTGTTCAATGGTCAATATGGCACGGATTACGGCGGTTTATTTGCCGCTACATCCATCTCGATCATTCCGGTCATCATTATTTATTTGATTTTCCAGAAGCAATTTGTAGCAGGGATCGCGAAAGGCTCAGGCAAATAAAACTATCAATTTTTCGAAAAAAACCATATAATGACTGTATTAAAATAGAGTTGGTGAGAATATGAAAATTACAATCAAACAAATAGCAGAAGAATCTGGTGTAAGTGTGACAACTGTGTCGAATGTGATCAATAAAAAGGCACACCGCGTTTCCGCGGATAAAATCAAACTGATCGAATCCATCATGAAAAAGTACAATTATACACCGAATATGAATGCTCGTTCGCTCGTAAAATCTTCTTCCCGACTGATCGGTCTACTTTATTATTCGGAAAATGAACGCATCAACTTTGCAGATCCGTTTGTTACCGAGATTTTGGAAGGTATTGAGAAAAAAGCAAAAGAATATGGTTATTTTACCTTGATCCACAACATTACTTCTGTAGAAGACGTCGAAGCGGTACAAATGAATTGGAAATTTGAAGGTTTTATCGCTGTCGGGGTATCGGAAAGTTTTTTTGCGGCCATTGATCATAAGATTCAGGCACCAGTTATTTTTATCGATACCCACCTTTCAGAAGAAACCAAGCAAGAAGTGAAAACGAGCAAGTGGGAACGCTGCTTTATCCATACAGATGATAAAAAAGTTGGTTATCAGGCAACGGATTATTTAGCAAACTGCGGTCACGAGCAGATCGGTTTCCTATCTTATCCATTTAAGATCGATGCCACTGGTGTTATCCACAGCCGTTTTGAAGGCTATAAGCAAGCTTTAGCGGAGCACGGACTTCAATACGATGACCGTTTGAGCTTTACTAGTTTTGAATTCGAGAAAATAGTGACACAACTGGATAAAATCACTGCATTGGTAGTTACTGCTGATTTTCTTGCGGTAGAATTTATTCATTATCTAAAGGAAAATCATTGCTATGATCCAAAGCACATTTCCATTATCGGCTTTGATGATATCCGCTATGCTAAACTAATGGATCCGCCACTTACCACCATTCGTCTGGATCAAGTACGCAAAGGCGAATTGGCCGTGGATGTATTAGCGAGCCGTACCAAGAATAAAGAGACGGAGCAGGAAAAGAATTTTATCTTGCCTGGCGAATTGATCGAACGAGAATCCGTGATGAAACGGACTTAATGTTAAGATTTGAACAAAGGAGTGGACTACATGCAAGAAGACAATATCATTCAAGGAGAGACCTATCGATTTACATTGATCACGGAGAAACTGATCCGCTTGGAGTATTCCGAGACCGGCGTGTTTGAAGATGCACCGACCCAGACCGTTTTGAACCGTGATCTTGGTAAAGTAGCCTATCATCTTATCGATGAAGAGAATCGTCTAGAGATCATTACTACTCACTTTCATCTTTATTATAATAAAGCAGCTTTTTCCAAAGATAATCTGTTCATCGATGTTTTAAATAAATATTCGCTCTACAATAATCGCTGGTATTATGGGACAACTCCGGAAACCCTGAAAGGCACTGCTCGAACGCTAGATATGATCGACGGCAGCACGGAGCTAGGAGAGGGCATCATCAGCAAGGCCGGCTTGGCGATCCTCGATGATTCGGATTCTTTTGTTTTAGATGAAAATAATAATCCAGAGCCGCGAAAACAACCCGAAGAAGATCTGTACTTTTTCGGTTATGGCCGTAGTTATTTAGAAGCAATCCAAGATTTTTACAAACTGACAGGTAAAACACCGCTTTTACCACGTTATGCGCTAGGGAATTGGTGGAGCAGATATTGGAAATATGACGAAGGGGAATATTTGGAATTAATGGATCGCTTTGAAAACGAAAAGGTACCGCTATCTGTCAGCGTGATCGATATGGATTGGCATCTGACTGATCTTCCTGAACGTTTCGGAAGTGGCTGGACAGGCTACACATGGAATCGCGAATTATTTCCCGATCCAAAACGTTTTTTGAAAACGCTTCACGACAAAGGGTTAAAAGTAACGCTCAATGTGCATCCTGCTTCTGGGATTTTAGCTTTTGAAGAACAATATCCTGTCGTCGCAGAAAAATTGGGACTGGACCCTAGCATCGAAGAGCCAGCTAAGTTTGATATCGACAATCCCGCTTTTCGGGAAACCTATTTTGAAGATGTTCATCATCCGCTTGAAAAAGAGGGAGTTGATTTCTGGTGGATCGACTGGCAGCAAGGGACAAATACCGGCAACCGTGGTTTAGATCCACTTTGGCTACTGAACCACTATCATTATCAAGATATCCAAGCCAATCACGCCAATGGCATCATTTTATCTCGCTACGCTGGGCCGGGCAGCCATCGCTACCCAATCGGATTTTCCGGCGATGCCGTGATCTCATGGAAATCCTTGGCGTTTCAACCCTATTTCACGGCGACCGCTTCGAATATTGGTTATACGTGGTGGAGCCATGATATTGGCGGACATATGCAAGGTTACCGCGAAGATGAATTGGCACTGCGTTGGTATCAATTCGGCGTTTTCAGTCCGATCAATCGTCTGCACAGCTCTTGCAGCCCATTTACTGGGAAAGAGCCATGGCGTTTCAACCCGATCGTCGCAGAAGCAATGAAAGATTTCTTACGCCTTCGACATGCATTTATCCCTTATCTGTATACACTGAATGTGCAAACACATCGCGAAGGAATCCCACTGATCATGCCGATTTATTACCTGAATCCAGATCGCGAAGAAGCATACCACGTTCCGAATGAATATTATTTCGGCGAACAATTGATCGTCGCGCCGATCACAGAACGAATGGATAAAAAGCTGCAATACGGTTCCACAAAAGTCTGGCTCCCAGAAGGTAGCTGGTATGACTTTTTCACAGGTAGAAGGTATAAAGGAAATGTGGAGCTTGAAGTATTCAGAAGTCTGGAAGAATATCCTGTTTTTGCCAAAGCAGGAGCAATCATCCCACTAGATAAATATCCGGCTGAGACTAAAGGCGAAACATTGCCGCTCACACTGGAATGGCAGCTGTTTGCAGGAACAAGCAATCGTTTTACAATGGTGGAAAAAGCAGGGGACAATGAAGCAAAAACGACTGTCGAATTGGATATAGAAGCGAAAAAAGTCCATCTCCATGTCGAAGATCCAGCTGGCGTTTTACCAAAAGAGCGAACACATCTCCTGCATTTAAAAGGTTTTGCCGCACTTGGTGAAGCAGTTGGTGCAAAGCGAGTAGAAAAAGAAATATTTGCTTTAGAAAGTGAAACAGCCATATTCGCCTCCCTAGAGCCGAATAAGGTTCAAGATGTGACCGCAGAAGTATATCGGCGGCTGGATAAAGCGGAAATCGCTTATGATCTCAAAGACCGCTTGTACACGATCTGGCAATCACAAGGCGATGATTTCCAAATTGGCGCCGTACTAGGACAATTGCAGATCAAAGGCTTAGAAGGATTACTATATGAGATGTTATACGTGAAAAACAGTTGACAGTTTGATGGGAAATGATAGAATTAGTGTTACTTATTGGAGAGCCTTGTTTGGATAAGGCTCTCAGGTCGGAAAAATCAACTTTTGAAGGCTGTAAGTTAAGCCGAAAGTTGATTTTTTTCTTTGTTGGACATGAGGTGTCTATAGATTCAGAAATAGGCGTAGGGTTATGCTATAATGCTACTAGATTCACATACATATAAAGATGTGAATCTCATAGTCATTGGATATACATCATAGATTAGAAAGGAGTAAATAAAATGAACAAAGAACCGATGGATATAATGAATATACTAGGGCTGATCATCGCTTCTATTTTGGCTTTCACTCTACCAGTTATTGGATTAGTTCCTAGCATCTATTTACTTGCGAAGCGGAGAAATTATCCAACTAGCGTAAAAATTATTGCTATCACAGCGATTGTTTATCAAGTAATAGTGATTATCCTTGCCTTATTGGGTGTATGGCTTTTTTTTGTAGACACCTCCAGTCAACAGATGGAGATTTCTAACGTGACAACAGAAATTCAGAAATAAAAAAATAGGGAAAACAGTGTGGGACTTTCTCCTTTCCATACTGTTTTTTTTATGCTATATTAGTTCACGTTCAAATTTGGCAAAAGCCATGCGTAAAGGGAAGATAAGTTGGTCGGTGGAATTGGCTTTCCTTTATATTCCTATATAGTCAATCAAACGTCACTAAGTGGAGCTTTAATAAAAAGAATAAGTAGATATAAAACACCAAAATCAAATTTAATACTCCCATAAGAGATTGGGATCGAAAAAGTTCACTTTTTTGATACAAAATCAGATAAAAATTCGGAAATTTGTCACATTTTAATAGAAAAAACTAAGCTATAATTAATGTGATAGCATACTAATGAATAAGGGGAGAAAAATACGATATAGAAGCGAACAAGATATACGCATTTAAAGATAATAAAGGGAAAAATTATGATACAAGCAATCCATAATCTCTTACTTTCGAAATATATAAGGGGCTTTATGGAGAGCAGCACTATAGAATCGATTTAGTAGACTCTCTCTTTATTATGAAAAAACAGCGGCGTCATTCTCACGTAAAAAAAGACAGCCTTATGGATTAATGCATTAGATAGAAAAGAGGAGGTATTTATGAAAAAATTCGGCATGCTTGGTATAACCTTACTAGTATGCATTTCATTAATGGGATGTTCACTAGGGTCAGAGTCACCAAAGAAAAAAGGGGAAACGAAAACGGTAGAAGTTTCTAAAAAAAGTATAGCAATAAAAGTATTATCAGGAACGTATGTTATTCCTAAATCTGAAAATGACGAGAAATACCTATCTTTACGTATAAAACTAACCAATAATAGTACAGATACAGAAAGATTATTGGCAAATAATTTTTCTTTAGTAAATAAAGAAAAAGAAGCAACGAATGCAGAAAGCTATATAGGTTATTCTCATATGTCTATGGACAACGATTATCTAACAGCTAAGAAAATAACTGCAGACACGTCCTTAACAGGAAACATTGTCTTTAAAATTGAGAAGCAAGGCGTATACACACTAAATTATGCGCCCAATATTAAAAAGGCTAAACCAATAAGTCTTAAAATTGATACACGAAATTATGAGGATAAGAGCAAGGAAGCCGAAAAAGCATTGAAAGCTTATGTGAATGAAGTTTACCTTGGGAAGTCAGATCTATATGCGGATAAGTATGTGGAAAATAGTCTGACAGCAGATAAAAAGGAATTTGATACAGAAACAAAGGAAAAAATTCAACGGAATTTTACTTTTTCAAACCCTATTGCGGATAAAGATCTTACTGCTTTATTGAAGGAATTAAAAAAAGGAAACGCTTCTAGAGGTCATGTTGCTTACACGTTAGAATCTTTTTCCGGAGAAGATGCTTATATCGGCGTTAAAGTACGCACTATCAGCCTTACAGTTCTAAATTCACAAATGTCCGATCTTTCCAATAAACTTCAAAAGGAAACAAACTATAAAGCAAGCTATAAAGAAACACAAAGTGCTGTTATAGGGATTGTCATTAAAGAATTTCCGGAAATCCTTACAAAAATGCCTTTGAAGACAAGTACCGTTTCGACGGTCCATTTAAAGAAAGTAAATAGTAAGTGGAAAATAGATACTGAAGATATCGGAATCAATAGCACGGCCGAAATAGCTAAAAAATTTGAAGGTACTACTTATTGATAAAAGAGTAAAAAAAGAGGTTGTTGCTAATCATGATCAATGGGAAACTTGAGATTAGAATTACATGGGCTGATATTTTTAAAGAGTTTACGATGGGCATACTAATTGTTTTAACACTAACAGCTGTAGTAGTTGCGATATGTAAGTTTGTACTAAGGCAATCTCTAATCATAAATATCATCGCATTGCTACTTGTTTTATTGATAGGCGGAATGTATCTGATTTTTTTATTTTCAGTAGCAGGAACCTTTTCTTTTGCGATGTTAGCAACAGCCATTGTTGATCTGAATATTATGCTTAAATATGAGGGCATTTTATACAAAATGGAGGAACAAGGTTTTACTTATTATGAGGAAGGAAAGCAATATAAAAAGCGGTGGATAGAAGTTGTTGATATAGGGTGCTATCGCCAATATAACAAAAAACGAAGTGTTATCTATAAATATCAAGTGAAATTTATAGATAACAGCGTACATGTTTTAGATTTACGCGGTCGGATTGGGACTGAAGTGTTTAAAGAAAAATTCGAAGATTATTGGTTGACTTATGTAGAGAAAAGCTAGGGTTGACACACCATAATCGGAAAATGCGCATTATTCAAGTCACAAAATAACTAGTTGAAGGAGAAAAGAAATGGAACAAAGAAAAGCAGAATTTATTATGACGATTATCGGAGCGAGTCTTGCAATACTTGGGATTTTATTTATGGGGATTATGTTAGCCTTTTTAGGAATAGGAACATCTATAAATACGGATGCACTAACTTCAGATGATGTGATTGGCTTGACTGTAGGCGGAGGGATTGTTTTCTATTTTTTCCTTTTAGCAGTGGCAGCTTGTATCATTGGTTTTATAGCTGCCTTTAAAATGAAAAATGGGCAGAATATCAAAGGTTGGTCGATTACACTCATAGTAGTAGGAGGGCTTTGCTTTTTTAGTTACGGCTGGATAACAGGCGTTCTGTTTTTGATATCAGGCATTATGTCAGTAGTAAAATCATCTAGAGAGAAACGTAATATTTTTTACGATTAATGCTATTAACGAAATTTTGGGTAAAACGGAGAGGTAAATAAAAAGTGACATGATCAACGAGTATAGGAAGTGGATTCGCGACATTTTTTCATCTATACAAAACGTAAAAGCAGTTAATCATGGCTATTATCTTTTATACGTGCTAACAGCCTTAGCAAATAAGGCTGTTTTTTTATAAGACTGAAATTTACTGGGAAATATGGTACTATTTTTTATAGGTTTTAATAAAAGGGGATGAATGAATTATGAAAGAAAAAGAAGTGAGTATGTCCGAACTGTTCTTTGACTTGATCTTTGTCTATGTGCTGTCGCAGATCAATCATACTGTCGAACATATCTCACCAAGTTTGCTGACATTAGAAAGTTTAGGGAAAAATACGATGCTCTTTCTGGTGTTCTTCGCTATCTGGATCTACCGCACGCTATTGGTCAACCGCTTTTTTGAGAAAGAGTGGTATCAATACATGTTTGTTTTTATTGACATGTTTTTAGTGATTCTCTTGTCGAAAACGATCAATGCTGATTTTGAAAAAACATTTATCAGTTTCACCGGACTGACCACATTGATATTTTTAAGTATCGCGTTGCAGTACGTGTTGAATTATGTATTGAAACGCAACAATACCAGTCGTGCAATAGTTTTGGTATATGCAGGCGGATTGTTACTCTCCTGCGCGATCGCGACAGTTGGACTGCTGGCACCAGCTGGGATCCACTTTTGGATCTATTTTGTCTCTGTCATGGTAGCGGTGGTATTTCCACTGTTGTTTTATCCAGTTTCCAAAAAAAATCCCATCCACTTTGGGCACCTTGCTGAGCGGCTGAGCTTATTTGTCATTTTATTATTTGGCGAAGGATTGATTTTCCTAGTCAATGCTATTGAGATCGAGCATGTAACGATCCGAAGTGTCATTTATTTTGTTTTTGTCATCATGCTGTTCTGGCTTTATATGTATCATTATCGATTTGGTATGAATAAGGTGAAAAATAGTACAGGATTTGCAACAGCTTATCTACATGTCTTTATCATCATTGCGATCAATCTGCAGTTCTTGATTGCCACCTATGGCGTTGTGGGCGTTGAATGGGATACGGCGAATAAAATAGGCTTACTGCTAGCATTTCTCGTTTATCTGGGTGTCATTGTTATCAATTGGTGGGTGTATAACCGTGCTTTCCGAACAAAAATACTGCCTTATAGTGTTATTGGCATTATTATTGTAAATGCGCTTGCAATGAGTTTTATATCGAACATTTCGATTTTACTAGCTATCTTCATTCTATCGATTACTGGTATGGTCGCTAGTTTACGATGGTCGAAGCAGCATAGTGATGTTGAAAGACATACTGGCATTTGAAGCAAAAAAAAACTATTTCCTAGTAAAAGGAAATAGTTTTTTTATTTTTCTGCCGCTTCGATTTGATCCAGCATATCTGGCGTTGTCAAATCACTTCGTAAGAATTCCGTTGTTTGTGGCAACTGTAATTCGAACTCCGTTTGTTGCGCAAATTCGACCGTGCCGTCCAACATTTCGTAATCGAAAACGTGTCCACCGACTTGGCGCATATCATCAATGAAATGGATATGATAACCTGCCACTCCGATCCCACTGATATAAGCGGGGGTCCAAAAACCGACGATCGTACCAGTGATATATTCGAAGTGATAAGTCGGTTGTTCTTTTACTGCTTCAATAAGTGGCGGATAAGGTCTAGTTTGTTTAGGAACAACACGTGTATCCACATAACGAAAGTTTCCCGTTAATTTGACTGCGTAAAAAACATTCGGACCTTGCATATGGGAAGCCATCAGTGCTTCGACTTCATCTTTTGATTTGGATTCCTCGATGGTTAGGGAAGTATCCGCATCAAAAAAAGAAACACTTGCGTATGGCGTTGTATCTTCTGGTTTCACTTCATATGCCTTACCGTCAGAACGGATCTGATACGCTTTACCGTCAACCACGATCAATTCGCCGTCAAATTCATCTAATGTACCAATTCCAAGATCACCATTTGCGAGCAACTCCTTAAAGGTGGTTGTCCCACTAAACAAACCGCCAACTAATGCGGCCATGGTGGAATGCTGGAATAAACGATTTTTTCTAGTCATCATAAACACTCCTTGTATTATTGAAAAAGTTAAATACTATTAATACAGGTTTTCCCTCTACTATTTTAGTATAAACCTTTAATTGTTTTAAATAAAGAGATTTGATTAAAACAGTTAGTTTTTAATTATAATACAGATTTTTAAAGAACACCACCCAGTTTTCCTAACAAATCTTGAATTTTATTGTATAGTAAAGGTATAGAAAAGGAGGAATAGAAATGAAAAAAACGGGATTTTTCTTAGTAATAGTTAGTGTGTTGCTTGTATGTATCGGCAGTATGCAAGCAGAAGCCAAAGAAACAGGGAAGAAAGATGTATTCAGTATTCAAGAACCAACTTGGATTTTTAAAGCGGGAATGAGTAAAGGAAAGAACCATGATCGTCAAGATCTAGGCTTTATTTTACGAGAAAACACAGTCTTGAAAGTCCGCCAAGCTAATCCAGCTTATAAGCAGTCATTGACGGTCCGGCTTTTAGGAAATGATTCAGCAACCGAAAAATCGGTAAAAGTCGGCAGTGATTGGACGACGGTTAGTGGAACGGAAGCACTTGTTCCTTTTGTCGACACGCCTTATGGCGAGTCAGGTGCTCAGCTGGAATATGAGGTAGATAGTGAGCAGACACAGAAGCCGCTTCCTGTTTATGCATATCATGGCGATGCGGAAACCTTTTTTCAAACATGGGACGATAAGGATGGAAATTATGCGTTGATCAAAGGGAAAGATTTTCAACTACTTATCCCGAAGCGAGATAAAAATGCAGTTCGCAATCTCAAAGATTATGCTTCCTTAGATGAATTAATAGCGCATTATCAAGATTTATTTGCCTATTATAATCAAATTGCTGGTTTCGATGATAGTTCTGCGGTTAATAAAAATGGCAGCAATCGCTACTTTTTAAAAGCGGATAGTCATGGTGCAGGGGGCGCCTATTATGGCGGTAATTGGACGGCCAATAGCTACGCAACGACAGATATGTGGCTGACAAAGGTAGATTGGGCAACGCTTCATGAGATCGCTCATGGCTATCAAGCCGGTTTCGATGGACAAGGCATGTATACAGGGGAAGTTTCCAATAACTTATTCGGTGTCCAATACCAATATGAAAAATATGGGAAAAAAGCAGATCAAATCGGCTGGCTCTTTAATTACGGGAAAAAAGAAGCGGTAGAGAAAAATCTGTATACGAAATTGGTCAAACAAGACGGAACATATGGCTCTGTAGATCTACGCGAAAAGTTGATTTTGCTGACGATGTTGAAACAAAAAGCTGGAAATGAAGCTTTTACTAAGATGTACCAAGGATATCGAGAGCTTGCCAATCAGAATGGTTTCAGCAAAACGGATTACCCACTGCCAGATTTGCTAAATCGCTACTACAGCGAAACAAGTAAACAAGACTTTACACCCGTTTTGCAACGGTGGGGGCTAGTACTAGCAGATGATCAAGCTGTTAAAAACCGCGCAAAATCCTATCCAGCAATAGCTTCACTCGCTGATATCATACCGGAGAGCAAATTAGCTAGTGCACGCACTCTAGTAGATCCGACAATATTGATCAATTCTAATTTTGAAATGGTACAGAATAAGGATATCGCTTCCTTAGGATTAAAAGGAGATCTGAGTATCCAATTAAAAGCGGAGGATGTAAAGGCGCTAAATGGAGCAAAACTGCAGCTCAAAGACGGGACAAAAATGATCGCGGAGCAAACTGTGGAAGGAGAGACACTAGACTTTAAACAAGTGCCAAATGGTATTTATACTGTAACGTTCATAGGGAAAGAAGTCGCTCCATATATTGCTGATACGCATTATGTTTATGTGAAAGAAGCCCAAAATGATGCGAAGATCTCACTTGAAAAGATAAACATCAGTAAATTAGCAAATCAAAGCATCCAACTCCTAGGACTAGGCGATGCCAAATTCGCGACTTTTACGACGAATCGAAACGATGATTCCGCCACGCTCGATGTTACTGCTGAAAAACCGCATAGTTATTACAGCGGGGAAACTTATGCGAAAGTGGTCGTCAAAGATGCAGCAGGAATGACACGTTATGAAAAGACGATGGAGGGAACTGGAACAAAGGTTGGAAAAGATTCGTTTCCTTTCAAAGAAGGGGACATCGTGGAAATCTATCATGCCGAGACAAAAAATCGTCTTCGCTCGTCTGAGTCTATTATCGATAAAGCAACAAAGACGAATACGCTGGTAATGACGAAATGGGGACTGCGCAATAAAACACTTGCCAATGATCCTCAGGAAGATCTCATCGTTAAAATCAAGGCAGAAGGAACAAGGCTTTTAAATGACGCTGATTTGAAGGATGTGCCATTTGCTGAATCCGAGGCAAAGAAACAGCTTCTACAGGCGATCCAATTGTTAGATGAGCCGAATAGAACGGTCTATCTCGATAACTATCAAGCGCTCTTTTCGGAATAATAAAGTACTAAAAAAGGTAGCAACCTCAGCAGTTGCTACCTTTTTTAAACCAATAAACCATACAGCATGTGATTTTCATTAATGGCGATAAAGCTGGGATCAAAGGCTTCTACTCGTTTCAGTAAGTCGGGATATTCCTGTTTATATTTCAAAAGTACCCCGATGATCACAGGGCCATTCCCGCGATTTACTTTCTTCGTGTATTCAAATTTGGTAATGTCATCTTCAGGACCTAGGACCTCGTTGACGAATTCTTTTAATGCCCCTGGACGCTGCGGAAAGTTGACAATAAAGTAATGCTTGAGTCCTTCAAATAAGAGCGAACGTTCTTCGATTTCCTGCATCCGATTGATATCATTATTACCACCACTGACGACGCAGACGACTGTTTTACCTTTGATCTTGTCACGATAATGATTCAAGGCAGCTACGGATAAAGCACCAGCTGGTTCCGCAACGATCGCTTGTTTGGAATAGAGATCCAAGATCGTGCTGCATACTTCGCCTTCCGGTACGTCGATCACATCGTCCACCAATGTCTTGACATGGAGAAAATTACGCTCGCCGACCTGTTTGACGGCAGCACCGTCTACAAATTTATCGATCTGTTCTAAACAAACGACATGGTCTTGTTCAAGAGCAGCTGCCATAGAAGGAGCTCCGCTTGGTTCGACACCGATGATTTTAGTGGAAGGGCTGGTGGATTTCAAATAAGCACTTATCCCGCTGATCAGACCGCCACCACCGATTCCGGCAAACACAAAATCTGCAGCGTTGTTTTCGTTTGTCAGATCTTCTAGCATTTCCACAGCCAATGTGC
Organism: Listeria grayi; assembly: GCF_900638015.1. Taxonomy (NCBI): domain Bacteria; kingdom Bacillati; phylum Bacillota; class Bacilli; order Caryophanales; family Listeriaceae; genus Listeria; species Listeria grayi. The sequence continues at coordinate 865,180 of NZ_LR134483.1, forward strand.
CTTGACCAGCAATCACATTAGCATCGTCAAAAGGAGGGATGATAGTTTTCTGATTGTCATTAGCGAAACGGACAGCTGCTTTAGAGGAAGCGTCAAAAGTATCGCCGATCAGTTCGACGGTAACTTCTGTACCGCCAAAAAATGTGACTTGATCGATTTTTTGTTTTGGTGTAGTGGTAGGCATAAAAATGGTTGCCGGGACTTTGAGCTGATTGCATGTGTAAGCAACACCTTGCGCATGGTTGCCGGCACTAGCACATACTACTCCATTTGCTAATTGCGCGGCTGTCAATTGCTTGATCGCATAATAAGCGCCGCGGATCTTGAAAGAACGCACCTGCTGCTGATCTTCTCGCTTTAAGTAAACATGACAATCATATTTTTGTGATAAATAAAAATCATATTCCAATGGTGTATGACGTACCACTGATTTGAGTGTATCATACGCAGCTAAGACATCTTCTTTCGTGACCAATAAGTCCACTAATTCCATTCCTATCACAACCTTTTTTTGATTTCAGACCTGTTCATATGTGTTGATTTTTGCTTCATATGCCGTGATGTTATCGATATACTGCATCGTGATGGCGATATCGTCCAAACCTTCGATAAATTTATTTTTCCAAGTCGGATCGATCTCAAAGTCATAAGTTTTACCTGCTGCGATCACTTGCTGGTTCGGAAGGTCGATCGTGATCGATTCTTCTGCACCAAGTTTGGCAAGATGATCACGTGACGCTTGGGAAAGTGAGATTGGCAAAACACCATTCTTTGTGCAGTTCATGTAAAAGATATCGCTGTAGCTCCCGGCGATAATGACTTTGAAACCATAATCCAAGAGTGCCCAAGCAGCATGTTCCCGAGAGGAACCACAACCAAAATTGTCTCCAGTTATCAGGATCGTTGCCTCTTTGCGGTTGGGTTCGTTGAGTGGGAAATCCGGATTAGGTTTTCGATTAGCTAAATAGCGCCACTCATCGAATAAAAATTCGCCAAAACCAGTCCGTTCGATTCGCTTTAAGAAATTTTTCGGAATGATTTGATCCGTATCGATATTATCATACATCAGCGCGACCGTTTTTCCATTATGCACCTTGATTGCTTCCATTTAGAATCCCCTCCTCGCGAATATTGACAAAATGACCATGAATGGCGGCAGCTGCTGCCATAGCTGGCGATACAAGATGTGTGCGTGCACCTTTTCCTTGCCGTCCTTCGAAATTCCGGTTGGAAGTGGACGCGCAGTGGACGCCATCCGGGACTTGATCGGGATTCATTCCTAGACACATGGAACAGCCAGGCTCACGCCATTCAAAACCAGCATCTTTAAAGATCTTATCCAGACCACTTTTCTCAGCGAGTGTACGTACTTGTCTGGAACCGGGAACGACGAGTGCGCGAATGCCTTCTTTTACTTTTTTCCCAGCAACGATACGGGCGGCTTCTTCCAAATCGGAAAGCCTTGCGTTCGTGCAGGAACCAATAAACACATAGCCAAGTTCGATATCTTCTGCCCGTTGTCCGGGTTTTAGCCCCATATAGTCATAGGCGCGTTCGTAGTTGCTGTCCTTAATAGGGGGGAAAGCGCTAGAATAAGGAACTCCCATTTCTGGATTGGTTCCCCAAGTCACATACGGCTCGAGTTTGCTGACATCGACTTCGAGGTGCAGATCATAGGTAGCATCTTCATCCGTATAGAACGCTTGCCAATCTTGAATAGCCGCGTCAAAATCGCTTGGTGCATATTCACGACCTTTGACATATTCGAAAGTGGTTTGATCCGGTGCCATCAATCCGACTTTAGCACCGCCTTCAATCGCCATATTGCAGATCGTCATCCGTTCTTCCATAGTCAGCGCTTCGATTGCTTCCCCGTAATACTCAACGGCATATCCGGTTCCGAATGAAACGCCGTAAGTAGCGATCAAATGGAGAATGATATCTTTCGCATAGACACCTTTTGGAAGTTTACCGGTGATCTCGATTCCCATGTTTTTAGGTTTCTGTTGCCAGATCGTTTGGGTGGCAAAGACGTGTTCCACTTCACTGGAGCCGATCCCAAAGCCGATCGCGCCAAAAGCGCCGTGCGTCGCAGTGTGAGAATCACCGCAGACAATCAGTTTGCCAGGCTGGGTCAAACCAGTTTCCGGACCGACCATGTGGACGATTCCTTGGCGTTCACTACCGACATCAGCTAGTCGTACCCCGAATTCTTCGCAGTTTTTCTGTAATGCTTCGATTTGTTTTTTAGAAACAAGATCATGGATGTTGAAAATATCTTCTGTCGGCACATTATGATCCATCGTGGCAAAAGTCCGATCTGGTCGTCTGACAGGTCTGTTTTCCATACGCAATCCTTCAAAGGCTTGGGGAGAAGTAACTTCATGGATCAAATGCAGATCGACGTATAATAATTGTGGTTCACCTTCTTTTCCATATATGACATGGCGATCCCAAAGTTTGTCAAAAAGCGTTTGTCCCATTTTAGTTTCCTCCTTTTAATTTATTTTGAATGGCATTGGTAAAAGTACTGGTAGAAGCATCTCCTCCTAAATCACGAGTGAGGATGCCTGCCTTCATTACTGCTTCTGCGGCTTCGTCTAATCTTTTACTTGCTTGATGCTCGCCAAATGATTGGCGGAGCATCAAGGAAATGGAGCTGATCATCGACATCGGATTGGCGATGTCTTGTCCGGCGATATCAGGAGCGGATCCATGGATCGGTTCGTAAAGCGAAGGACCTTGCTCCGCATGACTGGCAGAAGGGAGCAGACCGAGCGATCCGGTAATGACAGAAGCTTCGTCGCTTAAAATATCGCCAAACAGATTTTCTGTGACGATCACGTCGAATGCGGTCGGCTTTTGGATCAGTAGCATTGCTGCTGCATCAACGTAAAGATGTTCTAATGTAACTGTCGGATAATCAGCAGCAACTTCATTCGCAGTTTCCCGCCATAATTTGCTACTGGCAAGCACATTGGCTTTATCGACAGAAGTTACCTTTTGTTTTCGCGTTTTCGCGATCTCAAATGCTTGGATCAAAATACGTTGGATTTCCTTCTTGGAGTAGTTGAGCGTGTCGGTGGCATGTGTTTCCTCCAAAACTTTTGGTTCGCCAAAATACAGACCACCTGTCAGTTCGCGGACAACGATAAAATCACTGCCAGAGACGATTTCTGCTTTAAGTGGTGAAAGTGCAGCGATCGAATCGGGAACTTGGATGGGGCGAATGTTTGCAAATAAACCAAGTGCTTTACGTAGGGCAAGCAGACCGCTTTCGGGGCGCTCGCTGGCGTTATCCCATTTTGGACCGCCAATCGCTCCCAGCAAGATGGCATCTGCTTGCCGGCAAGCAGCGAGTGTTTCTTTTGGAAGTGGCACACCAGTTGCATCGATCGCTGCTCCGCCGAAGAGGAATTTTTCGATCTGATAATCAAGTTCGAAATCTGCTTGAATGGTTTGGAGGAGAGAAAGGGCACTTTCCATGATCTCCGGACCAATGCCATCTCCAGCCAACACGACGATTTTCTTAGTCATGCTTCTTTTACCTCCTCTTGCGATGCGACTGTCTGACCTACTTTGCCGACTGCCTGTAGATAAGCTTTCGCACTGGCGGTCAGGACGTCATAGTCGATGCCGATCCCGTGTAGCTGACGACCATTCGTTGTCTCAATAATGACATGGACTTCTGCTTGGGCGTCTTGCCCTGCGGAAATGGATTGAATACGGTAATCAGAGAGGGTAACTGTTTGATTGGTAAGGCGATTGATCGCGTTATAGATCGCTTCGATACTTCCCGAACCAGTCGCAGCATCTTCGGCAATCTTGCCAGTTGCGTCTTTAATACGAAGCACCGCTGCTTGAATGCCATTTGTAACATATTGGATCTGCATGTGTTCCAATTCAAAGGGTTTATCTGCTTCTTGCGATTCCCCTAAAACAAGTGCATGGATGTCTTCTTCGGTAACCTGTTTTTTGGCATCAGCCAGTTGTTTAAAGCGTTTGAACAAGCGCGATTGTTCTTCGGCTGTGATCTCATAGCCAAGTTCTGCCAGCTTTGTTTGGAAAGCGTGCTTGCCAGATAGTTTGCCGAGTGGCAAGGAATTCTTTTCTACACCGACGAGAGCGGGAGTGATGATTTCATACGTATCGGGATTTTTAAGGACGCCATCTTGATGGATTCCGGATTCATGTGCATAAGCATTGCCGCCGATAACTGCTTTGTTTTTCGGAACAGGAAGGCCGGAAAGACGACTGACGAGATCGCTTGTCGTTTTAAATTGATTGAGTGTGATAGTTGTTTCTGCTTGATAAAAATCTTTCCGAATATGCAGGGCAACAGCAACTTCTTCAAGTGCCGTATTACCAGCTCGTTCACCAATACCGTTGATCGTTGCTTCCACACGGGTCGCACCGTTTTCAATCGCTGCTAGCGAGTTCGCAACTGCCATACCGAGATCATCGTGGCAGTGGCAGGAGAAGGTGACAGCATCAAATTCAGGAATCGCTGCTCTGAGTTCGCGGAACAGTTGGCCGAATTCAGTAGGGTTAGTATAGCCGACGGTATCCGGGATATTGATGACTTTTGCGCCAGCCGTGATCGCCGTCTGTACAGCTTCGATCAGGAAACTGCGGTCTGTTCGAGTGGCATCTTCCGGTGAAAACTGGACGATCTCAAATTGTTTGGCTGCATAGCGGACATGGTGATCGATCGATGCCAGTACTTCCGCTCGCGACATTTTTAGTTTGTATTTCATGTGAACGTCGCTGGTGGCTAGGAAAATATGGATCTGCGGGGCATACGCATTTTGCAGCGCTTCGGCGACGCGGTCGATATCCCTTTCCACACAACGAGCAAGCCCTGTTACGGCTGTTGTTTTGATTTGATCAGCAATTGCTTTGACACATTCAAAATCACCAGGAGAGGAAATCGGGAATCCCGCTTCGATACAATCGATGCCTAGTTTTTCGAGTTGTAAGGCGATTCTTATTTTCTCCTTTACATCAAAATTAACGCCAGGTGTTTGTTCGCCATCTCTCAGAGTTGTGTCAAAAAACTGGACCTTTTTCATTCGATTTCACCTCTTCATTAGTATTGTAGATACAAAAAACACGTTGTTTTTGTTATCAGTTATAGGCATTGGACTGGCAAAAACCCATAACTGATAACAAAAAGCAGGGAAGAGCTCTGCTGCTGCAGAGGTTCCCAAGCTAGATGCTTTTTAACAATTATTTTCTTGGATTTACGAACGGCATCATTTCGCGGAGATTTTTGCCGACTGCTTCGATTTGATGACCTTGCTGTTCTTTGCGCATTCGGTGAAATTCTTTGAAGCCGTTTTTATTGTCATCGATAAACGATTTGGCAAAATTACCATTTTGGATATCCGTCAATACTTCTTTCATCGCTTTCTTCGTATCGCTGGTCACGATGCGTGGACCGGATACATAGTCGCCATATTCTGCTGTATTGGAGATCGAATAGCGCATTTTTTCCATACCGCCTTCGTACATCAGGTCTACGATCAGTTTCATCTCATGCAGTACTTCGAAGTAAGCGAGTTCCGGTTGATAGCCTGCTTCTACAAGTGTTTCAAAGCCTGCTTGGATAAGGTGAGTGGCACCGCCGCATAGGACAGCTTGTTCACCGAATAGATCCGTTTCTGTTTCTTCTTTGAAAGTTGTTTCGATAACGCCGGCACGTGTAGCTCCGATTCCTTTGGCATAAGAAAGGGCGAGGTCCTGCGCTTTGCCAGTGGCATCTTGGTGGACGGCGAAGAGGGAAGGGACGGCACCGCCTTCTACAAAGGTACGTCTTACTAGATGTCCGGGGCCTTTTGGTGCAACTAGGAAAACATCTACATCTGTAGGAGGTTTGATCACATCAAAATGGATGTTGAAACCATGGGCGAAAACAATGGCATTTCCTGCTTCCAAGTTTGGGCTGATTTCTTTTTCGTATGTATCTCCTTGGATTTCGTCTGGTAGAAGGATCATGATGACATCTGCTTGTTTACTCGCTTCGGCAACGGAGTAAACATCGAAGCCGTCGTTTTTCGCACTTTCTTTAGAACGTCCTTCGCGGATACCGATGATAACGTCATTGCCATTGTCACGCAGGTTTTGCGAATGCGCATGTCCTTGTGATCCATAACCGATAACGGCAACTTTTTTCCCCGTTAGTGCATTTTCTTTTACAGCATCTTCATAATATACTTTTGTCATTTTCCTAACCTCCAACGTTTGATATCTATTTCAGAAAGCAGATGCTCTCAGTGAAATCTCAACTATTTTTTTTACTGCTGCGGGTAAACCCGGTCACGCCTGTTCGTGCTAATTGCTTGATGCCATATGGTTTGACTGTATCGACAAACGCATCGACTTTTTCACTTGTGCCGCTGACTTGGACTACGATGTTTTTGGTGCCAACATCGATGATCGTAGCGCGGAAAGGCTCGATCACCGCATTTAATTCCGAGCGGAGCGGGGCAGGTGCATTTAATTTTACTAATGCCAGCTCTCGTTCGATATGCGGGTCATCTGTAATATCGCTGACTTTCAAGACATCGATTTGTTTGTTGAGCTGTTTCGTTACTTGTTCGATCTCATAGAGTGAGTCGACATGAACAACGATCGTGATTCGTGAGATATTTTCTTCTTCTGTCCAGCCAACAGAGATACTGTCGATGTTGTATTGCCGGCGGGAAATAACGCCGGTGATCCTGTTTAGCACGCCGGAAGAATTATTCACAGTAGCAGTGATGATACGGCGCATCTTATTCGACTCCTTCCATTTGATGGTTTGGTTTTCCACTTGGCACCATCGGCAGCACTTGCTCGTCCCCAGGGATCTCAACATCGATAACTGCCGGACCTGTTTGTAGGAATACTTTTTTCAAATCGTTTTCGATCGTTTCTGGATTCGTAAAACGATAGCCTTTTACGCCATAGGCTTCTGCTAATTTAACAAAATCCGGTTGACTGTCGAAAATCGAATGGGAGTAACGTTCCCCGTGGAATTTGGTTTGCCATTGCCGGACCATACCAAGCGAATGATTGTTCAAAATCACGACTTTGACGTTGATCCCATATCCAGCAAGGATCGCGAGTTCTTGATTGGTCATTTGGAAACCACCATCGCCAACAAAAGCGACGACTGTTTTTTCTGGGAAGGCGAGTTGTGCGCCTACTGCTGCCGGGAAGCCAAAGCCCATAGTACCGAGGCCACCGCTAGTGATGATCTGATGATCAAATTGGAACGGATAAAACTGCGCCACCCACATTTGGTGCTGTCCGACATCGGTCGCGACCAATGCTTCGCCGCGTGTGATCTCGCCAATGATCTCAATAACGCGCTGCGGTTTGATCTGTGTCTTGGTGTTGCGGTCATAAGAGAAGGGATGCCGATTTTTACGCGTTGTATTAAGCTTATGCCAATGCGAGAAGTCGAAAGCTTCTGTTACTTGGATGGCAAGCAGTGCTTCTAATGTAGCCCGGATATCAGCTACGATCGGGATCTGCGTTTCAATGATTTTCCCGATCTCGGCCGGATCGATATCGACATGAGCGATCACGGCGTTTGGTGCAAATTCTTTTGGTGCACTGGCCAAGCGATCATCAAAGCGGGAACCGAAATTGATCAGCAGGTCGCAGTCGGTAAGGGCCATATTTGCTGCATAAGAGCCGTGCATACCTCCCATTCCCAAGAACAATTCGTGATGATTAGGAAAACTACCTAGGCCGAGCAGTGTGTTGACAACTGGGATATCATAGCGTTCTGCAAATTCCAACAGTTCTGCTGTTGCTTTGGAGTGATTGACTCCCGCGCCAGCCAAGATCAATGGCTTTTTAGCAGCTAAGATCGCTTGTGCTAATTTTTCGACTTGCAATAGATTCGGAATGTAGGTTGGCTGATAGCCTGGTAGTTTGATCGTATCGGGATGCACGGTATCTGTTTCAGCGATTCCGAGATCTTTAGGGATATCTACTACTACAGGTCCTTTTCGGCCGGTATTCGCAATGTGGAATGCTTCATTGACGATACGTGGCAGTTCTTTGATATCTCTGACTTGATAATTATATTTGGTGATAGGAATCGTCAGTCCGATCATATCTGCTTCTTGGAAAGCATCTTTCCCGATACCGGGTGTATGCACTTGACCGGTAAAAACGACTAGTGGAATCGAATCACTCATGGCATCAGCGATTCCTGTCAATACGTTTGTAGCACCGGGGCCGCTGGTAACGACAACCACACCTGGTTTGCCTGTCACCCGCGCATATCCTTCTGCTGCATGGACGGCGCCTTGCTCATGCCGTGTTAGGATGTGGGGGAAATTACTTTTGTAAAAGGCATCATAGATAGGTAGGACCGCGCCGCCGGGATAGCCGAAAACCATTTCAACATCCTGCTTTTTCAGGGCATCGATAAAGAGTTCGGCTCCTGATTTTGTCTGACTTGCTTGTGTTGTTGCTGCTCTTTGTGTAACCAATTTCCTCACCTCTTTGTCGTTATTGATCAATCTATCAAATCTTCTGGGATCTGCATAACACCACCAGTATGTGCTGATGTCACGAGAGCCGTATATCTTGCTAGATAACCAGTTTTCACTTTTGCTTTGAATTTTGGAACATCTTTCTTGCGGGCTTCTAATTCTTCATCGGAAACTTCTACATTCAGTGTCCGGTTGGGAAGGTCGATCGTAATGATGTCGCCGTCGTTGATAAGACCGATCGGACCGCCAGCTGCTGCTTCGGGAGAAACATGTCCGACTGCAATACCACGCGTTGCACCTGAGAAGCGTCCGTCTGTGATCAGTGCCACGTCTTTACCTAATCCGCGTCCTACGATACTAGAAGTAGGAGCGAGCATTTCCGGCATTCCTGGACCGCCTTTTGGACCTTCATAGCGGATCACGACGACATGACCTTCCTGAACGGTATGGTTATCGATTGCTTCGACTGCTTCGTCATGTGTGCTGAAGCAGATCGCTTCGCCGCGAAAGACTTTTACAGAAGGATCCACACCGCCGACTTTGATTGCAGCACCCTTTGGCGCAATATTTCCGAAGAGGATGGAAAGACCGCCGACTGGGCTGTAGGGATCTTCCTTTGGATGAATGACTTGTTCATTTATGATGACAGCATCTTCCACATTCTCGCGGATCGTTTTCCCAGTGACGGTGATGCGGTCGGGATGGATCGCTCCGCCAAGATCGACAAGTTCTTTGATGATTGCCGATACACCGCCTGCTTCATGAACATCATGCATGGAATAAGCAGAAGAAGGAGCGATTTTGGAAAGATAAGGGACGCGTTTTGCAATATCATTGATGCGATCCAGTTCGTAATCGATTCCTGCTTCGTTTGCAAGTGCCAGTGTATGCAGCACGGTATTGGTCGAACCTCCCATTGCCATGTCTAAGGCAAATGCGTCATCGATCGCATCTTTCGTAACGATATCTTTAGGACGAATATCTTTTTTCACGAGATCCATCAAGTGGAAAGCAGATTTTCGGATCAATTCGCGCCGATCATCGGATACTGCCAGTGTTGTCCCGTTTCCCGGAAGTGCTAAACCGAGGATCTCCATTAGACAGTTCATAGAGTTGGCTGTAAACATCCCGGCACAAGAGCCGCATGTCGGACAGGCATTTGCTTCCATATCGAGAAAGTCTTCTTGAGAGATACTTCCTTCTTTAAAGGCACCAACTGCTTCAAACATCGAAGAAAGGGTCAATGCTTTCCCATGTGCAGATAATCCTGCTTTCATCGGGCCTCCGGAACAAAAGATAGCTGGTACGTTGGTTCTAACGGATGCGAGTAGCATGCCGGGTGTGATCTTGTCGCAGTTCGGAATATAGAAAACACCATCGAACCAGTGAGCGTTGATAACCGTTTCCGCTGCATCCGCGATGATTTCCCGGCTTGGAAGGGAATAGCGCATTCCAATATGTCCCATTGCGATCCCATCATCTACGCCGATCGTATTGAATTCGAAGGGGATACCCCCGGCTTCGCGGATCGCTTCTTTCGCTACATCTGCCAGCTCCCGCAAATGGACATGTCCTGGAACGATGTCGATATAGGAATTACAGATGGCGATAAATGGCTTATTCATATCACCAGAACTTTTGATTTGGCCGGTTGCTCTCAGCAGACTGCGCGCTGGAGCCTGATCGACACCTTTTTTGATTTTGTCACTTCGCATAACGTACCCCTCATTTCTTTATTAATTATCCTTGTGAATGCTGAATATTTAGAAAAAACAAACTATTGATTCTAGTACCTGCTAATAAAAAAGCACCCCAATTTGTCAAAAACAAAATGGGATGCTTTGTAAGAATCCCATTAATCATAAACAGGACTCAAACAACTGTTAAATCAAACAGTATGTTCATAGCCCTGTCAGCGTAATAAAATTGTAATGACTAGATTTGCCTTTTTCATGATCTCGTACCCCTTTAATCATAATGGAATTCTAAATTATCGATTTTGATTTCAGCGATCACTTATGTGTGCCAAGTGATGTTAGTATTAATATATACGTCTGCCTAAGGAAAGTCAACAGCTAATTTTGGATTTTTCTATCAATTCAAGCAATTCTGCTAAATAGGGAGGATAATGATTTTTAGTACCTGGTACTATATCTTTGCTATAACTAACTTGTAATCGCTTACAAAAATAAAAGGTCAACTAAATAGTCTGAATAATTTTATTTTTTGAAAATGACCTTTATTTTACTTTTGAAACGATATCCGTTACTATCGGAATAGGATTCTTATTAAAATTTACAGATAGAAGGCAACCAATATGGACCATATTATTGAAACAGATAGATTACTGTTGATCACGTATTCATTAGAAATGATTCGGGCAACGATCGAGGGACCAGAGGCTTTGGAAGAAATAACAGGTTATGAAGTCTCACGAGATTGGCCGGGGATCGATTTTTTCTTTTATTTACCTTATGTATTAGAAAACGTAGAAAAAAAACCGGCGATGACGAGATGGACCAAATTAGTCGTCTTAAAAGAAGCGAAAATGATCATTGGTGAGATCGGAGGGCAAGGTGATCCTGATGAAACAGGGGAGATCGAGCTGGGCTACAGTATCGTACCCGCGTATCAAAATCAAGGTTACATGTCGGAAGCAATCGCAGCATTATTGAATTGGCTCTTGCAGGAACCGGTGATCCACAAAATCTTTGCACGCTGCTATGCAACTAACCAAGCATCCATCCAAGTATTGCGGCACAATCATTTTACCTATATGGAAGGTCAAGACGTCAATGAACCGGTAGGGAAAGTGTTGCGCTGGGAATATTTGCGTGAAAAGGGGGAATGACAGCATGATGATTATTCCGTCGGGGAAACCAAAGATCTGGGATAAACAACCTGAAAAAGGTCCAGTTCCAGCAAAAGAAGCCTATACAGGAACCTTTCATCGATTATGCCGGGGCTATGCCGAAATGTTGGGAGAAAGTTATTTGATCTTATCGCCGAAGTACGGCTTTTTGAAACCTGATGATTTGGTAACGGGAAGTTATGATGTGCGCTTTGATTATAATGGTGTCAATGCAGAAACGATCTCACTGCCGGAACTGCAGGCAGGTTGGAAGCAGCTAGAAATCAATCAAGAAGTAATAGTGATGTTGGGCGGGAAAAAATTTATTCGTTTATTGGAGAAAACTGCACCAGAACAGCAGTTTGTTTTTCCGCTGGTCGGAGCGCGAGGAATAGGGGAAATGCAGCAGATGCTGAAAGAAGCCATTCGAAAACAGCGCCCGCTTTAGATTTGCGAAAGAATGAAGAGCGCTGCAGTGATCAAAAGGAAGAGGACACCGTATTCGAAGTTGCGGCGGATAAAGAGATACAGTGCTTGAAGCAGCATCAGTATCGCGAGGGCTTTCACAATAATGGCTAACATACATAATTCCTTCCTAATCTTTTTTCAAAAGGTCTTGTACTTTTTGTAAAAAAGATTTTTTTTGTTCTTCTTCTTTTTCTGGCAAGTCAGCAGTGTTTTCACTAAGGAAGATCGTTTCCTTATCGACTGCTTCTGTTGCAGTCAATACCAAATAAACATCTGTTTCCTCTGCTTTGCGCGTTACAAGGGAAAAAGCATGATGATATTTTTCAGCGAGGTGGATATACGGACGTAAGTAATCATACGATAATTGACTATTTAAGAGTAATCTCGCCTGTGGATCTGCCTGCATTGCTTGTTTGATTTCCTCAAAAAACTTGCCGGCTAGCACATCTTCTTTATGCATTGCCAGAATCACACGTTCGCGATAAGTACCGAGAAATTTTTTCTTTTCCTCAGGATTGATCTCTTTCGCGCCGTACATTCCTTTTTCTAAGTAATCTTCTACGTTTTCAGCCATGGATGGACCTCCTGATTGCTCTTTTTTTCATTTTAACATGAGAACGGAGTGATTTGAAAATAAAAAACGATTTGCCAGACAAACGCTCAGTTTCGATTCACGCCTCATAAGCGCCCAAGCATTCGACTTTGTCTAGGATCTGATCGTTATGTAGGCAAGTTGGAAATAATATTTATCTTCAAAAAAAAGCTTGAACCCAAAGGCTCAAGCTTTTTTTTATTTATCAAACCATTTAAAGCCGTCACGGGCAAGCAATTCATCCGCTGCTTTTGGTCCGGTAGAACCGGATGCATAATTTGGGAACTCGGGTGTTTCTTTATTCCATTCCTCGATAACATGATCGACTAGATTCCATGAGGTCGAAACTTCATCCCAATGCGAGAAGTAAGTAGCGTCGCCACGTAAGCTGTCTAAGATCAGTTTTTCGTATGCTTCTGGAATAGGCGAGCCATCTGGAGAAGTATGGCTGTAATCCAATTGGATCGGCATACTTTCCATGCCACCGCCTGGCTTCTTCGCATTCAAGTAAAGGTAGATGCCTTCGTCAGGCTGTACATTGATCACAAGCGTGTTGCCTGCTAATGATTCATCGCCGAACAAGTGATGCGGATTCTTTTTAAATTCGATCGCGATTTGGGTGGCTTTCTTATTAAGACGTTTACCAGAACGAATATAGAAAGGAACACCGGCCCAACGATCGTTATCGACCATTAGTTTCGCCGCTACAAATGTATCAGTGGTAGACGCAGAGTCAACGTTTTTGTCATCGCGGTAGGATTCTAAAGTTTCGCCGTCCACTTCTCCAGCGCCATATTGACCGCGGACAAAGTTTTCTGCCACTTCTTTGCCTTCATAAACTCGAAGCGAACGAAGCGCCCGCACTTTTTCATTGCGGATATCTTCTGTTGTTAGATCGATTGGCGGGTTCATTGCGAGCAGTGAGACGATTTGCAACGTATGGTTTTGGATCATATCACGAATCGCGCCACTTTCATCATAATAGCGTCCGCGTTCTTCTACGCCCAATGTTTCCGTCAAGGATACTTGGATATTGGCAATATACTTATTGTTCCAGACCGCATTTAAAAGCGGATTCGCGAAACGAAGTACAGGAATGTTCTGCACTAATTCTTTGCCTAAATAATGATCGATGCGATAGATTTCATTTTCATTAAAAGCAAGGCGAAGACTATCATTTAATTCCTTCGCGCTCTCTAGATCATGGCCGAATGGCTTTTCGATGATCAAACGGTGGAAGCCCTCCGTATCAACAAAACCTTCTGATTGGATTCGACTCGCGATCGTTCCGAAGAAATTCGGTGCCATCGCTAAGTAAAATAATCGGTTGCCTTCTAATTGATATTTTTCATCCAACTTTTCAGAAAGATTTTTTAGCTTCACGTAAGATTCGCGATTGGTCACGTCATGGGATTGATAATAGAAATGAGAAGCAAATGCTTCAGCGTCTTTTTCTGAGCCTTCAATGTCTTGAATCGATTCCGTTACTTTTTGCCGGAAAAAATCGTCACTCCATTCTCTCCGTGCCGTCCCGATAACCGCAAAATGCTCCTTTAGATAGCCTTTTCTGAAAAGGTGATAAAGAGAAGGGTAAAGTTTCCGATTTGCTAAATCCCCTGTACCACCAAATATAGTAATTAAAGCTTTTTGTTCTAACTTGTCTGCCATACTTTATTTACCCTCTTTCTTGTCCCTATAGGTCTTATTTATGAAATCAGCCAGAAGTTGATTACGCATTTTAAATGATGAGTAAAAAACTCACCAGTAGTTCCATATTATTTTAGCCGTTAATAAGAGTTTGTGCAAATGATTGAACCGCAGAGCGAAGATTTTATCTTCTGAAGCCAGAGAGAGACTTGTTTTTCCAATCATACATGAAAATGTGATAAAATGGATCTATGAAGCTGAAAGAAAGGACAAAATCATTATGGAACTCATATTTCTTGGAACGGGGGCAGGACTTCCTTCCAAAAGCAGAAATGTTACCTCGATCGCATTATCACTTTTAGATGAGCGGAAATCGATTTGGCTGTTTGATTGCGGAGAAGCAACGCAACATCAAATCTTAAAAAGCACGATCAAATTGAGTAAATTAGAAAAAATATTCATTACCCATATGCACGGCGATCATATTTTCGGATTGCCAGGACTTCTCAGCAGTCGCTCGTTTCAGGGCAAGGAGAAGCCAATCACGATTTACGGACCAAAAGGGATTCAAGAATATGTAGAGAGTGCACTGCGGCTCAGTGGCACACACTTATCGTATACCATCACTTTTGAAGAAATTGAGCCGGGCCTGCTTTTCGATGACGACACATTTTCCGTCAGCTGCGATCAGCTTGATCACGGGATTGCTAGCTATGGCTATCGGATCGTCCAAAAAGACAAGCCAGGGGCGTTATATGCCGAAAAACTACAGGAGATCGGCGTGCCACCGGGACCGATTTTTCAAGCAATCAAAAAAGGCGAATCTGTGGAATTGGAAGATGGCAGAACGATCGATGGCAGCGATTATATCGGCCCCTCGCAAGCTGGCAAGATCATTGCGATCTATGGGGATACCAGACAAATACCGGCAAGTCTAGAACTAGGGAAAAATGCGGATGTGATTGTTCATGAAGCTACTTTTGAAGCAGGATTAGAAAAGTTGGCGCATGAATATATGCATTCCACGACGCATCAAGCTGCCGAACTGGCGAAAAAAACCGGAGCAAAACGACTTATCATCACGCACATCAGTGCACGCTATGATAAGGAAGGAAGCGGACAATTACTTGAAGAAGCGCGCAGCCTTTTCCCAGAAACTGAACTAGCTAATGACTTTAGCCGCTTTACGATATAGAAAGGATGTTTTGATGAGACCAATCGTCATTATTACGGGGGCGTCCAGTGGACTAGGTTGGGAAATCGCCACCCAAGCAGCAGAAAAAGGCTATCAACCAGTTTTGCTAGCACGCCGCAAGGACAAACTGGAATCGCTGGCAGAAGAGATCCAAAAGCGATATGCAGTCGATTGTCCTGTTTATTCGCTTGATATGACCGATAGAGAAGCGGTGGGAGAAATAGCTGCTGACCTATTAGTCACTTATCCACCAGACATACTTGTCAATTGTGCTGGTTTTGGCTTATTTGAAGAATTTGCTGCTATTCCATTTGCAACGATCGAGAAGATGTTCGCGACCAATGTACAAGGATTGATGCAGCTGACGCAATTGTTTTTGCCAGCCATGCAGGAGCGCAAGTCGGGGCATATCATCAATATCGCCTCCCAGGCAGGCAAGATCGCGACCCCAAAATCGGCCGTTTATTCTGCGACTAAGTATGCGGTCCTCGGTTTTTCCAACGCCTTGCGGATGGAATTAGCACCGGAAAACATCTATGTCACCACCGTTAATCCCGGCCCCATCGCTACTAATTTTTTCGATATTGCGGATTCGTCAGGCAACTATTTAAAAAGTGTCGGGTTCCTCGTTCTCGATCCGAAAAAAGTAGCGCATAAGATCGTCTCGATTTTCGGAAAGAAAAAACGTGAGATAAACTTACCCTTTGCCATGAATATCGGTACGCGGATATACCAAATAATGCCAAGCTTAATCGAAGTCTTAGGAAAACGTGCATTTATGAAAAAGTAAGAAGCTCTTGCAAAGTAGCTTCTTTTCTTTTTGGAGAAAATATGATAAACTAAAATAGAACAAATGTTCTTTTTAGGAGGCGGCGCTTATGGATACAAGTCGGAAGATTATTCATATTGATATGGATGCTTTTTATGCATCTATTGAACAGCGAGATCATCCTGAATATCGCGGCAAACCGCTTATCATCGGGGGAGATCCGAATAAACGCGGGGTCGTGTCTACTTGTTCTTATGAAGCACGAAAATTCGGCGTGCATTCTGCCATGCCGACCAAACAAGCAGTCAAACTTTGCCCACAAGGTATTTTTATTCATGGAAATATGTCGCATTATGTCGAAGTTTCTAATCAGATCAGGGCCATTTTCCACCGTTACACCGACTTGATCGAGCCTTTATCGTTGGATGAGGCTTACTTAGATGTCACGGATAATAAAGTAGGAATGAAATCTGCGACTTACCTTGCACAAGATATCCAGCGAACGATTTTTAGAGAGCTTGGTCTTACTGCTTCAGCAGGAGTTTCTTATAATAAATTTATCGCCAAGATCGCTTCTGATTATCATAAACCGCATGGTATTACCGTGGTGCCACCGGAAGAAGCAGAAGCTTTTCTGGAAGGGATCCCGATCACGAAATTCTATGGCGTAGGGAAGGTCACAGCAGAGAAACTGCATCGTCTGGGTATATACACAGGCGCAGATCTAAAAGCCTGGAGCGAATGGGATCTGCTGCGGGAACTGAATAAACATGGCTACCAATTATACCGTCACGTCCGTGGGCAATCTAGCAACATTGTCAACCCAAATCGCGATCGGAAATCCGTTGGTAAGGAAACCACTTTTGAAAAAGATGTTTGGGATGAAATAATGATTCAACGCTATTTAAGGAAATTCGCCGCGCAGATCTCGGAGCGTTTGCAAAAAATCCATAAAAACGGTAAAACAGTCGTTCTTAAAATTCGCTACCGCGATTTTACGACCTATACGAGAAGGTTGACGCTCAGTGAATATGTCAACGATTCGGAGGCCATCTTCCAAGCAGGAAAAGCATTACTCAATGCCAGCTATAGCGGGGAAGAGAGTATCCGGCTGATTGGCCTCACCGTCACAAATCTCAAACCTGTGTATTATGAAAATTTACGATTAGAAGGCATATAAAAACCCGTTATCACTCACGCAGAGGATAACGGGTTTTATTATTTCATTTCAATAAGGCGTTCTTTCAATTCTTGTTCCATCGAAATCAATTCTTTTTCAGCTGCTACACGTTTTTGGCGGCCTTCTTGCTGAATCTTCAATGTTTCCTGCAATGTTTCGATCAAACTTGTTTGCGTTTCTTTCAATGTTTCAATGTCGACAATGCCACGTTCGTTTTCACGGGCAGTTTCAATGGCATTTGTTTTCAACATATCCGCATTACGTTTCAAGAGTTCGTTCGTTGTTTCGGAAACTTTGCGCTGTGCTTGGACGGCCTGTTGTTGTCTTAATAGAGTAAGAGCGATCGCAACTTGGTTTTTCCATAGTGGAATAGCATTCATGATAGAGGATTGGATCTTTTCTGCCAACGCTTGGTTCGTATTTTGGATCAAACGGATCTGTGGCGCTTGCTGAATCGTGATTTGGCGACTTAATTTCAAGTCATATACACGTTTATCAAGGCGGTCGGCAAATTGAGTAAGGTCATTGACGTCTTGATACGCCATTTGATCTCCAGTATCTTCAGCTTTTTTACGTAGTTCCGGAATCAATGTCTTGTTGATTTCTTCTAATTTGAGTTCTCCGGCAGCGATATAGATGTTAAGCGCTTGGAAGTAATCTTTATTTTTGTCATAAAGTTGTTCTAAAAAGGAGTTGTCCTCAATCAATCGTTTTTTGGCATGTTCCAATTTCAACGCGATGCGGTCGATTTGGGTGCCGATTTTTTGGTATTTAGAAGTAATCTCATTGACGGATTGTTTCACACGGTGAAAGACTTTCGTAAAAATATTGCGGTTTCTTGCAGCTAGTTCGTCCGGATCTGCTTCTTGAAGACGATACATTAGGTCGCTGATGATCTCTCCGATCGGTCCGACATCTTGTTTTTGTACGTGGTTCAACATCGAATGCGAAAAATCATGCAGTTTTGCTTGGGCCGGCGCACCATAGCTCAAAATCGCGGATTGGTTACCAGGTTCAATTTGTTTGGCCAATTCTTGTGCTTGCTGTTTATTACGTTCAGAGAGCATATCAACTAGACGCTCAGCTGGTTCATTTTCAGAATTCGTGATCGCTGTTTCGGATGTTTTAGCCTCTCCGAAGGGATTAGCGAGTAGATCATCTAGTGTTTGATTAATTTCTTTTTCTAATACTTGGTCTTTTTCATTCGTAGGGTCAGTTTGAGTCATGTCGCGTTTCTCCTTCCATTTTTTGTTTTTGTCTCGAAATAGAATTCTTCGCGACTTCCAGTTCAAAATCCAAGCTGTTCACATCTCGTTTGAGTAGCTGGAATAAATCTTTTTCGATAACGCGGCTCAAATCATTCAGCAATGTTCTTGTATCCGATAACGTTTGATAGATTTTTTTGTCTTTAACGGGTTGTCTTTCTAAGAAGGCATATTTTTCCGTCAATTCTACTAAAGAGTCAAGGTGAGAGAAGAAGAAATCTTCTGTTTCATAGAAACGTTTTGGATTTTCCTTGACGATGCCGTAGATCCGTTTCGTGAGCTGGAGTGTTTTATTTCTTTCTTGAAAAGAATACAGATTTTTATTTTGATTCATGATTTTTTGTAGGCGCAAGATCTTGGTACGCCCCTCTTCTAAATTTGTCCGAATGTATTTATATTCTTTTTTCTTGAGACCGGTCGTGATCTCCCTTGCTTTGTCGCCAGCACGTGAAGAGAAGAAGAAGAGAACAACTGCGGCGACTATTACGATGATACCCGTAAGCAAGCCGTTGGAAAAAATCGTATCTATGATCGCACCAATTATGGAAACAATAATAATGGAGCCTAAGAACGCCAGGATTTTTTTAAAATATGTCATCATTTATCTACTCCTTCAATGTACTTATATGTCCGTTAGCCGAACAAATCGCATTATATTTATCTATACCCTGTTAGGAAAACTTTTATTGCTATAATCATACCATAATTTTAGTAAAGTGTTTATCCGTCGAAGGACGTAAATTACTCTAAGACTCGCAATATGATATACTTTGAGAAAATGAAAGCAGGTGGAGATGCGTGAGGTCTTTAGAAGAAAAAACAATTTCGGAAACAACTATTTATAAAGGAAAGATAATCGACTTAACAGTAGCAGATGTCTTGCTTCCCGATGGTAATCAAGCGAAACGGGAATTGGTCAAACACCCAGGGGCAGTAGCGATCATTCCAGTTATAGACGATAAATTAGTTTTAGTCGAACAATTTCGCAAACCATTGGAAAAAACGATCATCGAGATTCCGGCTGGCAAATTAGAGCCGGAAGAAGATAGGATAGAAGCTGCGAAACGAGAATTAGAGGAAGAAACCGGATACCAAACTGATGACTTGGCATATGTAACGTCATTTGCCTCCTCGCCGGGGTTTGCCGACGAAGTACTGCATGTTTACGTTGCCAAAAAATTGAAAAAAGCCGACGATCCACTTGCAAAAGATGAGGATGAATTTATCAATGTGGTCGAAGTTTCTTTAGAAGAAGCAAAGCAATTGATAGAGACAGGAAATATTTTTGATGTAAAAACAATGTATGCGGTGCAGTATTTGGAGTTGGAACAGTATAGATGAAAAACAGATCGAGTCGTCTTTCCATGTAAATACTAGATACTAACAAAGAAGAATCGCTTGAAAATACCATTTTTAAAAATGGATTCAAGCGATTCTTTTATTAATCGATTTTTTTTCACGACAAATGCATAAACTTCTCATGGTGCGTACTAACCATTGCTTCATTCGCTGCATCCGGTTCTAAAAATCTTTTTGCGCTATTAACAGCGATCGGACCTTCGTGAAAACCGGCAGCGATGATCCGGATCTTGCGGGGATAAATGGCCACGTCGCCGCAAGCATAAATACCAGGGACGGTGGTGGCCATAGTTTCGTCTACTACGATACCGTATTCTTCGGTTTGGAAGCCCCAGTCGTGCATGGTACCGATATCGATCTTTACGCCGTGATTCACGAACACAGCTGCTGCTGGTAATTGGAAAGAAGTACTGGTTTGTTTACAAAACAGCGTTACACCTTCTAACTGGCCATTTTCACCATAAAGCGACTGGATCTCATGCTGAACTAGGACGTTAACATTGGAAGCGCGCAATTCTTGGACACGCCGTTCGTGGCCTCGGAAATCTTCTCCGCGGTAAACGAGATGGACTTTTGCAGCGATGTCTTCCAGCATTCGTGCCCAATCCATTGCCGCGTCGCCTCCGCCGGAAACAATCACTTCTTGTCCGCGGAAAGCTTCTAAATCACGCACATGATAGTGGATAGCAGTTTCAAAGCTGTCTGCGTTCTCTACTTCTAGCTGATTGACGATATAGGTTCCGCTGCCTACTGCGATCAAAACCGTTTTGCTGTAATGTGTTGTTCTAGTATTATCCGTTAATTCAAAAGTACCGTCTGCCAGACGTTTGAGATCAATGACTTTCGCGTTATAGCAGATCTCAGGTTCAAATGTTTCGGCTTGTTCTTTTAAGCCATTGACAAAATCGCTGCCACGTATTTCCGGAATGCCACCGATGTCATGGATGAGTTTCTCTGGATAGAAGTAGCGGACTTTGCCGCCTACATCTGGTTCTGCTTCGATTATTTTCGTTTTCATTGCCCGTAGGCCGCTATAAAAGGAGGCAAAAAGGCCTACCGGGCCGCCTCCGATAATGGTGATGTCAAACAATTCCTTGGACAAGATTGGTTACCCCTCCCGCAGCTTCTTTGATTTCGCAGCCGTTACATGTTTCATATGGCAGGCAGAGTGGGACCCCGCTGCGAGGATCGATCAAAATATCTGCCTTGATGTTGAATACCGATTCAAGTGTACTTTCTGTCATCACTGTCGCAGGTGTGCCGGATGCAAAGACACCACCGTCTTTGATGGCGATCATATGATCTGCATAGCGGGAAGCATGATTCAGATCGTGGACGATCATAACGATCGTACGCTTCTCGACCTCATTAAGCTGTTTTAACAAGTTAAGGACATCTAGCTGATGCGTCATATCGAGGAAGGTGGTTGGCTCATCAAGGAACAGCACATCTGTTTCTTGGGCGACCGCCATTGCGATCCAAGCACGTTGCCTTTGTCCGCCCGATAAGTTCTCGATCGGATCATCGGCAAAATCCAACAGATTAGTGACTCGTAGGGCCCAGAAAACCTTGTCTCGATCTTCTTGGCTCATTGGTTTGAAGCTGCTTTGATGAGGTGCTCTGCCGTAAGAAACCAGTTCAAATACGGTCAGACCGTCTGGAGCAGAAGGGTTTTGCGGTAAGATCGCGATCTCCTTAGCCAATTCTTTGGTAGATTGGCGGTGGATTTTCTTTCCATCTAATAGTACGCTGCCTTTACTTGGTTTCATCAAGCGCGACAATGTCTTTAATATAGTAGATTTCCCGCAACCGTTGGCACCGACAAGCGCCGTGATTTTTCCTTTAGGGATTTCTATGTTCAAGTCATGGATAATGACACGTTTATCGTAAGAAATTTCGAGATTTTCGGTATAGAGATTTTTCACAGGGCATCGCTCCAGTATATAGTGATAATCATTCTCAATACTTAGTATAGTTTCTTTTATTTTATTATGCAAGTAGAAAAAGGGTTGTCAGCAATCATGAATGCTGATATATTTATTGAGAATGATTATCAATTTCATTACATGCAGGAGGGAAAAGATTTGAAAAAAATAGTTTTATTAATCGCTATCATTGTGGTGGGCTTGCTTGCCGCTTGTGGGAATACAGCTTCGAGCAGTAAAGAAAAGAAGGAAGATACGCGTACATATACGATGACAAATAAAAAGACCGTAAAGATTCCTGCGCATCCCAAAAAAATCGTGACAGAGGATTACTCAGGTGATTTGATCGCGCTCGGTATTAAACCGATTGCAACGGCAAGTTCACAATTTGACAACCCCTTCATTAAAAACGACATGAAAGGAGTCAAAAAACTCGGGGATCCAGTTTCCGCGGAAAAAGTGGCAGAACTCAGTCCAGATCTGATCATTGTCAGCAAGGAAGACACATATAAGAAATTATCGAAAATCGCTCCCACTGTGTTGATTCCATATGGAGCAACAAAAACAGTCGAAGAAGAGTTGACAATGTTTGGCGAGCTTTTAAACAAAAAAACCGAAGCAAAAAAATGGATCGCGGACTATCACGAAAAAGCAAAACAAGCTCGTGCGAAAATCCAAGGAAAGCTCCCTAAAAATGCAACATTCGGTATCTATGAAGTCCAGGATAAAGATTTTTATATCATGGGACAAAATATGGGACGCGGTGGTCAGATCATTTATCACGCGCTAGGATTGGAACCACCCAAAAAAATCAAAAAAGATGTATTTGAAGGACAAGATTGGAAAAAGATCTCCTTAGAGGTATTGCCTGATTATGCTGCTGATTATATGTTTGTCACTGCCTATTCATCAAGCCAAAAACAAGGAGAACGGACACTGGCAGATATGAAAGAAAGCGGTATTTGGAAAGATTTGCCTGCCTTGAAGAAAAATCATTTATTCGAAATGGATTTTAACAAAATGTTCTATTATGATCCAGTTGCGATCGAAGGCCAGCTCGATATTATTGTGGACAAATTACTGAAGAATTAATAAATGAGTAGGTTGCGGATATGTGCAGCCTACTTCTATTCAATTATATGCCGTAATTATGCTATAATTTGGAAGATCAAGATTGCTTGCATGGCATAGAGAGAGTGGTAGGTAAAATGGAAATTGCGGAATTAGAAAAAATAAAAACGCGTCCTGCAGCGGCTATCGTTGTTTTGATTGTTGGGATCGCAGCGGTCGTTTTACTGACTTTCGTTGGGATCGCAGTTGGAGCGGCGCATATTCATTTAGACACAGTGTGGGATTCTTTTTTTCACTTTGATAAAACAAATACGCAACATCAAATCATTTGGGAGCTTCGCGTGCCTCGGGTGCTGGCCGATATCATGGTGGGTGCCGCTTTAGCAGTGGCGGGTGCTTTGATGCAAGGAATGACGCGCAATCCGCTTGCTGATTCAGGCTTGCTTGGTTTGAATGCAGGAAGTGCTTTTGTGATTGCTCTTTGCTTTGCATTTTTGCCAGGATTGAGCTATAACTATTTGATTTTGTTTTCTTTTTTAGGTGCGGCAATCGGTGCGATGATCGTTTTCGGGATAAGTGCCTTGGCTGGAAGAGGTTTATCGCCAACGCAACTAGTGCTTGCTGGTGCGGCTGTTAGTTCCTTGCTGACAGCATTAAGTGAAGGAATCGCGATCTATTTTAAGCTGAGCCAAAATCTGACATTTTGGTATGCAGGTGGCGTTGCCGGGGTAAAGTGGAGTCAGCTGCAATATGTATGGCCGTGGCTCCTTGCAGGTCTCTTGGGGGCGATCATTATCAGTAAATCTGTGACGATTTTAAGTCTTGGGGAAGATATCGCAGTAGGACTGGGAGAAAAAACAGGATTGGTAAAAATTTTTACGATGGTGATCGTACTTATTTTGGCTGGATTGTCTGTTTCGATCGTTGGACCAGTTGGTTTCATTGGGTTGATCATTCCGCATTTGACGCGATTTTTGGTTGGAGTGGACTATCGTTGGATCATTCCTTGTTCGGCCGTGATCGGAGCCTTGTTGACGCTTGCTGCTGATATTCTGGCGCGGACGATCAATCCGCCGTATGAGACACCAATCAGTGTGATTTTTGCATTGATCGGAGTTCCTTTCTTCCTTTATGTAGCAAGAAAAGAAAGGAGGAACTTGTGAGATGTATACAGTAGCTGAAAAAAGAAGGCGTAAAAGACGGCTGGCAGTATTGGCGATATTTCTCATTCTGATCGTGCTAGTGTTTACATATAGTGTCAATGCTGGGTATTCCAAAATTCCTTTTTTGGATATCTGGAAAACGTTTTTCGGATTAGGAACTCCACAACAGCAGCTTATCATCACAGAATTTCGTTTACCAAGAATCGTGGTGGCGCTGTTAGTTGGTGCCGGACTTGCTGTTTCCGGCGCGATCTTGCAAGGGATCTCTGGTAATGGACTTGCCGATCCGGGGATACTTGGAATCAATAATGGGGCGGGACTTGCCGTGATGCTGTACATTTCCTTTTTTCCTTCGACCATCGATGTTCCCGTATTATTCATGCCGCTTGTTGGCTTTGTTGGCGCGATTATCACAGCATTTGTTGTTTACGGGCTTTCTTATAGTCGAAAAGAAGGGCTACTGCCAAACAGACTGCTTTTGACAGGGATCGCGATCGCGGCTGCTATTTCTGCATTGATAACCGTTTTATCAGTACGACTCGATCCGCTTAATTACCAAAAGTATGCGGAATGGGTGGCTGGAAATATCTGGGCTTCCAGCTGGCAGTATGTATTTGCTTTGCTGCCGTGGTTTGTCGTCACTTGTCTGATCGCTGTTTGGAAAGCAAAAACTCTGGATATTCTCGGTTTCGGAGATCAGATCGCAACGGGACTTGGTGTGCGTGTCGAACGAGAAAAGTTTATTTTGCTTATTGTGGCTGTCGCGCTTGCTGCAGCATGTGTTTCGGTCAGCGGCGGGATCGCGTTCGTCGGATTGATCGGTCCTCATATCGCCCGTTCTCTAGTAGGCAGTGAACATAAATGGCTGTTGCCGGTCTCTGCCTTAGCTGGCGGTCTTCTTCTATTACTAGCAGACACGATCGGGCGCTTGATTATTCAGCCTTCAGAAATTTTTGCCGGTATTGTTGTGGCGGTTATCGGTGCACCGTATTTTTTATATTTACTGGCGAAAGCAAAATCTTGAAGCAATTATCAATTAGAATAATGATTATAATCTAATAATTATTTTTAATGAGAATGCGATTATGGCAAGCATTTTTAATGCTAAAATGGGATATATTTTCAAATAGAACTTGCATTTTAATTGTAATTATTATAAACTAGAGTAATTGATAATGAGAATTAATGAAGCAAGTTTGGGAGGAAGCAGAATGGAAGGTAGAATTGAACGAATCAAAACACAATTACATGAAGCCAGCTATAAATTAACTCCGCAGCGAGAAGCTACTGTCCGCGTTCTACTCGAAAATGAAAAAGATCATTTAAGCGCAGAAGATGTTTTCTTACAAGTGAAGGCGATCGCCCCTGATACGGGGTTGGCGACTGTTTATCGGACGCTTGAGTTGCTTACCGAACTTCGAGTAGTGGATAAGATCAACTTCGGCGATGGTGTATCGCGTTATGATCTAAGACAAGAAGGTGCAAAACATTTCCATCATCACTTGGTCTGCATCGAATGTGGTTCGGTGGAAGAAATCCAAGAGGACCTGCTGGAAGATGTCGAAAAAATTATTGAAGATCGCTGGAAATTCCAAGTGAAGGACCATCGTTTGACTTTCCAGGGCATTTGTTTGAATTGCCGGGAAGAAGCGAAAAAAACGAATAAATAATAGAAGATTTATAGTGAATTGTTTGAACAGACAAGCAATTTATTATAAGTCTTTTTTTAGGCTTATACTCTACTGGGATTCATGGTAAAATAAAAGGTAGGGGGTGCGAACATGCAACCATATGTGGAAGACTTTTTGCACTATTTAGTTGTGGAAAAAGGGTTAGCGGCAAATACCATTCAAGCGTATAAGCGGGATTTGCGTTATTTTGATTCCTTTTTAGAAATAGAGGGGATAACCGATCCAAACAGCATTACCAGAGGAACGGTCGTGGCATTTATTGCTTTTGCACGCGATGCTGATAAATCTCCGCGTACGATTGCACGTTATTTAGCTTCATTGCGCTCTTTTTTTCATTTTTTACTGCATGACCAAAAAATGGATCATGATCCTATGATCCAGATCGAGACACCGAAACAAACGAAAGCGCTACCGAAAGTGCTCCATTTGGAAGAAGTAGAGAAACTCTTGGCTGCTCCCGACCCGAATTCGATACTCGGACTTCGTGATCAGGCTATGCTTGAGATTTTATATGCCACAGGCCTGCGGGTCTCGGAACTGATCCATTTGAAGCTGGATGATCTGCATTTACATATGGGATTTATCCAAACGATCGGGAAAGGGGATAAGGAGCGGATCATACCGCTTGGACATACAGCTACGGCCGTACTTACTAAGTATTTAGAAGAAGCACGTCCCAAGCTGAGAAAACCTAAATATCGCAATGATTATGTGTTTTTGAATCATCATGGCGGCGGACTCACCAGACAAGGCTTTTGGAAGCTACTAAAGCAGCTTGCTCAGAAAGCCGGCATCGATAAGCCGATCACACCACATACACTGCGTCATTCGTTTGCGACCCATTTACTGGAAAATGGTGCTGACCTTCGTTCTGTTCAAGAATTGCTTGGACATGCAGATATTTCCACTACCCAAATCTATACGCACGTTACCAAGCTACGTTTGCAAGATGTCTACAAGAAATATCATCCACGTGCCTAAATAGAAAAATAAACCTTTAAGGAGAATGATTGATGAGTATGGATCAAGTAACAGAAGCAGTTGGTAAAATTCGGGAAAGTTATGAGAAAACACCAAAGATCGGCTTGATTTTAGGATCTGGTCTTGGTGTTTTGGCAGATGAAATAGAAGATCGGACAGCGTTATCGTATGCAGATGTCCCGCATTTTCCAGTTTCAACCGTAGAAGGACATGCTGGACAATTTGTTTTTGGAACTTTAGAAGGACAAGAAGTGGTCGCGATGCAAGGTCGCTTTCATTTTTACGAAGGCTATTCGATGCAGGAAGTTACTTTCCCTGTTAGAGTAATGAAAGCTTTAGGCGTCGAAACACTGATCGTGACGAATGCGGCTGGCGGTGTCAATGAGTTGTATGAAGCTGGCGACTTGATGTTGATCTCGGATCACATCAATTTCACAGGAACTAACCCGCTGATCGGGAAAAATGACAGCCAATTCGGTCCGCGTTTCCCTGATATGTCGGATGCTTATAAAACAGAACTACGTGTGTTAGCGCGTAAAGTAGCGGCAGAACTCTCGATCTCGATCCAAGAAGGCGTCTATGCTGGATTCAGTGGGCCGACATACGAAACACCAGCAGAAATCAAAATGATGCGTACGCTAGGAGCAGATGCAGTTGGTATGTCGACGGTTCCGGAAGTTATTATTGCGAACCATGCTGGTCTAAATGTGCTGGGGATCTCTTGCATCACAAATATGGCTGCAGGAATCCTTGACCAGCCGCTTTCGCACGAGGAAGTTATCGAAACGACAGATCGTGTGCAGCAGACTTTCTTGAAATATGTACGGGCGATTTTAAGTAAACTTGCTTAAACGCGAACAGTTTTATTACGTGAAGCGGCTTTCCCTTTGGAAGCCGCTTTTTTTCATATATTTGATAATGTTATTGTCGCGACTGTTTGTCTTATGCTACTATAGACAAGTGAATGTAAAAATTGGAGATAAAGGTGGGATTGAAGTGACATTTGAGCGTCTTGGAACGATGAAAACAAGCCAAGAAGGGCATCTGGAAATCGGAGGGGTGGATACGATAAAGCTGGCTGAAAAGTACGGCACACCTCTGTATGTGTATGATGTTGCTTTAATCCGTGATCGCGCCAGAGGATTTAAACGAACATTTGAAGAAATGGGTATCACTGCACAAGTTGCTTATGCGAGCAAAGCCTTCTCGGCAATCGCGATCTATCAGTTGATGGCGGAAGAAGGGCTTTCTGTTGATGTGGTCTCTGGAGGAGAACTTTATACAGCGATAAAAGCAGGTTTTCCTGCAGAACTGATTCATTTTCATGGCAATAATAAAACGCGTGAAGAAATTGAAATGGCGCTAGACTATGAGATTGGTTGTATCGTCGTCGATAATTTTTATGAGATCGATCTGCTTAAAACGATCCTAAGTGAACGGCAGCAGAAAGTATCTGTTCTTGTCCGAGTGACACCGGGGATCGAAGCGCATACACATGACTATATTTTAACCGGGCAAGAAGACTCTAAATTTGGTTTTGGATTGGATAATGGACAGGCAGAAAAAGCTTTACAACTGTTGCTTCAAGATTCTGCGTATTTTGATGTGAAAGGGCTACACTGCCATATCGGGTCGCAAATTTTTGAAACGACTGGTTTTAAGGTGGCTGCTCACCGTGTCATGGATAAATTAGTAGAGTGGCGCGATGCTTTTGGCTTTAAGGCGAGTGTGTTAAACTTAGGAGGAGGATTCGGGGTGCGTTATACAGCGGATGATGAACCGCTGGAACCAGCAGAATATGTGCGCCAGATCATCTTAGAGGTAAAAGAAGTTGCCCAGCAAAATGAACTCGCTGTACCGGAGATCTGGATCGAGCCTGGGCGTGCTTTAGTCGGCGAAGCAGGAACGACACTCTATTCGATCGGCTCGCGAAAAGAAGTGCCGGGAATTCGGGATTATATTGCGGTAGATGGCGGGATGAACGATAATATCCGACCTGCACTTTATGATGCAAAATACGAAGCTGTGATCGCGAATCATCCGGAAAAAGCTGCCGAAGAAACGGTATCGATTGCCGGAAAATGCTGTGAATCAGGGGATATGCTGATCTGGGATATTCCATTGCCAAACATGCAAAGCGGTGAAATACTGGCTGTTTTCTGTACCGGCGCTTATGGCTATGCAATGGCGAGCAATTACAACCGAATCTGCCGCCCTGCTGTTGTTTTTGTCGAAAACGGGATCGATAAGCTAGTTGTTGCCAGAGAAACTTATGATGACTTGATCCAAAATGATTTGTCATTATTTTAAGGCGGTAAAAAAATGATAGAAATGAATTTTAAAGTAGATGCTTTTGAAGGCCCGCTTGATTTGCTACTTCATCTGATCAACCAGCTGGAAATAGATATCTACGACATACCGATGGCTGAAATAACGGATCAGTATATGGAATTTGTGCATACCATGCAGGAACTGGAACTAAATATCGCTAGCGAATATTTAGTGATGGCTGCGACGCTATTGCAGATCAAAAGCAAAATGCTGCTGCCGAAACAAGAACTTGCGATCGACCTCGACATGGAAGAACTGGAAGAAGATCCGCGGGAAGTGCTAGTGCAGAAGCTGATGGAGTATAAAAAATACAAAGAAGCTGCCAAAACATTAAAAGAACGTGAACAAGAAAGAAGTTTTTATTTTGGCAAAGCACCGATGGACTTGGAGATTTATGAAAAGGATATCGAAAAAGCAGAACTAGATGTCGGATTGCCGGATATGCTGAGCGCTTTTCACAAGATGATGCGAAGACAAAAGCTTGCGAAGCCGCTGCATACAAGGATAACAACGCAGGAAGTGTCGATCGGGGACCGAATGGATGAAGTCATGGTCACGCTGAAAGCAGCTAAAAACAACCGAACTAAGTTTGAAGCGCTGTTTGAAGGCAATACCAGAGAGGCTTTAGTAGTTACTTTTTTAGCGCTGCTGGAATTGATGAAGCGAAAACTTGTGATCGTGGAACAAGTAGGTAATTTTGCTGATTTATATGTGCAAGGAAAGGAAGAAAAAGACAAGTGACAGATAATAACCAAATGGGAGTCCTCGAAAGTCTGCTTTTTGCGGCTGGCGATGAAGGACTGTCCGTAGAGCAATTAGTACAGGTCATGGGGATCACCCACATCGAAGTACTTAATCTATTGGAAGCGGTCGGAGAAGATTATCGCAGTAAAGATAGCCGAGGACTGACTTTGCTAGAAACAGCGGGGAGTTTTCAATTAGCCACAAAGAAAGAACACGCAGATTACCTGCGTAAGTTAGTAGAGATCCCGGATCAATCGACATTGTCGCAAGCGTCTTTGGAAACACTCGCCATTATTGCATACAGACAACCGATCACGCGGATGGAGATCGATGAGATCCGCGGTGTCCACACAGACGGTCCAATTCGTACATTAGTAGCAAAAGGGCTTGTTAAAGATCATGGCCGCGCAGAAGGTGCCGGAAGAGCGAAACTGTATGTTACGACAGATGAATTCTTAGACAGCTTCGGATTGAAGTCGCTGGCGGAATTGCCGCAGCTGGAAGATCAAGCAGAAGAACTGGAACAGACAGAATTAGATCTGTTTTTCGACAGGTTTAACCAGAAACAAAGAGAGGAGGAGAAATAATGGAAAGATTACAGAAAGTAATAGCAAATAGCGGAGTCACTTCCCGCCGTAAAGCGGAACAATTGATTGCTGCTGGACGCGTAACCGTAAA
This sequence comes from Listeria grayi, assembly GCF_900638015.1. Taxonomy (NCBI): domain Bacteria; kingdom Bacillati; phylum Bacillota; class Bacilli; order Caryophanales; family Listeriaceae; genus Listeria; species Listeria grayi. Next base: position 895,585 of record NZ_LR134483.1, read on the forward strand.
TGGCGAAGTTGTCCGTGAACTTGGAACAAAAGTATCTCCAAATGACAGGATCGAAGTAGAAGGAATCGAACTGACAAAAGAAGAACACCGTTATTTCCTCTTTTATAAACCTAGAGGTGTTGTATCAGCAGTCACAGATGATAAAGGACGAAAAACAGTTGCCGATTACTTTGTGGATATCCCAGAGCGATTGTATCCTGTCGGCCGACTGGATTATGAAACATCGGGTTTGTTATTGATGACAAATGATGGCGACTTTGCGAACAAATTGATGCATCCTAAACATGAAGTGGAAAAACAATATATCGCCCGTGTAAAAGGAATCCCGACGAAAGAGCAGCTCCGCAGATTGGAACGCGGTGTGGTCATTGACGGCCGTAAAACCGCTCCGGCAAAAGTGAAACTGCGCTCCGCAGATAAAGCGAAGGAAAAAGCGATCATTGAGATCACGATCCACGAAGGCAGAAACAGACAAGTCCGGAAGATGTTTGAATCAATTGGCTTTCCTGTGCAAAAATTGATGCGCGAAGCTTATGCCTTTTTAAATGTGGCAGGCATGAATGCAGGCGAACGCCGTGAGCTTTCTCATCATGAAGTCAAATTGCTGAAGACCCAAGCGAATTTTGGAAAACTGAAATAGTCAAATAAGCCGGTACCTTGAAATACCGCTTGGATAGAACTAAAAGTGGCACAAAGGGGAAAAAACAGGTATAATTTTGAAAAGAAGCAATTCAAATTTATGAAATCTTTTTGCAAGGGGATGAGTACGGATGAATAATCAGATAAAAGTACTTATTGTCGATGACGAAGATCGCATTCGTCGTTTATTGAAAATGTATTTAGAACGAGAAAGTTATCTTATTGATGAAGCGGATAATGGTGACGATGCGCTCGACATGGCGCTTAAATATGATTACGATGTTATTTTACTTGATGTGATGATGCCAGGGAAAGACGGGATCGAAGTCTGCAAGGAAATACGGATGGCAAAAGCCACACCAATCGTCATGCTCACTGCCAAAGGAGAAGAATCCAATCGTGTCCAAGGATTTGAAGTCGGTGCGGATGATTATATCGTCAAACCTTTCAGTCCACGCGAAGTCGTTTTGCGTGTCAAAGCAGTATTACGACGGGCAAGTGGTGGCGAACAAGGCAAAGACACACTTCTTTCAATCGGCGATACGATCACTTTTCCAAACCTTACCATTGATAACGAGTCCCATCTGGTAACCATTAATGGTGAAAAAGTAAACCTGACTCCGAAAGAATATGATCTGCTATATTTCATGGCGCGGACACCCGAACGTGTACACAGCCGGGAAGCGTTGCTGAAAGAAATTTGGCGGTATGATTTTGTCGGCGATCTGCGTACGATCGATACGCATGTGAAGCGACTACGCGAAAAATTGTATGATATTTCCGAAGAAGCAGGGAAAATGATAGTCACCGTATGGGGATTAGGTTATAAGCTAGGAGTACCAGACGATTGATTACAGACTGCTTGTTATTGAAAACAGGCAGTTTTTTTCTATGGAGGAGGACGACTAGATGAAACTCAGAGGCAGCATTGTTTGGAAAATTTGGAGCACTATCATCTTATTGTTGATCGGGGTCCTTTCTATCAGCGGTTTGGTCATTGCTGTCATGTACGAGAAGACGAACATTGATCGGGCAGAAAAGCTCAATATCGAAATCGCCAATAAGTTGACAAGTTTTATGAAGCAGAATGGCGAAGTCGTACGTCAGAATACAGCTGATGAATCAGCGATGCACTTATTAGAAGATAATATCGGTGTCCTTATATTTGAAAATGGCGAACGCGTCTATCGAAGCCCGACAAAAAAATCGCTGACTGAGAAGCAAGTAAATCAGCTGGTGACCGATAAAAAAATCGATCAGCAACTGAAAAGCGATGGAAAAATCAACACAAAATATGACTTTAAAGTAAACAAACAGACCATGTCTGTCGAATTGACAGCGAAACGGTTTGCACTTCCGAATGATAAAGTAGGAACGATCTATGTTTATAAGTTCTATGATGATATCGTCAAATTGAATCGTACTGCTGTAAACTCGATCGTACTAAGCATTATTGTAGCAATCATTATCACCACCTTTATCTCATTTTTATTTTCTTCCCGTATGGTGGTGCCGCTCAATCAAATGCGGAAGGCAGCTAAAGAGATGGCAAAAGGGAATTTTCACGCAAAGATCCCGCCGTATACACATGATGAGATCGGCGAACTAGGATATGCACTGCAAGAGATGTCGAAGCAGTTACAAGGAAACATCGGTGCCTTGCAGCAAGAGAAGGAACAGTTTTCCAACGTTTTGATCGGCATGGCGGATGCAGTTATCAAATTCGATGTGGAGCAAACGATCATACTAAGTAATCCACCAGCAGAAGAATTTCTGCATCATTGGTTTTTCTCCAGCGAAAACGAAACACGCGTCTTGGTTCCGCCCGTTCTTTCTGAGCTGATCGCTAAGGCAGTCGAGGAAAAGCAAGAAGTAACAGGCGAGTTGACTGTTGATGATAAAACTTATGTCGCGATCTTGACATTGCTTTATGATGGCACGATCATCCGTAGTATCGTGGTGGTTTTACGGGATATGACGGAAGAACGCCGTTTGGAAAAAATGAAGACGGATTTTGTCAATAATGTTTCGCATGAATTGCGGACACCGATCTCGATGCTCCAAGGTTACAGTGAAGCGATTATTGATGGTGTGGCGCAGAATGAAGAAGAAGTGCGGGCATTTGCGGAGATCATTTATGAAGAATCGCTCCGGATCGGCCGCTTGGTCAACGAAATGCTGGATCTGGCGCGGATGGAAGCGGGCTTCACTAATTTAGATAAAAAAGCAGGTTCGCTCACTGCGCTTGCGAATAAGGTAACGGCTAACCTCCAAGTATTGGCCGAAGAAAATCATGTGAGCCTAGCAGTATCTTCAGCACCAGCGGATATCCCATATTTCTTTGACCAGGATCGCATGGAACAGGTGTTTATCAATTTGATCATGAATGCGATCCAGCACACCGGCCGGGAAGGGCACGAGGGGAAAGTCACTGTTCAGCTAGAAAAACTGGAAGACCGGATCAAGATCGCGATCCAAGATAATGGTGCTGGGATAAGCGAAGCCGATATCCCCTATCTCTTTGAGCGTTTTTACAAAGCAGATAAAGCCCGCATTCGAGGCGAAACAAAAGGAACCGGGATCGGACTGGCGATCGTTAAAAATATCGTGGATGCCCACGGTGGTTATATCAAAGTAGAAAGTGTGCTTGGAAAAGGATCTTCCTTTATTATCCAATTACCTTTACAAATGAATGGAGAGAATACAATTGAGTAAAATAGAACCGAAATTTTGCCGAGAATCATTAGTAGTAAAAACAAGCCGGGTATTCCCGCAAGATACCAATAATCATAATACACTGTTTGGTGGCCGTCTGATGACCTATATCGATGATGCTGCTTCGATCTGTGCTTCGAGACACTGCCGGACAGATATCGTCACAGCTTCTACAGACTCCGTGGATTTTTTGAATCCAATCAAGAACGACCATTCGGTTTGTTTAGAAGCCTATGTTTCCTCAACCGGAAGAAGTTCCATGGAGATTTTTGTCAAAGTGATCGCCGAAAACTTGAAAACAGGCGAACGCTATCTGGCGGCGACTTCTTTCTTAACATTTGTAGCGCTGAATGAAGAAGGTCGTTCCGTAGAAGTAGCCAGTGTGATCCCACAATCGGATGAAGAAAAACGAATCCATGCCGGGGCAGAGGCGCGCAGCTTAGCTCGTAAGGAACGCGTGAAGCAGAGCAAGGCGCTGGCAGCTTCTTTGAGTACAGAATTACCGTGGCTGGAATAACGTGCTTGCTAATTTTTAAAAATATGATAAAATAATGTAGAAATTAAATATCGTTCATCTTCGGGGCAGGGTGTAATTCCCGACCGGTGGTAATAGTCCACGATCCGCATTTTTTGCGGGTGACTCTGGTGTGATTCCAGGACCGACAGTATAGTCTGGATGGGAGAAGATGTAGGCAGTAAGCTTTTTTGCTTGCGCAATGTTCTTTGGCTATGCCTTTTTTAGAATATTCGTCTGTTCTCCCCTAACTTATTTTGGTTAGGGGATTTTTATTGGATCAAGTAAAAAAGCTGCCGTCTTCCTTTTCTTTGGATGGACATCAAAGGAGAATAGGTTGATGAAAAATTATTCATTGAAAACGTTTGTTAGTGTTGCCGTACTGAGCACGATCGGCTTTTTGCTGATGGTGATCGAATTTCCGATCTTGCCTAGTGCACCATTTTTGAAACTTGATTTTAGCGATATCGCTGCATTGGTTGGCGCGTTTATGTTTGGTCCGCTAGCTGCGATCTTGATCGAGCTTTTGAAAAATGTTTTATGGTTTATGTTTTCGGGAGGAATCGCTGGTGTGCCAATTGGTGAATTTGCGAATTTTCTGTCCGGACTAAGCTTTGTTTTTCCGATTTATTATTTATTCCGCTATTATCAATCAAAGCGCGTTCTCGCGATTTCATCGGGACTTGCGACGATATCGATAACGGTGGTTATGTGTTTGTTTAATTACTTTATCTTATTGCCATTTTATATCAAGATTGGCGGTCTGCCTAAGAATGTAGATATCACAGCGCTTATTACGTACTCTATTATCCCCTTTAACCTCTTAAAAGGTGTGATCGTCAGCGTTATTTTCTTTATCCTATATAATTATTTGGAGCCTTGGATCTTACGTAACCGTTCGCCGAAAGAAAAAAGCAAACGAGCTTACAAACATAAAAAATAAGTAAAAGCAGTGCTAGTTATTAGCACTGCTTTTACTTATGTTGAAAAGGCTCATCCGCGATCTGGATCGATAAAGAAGGGCAGGCTTCTTCTGCAATTTCTGCATTTTCTAGCCACTTTTCCGGGATCTTAGAATTTCCTTGATTATTGTCAAGCATCGAATAGGCGATACCGTCGTCGTCATAGTCAAATATCTCAGGGGCATGAAGGGCGCAGGCACCGCAGGCAATACAGGTTTCTTTATCCACACAAACGTATTTCGGCATAGCAGCTCCTCCTTTTCTACAAGGTAGTATACCACAAAACAGAAAATTGCTGTAGAACACGTGTTTCTATGATATGATAGGGGCAGGTGGTGAACGCACAGTGGATCAATTAGACAATTATTTAATCATGCTTTTAAATGGCTTTACTACGCCAAGAAAAGTTCCTTTTATTTATGCGATCATGACAGGTAAGCGAACGGGTCAAGCTGTTCAAGATATTCACCTTTTTCGGATGGAACGTTTTTTTGGATTGACACCGACATTGAAATCAGAACAATTGCAAACACGCCTTCGCCACTTGGTGGATGCGGGTGTTGTTATAGAAACAGCACAAGGCTATGAAATCAAAAATCATGAGGAAAATCGTTTTGCCAAGCGGAACTACAAGGATTTTACTTACACGGCGCGCGGGATTCTCTTTTTTTCTGCGTGGAAATTAGCGGTACAAGTCACCAGTAACTGGAAACATCGTAAGGAACATTACTTGCCAGTGGTGCGGGATGCCTACGTTCAGACACATATCAAGCGCTGGCTCGCCTCACAGCTGCAAAGCGGCGATAAGTTACAGTTACGGCAGCAACTTTACGCTGAAATGGAACTATTATTTCGGCTTTTTCCGCCGGCACTGTCACCAGAAGCAATCGTTCGTCAATTTTCTGGGGGAGAATGGATGGGGCTGACGATGCAACAATTAGCTCAGGAAAACGGGAAAAGCAGCTGGGATGTTTATTTTGACTGGTTGGAACAGATCCATCTTGTTGTGGAACAATTAGAAGTTTCGCCAGAACGATTTCCGGTGCTTACCCCGCTTTTGCCAACACGGAGCAGTACACTGACACAATCGGCAACCAAAACGTTCCAGTTCTTTCGCACCTTAGATAAAAAAACGATTTCCGTGGAGGAATTGGCTAGCCGCCGAAGACTTAAAGAAAGTACGATCCATGATCATTTTGTCGAATTACGGGCAACTTTTGAAGATCTGGAGGTACCGGGTCTGCCCGATGAAACAACGATCGCGGCAATCAAACAAGGCAATTACATACAATTGAAAGCAATCAAGGAAGTTTACCCGCAGCTTAGCTATTATCAGATCCGGCTGGCGGTGGTAAGCAAGGAAAGGAAGGGGAATTGATGGAACTAGAACAAGCATTGCAACGCTATTTAGGTTATCCTTCTTTTCGCCCTGGACAAAAGGAAGTCATCGAGACGATCCTAGCGAATAAAAACTGCTTCGCGATGCTGCCGACAGGAACCGGGAAAACGGTCTGCTATCAGCTGGCTGGCTACTTATCAGAGGGGGCTGTCCTCATTGTCTCGCCGCTGCTCTCACTGATGCAGGATCAAGTGGAACGGATGAAAGCATATGGAGAAAAACGGGTCACTGCATTAAACAGTTTTTTGAATTGGGAAGAAAAAGAGCAGGTGATCCGCGATCTGGCTGCCTATAAATTTATTTTCCTATCGCCGGAAATGCTTGGTAACCCAGAAGTGAGAAGCGCACTCTTGCGAATCAAAATCGGGCTTTTTGTAGTGGATGAAGCGCATTGCATCTCGCAGTGGGGACACGATTTTCGCCCGGATTACCTGGAACTCGGTAAATTCAGACGGGAAGCGGGCGAGCTATTGACATTAGTGTTGACTGCTACGGCAACAGCAAAAGTACGGGCAGATATTTGGAAACAATTGGAACTCACTTCCGGGGAGGAGATCATTTATTCCGTCAACCGTGAAAATATTGCACTTTTTGTCCAAAAATATGCTTCTGCAAAAGCAAAAAAAGATGCCTTGATACAAGTGCTGCAAGAATTGAAACCGCCGGGGATCATTTATTTTACCAGTCGAAAACTCGCACAGCAGATCGCGGAAGAGTTAAGCCGAGAATTTGGGATGCAGGCTGCATTTTATCATGGCGAAATGGAGATCGAAGACCGGATCACGATCCAGCAGCAGTTCGTCAGCGGACAACTTGCGGTGATCTGTGCAACGAGTGCCTTTGGAATGGGGATCGATAAAGCGGACATCCGCTATGTGATCCATTATCATATGCCAGCTGATATCGAAGCGTATCTGCAGGAGATCGGACGTGCGGGTCGGGATGGTGATCCAAGTGCCGCGCTGTTGCTTTATGCTGCCGGTGACGAATTTATCCAAGCGCAATTATTAGATCGGGATCTACCTGATCCGGCACTGCTCTCTCTATCTGATAAGGAACGTGCTTCTTTGCCTGATCAGCAGCAGCGGTTTTTAAATTATTATGCACGAAGCGGGCTGACTGCTGCAGAGATAAATCAGCAGATCCAGAGCCGGCAAGTATGGAAATTGAATAACCTAAAACAAATGAAAAATTTCATCGAAACAAAAACTTGCCGGCGGAGGTTTTTGACGGATTACTTTGGGGAAAATGAAGTAGAAACAGCTCCGAATGAATGTTGCGACAATGATGGAGCTTCTCTAGATGCCTTTTTCGGCTCTGAAGAGAAGGCGACATCAAAACCGCAAAAGACCTGGGAAGATTACCTGACGTACTTGTTGCGATGAAAATCTTTCCTGCGACCTAAGAACTAATCTCGATGAAAACGCATGAAATTCCTTTTTTTCTATTGTTGTATATTACAAAAATGTGTATAATTATTGCAAGGAGATTTCGACTCCTGCCTACATATAAGTATGCGCAAAAGGAATGATTCATATTTTACCAAAGGAGGAAAACTTCAATGGCGCGTAAAAAGAAACATGAATACCGAGAGCCAGAGGATTACAAATGGGAGTATTCGGACGAAGAGAAAGATGAATTCAATAACGAGCCGCCCATGTTGTCCCGGAGCGATAGCCGCCGAACTCGAAAGAAGTCCTTCTTTCGCTACCCGTTTTTGAATATGCTAATGATTTTTTTAATATCGATACCGCTTGTGATCGTTATCGTCACTGTGATTGTTTTAAATACGCATAATAATGATGATCCTGTCAAGCAGGAAGAAAATAAAGTCAGCGTTGCTTCATCAAGTAATAAAGAAGATAAACAACAGGCAGCAGCGGAGAAGGAACAAAAGGCCAAGGCAGCAAAGGAAAAAGCTGACAAGAAAGCCAAAGAAGATGCAGCAAAGAAAAAAGCAGAAAAAGCCAAAGCTGAGAAAGCTGCCGCAGAGAAAAAAGAAAAAGACCAAAAAGCTAAAGAGCAAGCAGCCGCAGAAAAAGCGAAGCAAGAACAGGCAGCCAAAGAGCAAGCGCAAAAAGAACAGGCGGCAAAGGAACAAGCCCAAAAAGAGCAAGCAGCCAAAGAAAAAGCTGAAAAAGAACAACAGGCAGAGAAAGAAAAACAGCAAGTAGCTACCTCTCATACTGTCGCAGCAGGAGATACATTGTATAGTATCGCCAGAGCAGCGTACGGAAGCGCCGGAGCAAGTAGTGGCGTAGCAAAGATCAAACAAGCAAATGGATTGTCGGGAGATAGCGTACCGGTTGGAACGACCCTTGTGATCCCTAAATAAATCATTTTAAGAAAGAGGCTAAGCATTGCTTTTGAAAAGAGCTGCTTAGACTCTTTCGCCTTGTAAAGGAGGAAGAAAATGGCAAAAGTAGCGCTAATAACAACTGGAGGAACGATCGCCAGCAAGAAGACGATGTCAGGAAAGCTGGCGTCGGGAGAACTCTCCGGCGAAGAACTGGCGGCACTTTGTGAGCTGCCGACAGAAATCCAAATCGATATTTATTCCACTTTTCAATTACCATCGATGCATATTACATTTGATGATCTGATCGCGTTGAAGCAATTGATCGAAACGATCTATATGGATGAGGCTTATGACGGTATTGTAGTGACCCACGGTACTGATTCTTTAGAAGAAACGGCGTACTTTCTTGACTTAGCGATCACTGACAGCCGCCCGGTCGTAGTTACAGGATCACAGCGGGCCCCGGACGAACCCGGGACAGATGCTTATGTCAATATTCGGCACGCGATCTATACAGCTTGTGAGCCGGTTCTTAAAGATGCTGGAACCGTTGTTGTTTTCAATGAACGGATCTTTACCGCACGATATGTCAAAAAAGTGCATGCCTCCAATATCCAAGGTTTCAGCGCCTTTGGTTTTGGTTACTTAGGTATCATTGATAATGATCAGGTTTTTGTTTACCAAAAGCCGGTCGAACATGAATGCTATGATATCCATTTGTCCTTGCCGCAAGTCGTTGTGATAAAATGTTATCTGGAAGCAGACGGTATGTTTATCGATGCTGCGCTTGACAATCATGTGGCAGGAATCGTGCTGGAAGGCGTCGGACGCGGGCAAGTCGCACCGAAAATGATGCCGGCGATCATCCGTGCATTAGATGCCGGTGTTCCCGTCGTTATCACGACAAGTGCGGAAGAAGGCAATGTTTACACGACTTACGATTATGAAGGAAGCACCTTTGATTTATATAACCGTGGTGTTATACTGGGAAAAGATTATGACAGTAAAAAAGCGCGCATGAAATTAGCTGTCTTGTTGGCAGCAAAAGAAGAGATCAGTCAAAAGAACTTTAGATGAGAAAGGAACCGATCATGAGTAAAAAAATTTGTATCGCAATTGACGGACCGGCGGCAGCTGGAAAAAGTACAGTAGCAAAAATAGTTGCTAAAAAATTAGGATTTGTATATATCGATACGGGAGCTATGTATCGTGCAGTCACCTATTTAGCCTTTCAAAACAACTTGGATTACGAAGACGAAAAAGCGATCCATGCTTTGCTGGAAAAAAGTACGATCACATTTGAGCCAGGCAGAGTACAACAAGTTTACATAAATGGAGAAAATGTGACCGAAGTCATTCGTAAGGCGGAAGTAACTAATCATGTGTCGATCGTAGCTGCGCACCTTTCTATTCGGACTGCCTTGCAAAAACTGCAGCATCAATTAGCAGAAGAAGGCGGTATCGTGATGGACGGCCGCGACATCGGGACAGCGGTCTTGCCGCATGCAGAACTGAAGATCTTTTTACTGGCGAGCGTCGAAGAACGAGCAGAACGCCGCTATAAAGAAAATAAGCGTAAGGGCTTTGAAGAAGATATCGAACAGCTGAAAAAAGAGATCGAAGCACGCGACCATTTAGATTACACAAGAGAACATTCACCGCTGAAAAAAGCAGACGATGCGATCGAGCTGGATACGACTTCAATGTCGATCGATGAAGTAGCTGGGAAAATCTTCGAGCTAGCGCAGCAGAAAATTGCTTGAATGAAAAATTAAATAATACACGCGATCAGAAGTTTTTTCGCAGATAAAAGGGACAGTCTTGCTAAAAGACTGTTTTTTTATGACTCCACAGCGCTTTTCTCGACCTGTTTTCCCTAAAGACAGCTTAGAAAAAACTTGACAAAAGCCTTGAATTGTAGCAAGTTAGAAGGGAGAGATTTTGTTTTTTCTCTAGGATTTTCTTTGGAATCGAAGGCTAGCGACAGGTAGTATCAATCGTTATTTTATTCCTAAATACACAGGTAAACACGAACTCCCAGCTACTTCTATCCGATTGCACCAAGAAAGTCCTAAATTCGATAAACGAATGAAGGAGGACTACCTATGTCTGAAGAATTAGAGAACGTAGAAGTGAAAAATTTCAAAGAAGGAGACCGACTTACTGGGACTGTTTCAAGTGTGGAAGAGAAACAAGTCTATGTTGGGATCCCAGATAGCAAACTAGACGGTGTAGTTCCGATCAGTGAACTTTCCAATGTCCATGTAGAAAATGCTTCTGATATCGTTTCTACTGGTGATACATTAGATTTGGTCGTAACAAAAGTTGAAGAGGATTTACTTGTACTGTCTAAACGCAAAGTAGATGCCCTGCAAGCAGCCGATGATGTTCGTGCTAAGTTTGAGAGCGGTGAAGTCTTTGAAGCGGAAGTAAGCGACGTTGTCAAAGGCGGCCTCGTAGTGGACCTAGGCATCCGTGCATTTGTCCCTGCCTCTTTAGTAGAAGACCGTTTTGTAGAAGATTTTTCCGATTATAAAGGAAAGACTCTTACTTTCAAAGTCGTGGAATTCGAGCCGGAAAATAACCGTGTTATCTTGAGCCACCGTGTCGTTTTAGAAGAAGCAAAATTAGAACAGAAAAAAGAAGTTTTAGAAAAAATCCACGAAAATGATGTCTTGACTGGAAAAGTAGCACGCCTAGCTGATTTTGGTGCTTTTGTCGACCTTGGCGGTGTAGACGGACTTGTGCATGTATCGCAAATCTCTTATAGCCATATCGATAAGCCAAGCGAAGTCCTTGAAGAAGGCCAAGAAGTGAAAGTCAAAGTGCTTAGCGTCGATAAAGCAAATGAACGTATTTCTTTATCCATCAAAGAAACATTACCTGGACCGTGGGACGATATCGCAGAAAAAATGCCTGCTGGCAGCGTATTGTCTGGTAAAGTCGTTCGTTTAGTATCTTTTGGTGCATTCGTAGAAGTAGCTCCCGGCGTGGAAGGGCTTGTGCATATTTCGCAAATCGCGCATAAACACATCGGAACGCCGCAAGAAGTTCTAAAAGAAGGCCAAGAAGTGGAAGTGAAAGTTCTAGATGTCAACTTGGACGAGAAACGACTTTCTTTGAGCATCAAAGCATTACAAGAAGATCCGGATGCCGAACCAGAATACGAATTGCCAGAAGAGAGCACCGGCTTCCAAATGAGCGATATCATCGGTGACCAGCTGAAAAACATTCAAAATAAAGAAAATGAATAATGATTTTTCGTAAGTGAAACAACAGCCAAGTACTGATTCTATCAATCATTACTTGGCTGTTTTTCGGTATCGGTCCATAATAACCATTGCCAGAGTGCGGCTTTACTGATAAACTAAAGAAAGTTTGATAAACAGGAAGAAAAAAGAAGGTGAGATCATGGTAAAACCAGTAGTTGCTATCGTTGGTCGCCCAAATGTTGGGAAATCGACTATTTTTAATCGTATTGTAGGTGAACGTATTTCTATTGTAGAGGATGTTCCGGGCGTAACGCGGGATCGGATCTATAATTCTGCAGAATGGTTAGGAAAAGATTTCAATATCATTGATACAGGTGGTATTGATTTGTCGGATGAACCGTTTTTAGACCAAATCAGAGCGCAAGCAGAAATCGCAATTGATGAAGCGGATGTTATTATCTTCATTACCAATGGTAGAGAAGGCGTAACAGATGCAGATGAACAAGTTGCTAAAATTTTATACCGTTCGCAAAAACCGGTTGTTTTGGCAATCAATAAAGTAGATAATCCAGAAATGCGTACGCAGATATATGATTTTTATTCGTTAGGATTCGGGGAGCCATTTCCGATTTCCGGTTCACACGGTCTGGGACTTGGGGATCTATTAGATGAGGTCCGCAAACATTTCCCTGCGGAAGATGAAGTGGAAGAAGATGACGATATCATTAAATTCAGTTTGATTGGTCGCCCAAATGTCGGCAAATCGTCTATTTTGAATGCACTGCTCGGCGAAGAGCGGGTAATTGTTTCTGACATTGCCGGAACAACGCGTGATGCGATCGATACGTCTTATATTTATGATGATCAAGAATATATCATGATCGATACAGCGGGAATGCGGAAACGTGGTAAAGTTTATGAAGGAACTGAGAAATACAGTGTCCTCAGAGCAATGCGGGCGATCGAACGCAGTGATGTTGTTTTAGTCGTTTTAAATGCGGAAGAAGGTATCCGTGAACAAGATAAGAAAATCGCTGGCTATGCGCATGATGCAGGACGTGCGATCGTTATCGTTGTCAACAAGTGGGACGCTATCGAAAAAGATGAAAAAACGATGAAGGCATTTGAGACAGATATTCGCGAACAATTCTTGTTCCTTTCTTATGCACCGATCGTATATGTATCGGCGAAAACAAAACAGCGCTTGACCAATTTATTCCCGATCATCAATCAAGTGAGTGAAAACCATTCCTTGCGTGTACAATCCAGCATGCTGAATGATATTATCAGTGATGCGGTCGCGATGAATCCATCACCAATGGATAAAGGCAAACGTCTCAAGATTTTCTACACCACACAAGTGGCGGTCAAGCCTCCTGTATTTGTGGTATTTGTAAATGAACCGGAATTGATGCACTTTTCTTATGAGCGCTTTTTAGAAAACCGAATCCGTGATACATTCTCGTTTGAAGGTACACCGATCCGCGTAATCGCTCGAAAAAGGAAATAAGGAGGGATCGCCATGAATGCTACAAATAAGGTTGCCGTATTAGGCGCAGGAAGCTGGGGAACAGCACTTGCGATGGTACTTGCAGATAATGGTAAAAAGCCGATTATTTGGGGAAATAATGCTCGCACCGTGGATGAAATCAACAAGTCGCATACAAATGAGCATTACTTGAAAGAAATCTTACTTCCGAATGAAGTCAAGGCAACACTTGACTTGCAAGAAGCATTAACGGATGCAGCCATTGTTGTCTTGGCAATACCAACTAGCGCAATGCGTGAAGTTTGTAAGCAAGTCAACGATCAACTGACAGAACCGAAAATCATCGTCCATGTAAGTAAAGGTATCGAACCTGATACGAATTTACGAATGAGCGAAGTTATTGAAGAAGAGATCCGTGCAGAGAAGCGTCAGGCAGTGGTAGTGCTTTCTGGGCCAAGCCATGCGGAGGAAGTGGCATTGCGCCACCCAACGACATTATGTGCCAGCAGCAGTCAGCTGAAAGAAGCAGAATTCGTGCAAGATGCTTTCTTGAATGCGAATATGCGGATCTATACGAATGCTGACGTTATCGGTGCGGAGATCGGCGGCGCTTTAAAAAATATTATTGCATTAGGTGCCGGTATTTCTGACGGGCTTGGCTACGGCGACAATGCCAAAGCGGCTTTGATGACGCGTGGCATGGCAGAGATAACTCGCTTAGGAGTCGCAGTCGGTTCTGATCCGCAGACTTTCTACGGTTTGACTGGTATCGGTGATCTGATCGTTACGTGTACCAGCAGCCACTCGCGTAATTGGCGTGCCGGGAATATGCTTGGTAAAGGCGAACGCCTGGCTGATGTGCTGGACAAAATGGGAATGGTCGTTGAAGGTGTTAGAACCGCACGTGCTGTCAAACAGTGGGCGGAACGTTTGGACATTGATATGCCGATCACCGATGCGATCTACAAGATCTTATTTGAAGAGAAAAATGCGCGTGAAGCTGTTGATCAATTAATGGGTCGCGAAAAGAAAAAAGAAGCCGAAGATTTTAACAAATAAAGTAGGTTTCTAGTCGATAAAAAAGCGCTTTCTATCTTTGACACAAGCGATTTTGTGTACAAAAAATTGATTTTTTGTTTAAAATTGCGGTTTTTTAGGATAAATACAGGTAAATCCTTGCAGTTCTAAGGATTATGTGATAATCTTTTATCAGAATTACTGATAGATATAGTAATCAAGCCATTTTAACTGTTTTTCTCATTTTCTTTCTATGAAGATAGAGGGAACTCAGTCAACTAATATGGTATATTCTGTGAAGGAGGTGAACAAGGACATGGCTAACAAAACTGATTTAGTAAACAACGTTGCTGAGCTTGCAGATCTATCTAAAAAAGACGCAGCGAAAGCAGTGGAAGCTGTATTCGAAACAATTCAAACTTCTTTATCTAAAGGTGAAAAAGTTCAATTGATTGGATTCGGTAACTTCGAAGTACGTGAACGTGCGGCTCGTAAAGGACGCAACCCTCGTACAAAAGAAGAAATCGACATTCCAGCAAGTAAAGTACCAGCATTCAAACCTGGTAAAGCGCTTAAAGAAGCTGTTAAATAATTTACATAGACCTTTAAGCATACAAAACCCTCGCTTTTTAAGCGGGGGTTTCAGCTTGTCAAAAACAGATTAGTGATTGGCTAATTGTTTTTGACAAGCTTTTTTTGATGCCAGCAGTAAGCAAATAAGATTTACCAAACTATCAGCCTGTGTTAAGATATACAAAGTAGAGACGCTGGAGTAAAGGGGAGTTATCATGGATAAAGATAAGATTGCTGAAGCAGTAAAAATGATTTTAGAAGCGGTGGGTGAAAATCCAGAGCGCGAAGGCTTATTAGATACACCGATGCGTGTAGCTCGCATGTATGAAGAAATTTTTGCAGGGCTGCATCAAGATCCTTCTGTTCATTTCAATACTGTATTTGAAGAACAGCATGAAGAATTAGTACTTGTAAAAGATATTCGTTTTTCTTCCATGTGCGAGCATCATTTAGTTCCGTTTTATGGCGTAGCTCATGTAGCTTACCTTCCACAGCACGGTCGTGTTGCCGGACTTAGCAAACTAGCACGGGTAGTCGATGATGTCAGTAAACGTCCTCAATTGCAGGAACGCATCACCACGACCGTAGCAGAGATCATGATGGAAAAATTAAAACCGCTTGGTGTGATGGTGATCATTGAAGCGGAACATATGTGTATGACGATCCGCGGTGTCAATAAACCGGGAACAAAGACAATCACAAGCGCCGTACGCGGTGCTTTTCGAAATGACGATAAATTAAGAAGCGAAGTTATGTCGCTGATCAAAGGCTGATAGAAGCCCTGAGCAGGTCTTTGTGCTATAATTAAAACATTGGATTTATGGACAAAGGGGAATAAATGATGATATATCAAGCTGAACATACGAAGCAAGAGGGGGCAAAGCAATTGATTACCGATCCGAAGATTATCCGCTTTTTAGAAAAGCATAATCTGCTGCCGGAGTTAGATAAAGACCAATTACTTTGGCTTCAAGAGGCTATCCAGGATGTAAAGGATGAGGATCAGAAACGAGCGATTATTGAAGCCGTATTGTATGTGATTTTAGCACATGATACGCATGAAACGATCGACGAGCCGAATGCCGAATTTCCCCTCAAAGAAGAAGAACGGGAACTTGTTGTGTTAGCGGGAGATTATTTTAGCGCTTTGTATTATCGGACATTGGCAAGTCAAGGAAAGATCGATTTGATCCAAGCGATCCAAAAGGGCGTCGAAGAAACCAATGCTGCCAAAACGAATATTTATCAGCTGCATGTGGCAACGGATGAAGAATTTTTAGAAGAACTTATCAAGTCTAACGCTGCGATCACCTTGCGATTTGCAGAATACTTCGGAAATGAAGAAGCGTTTCTTCACATTGCGAAGCAGACTTTGCTCTTGAAACGGCTGTTGCTAGAGCGGCAGTTATATGAAACCACGAATACTTCTCGTCTTGTCGGCGCATATGACCACGGTTATTTTGCCAAGACAGGTCAGGCGACATTTGCGATCTGGCTTGGGGAAATCATCAATACGGTCAAAGCAGAAGTAAGCGGCAGTTTGACAAGCAGCGCGCTGTCAGCCAAACTGGTGATCAGGATTAAAGAACTTCTAGCAGCATAAGAAAGAGAGGGATTCAGTGATGACGCAATCGAAAGAAGAAAAGGTACATCAAGTATTTGAAAAAATATCTCCGGAATATGACCGTATGAATAGTTTGATCAGCTTCAAACTGCATGTCAAATGGCGCAAAAAAACGATGGAATTGATGCGTGTAAAACCTGGCGCAGCTGTGCTTGACGTTTGTTGCGGAACAGCAGACTGGTCGATCCAGATGCGGGAAGCTGTCGGAAGCAAAGGGCACGTCACCGGGCTGGATTTCAGCGAGAATATGCTGGAAGTCGGCAGGGAAAAAGTAGCAGCATTAGGCTACGAGAATGTGGCATTATTACACGGCAATGCTATGGAACTACCTTTTGAAGACAATAGCTTTGACTACGTGACGATCGGATTTGGACTGAGAAACGTACCGGACTACATGCAAGTCTTGCAGGAAATCTACCGTGTATTGAAACCAGGCGGCCAGTTCGCTTGCTTAGACACTTCTCATCCGACGATCCCTGGCTGGAAGCAATTGTTTAACGGTTATTTCCGTTTCGTCATGCCGGTATTTGGAAAATTATTTGCAAAAAGCTATAATGAGTACAGCTGGTTGCAAGAATCGACCCGCCACTTCCCGGACATGAAAAAATTAGCGGAAATGTTCCAAGAAGCGGGCTTTTCCTACGTCAGATATATTTCGCACAGCGGCGGCGCAAGTGCGACACATTTTGGGTTTAAAAAGAAGGAACAATAGGTGACAAGCATGAAATTGAATTTTCTATATCCGAATATTGAAAAAGACATGGACATGATCAATCATGAGCTGAAGCAAGCAATCATTAGTGCAGAAGCAGAAACGACTACTGCCTCTGCTTTGCACCTTTTGGAAGCAGGCGGGAAGCGGATTCGGCCGTTATTTGTATGTTTGACAGCCCGGCTTACCGAAAAGCCCGATCAAAGTAAAATGAAATACGCAGCTGTAGCTGTAGAATTGATACATATGGCATCGATCGTTCATGATGATGTGGTGGACAATGCAAGCTTGAGGCGCGGCCGGGAAACCATCAAATCGCGCTGGGGAAATCACATTGCTATGTACACAGGCGACTATCTCTTTGCAAAATCGCTTGATTACATGACCAATATCAAAGAAATCGAAGCGCACGAAATGCTTGCGAGTGTGACAGTAGAGCTTGCAACTGGCGAGATCGAACAATTAAAATCCAAATACGATGTGACACAAAGCATTCGTACATATTTAAGACGAATCAAACGCAAAACGGCCTTGCTGATTGCCGTGAGCTGCGGACTCGGCGCCGTTATTTCCGGACAGGACGCGGCAACTACGAAAAAACTTTATCAGTTTGGCTATTATGTCGGTATGGCCTTTCAGATCCAAGATGATGTTCTCGATTTCGTTGGTTCGCAAAAAGAACTCGGTAAACCGGCAGGAGAAGATCTGCGCCAAGGAAATATCACATTGCCAGTCTTTATGGCGATGGCAAGTGAGCCCACATTCAAAACCAAATTACAACAGCTATCCTCGGAAAGCTCTGCAGATTTTATCGCAGAATGTATTACCATTGTCAAAGCATCCAAGGCGGCAGAACAAGCTGATGAGATCGCTGACCGCTATTTAGAAAAAGCTACCGCGATCTTGGAAACATTACCGCGATCGACCGCTCGAAAATCGCTGAAACAAATTGTAAGCAGTTTGGAAAAACGGAAGAGTTGATCTAAAGGAGGATGCAAAGATGGAAAAAACCTATGTCATGATAAAACCAGATGGTGTAAATCGCAATTTGATCGGTAAAGTCATCGCAGCACTTGAAGCCAAAGGATTAAAACTTGTTGCTGCCAAATTACTGCAATTAGATGAACAGCTGGCAGGGGAACATTATGCAGAACATAAAGGGAAACCTTTCTTTCCAGACCTTGTTTCATTCATCACGTCCGGGCCGGTATTTGCAATGGTATGGGAAGGCGATGATGCTGTGAAATTAGTGCGGCTGCTGATGGGCGATAAAGATCCACTACAAGCTGCGCAAGGAACGATCCGCGCCAAATATGCTTTGCATACGAATCGTAATATCATTCATGGCTCAGACAGCATAGAAAGCGCTGAACGTGAGATCGCCCTTTATTTTGAAGAGAAAGAGATTTTGACTTATCCAAAAGCAGACGATTTGTGGTTATAATAAAATATGTTTTGAAAATCTGTCCAGAAGAGGCAGATTTTCGCATAATTAACTGTTTATTTTGATAAATCTGGATTTCAAAAAGCAGAAGCAAAGAATTGTTTTCTAAGTGCTAGTATGTTAAGATTATACACATATACTTTAAAGCGCTAAAATATTGAGCGAAAAAAGGAGAGAGCATAAATGAGATATTTAACTGCAGGAGAGTCCCATGGACCAGGATTAACGACGATTATTGAAGGGTTGCCAGCAGGGCTACCTTTATTACCGGATGATATCAACAATGAACTGCGCAGACGTCAAGGCGGACATGGCCGCGGAGCAAGAATGCGGATCGAAAAGGATCAAGTCCAAGTAACAGCAGGATTAAGACATGGGAAGACACTCGCTTCCCCGCTTGCTTTATTTGTAGAGAATAAAGACTGGAAACATTGGGAAACAGTAATGAGCATCGAACCTGTACCCGATAAAAAAGAACAATCGAGACGTGTTTCCAGACCAAGACCGGGACATGCTGATCTTGTCGGCGGGATCAAATATGGTCATCGCGACATGCGGAATGTCCTAGAACGTTCTAGTGCGAGAGAAACGACCGTACGCGTCGCAGCTGGTGCAGTAGCGAAAAAACTATTGGCAGAGCTTGGTATCGAAGTTGCAGGTCATGTCCTTGAAATCGGTGGTGTCCGAGCTGATCTGGACAAAGACTATACTGTCAAAGAGATCCAAAGCATTTCCGAAGCATCACCAGTGCGTACATTAGATAAAAATAGTGAACAGACCATGATGGATAAAATCGATGAAGCAAAGAAAAATGGCGATACGATCGGTGGAATCGTCGAAGTAGTAGTTGGCGGTGTACCCGCAGGACTTGGCAGTTATGTCCAATGGGATAAAAAATTGGATGCCAAGATCGCCCGTGCTATCGTGAGTATCAATGCTTTCAAAGGCGCAGAATTCGGTGTTGGTTTTGAAGTGGCCCGCAAACCAGGAAGCGAAGTGATGGATGAGATCGTTTGGTCCGAAGAAGATGGCTACACACGGACAAGTAATAATCTTGGCGGATTCGAAGGCGGCATGACAAATGGAATGCCGATCGTGGTTCATGGAGTCATGAAACCAATCCCAACATTATACAAACCGCTGCAAAGTGTCGATATCGATTCTAAAGAAGCATTCACGGCCAGCGTTGAACGTTCCGACAGCTGTGCTGTTCCTGCTGCTAGTGTTGTTGCCGAAGCAGTAGTTGCTTGGGAAGTCGCCGAAGCAGTGTTGGATAAATTTGACAGCGACCGCTTTGAAGGACTGAAAGAACAAGTGGAAGCGTACCGTCAAGCTATGAAGGAGTTTTGATTATGCCAGAAATCACTGTGCATGCCGCAAGTAAAACATATCCTGTCTATATCAGCGCAAATGCATTGGAAGAAACATTTCCAAAATTAGTGAAAGAGCTAGGCAAGTATTCCAAAGTGTTTGTTTTGACTGATGAAAACGTAGCAAACTATCAACTGGATAAATTGCAAACGGCTTTTTCACAGCTTGCGGATGTCGTTTACTACGTTACTCCAAGTGGAGAAACAGCGAAGACATTTCCTGTCTATGAAGCAGTAATGACGAAAGCAATCGAAGAAGGATTGGACCGCAAATCAGCGCTAGTGGCTTTTGGTGGCGGAGTGATCGGTGATCTAGGTGGCTTTGTAGCTGCGACCTATATGCGTGGCATCGCCTTTTATCAACTACCAACGACCGTGCTGGCACATGATAGTGCTGTCGGTGGCAAAGTAGCGATCAATCATCCGCTTGGGAAAAATATGATCGGTAATTTCTATCAGCCGGAAGCAGTGATCTATGATACCTCGCTACTTCAAACACTGTCAGAACGCGAGACGCGCTCGGGATTTGCCGAACTTATCAAACATGCGCTGATCCAAGATCATACATTGTTAACGGCTTTAATGGAAACTTTCAGGCTACCCAGTGATCTTTATACCAAAGATCTCAGCAGTTTCTTAGCACGTGGAATCGAGATCAAGGCACAGATCGTTGCCGAAGATGAAACCGAACAAGGTGTAAGAGCGTTTCTGAATTTCGGTCATACATTTGGTCACGCGCTTGAAGCCTACGGTGGATTTGGAAAATGGCTGCATGGGGAAGCAGTTATTTACGGAATGTTGTATGCAATCGCAATGAGTCAGCAAGTTTATCAGCTTGATTTTGATGTGGCGACATGGAAAAAATGGCTTGCCAAACTTGGCTATGAAGTCCATTTACCTGCTGCTTTAGATTGGACAGCCCTATTTGAAAACATGAAACACGATAAAAAAACGACTTACGGCCAGGTAAATATGGTGTTGCTGAAAAAAATCGGCGAACCAGTCATCTATCCAGCTACGGAACAAGAACTGAAACATATTTTTGACGAATTAAATGCGTGAAAAGGAGTGAGGAAATGCGAGCGATCCGAGGAGCAACAACGATCCCAGCAAATACCCAAGAACAGATCTATAGTCATACGAAAGAACTATTCCAGCAAATTTTAACAGCGAATTCGATCTCTTCCGCAGAGGAGCTTGTATCGGTCATCATCACAGTCACTCCAGATGTCGATGCCGGCTTCCCGGCTCGTGCTGTTCGTGAAACAGCAGGGTTTGAGCTGGTTCCTGTTATGAGCACATTAGAAATGGCAGTTCCGAATGCACTACCACTTTGTATCCGCATGATGGTCTTTACCAATATCGAAGCAGACCTAGCGGGGATTAAGCATGTGTATCTGAACGCAGCAAAGCGTTTACGACCTGATTTGGCTAACAAGGAGGAATAAAAATGAAATGGAAGAAATCATTAAATGGCTTAGCTTCTTATAAACCTGGTAAACGGGAAGAAGAAGTAATGATGGAATTAGGCTTGGAAAGCATTGTGAAATTATCTTCGAATGAAAACCCATTAGGAGCATCGCCGCAAGTGAAGGATGTCATCGCTCATTTCCACTTAGCAACAGAGATTTATCCAGACGGCTGGGCAAGCGAGCTGCGTAAAGTCGTGGCTGCCTATCATGGCGTTTTTGAAGAAGAATTGATTTTCACGGCTGGTGTGGATGAACTGATCGCATTATTGACACGCGGTCTGCTTTCGGAACAAACGAATACCGTCATGGCCGTTCCTACTTTCGTCCAATATCGCCAAAATGCATTGATAGAAGGCGCAGAAGTTCGAGAGATCGGACTGCTAGAAGATGGCTCGCATGACTTAGAAAAAATGTTAGCGGCGATCGATGCGAATACAGCGATCGTTTGGATCTGTAACCCAAACAATCCGACCGGGAATTATATCGATACCACTGAATTAGAAGCATTTATTGCCAAAGTACCAGCAGACTGCCTTGTGGTAGTGGATGAAGCGTATATCGATTATGTACTGCCTGTGCCGGAGCGGCATGAAGATTGGATGCGTCGCTATCCGAATGTCATCATTACACGGACTTTCAGCAAGATCTACGGTCTAGCTAGTTCACGGGTCGGGTATGGAATCGCGCAAAAAGAAGTGATTGAAAAACTAAATATTATCCGTCCGCCGTTCAATACGACAACAACCGGACAGCAGCTTGCAATCGAAGCTTTGAATGATCAGGCTTTTATTGAAAAATGTCGCACAGAAAATGCTCAGGGGATCAAACAATATGAGGCATTCGCTAGCGAATATCCGGAGGTAAAACTCTATCCTTCTAAGAGCAACTTTGTATTGCTCGATCTCGATATACCAGCAAGCGAAATTTTTGATTACTTGGAAAAAAAAGGCTATATCACGCGTTCCGGAGCGGCATTAGGATTCCCAACTGCGATTCGGATCACAGTAGGACGCCGGGAAGATAATGAAGCAGTCATTACGTTACTGAAACAACTTTTGGCAAATAGATAAGGAGAAATAGTATGAAAGGAACAGTTGTCATTGTAGGGCTGGGATTGATCGGTGGATCCATCAGTCTAGCAATCAAAAAAGAACATCCCGAAGCACATATCATTGGTATCGATGTTTCTTTAGCTACACTTGAAAAAGGCAAAGCACTCGGCGTGATCGACGAAATTGGTGAAAGTCTGCAGATCGACGGACCAAAAGCGGATCTATTGATCTTCGGGTCACCTGTCAAGCAGACCGAAGCCTTGCTGCAGCGCTTGCCGGCGATCCAATTAAAACCGGATGTCATTATTACAGATACCGGCAGCACAAAATCAGGAATCATCCAAGCAGCTGCAGAACTGTTGGAATTAGGGAAGACGTTTATCGGTGGTCATCCAATGGCTGGTTCGCATAAAAGTGGTGTTACTGCAGCGAAGGCGCTTTTATTTGAAAATGCGTATTATCTGCTGACACCGCCGCCCTCAGTATCAGCGGACAGAGTAGCAGAGCTCCGAAAATGGCTAATCGGCACCAATGCGAGATTTATGGAGATCGCCCCTGAAGAACATGATCAAATCACCGGGATGCTGAGTCATCTGCCGCATATCGTGGCAGCTGCATTAGTCAATCAAACTAGAAACTTTACCAATGATCATCCAGCCGCCTTTCGTCTAGCGGCAGGTGGCTTTCGGGACATCACCCGCGTTGCTTCCTCTGATCCGCGGATGTGGACAGACATCTCGCTCAGCAACCGCACGATCTTGAAACAGCAGCTCTCTGTATGGCGCGATGGTATGAACGAAGCGATCCGTATGATCGATCAGGAGAATGAAACAACCATCTACTCCTTTTTCGACGATGCGAAAGAATTTCGCGATTCGCTGCCGATCCACGAAGGCGGAGCGATTCCTGCTTTCTATGATCTATTTGTTGACGTTCCCGATTATCCTGGTGTCATCTCGGAAGTCACTGGCTTTTTGGCCGAAGAAGAAATCAGCTTGACCAATATCAAGATCTTAGAAACACGCGAAGATATCTTTGGGGTATTGCAAATTACTTTCCAAACCAATAAAGACCGCGAACGCGCGAAAGTATGTATTGAAAGTAAGAGTGGCTATGCCTGCCACTACGGCGAGGAGGAATAGCAGTTGAAATTATGGATAAATAAACAAAATCTGCAGGGGAATATCCAAGTTCCCGGCGACAAATCGATCTCACACCGCAGCATTATGTTCGGTGCCTTAGCAAATGGAACGACAACGATCACGCATTTTTTACGTGCTGACGATTGTCTTGGTACATTGGCAGCTTTTCAGAAATTAGGCGTAAAAATTGAAGATGACGGCGAAAAAGTGAAGGTTCATGGAAAAGGTTTTGCCGGTCTTGAAGCGCCAGATGGTCCTATTGACGTCGGTAATTCAGGGACGACGATCCGTTTACTGATGGGGATTTTGACAGGTGCCCGCATACCAGCTGTTCTTTTCGGCGATTCGTCGATTGCTCGCCGGCCGATGAATCGCGTCATGCTTCCTTTGAAGGAAATGGGCGCATCGATTGCGGGGAAAGATGATTCCGAATTCGCACCGCTCACGATCCGCGATAATGGGAAACTGCAAGCGATCACCTATGACATGCCAGTTGCCAGTGCCCAAGTCAAAAGTGCGATTATTTTAGCTGGATTACAGGCAGAAGGTGAAACGGTCATTCATGAACTTGAAAAAACGCGTGACCATACCGAGCAGATGATCCGGCAGTTTGGCGGGACGATCCAAACGGAAGGTAAAACGATCCGGGTGACTGGTAATCAAACATTGACTGGTCAAACGATCACGGTGCCCGGCGATATTTCTTCCGCAGCCTTTTTCTTAGCAGCCGGATTACTTGCGGAAAATAGCGAGATCCATTTAGAAAACGTTGGGATCAACCCGACTCGTACAGGCATCTTGGATGTGATCGAGCAAATGGGAGGGAGCGTGGAACAATCGAATCCTAGCACCCATCAAGGCGAACCATCTGCAGACCTGATTGTGCGGACAAGCGAGCTACACGGTACAGAAATAAGTGGTAGTTTGATACCGCGCTTGATCGATGAGATCCCGGTGATCGCGTTACTTGCTACTCAAGCAGAAGGAACGACGGTGATCAAAGACGCTGCCGAACTGAAAGTGAAAGAGACCAATCGAATCGATGCGGTGGCGGCGGAATTGACAAAACTTGGTGCCCGAATCGAACCTACCGAAGACGGTTTGATCATTCATGGCAAAACTGCGCTTCATGGCGCAAACGTGACTAGCTACGGCGATCATCGTATCGGCATGATGCTTCAAATCGCTGCTTTATTAGTAACGAGTGGAGAAGTAGAATTGGATAAAGCAGAAGCTGTTTCGGTTTCGTATCCAGCTTTTTTCACAGATCTAGAAAAATTGATACACCAATAAGAAAAGCGGATCACAAGCTGGCAGCAGTGTGTGATCCGCTTTTTGAAGTTATAAGCCATATTTCTTTCTATCCGCAAAATGCAAATGGTATAATAGGTACTACGATTTTATAGACGAGGGGTTACGTAATGGAAAATGCAGAAAAAATGCTCCATGCCTTAGAGCATGAAGATATAAAAAAAGCACAAGGTTATTTTAACGAAGTGCTGCAAAATGGATCAGATGAAGAGCAGTTCTTTTTAGCGGAACAGTTATTCAGTCTGGGATTTTTAAACGAAACGGAAGATCTGTATGAATTACTACTTGCCAAATATAAAGATGAAGGCGAACTGCTTGTGCGTGCAGCCGAGGTAGCACTGGAAAAAGACGATATCGAGAGTGCCCAAGCGTATTTGGAAAAAGTGGACAAACAAGATGAAGCGTATTTAGAAAGCCTACTGGTCTTAGCTGATCTTTACCAAATGCAGGGGTTGTTCGAAGTTAGTGAACGCAAACTACAAGACGCGAAACAGCTTGCTCCAGATGAACCGATCATCGACTTTGCATTAGGCGAATATTATCTGTCACAAGGCCGATTTGCTTCCAGTGTCCAAAGTTATCAAGCGGTCTTAGATAATGGCATCACTTTTATTGAAGCTGCTCATGTATCTGTCTACGAACGTATCGCGGAAGCCTTATCCGCAAGTGGTGCGTTTGAAGAAGCACTGCCTTATTATGAAAAAGCAACTGCCGAGAATGAATCGATGGATACATTATTCGGTTATGGACTGACAGCATACCAAGCAAAGGAATATACCCAAGCCATCCATGCATTGGAGCATCTAAAAGAACATGATCCGGCTTATACCACTTTATATACCTATCTGGCGAAGAGTTACCAAGAAAACAATAAGCCGGAGCAGGCGCTTGAAGTATTGAAAGAAGGACTCGTACAAGATGAGTTTAATAAAGAGCTATATCTTGAGGCAGCTAAACTCGCTGAAAGTTTACATTTGCTTGGAGATACAGAAAACTATCTTCGACAAGCCATTGTACTGGACGAGGAATATGCCGAAGCGATTCTTGCGCTTAATAAACTGCTGCTCGCGAAAGAAGATTATGAAGGCGTGATCGAGCTGGGCGAACAGCTTGATGAGGACATCGTCAAAGAACCTCAACTTTTCTGGGATCTAGCACTTGCTTATCAGGAAACAGAAAATTATAATAAAGCCAAAGTAAACTACGAAGCAGCTGCCACACACTTCCAGCAAAATCCTACTTTTTTACGAGAATATGGTTTATTCTTGCGAGAAGAAGGGGAAATAGAACAATCAGAAGCACTGTTGCGTGCTTACTTAGCACTTGAACCAGACGATCAGGAAATCGATTCTTTACTGGAATAAGACCTCATTACGGAGAGGAGATAAGGATATGAAAGCATCTATTTCGATTAATGACAAAAAAGATTTTATCAGGTGGCTGTTGGATAATCATCAAATGAAGATCAGAGAATCCATGTGGGTACTCAATTATATCGCTGGTCATGACCAGATACTGAAGTATGCCCATTTCGTAGATAGCCTAGAAGGATATAAGCGCGGTCTTTCATTAGGTGCACATGGCAGCAACGCAGAACCTTTTCGTTTTTTTAAAGAAAACATCGTCACTACGGATCCGGAAAAAGCATTTCACGATATTCGGTTGAATTGGGATGAAGATCTTTATATCGAACTCCATTTCTCCGGCGCCCGGCTTTCTCCCGAATATGCGCTTGTCCGCGAAGAAAATCCGCATGCCTTGCTCCATCTCGATGACGAAGCGAAAGACGAAGCGAAAACCTTCTTAGATGAGAGTATCTCGGTATTTGCAAAGGAAAACCTCATGAAACAAGTCGATAAAGCATTAGATGAGCGTAATGAAGAAGACTTTTATAAACTGGCAGAAGCCTATCACCAATTAAAAGAAAAATAGTGAGATAGAATCAGCTTGACCCCCTTTTCTGAAAAGGCGTGCAAGCTGATTTTTTAAAAAGGAGAGGAACAGGTGCTACATACATTGCTTAACAAAAAAAGTTTTTTATGGTTGCTATTTATCGGCAATCTCTTGGGCACGATCTATGGTTATATCTGGTATATCCCGCAGCTGCAGATCACGGCGCCAAAATACTGGCTGTTTGTACCGGATAGTCCAACAGCGCTGCTCTTTTTTCTATTTGCATTAGGGAGCATTTTACTGCACAGACATTGGCCGTTGATGGAAGCATTGGCACTTGTCACGCTGATCAAATATGGGACTTGGGCAGTTGGGATGAATGTGTTTTTGATGTTTCACGACGGAAATTTTTATTGGACCAGCCTGATGCTGGCAGGAACACACGCATTCATGGCAGTGGAAGCAGTGATTTTTATTCCTTATTTCCGTTTTCGTTTTTGGCACTTTGCTGTCGCGGCGATTTGGGTCTTGCACAACGATGTGATCGATTATGTGTTTGGGCAGATGCCGATCTACATGGGATTGGAGCATTATCTGCCGATCATCGGATATTTTACCTTTTGGCTCACGATCGCGGTGCTTGCTCTTGTTTACATTCGTGGACTTCGAAAAAATCGGTTTATACTCGATTTTTCGCATCTTCAAAAATGAAAATCCAATGAGAATAAGCCATTTTTTAGCTAAATTTCCCACTGAAAATGAGATTTTACTCATTTAGAGCAAAAGCACTTGCGGGGAAAGTTAGGACAATTTATAATATAGTTAATAAAGTTAATTTATAAAAGGAGAATGTTCCTATGCCAATTACTAATTACATTGTGTATTTTATCATTGTGGCTGCTTTGCCGATCTGGGCACAGTACCGAGTGAAATCGACTTATAACAAATATGCGCAAGTAGGCGTACAGAGCGGTCTGACTGGGGCAGAAGTCGCACGGATGATTTTAGATAAAAATGGCTTATATGATGTGGCTGTCGAACCGACATCCGGATTTTTGAGCGATCATTATGACCCCGGTAAGAAAAAAGTTTTCTTATCCGAAGCTAATTTTTCCGACAGAACGATCGCTGGTTCCGCAGTCGCAGCTCATGAAGTCGGACATGCGATCCAAGATGCGGAAGATTACGCCTTTATGCGTTTCCGTTCAGCGCTCGTTCCGGTAACGATGTTCAGCTCGAACTCGGCCTGGATTTTCTTGATTATCGGAATGATTGCTCAAATTCGAGGTGTGATGCTGATCGGGATTATTTTAATGGCGGTTGGTGTATTATTCCAACTGATCACCTTGCCAGTTGAATTCGATGCCAGCAAACGGGCACTCGTTCAAATCGAGGGTTTGAATATCGTTACCAGCCAAGAGCTACCACACGCGAAAAAAGTATTGAGTGCCGCGGCGATGACTTATGTTGCTGCAATGGCAGTAGCTGTCTTGGAGCTGCTTCGTTTGATCTTGATTTTCACGAACAGCAACCGCAGCTGATAAAAAAGACCGCTCTTTCCTCATGGGAGAGCGGTTTTTTTGCGTTTGACAACTGGTTTCTATCCTTGAGTAACGATAGGGAAATTGATATACTTAACAAGCGAAAACAAAAAAGGAGTTATGACATGGATTATGATGTGATAGTAATAGGCGGAGGGCCTTCTGGACTCATGGCTGCCATCAGTGCAGCAAGCCACAATAAAAAGGTTTTATTAGTTGAAAAAGGACCGAAATTAGGACGAAAACTGATTCTTTCCGGCGGCGGCAGATGTAATGTCACCAATCGATTGCCCGTGGAAGAGATCATTCGTCATATCCCCGGAAATGGCCGGTTTTTATATAGTGCTTTTCACGATTTCGATAATGAGTCGATCATTGCTTTCTTTGAAGGGCTGGGCGTTGCGCTGAAAGAAGAAGACCATGGCCGGATGTTTCCAGTTTCTAATAGTGCGCGGTCTGTAGCAGAAGCCATGATCACGCAGCTCGAAAAATATCAAGTGGATATCTTCATGAAAACCAAGGTGGCAAAAGTCCGATATGAAGCTGAAAAAGTAGCAGGAATCCAACTGGAAGATGGTAAGGAGATCAGCGCTCCAGCAGTTATCATTGCCGTCGGTGGGAAATCTGTTCCGCGGACTGGCTCGACCGGAGACGGCTATGCTTGGGCAAAAGCGGCAGGGCACACGATCACAGAGCTTTATCCGACAGAAGTTCCGATCACCTCGAATGAAGCGTTCATCAAGGAGCGTACGTTGCAGGGAATCTCGCTGCAAGACGTGGCCTTGTCTGTTTTGAATCAAAGAGGAAAGCCCGTCATTACGCATCAAATGGATATGATCTTCACGCATTTTGGCGTTTCTGGTCCAGCAGCTTTGCGATGCAGCATGTTTGTGCAGCGCGAAATGAAAAAACAAAAGCAAGCTGTGCCAATGAAACTGGATATTTTCCCAGAGTTGTCAGCAGAAGCACTTCGTCAGCGTGTGCTGAAACTGCTGCAGGAAAACGAGAAAAAAGCGATCAAAAACGCGCTTCCTAATTTACTACAGGAAAAACTGCTGCTCTTTATGCTGGAACGCGCGGAAATCGATCCATTGGCAGAATACAAACAAATCAGCCCCAAAAAAATAGAGAAGCTGATCGCATTACTGAAAGATTTTCGCTTTGACGTGACTGGAACGCTTGATTTTGAGAAAGCGTTTGTGACCGGAGGCGGTGTCTCGGTAAAAGAGATCCACCCTCGTGAAATGGAATCAAAGAAAATGCCGGGACTCTTTTTCTGCGGAGAGATCCTTGATATCAATGGCTACACCGGTGGCTATAATATTACTTGCGCCCTCGTGACCGGCCACACTGCCGGCAAGTATGCAGCGGAAACAGCTAGTAGCTATTGGCGTGCGAAAAACAATTAACTTTCGGAGAGAAAAGTCGTAACGATGTGATTGCGTGCTTCTAAAAAAGCAGGATTGTTTCTTGTAGGATGGACGCGATTACTTAAAGCGATCAGTGCCGTTTGTTTTATAAAATCGATTATAATGAAAGTCCCAGTAAAACCAGTATGGTAACTGGCGTAATGATCACCTGTGGCTATTAGATCCCAACCAATTGCTCGGTCAAGCACCCCACTGGGAGTCTGTTTGGTTGAAATCAACCGTTGCCAGTCGGTAGTTTGAAAAAGCGGTTTGCCGCTCTCAAACAACAGACAGTGAACGAAACGTCCTAGATCCGTTAGCGAACTGAAAAGGCCAGCATGACCGGCGGCTCCACCATTGCGCCATGCTTTGTAATCATGGACTTCTCCCTGGATAAGGCCACGATCACGCGTCCATTCAGTGGGGATCGCTACATCAGCAGCTATCGGAGCAAATCCTGTTTCTTTTAATCCTAATGGATCGATGACATTTGCTTGGATGCTGGCGGCAAAGTCTCCGTCGAGGTGCTCGATAATAAAACCAAGTAGTAAAAAATTGACATCGGCATACGCGACTTTAGAACCTGGTTCGCTTTGGAGTGGGGTATCATAACAATACTGTTTGACCGCAGCAGGTGTTTCGATCGTGTAGCCGGGAATGTTTTTTGCAAGACCAGAGCTATGTGTGAGCAACTGAGAAAGCGTTACGTCTGGGAAACGAAATTCCGGCAGATAAGTACTCACGGTATCATGAAGATGCACGCGTTTGGTTTCTAAAAGCTGAAGCATCCTTGTTGTCGTTGCGATCACTTTGGTCAAGGAGGCGATATCGTAACGGTACGATATCGCTGCATCTAATGGAATCGGCGCAGGTTCAGTCTGCTTCCAGCCATCCACATGCGAATAGACAGTTTCAGGGGAGTAAAGCCGATAGCTGATACCAGGGATGATTCCTTGCTTATAAAGGTCCTCTAGCTCTTTGATCGTTTGTGTAAACAAGAGAATCAGCTCCTTTTCGTTTTTTTCTTATTATGACATGTTCGCCAGCTAAATTTCAAATAAATCATTTTCAGCAGAAAGAAGGGAAAGCCATGTTGCCAAAGAAATTGATCGAAACTGTCAAAAAAAGGGCAGCGAATTATGCTTTAGAAGGCTTTGTCATCAGTCCTGATGTCGAACATCCGACGCTGATGCTGGTAGGCGAAGCGCCGGGAGAAACAGAGATCCATACAGGCGTCCCGTTCACTGGTAGGGCAGGAAAAGAACTGGAACAGATGATGACACGCGCCAATGTGCAGCGTGATGAGGTCTATATCACCAGCGCCGTTCGCAGCCGACCATATAAAGAAAGGCAAAAATGGGATCGCAAAACGGAGCGCAATGAATGGAAACGATATAACCGCACGCCGAATAAAGGAGAGATCATTGCGCACGCACCAGTCCTTGATTATGAGATTGAGACCAGCTCACCGGAAGTCATCGTCACGCTTGGAAATATTGGTTTAAAGCGGCTACTTGGAAGCGACTGGTCAGTATCAGCTGCGCATGGTACCGTTTATCAGGGACCGATCCAGTTTTGGAATCAAACAAAGGAACAATACGATTGGACGGAAAAAAACTATACTGTCATCCCGACTTTTCATCCTGCTGCTATTTTTTACAACCGGACGCTGTTGCCGTTGATGGAACAAGACTGGGACAAGATCGCGATCTACATAGGGAGGAAGAAAGATGCATGAATATATCGTCGTTGGTGCTGGGATCGTAGGAGCGAGTACGGCTTATCATCTTGCAAAAACCGGCGCTAAAGTGAAAATCATCGATAAAGAAGAACTAGGTCAGGCAACGAAAGCAGCAGCGGGTATCATTTGCCCGTGGCTCTCGAAACGAAGAAATAAAATTTGGTACGAACTAGCCAAGCAAAGTGCGGCATACTATCCTGTATTAACAACAGAAATCGAGCAGTTGACCAATCGGAAAAGCAGTTACAAACAAACCGGCGCGCTCTTACTTCGCGACAGCACTACCAAATTAATGGCGCTAGAAGAGTTGGCGCATGAACGGCGAAAAGAGGCACCAGAAATCGGAGCGATCACGACTTGGGACGCGGAAGCACTACAGGCGCGTTATCCTTTCCTTTCAGCTGATTATGGCGCTGTTTTTGTCAGTGGAGGAGCTCGGATCAAAGGAAAACAGTATACGGAAAGCCTATTGCAAGCGGCATTTGCTCATGGTGCTGTGTATCATAAAGGAACCGCTTCTTTTGACAAAGCATTGAATCTGCTTGTGGACGGCACGAATGTACGGGCAGATAAAATATTTCTCACAGCTGGTGCATGGCTACCGGCTTTATTTGAACAGACAGCCTATCAAATCGACGTTGTGCCACAAAAAGGACAACTGTTACGGCTCCAAGTCCCAGAACTTTTGACAGAAGATTGGCCGGTGATATTGCCTCCAAGTAGCAAGTCGATCGTTCCTTTTGGCGCTGGTGAATTGCTGATTGGAGCCACACATGAAAAAGACAAAGGCTTCGATCGAATACCAACGGAAGTAGCAGCCGAAGAGATCCTTGCCGATTTGGAAATGTTTATGCCGCAGCTCAGAGATTGGGAACGAAAAGAAATCACAGTAGGTACAAGACCATATACGAATGATTTTACGCCCTTCATGGGACGTTTGCCGGGTCAAGCACACGTTTACGTGGCTAACGGATTAGGTGCTTCAGGGCTGACGACAGGGCCTTATGTTGGAAGACTACTGGCAGACATGGCGTTAGAAAACGAGCTTCCACTTGCGCTTTCTTTATATGATCCGCAAAAGTATATAAAAAATAATTAGCCTTATAAAGCAGCTTGAAAATCTGTTTTTTCTTAAAGCAAAAAGGATGTTTTCACTACGTGGAAACATGATTTTTGCAAATAGCGTCAGTTGGAATTAACTGCCAACTTAGGTATAATAAAAGCAATCATAAAATGAGCGGAGGAAAAGACAATGGCGAAAACGATGCAAGCGCTCCAGCAGGAAGTAGATGCCCATATCGGTCAGTTCAAAGAAGGCTATTTTTCGCCGTTAGCAATGATGGCGCGCATTACCGAAGAAACGGGCGAACTTGCGAGAGAGATCAATCATTACTACGGAGAAAAACCGAAAAAAACAACAGAGACCGAGAAAAAAATCGAAGAGGAATTAGGCGATTGTTTATTTGTATTGATTTGCATGGCAAATTCTTTGGGTGTTGATCTAGAAGCCGCGCATGACGGAGTGATGAATAAATTCAATACACGAGATAAAAAACGTTGGACTTTAAAGGAGGAAGACAAATGAAAGTAGCAGTATCTGGTTTTAAAGGCAGAATGGGACATGAAGTAGTCAAAACGGTCTTAGCGGCAGAGGACATGGAACTCGTAGCCGTATTGGATCATGAACCCAGCGAGAAAAACATCAATGAAGTGACAGCATTCAGTGAGCTGGATGTGCCTGTTTTTGGCGATATGCAAGCCATGCTGAAAGCTGCAGAGCCGGAATGTGTCGTTGATTTTACGACACCAAAAGTGGGATACGTACATACGAAAACGATTTTGGAAAACGGTGTTCGAGCAGTGGTCGGAACAACTGGAATCACTACGGAACAGTTGCAGGAATTAACGGAGATCGCAGAATCGAAAAAAACCGGTGCGATCATTGCACCTAACTTTGCAGTTGGCGCTGTATTGATGATGCAGTTTGCCCAAAAAGCAGCAAAATATTTCCCGAATGTGGAGATAATCGAACTGCATCATGATCAAAAACTGGATGCCCCAAGCGGTACAGCGAGAAAAACAGCTGAAATGATGGCCGAAACACGGAAAGCGATCTCGCAAGGCGCAGAAGGTGAAGAAGAAACGATTCCAGGAGCAAGGGGAGCAGAATTTGACGGTATGCGGATCCACAGTGTTCGCCTGCCGGGACTTGTTGCCCATCAAGAAGTTATCTTTGGTGCTAAAGGACAAGGGCTCACGATTCGTCATGATTCGTATCACCGCGAATCTTTCATGTCTGGCGTAGCACTCTCCATCCGCAAAACAGCAGAATTAGATACATTGATTTATGGACTAGAAAATATTTTAGATTAAGCGCCGATTATAGTGCTGTTTAGGAGGAGTACACGTGGACGAGATTTTCAAACAAGCCTTGCCAGTCTTACAAAAATTAACGGCTGCCGGCTTTGAAGCGTATTTTGTCGGCGGATCGGTGCGCGATTTCCTCATTGGCAGAAAGATCGCCGATGTCGATATCGCAACAAGCGCTTTTCCTGAAGAGGTAAAAGAGATTTTTCCAAAGACATATGATACAGGTATTGAGCATGGGACGGTCACTGTCAGAGAAAATGGCACCTTCTATGAAATAACGACTTTTCGTACAGAGGGCACCTATGAAGATTTTCGGCGGCCAAAAGAAGTTACTTTCATCCGTTCATTGACCGAAGACTTGAGGCGCCGGGATTTTACAATGAATGCGATCGCGATGGATGCAGCAGGCCGATTTATTGACCCTTTTCGAGGGAAAGAAGCGATCACTGCCAAACAAATCTGTGCTGTCGGAGATCCACACGAACGGTTTCACGAAGATGCGCTTCGGATGATGCGGGCGATCCGTTTTGTCAGTCAACTGGACTTTCAGTTGGATCAGGCAACGCGGCAGGCGCTTCAAGAGAATAAAGCATTATTAGCGCATACAGCGGTGGAGCGAAAAACAACGGAATGGGTCAAGCTTCTCCAAGGAAAAGCCGTGAACAAGGCACTGAAACTGTTGGTGGATAGCGGTGTAGAAGTCTATTTGCCCGGACTGCAAGGAAAACAGGAAGCATTGCTGCAGCTAGCAACATGGCATTTCAGCGAATTGCAAGACGAACTAGCAACATGGCTGCTACTTGCAGCGGCAGTAAAACCTGAATCCGCCAGTCAATTTCTCCGAGCATGGAAATTATCGAATAAAACCATTCAGGTAGTGAGTAAAGCTTATGAACGCTTGATGGATTATCCGGAGGAATGGACAGCTACAGATCTCTATTATGCCGGAGAGCAGGTTCTTTGCTTAGTAGGATCAGCTTTTGAGATCATGTATGCGAAAGATGGAGTAGTAAATGAATTATTGAAGCAATACGGCGAACTGCCCATTCATAGTCGCGACGAATTAATGGCAGACGGACGGGACTTGATGGCTTGGACGGGGAAAGCACCTGGCAAATGGCTGAAAATAACAATTGAAAAATTAGAAAAAGAGATTGTGCAAGGTCGTTTATCTAATACGTCGGATGCAATCAAAAGGTGGGTCGTAGATGAAGAATCGAGATAGATTATTAGCATTATTCCAAGCGCACGAAAATGACTTTTTATCTGGTCAAAAAATAGCGGATCATTTGAATTGTTCTCGAACAGCGATCTGGAAACAAATGGAACAGCTTCGCACGGAAGGCTTTCTGATTGAAGCAGTACGCAATAAAGGTTATCGTCTGCGCGCTTCTGCGGAACAATACACGCGCGATGCCCTGCTCTTAAATTTAGCGACTACCTTCATGGGGAAAAACCTCTACTTCTATGAAACGGTGGGTTCTACGCAACTAGTTGCAAAAAAGGCTGTTAACGACGGGGCGCCGGAAGGTACAGTGATCGTTGGTGATCAGCAGGAAACGGGAAAAGGGAGAATGAACCGTAACTGGGATTCGCAAAAAGGACAAGGTGTTTGGATGAGTCTCATCGTAAAACCAGATATCCCAATCGCAAAAGCACCACAATTTACTTTCATTGCCTCACTCGCGATTGTTGAAGCAATTGAAAAAGTAACGGATCTAACGCCGCAAATCAAATGGCCCAATGATATTTATATTGGTAAACGCAAAGTATGTGGAGTGCTCACGGAAATGCAGGCAGAAGCAGACCAGATCGAAGCACTTATCTTGGGAATCGGCATCAATGTCAACCAAGCCGCTTTTCCAGATGAAATAAAAAACAAAGCTACCTCATTGCGTCAGGAAACCGGGGAAACCGTTTCTCGAACTATCTTATTTCAAGCAGCCATGCTTTATTTTGAAAAATATTATCAGCTATATACAGAAAAAGGATTTGAACCAATCAAATTATTATGGGAATCCAAGGCGATCCCATTTCAGTCAACCATGATCGCCAGCACATTGAAAGGAAGTATCCGTGGGAAAGTAAAAGGTATCTCAGACGAAGGAGTGCTACTGATGGAGGACGCGCAAGGTGTCATTCATGAAATTTATTCAGCGGATATTGAATTCGATAAGGAATAAGGGGAGGAAAATAGAAAAATGAAAAAATGGATCGCCATGTTCGTCGCGGTTGCCGCGCTAGTTACATTAAGTGCGTGTGGGGGAGCGAACTCAAAAACAGCGGCTGAAAAAGCCAAGCAAACCGAAGCGGCAGGCAAAAATTTTCTGCATGTGATCACCACAAACGATTGGCAGACAAAAGTCAAAAATAAAGCCAGTCAAACTATTTATGTCGGTAGACCGACATGCGAAGACTGCCAAGCTTTTCAACCGATGTTTCAAAAGGAAGTAAAAAAACAAAAGCTTGGTAAAATCGATTATTATAATGTTGATAAAGCTAGAAAAGTCGATGAGAAGGCCATGACTGCACTGCTGAAAAAATACGATATTGATTCCGTTCCTACTCTAGTAGCGATGAAAGATGGAAAAGTAAAAGCTACCTATTCACCAACACCGGATAAAAAGAAATTAGCGGATTGGCTTAAGGAGCATAAATAATAAAAGAAGTAGTGGGAAAATAATTTCCTGCTGCTTTTTTATTAGCATCAGCTTGCTTGTTCTATTTGGTAAGAATAGAAACAATAAAAGTAATCATTCTAACCATACTGAGAAATAATTTAAATTTTCTTAATTATATCAATGATTTCGCTTGCGTTACAAAAAGATTTCATTTAGTATTTGTGTTAACTTACACCAAAGGAGCTTACAGATGAAAAAAACACTTCTCAAGAAATTACTACTCGTTATACTGACTATCGGTATCCTAATACCTCCATTACCGCTGCAAGGGAATGCTGCTGCAAGTAAAATCACTTCTAAAAAGAATGTTCATTATTCGATGGATATTGTGAAAACAAGCACGACATATAATGTTTTTGGACATGCACCATATAATACACCGGGTGCGAAAAAGTTAGGGAATTCAGTACAATACATAGGTAAAAAATATCAAGCTGTCAATGAATGGGTCACCGACAATAAACGAACATGGGTAAATTTTAAAGACATGGATGGAAAAACGATCGGTTGGGTGGATAAAAAAGCGATCAAACAAGGCGCTGATTTTCGAAAAATCACTTCTCAAAAAGACGTGAATTACTTTGCTACGATCACAAGGAAAAGTGACGGCATCTACAGTAAAGGGCCACATAACACACCGGGGGCTAAAAAAGTCGGGACATCTGCTCCCTATTATAATTTTAGTTTACAAGTTAGAAGAGAAATCGTAACGGATAATAAAGTCACTTGGCTCAATATTTATTCTTTCATTGGTTCCACCTATAAAGAAGTGGGTTGGATAGATAAAGCGGGAACCAAATTATACACGCCGCTTACATATGTGGACAAACCGGTTTCCTATAAGGCGATCATCGCCAAAGGCAACGATAATATTTACAAAGGAGATTGGAATCCTGTTAACGGATCGGGAACGGAGTACGATATTAACGGCTATATCTCCAATACCGTTCATGTAAGTAAAGAGCGTATCCTGAAATCAAGCGCAGGAGAAACCAAATATCTGCTTATCGCCAAAGATGGAAAACAACTTGGCTGGATAAAGCCGGAACACTTAACGACCTATTTAACAGAAGATTCTAAAGTAGCACAGGTAGAGAACGTGATTCAAACGTATTTAAAATTGAATAACAAAGCGATGAAGATAAATTCGGAAGCATTTGTAAATTTTGCGACCGAACAATTACTAGAGGATAGCGACAATGATTTGGCAGAGCGGGAAGATTATGATATTATCACCGCTTACCTAAGCGAATATCTGCATAAGCACACATCCACCCCTTCTGAAAAAGCATTTCCAGAAGGAGAGCAAACCGAAAGTTCGGTTGACTTAGACGATGATCTGATAGAAGAACCGATTATCGATGATGAGAATTTGATTACGCCGGAGCCAGATGAAAAAGCAGAAAAAAAGGCTACTATTTCAAGCCGGCAAACAGCTGAAATTTCGGATAAAAAAGACGAGGACAAGTCTCCTTTAATCGCGGAACAAAATACTACGATCCGTGAGTTAAATCGAATCGCAGAGGAAGAAGAAATCGAAAATAATGATATTGTCGAGAGCGATATTACCGCTTTTAGGGCTAAAGGGTATAACCGGAAGCGGGCGATTGCGTATGCGAAGAAATGGGGGAAGCACAGAAATAAAAATTATCGCCGTGAAGGTGCTGATTGTACGAATTTTGTTTCTCAATGTGTGTATAATGGTCGGATGTCCGAAAAAGTTAAAAAACCTGTGCCGCGTAATATCTATAAAACAGAGTCTTATTGGTATAGTCAACATGTACATCGTGTCGTAAATGGCTGGACAGACTATCACGAAATTGCTGTTTCCTCTTCTTGGATAAATGTGTCTGATTTTGCTGCTTATTGGTCGAAAAGAAAACCGGTGAGGAGTTTTAAAAATGTTAACTCTACCATTTCTTATGCGAGACCGGGAGATATTATTCAGTTTAAGAAAAAAGGTGGAAAGCGATACTATCACTCGATGATTGCTACTCAGAAAAGTAATAAGACTTTGTATATGGCGGGGCATTCACAAAACTATTATAAGCGGAATATAAAAGCAATCAAACAAAAAAATCGCATATCTATTCGAGTAATAAAATTTTAAAGTAGAAAGGAAGAAATGATGAAAAAGAAATATAAATTTTTATTAATAAGTACCTTGATTTTTATAGCTTGGCTAATTTTTTCCGCCTTTCAACCCGCAATCATCATCGGCGAATCCGATAATTGGAAAGCCACCTATAAACCTAGAAAAGGTACTGCTGCTGATTCAATTAGCTATCCTTGGAAAGGCACTATCGAGTATAAAGGTACCTCAAAAGAGCCAGTAAATATTTCTGTGGATTTACTAGATTCC
This sequence comes from Listeria grayi, assembly GCF_900638015.1. Lineage (NCBI taxonomy): Bacteria > Bacillati > Bacillota > Bacilli > Caryophanales > Listeriaceae > Listeria > Listeria grayi. Next base: position 934,528 of record NZ_LR134483.1, read on the forward strand.
GGCAAATATATAAATAACTATATGACCCTTATAAATGGCACTGAAATAGGGGACGGAAACTTTGATGGAAAAAGGCAGACCGATTACGAAACCTTCTATAATGGTCCTGATAAATCCACCGAAGGCATGCGAATCAGGTGGCAAGAAAACGGCAAAAGCCATACAGAATCATTCAAATTCAAACGCAAGAAGCGGTTATTAGTCATGCCACTTGTTTTCCCACTATTTTAGAAAAATGGAGGGAATGTTTGTAAGAAAATTATTAGGTTGCCTCCGTTAAGAAAGGAAAAATAAATGAAAAAATGCTTACTAGTCTGTTTTCTACTTCTTCTCGCCTGGCTGATTTTCTCCGCTTTTCAACCCGCAATCATAGTTGGCGAGTCTGATAATTGGAAAGTAGTCTATAAACCCAGAAAAGGAACTGAGGCGGATTCTATTGCCTATCCGTGGACTGGAAAAATCAAATGGCGGCATGTGTTTAGCGAGCCACAGATTGAGTCGGTCGATTTATGGATTGATAATAAATATGTAAATGATTTAGATAAAGACGCTGCCAAAAAAGGAAATGGCAATTTTAACGGAAGAGTCATTGAGGATTCTGAGACCTTCTATGACGGCCCCGACAACAGCATCAAAGGCATGCGAATCACTTGGCAAGAAAATGGCGAAAAACATACAGAATCATTTAAATTCAAGCGCAAAAAACGCTTGTTAGTTATACCGCTTCTCATCTCTCTTCTTTAGTAAAGTTTAGATAACATCTGTTAATATGCTGATACTACAATTAAAAATGAAAAGTAGTTAATTAGAAAAGACGAAGAAACTTTTCCTAGCAGCCCTAACAAAAGCATCGAAGGCATGTAAGCCTTAGAAAAGAGAGGAAAAAAATGAAAAAAAACCTAAGGATCTTTTTAGTCTGTTTTCTACTCCTTCTCGCCTGGCTGATTTTCTCCGCTTTCCAACCCGCAATCATTATCGGTGAGTTCGATAATTGGAAAGTAGTCTATAAACCCCGAAAAGGCATGGATGGCGTTGACACGGAGCGTTATCCATGGAGTGGGAAAATAAAATGGCGTCATTCTTTTAGTGAACCGCAAATCGAGTCGGTCGATTTATGGATTGATAATAAGTATGTAAATGAATTAGATAGAGACGCTGCTAAAAAAGGAAATGGTAATTTTAACGGAAAAGTCATTGAGGATCCTGAAACATTTTACAATGGCCCAGACAATAGTATCGAAGGCATGCGAATTACATGGAAAGAGAATGGCAAAAAGCAGACAGAATCATTTAAATTTAAGCGGGAAAAAAGATTATTTGTTCTTCCGTTATTTTAACGATTTCAAATAGAAAGGAAAAATGAATGAAAAAAATGATACTATTTCTACTATCTGGCTTATTACTTCTATTAGCCTGGTTCATTTTCTCCGCTTTTCAACCCGCAATCATCATTGGTGAATCCGATAATTGGAAAGCCGCCTATAAACCTCGAAAAGGCATGGATGGTGTTGATACGGAGCGTTATCCATGGAATGGTAAAATAACGTGGCAGAATGCAGGTAGTGAACCAGAGATCGAATCGGTTGATCTATTGACTGATAATAAGTATCAGAATAAATATATGAAAACGGATGCTGAAAAAGGAGGAGGGAACTTTGATGGTAAAACATTGACAGATTACGAAACCTTTTACAACGGCCCCGACAACAGCATCAAAGGCATGCGAATCACTTGGCTAGAAAACGGCAAAAAACATACAGAATCATTCAAATTCAAACGCAAAAAGCGCTTGTTCGTCATACCACTTCTCTTCCCCTTATTTTAAGCACGCCCCTATATCGACCCAAGCACCAGACACAAGTCTGGTGCTTTATGTATCCCTAAAAATATGGTACGATACAGGTGTGCAACGGATGTGACCAGATTTGGCATATACAGCACGCCTTTTTTAAAAAAATTTTGCCTTGATCGGCAAGCGCCGGCAGGGACGAATAGGAGATTGAATCATGAAAAAACCGATTGATTTTTTGGCAATGAAAGAAGCAGGCGAGAAAATAACCATGCTCACTGCTTATGATTACCCGTCTGCGAAGAATGCAGAGAAGGCGGATGTGGATATGATCTTAGTGGGGGATTCGTTAGGGATGGTCGTGCTTGGCTATGATTCTACGATTCCAGTCACGACTGCGGATATGATCCATCATAGTAAGGCGGTGAGGCGCGGGGCACCCAATACCTTTATGGTAACAGATTTGCCATTTATGACGTATCACGGTTCCATTACGGAAACGATTGCTACTGCGCGGGAAATCATCCAAGCGACGGGAGCAAATGCTGTGAAACTGGAGGGTGCTGGTCAAGTGATAGAAAAAATCACGGCACTTACGGAGGCAGGGGCGCCGGTAGTCGCACATCTGGGATTGACGCCACAAAGTGTCGGTCTGACTGGAAGCTACAAAGTCCGGGCGAAATCGGCTGCGGAAGGTAGCGCCCTTATTAAAAGCGCTTTAGAAGTACAGGCTGCTGGGGCGATCGCCTTAGTTTTAGAAGCGATCCCAAGGCAGCTGGCAAAAGAGATCACGCGGCTGCTTACAATTCCTGTTATCGGGATCGGAGCTGGTCCAGATACGGATGGCCAGGTTTTGGTGTATCACGATGTTATTGGTTACGGGATTACGAGAAGAGCTAAATTCGTGAAGGGATATGCAGATATCGACGTACCGATCGAAAAAGCATTGCTGGCATATACGAGTGAAGTAAGGGCAGGCACGTTTCCACGCGAGGAGCATAGTTTCAACATGAAGGAAGAAGAAATCAAGGGCTTATACGGAGGCGAGTGACAGCATGGAAGTGATTCGGACTAGAGAAGCGCTCGCAGCGCATATTGCAAAATGGAAAAAGCAGGATAAATCCATTGGCTTTGTACCGACAATGGGATATTTGCACGAGGGACACATGCAACTGGTTAAACGCGCAAAGGCGGAAAATGACTGTGTCGTTATGAGTGTATTTGTCAATCCAACGCAATTTGGTCCTAATGAAGATTTCGATGCTTATCCACGCGATGAAGCTCGAGATATTGCTACAGCAGAAGAAAATCATGTTGATCTACTCTTTATGCCGAGTGCGGAAGAGTTGTATCCGGAGCCGCTTTCGATGAAACCACATGTGGAGCGGCGAGTTGCTGTTTTGGATGGCGCCGAGCGTGCAGGTCACTTTGATGGGGTCGTGACAGTTTTGATGAAACTATTTCATTTAATGTCACCGAACCGCGCGTATTTTGGTCAAAAAGACGCCCAGCAGGTGGCAGTGGTCGAAGGATTTGTTCGCGATTATTTCTTTCCGTTAACGATCGTTGTCGTACCGACTGTTCGTGAGGCGGATGGCCTGGCGAAAAGTTCGCGCAATGTCTATTTATCCAAAAAAGAACGCAGCGAAGCACCGATCATTCATCAAGCACTGCTACTTGGCAGACAGTTGATCGAGAGTGGAGAAACGAATGAGAGCGTGATTGTCCAAGCGATGACAGACAAGATCAACAGCCAAAAAAGCCATGAAAAAATTGCCTACTTGGCGATTTACAGCTTTCCAGAATTTGAAGCTGTACATGACTGGCAGGCACCGCTTATTATTGCCGCGGCTGTCAAATATTCCAAGGCCAGATTGATCGATAATGAATTAATAAATAAGGAAGAAGCGATAGCACATGTTTAGAACAATGATGAATGGCAAGATCCATCGTGCCACGGTCACGGAAGCAAATTTAAATTATGTCGGCAGTATCACGATCGATGAAGCGATTCTAGAACAAGTCGATATGTTGCCGAACGAGAAAGTACAGATCGTCAATAATAATAACGGTGCGCGGCTCGAAACGTATATTATTCCCGGAAAACGAGGCAGCGGCATCGTTTGTTTGAATGGGGCAGCGGCAAGACATACCCAAGTAGGAGATACTGTTATTATCATCAGCTATGGGATCTTTACGGCAGAAGAAGTGAAAGCACATCAGCCGAAAGTAGTTGTACTCGGAGAAAATAATATAATTGAACAAGTGCTTTATGAGGAAAAAGCACAAACGACATTAGAATAGTAAAATCCTTATTCCAGCTACTACTCGAAGAAAGGGTACTAGTAGCTGGAATATTTTTACATCGTTCAAAGTTGTTGGAAGGAGAAAGTTATGAAGAGAAAAGAAAAAAGGTATTTAGTAGTAGACTTAGAAACTACTGGTAACCAAGCGAATAGGCATGACCGCATCATTCAGTTTGCAGCAACGCTAGTAGAAGGTTCTAAGCGTTTAGAAACTTACTCTACCTTTATCAATCCGGAACGGGAAATACCGCCTTTTATCCAACAACTGACGGGCATAAAACCAAGTGACTGTTACGATGCACCGATTTTTACGGATGTGGCGCCGATCATTCAAAATCTGCTGGAAGACTGTATTTTTGTGGCCCACAACGTTTCTTTTGACTGGACTTTTTTAGCACGCGAAATGCAGCGGGCAGGTTATCCGCTACCGAAAACGAAAAAACTGGATACGGTCGAATTAGCACGGATCATTTATCCCGGAATCGACAGCTACAAATTGCAGGACCTTTCGGATGAATTTAAATTAGGACATGACAGGCCGCATCAAGCGGATAGTGATGCAGAAGTAACCGCGGACCTGCTGCTCTTGTTATTAGATAAACTGGAAAATCTACCGCTGCCGGTTATTCGCAAAATGGCTACGATCTCGCAATCCTTGAAAAATTATCTGCCGGAATTATTATTTGAACTGGAGATGCAGAAAGACCGAGAACTGAAGGCATTGCCGGATGAATTAATGGAATATCGTGGTCTCGTCATTCGCAAGAAACCGACTATTTCCGAGCCAGCAGAAAGTAGTAGCTATGTTTTTCCGAAAACGGCGCAAGCAAAAGCAGCGCTATTTGAGCAGAATGGTCTTTCATTGACTAAACGGACAGGACAGTTTGAAATGATGGATGTGATCCAGCAGGCGATCGAGCAAAAGCGACATGCACTTATTGAGGCCGGAACCGGTATCGGGAAGTCGCTTGGCTATTTTATACCGGCTGTTTATCACGCCAAACAAAGCGGCATGCCTGTTGTGATCAGTACTTATACAACGCTCTTGCAGAATCAGCTAGTAGAGAAAGATATTCCCTTACTGGAAAAAATCGTTGGATTCCCGGTTGCTGTGAGTCTACTCAAGGGCAGAGATCATTATCTCAATCTCTTTAAATTTGAACAACTTTTAGAAGAAAATGAATCACAATACGATGTCGTCGTCACGAAGCTGAAACTGCTTGTTTGGCTTACAGAAACAACTACCGGGGATATCAGCGAAGTAAACCTTTCCAGTGGCGGAGAGCTTTTTTGGAATCGGATGAAACATACTGGTTGGTATCTGTCTGCGCAGCATGATCCCTGGCTAGACTATGATTTTTATCGCTATAATTATGAACAAAGCAGACACGCCGATCTATTGATCGTCAACCACGCGCTCCTCTTAGCAGATCATTTCGGCAAACAAGCGATCCTACCTGATTATGAAGTCGCAGTTATTGATGAAGCACATCACTTTGCCGATAGTGCACGCGATCGCGGGACGTTTATTTTGTCCTACCGCAAAATCAAATATTTCCTAAATCAGCTCGGCTCGTTGGAAAAGTATTCGCTGCTGGCTAAAATGGCGATGCTGTTCCCGCAAGCAGAAATGCTTTACGACCTTGATGTCGCCGGTTTTAAATTAGGCGAGGCATCAGAGGAGCTTTTTGTAGTGCTGCAGGATTATGCCAAGCAGACAAAATTGTATCAGCTGGAAAGGGGCCTCATTTCTAATAGTGAAAGGGAGCCACTGCCAGACGATATTTTCTATGCTGCTGAAAAAGTATATAAATTGTTACGTGAGGCGGCTCTTCAAATGGACGCGCTGCTAGCAAAAGCAAAAGCCGAAGAAACGAATTGGGATGAAGCAGAGAGCGCCTTCTTAGAAGAGATTTATGCCTTTTTGCTTGATTGGCAAGAAATGACAGACGATCTGGCGCAGATGATCTACCAAAAGATACCGGTTCAAGCGCTATCTCTGGAAAGCGACAGCAAACGCTCAATCACAAGTATGCGAATCAAATCGGTTCGTTTGGATAATAGCGAACAGCTAAAACAAACCTTTTTCGATCAGAAAAAAACGGTTATTTTGACCTCGGCGACGCTTACGATCACAGGTGATTTTCGCTTCATCTGCCAAAATCTTGGCTTAGAAGAAAGCGAGCTGATAACCAGACAGATCGAGTCCCCGTTTGATTATGAGAATCAAGCGCGAGTGTTGATCCCTACAGATATGCCACCGATCAAGGATACACCGGTCGATATGTATACACTGCAACTAGCCCGTTACTTGGCAAAAATCGCCAAACGGACGGATGGTCGCATGCTCGTCTTGTTCACTTCCTTTGAAATGTTGCAAAAAACCTATTATCATCTGAAAAACAGTCATGACCTAGAAACATTCCGCATCTTGGCGCAAGGGGTATCCCCCGGAAGTGTTACACGATTGGCCAAGCAATTCCAAGTCTTCCAAAAATCGATTTTACTGGGGACATCCAGTTTTTGGGAAGGCATCGATATTCCTGGTAAGGCACTTTCTTGTTTAGCGATCGTTCGGCTTCCCTTCGTTCCGCTAGACGATCCGTATGCCAAAGCGCAGATCAGCCTGCGGAAAGAGCGTGGTGAAAATGCCTTCCAAACATATTCGCTGCCAGAGGCGATTTTACGTTTCAAACAAGGCTTCGGTCGCTTGATCCGCCGGGAAACAGACCGGGGCATCGTCTTTGTATTCGACAGCCGTCTGGAAACCACAAAGTTCGGAAAAGCCTTTTTAACCTCGATTCCGCAAACACCAGTCATCACGGCAGATGAAGAAGAAATCTTGACGATCACTGAATCATTTTTTAAGGATAGTTAAAATTTTCCGGTTTTAGCTTCAAATCTAGCCTGTCAATTGCTATAATGGAAACAGTATAAAACGCGCCGGAACATTCGGCGAGAAAAGTTATAGAAATGAGCGAGAATATGCAACGAATTCGAACTAAAAAGCAAAGAAGACGCGTGAATAAATGGGTTTATATCAGTATTGCTGCCGTTCTCATCCTCATCGCCTGCTTCCTGCTTTATCTGCGGAGTGCGGACAAGCCCGTTCGTGCTGCTCAGAAAGAGGCGCTGGATCGGATCAATGGGTACGTTACGATCAAAGATGTAAGCCGCTTTTATTTGTATAATGGGCCAAAAGAAGATTATTCTGTTCTAGTTGGAAAGAATAAGGCAAACAAGAAGATCATCGTCTGGGTCCCCAAGAAAAAGTCTGGCAAAGTATTCGTTAAGTATGCAGCAGATGGCATCTCGGAGAAGCAGGCAAGATCGATCATCCACAGCGAAAAAAATCCAGAAAAGATCCTTCATACGAAGCTTGGAATGGAAAATGAAAAAGCCATTTGGGAAGTAACGTATTTGACTGGAAATGGCAACCTTAATTATGTCAACTTATCTTTTGAAGACGGCAAAGTGCTCCATTCAATTGAGAATCTATGATTATGTAGGAGGGAATAACATGCGCACACCATTGTCAAAAAGAATTCAAGAAGTAGCTCCTTCACCCACACTTAGTATCACTGCCAAAGCGAAACAAATGAAAAAAGACGGCATTGATGTCATTGGGCTTGGAGCAGGTGAACCGGATTTCAATACACCTGCGAATATCATTCAGGCAGCTGTGGATTCCATGGAAAAGGGCTATACCAAATATACGCCTTCTGCAGGGATACCAGAATTAAAACAAGCGATCGTCGATAAATTAGCACGCGATCAGCATCTAACATACGAACCAAATCAGATCTTCGTAGGAACAGGGGCAAAGCACGTCTTGTATTCGGTCTTCCAAGCGATTATTGATCCAGGCGATGAGGTTATCATTCCCGGCCCTTACTGGGTGACTTATCCGGAACAAGTGAAGTTGGCTGGCGGTGTTCCAGTGTTTATCGATACCACTTTTGAAGAAGACTTCAAATTGAGTGATGCTCGTTTAGCACAAGCGATCACACCGAAAACGAAAGCTTTAGTTCTCAATTCTCCTAACAATCCTACCGGGATGGCCTATACGAAGGCGGAACTCGAAGCAATCGGAAAAGTTGCCGAAGAACACGGTCTGTACATTATTTCCGATGAGATCTACGAAAAACTTTATTATGGTAACAAACAGGATCTCGTTTCGATCGCGAGTCTCAGTGATAAACTGTATGCACAGACGATTGTGATCAACGGCGTCTCCAAAGCATACGCAATGACAGGTTGGCGGATCGGTTATGCAGCAGCAGCCTCAGAATTGATTGCAGGCATGACAAAACTAGCGGATCACTTGACCAGTAATCCAACATCCAATTCGCAGTATGCAGCTGTGGAAGCCTACAATGGCAGTCAAGAAGTTCCTCAGCAAATGTATCAGGCGTTTGAAGAGCGAATGAATCGTTTTTACCCGCAGTTGGAGAAGATCCCAGGCTTTCGTCCGAAAAAGCCAGCGGGCGCATTTTACTTCTTTATTGAAACTAAAGAAGCAGCGAAGCAAAAAGGGTATGCTTCTGTTGATGCTTTTGTAGAAGGATTACTGGAAGAGGCTCTTGTAGCAGTGATCCCAGGATCTGGGTTCGGAATGCCGGATTATATCCGAGTATCTTACGCCACCGATCCGGAATTGTTCCAAACGGCAATTGATAGAATAAATGAGTTTATGAGTAAATAGGGAGTGTAGAATCTGTGAAAATTACAATTAATCAATCAGCTGACTATGTCGGCAAAGAAGTTACGATCGGCGCTTGGCTTGCCAATAAACGTTCCAGCGGGAAAATTGCTTTCTTGCAACTTCGCGACGGTACAGGATTCATGCAAGGCGTAGTCGTGAAAGCAGAAGTTGGCGAAGAGATTTTCCAAGCAGCAAAATCTTTGACACAGGAAACAAGCTTATATGTGACCGGCATAATCAACGAAGATACCCGTTCGCCGTTTGGCTATGAGATTGCCGTGAGCGGAGTCGAAGTGATCAGTGAATCGCATGATTTCCCGATCACACCAAAAGAACATGGTACCGAGTTCCTGATGGATCATCGTCATTTATGGTTGCGCTCCAATCGCCAACACGCGATCATGAAAATCAGAAACGAGATCATTCGTGCTTCTTATGAATTCTTTAACAAAGAAGGATTCATCAAAATCGATCCACCGATCTTAACAGGAAGTGCACCAGAAGGAACAACAGAATTATTCCATACGAAATATTTCGATGAAGATGCGTTTCTTTCTCAAAGTGGTCAGTTGTATATGGAAGCAGCCGCAATGGCATTCGGTAAGGTTTTTTCATTCGGACCAACTTTCCGTGCTGAAAAATCTAAAACAAGACGTCATTTGATCGAGTTCTGGATGATCGAACCGGAAATGGCTTTCTATCAATTAGAAGACAGTTTGAAAGTACAAGAGCAGTATGTTGCTTTCTTAGTAAAAGCAGTACTTGATAATTGCAAACTAGAACTAGAACGACTAGGCAGAGATGTGAGCGTCCTTGAAAGCATGACTGCTCCATTCCCGCGTATCACATATACAGAAGCAATTGAAAAGTTGCATGAACTTGGATTTGATGATATCGAATGGGGAGATGACTTCGGGGCACCGCATGAAACAGCGATCGCAGACAGCTTTGAGAAACCAGTGTTCATCACCCATTATCCAAAAGCAATCAAACCATTCTATATGCCGGAAGATCCAGACAATGAGCAAGTAGTCCTTTGTGCTGATATGATCGCACCGGAAGGTTATGGAGAAATCATTGGCGGCTCTGAACGGATCCATGACTTGGATGTTTTACTAGAGCGGATGAAAGAACATGAATTAGATGAAAAAGCCTATAGCTGGTACATCGACTTGGCACGCTACGGCTCCGTACCACATTCCGGCTTCGGATTAGGATTGGAACGTACCGTCGCTTGGATATCTGGAACGGAACATGTTCGCGAAACGATTCCATTCCCTCGTTTGCTGAACCGACTTTATCCATAAGTGAAAGCAAGGGATCCGCGATGATCTCACAAATGCAAGAAAAAAAGATTCTAATTATTTTTTCTTAATTTGACAAGGTAATCGCGGGTTACCTTGTTTTTTTATGCCTCCTTTATATTTTTCCAGCTGGAATCATGGTATAATTTCACTGTGAGGTGTGCAAAATGGATGAAAAGGTATTAGAAAATTGGATAGCGGAGGGAAATGTTTCTTTTCCGCAGGTATTATTAAAAAACTATACGAAATTAGGATTGAATGAGCAAGAAATGATGTGTATCCTGCAAATTCAATCTTTTGCAACCGATAAGGAAAGTTTTCCGTCTATGGAAGATATTGCTGCGAGAATGTCGCTTTCTGCCGCTCAGGTCATGGCGATCGTGGATGGCCTAATGAAAAAAGGGATTTTGACGATCGAACAGAATGCGTCGCAAGCTGTTATTTCGGAAGCCTTCAGTCTGCAGCCGCTCTGGAAAAAACTGAGCTTGTTATATTGGAATAAGGAAGAAGAGGCAAAAGTTGCCTCGCAGCAGCAAACGGAGGTCAATCTGTATACGATTTTTGAAGCCGAATTTGGCCGTCCACTCTCTCCAATGGAAGCAGAAATGATCAGCAGCTGGTTAGATCAAGATGGGCTGAGCAACGAAGTGATTCAAGAGGCGCTGAAAGAAGCTGTGATTTCGCAAAAACTCAATTTCCGGTATATCGATCGTATTTTGCTGAATTGGACGAAACAAGGCGTGAAAACCTCTCAAGATGCGAAAAAAGTTTCCGAAAACTTTCATAAGTCGAATGGACAGGAAGAAAATACAGAAGTGAAAAAAAGCGATGGTTCGATCCCGCTTTATGATTGGCTGGAAAAAAGAAAAGGATGAGGGCATAGATGTTAACCAAACAACAAACGATCATGTGTATAGAGGAAATGGAGCGCATGTTTCCAATGGCGCATTGCGAATTGGAGCATCGTAATACATTTGAACTGCTAGTGGCTGTTGTCTTATCTGCACAATGTACGGATGTACTCGTTAATCGTGTGACCGCCTCGCTATTTGAAAAATATCATCGGCCGGAAGACTATCTGGATGTTTCTGTAGAGGAGCTGATGGATGATATTCGGTCGATCGGTTTGTACAAAAACAAAGCAAAAAATATCCAAGGCTTATCGCGTAAACTGCTAGAAACGTTTGACGGTCAAGTACCGGCTACGCATGCGGAACTAGAGAGCCTGCCGGGCGTGGGCAGAAAGACGGCAAATGTCGTTTTGTCAGTGGGATTTGGTATCCCTGCGTTGGCCGTCGATACGCATGTGGAACGTGTCAGCAAGCGACTGGCAATCTGTCGCTGGAAAGATTCGGTTACCGAAGTAGAACAAACATTGATGCGTAAACTTCCCAAAGAAATGTGGTCAGACGCGCACCACGCGATGATTTTCTTTGGACGCTATCACTGCAAAGCTAGAAAGCCGGAGTGTCAAGTATGTCCGCTGCTTTCGATTTGCAGAGAAGGAAAGAAACAAGCGAAAGTGAGGGGCTTTGATGGCTGAACAGGCTTATGCATTTGAACTGCAGCATCCGGCATTTCCATTCCCAAGTGCAGAATGGCAGGAAATCGATCCGGAATCTATTTATGTAAGCGGCTTTCCATTCTGGCAAGAACATCAATTTTTCCGCGAAGGAGCGGGTGTGATGCCATGGAAAGAGGATAAAGCAAAAGCTTGCCGCAAACTGGCGAAACAAGCGAGCAGCGTGGCGGAAGTCATTCAAGCAGCTTTTGAGGCAAAAGAAAAACCCGAATCTATAACAGTACGGGACGGATTGGGCTTGTTTTTATCGATTTTATTTTGGAGCAATGGGCGTCCTGTGCAATTGCGGGAACTGGATAAACAAATTGCGACCCTTGAGATCAAACCGATGAATATCGAAGAACGGCTGACTTATATTTTAGAGAATGGACATACCTATCCGGGATTCAAACAGTGGGAAGAATTGCTTTTAGAACAGCGCAAACTGATTGCCAAACAATAATAAACGCCCTAGGCGAGAGAAGTGAACTTCTTTTGCCTAGGGCGTCTTTTTTAATCTTTTTTATCGTTGTCTTTCTTGTCCTTTTTGTCTTTGTTGGCGTCTTTATTCTTATCGTTATCTTTGTCTTTATCCTTATCTTTGTTGTTGTCAGCAGGATCGTTATTGGTTTCCTCTTTCGGGATTGCTACACTGGTGCTAGCGGAACCACTCGTCTGCCCATCTTTTTTGGCGACGACGCTTATGCTCACAGTGGAGCCTGCTTTCCCGCCGCTGACTTCGATCGCAGTGGAGCTGACAGTCGATGCGGAGCCATTTACAGTAACGACGTAAGAAGAAGCACCGGAGACACCGTTCCAAGAGACGCGAATGATTTTACGGCTCTGGTCATACTTAGCAGATAAATTGCTAGGCGCATCTAGTTTATCTTTTTCCGTATCTTCCTTTTTGTCTTTATCCTTGTCTTGGTCATCTTCTTTTTTGTCCTTATCCTTATCCTTATCATCTTTCTTATCGGCATCTTTATCTTTTTTCGGAGCCGAAGCTGTTTTAGCAGGTAAATGACCGGATAAGAATAGTTCGTAGCTGACTTGATCACTAGGAGTGCCAGATGCTGCTCGAACGACCGGATCGCTGCCTTTGATCACTGGGATGCGGACGACATTGCTTGGCATTTGGAAATCACTTGTTTGTCGATTTGCGGAAACATGTCCCATCAATGCGCTGAACATTCGTTGGGAGATTCGCTGCTCATCTGGAGACAGGTATTTTGCCTCGCTCTTCTTATCATTGTTGTAGCCGGTCCAAACAGCAATACTGTAATTGGTAGAATAACCAGCAAACCAAGCATCACGGGCAGCGCCGCTTGGATAATAGTGTTTTGCTGCTTGTTCAGCAGAGAAGTTCGTTGTACCAGTTTTACCTGCAACCGGTACACCAGGTACGGCGGCTGTAGTACCAGTTCCGACTTTCAGTACATCTTTGAGAACATCCGTTACCATATAAGCAGTGGATTCTTTCATCGCACGCGACGATTTTGGTTCCATGTCGATACTTGTTTTTCCATCTGAAAGCACGATTTTTTCAACAGCATGCGGCTTGGTATAATTTCCATCGTTGCCGAATGCTGCATAGGCGCCTGCTAATTGTAGCGGACTTGCTTCATTTGCACCGATCGCAAAAGATTCGACGTAATCTTTCAGCGGATAATCCATACCAAGTTTGCTTGCAAATGATTGGGAGTTTTCCAGCCCAACAGCTTGGAGTGTCTTCAAAGCAGGAATGTTTCGCGACTGGTAAAGTGCAGCGCGAAGGGACATTTTTCCTTTAAAGCCAAAGTCGAAGTCATTGATCGGAACGCCGTTGGAATACGTATATTTGGAATCGTCCAGCACGTGAGCGGTGGACCAATTCAAATATTCAAAGGCAGGGCCGTAATCAGCAATAGGTTTCATGGTAGAACCGACTGAACGTTTTAGTTGCGTCGCATAATTATAACCACGCTGTACTTTTTGATTACGAGCACCGCCGATCGCATAGATACGACCATTTTTCGTATCCGTCATCACGATACCGGCTTGCATATCTTTATCGCTGTAATTAACGATTTCATTGGTGTTCATCATTTTTTCAGTATATTTTTGAGCATCCTGATCAAGGGAAGTATGGATCGTTAGGCCATCTCGGTAAACATCGTATTTTTTCGGGATCTCATTCAGCACTTGTGTCACATAGGCATCATATTTGTAAGTCTTATCATTACGTTTGGCAAGTGATACCAGTCCTTTTTTGATCGGTGTTGCGATCGCCTTATCCATGTCTTCTTTACTGATTTTATTATGTTTATACATATTGTGCAGTACCGTGTTGCGGCGTTCTTTTGCAGCTTTGGGATGTTCATAGGGGTTATAGCTGTTCGGGCTTTGCGGCATTCCACCGATAAGCGCCGTTTCTGGAAGTGTCAGTTTGTCGAGTTTCTTCCCATAATAATGTTCCGCTGCTGTCTGCATACCGTGAACACGGTCAGACATGTAAACTTTATTGACGTAGATCTCTAAAATATCGTTTTTGCTGTATTTTTCTTCAAGTTGCAGGGCAAGCCAAGCTTCTTGCGATTTACGAGCAAGCGTTTTGTTGGTGTAGTCTAAGTAGGACATCTTGATGATCTGCTGAGAAAGGGTACTTGCGCCTTCCGCACCGAAACCATCTTTGATATTGGCTACGACTGCTCCGCCAAAACGGATCGGATCGATTCCGTCATGTTGATAGAAGCGGCTGTCCTCGGTGGAGAGGATCGCATCTTTTAATTTCTGCGGAATTGCTTTGTATTCAATATATTCGCGCTGTTCGGTCCCCACTTCAGCAAAGACCTTGCCATCTTTATCCAATATCTTGGAGGAAAGCGGGTCGCGCAGTTTCGAGTCTACTAATTTTGGTGCTTCTTTTGCATAATGGTAAAACACAGCAGCTCCGACTGTAATACCAGAGAAAGCACAGAATAAAGCGGCAAAGAAAATAATTTTAAATATCAATAGCGGGATATTCCGCTTTTTAGATTGCGCTTTTTTAGCTGTTGCTGGTTGTTTTTTAGTTGTTTTGCGGTACTGAGATCTTGTCTGTGGTTTGTCTGCCATTAAAAATCTCCCTCCTTTTAAAAGACTTGATCAAAAGTAAATTTTATCGATAATCGTCAAAAAATCAAGTCGTGGATTTAGACCATAAGGAATCAGGTCTGCCTTTTCACGTATTTCCGCAAGCGTGATCGACTTTCTTCCGCCGCTCAGCATACGTTCCCAGAATGGGTAAAAAGATTGAAAAGGTATAAAATAACATTCTTGTAGCGTCCGAAAAGAAATAATAACAAACACGATCGCGTCTTGTTTTAACACATGTTGCATATGCGTGATCTGATGTTCGTGCATATTCTGCAATGGGAAAGAAGTCGTGCTAGTCGTTTCTTTCGCTTCAAAGTCTAAATATCTTCCTTTATAAA
This sequence comes from Listeria grayi, assembly GCF_900638015.1. NCBI lineage: Bacteria > Bacillati > Bacillota > Bacilli > Caryophanales > Listeriaceae > Listeria > Listeria grayi. The sequence continues at coordinate 949,645 of NZ_LR134483.1, forward strand.
CACCGTTATAGTCCGTAGTAGAAGGCTGCTTAAAATAAGCTTCTTTAATCTTGGCGTTGCTTCGTTTGGGATAATCAACACCTACGATTTGGATAGGCGTCGGTTTCTTGTGGATCACTGCCTTTTCTGCCTCGAGGTAATAGAGATTCGTATCGTTAAGATCATCTTCCAAAGACATTCCGCGGCGACCGTAATCAATAACTCCTTTTTGTTTTTTCGAGACCTGTTTGTGGATCTCCTTTTTTTTACCATTCGGATAGCCAATCGCCAATTTTTTTCACCTCAATCATTCAAAAACATTCTATTCGTGGACTATCCCTTATTATAACAAATAAAAATTATTTTAGTAGTCATTGAGGTGGATTTTGTAAAACAAGAACACACTTTCGCCTTGGGGGAGCAGGACTTTTCAGGATTTTAAAGATTTATTTAAATTTTTTCAAAAAAAGTAAAGGAAAACAGCAATAGGGTCGAAATGATGTTTTTCTTCCCGCAGGTATGCTATATTGAACATAGAATCTGACAAAGGATGTTACGGAAAATGAAAGAATTAAAAGAAAAAACAGAAGCGCTCTTGGAGCAAAATGAAAAAAATTGGCAGCTTTATCTGGAAAACCGTGATTCCCAGCAACCTTTCGATTTTTATGAAGATATGAAACCATTTGTCGATGAAGCGAAACGTCGCTGTGATGCGTTTTTGCTGGTGGCTTTGCCTTGGGTGATTTCGGAACGTCCGCTTTACTTGGGCGAGCTGCAGCTGAATCAAGCTGCGGAGAATATTCAAATGACCGCCGTCAACGCATTTAATGGTAAATCTTTTTACAAGCATTTCGTTGATCATTATGAATCAAGCAAATATACATTATCAAAAATCCTTTTGCTGTTGGAACGAAAAGAGGACACGCTGTGAAAAGTGTTTTTGTTACCGGTTATAAAAATTTTGAGCTGGGAATCTTCAAAAAAGATGCCCCCGAAGCCACCTACATAAAGGAAGCGATCCGCAGAGAACTGGTCGCCATGATCGAAGACGGATTGGAATGGGTCATTATTTCTGGACAGCTGGGAATCGAGCTTTGGGCAGGAGAAGTCGTGGCCGAATGCAAATGGAAAGGTTATGATGTCAAATTAGCAGTCCTCGAACCTTTTTTAGAGCAGCAAAGTAAATGGAATGAGCAAAATCAGCTCTGGTATGCGGAAGTATTGGCAGACGCTGACTATCAGGCTGCGATCACGAATCGTCCCTATGAGAATCCGCGCCAATTCCAGCTACGTGATCAATTTATCATCGACAACACGGATGGCGTGCTGATGGTCTATGATGCAGAGCGGGAAGGAAGCCCGAAGTTTTTCTACGATCGAGTGCGGCAGGTACAGGAAAGGGAAGCATATCTCCTTCGTGTGATCGATTTTTATGCGCTCCAAGAAGTAGTAGAAGACATGAACAGTGATTTTTAACAGGAAAGATTTTGCTTTTTTGCGGAATAAGATTGACAAAAGCCGTGATATTTGGAAGAATAGGTATAAGAATGATAAATATTATGTTAGCACATAAATAGAGGTGAAGTATAATGGCTTCTGAACAGTTTGAATATAATTTAACAGCCAAAGAAATTTTAGAAAAAGAATTTAAAACCGGACTTCGCGGATATAATCCGGAAGATGTGGACGAATTTTTAGATTTAGTGATCAAAGATTATGGAAGTTTTACGCAAGAAATAGAAACACTACGAGAAGAAAACATCCGCTTGGTGCAAGCCTTAGACGAAACGCCTAAACGCTCTGCAAGTTCGCAAGTAGACTCGGCACCTGTTCAGCCTGTCGGAACAACGAATTTCGACATCTTGAAACGGTTGTCCAACTTAGAAAAGCATGTTTTCGGCAACAAATTGAATGACAATTATTAAATAAAAAATGAAATAACGTTCGGATAATCGCTGCTTGATCGCAGAGGAAAGTCCATGCTCGCACAGTGCTGAGATGCCTGTAGTGATCGTGCTTGGTGAAACAATAAGCCAAGGCAGAGCCACCAAACTCTGACGGCAGGTAAACCATCTAAGTCGTAAGATATGATGTAGTAGCCTTGAAAGTGCCACAGTGACGAAGTTCTGATAGAAATGTCAGAAGTGGAACGCGGTAAACCCCACGAGCGAGAAACTCAAACTATGGTAGGGGCACTTTTCCCGAGGAAATTGAACAAGGGAAGAGGTGCGAATTAATTCGCGCAGATAGATGATTATCGATTTACTGTTATCCTGTACGCAGTAATGAACAGAACATGGCTTATAGAACGTTATTTTCAGGATGAATTTAAATGAAACAGCGGAACGGCACAAGTCTGTCCCGCTGCAAGATAGAAAAACGGCGGCGTTTCGCCATTTTTCAAAAATTGGAGCTGTTTCAGGAGTGAAACAGCTTTTTTTGATAATGAAAAAAAGATAAGGGAATGAACTGACATGGACAAATTTCAATTAGTCGCTACCGCGGCTTCAGGTTTAGAAGCTATCGTCGGCAAAGAAGTACGCCGCTTGGGTTATGAGGCAAAAGTAGATAATGGTAAGGTATATTTTGAAGGAGATAAGTTGGCGATCGCACGGACGAATTTGTGGCTGCGTGTGGCTGACCGTGTCAAGATCGTGGTGGGTAGATTCAACGCGACGACTTTTGATGAGCTGTTTGAAAAAACAAAGGCATTACCGTGGGAAAATTTTTTACCATTGGATGCTAATTTTCCTGTAGCCGGAAAATCGGTAAAATCAACCTTATATAGTGTGCCCGATTGTCAGGCGATCGTGAAAAAAGCAGTAGTTAATCGCTTGTCCGATAAATATCGCCGTTCTGGTAGACTGATGGAAACAGGCGCACTTTTCAAACTGGAAGTAGGTTTGTTAAAAGATGAAGTTACGATCACATTAGATACGAGCGGAGCAGGCTTACATAAACGTGGCTATCGTACTGCCCAAGGTGCGGCGCCGCTGAAAGAAACCATGGCAGCAGCACTTGTATTATTAACAAACTGGCATCCCGACCGCCCGTTTTATGATCCGGTCTGCGGTTCTGGTACGATTCCGATCGAAGCGGCATTGATCGGTCAAAACATCGCCCCTGGATTCAACCGGACTTTTGCTTCGGAAAAGTGGGATTGGATGCCTGCCTCAATATGGGAAAAAGCACGGAGTGAGGCAGAGGAATTGGCGAATTATGATCAGCCGCTCCATATCGCAGCTTCTGACATCGATCACCGCTTGGTAGAGATCGCGAAGCAAAATGCGATCGAAGCTGGCCTTGGAGATTTGATCCATTTCAAACAGATGCAACTGAAAGATTTCCATACAGAAGACGAATACGGCGTTATGGTAGCCAACCCGCCTTACGGGGAACGGTTGGAAGATGAAGAAGCAGTCCGTGAGCTTTATGAAGAAATGGGACAGATCTTTGCAACGATCCCTACTTGGTCCTTCTATGTCTTGACGTCGCTGGAAACATTTGAAGAAGCGTTCGGCAAGAAAGCGACTAAAAAACGAAAATTATATAACGGATACCTGCGTACGGACCTTTATCAATATTGGGGCCCGCGTCCGAAAAGAATGGAAACGGAGGAATAAGCATGTCAGAAGAAACAGCAGAGTTACAAGCAGAGTTTTTAGCCTACATTCGTAAAATCGAAGCCGTCAGCGAAGCATTGGAATTAGTATTTTGGGATCTGCGAACCAAAGCCCCAGCTAAAGGCATGCAGCAGCGTTCCGAAGTAGTCAGCGTCCTTTCCAGCGAGATTTTTGACATGAAAACGTCTACCGAAATGGCCGCATTTATTGCCGAGTTAGCGCCAGTAAAAGAGCAACTGGATGAAGTTACGCGCAAGACATTAGAAGTTTCTCAAAAAGAATATGAATGGAATAAAAAAATCCCGGCGAAAGAATATGCCGCTTATACCAAATTGGTCGCACAAGGCGAGACTGCATGGGCGGAAGCACGCGAAGCAAAAGATTTTGGCATACTGGAGCCTTATTTGACTGAAATCATCGCGATGAAACGCCGCTTTGTAGAATATTGGGGATATGAAGCAGATAAGTATGATACGCTACTGGATCAATATGAACCAGGAATGACAGTTGCCTTGCTGGATGATGTTTTTGCCAAATTGCGCAAAGGGATCACTGCTTTGCGCGAAAAGATCGCGGCTAGTGATTCGGAACCAAACCGCGATATCTTGAAAGTCAGTATTTCCAAAGAAAAACAAAAAGCATTCAGTATTTCTATTTTAGAAAAAATGGGCTTTGATTTTGAAGCAGGAAGACTAGACGATACGATCCACCCGTTTGCGATCGGAATGAACCCCGGCGATGTCCGAATCACCACCCGCTATGACGAAGCTAATTTCAAAATGGCTGTCTTTGGAATCATCCATGAAGGCGGACATGCAATCTATGAGCAGAACTTTGCACCGAGATTAGTAGGAACAAACTTAGCGAGCGGTGCTTCCATGGGTATCCACGAATCACAATCGCTGTTTTACGAGATCATCGTCGGTTCTAGTTTGGCATTTTGGAAAAGTAATTATCCGGCGCTTCAGCAAGTTGCAGATTCGCACCTGGATAATGTCAGCTTGGAAGATTTTTACCGAGCTGTGAATTTGACGGAAAGTTCGCTGATCCGGATCGAAGCAGATATTCTAACTTATCCGCTACACATCATGATTCGCTATGAGTTGGAAAAAGCATTGATCAATGAAGAACTGGAAGTGAAAGATCTGCCGCAAGTATGGGCTGACAAATATGAAGCCTATTTAGGTATTAGACCGGAAAATGATACAGAAGGCGTTCTGCAAGATATCCACTGGTCGGGAGGCGATTTCGGTTATTTCCCTTCTTACGCACTTGGTTTAATGTATGCAGCGCAAATGTATCATCAGTTGCAGAAAGAGATCCCGAATGTGGAAAAAGTGATCGCAAGTGATGACTATTCGCCAATCAAAAATTGGCTTACTGAGCATGTCCATCAGTACGGCAAGCTCAAAGAACCATTGGAGATTTTACAAGATACAACTGGAGAATCCCTGAACCCGAATTATTTATTAGACCTACTGGAAAAAAGATATCAGTTCGTTTATCAATTAGATTGACCAGCAAGCAGCAAAGCTGTATAATTGGTTTTTATTACGTATCGAACACTTATATAATTGCCATAATAGGGATGGCGCGTTTCTACCCGGTTGCCGTAAATGACTGGACTATAAGTGAGATAGAAGTTGACGGTAGGCGTATATCCTATTGTCTTGGCTTGTTCTCACTAGAGAACAAGCTTTTTTTATTTATTGAGGGAGAGTGACATACTATGCAATTGTTGGAAAACTATATTCGCGAAAAAGGAACGGTTTTAGAAGGAAATGTGTTGAAGGTAGATAGTTTCCTGAATCATCAGATCGATCCGGAACTGATGGATAAAATGGGAGAGGCGTTTGCCGAGCGATTCCGTGAGGCAGGAATCACCAAGATCGTAACGATCGAATCATCCGGCATTGCACCGGCAGTCTTTGCTGGCTTAAAGCTAGGGGTACCAGTTATTTTTGCCCGCAAGAAAAAGTCTGTGACACTAACTGATAATCTTTATACCAGCACCGTGTATTCGTATACCAAAAAAGAAAGCAATGAGATCGCCGTTTCAAAAGCTTTTTTAGAGGCTGATGATCGTTTACTGCTGATCGATGACTTTTTAGCGAACGGGCAAGCGATCATTGGATTGCTTGAGATCGCCGAAATGAGCGGTGCAGAAGTAGTCGGTATTGGAATCGTTATTGAAAAATCTTTTCAGCAGGGGCGCACATTAGTAGAAAAAACGGGTGTGCCGATTTATTCACTTGCTCGGATCGCGTCATTGTCAGATAAGGGAATTGAATTTGTGAGGGAGGATTGAGCCATGTTTGGTAAAGGGAAATTGACGCTTTTAGGTGTGCAACATGTACTGGCGATGTATGCCGGTGCAGTGATCGTTCCACTTTTGATCGGTGGTGCGTTGCATTTTTCACCAGCGCAAATGACTTATTTAGTTTCCATTGATATTTTTATGTGCGGGGTAGCGACCTGCCTGCAATTATTCGTCAATCGCTTCTTTGGGATCGGGTTGCCAGTGATTTTGGGCTGTGCCGTTCAAGCAATCGCGCCAATTATTTTGATCGGGCAGTCGATGAGTATCAGTGCGATCTATGGTGCGATCATTGTGTCAGGATTGTTCGTATTCTTGATCGCACCATTCTTCTCCATGATCGTCCGCTTTTTTCCGCCAGTTGTTACTGGCTCTGTCGTAACCGTGATCGGACTGACACTTATTCCAGTTGCGATCAATAATCTGGCTGGAGGGGAAGGCGCGAAAGATTTCGGTTCGCCGTATAATCTAGCTTTAGGATTTGGGACATTATTATTGATTATTCTTATTTTTAAATTTGGCAAAGGTTTTTTACGAGCGATTGCAGTATTGATCGGGCTGCTTGCCGGGAGTATCGTGGACGCTTTTACAAGAGGAATCTCGCTCAGTGCAGTGAGCGAAGCGACTTGGCTGCATTTGCCGACGCCATTTTACTTTGGGATGCCGTCGTTCCATGCTTCTGCTATCATCACGATGATCTTGATCTCACTTGTGAGCATGGTCGAATCAACAGGCGTTTACTTTGCGCTTTCGGATATTACTGGTCAAAAATTGAAAGCAAATGATCTGACGAAGGGATATCGATCAGAAGGGCTGGCTATCATTCTCGGCGGGATCTTCAATACTTTTCCCTACACTGCGTATTCACAGAATGTCGGATTAGTACAATTATCAGGCGTGAAAACGAAAAAAGTGATGTATATCGCAGCGGGATTTTTACTCGTACTTGGTTTAGTACCAAAAATCGGTGCATTGACGACCACGATCCCGACCGCTGTTCTCGGCGGCGCGATGGTGGCTATGTTTGGAATGGTCGTTGCCCAAGGGATCAAAATGCTGGGTAAAGTCGACTTTGCTTCTCAGGAAAATCTGCTTATCATTGCCTGTTCCGTTGGTGTGGGACTTGGTGTGACAGCTGTTCCGAATTTATTCCACGTTTTGCCGGCTTTTTTACAGCTGTTCACAAGCAACGGAATCGTAGCAGGAAGCATTACCGCTATTCTGCTAAATATTATTTTCAATATCCGGCTTGCACCAAAAGAAAAAACAAAGCTGCAGGAATCTTCTGTAGAACAATAAAGGAGAGACACAGCGTAAAAGGCGCTGTGTTTTTTTGTGCAAATGACTTGTAATGAAGAAGAAAGAGGTGTATGATGTAAAACGTAATCATTACGATTTGAAAAAAAAAAGGAGGATCATTATGGCAAAAAAATCGAAAATCGCCAAACATGAACGTCAAGTGGCTACGGCTCTTAAATATGCAGAAATCCGCAAAGAACTGAAAGCAGCTGGTGATTATGAAGGACTACGCAAACTTCCTCGCGATGCATCGCCGACACGTATCCATAATCGCTGTGCACTAACAGGGCGTCCCCATGGCTACATGCGTAAATTTGACATGTCTCGCATCCGGTTCCGCGAATTGGCTCACAAAGGTCAGATTCCTGGCGTGAAAAAAGCGAGCTGGTAAACCGGTTTTTTCTCTATTGGTATTATGATACAATGGACTACAATAGAGAAGAAACGAGGTAATCATGCATGGTTAGCAAACAAGAAAACTTATTAGTAGTCGATGGGATGGCTTTGTTATTCCGCGCCTTTTATGCGACCGCTGTATCCAAACAATTTATGTTCAACCAAGATGGCATTCCCACAAACGGCGTCCAAGGATTTATGAAACATTTGCTGGCAGCACTTCGGCAAAGTGATCCAACCCACGCACTTATTTGTTGGGATATGGGCTCTAAGACATTTCGCAATGAATTGTACGACGGCTATAAGGCCAACCGCACGGCTCCACCAGAAGAAATGATCCCGCAGTTTGATTTGGCAAAAGAAGTAGCTGCTGGATTCGGCTTTGTGAATGTGGGTGTTCCCGGTTATGAAGCAGATGATTGTATCGGTACGATCACGGCATCGCTAGGGCAAAGCCTTTCTACGACGGTCTTGAGTGGCGATAAAGATCTGCTTCAGCTGCTTTCTCCGTCCAATCAAGTGTGGATCATGCAGAAGGGCTTTGGCAATTATAAGCGTTATGATGAAGCGACTTTTTATGAAGAAATGGGCATCACACCAAAACAATTTATCGACGTCAAGGCGTTGATGGGGGATACCTCCGACGGATATCCAGGTGTACGCGGGATCGGAGAAAAAACAGCGTTGACATTGATCCAAACGTTTGGCTCGATCGAAGGCGTCCTTGCCAACTTGGAACAACTGAAACCAGCTCAGAAACGTAAGATCCAAGAAGATTTGGCAATGCTGGAACTGAGCCGACAGCTTGCCGAGATCCACGTAGCTGTTCCGCTTGAAGTAAATTATGAGCAGTGTAGATTTGATGGTTTCCATTCTTCAGCCCAGGATGTCATTCAGCAATACGGATTGAAAATGTTGGCACGTGAATTTTTATAAGTGGAAAGCACAGTCCCGATTCGGGGCTGTGCTTTTTTTGTTAGTGATCATGTTGTGAAAAGTTCTTGCAGCATTAAATGAAGAGCCGTCTTGGTCCGTGCCTCAAGATCAAATTGACCGCGTGTCAAGATCCAAGTGATCACATTTCCGCGGATAGCAGAATAAAGGATCTCAAAGGCTGCTTCTGCCGTATAATCTGCTTTTAGCAGATGCTTTTCTTCGGCTTCCAGCAATAATTCCTGAAGCGTGGCCAGCATTGTCCATTCTTTGAGTGGCTTTGTTTTGTCCATGGCTTCTGAAAAGAAAGTCATATAGGTGAGTGTCGTCACATCGATTCCTTTTTCCATAACAAAGGGAATCTTCAGCCATAAAAAATACGTTATTTTTTCTGCAACGGATGCTTCTGGATGCTCCTTTAGAAAAGCTGGGAATTTAGTGGTAATAAGCTTTTCATAGTCCGAAAAGAATATCTCTCGAACGATATCTTCTTTCGATTTAAAATGAACATAAAAAGTTCCCGTCGAAACGCCAGCTCGTTTTGTAATGCTGCTGACGGTCGTATTTTCATAACCATTTTCTTGAATAAGTTCGACTGCCGCTTGATAAAGCATCTCAGCAGTCTTCTTTTTTTGCAATTGGCGATTGGTAAGCATGTTCTATCGACACTCCTATACGCTTTAATTTAAGGTACCATTATTATACCCCTTGCAATTAGAAAAGAAAAGGTTTATAATGAATGCGTTCAGTGAATATGTTCATTGTTAATGAGTATTTAGCTGGAGGAGAATGCTAGATAAGAGAGGGGAAAGAATATGAATACCGTACTTATTACAGGTGGAGGTTCCGGCATTGGCTGGAAATTGGCAGAACGTTATTTAAAACAAGGGGATCGCGTCATTATTTGTGGACGAAATGAGCAGAAATTGGCAGATGTTCAAGCGGCGCATCCAGAAGTAATCACAAGAAAATGTGATTTAACGAATGTAGACGAGCGTATTGCCTTAGTAGATTGGATCAGCGCGGATCACCCGGAAACGAATATTCTCGTGAACAACGCAGGCATCCAGCAAAGATTTAATCTTTTAAAAGCAGATGTACGAAATAATTGGGATTATTACTTGCAGGAAATAAAAGCAAACGAAGAAGCTACAATCCACTTAGCGATTTTATTTAGCCAATTATTTGTAGAAAAAGAACAAGCAACGATCGTAAATGTTTCTTCTGGTCTGGCAATCATTCCAATGGTCATCAGCCCGATTTATTCCGCCTCGAAAGCAGCGGTTCATGCTTTTACGATGGCTTTACGTCATCAGCTTTCTGAAACAGCTATCAAAGTCATTGAAATTTTGCCACCAGCAGTCAATACTGATTTAGGTGGTACAGGACTTCATAATACCGGAGAAGATGCCGACGAATTTGCCGACAGTGTTTTCCGCGATATGCAAGCTGGCAAAGAAGAAATCGGCTTTGCACATTCGGCAAAAGTACTGGAAATGTCGCGTAAAGAAATCAATGAAACTGTTGCTGGAATGTATCAGAAAATGAAAGCAGAGATCGAATAAAAGCAGGTATATTACTTTTATAGAAAGCCAATATCCCCTATACTAAAGAAAAAGGCTAATGGGTAGAGAGGGTGGCTGCTTTGGACATTATACAGGCAGATTTCAGCAATCCGAAATTAATCGAGCTACTGGAACTTCATTTACAAGATATGTATGCGACCTCACCAAAGGAAAGCGTCCATGCTTTGGCAATCGAGGAACTGCAAGCGGAGCATATTTCTTTTTGGACGCTGACGGATGGCAATGATATTTTGGGATGCGTTGCACTAAAAGAATTAGCAGCAGATCACGGCGAACTCAAATCGCTGAAAACACATCCGCAGTTTTTAAAACGAGGCGTAGCAAAGCGTCTTGTCGAATTTGCCATACAAAAGGCGCAAGAACGTCATTATCAACGCATCAGTTTGGAAACCGGAACGGAACCGTATTTTATCCCTGCGCAGCATTTATATAAAAAATTAGGCTTTATAGAGACATTGCCTTTTGGATCTTATCAAGAAGATCCGAATAGCTGTTTTATGCAAAAAGACCTCTGAAAATGGAGCGCCAACATAATTTAATTATTTTCAAGTAAGCACAGTAATGTCACATTGCTGTGTTTTTTTTCGGGAAAGGGACCAATTACCTATTGCAAAAACGAACGTGTGTTCTTATAATGAAAGAGAAATGGAATTACGAAAGTTGGTAGGTGCAATGAACCCAGTATTCGATTATCAACATGCACCTAGAAGAGTCATCTTGGCAGTAGATATCAAAAGTTATTTTGCGAGTGTCGAATGTGCGATCCGCGGATTGGATCCATTTAAGACCAATCTAGTGGTCGTGAGCGATCTGCAACAAAAAGGAGGCGTTATTTTAGCAGCTACCCCTGCGATGAAAAAAAACTATGGCATCAATACCACGAATCGGCTTTTTGAAGTCCCGAACGATCCGTCTGTCAAAATTGTTGAGCCACATATGCAGATGTATATTGACATGAATATGAAGATCCAGCAGCTTTTTTACCACTACACGGAGAAGAAGTTTGTTCATGTATACAGTATTGATGAAGCTTTCCTAGATGTCACTGGCAGTGTTCGGCTCTATGGCGGGTTGGCTAATTTAGTGCAAGCGCTGCAGCAAGAAATGTATAAACAGTTTCGCCTTTACTGCACGATCGGGATCGGAGATAATCCACTGCTTGCAAAACTGGCAATGGATAACGAAGCAAAACATCGAGAAAGCGGGATCGCTTATTGGAATTACGAGAATATCCCTGAAAAAATCTGGCAGATCAAGCGTTTGACGGATTTTTGGGGGATCGGGAGAAGAACGGCTTTAAGGTTGGAAAAGCTGGGTATCTATACGATCAAAAGTTTAGCACACGCATCGCTGACCGCCTTAAAGAAAGAATTTGGCATTATCGGCGAGCAGCTTTTTTATCATGCAAATGGTTTAGACTACACGCGGCTTGACCAAGCGATCCAGGCATTGGAAAAAAGCTATGGAGGAAATCAGATTTTGATGCGTGACTATCATCTGCAAGCGGAGGTAGAGGTAGTGATCGCGGAAATGGTGGATAATGTAGCAGAGCGTCTGCGCAACCACTCTGCGGTCGGAGATTTTATTCGGCTTTCGATCGGAAATAGCGCGCACTCGACCATCAAAGGGTTTTCTAGGCAAATGAAGCTGCATACAGCTACGAATTTAACATGGCAATTTCAAGAAGCCTTTCTACGGCTTTTTCGTAAATACTACGAAGGGGATGCAGTGAGGTCGATTGGAATATCGATCGGCGGAGTGACACCCGAAAGCTATCATCAGCTCAATTTATTTGCTAGCCCTGAGATACTGGAAGAAAAGCGGCGGTTGGATTTTACGATCGATCAGATCAGAGGTCGGTACGGCAAGCAGGCGATCATGCGCGCCGTTAGTTATACAGCCTCAGGGAATGGGATTATACGTAACGGCAAGGTTGGCGGACATAAAAAATAACACGCATTCTGACATGTTCATTTGCGCTGAGATTGAATTGCGCGCCTTGCTAATTCATCCGCTTTCCGGTTTTTGGTTACAGAACGCCATTCAATAAAAAATAAAGAGAAATGAGAGATAAGCTGTAAGATCTCTTCCAAATACGGTTTGAAAAGCGGGTTTTTGACAAAGCGCTTTTCAATCGCTTCAATGGCTACTTTAGAGTCTGAGTAAACCCGGACAAAAGCGGTTTCTCCCAACTCGACAGCACGGCGGAGACCAAGTTTGATCGCAATGAATTCAGCTTCGTGGTTTGTCATCGTTCCTAGCGGGATCGCTAATTGTTCGTGCAGTTCGCCCTGGCTAAGTACGATGCCAGCACCGCTCAATCCGGGATTGCCAGCTGAAGCAGCATCGACAAAAATTTCCATCACCAAAAACCTCCTTATATCATCGTCCTTTTATTATAAACAACCTCATAAAAAATGTCTTGAAAGAGGGTATCTTTCAAGACATTTATAAGGACTAGCACGTGACTAGCAAATTTTAAGATAATTTTTCAATGTTAGCTGCTTGTGGTCCGCGATTACCTTCGACAACTTCAAAACTTACAGATTGTCCTTCTTCTAGTGTTTTGTAGCCGTCACCTTGAATTGCAGTGAAGTGAGCAAAGATATCCTCACCATTTTCGGTTTCGATGAAGCCATAGCCTTTTTCGTTGTTGAACCATTTTACTTTCCCATTTTGCATGTTTGAATCCTCCCATTTTATCGGTGACACATCGTAAAGATGAATACTGACTTACAATATATAGCGCTTACATTTCAAGGCAGTCAAATACTCATGGATACAAGTCAGCCTAAATTCATAAAGACTTGCTTTATGATAACTTTACTATAAACAATTGTTCGGATATCGTCAAGAATATTTTTTAGCTTTTGCCGATTTTGGAACAACAAGTGTGACATGAGAACGTGTGAGGACATATATTGCTTCCTTCCTTTGCTTTTCTATAGTACAATGGAAGTGTTAATTCTGAAAGTTGGAGGGAGTAATATGCCAACACCGAGCATGGAAGATTATATCGAAAAAATTTACTCGCTTATAGAAAAGAAGGGTTATGCACGTGTTTCCGACATTGCCGATGAACTTTTCGTACATCCGAGTTCTGTTACAAAAATGGTGCAGAAGCTAGATAAAGATGAGTATCTGGTATATGAAAAATACCGGGGGCTAGTACTGACGCCAAAGGGAAAAAAAGTTGGGAAACGTTTATTAGAGCGGCATACACTGCTGGAACGATTTCTAACGATCATTGGTGTAGAAGAAGAACATATTTATCATGATGTTGAAGGAATCGAGCATCACTTGAGTTGGAATTCTATTGACCGTATTGGTGATGTGGTTCAATATTTTGAGGAAAATGAAGCTGCGCAGCAAAAACTAAAGGAACTGCAAGCGAAACAAGGAGAATAAAGGAGAGACGGATAGGCGGGTGAGATAGCATATCCTCTTTTCATTTGTGTCCAAAAGGAGAAATAAATACATAATTGGAGGGGAAGCGACATGGCGAGCCACGTGAAATCAGATATCGAGATTGCGACAGCAGCAGAAATTTTGCCAATTACCGAAGTTGCAGCGAAAATTGGGTTAGAAGAAGAAAATTTAGAACTGTACGGAAAAAATAAAGCAAAATTGACTTATCAGACACTCCAATCATTAGAACAAAAAGAAGATGGGAAACTGATCTTGGTAACGGCGATCAATCCTACACCAGCAGGGGAAGGGAAATCTACGGTGACAGTCGGCTTAGGCGATGCACTTTCTCAAAAAGAGAAACAGACAGTCATTGCGCTCCGCGAACCTTCTTTAGGACCAACGATGGGGATCAAAGGCGGCGCGACTGGTGGCGGCTTTGCACAAGTGATCCCGATGGAAGACATCAACCTGCATTTTACTGGGGATTTTCATGCCATTACGGCAGCGAACAATGCTTTGTCAGCTTTTATCGATAATCATATGCAGCAGGGCAATGAGATGCAGCTAGATGGCCGTAGAATCGCGTGGAAACGAGTTGTGGATTTGAACGACCGTGCATTGCGGCATGTTGTGGTAGGACTTGGCGGGCCGATTCAAGGGGTGCCACGTGAAGATGGCTTCGATATCACGGTTGCTTCGGAAATCATGGCGATTATTTGTTTAGCCAGTGACCTTGCCGATTTGAAAAAACGGCTGAGCGAGATCGTCGTCGGTTACACGTTTGGACGCGAACCTGTCACAGTAGGCGAACTTGGTTTTGAAGGTGCGCTGACGTTGCTTTTGAAGGATGCGTTGAAGCCTAATCTAGTCCAAACACTAGAACACACGCCCGCTATCGTCCATGGGGGCCCATTTGCTAATATCGCACACGGCTGTAATAGTATCCAAGCCACAAAAGCTGCCTTGAAACTAGGGGATTATGTGGTAACGGAAGCAGGATTCGGTGCGGACCTTGGTGCGGAAAAATTCTTGGATATCAAAGTGCCGGTACTAGGAAAAGCACCAGACTGCGTGGTGATCGTGGCAACGATCCGGGCATTGAAAATGCACGGTGGCGTGGCGAAATCCGATTTAGCAGAAGAAAATGTCGCAGCTTTGAAAGCTGGATTTGCCAATTTGGAAAAACATGCAGAATCGATTCACCATTACCAGCTGCCGTTTGTCATCGCCATCAATAAATTTATTACTGATACAGACGCAGAAGTAGAGGCGCTGCAGGAATTATGTGCCGAAGCGGGTTTCCCGGTCTCCCTTACAGAAGTTTGGGAAAAAGGTGGCAGCGGCGGAGTAGATCTTGCAGAACAGGTCATTCGGGTGATCGACAAAGAGGAAGCAGACTACAAACGACTTTATGACGATGCAGAAACAATGGAAGTGAAATTAGATAAGATCGTGACGAAAGTTTACGGCGCTATTGGGGTCGAGCTTTCGACAAAGGCGCAAAAACAAATTGAAACATTCAAGAAATACGGTTGGGACCGTTATCCGATCTGCATGGCAAAAACGCAGTATTCCTTATCTGATGATGCCGCGAAGCTAGGACGTCCGGAAGATTTTGTTATCCACATTCGCGAATTCATTCCAAAATTAGGAGCAGGTTTTGTCGTAGCACTGACAGGCGATGTGATGACAATGCCGGGACTTCCGAAAAAACCGGCGGCACTGCAAATGGATGTAGATGAAAACGGACATGCGATCGGTTTGTTTTAAATAACGAAAGAGCAGCGGGAAATCATTTCGCTGCTCTTTTTTATTATTGAAATTTACTTGCGTTCAGCAGTTCGTAAACATGATTGTTTACCTGCCCAAAGGAAGCGATGTTGTTTTGGATATTGGAAAATAAAACAACAAACGTTTTGCCAGTATGACTAAAACTATTGGAAACATTCCATCCATTTAGCACACCATGATTATTATAGCTGCCAGGATCGACATAAAACCCAAAGCCATAACCGGAAGAGCTGCCTTTGGTGAACATTTCCTTGTAGCTGTCAGCATTGATCAATTTCTTGGTACTTAAAGCCTTGTCAAATAAATACATATCGTAAGGCCGCATATACATGTTCCCTACGCCGAACAATTGCGAGAGATCAGGAAGGCTTGGGGTCATGTATGTGCCATCCTGCTTTAAATAATAGCCAGTAGAAGCATGTTTGTTTTTGGCAAAGTCTTTGTAAAAACCAGCATCTCTAATACCGGCAGGCTTAAAGACATGTGCTTTTAAATAGCTTTCCAGTGATTGTTTACTTAATTTTTCTACTAAATAGGCTAAGACGGTATAATTGGAATCCAGATAATGCCAAGTACCGGGTTGGCTGAGGATGCCTTGTTTTTCAATATCCTTCACCAGTGCTTTTGGTGTGATCGCATTTTGCCCTTCCGTATGACCGACGATTCCTGATGTGTGAGTCAGAAGATTGCGGATCTTGATATTTTTCCCGTTTGGAAAATCGGGGAAGTAAGTAGCGATCGGATCGTCAATAGTCAATTGATGCTTTTCCTGTAGCTGCATGATACTGGTGGCAATAAATGCTTTTTGAGCGGAACCAATGTAGTAAACTGTTTGATTGGTATTTGCTTTTTTTTGCTCCCGATCAGCATAGCCATAACTTTTATGGAGGATTATTTTCCCGTTTCGAACCACGATGGCGGTACCGCTGAAATGAAGGGAAGACAAATAGTTGTCCAATACCGGCAGTTTACTGATGGTTTTCGTTTGTTTAGCTTTTTGTTGAGGGACTTTAGCTTTCTTTTTTGAAAGGTTTTCGGATTGGATAGGTTCTTTTTTTGACGACGCAGGCTTATCCGTGGCAGTTTGCGACGGCCAAGCCATTTTCACAGCAATGACAGCAATAAGCAATAAAAAAAGAAGAATGAGTAGCTGACGGCGCCTTTTGCGGCGGCGATTCATCTCTGAGCGTGTTTTCTTTGGTGGATACATGGACATACTCCTAGCAGTTAATAAGTTTATATCTCCACAATAGGACAAAAGTCAGCAGATTTCAAGGGGAGAAATAAAAGGAAACAGAAAGATTTTTATAAGGGAAAATTAAATTCTCCTTACTTATCTCCTTTCCTTTTTCCGGTTTTTCTTTTAAAATAAATAAGACTGAAGGAAAGTAGTTGATAAGGAATGAAACAATTAAAAATAGAACATATTACCAAAACCTATGGTGAAAAAACACTTTTTCAAGATATTTCCCTAACCATTACGGAAGGCGAACGAATCGGATTTATTGGTGTCAATGGTACAGGTAAGTCTTCACTGCTGCAAATCATCAGTGGGAAAGACGCACCGGATAAAGGCGAAGTGACCAAACCGAAAGATTACCGGATCGGTTATTTGTCGCAAGATCCTGCACTCCCTGAAGAAGCTACGATCTTAGATGCGATTTTCCAAGGCGAGACCGAGAGCTTGAAAGCGATTCGTATGTATGAAAAAGCTTTGCTCTTGATGGAGAAGCATCCAGAAGACAGCGATGCGCTAGCTGCTTATGAACAGGCGAGCAGAAAAATGGAAGCCAGTTCGGCGTGGGATGTGGAAACAGAAGCGAAGATGATCGTGGAGAAACTAGGGATCAATAATCTAGGGATGCAGATCAAATCGCTATCAGGTGGCCAGCGCAAACGGGTCGGACTCAGTCAAGTGCTGATCGAAACACCTGATCTGCTCATTTTAGACGAGCCTACCAACCATTTAGACTATGCCTCAATCAAATGGCTGACCGATTATTTAAAACGCTTTAAGGGTGCCGTGCTGCTCGTGACGCATGACCGTTATTTCTTAGATCAGGTAACCAATCATATTGTCGAGCTGGATCAAGGCAATCTTTACCGCTACATCGGTAATTATGAGAAGTTTATCGAAGCAAAAGCTGTCCGTGTGGAAAATGAAGCGAAAGAAGTCGACAAAAATAAAAATCTCTATCGGCGGGAATTGGCGTGGATGAGACGCGGACCGCAAGGCAGAGGGACAAAGCAAGAAGCGCGTAAATCGAGATTTCAAGATTTGGAAACAAAAGTAAAAACAAAAACCGATTCCTCCGAGCTGGAATTGGACTTTCAAACAGCGCGTCTTGGGAAAGATGTCTTTGAGATCAAACACCTTTCCAAAGCTTTCGCTGAGCAACCGATCCTTACAGATGTCAATCTGATCGTCCAACCTGGCGAACGTATCGGGATAACCGGCAGTAATGGTACTGGAAAATCGACGCTGCTCAATTTATTGGCCGGCAGATTGACTCCCGATAGCGGGGAACTCGCAACTGGTCAGACGGTCAACATCGGCTACTACACGCAGCAGAATGAAGACCTAGATCCTGATAAACGGATCATTACCTATCTGCAGGAAATCGGCAATCAAGTAGAAACGGCAGGCGGCGAAGTTTTAAGTGTCAGTGCGATGCTGGAAAAATTCCTTTTTCCGCCGCAAATGCATGGCAACAAGATCAGCAGTTTATCAGGTGGGGAAAAACGACGGCTCTTCCTGCTGAAAATTTTGATGGAACGACCAAATGTCTTGCTTCTGGATGAACCGACCAATGACTTGGATACACAAACACTGACTGTGCTCGAAGATTATTTGGAAAGCTATGCGGGAACGGTCATCACGGTCAGCCACGATCGCTATTTTCTAGACAAAGTAGCAGCGCGCCTGCTGATTTTCAAAGGCAGAGGCGAGATAACGACATTTTATGGCGCCTATACGGATTATTTGGATACAGAAGAAGCAACCGAAAAAAAGGCAGCGAAACCAAAGAAAACAATAGTGGAAGAGGCTAAACCTGAGCCAAAACAAAAGACACGATTGTCTTACCAAGAGCAACGCGAGTGGGACACGATCGAAGCAGATATCGAACAGCTAGAACAAGCGATTATCAAGGCTAACCAAGAACTGGAGGCAACAGGTGCAGATTATACCAAAGCATCTGAAATCAGTGCCGGGATCGAATCGATGGAAAGCGAGCTAGAGACGAAAATGGAACGCTGGGAATATTTGTCGATGTATGTAAACGAAGGAGGAAGACGATGAAACAGTATCTAGAACTAGAAAAATATGTACTGGAACACGGCACGCAAAAAGGAGATCGAACAGGAACTGGAACGATCAGTACATTTGGGTATCAAATGCGCTTTGACCTTGCAAAAGGGTTTCCGATCTTAACTACAAAACGAGTAGCTTTCAGACTAGTGGTCAGCGAGTTATTGTGGTTCCTGCACGGGGATACGAATATACGCTATCTTCTGCAGCACAACAACAATATCTGGAATGAATGGGCCTTTGAAAGATATGTCAAAAGCGAAGCATACAAAGGACCTGACATGACGGATTTCGGCTTGCGGGCTGAAAAAGATGCAGCTTTCCGGGAAGCATATAAACAAGAAATGGAAGCATTCAAGCAAGCGATTTTAACCGACGAAGCCTTTGCAGCTACTTACGGGGAGCTGGGAAACATTTATGGAAAACAATGGCGGGAATGGAAAACGTCGAGCGGAGAAACGATTGATCAATTGAAAGAAGTGATCGAAGCTATCAAAAAGACACCTGATTCCAGACGTCTGATCGTTTCTGCATGGAATCCGGAAGATGTACCGACTATGGCGCTTCCTCCTTGCCATACTATGTTTCAGTTCTATGTAGCAGATGGAAAACTATCGTGTCAATTATATCAGCGTAGTGCAGATATTTTCCTAGGTGTGCCTTTTAATATTGCGAGCTACGCACTGCTGACTCACCTGATCGCGCGCGAAACGGGGCTGGAAGTCGGTGAATTTATCCATACGATGGGCGATGCGCATTTATATAATAACCATATCGAACAAGTGAAGGAACAACTGAGCCGCGAGCCGAAAGCATTGCCGACGCTGCGATTAGCCGAAGAACCGGCGAGTATTTTTGATTTTGAAGTAGCGGATATTTCGTTAGAAGGCTACGAACCACACCCGGCGATCAAAGCGCCGATCTCAGTATAAAAGGAGGTCACAGAAAATGATCAATTTGATTTGGGCCCAAGATGCGAATGGCAACATCGGCAAAGACAACCAAATGCCTTGGCGACTGCCAGCTGATCTGGCTTACTTTAAAAAACAAACGACCGGCAAGACGATCGTGATGGGTAGAAAAACATATGACTCGCTTGGAAAAGCACTGCCAAACCGGGAAAATATCGTATTGACGAGAGATCCAGAGCTGACATTGGCAGATGCTTCTGTCGTCCATACAAAGGCAGACATTTTAAAGCGTGCGGAAAAAGAAGCTATTTTTATTATCGGCGGCGCACAGATCTATGCTTTATTTGCGGATGATGCAGATCGCCTCTATGTCACAAAAATCGCAGCCACCTTTGACGCAGATACGGCATTTCCTGTCTTGGACTGGTCGGCCTTTCGATTAGTCCAAGAGATCCCTGGTCACATCGATGAAAAAAATAAGTATCCGCATGCATTTCTTGTTTATGAACGTGAGCAGGAGATCCAATGAATCGATTATCAAAACTGGCAGCCGCAAAACAATTACTCGCAGCACATTTATCGCTATATCAGTGTCCACTCTGTAAAACAAGCTTTCACACGAATGACGCCGGCTCATTCGTATGTGAACAGGGGCATCAATTCGATGTTTCCAAACCGGGCTATCTATATCTGCTGGCGCATGGAAATAAAACGAAATATGATAAAGTGCTGTTTGAAGCACGTCACCGCATTGCGGAAGCGGGTTTTTTTCAGGGGCTGACGCAGCGTTTGACAGAATTGCTTGAAACCCTTCCGCACGGTGTCGTGCTTGATGCTGGAAGCGGGGAAGGCAGTCAGCTGGCCGCGATCAAGCAGCTAATGGGTGAGGAGTATACTTATATCGGTGTGGATATTGCGAAAGAAGGAATCAAACAAGCTGCTCGTGACTTTTCGGATATCTTGTGGGCGGTAGCAGATCTGGCAAATAGTCCGTTTGCTTCCCGCAGTGTAGATGTGATCTTGAATATTTTATCGCCTTCCAATTATGAAGAATTTGCCCGGATCTTAAAGCCCGGCGGCTATTTGTTAAAAGTCGTTCCGGAAACTGATTATCTGCAGGAATTGCGCCAATTTGACCCACGTTTGCAGGAAAGCTATTCTAATCAAGAAGTGCTGGACCGCTTTCGTGCTTCATTTGAATGGATCAGCAGTGAACGGCTGACTTACACGGCTGAACTTCCGCCAGAACGAGTACCTGATCTGCTGACGATGACGCCGCTTGGCTGGCATTTAAAGGCGGAAGATAAGGAAGCTTTACTGACGCAGACTACTTATACGGTGGATTACCGTATTTTAGTCGGCAAAGCAAAATAACAGCTGGAGGAGGCGTGGCGATGCGAATTGGCATGCGAACGATAAAAACAGCAGTGGGTGCCTGTATTGCGATATGGATCGCCAACTGGCTCTCGCTGGATTATGCCGTTTCTGCAGGCGTGATCACGATTTTAAGTATCCAAAACACTAAAAAAAGCTCTTTACAGCTAGCGTATCAGCGATTATTCTCAGCAATCCTTGCCCTAGCGGTTGCAGCGCTTTGTTTTTACGTGATCGGCTTTAATGCGCTTGCGTTCGGCTTTGCATTGCTGATATTTATTCCGCTAGCAGTTCGATTTAAACTGACGGACGGTATTGTGGTCAGTTCTGTCTTGATGACGCATCTTTTAGTAGAGCGTGTGATAACAGTCGGATTGTTTGCCAATGAATTGCTGCTGATGGCAGTCGGTGCGGGAATCGCGATCTTGCTGAATCTATACATGCCGAAAATGGAAAGTCGGATCAAAGCGAGTCAGAAACATATCGAGCAACTGATGCGTTCGATTTTGAGTGGTATGGCGGATCAACTTGCAAATCAAGTGTTGTTCGAGGATAGGGATCAGGAGCTGCCGGGACTGAATCAGGCGTTGCTCGAGGCCAAACAGGCGGCTACAAATCATAGTGAGAACCAGTTTTTCAAGCAGGAACAGTATTATCTACAATACATGGATATGCGGCTGGTTCAATACCAGATCCTGCTGCAGATGAAAGAGCATTTAGTAACACTTTCAGAAGATACATTTTACAGTAAGGAATTAGCGAAGATCACGCAGAAAACAGCGGATTCATTATCCGAAGAAAATCCAGCCGATGAACTAGTGGCGGCAGTCACGGAGCTCGTTCATCAATTTCGGGAGAGCGAATTGCCACAGACACGAAATGAGTTTGAGCATCGGGCAAAACTGTTTCAATATATGAATGACCTGCGATACTTTTTAGAGATCAAGCGCAATTTTATCCAGCGCGTATAAAAAAATCCCCTCGGCTTAGTTAGAGCCAGAGGGGATTTTATTTTTATGCTTCGCTAGCAAGATTTTGATCGGAGCTTTCCTTATCGAGTGAACCGGTAGCTCGACTAGTGACAATACCTGCTACCATGCTGTCGCTGACATTAAGTGCAGTACGTCCCATGTCGATCAGCGGTTCGATCGAAATCAATACTCCGGCAAGTCCGACCGGTAAGTTCAATGTCGAAAGGACGATGATCGCAGCGAATGTTGCACCACCGCCGACACCAGCTACACCAAAGGAGCTGACTGCTACAACGGCGATAACCGTAAAGATAAAACTCCAAGAAGCAGGATTGATACCCGCTGTTGGGGCGATCATGATCGCCAGCATTGCCGGATAGATCGCAGCACAACCATTTTGACCGATGGATAAACCAAAGGAGGCGGCAAAGTTGGCGATCCCAGAAGGAACTCCTAGTTTTTGCTGAGCATCGATATTAAGTGGTAGGGCACCAGCACTTGTACGTGATGTGAAGGCAAATGTAAGTGTCGGAAGCGCAGTCCGAACATAGGTGATCGGGTTGACACCGGATAAACTTACGATCAGCAAGTGAACGATGAACATCGAGATCAGCGCTACATAAGAAGCAATCACGAAGTTTCCGAGTTTCAAGATCGCGTTCAAATCACTAGTTGCTACCGTGCTGGTCATGATCGCAAAGACACCATATGGCGTCAAACGAAGGATCAAGCGGACGATACGCAAGATGATCGCGTAAACGGCATCGACACCAGCAGAGAAGCTTGCTGCCTCTTTTGGCTGTTTGCGTTTGACACCTAAGAAAGCAATACCGATAAAGGCAGCGAAAATAACGACTGCGATCGTGGAAGTTGCTCTAGCTCCAGTGAAATCCAAGAATGGATTGGATGGAAGTAGTTCCAAGATCTTTTGCGGGAAGGAGAGATTGCTGATACTTGCGAACTTATCTTGCAGTTCTTTTGCTCTAGAAATCTCGATTGTGCCTTGTGAGATATGATTAGCATCGAGTTGGAATAAAAGGGCATAACCGATCCCGATCAAAGCAGCTACCGCCGCAGTTACTACCAATGTTCCAATGATCCATAGACCGATTTTAGCAACGTTGGTTTTAAGCTGCAATCTGGTGAATGCCGTAATGATCGAGATGAAGATCAGCGGGATCGAGATCATTTGTAAAAATTTGACATACCCGCTGCCGATAATCCCTAACCAGCTCGTAGTATCTGTTGTTACCTGACTTGCTGAACCATACGTAAACTGGATAATAAAACCAGCGATGATCCCGATCGCTAACGCAAGCAGTACCCGTTTAGAAAAAGAAACATGTTTCTTCTCCAGAAAAATAAAACCGGCAATAATCAGCGCAGCGATCACTAAGTTAACCACTAACAAAAACGTATTCAATTCATTTTTCCCCCTTTAATAAAATAAAATATATAATTCCGATAAGAATTGTAAGTATTACCTTACATGGAATTGGCTTTTTTGTCAATGGATTTAACCCTAAAAAAGACGACACGCTTAGCGAGCCGTCAGACTATCGAAAATCAGCCATATTTGGTTGATGAAAATGCTGAGATTCTAAAGGGGGGAGTGGAAGGCAGATTTTAGCGTTTAAGATACTCAGACAATGGAATAGATCAAAGGAGCTGGATCGTCTTCATAAACTTTTCTTTGGTCTCCTCCATTTTCTCATCAAAAGGAACTTCTGCTTCGGTATTGACCCAGTCGTTAAAAGCAAATTCAAAAATTTTGATCCCTAAATTAGCAACGATCGAAGCTTGAAAAGGATCACTGCCTTCTTCGATCAGTTTTTCCGTGATTTTTGCTTCGATAAAATGAAATTTAGTTTGTTCTCGTTCTCTTAATTCTTGTGTTGAGGAGATCACCTTGGCTCTGTATTTAGAGTGGGCATGCAGATCTTTGAAAAAGACTTTGGTCGCCCGATAAAAAGCTTGATATACTTTCTCGAAATCCGAAACTGTTTTAGGCTGTTGATCTAATTCTGCTAGGATCGAATGAAGAAAAGTGGCCGATTCGCTGAAGAGAACTTCTTTCTTTTCTGAAAAATACCGGAAAAATGTTCTTTCTGTGACGTTTGCTCTTTTGGCGATTTCTTCCGCTGTCGTCAGGGAATAACCTTTTTGCTCAAATAATTCTAAAGCGGCTTGTTCCAGTCTGTCGCGGGTATTTAATTGCGGTTGTTTTTTTTCTTTATCCATATTAAGTGGCTCCTAGTTATTGACGTCAGTGACTGACAGAGTTATAATGGTTTTGTCAGTGACTGACATTCGTGTCAAATTATCTTATTTGCTAGTAATTTTACAGGTACGAGGCAAATATATCAATCGGAAGGACGGATTTAAATGAAAATATTTTTAACAGGAGCAAGTGGTTTTATCGGAAGTGCTGTTCTAAAAGAACTCTTGGAAAAGGAGTATGAGGTGGTTTCGTTAGCACGCTCGGAAGCAGCAAAGGAAAAAATCTTAGCTATTGGCGGAGAGGTAGTGATAGGGGATCTGGAATCGACGGAGATCATTGCTGAGGCAGCCAAGGAGGCAGATGGCGTTATTCATTTAGGATTTATCCACGACTGGGCGAACATGGAAAACTCGAGCCGGATCGATAGAGAAGTGATCCAAACGATCGGCGATGCCTTAGTTGGAACTGAAAAAGCCTTTATCGTGACTTCTGCTATCGGTCAATTTCCGGCTGGTGAGCTCAAAAAAGAGACGGATGCGATCGATAAAAGCAGTTTAAGAGGTCCTAGTGAAACAACTGCCTTAACCTATCAAGATAAAGGTGTGCGTGTAATGATCGTTCGGCCGGCACCAAGTGTACATGAAGACGGACACTCCGCTTTTATCGATGGACTTTTCGACCTTGCAAAGCAAAATGGCAGATCTTATTATGCCGAGGGAGCGTATCACTGGTCCGCTGTCCACTTGGCAGATATCGCAACGCTGTACCGGCTTGCGATTGAAAAAGGCAAAAAAGGGGCAGCTTACCACGGCGTTGCGGAATCAGATATTCCGTTAAAAAGCATTGCTGAGAAAATCGGTGAAAGCCTAGGATTGCCTGTCGAAGCAATTGCTGATGAAGAAGCTCCTGGCAAGTTTACATGGTTGGCCAAGTTCACTTTAAGAAATGTTTGGGGCGACAACGAACTAACGAAAGCTGCTTTAGGATGGGAACCGACCCATCTTGGATTATTAGAAGATCTAGAGCAACGAAAATAAACAAAAAAGCTCCGCCGAAAAATTTCTTCGGCGGAGCTTTTTTGTTACAAGAAACGACTCACTCAGCAAGTCATCTTAAACAAAGAATAGCACACAGAAATACATAAACGCTGTACCCGCGATGACAAACAAATGCCAGATCGCGTGCATATAGGGAACACGCGGAATGCTATAAAAAATGGCTCCTACAGTAAACATGATACCGCCAGTCAGTAGCAAATAAAAACCAGCCGGACTTAAATTCGTGTATAGGGATTTAGCAGCGAAAATCACCAGCCAACCCATCAACAAATAAATAATGGTAGAGAGCGTTTTGAATTTGCCTGTCATAAAGACTTTATAAACGATCCCGGCGATCGCAAGTCCCCAGACAACGCCGAACAACGTCCAACCAAGCGGGCCTTGCAGTGTGATCAAGACAAAGGGTGTGTAAGAGCCGGCAATCAATAAGTAGATCGCTGAATGGTCCAGAATGTTAAAAACCGTTCGTGCCTTACATGGTTTAAAACTGTGTAGCAAGGTGGAACAAATATACAAAATCATGAGAGAGATCCCATAAATCAAAAAACTTGTTAAATAAATCGGATTTTCTTTCTGAGCGCCAAAAACGATCAAGAGAACGAGCGCAGGGATGCTGAGCAAAAAGCCCAAGCCATGCGTGATCGCGTTTGCGAGCTCTTCTTTCCAATTATATTGCAGCGTGCCTGTTTCCATTTTATCACCATCTTTTCTAATTACCTTTATCATACGCTTTATCAGACAACTTGGAAAGGAAAAGCCGAATTACTTAGCAAATCTTTACTTTTACATACGGATATCTAAGTGTATGAATGGCTACCTAGCTTTACTTCCTGTATAATAGAAGAAATAAAACCAACATGGCGAGAACTATACTAAAGCCTTTGCTTGATTCATGCGTCCAAAGTACGCATCGTCTCGAAACTTGGCTTTTCCTGAGGTTTGAATTTTCCGTCAGCATGGAACTACTATTTTTTACAATGTTACGGCTAATTAAAGAAATGGATGTGAAGGCATATGGCAAAAATTAAAATCATTACAGACTCCACAGCAGAAATCACACAAGCGGAAGCAGAGCAATACAATATTGACGTACTTCCACTAACGGTGGAAATAGACGGCACGACGTATGTACCTGGGGAAGATATCGAATCCGAGAGCTTTATGGAAAAAATGGAGCATGCCGAAAAATTGCCTAAATCTTCTCAGCCGGCAATCGGCAAATTTGTGGAACTATACGAAAAGTATGTGCAAGAAGGCTATCAGATCATCTCCATCCACTTGACAGAAAAACTAAGCGGAACTGTGGCGACGGCCAGACAAGCAAGTGAGATCGTAGGCGGTGATATTACCGTGATCGATTCCGATTACATTGCTCGCGGACTTGCTTTTCAAGTCATCGAAGCAGCAAAATTGGCAAAAACTGAAACCGTCTCAGCCATCGAACAACGACTTGCCGAAATCCGCGCGAAAACGAGCCTGTATATCGTCGTGGTCAGTCTTGACAACCTTATCAAAGGCGGACGTGTCGGGAAAATGAAAGGTCTTTTGGGGAACTTGCTACAAATCAAGCTGATCGCAAAGCTTTCCAATGGAGAATTAGCCGAAGAAGCCAAAGTACGCAGCAATAAAAAAATCATTACGTATTTAGTAGACAAAATAAAAGAAGAAAAAGAAAAGATCGTTGCATTGGATATCGTCCATGCAGATGGTTGGCAGCTGGCAGAAAGTTTCAAAACAAGTGCCAAAGAATGGATCAATCACTTGAAATTGCCAATCTCATTTGCAGACCCGGTTATCGCGACACATGCCGGAAAAGGTGCCTTTGCAGTTATGTATTATACCGAGTAAAGTGAGTGAAGAAGTTGAAAAAGAGAACAATCATCGTTTTATTGGCAGTCATCTTGATATTTGCGGCCGCCGCGATAGCTTTTTCTTTTTGGAAGCAGCCGCTGAAAAAAGAAGTAGCCCCGAAAAAAACACCCATCCACTTAGTAGCAATGGGCGATTCGCTGACTGAAGGAATCGGTGATGAGACGAAAGCGGGCGGCTATGTCGGTATCATCAAGGAAGACTTGGCGAAAGATAAGCAAGTGACAAAAATAACCACAAAAAACTATGGCGTCATGGGCAACAAGATCGATCAGCTGAGCAAACGCTTCAACACGCAGCCAAATTTCCAAAAAGATGTCAAACAGGCAAATATCATCACCATCACGATCGGTGGCAATGACGTCATGAAGATTTTAAAAAGCCGGTTGCTGAATACAAAAGTGAGTGATTTTTCAACAGGAAACAAGCATTTTCAAAAACAACTGAAAGACTTGCTGAAGGCGATCCGCAAAGAAAATAGCCGAGCGCCGATCTATCTGGTCGGTATCTATAATCCATATACGACCTATTTCGGCGATATCAAAGAATTTGAAGAAATCATCTCGGCATGGAATGCAAAATCAAAGGAAACGCTCCAAACAGTTCCGAATGCGCATTTTATACCGATCGCAGATAAGATCGAAATCTTTGATAAAAAATGGCAGAACAAACCAAATCCGCTGCTTGCGAAAGATCATTTCCACCCGAATCGCAAAGGATATGAAAAAATCGCCACAGCGCTTGAAAAATCGATTCGCAAACAATTACGCGCGAATAAAATCCCATTATACGCAGTAAAATAGAAAGGTGTTAGAACAGTGAGTGAACGAATAAATCGAAATAAAGGGAAAAGAAACCCTTGGAAATTAGCTTTTTGGATCACGATCGGGATCATCCTCGTGTTTTTGGCATGGATCTTCGTTTCTATTTTCATCCTCAGTCCGCAAAGTGAGCCGGAACCAGCGAAATTGATCTCCAACAAAAAAGCCGTTCCGTTTCATACCACGACTACTAAAGCGGATCTAAATAAATTAGTAGCCACTTATTTGCAGGATTTCAGTAATGAGCAGGATATCGGTTACGATATTTTTGTCGGGAATAAAGTCTACTTTAAAGCGACAGGGCATCTTTTTGACCATCCGATCGAACTTAGACTCTCCTTCTTGCCGACAGTAGTCGATGATGGGAATGTGCAGTTGAAACTGGAAGACATGTCAGTTGGCGCATTGCCACTGCCGGTCTCTTATGTCATGCGCTATGTCAGCAAGTCCTTTACATTCCCAGACTGGGTAACGATCATTCCTAAAAAACAAGAGATCTACTTGGACTTGACGAGATTGAAATTAAAAGGTGATACCAAAGTAAGCATCGATACGCTAGATTTGAAGAAAGATGATATATCGTTTACACTCTTAGTACCAGTTAAATAAGGGGGCAATCAACATGGCAGAAAAAAATCTCGAACAAGCAACATTCGCAGGCGGATGTTTTTGGTGCATGGTCAAACCGTTCGATTCTATTCCTGGGATCGAAAGTGTCATTTCCGGCTATACCGGTGGACATACAGTAAATCCAACTTATGAGGAAGTATGCAGCGGAACGACCGGACATACAGAAGCAGTGCAAATCACATTTGATCCGGAGTTGTTTCCATATGAAGATCTAGTGGAAGTTTACTGGCAGCAAACTGATCCGACTGATAGTGCCGGACAGTTCGTCGATCGCGGTGATTCTTACCGTCCTGTTATTTTTTACCATAATGAGAAGCAAAAAGAAATCGCTGAAAAATCCAAAGCAGCTTTACAAAACAGCGGTCGCTTCAAAAAAGAGATCGTCACTCAAATCGAGCCGGCTGAAACTTTCTATCCGGCAGAAGATTATCATCAAGATTTTTATAAGAAAAACCCGGCGCATTATCAAGGTTATCGAAGCGCATCTGGTCGGGATCAATATATTGAGTCCATTTGGAAAGGATGAATAGCTATGGAAGAATCTGAAAAGAAGGATAAACTGAAACAGCTAACAGACCTACAATATAAAGTGACACAAGAAAATGCTACCGAAAGACCGTTTCAAAATGAGTTTTACGATAACGCCGCTAAAGGTATTTATGTCGATATCGTTTCCGGGAAGCCGCTTTTCAGCTCAACGGATCAATATGACGCCGGCTGTGGCTGGCCGAGTTTTACAAAGCCGATCAATGAAGAAGAACTGCAAGAAAAACGTGACATCTCAGCTGGGATGATTCGGACCGAAGTTCGTTCGACAGATGCGGATTCACATCTAGGGCATGTTTTCCCTGATGGCCCGCGCGACAAGGGCGGACTTAGGTATTGCATCAACTCCGCGGCATTACGGTTTGTTCCGATCGACCAATTGGAAAAAGAAGGATACGGCGAATATCATATTTTGTTTGAATGAAAAAGAAAGGCTGGAGATCCACATCGTGGTCTCTAGCTTTTATTATGGAGGGATCGCAAATGTTTCGTTTAGGAATTATTGGACTTGGAAGTATTGCACAAAAAGCTTATTTACCGGTGATAGCAGGACGTAGTGATGTGGAAGTGCACCTTTACACGCGCAATGAAGTGAAACGTAAGGAACTATTAGCCAAATATCGCTTTGCTGCGGAGCATGACTCTGTAAAAAGCCTGATCGATAGCGGGGTAGAAGCAGTTTTTGTTCACAGCGCGACCGTCTCGCATCCGGAGATCGTCCGCGAATTGATGGAAGCAGGCGTACCGACTTATGTCGACAAGCCATTGGCAGATAATTATCAGCAAGCACGCGAATTGACAGAGTTGGCGAGCAAAAAAGGAGTAGCGTTGATCACTGGCTTCAATCGGCGTTTTGCCCCTTTTTATCAAGCTTTGAAAGAAACGGCAGATGTCAATATGATCACGATGCAGAAAAATCGCGCCAACCAGCCTGCAGAAGCACGCAATTTTATCTTTGATGATTTCATCCATGTAGTAGATACGGTGCTGTTCCATTTAGCAGAACCAATCGAACGATTCCACGCTATTCCGCAGTGGGAAGCGGAAAAGCTGGCAAGTATCACGGTACAGTTCCAAACGAAGAATAAAGTAGCCACTGCCAGTATGAACCGCAATAGCGGCGTGGCAGAAGAAGAACTGACGGTCATTTCCAAGACTGGGAAGCAGACCGTCCAAAATTTAGATGTAAAAAAACACAAAGTCGGGATCGAACAAACGACTAGCCGTTTCCCTGATTGGGATACGACGCTCTACAAACGGGGCTTTGAATCCATCATCACTGCTTTTATTGAGCAGGTGAAAACAGGCGAAGAACCTATTATACCAATGAAGGAAGCACTGGCCACTCATGAATGGTGTGAAAAAATTTTAGAAAGTATCCAATCGTAACTTTCTTTTTTTCGAAAAATCAACTATATTAAATACAGAAACAATGAAAGAGGTGATAACCGTGGGCCGATCATTCTATCATTATTTAATGACCTATCGCGATCCGGAATTATCCGATGAAAAAACAGAATTTGCAAGGCATGCCTACCGAGATCATGGCTTTCCGAAACAGTCTACGAATTATCATCAGTTATGCGATTACTTGGAATTCAACGTAACTTACCTGCCAAGCATGCGCATTTTTGACGAACTTTGGGAAAGCTATTTGTTAGACGAAGAAAAACACAAATGAGGAGGAATACTTAAATGAGTATCCATATTGAAGCAAAACCAGGCGAAATCGCGGAAACGATCTTACTTCCTGGCGATCCACTACGTGCCAAATATATCGCCGAAACCTTTTTAGAAGAACCTAAATTATTTAATCAAGTGCGGGGCATGTTGGGCTATACAGGTACATATAAAGGCAAAAAAGTCTCTGTCATGGGAACTGGAATGGGGATCCCGTCGATCTCTATCTATGTGAATGAACTTATCCAAAGCTATGATGTGAAAAACTTGATCCGTGTCGGCACAATGGGCGGTATGCAAAAGGATGTAAAAGTTCGCGACGTTGTCATCGCACAAGCAGCTTCAACTGACTCCAAGATCAATACAAATACGTTCCCGGGCGTAGAATTTGCACCGGTTGCCGATTTTGATCTATTGAAACGTGCCTATGATGCAGGCGTAGAAAAAGGTTTAGCGATGAAAGTCGGTAATGTCTTTTCCTCAGATCGTTTCTACAATGACGAGTTGGACAAACAAAAATTAGCAGATTACGGAATTTTAGGAATCGAAATGGAAGCAGCAGCTCTCTATACCTTGGCACATAAATATGGACGCAAGGCATTGGCGATCTTGACAGTAAGCGACCATATCTTCACTGGCGAAGAAACCAGTGCAGAAGAACGCCAAACGACGTTTAATGATATGATCGAAGTTGCGCTAGACGCAGCAGTAAAATAAGCTTTTGAAGTAAGGAAGGTTGTTGATTTATGAATACGTTCATCTCCATCACGGTCGCGATCATGATCGCCTGCACCGGGACAGTGAATAGCCACTATAACCAGAACAAGCAGGAAGGGACAGAAAAAAATAGCGCTACGGAAAGTAAAACTTCTGCTAAAGAAGAGAAACTTGCCACGCTTAAAAAAGATCCGCTCTATCCATTCATTGCTAAACAAAATAAGCTGACGGAAAAAAACGACATCACGTATATCAAGAACGAAGCTAATTTACTCGTCCTTGCCAATAAAGACTTTTCGCTGCAGCCCACCTACGCACCTACGGATCTAGTCGTTCCTGATGTGAAATTTTCATTTGGAGATCAAAAAATCGAAAAAGCGCACATGCGTAAAACGGCAGCCGACCATTTAAAAGAGATGTTCCAAGCAGCACAACAAGACGGACATACGTTGTTTGCAGTTTCAGGCTATCGCTCCTATAAACGCCAGCAGCAAGTTTTTCAAGCGGAAGTTAGCAGCAAAGGCGATAAAGCAGCACGAGAAGCTGTCGCATTCCCAGGAACCAGTGAACATCAGACCGGACTCGCAATGGATATCTCTTCAGAAAGCCAATCCTACGAACTCACTTCTGCCTTTGGAGAAACGCCAGAAGGCAAGTGGCTGATGAAAAATGCCCATAAATTCGGCTTCATCCTGCGCTATATGAAAGGGAAAGAAGCTATTACGAAGTATGAATATGAATCGTGGCATTATCGCTATGTAGGTAAAGATGCTGCCACAATTATTTACCAGCACGATTGGACGCTGGAAGAATTTTTCGAGCATGTTCATGAGTTGGAACAAAAAATAAATGCGTTACAAAAATAAAAGAACGCCGGCAAATACGGATCTTCGGAACTAGCAAACTGTTTTTTCCTGAAGAAGGTATTTCCGGTGTTTTTTTCTTTACTTAAATACCTTGGGGGGGTATAATAAAAAGTAAAGGAGGTCGTGAGCATGGATAAAAAACATCCGATCGTCCCACGTGACGAGGAGGCAACGAAACAAATCCAACATCGGTTACGCCGGATCGAAGGCCAAGTCCGGGGAATCCAGCAAATGGTAGCAGATGATCGCTATTGTACGGATATTCTTGTACAGATATCCGCCGCGAATAAGGCCCTTAAAAAAGTAGGACTCGAAGTATTGGAACACCATACGGAACATTGTATGACACATACTACAGAAGAAGATAAAGGCGAGGCAATGGACGATCTGCTTCAAGCGATCCGCCAATTTTCGAAGACATAAGAAAGAAGGGAATAAGCATGGAAGAATCCAAAAGACAGGATCTAAATGTGTTTGGCATGACTTGCGCAGCCTGTGCGACCCGGGTGGAAAAAGCATTGAATGGCGCAGAAGGAGTCGAAAAAGCCAATGTCAATTTAGTAACAGAAAACGCGGCTGTTTACTATGATCCAGAGGTCGTGACGACAGAAAGACTGATTGAGATCGTGGAGCATGCCGGCTATGATGCAACGGAGCTACTTTCCAAAAAAGAGAAAGACGACATGTTGGCAGCCAACTACCGAAAGGAAGTACGTCGGTTTGTTATCTCGGCTGTTTTGTCACTCCCATTATTGCTGACGATGATCGGCCATATCCCAGCTGTGGAACATACTGCTTTTGCCGAACAGACGATGAAGATCGTTTCACCGACTGTGCAGCTGATACTTGCAACGATCGTTCAATTTTTCATCGGTTATCGTTTCTACGACGGCGCTTACAAATCGCTTCGTGGTAAAATGGCAAATATGGATGTACTCGTAGCACTCGGAACTTCGGCAGCATACTTTTACAGTTTGGCCATGTATGTGCTAGCGATGCTTGATCACATGGCGATGCCGCATTATTACTTTGAAACAAGCGCGGCCCTTATCACGCTGATCTTGCTTGGGAAGTTACTGGAATCTTATGCCACCTCACGAACCACAGAATCGATCAGTAATCTACTAGCTTTAAAACCCAAAGAAGCATTGATCTGGCAAGGCGAAAACTTAGTGAAGGTCGATATCGATGAATTAAAAGTCGGTGATACCGTCCGTATATTGCCAGGCGAAAAAATCCCCGTCGATGCGGAGATCATTCACGGCGAAACGAGCGTCGATGAATCCATGATTACAGGCGAAGCAATTCCAGAAGAGAAAAAAGTCGGGGATGCAGTGATCGGCGGAACGATCAATTATGACGGTACCATCGATGCTAAAATGACCAAACGCTTGGAAGAAACGGTCTTGGAATCGATCATTCGTCTAGTAGAAGAGGCGCAAGGCAGCAAAGCACCGATCCAGCGTTTAGCAGATAAGATCTCCGGTATTTTCGTCCCGATCGTCGTTGCGATCGCCGCACTGACATTTGTCGTGTGGATACTGGCGACAGGCGATTTTGGGAGCTCATTAGAAGCAACGATCGCTGTTCTGGTTATTGCCTGCCCTTGTGCCCTTGGCCTCGCTACTCCGACCGCTATCATGGCAGGAACGGGAAAGGGCGCCGAAACAGGTATTTTATTCAAAGGCGGCGAACACTTAGAACGTACCTCAAAAATCTCGACAGTCGTATTTGACAAAACTGGGACGTTGACAGGGGGAAAACTGCAAGTAAGTGAGACAGATCAAGCCGACGCCGACTTTTTATCAGACATTCTTGCGTTAGAACAAACATCTGAGCATCCAATCGCCAAAGCAATCGTCAAACACGTGACCGCTCATCATCCGGATGTACAAGCAGCCGTGAACCTCGAAAAAATCCGCAGCCGTGTTGGTAAAGGGATCCATGCGAAGAAAGCCGGCGAGAAAGTGGTGGTTGGTTCGCTCAAAACGATCCAAGCGGCAGCGTCGATCCCAGCTGATAAACAAACGGTATTACAAAGCTGGGAACAAGCAGGCAAAACGGTTATCGCAATGGCGATCGGTGAAAAATATGCCGGGGCATTCGCACTGAGCGATACGGTCCGCAAAGAGGCCAAAGACGCGATCGACCAATTACATGCATTAGGAATCAAAACGATCTTAGCATCTGGAGATCAAACGATCGTCGTCCAAAATATGGCCAAACAGCTTGGCATGGACACCTATTACAGTGAACAGACGCCGGAAGAGAAGCAAACGCTAGTCAACCATTTACAGGAAAAAGGCGAAGTGGTCGGCTTTGTCGGCGACGGCATCAATGACGCGCCAGCATTAGCGGGGGCAGATATCGGGATCAGCATCGGTACCGGAACAGACATTGCGATCGAAACTGGCGATGTCACATTGATCGGCGAACGCGTGACCCTTGTTCCGCAAACCATTGAACTCAGCCGTGTTAGTATGCGTAATATCAAGCAAAATTTTTTCTGGGCATTGGCTTATAACTGCGCTGGCATTCCGATCGCCGCACTAGGATTATTAGCACCATGGGTAGCAGGTCTTGCGATGGCAGGAAGTTCCATTTCTGTAGTCAGCAATGCCCTTCGCCTTAAAAAATATAAATGGAAATCAGAAAGGAAGTAGAGAATGATGGAAAAAGTATTAGAAATCGAAGGTATGACATGCGCGCATTGCGTCGCTCGTGTAAAAAGTGCATTAGAAGGCGTCGCTGGCGTGACGAGCGCTGAGGTCGACTTGGAATCCGGCACAGCAAAGCTTCATTTACAAGCAGCTGTTACAGGCGATGTTTTGGAGGAAGCAGTGGAAGATGCGGGGTATGAGATCGTATAAAAAGAACACTTCTGTTAGTGAATAATCCACTGACAGAAGTGTTTTTCTTTATATTCCTACAAAAAGATACCCAAATTATCTAAAAACTGGTAAAATGAGGGAGTTAAATGCAATTTTGATACATAGTGCATAGTTTTTTAAAGAAAGAAGCGGTGAAAATATGAGTGAAGAAAATCCCCAAGACAAAGATGAAAAGCTTGGAAAAGGCTATATAAAAATAAAATTATTTCCGTTTATCATGCTGATTTTTGCTTTTGTCTTCGTTACAGCATTGGTGACGACGATCGTCATGTCACTTGGTGCGGATAAACAAGTAAAAGTAAGCATTCCAGAGCGTAAAGAATTTACGAAGCTCTATAGTGTTTATGATGAAATCGCTAAAAAATACTATAAGGAACCGAGTGCCAGCAAAATGATCGATGGTGCGATCAAAGGAATGGTCGGTTCTCTTGATGATCCATACTCCACGTTTATGTCTAAAAAAGAAGCATCGGAATTTGATGATACGATCTCTTCCAGTTTTGAAGGTATCGGCGCAGAGATCCAAGAAAAAGACGGTAATATCGTCGTTGTGTCGCCAATCAAAAATTCGCCTGCGGAAAAAGCAGGCCTGAAACCGCAAGATGTGATCGTTAAAGTCAACGGCAAAGCGTTGAAAGGGAATA
This sequence comes from Listeria grayi, assembly GCF_900638015.1. Classification (NCBI taxonomy): domain Bacteria; kingdom Bacillati; phylum Bacillota; class Bacilli; order Caryophanales; family Listeriaceae; genus Listeria; species Listeria grayi. The sequence continues at coordinate 985,489 of NZ_LR134483.1, forward strand.
CGGCAACCGAAGCAACGCAAAAGATCCGCGGTGAAAAAGGGTCAAAAGTAGACTTAGTGATCCAGCGTCCAGGTGAAGAAAAGCCTTTCAACCTAACGATCACTCGTGACAAGATCCCGGTAGAAACGGTTTATAGCACGATGGGCAAAGACAAGATCGCCCACATTACGATCAGCACATTTTCTGAAAACACTTATAATGAGCTGGAAAAGGCATTAAAAGAACAAGACGATAAAGGCATGAAAGGTTTAGTGCTAGATTTACGAGGCAATCCCGGCGGCCTGCTTGATCAAGCTGTCGACATCAGCAGTCTGTTCATCGATAATGGCAAGACCGTTGTGCAAGAGCAACCACGCGACGGCAAAAAAGTAGTTATTGCAGCAGACAGCGCGAAGCATGACAATTACAAAGTCACTGTTCCGACAACGATTCTAATCGACGGCGGCAGTGCCAGCGCTTCGGAGATCCTTGCAGCAGCAGCAAAAGAATCCGGCAATGTGAAATTAGTAGGGACAAAATCATTCGGTAAAGGAACCGTTCAGACGGCTGAACCACTAGAAGACGGCTCAACGATCAAACTTACGATCGCTAAATGGCTTACTCCCGATGGCGAATGGATCCATGAAAAAGGAATCAAACCAGATTATGAAGTGAAGATGCCAGCTTATGCAACAAGCGCGGTTCCTTCTCCTAAGAATACGTATCAACTCAATGATTTCGGCAAAGAAGTCAAAAACATTGAAACATATCTAAAAGCCCTTGGTTTTAATGTCGGCAAAGTGGATGGCCTTTATGACTTAGATACGCAATATGCGGTCAGCCGTTTCCAAGCGGAAAATGATTTGGAACAAACTGGTAAAGTAACTGGAAAGACCACAACGAAATTGATCGAAGCGATCCAAAAACACTTGCAAAAAACAGATCCTCAATTGAAAAAAGCAAAAGAACTTGTAAAATGAGGTGGTAGCGATGGAAAACTATTTAGAGATTGAAACGTTAACGAAACGAATTTTCAACAGCATGCGCCACGAAGTCGAAGGTGTTCTCAAGAAAAAATTGAGTGGTAGCGAATATCGTATCCTAAACTTGATCGCGAACCAAGTAACAAAAACGTCTGATCTCGCAAAACTGCTAGATGTTTCGGCGAGTCATATCACAGCGATCACGGACGCGTTAGTCGAAAATGATTTTATCACGCGTTCGCGGTCTACGAAAGATCGGCGGATCATTGAATTATCCCTGACTGAAGCTGGCCAAGCATTCGTTGCGGATATTGAAAAACAAAAGCGTGCGATCATGATGAAGCATTTCTCGGTTTTTACACCAGAAGAAGAAATGGAGTTCAAACGATTATTGAAAAAGCTGGCAGAAGCACCGCTAGACTAAAAACCATTTCCATCTTGTTTCTAAGTAAAAGCGAGCCCTTTATTTCAAACGAAATAAGGGGCTTTTTTGCATGCGTACGTTTACCTCCCTGTTTTTAGTGGAAAAAGTAACCATATGAAAACGATCCAAGAAGGAGGAAACAGCATGGAGTTAGGTTTACAAGGGAAAATCGCTTTAGTAACGGGCGCTGATTCAGGAATCGGGCTTGCGACAGCGAAACAATTAGTAAAAGAGGGAACGACCGTTATTTTGACGGATAAAGAAACAGAGCGTTTGAAAGAAGCAGCGGATCAATTTGATTCGGGAGCTAAGGTGTTTTACCACCCTGCGGATATTACCAAAGTGTCCGATCTAGAAGCACTTCATCAATTTATTTCCGAAAAAGTCGGGAAGATCGATATCTTGGTCCAATCAGCTGGTATTACTGGAGCGCAAGGATTGTTCCATGAAATCGACGACGCTGGCTGGGTCGATACGATCGAAGTGGATCTGTTAGGACCAGTACGAGTGGTCAGAGAATTTTTAGCAGATTTGCGCGCAGGCGGTTGGGGTCGATTAGTGTTGTTGGCTTCAGAAGATGGCGTGCAGCCATATGATGATGAGCTGCCATACTGCTGTTCAAAAGCCGGGATCTTGGCGTTCGCCAAAGGCTTATCGCGGACCTATGCCAAAGAAGGTTTACTTGTGAACTGTGTTTCTCCTGCTTTTATCCACACTCCTATGACCGATGCAATGATGGATAAACGGAAAAAGGAACTAGCTGTAACAAAAGAAGAAGCCATTGCATCCTTTTTAGATGAAAAACGGCCGTTTATGGCGTTGAAGCGCCGAGGAGAACCAGAAGAAGTTGCGAGTGTCATCACTTTTCTATGTTCGGATAAGGCTTCGTTTGTCAACGGGTCGAATTATCGCGTTGACTCCGGTTCAGTAGCCACATTTTAAAGAAGAGAGGGGAACCAATCATGCAAAAAGAATATCAATATGTGATCGTCGGCGGCGGGATGGTCGCTGATTACGCGGCGAGAGGAATTAGAGAACATGATAAGGAGGGCTCGATCGGTATTTTTTCCACAGATACGGATGAACCATATACACGTCCGGCTCTAAGTAAAAAACTATGGACCGATGAATCTTTCACAGAAGATAAAGTCCCATTGAACACGAAAAAGGAAACACGAGCCGACATCGCACTGGAAACAAAAGTAACTGCTATCGACCGCGAGGCGAAGCAAATCGAACTTGGTAGCGGAGAAAAAATCGGCTATGGGCAGTTGCTCCTCGCCACTGGCGGAGAACCAAACCGCATCAAAGGCGAACCGAGCGACCGTGTCATTGCTTTTCGTACTTTTGCTGATTATAGGCATTTACGCAAGCTTGTCAAAGAGCAAAAACATTTCATCGTTGTCGGTGGAGGGTATATCGGAACAGAGATTGCCGCGGCGCTCGTACAAAATGGCGCAAAGGTAACGCTTGTTGTTAGCGATGAGAAATTAGGAAGTTCCATGTTCCCTGATCAACTGGCTAGCGAATATCACCAAACTTTTGAAAAAAATGGCGTAGAGATCGTGACTGGCAGAAAAGCAGACAAGTATGAAGAAACAGATGATGGACTTCAGGTTACTTTGGATAACGGAGATGTTTTGAGTGCAGACGCACTTGTTATCGGACTGGGCGTAGAACCACGCATCGAATTAGCTGAAAAAAGCGGTTTGGCAGTGGATGACGGCGTGATCGTCGATGAACAATTCCAAACAAGTGACCCGAATATTTGGGCAGCAGGCGATATTGCTTTTTATCCAGATGCTATTTTAGGAAAACAACGCGTAGAGCACGTTGATCATGCCCGCAATTCCGGTAAAGTCGTCGGCGAAGCAATGGCGGGAGCAAGCGTACTTTATACCTACACCCCGTATTTATACTCCGTCGTCTTCGATATTTCTTGGCAGGCGATCGGCGCATTAGATGCCTCGCTTGATACCGTGATCGATGACCGCGAAAACGGGAAAATCGTCTTTTATTTACAAGAAGGAGAGTTGAAAGGTGTGCTCTTGTGGAATGTAGAGGTGGAACTGGACGATGTTCGTGCCTTGCTTGCGAAGCCAGAAGAACCACTTGTTGGCAAGTTAAAGGAGAAAAGTTGAGCGTAAGAAAATAAGGAGACAGCAAATCCACTTGATTTGTTGTCTTTTTTTATGGGATGATTAAAAATAGTGAAAGTTTACCGCATAATGGTATTTTTAGAAATATAATTAACTATTAACATGAGTAATTAGTATGAAGGTTTGGAAAGCTTTAACAAATTTTAAAAGTTCGTTCTGTTTACTTATGATAGCGCATACAATACAATGAGAATGAATGAACATACCTAAATCGATAGACACATCAAGGAGGAAGACAACATGAAAATAAGAATCGCTAGCACGATAACAGTCATCATCTCTATCCTCGTATTCATCCATTTTGACAGTAGCGATGTATCCGCAGAGGCAACCACGAATGATGTTCAAATGCTTTATCAAAAAGCAATCAGTGAAAAGAAAGTGAATCCAAATAGGTATACCTTTCAAGCCTTTCAAGAAAACTATAACTTAGGGAAGGCAGATTACTTTGCAATGAAAAATATAGTCGGATCTGGATTGGATTATAAGAGCTGGTTTGGCGAAATTGCCAATTACGGGGCTTTTCCAGATGGAGAAGGCCACTCGCCGTCTGAAGCTAAGACAAGTAGCATGCTTCGCGGCAGTCAAACTTCAAATGGGAATAAATTGAAAAAAGCAATTAGGAAAGGTGATATTTTGATTGTTAATAGTGGGGGAACGGGTCACGCCGCTATTGCAACGAGTGATAACTATATTTTAGAAATGACTGGGGGAGGAAACATTGTGAATTGGACAGTGAAAGCAATCAAAAACAATAATCATCAATTTAGTAAGGATAATTGGATATTTGGTAGAAAGAGTGAACAGGGAATAAAGCCGGATAAACATATCGCTTATTGGATCCAGTTATGGCGAGTCCCCAATAAAAGTATAGCGAATAAAGCAGCAAGTTATGCGGATAAAATTTTTTGGAATAGTAACCATAAATATGAAAAAAATAAGAAAATCGATTATCGTGTGACCACCTATACATCAACAAAAAATCCAAATTACTGCTCAAAGTTAGTATTTCAAGCTTATTATTATGGGACAGGCAACGCTAATGTTATACAACCTCAACTGATTGGATTAACATTTGTATCGCCTTCAGCTCTGCCAAATACATTTACCAGTAAGTATGCTCCGAAAAAAATTGGAACATATTAAGTAAGGAAGTGGAATGATTGAAGAAATGGAAGTTGATTTGTTTCATCCTTGTAGTTATCGTTGTTGTTCCAATAGTTGGGTATACAAGCTATATTTATATTCGGGTTCATCAAGCTAATACGCAAATTGATCAAGCAATTAAAAAGTTAGGGATCCCTCAAAATGAAATTGTTGTTTTAAAGAAAACGGCTTATAACGCACAACCGCTATTTAGCGCAGAATGGTTTCCGAAAACGATCACAACAAAAAAAGATTATGAGACATGGAAAAAAATAGTTTTGAAAAATAAGAGGTATTTAAATGGGCATAAGCTAAAAAATAAAGATGCAGTTAATTCAGTAAAAAATTGTGAAATAACCTATGATTTTACTTACCGCGCACGCAGTAAGTCTGTAGAGGTAGATTATATATATGGAGAAAATTCGGCAACAAAACAACAAATTCAAGAATATTTTTCCTATAGAATATTGGATAAATTCAAGACCAATTGATGACTAAAACAACAAAAAAACACGGGATCAACCACTTTCCAAAAGGTTGATCCACGTGTTTTTTCACGAATTAATCAAATGAAAATCGTCTCTCCGTCCATCGCATCCGCAAATACAAGGCTGCTGCGGCTACTCCAAGCCCCGTGCTGAGACCAATCCAAAAACCGAATGCAGCAAGTGGTGTGAACGATAGGAAGTACCCGACCGGCAAGCCTATTGCCCAATAAGCGATAAAGGCTACGATCGTAGTGATCAAGACATCTTTATAACCACGTAGCGTTCCAAGTACCGGGGATAGCACGCTGTCAGCGAATTGGAACAAAATGGCATAGAGCAAGAAATGCGCGATCAATTGTTGCAGGCTGTTGTCTGTGGAATAGAACGTAGCGATCGTATCGCGGAACAAAAACAGTATAATACCATTTATTACACCGATCCCGACTCCAAAAAACAATCCGATTCGCCGATAGGCAAGGGCAGCTGCCCGTTTTTTCGCCCCGACTTCATAGCCGACTAAGATCGTCAGTGTCGAAGCGATACTAAGCGGAAATGCGTAAAGCAATGTACAGATACTGTTGGCGGATTGATGAGCTGCGATCGTGAAAGTACCGAATCGGCTCATTAATATGGTTACCGCAGAAAAAATGCTCGTTTCAAATAAAATCGTTAGTCCGTTAGGGATCCCGATCTGAATGATCTCTTTCATTTTACTTGCACTAATTGGTGAGAGCGCCTTCCAGATCTGAAAGGTTTGAATTCGATTCTGAGTCAGCGTCAAAATGACCGTTACTAGCAAAACGATCCAATACGTTATCCCTGTAGCAAAACCGCTCCCAGCTCCGCCAAGCTCTGGAAAACCCCATTTTCCGAAAATAAGCAAGTAATTGAGCAGGATATTGCAAGGTACGGTGGTGATCGTGATCAGCATCGTTACGCGCGTCAAGCCGAGCGCATCGATAAAGGAACGCAAAACGGCTGACAGGAAAAATGCCGGCAGTCCGATGCAGATGCCGATCAAGAACGAATGCGCGATTTTTCTTACGTCTGCTGTGACGCCTAGGTGTTCCAAAATCGAAGGAACACATGCAAACTGCACAAAAAATAACAAAAGTGCTACTATCAGGGCGATATAAAAACCATTATGCACAAAGGAGCGCACTTGGAATTCTTTTTTTGCGCCGATCAATTGGGAAATAATCGGGGTGATCGCCATCAATAGTCCAGAAAGGGCGGCGTTGACAGGCGCCCACAATGAGCTGGCGATCGCGACGCCGGCGAGAGCTCCGCTGGAATAATGACCAGACATCGTTGTATCGAAAAAAGTCATCGAGAATAATGTTAGTTGGGTGATGACGATTGGTGTGAAAATCGTCAAAAAGCGTCTGCTCTTAGCGATGTAGGATTCAAATAGCAATGGAAGCGTCCTCTCTCTTTAAATTGCGTACTACGGATTTAGTATAGCATATCTTTTTTCGCTTGTATTTACAAAAATAGCTTTGTAAATCAGGAAAGATTTGGTATAATGAAGGTCTGTGGCAGGGGCAATACTCTGCGGGTTGGGAGAGGGACAATTTCATATCGAGGAAACAAAAATGAAAAAGTTTGTAGAAAGGAAGTTTTCGCTTGATCAGCGCGGTTCTTCTGTGAAAACAGAGGTGCTGGCAGGTATCATCGGCTTCTTCACAGTCTTTTACATCATCGTCGTAAACAGTTCCATTTTGGCCGAAGCCGGTGTACCGGCTCAAGGCGCGGCACTAGCAACGATTTTTATTACGGTTTTCGGCTGTTTAGTCATGGGATTTTATGCAAATGTCCCACTGATTTTGATGCCGGGAATGGGTATCAATGCGTTGTTTGCGTATACGCTTGTCGGAAATATGGGGCTCAGCTGGCAGGAAGCACTTGCTAGTTGTGCGATCAGTGGTCTGCTATTTATGATCCTTTGTTTCACGCCGTTTGCAACAAAACTGAATCAAGCGATCCCGTTGATCCTTAAACAAGGGATCACTGTCGGATTAGGATTGTTTCTAGTTTTGCTAGGGCTTGAAAAAGGAGCGGTCATCATGCGAGGAGAGCATGCCGTGCTTCAGCTCGGTTCCATGCATGATCCGTATGTTATTTCGACACTGATCACGCTTTTACTGACGATGATCCTAGTGATCCGGAAAGTTCCAGGTGCTTTTTTATGGAGCTTGCTAGCTGGGAGCTTGATTGGTTATACATTTGGTATCCGCAGCACAAGTACTGTCAGTGGTATCAGTTTGAAACCGATCAGCACGGTTTTTGGGCATCTTGATTTCTCTCATATCGGAAACGTTTCTTTTTGGAGTGCTGTCTTTACGATGACAATGGTGATCGTATTTGAAACGGTAGGACTGACAAACGGCCAAACGAGACAGCTGAAACAAGAACAGGCTCTTCCGCGCGTTTTGCGGGCGAGCAGTATCACGGTCTTCTTTTCCGGTATTTTCGGAACGAGCCCAACAGTTTCGGCACTTGAGAGCGGTTCGATGTTTGCAAGTGGTGCTAAAACAGGACTTGCAACGATCGTCACGGCGATCTGCTTTTTAGGTTCATTGTTCTTCATGCCGTTTTTGGGATTCATCCCAAGCAGCGCGATCGCACCGATCTTGATCGTCATTGGGATCTCGATGGTCCAAGAACTCAAGGAAATGGATTTTTCCGACTCAGCCGGAACATTTGCTGCATTTTTGATCGTGGTGATTATTCCATTCAGCTATAGTATTGTCGACGGAATCGCGATCGGCTTCATTGCTTACCCGCTTTTACGTATTTTTACAAAAAAAGCGGAAGCGTTATCGCCGATCATGTACATCATTGCTGCTTTATTTTTATTGCAATTTATCATACAATAAAAAAAGCGGTATAAAAGGACCAGATCGTTTCTGTGCCGCGTGCACGGAGGATCTGGTTTTTTTTATAAAAAATGGGTAAGAAAAGAGGAGTAGCGTTGATCTATTATTATTTGATCGCACTCGTTGTGGTCGGCATTGATCAGTTTACAAAATGGCTCGTCGTGGAACATTTGACGATCGGTCAGCAAGTAGAGGTCATACCAGGATTTTTATATTGGTTTAGTTTCCGAAATAATGGGGCAGCTTGGAGCATATTAGAAGGACATATGAGCTTTTTCTATATCATTACAGTGATCGTGGTAGCAGTGATCATCTATATCATGCAGCGTTATGCTAAAGGAAAAACATTGTTTGGTATCAGCTTGGCACTGATCCTTGGCGGAGCACTTGGTAATTTTATCGACCGATTGTGGCGTCATGAGGTCGTTGATTTTGTGCAAACTGTATGGGGAAACTACTACTTCCCGATTTTTAATTTGGCAGATGCAGCACTAAGTATTGGTGTCGTATGTATGCTCATTTTTGTGTTCCTTGATGATCGCAAAACGAAAGGAAAAAAATAATGCAATCTCTTAAAGTGGAAGTAAAAGAAACAGAAAAAGGTATGCGGATCGATAAGTTTTTGGCTGAAAAAGCTTCGAAAAGTCGTTCTTCCGTGCAGCAACTCTTGAAAGATGGGCAAGTTACGGTGGACGGGGAAGTAGTGAAGCCGAATTACAAATGTCAGCTTGGCGATATCGTTGAAATGGAGGAACGTGCTCCTGAAGTAATCGAGATCGAAGCCGAAGATATCCCGCTCGATATTTATTATGAAGATGAAGATCTGCTAGTCGTGAACAAACCGGAAGGAATGGTGGTGCATCCGTCTGCCGGGCATTATACCGGCACGCTTGTCAATGCGCTGCTATACCACTGTAAGGATCTGTCCGGGATCAATGGGAAAATCAGACCTGGCATCGTTCACAGGATCGATAAAGATACATCCGGTTTACTGATGGTGGCTAAAAATGATGCGGCTCATGAATCACTCGCAAGCCAATTGAAGGCGAAAACATCACATCGCGAATATGTTGCCTTAGTCCACGGTGATATCACGCATCAAAAAGGAACGATCGAAGCACCGATCGGCCGTGCAAAAGATGATCGTCAAAAAATGGCCGTCGTTGGTGATGGTAAAGAAGCACGCACCCATTTTGAAGTGCTGGAACGTTTTGGGGATTTCACGCTGATTACTTGTCAATTAGACACAGGAAGAACACATCAGATCCGTGTCCATTTAAAATATATCGGACATCCGCTTGCCGGCGATCCGAAATACGGACCAAAAAACACATTGCCTGGTAACGGTCAATATCTGCATGCGAAAAAGTTAGGCTTCGTGCATCCACGGACGAAGGAAGAACTATCATTTGAATCACCGCTGCCTGCTGATTTTGAAGAAGTACTCGAAAAATTGAGAACAAAAGAATAGATCGTTTTTCGCCAATCTGGTTGACAGATGGATGCTTTTTTAGTAAAGTGAAGAAAGAAATTAAATAGTCCTTTAACATAGTCCAGAGAGGCTAAGAAGGTAACGGAGTTTGTTTGACAGTGGTAGTATAGGTATAGCCACTGGTCTACAATGTCGTTCTACCCCCTTGCCGCTTCTGGTGAGGGGTTTTTTATTTGGAGGGGAGTTATAAGTTATGCCAGAGCAAGTTATTGTGATGGATGAAGCTGCTGTAAAACGTGCTTTGACCCGGGTAAGCTACGAGATCATCGAGCGAAATAAGGGGACAAAGAATTTAGCGCTGATCGGTATCAAGACCCGCGGGATATTTATTGCGAAACGTCTTGCCGAACGAATGCAGGCAATCGAATCGACGGAAGTTCCTGTTGGAGAATTGGATATCTCCTTATATCGAGACGATCTGTCATTTAAAGACGAAGCAACAAAAGAGCCTTCTGTAAATGGATCGGCAATCGATTTCTCGATCGAAGGGAAGACAGTCGTCCTTGTCGATGACGTACTTTATACGGGCCGAACCGTGCGTGCCGCAATGGACGCGATCATGGATATCGGCAGACCGGCACAGATCCAGTTGGCCGTACTCGCGGACAGAGGCCACAGGGAATTACCGATTCGTGCAGACTTTGTCGGGAAAAATGTACCGACTTCCAAAGAAGAACGAATCGCTGTTCATTTAGAAGAAAGTGATGCTGCAAGTGACGCAGTCATTATTTCAAAATAAATAAGCCCCACACATTAATAGATTCAGCTTGATGGAAAACAAGTGTTTTCAACCAAGCTCGTAACACTTTTTTAAAAGCAGTCCAGAGAGGCTGACAAAGAGTGCAAGATAGGAGAAACGAGGCCTAAAGTGATACCCAGGCACCGTTCTAACCAAAACTCTTTGCTGCCCTCTAGCAAAGAGTTTTTTTATTCAAGAAAGGGAAGTGGAGAAATGGAAGAGAATCACATGCAAGCAGGAAAACCGATCTTAGATATCGGAGACAGACCAAAATGGAATAACTGGCTTATCTTGAGCCTACAACACTTATTTACCATGTTCGGTTCAACGATCTTTGTACCGAGTGTTACCGGAATGAGTCCGGGTGTCGCGTTAGTGTCGAGCGGATTAGGATCCCTTGCCTACCTCGTTATCACCCGTGGGAAAATACCGGCTTATCTCGGATCGAGCTTTGCTTTCATTGCACCGCTTACCATGTTTATCAAACAAGAGCACTCGCCGGGCTCCGTCATGGTCGGAACATTCTCGGTCGGCGTAGTTTATGCGATCGTCTCGTTGATCGTGTATTACGCCGGGGTGGACTGGATTCAAAAGGTATTGCCGCCGGTCGTAGTTGGTCCAGTGATCATGGTTATCGGACTTAGTTTAGCACCAAATGCTGCGAATATGGCAATGGGGGTAACTAGCGGAGGGTACAGCGGTAAGGCAATCGCAGTTGCACTTATCACACTAGGCGTAGCGATTTTGGCTATGCTGGTATTCAAAGGATTTTTCGGACTGATCCCGATCTTGTTCGGATTTGCAGCTGGATATGTAGCGAGCATGGCGCTTGGTTTGGTTGACTATACACTGATCAAACAAGCCTCGCTTTTCGCAGTACCGGATTTCACGATCCCCTTCAAAGACGCAGATCCAATCGTAACCTTGACCGTCATTCTCAGCATGGCGCCGCTCGCATTTGTGACCATGGCAGAACATATGGGACATCAGCTCGTATTAAATAAAATCACCAACCGTAACTTCTTTAAAGAACCTGGTCTGCATCGCTCCCTTTTAGGAGACGGAACAGCATCGATCGTCGCATCCTTACTCGGTGGACCACCAGTAACTACATATGGAGAAAATATCGGTGTGCTTGCGATCACACGTGTTTACAGCGTGTTCGTCATTGCGGGCGCAGCAGTTCTCGCGGTGTTATTCGGCTTCGTCGGTTATATCAATGCAGTCATAACTTCTGTACCGGCACCGGTTTTAGGCGGGATTTCCTTGCTACTGTTCGGTGTTATCGCTTCGAGCGGTCTCCGCATGCTGATCGACAGCCAAATCGACTTGAATATCAATCGCAACCTTGTCATCGTATCAGTCGTACTAGTGATTGGGATCGGCGGATTCTTCGTTCAGATCCATACTGTGAAAATCGCAGGAATGGCAATGGCAGCAATCGTAGGGATCCTTCTTAACTTGATCATCCCTGCGGATAAAAAAACACATCAATAAAATTCGGAAAAGGTGGCGTATGTAAATGAAACATTTGCTCACGATGGAAGAACTAGGGATTGAAGAAATCGAAGCATTATTAGACAGAGCGGCAGCATTCAAACATCAGGAGACAGCCTCACTATCAGAACCGAAATATGCCGTCAATATGTTTTTTGAAGCTAGTACCCGTACTCATCATAGTTTTGAAATGGCAGAGCAGAAATTGGGGATGCGGGAGATCTCGTTCGATCCAGGACATTCCAGTATCACAAAAGGTGAAACACTTTACGATACCTTGCTGACGATGCAGGCGATTGGAGTTGACGTGGCAGTGATCCGTCACTTTGAAGAAAAATACTATGAGCCGCTTCGTAAACTGGATATTTCAATCATCAACGGTGGCGACGGCTGCGGAGAACATCCTAGCCAATGTCTGCTTGATCTCTTCACCATTCGAGAACAATTCGGCACCTTTAAAGGATTAAAAGTAGCAATTATGGGGGATATCTCGCATAGTCGGGTCGCTCATTCTAATATGAAAGCCTTGCATCGTCTCGGCGCAGAAGTCTGCTTCGGCGGTCCGATCGAATGGCTCGATGAAACAGCAAAAGAATACGGTCCGCATTTATCGACAGAAGAATGTATCCAGACCGCAGACGTGATCATGCTGCTTCGGGTCCAGCACGAACGCCACGATAGTCCGACCGGTTTTTCCAAAGAGACGTATCATCGCAAATACGGGCTTACGACAGATCTTGCAAAGACAATGAAACCAAATGCGATCATCATGCACCCAAGTCCAGTCAACCGCGATGCCGAGATCGCAGGTGAATTAGTAGAAGCAAAACAATCACGGATCGTGGAACAAATGACAAATGGCGTATTCATACGCATGGCGATTCTAGCAATGGTTTTAAAAGAAAAAGAAACGAGGGTAAAAGCATGTACCTTTTAAAAAACGGAACAATCATCAGCGAATCTGGAGAAAAAGAACAAAAAGATATTTTGATCGAAGCAGGACGAATCACTAAAATTGCAAGTACGATCGAAGCTGCTGATGAAAAGGTGATCGATGTGAAGGGGAAATTGGTATCGCCTGGTTTCATCGATGTACATGTCCACTTGCGCGAACCTGGCGGAGAATACAAAGAAACGATCGCAAGCGGCACCAAGTCAGCTGCAAAAGGTGGCTACACAACGATCTGCGCCATGCCAAATACAAAACCAGTACCGGATACGAAAGAAATCATGGAAAGTATCCAAAAACGGATTGCAGAAACAGCAGTTGTTCGCGTCCTACCATATGCTTCCATCACAAAAGCACTTGGAACCGAAGAGCTTGTTGATTTTGAAGGATTAAAAGAAGCAGGTGCATTCGCTTTTACCGATGATGGCGTAGGCGTACAGCTTGCTGGAACAATGTATGAAGCGATGCAAGCAGCGGCAAAATTAAATATGGCGGTCGTTGCCCATTGTGAAGATAACTCGCTTATCTACGGAGGCGTCGTCCATCAAGGGAAAATCTCCGAAGAATTGGGGATCAAAGGTATTCCGAACATTGCGGAATCTGTTCAGATCGCCCGTGATGTTCTTTTAGCAGAAGCCGCAAACTGCCATTATCATGTCTGCCACATTTCCACGAAAGAATCTGTGCGTGTCGTTCGTGATGCGAAACGGGCCGGAATCAAAGTGACAGCCGAAGTTTCACCGCATCATCTCTTGCTGAACGAAGAAGATATTCCAGAAAATCATGGTTATTGGAAAATGAACCCACCGCTTCGAAGCAAGGCAGACCAAGAAGCACTACTGGAAGGACTGCTTGACGGCACGATCGACTTCATCGCAACAGATCATGCTCCGCACAGTGAAGCAGAAAAAGATGTACCTATGGAACAAGCAGCCTTCGGGATCGTCGGCCTCGAAACAGCTTTCCCATTATTATATACAAACTTTGTCAAAACAAATAAATGGACACTCAAGCAATTGCTCGACTGGATGACAACGAAACCGGCTAGAGTGTTCCAGCTGCCCTATGGAGAATTGAAAGAAGGCGCAGTGGCCGACATCACAGTCATTGATCTGGAAAAAGAAAATACGATCGACCCAAATACCTTTTACTCAAAAGGAAGAAATACACCATTTGCTGGCGTGACATGTGCAGGTTATCCAGTGATGACATTCGCAAACGGTGAGCTGGTTTATCAAGAGGGGGAAGCTTAAATGGCAAAACGGATTTTGATGCTGGAAGACGGCAATTATTTTATCGGAGAAGCAATTGGTAGTACAAAGGAATCGATCGGTGAAGTAGTCTTCAACACAGGAATGACTGGTTATCAAGAAACCCTTACCGATCCATCTTATTATGGGCAGATCATTACATTCACTTATCCATTAGTTGGCAACTACGGCATTAACCGCGATGATTTTGAATCGATCCAGCCCTCTGTAAAAGGCGTAGTTGTAAAAGAAGCAGCGGAGTTCCCGTCAAACTGGCGCAACCAAATGACACTCGATGCCTTTCTGAAAGAAAAAGATATTCCGGGAATCGCAGGGATCGACACACGAAAGCTGACGAAATTGATTCGAAAAGAAGGAACGCTGAAAGGGATCTTGACAGATGCAAATGCAGATAAAGAAGCACTACTGCACCATCTGCGTTCGGTACGGCTGCCGAGTGATCAAGTGAGCCAAGTATCTTCTTCCAAAGCTTTCGCCAGCCCCGGCAGCGGCAAAAGAGTCGTACTCGTTGATTACGGCGTAAAGGCTTCGATCTTGAAAGAACTAAACAAACGAGGCTGCCACGTGACGATCGTCCCTTACAATATGACAGCTGCAGAAGTATTAGCAATGCACCCGGATGGCGTTATGCTCTCCAACGGACCGGGAGATCCAAAAGATGTACCGGAAGCGCTCGAATTTATCCGCGGCATTCAAGGGAAGATTCCTTTATTCGGGATCTGTTTAGGCCACCAGCTATTCGCGCTTGCCAATGGGGCAGACACATTCAAACTAAAATTCGGTCACCGTGGCGCCAATCATCCCGTGAAAGAATTGAAAACGGGTCGGGTCGACTTTACTGCACAAAACCATGGTTACGCTGTTGATAAAGCGTCTCTCCAAGACACAGATTTAGAAATCACACATATCGAATTGAATGATGAAACGGTCGAAGGACTCGCGCACCGCGAATATCCTGCCTATACCGTCCAATACCACCCGGAAGCAAATCCGGGACCAAGTGATGTCAACTACTTGTTCGATGGCTTCATGGAAATGATGGATGTAAAAATAAAGGGGGAAATCGAACATGCCTAAAAGAACGGATATTCAAACGATACTTGTAATCGGCTCTGGCCCGATCATCATCGGACAAGCGGCAGAATTCGATTATGCAGGTACGCAAGCTTGCCTTAGTCTAAAAGAAGAGGGATACCGCGTGGTACTCGTCAATTCCAATCCGGCGACGATCATGACCGATACGGAAATGGCTGACAAAGTATACATCGAGCCGATTACACTGGATTTTGTTTCCCGGATCATCCGCAAGGAACGGCCAGATGCAATCTTGCCGACACTCGGCGGTCAAACCGGGCTCAACATGGCCATGGAACTGGCAGAAGCCGGCATTTTAGAAGAATGTGGCGTAGAAGTGTTGGGCACAGACCTAACGGCTATCAAAAAAGCAGAAGACCGTGAAGCGTTCCGCGACTTAATGAATGAACTTGGTGAACCGGTTCCAGATAGCGATATTATCCACAACTTAGAAGAAGCGAAACGGTTTGTCGAAAGAATCGGCTATCCAGTGATCGTCCGTCCAGCTTATACACTCGGTGGCTCCGGTGGCGGCATTTGTCATGATGACAAAGACTTACAGGAGATCGTTTCCAGTGGCTTGAAATTAAGTCCAGTCACGCAATGTCTGCTTGAAAAAAGCATCGCCGGTTTCAAAGAAGTAGAATATGAAGTCATGCGTGATGCTAATGATAATGCGATGGTCGTTTGCAACATGGAAAATATTGATCCAGTAGGTATCCATACGGGCGATTCTATCGTTGTAGCACCAAGCCAAACCCTCTCTGACCGGGAATATCAGCTCTTACGCGATGTTTCTCTGAAAATCATTCGCGCACTGGAAATCGAAGGCGGCTGTAACGTTCAGCTAGCACTTGATCCAGACAGTTACAATTACTATGTCATCGAAGTCAACCCACGCGTTAGCAGATCCTCAGCGCTCGCATCGAAAGCGACAGGATACCCGATCGCCAAATTGGCAGCTAAGATCGCGGTGGGATTAACACTCGATGAGATCAAGAATCCAGTAACTGGAACCACTTATGCGCACTTTGAGCCAACACTCGATTATGTAGTAGCCAAAATCCCTCGTTTCCCCTTTGATAAATTTGAACAAGCTGATCGTAGACTTGGTACACAAATGAAGGCGACCGGGGAAGTCATGGCGATCGGTAGAAGCTGGGAAGAAGCCCTTTTGAAAGCAGTTCGTTCTCTTGAGATCGGCGCTAGCCATCTTTATTTAGAAGAAGCTGAACAAGCGACAAGTGAACTGCTGGCAAGCAAAATCGCTTATCCAGAAGATGACCGCCTGTTCTTCTTGGCAGCAGCCATTCGCAAAGGTCAAACGATCGAAGAACTGCATGCGATCACGAAAATCGATTTATTCTTTTTATATAAATTAGAGCGACTGATCGCGCTGGAAAACTTGTTGAAAGAAGCCCCACAGGACAAAGCACTTTTACTAAAAGCGAAACAAAATGGTTTTGCCGACAGTGAGATCGCGCGCCTATGGCAGACTTCCGAAGACGAAGTTACGGCAGTTAGATTAGAAGCAGGAATCAGACCAGTCTACAAAATGGTAGATACCTGTGCCGCTGAATTTGAATCGACCACGCCGTACTTTTACAGCACCTACGAAGAAGAGAATGAATCCGTACCGACAGCAAAAGAGAGTGTGATCGTCCTTGGATCAGGTCCGATCCGGATCGGCCAAGGGGTAGAATTCGACTATGCGACCGTCCATTCCGTTTGGGCGATCCAGCAGGCAGGCTACGAAGCCATTATCATCAATAATAATCCCGAAACAGTATCTACCGATTTCAGTATCTCAGATAAGCTGTACTTTGAGCCATTGACGGTAGAAGACGTGATGCATGTCATCGATTTAGAACAGCCAATCGGTGTCGTGGTCCAATTCGGTGGTCAAACGGCTATCAACTTAGCAGACGGATTAGCTGCTAAAGGCGTGAAAATCCTCGGCACAAGTTTAGAAGCCATCGACCGTGCCGAAAACCGCGATGAGTTTGAAAAAGCGCTAGAAAAATTAGCTATTCCTCAACCAGAAGGAAAAACAGCCACTTCCGTCGAAGAAGCATTGACGATTGCTCGACAAATCGGCTATCCAGTTCTTGTAAGACCTTCCTATGTATTAGGCGGCCGGGCCATGGAGATCGTCGAGTCGGAAGAAGGCTTGAAATATTATATGAATAATGCAGTTAAAGTAAATCCAAAACATCCTGTACTCGTTGACCGTTATGTACAAGGCCAAGAAGTAGAAGTGGATGCCATCAGCGACGGAGAAAATGTCTTGATCCCTGGAATCATGGAACATATCGAACGTGCCGGTGTCCATTCCGGCGACTCGATCGCGGTTTATCCTGCACAGCGAATCAGTCAGAAAGTAAAAGATACGATCGTGGATTATACGACAAGACTCGCAATCGGTCTGGATATCATTGGCATGCTAAATATCCAATATGTCATTGCTGGCGAGGAAGTTTTCGTTATCGAAGTCAACCCGCGCTCGAGCCGGACCGCACCATTTTTAAGTAAGATCACCGACATCCCAATGGCAAATGTAGCAACCAAGATCATTTTAGGCAAAACACTACGGGAACTAGGTTATGAAAGCGGACTAGCTCCAGAAAAACAAGAGATTTTCGTCAAAGTCCCGGTCTTTTCTTTCGCAAAACTGCGTAGCGTCGATACCTCACTCGGCCCAGAAATGAAATCCACCGGCGAAGTGATGGGAAAAGACCTGACACTCGAAAAAGCGCTCTACAAAGGTTTTGTAGCTAGCGGAACAAAAATGCACGATTATGGCACAGTTTTACTGACAGTAGCCGACCGCGATAAAGAAGAAGCAATCGAACTTGCCAAACGTTTCAACCATATCGGCTTTACCATCATGGCAACGCAAGGAACAGCCAGTGTTCTGGAAGCAGCCGGTGTGCCAGTTTCCCAAGTGAAGAAAATCGGAGAGAACACAGAAACACTGATCGATTATATTCGCAGCGGTCAAGTAACGCTCGTGGTCAATACCTTAACAACAGGCAAACGGCCAGAACGGGATGGCTTCCAGATCCGCCGTGAATCTGTAGAGAACGGTACGCCGGTCTGTACATCGCTCGATACAGCAGCAGCGATCCTAAGTGTTCTGGAATCCAGATCGTTCGGCATGGAAGCAATGAATACGAAGACCAATCCAGCGACAGCAACAGTTTAAAAGGAAACGGGGTGAAATCATGCTGCAAACAACAATGACGGTAGTCAAACAAACCGAAATCGCTAGACATGTTTATGAATTGGTACTGCAAGGTGAAAATGTAGCAACCATGCAGCCAGGTCAGTTTTTGATGGTGCGTCCCGTGCGGACAGAACTGCTGCTGCGCCGACCAATCAGTATCTGCTCCTATGATAAAGCAGCGGGCACCTGCACATTACTGTATCGTGTAGAGGGAGCAGGCACGAAAGACTTCAGTAAATTACAAAGCAATGATTCGGTCGACTGCCTAGGCCCGCTCGGAACGGGCTTCGATGTTTCCGAAGCACAAACAGCCGGCATCAAATCGGCATTATTGATCGGCGGCGGAATCGGTGTCCCGCCGATGTATCAGCTCGGAAAAGAACTCGCTGCTCAAGGGATAGAAGTCACGTTTGTGAATGGATTTCAGTCCCACACAGATATCTTTTACGAGAAAGAAATGGCTGCTTACGGCAGCGTGTACATTGCCACGGTAGACGGTAGCTACGGGACACAAGGATTTGTCACAGATATCACGAGAAAGCTTCCAGAACCGGACCGGGTGTATAGTTGCGGACCGAGACCGATGCTACAAGCAGTCAAGTCAAGCTACGCTGGGAGTAAGACGTATCTTTCATTAGAAGAACGGATGGCATGCGGGATAGGAGCATGCTATGCGTGCGTCTGCCCTAAAAAAGATACCGACAGCTGGCTGAAAGTATGCGAAGACGGCCCCGTTTTTCGTGCAGATGAGGTGGAATTATGAACCGATTACAAGTAGAGATCCCAGGACTCTCTTTGAAAAACCCGATCATGCCCGCTTCCGGTTGTTTTGGTTTCGGGAAAGAATACAGCCGATATTATGATCTTGATGAGCTGGGAGCCATCATGGTCAAAGCGATCACGCCAGAAGTACGGAAGGGAAACGCAACCCCACGTGTTGCCGAAACGAGCGCAGGAATGCTGAACGCGATCGGTCTACAGAATCCAGGCTTAGAACATGTTATGGCGCATGAATTGCCATTTTTGGAACAATACGATACCCCGATCATTGCCAATGTCGCTGGGACGACCGTAGACGATTATGTCAAAGTTTGCGCCCGCGTTGGTGATTCAAAGGTGGTAAAAGCCATCGAACTGAATATCTCCTGTCCTAACGTAAAAGAAGGAGGAATCACTTTCGGCACGGATCCGCAGATTGCCCATGATCTGACAAAAGCTGTTAAAGCAGTAGCAAAAGTTCCCGTCTATGTGAAACTTTCGCCAAATGTGGCAGATATCGTTTCGATCGCACAAGCAATCGAAGCAGCAGGTGCGGATGGCCTCACAATGATCAATACACTACTTGGCATGCGGATCGATCTGAAAACCAGAAAACCGATTCTAGCCAATCAAACTGGCGGCCTATCAGGACCAGCCATCAAGCCGGTAGCGATCCGGATGATTCATCAAGTACGGGAAGTGAGCAATATTCCTATTATCGGGATGGGCGGTGTCCAAAACGTAGATGATGTGCTGGAATTCTTGATCGCAGGGGCGGATGCAGTTGCAGTCGGAACGATGAACTTTACCGAACCCTATATTTGCCCAAATTTGATTCGTGATCTGCCAGCCCGGATGGATGAGCTGGGGATCGAAAAACTAGCAGATTTGCAGAGGAGATGAAATAATGACAGACAAGCCGATTGTGGCGCTTGATTTTGCTACTAAAGCAGAGATCGATCATTTTTTGACGCAGATGCAGACGGATGACTCTTTATATGTGAAAATCGGCATGGAACTTTTTTATGCCGGCGGACAGCATTTATTGTATGAGCTAAAAACACAAGGACACCAAATTTTCTTGGATCTGAAATTGCACGATATCCCCAATACAGTCAAGAGCGCAATGAAAGTATTGGCAGGACTTGAAGTAGATATGGTCAATGTCCATGCCGCTGGGGGACGAGCAATGATGGAAGCAGCAAAAGAAGGATTGATCAGCGGCTCTGGAACCAAGGTCCCGAAAATAATCGCCGTCACACAACTCACTAGCACGAGTGAAGCCGCGATGCAGGAAGAGCAACTGATAAGCGCAAGTCTAAACGATTCCGTCGTTCACTATAGCCGATTAGCCCAAGAAGCCGGACTTGACGGTGTGGTATGCTCTGCGAAAGAAGCCGGACTGATCAAAGCAGCGACCGATCCGGAATTCCTATGTGTTACACCAGGAATTCGGCTGAAGTCCGATAGCGTTGATGATCAAAAACGAGTCGTTACACCAAAAGAAGCTAGAGAACTCGGCGCATCAAGTATCGTTGTCGGGCGCTCGATCACGAAAGCAAAGTCACCGCTAAAAGCGTATCAGCAAATTTTGGAAGAGTGGAGGAACTAAATATGCAAACCGAAACAGCTAAACAATTATTGAATATCAAAGCCGTTTTTTTACAGCCAAACGAGCCATTCACGTGGGCGTCTGGGATCCAATCACCGATCTATTGCGACAACCGTCTGACATTAGGGTATCCGAAAGTGAGACAGTTTATTGCTAAAGGATTAAGCACACTGATCCAAGAAAATTTTCCACAAGTAGAGCTGATCGCCGGAACAGCAACAGCCGGAATCCCGCATGCAGCCTGGGTAAGTGATCAATTAGAATTACCGATGGCCTATGTTCGTTCAAAGGCAAAAGAGCATGGCAAAGGCAACCAGATCGAAGGTGTCGCCACCCCCGGACAGAAAGTCGTAGTCATCGAAGACTTGATCTCCACAGGAGGAAGCTCGCTGAAAGCTGTGGAAGCATTGCGAGAAGCCGGACTTGAGGTGCTCGGCGTTGTCGCGATCTTCAATTACGGATTAGCCAAAGGGAAAGCATTATTTACCGAGGCCGGAGTGGAACTTAGAACATTGACCGATTACGAAACGTTGATCGATACAGCACTTCAAGAAGGATACATAGCGGAAGCAGAGATCGAGACGCTGAAGCAATGGAACAAGGACCCGGAAAATTGGGGGAAATGATAAAGAAGCTGTGCCTGACTATAAATCAGGCACAGCTCTTTAATTTTCTGTAGATAAATGAAGGATTTCATAGGTTTTTTCAAATTGCTGAGGTGGAACGGTTTTAAAAAAGGTATAACATACATATTTCCATTTGTCCGGATTATAAATAATGACCTGTCCCGTAGAATCTGGATGTGGTTGCGTTGGAAAAACAACTTGCTGTAACGAGCTAGTTGGCTGGATATCCACATATTCTTCGGTTAGATATTGGCTTTGATAAAAATCTTCTTTGAGGATCACATTTTGTGTTATCCCGATTTCGATATGCTGCCAGCCGAATGATCGTAGAATATTATCATAAAAACCGTCAAAAATAAATTTAGTCATTCCTTCTGTCTTTTTCCATACATAAAGCGGACTATAGCTGTTAAATTGGTTTTTCTTCTTCTCACTGATCAAATATGCTTTAAATAGGAGATCCGGAAGTCCATCTGTCTTAGTTCCGTTTGTCCGCATCCGTTCTCTTATTATCTCCATATCATAATCAGCAGGAAGCTGTACTTGATACTGCATGCCTATCATCGCTATCACAATCCTTTCTACCAACAAGTATAGTCGCTTTTCTATTACCTGAATAATACCGAAATGTGATACTATTATCGTAAAAAGTGATAACGACAGGAGACAGTAAAATGAATCTCAATGATTTCTTGATTTACCAAAAGCTCTATGAAGAAAAGTCGACGAATAAAGCTGCGAAAGTACTTGGTTATGCACAATCCAATGTTACCATGCGCTTGAAGCAGATCGAAAAAGAATATGGCGCGCAATTATTTGTTCGGACTTCCAAAGGCTTGACCCCTACGATAGCCGGGGAAAAATTTTATACACATACTAACAAGATCCTTATTGAGACTGAAAATATAAAAAAAGCATTAAAAAACAAGCAAAAAGCTTCTATCGTCACATCAGAAAATTTATTTGACTATTTGATCGTTTATCAAGAACGGTATGCGCTAGCAGAATATGATTTTACCATTGTTAAAACCACGGAGATAAATAGATTAGCCGATCAAGCGCAACACGACATCATTTTCTCATATACGGAATTGCCAACTACAAGTCCATATAAAGTAATAGCAAAAGGTGAAATGAATGCTTCACTAATGATTGCAATTGCTGCAGAACAACCTAACTCGCTACCATTATTTGTAAATAAAGATAAAACGTGTCCTTTTCGGAAAAAGTCGCTGGACGAGATCAACACTGGAAATCCTGTTCACGAAATCGATTCGATACGGAATATCATCAGTTTGGTCAAAGCATCGCAAGGAATAGCGCTTCTGCCTGATTATTTGTTAGAGCAGGAGTCTGGATTGGAAAAGGCGGGAACAGAAGCGTATACGATAGAATATCAGATCCATGAGCTATTATAGCAAGCAAAAATAAAAAAGCAGCTGCCAAGTCTGCTTTTCAAAACCATATCCTTCTTCCACAATATCAGCAACCATCCAAATACCTTCTATATAACAAAAAACCCCGCTCTACAGCAGGTTTCAGCTTGGCGAAAAACGCTCATCTTCGTCGTTAAAGTCTGCGTTTCGATGCTCACGTACTTATGTACGCTCCGCTTCGGTACTCGACTTTGCCTAGAATCTAATCATTTTTCGCCAAGCTGGGAATAGCTAGGAAATGATTGAAATGGTGTTTTTCTTCAGTCTGAAACCCGCTCTACAGCAGGTTTTTCCACTATTGACGCAAACTTCGCACTTTTTCTTCATCCGGTGTAACAAAATAAGTCGTTTGATCTGTATAAATCACATAACCCGGCTTTGCACCGTTGGGTTTTTTGACATGCTTCACCAGCGTCGCATCAACAGGAACACTTCCTGACAAGCGTGCCTTGGAAAAATAAGCGGCGATCATCGCAGCTTCTTCGATAGCAGTTTCGTCTGGATCTGGCGATTGGATGACTACATGGGAACCGGGCAGATCTTTTACGTGGAACCAAAGTTCGTTGTTTTTCGCTAATTTATTCGTCAAATAATCATTTTGTTTATTGTTTTTGCCGACTAATATCGAAAGGCCGGTACTGGAACGGTATTTTTCAGGAGTTGGATTGGTCGGTTTTTTCCGTTTTCCAGCTTTGTTTTTATAGCGCAGATAGCCTTGTTCAGCAAGCTCGATACGGATCTCTTCCACATCGGCTGAATTGCCGAGCTCTAGCTGCGACTGGATCGTTTCCAAATACTCGATTTCTTGCGCGGTCAATGTAAGTTGCTCATTGACATAAGCGACGGCATTGCGTAATTTTTGATATTTCGCAAAGTACGCTTGGGAATTTTGCGAAGCGCTTTTTCGTGTGTCGAGCGGGATGGCTACTGGCTTCATGTCATTATAAAAATCTTCCACTGTGATCGTGGTCATTCCGCGGCTTACTTGATGAAGGTTCGCTGTCAAAAGTTCACCGTAGTGTCGGTATTTATCGGCTTCGTCTGCTTCTATCAATGTTTGCTTTAATTTTTCGATCTTTGTTTTGTTGCGCTGGATCTCATTGGTCAGCAAACGCTCTAGATCTTTTGCGACTTGATGGACGCGATCACGGCGAGCTTTGCCGAGATAAAATGCATCGAGCAGCTCGCTAAGCGAATCATAGCTGCCAAGGATCTCCGTCATGCTCTCTAGTGGCATGAAGTAGAAATCTTCTTTCTCATTTTTTCGGAAGTAGAGTGCTTTTGGTTGTTCTTCGCTATGCAAGCGAACCGCGGTGATCACCTGATCAAAAGCCTGCGTGAGACTGCTTTCCTGGGCACGCAAGCGGATCTCTTGGGCAAGAAGCGGACTGAATCCGGCAAATTGGCTGACAAGTTCCTTCGTGGAAGGAAGTTCGTTTTTGGCAAATTGGCTGCTGTCGAACTGGAAGGGATCTTGCTTTTCAGGCTGTGGCGGCAAGCGATACGCTGCACCGGGAAGTAATGTACGGTAGCTGTTTTGAGCAGGAGAGATGTGTTTGATCGTATCAACGATCGTTCCTTTTTCCCGGTCTACCAGTACGATATTACTATGACGGCCCATGATCTCAATATAAAGTTCGCAAAAGCGGTTTTCGCCGATGTCGTCTTTCCCGCGGATCTCTAGTTTTAAGATACGCTCATTTGGAAGCTGGGTGATTTTTTCAATAACCGCGCCTTCTAGATATTTTCGCAGCAACATACAAAACATGGGCGGCGTAGAAGGATTTTCGGGAATGTCTGCGGTGAATTGAACACGGGCATAGCTCGGATGTGCAGAAATCAGCAAGCGTTTATTTTCACGATTTTTTCGTATATAAAGAACTAATTCGTGGGCGAAGGGCTGATGAACTTTCATGATTCGGCCACTTTCAGCTCCAAGCGTTAGTTCTTTTGTTAAGGCTTTTAAAAACATTGCATCAAACATAGGTCAGTTCTCCTTTATCTGTAATCCTCATCTATTGTAGCATAGAATAGCCTTGACGACTTGTTTTTGGTTCGATTAGAATGAAGAGGAAATGAAAAGGGGCGGGCGTAAATGATAAAACTTTTACTAGCGGATGACAATGCTTTTATCACAGGTGGTTTGGAGATTATTCTCGATATGGAAGCGGATATCGAAGTCGCAGCCACGGTGGCGAATGGACAAGCCGCCGTGGATTATTGTTTGGAATATGATATCGATGTAGCTTTACTGGATGTTCGGATGCCAGTCATGAATGGGGTCGAGGCAGCGAAGCGGATAACTGCGGAAACAGAGACGAAGGTGATTATCCTAACTACTTTTGATGATGATGCCTACATTATCGATGCGATCCGAAATGGTGCGGAAGGCTACCTGCTGAAAAACAATGATCCTAAAATCATCATTGCTGCAGTTCGAGGCGTCGTTCAAAACCAAAATATCATGCAAGCGGAGATCTGGGAAAAGGTGAAGATAGCTTTGTCGGGTAACCAAACGAAAGCGCACATGGCTAAATTACCGCTTACCTCGCGGGAACAAGATGTGATCCAAGCTGTAGCGAGTGGGTTGTCGAATAAGGAAATCGCGAAAAAGCTGTTTATCTCGGAAGGAACCGTTGCCAATAATATTTCGGCATTATTAAATAAATTAGGACTAGAACATCGAACTCAATTGGCGATCTTTTATTTGACAGGTAAGGCGGGGGGAACGGAGTAATGGTGTTTTATAAATTACAGTTCGATATTTATTTCACGCTATTTTTCTTATTATTTTTGACACAACAGCCTCTCAGTCACATGCAGATTGGCTATTATCTAGTGAGTGTGCTTCTCTATTTGAGTGCGGCGCTCTTGATCGAGTGCTTGGCAAAGCCTTTTTACTGGAAAATCACATTGCTTGTTATAATTTTGTTTAGTGCTGGCCTTGCTTTACCTTATCTATATTTCTTCGCCCCATTTCCGCTGCTTTCTTTGATCTTAGAAAAAGAAGTGCAAAGGTTGAGAGACACATTACTATATCTGTTACTTGCGAATAGTTGCGTGTTTTTTCTACCAAATTTCACAGAAAGATTAGCATATGTCTTTTTGACTGTTATATTGGCGCTGTTTTATCATTTGCTTGGACGCGGCTACCATTTGATGAAAGCCAAAGAGGAAGCTAACGAAGCACTTAAGAGACACATGGAAGAACTGTCGCAAAAAGTGGAACAGCAAAAAGCACAGTTTCTCCGGGAAACACAACTAGCAAAACTAGAGGAAAGAAATCATTTGTCGCATCAGATCCACGATCAGCTCGGACACGCATTGACAGGCGGCCTGATCCAGCTAGAAGCCGCGCAGGCGATTCTCTATAAAGATCCAGAGAAAGCAAGTGAACTATTAGGGAATGCGATCGTGATCAATAAAAATGGCATCGATTCGATTCGTAAAACACTCCAAGCAACCAAACCAGCGCAGGAAAGTATTGCAATCAGTCAGATGAAGGCAAAGTTAGAAGAATTTGAAAATGATTATCAGATCAGAACGGTTTTTCATTATGAAGGTGATTTACGCAGGGTGACCCAAGCGATGTGGTATGTCTGTTACCATAATTTAAATGAAGCATTGACCAATGTGCTGAAATACAGCAAAGCCACACGAGTGAATATCCAACTGACCGTCTTGAATAAGATCGTGCGCTTTAAGATCCAAGATAATGGGTTAGGAACGGCTCACTTTGAGAAGCACCTGGGCATTATCGGTATGGAAGAACGAACATCCAAACTAGGAGGAAATCTTGTCATTGATACACGATCCGGTTTTGGGATCGTGACTCTATTACCGACGGAAGAAACAACATCATGAGAAACTCATGGAAAAGAAGTGAGAAAATGCACTACTGCATTTCTCACTTCTTTTTTATAATGAAACTATCACGAAAAATGAAAAGAGGCAGTGAAATGAATATTATCGAAATCGAGGGGTTAACAAAAAAATTCCAAAAGAAAACTGCAGTGGATAATCTCAGTTTAACTGTAGAACAAGGGCAAAGCTTTGGTCTGCTCGGTCCGAATGGGGCGGGAAAGAGTACGATAATCAATATTTTAAGCGGTTTAATGAAGCGAACTAGCGGAGACATCCGTGTGTTTGGTGAATCATTGGATGCGGCCCCTCTGACTATCAAAAAGCGAATTGGTCTTGTTCCTCAAGAAATAGCGCTTTACAATGATCTTTCTGCATTAGAAAATGTAAAATTTTTTGCCGGACTGTATGGTCTTCGGGGCGCAAAGTTGGAAGATGCCGCGAAAGAAGCGTTGGTATTCGTAGGATTAGCTGATAATTTAAATGAGCGTCCGAAAACTTTTTCGGGAGGGATGAAGCGACGGCTAAATATTGCATGTGCGATCGCGCATTCGCCGGAATTGATTATTATGGATGAGCCAACTGTTGGGATCGATCCGCAGTCGCGTAATTATATTTTGGAGTCGATCCACAAGCTCAATCGCCGTGGTTCCACGATTATTTACACTAGCCATTACATGGAAGAAGTAGAAGAATTATGCAACTATATCGCGATTGTAGATCATGGGAAAGTCATCGCTGAGGGGACAAAAGAAGAACTGATCCAACTGGTGACGGACGTCAAAGATATGCGTATCCAAATAAATGCTAATGGTAATGCGATCGACATAGAAGCCCTGAAACAGATCAAGGGTGTTCAAACCGTAGAATTGATTGGGAATTCGGAAATCAGTGTGACTTCTTCTACTGAAGTCAATAATCTCAATCAAGTATTAGCGACTTTGATCGCTGCAAAGATCGAGATCATGGAAGTGAATCAGCAAACGCTGAATTTAGAAACTGTTTTTTTAAATTTAACAGGCCGAAAATTACGAGATTAGAAAGGAGAACGGCATATGATTTGGCATATCCTCAAAAAGAGTGTAAAACTTGGAATGCGCGACCGCAGCTACGTGATCTACATGCTGCTTTTCCCGCTTGCTTTAATGTTTGTGCTCGGTAGTGCGCTTCAAAACAGTTTTAGCGAAAATATCAAGTTAGATAAGCTAACGATTGCTTATCAAGCAGATACTAAAACCCAAATGGGAAAAGCATTTGCAACATTTGCGAAAAAAGCGGACAGTAATAGGGTCAGATTCCGACCAATGGAAGCGCAAGCGGGGGAACGGGCTGTGAAAAATGGCAAGGTGACTGCAGTAGTGAAAACGGACGCAAAAACGCTTCATGTGGTTACTAACAATCCCGATGTTGTGGAAAATAGTGTATTGCAAAATTATCTCCAAGCCTTCACAGCCAATTATCAAGTAGTAAATGGCGTCATGCGTGTTGATCCGAGTAAAATCAAACTAGCGTTGCAATCCGCACAAGTAGACGAAAATGCGATCACGGTCCACAAATTAAGTTCTTCTAAGAATGTCAGTTCATTCCAATACTATGCGATCGCGCTGATCGCCCTGTCGATGATGTTCAACTTTTATAGCGGCACATATGTCATGCGCGGGGAAAAGACTCGTCATACGATCGGCAGGATCTATACCGCACCTGTCAAAAAGCAAGCACTGATCGTCGGCAACTTTTTAGGTGAATTAGTCATTTTAGCGCTTATTTTAGCGATACTGATGATCGTCTCTCAGTTTGTTTTCCACGTGGAATGGGGCAATCATATATTGATCGTTTCTTTGACTTATTTCACATTGGGGATCTTAGCGATACTGCTAGGGATGACAGTCGATATGATCAGCAACGGGAACCCTGTGATAACCGGAGCTGGCGGCATGTTGATCCAAGTCTTTGCTTTTATGGGCGGCGCCTATTTCCCAACGAACGGAGCAGCAATGGAAAAATTCTCACCGCTGGGTTGGGCGAGCAACAGTGTTAAGCAAATTTTATATAATCATGAACCAAATGCAGCCATGTTGCCGATTTTACTGAATCTAAGTATCGGTATTGGGTTGATCATTTTAATGACTCTCTGGCAAAATCGAAAGGAAGTGTACTAAATGCAAGCAATCGGCTGGTTATTTAAACATAACGCGCAAGTTCTTTGGAAAAATAAATTTCGGCTGCTAGTCTTGGTTGGTACACCGATCATCAGCATTATTATTTACTTTTTCTCCTATCAATCCAGCGATAATATCAGTCACCTTCGGATCGGTGTCGTCAATCAGGACAATGGCGTCTATACTGCTGAAGTGGTTAAAGGCTTACAAGCGGATAGCGACACGAAATTGCTGGATTATCAAACCGGGAAGAAGAAAGTTATTAATGGCAATATCGATGGGCTGATTGTTTTTCATCCCGGAAGCAATGCCAGTCTAAAAGAGGGAAAGCCACGCGGTTTTGAGATACAGACTGTTCGCGGAGCAGAAATCTCCAATCAAGTGAAGGCATTGCTCAATAATCAAATCAGCAGAACAGTCAAGTTTGTCCAGCTGAGTGATCCGGATCATTCTTTCCAAACATATAAAGAGGCGTATGAACACGCGAAAGTGACGATCAAAGAGCAACAAGTAGGAGTAGAAAAGGATACGACGATCATGATGACTAGTGCGATCATTGGCTTTTTCTGCATGATGCTGCTGTATTCAGCTGGAAATCTCGGGGAGCTTATCTTCCAAGAAAAAGAAGACGGGACTTATTACCGTTTAATGGCTGCACCATTTACCAGCAGACAATATTTAACGAGTAATTCCTTGTTCGCGCTCGCCACATTAGTTTTCCAGATCATGCTATGCTTAGTGGGGATGAAATTCGTTTTTCATATCGAGCCTGGTTTTTCTTATCTAGAATTGTTCGCTATCTTGCTGATCTATGCGATCATGGCGGTGCTTTTATCGTTAGTATTTGGTTTTATGGCGAAAAACAGGACAAGTGTCAGTGCGCTGCAAATGATTGTTTTCACGCTTTCTTCTTTATTATCAGGGGCGTTGATACCGGTTTCGATCATGCCAGCTTTCATGCAGAAAGTTGCAGTCTTTATGCCGCAGTACTGGGTCATGGATGCAATTGGAGAAATGCAGCATGATGCGCTTAGCGGCCGCTTATTATTTGCCATTTTTGTCTTATTTGCTTACAGTCTGCTGTTTGCTTCCATCGCGATCTACAAACATAAACACACAGAAGAAACGCATAGTTTTATCTAGCAGAATTGTAGCCAGATGTTCCTGGATGATTTTTGTGCTAACCAACTTCCTGCTGTAAAAATTTCCGTAATCTATATGATTTTCCTGCTTATTTTGCTATAATGAAACATACATGCGACAAGGACGTTAAAAGTGAGAGCGTCGAAATGAATGGCAGGAGGGGAAGTAATGGCAGAACGTGGCCTTTTGATTGTATTGTCTGGTCCTTCTGGAGTGGGGAAAGGTACTGTCAGAGAAGCGATTTTTAAAGATGAAGCTACGACATTCGAGTATTCGATCTCGATGACGACGCGGAAACCGCGCGTGGGAGAAAAAGATGGCGTAGATTATTATTTTCGGACGCGAGAAGTATTTGAAGAAGCGATCGCTGCTGGGAGAATGCTGGAATACGCGGAGTACGTGGGCAATTACTATGGGACACCGCTGGACTATGTGGAAGAAAAACTTGCGAGCGGCGTAGATATTTTCTTGGAGATCGAAGTGCAGGGCGCACTTCAAGTCAGAGAGAAAATGCCGGAAGGGATCTTCATCTTTTTGACACCACCTGACCTTGCCGAATTGAAAAATCGTATCGTCGGTCGTGGGACGGAATCAATGGCGGTTGTGGAAGAACGGATGGAAACAGCCAAAAAAGAGATCGAAATGATGTCTTCTTACGATTATGCGGTTGTAAATGATAAAGTCTCACATGCAGTTGCAAAAATAAAAGGTATCGTGGAAACCGAGCATCTGAAAACGGAGCGCGTGATTCATCGTTATCAAAAAATGTTGGAGGGGTTAAAATGATGTTATATCCGTCAATTGACAATCTATTATTAAAAATCGACTCGAAGTATTCGCTGGTTACAGTAGCAGCGAAACGAGCTCGTCAAATGCAGCAGGACAATGATAACGGCACGCTTGAAAGTTATCAATCCGATAAATATGTCGGTAAAGCGCTAGAAGAGATTTATTCTGGTAATTTAGTACTTTCGGAAGAAGACTAAGCCGGATCTAAAAGACCGTAGTGGTAAAAGAGTGGAGTACATCTATTTCTTTTGCCGTTACGGTTTTTTTGTGTAAGAATAAGGGCCTGTCATGTTATAATGGATGGAAGAGTTTATGAATGAGGTGGAAGTTTATGATGAACGGAAAAAACATTTTATTAGCAGTCACTGGCGGTATCGCTGTGTATAAAGCCGTGGCGCTGACTAGCAAATTAACTCAAGCCGGTGCAAATGTGAAAGTCATGTTATCTGAACATGCCGCAAACTTTGTACCGCCTTTGTCTTTCCAAGTATTGTCGCGTAATGACGTTTATACCGATACATTTGATGAAAAAGATTCTCGCGTTGTCGCACATATCGATCTAGCAGACTGGGCAGATCTCGTTATCGTCGCACCAGCCACTGCCAATACGATCGGCAAAATGGCAAACGGGATCGCTGATGATCTGATCACCACCACCTTGCTAGCAACAGAGTCGCCAGTCTGGGTCGCGCCAGCCATGAATGTCCATATGATCAGCCATCCTGCTGTTGTGCGGAATATCGAACAACTATATGCTGACGGCATCCGCTTTATAGAACCTGAAGAAGGCTATTTAGCATGTGGGTATGTTGGTAGAGGTCGCCTTGAAGAACCCGAGAAGATTGTGGCTCGGATCGAAGAATTTTTCGGAGCCCGCCAGCATGACCTAGCAGGCAAAAAAGTACTTGTCACTGCTGGAGCAACGCGTGAAAAAATCGATCCAGTACGCTATTTTACCAACCATTCGACTGGTAAAATGGGCTATGCAATCGCGGAAGCTGCTGCTTTGCGCGGTGCGGAAGTAACCCTGATCGCTACAACGAATGCCTTGCCAGTACCACATGGTGTGACGCATGTCCTCGTTGATTCTGCGGAGTCCATGTATCAGGCCGTACAAACACACCAAGCCGATACAGACATTTTTATTTTCACCGCTGCAGTTGCCGATTATACGCCACTTGAAGTCCATGCCCATAAAATCAAAAAACAACCGGGTGATTTTACCGTTAGCATGAAGCGTACTAAAGATATTCTAAAAACGATCGGAACCGAAAAACGACCAAGACAAGTAGTGGTCGGATTTGCTGCTGAAACGCAGGACTTAGAAACAAATGCGAAAAAGAAATTGTCAGAAAAAAATGCTGATTTTATTGTCGCTAATAACGTAGCGGAATCCGGCGCAGGTTTTGGAACAGATACAAACATCGTTACTATCTACGAAGACAACGGAGCTGTCCATGAGCTGCCGATCCTTGCAAAAGCAGAGGTAGCACAAAAGATCATCGCGCTCATTATAAAGCGAAGTGAAAATGAATAAATGATACCAATAGCAAAAGTTATCGTGGATGTGCCTGCGCTTCAAGTAGACCGCCCCTTTGATTATATGATCCCGGAGGCATTGCTTGAAGTCATGCGGCCCGGGATGCGCGTTTCCGTTCCTTTTGGAAATCGGCAAGTGCAAGGATTTGTCGTTGAAATAGCGGAAACCGAACCAAATCCGAAATTAAAAACGATCGAGCGAACAATGGATATTTTACCCGTCTTGAACACGGAACTGATGGAACTGGGCGATTATTTGGCTGAAGACACCTTGGCATTTCGCGTTACAGCTTATCAAGCCATGCTGCCAGCCGCAATGCGTGCTAAATACGAGAAGTATTTTGTGATCCGCGACGAAAGTGATGAGATGCTGTGGCAATTATTTGATGGACTAGAAACGCTCGATTTCAAACAAGCAGAAGTTAACAATTTGCTACCGAAGTTGAAAAAGCCGTTGCAAGACGGTAGCGTCGAAATCGTTTACCAAGTCAAAAATAAAGTAACAAAGAAAACGGCTCGATACGTGGTCACTAACTTATCTATTCAACAACTAGCGGATCAGATCGAACAGCTGCCCAAACAAGCAAAAGCACAAGCCAGGTTGCTTGCTTACCTACAAGTGAACCCGGAACCAGTCCGTGTGAAATATTTAAAAGATGAAAAAATCGCCACCGATGCAACGATCCGCAAAGCAGCGGAACAAGGATTTATCCAGATTGAAGACCGTCAGATCAATCGTGATCCCTATCAAGGCAGAGAATTTCAAGCAAGCAAGCCGCTGGTTTTACTACCTGCTCAAAAAGAGGCATGTGAGCGAATCATCGAAGCAAGCCAAAACAGCCGGTCGGAAACTTTTCTATTGCATGGTGTTACCGGCAGCGGAAAAACCGAGGTTTACTTACAAAGTATCGAAGCCACATTGGCGGAAGGAAAAGAAGCCATCGTCTTAGTGCCGGAAATCGCCTTGACTCCGCAAATGGTCGAGCGCTTCAAAGCCAGATTCGGCGGAGAAGTAGCCGTTCTGCACAGCGCTCTATCAGCGGGAGAAAAGTATGACGAATGGCGCAAGATCGAGCGCAGAGAAGCGAAAGTCGTGGTCGGTGCTCGTTCCGCGATCTTTGCTCCGTTTGAAAATCTTGGTTTGATCATTATGGATGAAGAACATGAATCCAGCTATAAACAAGAAGAAAATCCGCGTTATCATGCTCGCGATGTAGCTATATGGCGCGCCAAACGGCATGGTTGTCCGGTCGTGCTCGGTAGTGCAACACCCTCACTGGAAAGTTTTGCCCGGGCTAAAAAAGGCCGCTACCAGATGCTGGAACTAGAGGCGCGAGTGAACCAACAAGCCTTGCCAAGTGTAGAAGTCATCGATATGCGTGAAGAACTGCGCAGCGGCAACCGAACAATGTTTTCCACCGCATTGCTTGAAAAAATCAAAGATCGGTTAGCGAAAAAAGAACAGATCGTCCTCATGCTGAACCGACGTGGTTATGCCTCCTTCGTGATGTGCCGGGACTGCGGCTATGTGGCGGAATGTCCGAACTGTGATATTTCATTGACCTATCACCAAGCAAGCAATCAGCTTAAATGTCATTACTGCGGTCATGAAGAACGAATGCCGCAGCACTGCCCAAGTTGTGAGAGCCCACATATCCGCTACTTTGGTACCGGGACTCAAAAAGTGGAAGAAAATCTTAATAAATTGATCCCAGAAGCGAAAATCATTCGGATGGACGTAGATACTACACGGACAAAGGGCGCGCATGAAAAGTTACTGACAAAATTCAAAGAGAAACAAGCCGACATCTTACTTGGTACACAAATGATCGCGAAAGGTCTGGATTTCCCTTCGATCACATTGGTAGGTGTGCTCAACGCAGATACAATGCTCAATCTACCTGACTTCCGCGCTTCGGAACGAACTTTCCAGTTGTTGACGCAAGTAAGTGGAAGGGCTGGACGTAGTCATTTAACAGGAGAAGTCATCGTCCAGACCTACAATCCGGAAAGCTATAGCATTGAATTTGCGAAAGAACATGATTACCACGGTTTTTATGAACATGAGATGCGCATCCGAAAATTAGGTGGTTACCCGCCGTTTTATTACCTGACACTTATCAATGTCAGCGGCGAGAATGAACGCCAAGTGATCCAAGTCATTCAAGAGATCAGCCAATTTTTACGTTCCAAATTATCCGATCAGAGTATTGTCCTCGGCCCAGTACCAAGCACGATCACTCGAATCAAAAATAAATATCGCTATCAAAGTATTATCAAATATAAATCGGAGCCAGAACTAAAAAAAGATTTAAAAGAAATTATAGCGCATTACCAAAAAGAACAAGCAAAAGGGCTTGTTATCGCGATCGATGTCCAACCCTATATTATGATGTAAGGAGCGTGCGAACGAATGACAAAAATTATTTTTATGGGAACTCCTGAATTTTCTGTTCCTGTCCTAAAAAGATTAGCCGAGCGATATGACTGTATCGCTGTTGTGACCCAGCCGGATCGCCCTGTTGGTAGAAAGCGGGTTTTGACACCGCCGCCGGTGAAAGTTGCAGCAGAAGAATATGGCATTCCCGTTTATCAACCTGAGAAATTGCGTACATCTGAGGAACTCCAAACACTGATCGATCTAGAAGCGGATCTATTGGTGACCGCTGCTTACGGTCAGATCTTGCCAAAAGCATTGTTAGAAGCTCCAAAACATGGTGCTATCAATGTCCATGCATCGCTGCTACCAAAATACCGCGGCGGGGCACCAGTGCATTACGCGGTAATGAATGGTGAAAAAGAAACAGGTGTAACGATCATGTATATGGAAGAAGCGCTGGATGCGGGAGACATGATCGCCAGCCGTGCTATTCCGATCACAGACGCCGATAATACGGGCATTCTATTTGATAAATTAAGCCAATTAGGAGCCGACTTGCTGATGGAAACATTGCCAGATTTCTTGGCAGGACGCACGAAAGCGATCCCGCAAGACGAATCACAGGTCACCTTTGCCCGCAATATCAGCCGGGAACAAGAAAAAATCGATTGGTCGCAATCGGGAAGAACGATCTTCAACCAGATCCGCGGTCTATCCCCTTGGCCTGTCGCTTACACGCTGCTGGCTGGAAAGACATTCAAGATCTGGGAAGCGACGATCGATGATAATCAGCATGTGGAAGCAGAAGCTGGTACGATCGTCATTGCTCAAAAAGATCAGCTGGGGATATCAGCCGGAGACGGTACAGTGATTTTCCCAACAGTGATCCAACCGGCCGGTAAGCCGAAAATGACGATCCAATCTTATCTAGCGGGTGCGCTGGCGAGTTTGAAAAATGAAGCAAGGTTTGGTGAATAAATGAAAAAAACACAAAGTGTCCGAGAAGCAGCACTTGAAATCTTACTCAAAATCGAAAAAAATCAATCTTTCAGTCATTTACTTATCAATGACGCACTTAAAAAAACAAAACTAGAAGCACTGGATCGTAATCTATTGACAGAACTAGTTTATGGGACATTACAACGTCGCTTGACATTGGATTACTATTTGCAACCTTTCTTAAAAAAACAGCCAGAAGATTGGGTGCTGGAACTTTTGCGGATGTCTGTCTACCAACTTGTCTATCTAGACAAAGTCCCTGAACACGCGATTCTGCATGAAGCAGGCGAGATCGCCAAACAACGTAGTCACCAAGGAGTAACGAAATTTGTCAACGGCGTGCTTCGTAATTTGATCCGTCAGGGCATCCCAGCGATTACTGATATTGCCGATCCAGTGGAACAAGTAGCGATCGAGACAAGTCTGCCGCTTTGGCTGGCAAGACGATGGGAAAAACAATTTGGCTTGACTCAGCTTCGGGAAATCGGTCTGGCATTTCTAGTGCCACCGCATCAAACGATCCGCGTCAACCGCTTGGAACAGCCACGCGAACAGACTGCGAAGGAATTAGGCCAAATCGACATTGAAACGACCCCTAGTCCCTATCTTGATGAAGCGTTGATTGTCGAAAAAGGAACAGTCGCACAGACAAAACTTTATCAAAAGGGGATCATCAGCATCCAAGATGAAAGTTCGATGTTGCCAGCATACGCGCTCCAATTAGAAGAACAAATGACCGTTCTCGATGCTTGTGCCGCTCCAGGGGGGAAAACCACCCACATCGCTGAAAAAATGAACGGTACCGGGATCGTCTATGCCCTGGATATCCATGAGAAAAAAACCAAACTGATCGAGCAGGCAGCTGACCGGCTTGGTTTGATGAATATTCGGACCAAAGCTTATGACGCGAGAAAAGCAAGCGAAGTCTTTGAACCGGAAATGTTTGATCGGATCTTAGTGGATGCACCTTGTTCCGGCTTTGGCGTACTGCGCCGTAAACCGGATATCAAATACAGCAAGACAGAAAATGATATTCAAAGGCTTGCTGCGATCCAGCTAGAAATTTTAGAAGAAGTTAGCCAGTTATTAAAAGAAAATGGTATATTAGTATATAGTACTTGTACAATCGATAAAGAAGAAAATGCGACTGTTTTAAAAACCTTTTTAGCCAATCATCCCGAATTTCAGCTAGAGCGTGTACAAGTGCCGAAAGCAGTTGCGGAGCTATTGACAGAAGATTACTTAGAGCTGCTTCCGACTGCGATCGGAAGCGATGGTTTCTTCGTTTCGAGTATTCGGAAAAATAGCAGAATCTAAAAGAGGTGAAACAGATGCAAGTAGAGTTTCGTACAGATCGAGGTAGGATCAGACAACATAATGAAGATAACGGCGGCGTTTTTCAAAATAAAAATGGGATCTCGATCGTCATCGTTGCAGATGGTATGGGCGGTCATCAGGCCGGTGATATCGCTAGCGAAATGGCGGTCCACACATTGAGTGAAGCTTGGCAGCAGACAGATTCGCTGTTTACGGTGCAAGAGATCGAACAATGGCTCAAAACGCATATCGAGCTAGCTAACCAAACGATTTTGGAACGTGCGCAAAGAGAAATAGATTTAAAAGGAATGGGAACGACACTCGTTGCTGCGATCGTGATCGATTCTCAGCTCGTAGTTGCCAATATTGGCGACAGCAGGGGCTATTTGTTCCAAAATAATAAGCTGACTCAATTGACAGAAGATCATTCACTTGTTCATGAATTGATGCGCAAAGGAGAAATAACGGCAGAAGATGCTTTCAACCATCCGCGCAAAAATATTTTATTACGTGCTCTGGGCGTGGAAAAGGATGTTGTGACTGATACCTTTGTATTTCCGATTCAGACGAGCGACATCTTGCTACTGTGTTCAGACGGACTTACGAATATGTTATCCGAACAAGAGATCGAAGCGATCCTAGCAAGTGGACGGACACTTGCTGAAAAAGCGAATATCTTTATTGCGAAAGCAAACGACAAAGGCGGCGAAGACAATATCACGGTTTTGCTGGCGAAGCGAAAGTTGACGGGAAGGGGTGAATCCATATGATGATTGGTAAACGGATCAGTAATCGCTATAAGATCCTAGAGTCTATTGGCGGTGGTGGCATGGCAAATGTTTATTTAGCACATGACATTATCTTAGATAGAGATGTAGCAGTGAAGATCCTGCGTATCGACCTTGCGGATGAAAGCAACTTGATTCGACGTTTTCAGCGAGAAGCTCAATCTGCTACCAGTTTAGTTCATCCGAATATCGTAGGCGTATATGATGTCGGGGAAGAAAATGACCTGCATTATATCGTCATGGAATATGTGGAAGGAATGGACCTCAAGCAATACATACACGAACATTATCCGATCCCGTATGAAAAAACCGTCGACATCATGCTGCAGATTCTTTCCGCAGTAAAAGTGGCGCATCAACATCAAATCATTCACCGTGATCTGAAACCACAAAATATCCTGATCGATAAACAAGGCAACGTCAAAATCACGGATTTCGGAATCGCAATGGCATTATCGGAAACATCGATCACTCAAACCAATTCATTGCTTGGTTCTGTCCATTATTTGTCACCAGAACAAGCCAGAGGTGGAATGGCTACGCAGAAATCAGATATCTATGCACTTGGTATCGTACTTTATGAAATGATCATGGGAAAAGTTCCTTTTGACGGAGAATCAGCCGTATCGATTGCCATCAAACATTTGCAGACTACCGTTCCTTCTGTGAAAGAACAAAATCCCGACATTCCGCAAAGTATTGATAATATTATTTTACGCTCCACTGCAAAAGATCCGTTCCTTCGCTACCAAAGCATTGAAGAAATGGAAAAAGATTTGCGGACGGCACTTGACCCAGAGCGAAAGAACGAAGCACCGTTTGTCTTCAAAGAAGATAACGAAGTGACAAAAACGATCCCGATCATCCCTGCAAACATCATGCAAAATATCGAGGATACAAAGGTTTCGGAACCGGAAGCTGCTAAAACACCACCGAAAAAGCCGAAAAAGAAGAAGAACCGGAAAAAAGTTTTCTGGATCACCTTTATCGTGATTCTCCTATTTGCCGCTCTGATCGGTGTGCTTTGGTATCTAGGCAAACAACCTACGACAGTGGAAGTTCCGAATGTCAGCAATCAAACGGAGTCCAGCGCGATCTCCAATCTGGAAGCACAAGGCTTCAACGTCAATAAAACAATAGAGAAAAACAGTGATAAGATCGAGGAAGGCAAGATTATCAGTACCGATCCAAAAGCAGGCAAGAAAGTAGAAAAAGGTTCCCGGATCAATTTATATATCAGTGTCGGCTCGAAAAAGATCACACTAGAAGATTATACAGGCAAGTCTTACGATACGGTGAAAAAGACATTGGATGAACAGGGTTTCCGCTCGGTTTCCAGCCAGGAAGCATACAGCGATGAACAAGACAAAGGAATGATCATTTCGCAAAATCCACTGGCAAACCAAGATGTCGTGGCAAAAGATACAGATATATCTTTCGTTGTCAGCAAAGGGCCTGAACCTGTCTTGCTTGCCAACTTATCCGGCTTTACGAAAAAAGCGGCGGAAGACTATGCCAAAACCAATCAGCTGGAAATCTCCAGTTCAGAAGAATACTCGGACTCTGTTCCAGAAGGACAAGTCATTTCACAAAAACCTTCTGCCGGAACATCTATGGCCAAAGGCGATAACATTTCCGTCGTGATCTCCAAAGGCGAGAAGGAAAAACAAGTGAAGACTGTGAGCAAGGACTTTACGATCCCATACAAAGAGGAAGATAACAGCGATGACGAAGCAGATGACGATCAACCAAAACAAGAGCATGTCCAAATTTTCATTGAGGATAAGAATCACACGTATTCCTCCGTATTCCGTGAGCTAGACATCACAAAAGATACTTCGGTAACCATCAATTTTGATATCGAAGAAGGTTCGAAAGCAAAATATCGGATCGTACGGGAAAAGGAAACGGTCGATGAAGGAACAGTAGATTATCCAGAGTAAAGGAGGGCTTCAACTGAAGGGACAAATTATTAAAGCATTAAGCGGTTTTTACTATGTCTATGCGGACGGCGTCACCTATCAATGCCGCGCCCGCGGGAACTTTCGTAAACGCAAGATCACACCGCTCGTCGGGGATGAGGTTGAATTCCAAGCGGAAAATCTGACAGATGGTTATGTACTTGACATAGAACCGCGCAAAAACGCACTGGTCAGACCACCGATCGCCAATGTAGATATCGCGATTTTGGTGTTTTCCGCGGTGGAACCAGCTTTTTCGACAAATCTATTGGACCGCTTTTTAGTCGCGATCGAAAAAGAGACGATCCAGCCAATCATTTGCGTAAGTAAACTGGATCTGGCAGATAATGATGTGCAAAAAGAGGTTCGGCAGTATCAGGCAATATACCAAACTATCGGGTATCCATTCCTGTTGTTGGATGAGCCAGATAGTTTAAGTGAGTTGACAAAACTTGTCAGCAAAAAAACGGCAGTCATCGCGGGGCAATCCGGTGTCGGCAAATCCACTTTCCTAAACCGGCTGAATCCGGATCTCAGTCTTAAAACGGCGGAGATATCCGGAAGTCTGGGACGAGGCAAGCATACGACCAGACATGTAGAATTTTTACCGATCGGCGATGGTTTTGTGGCGGATACACCGGGATTCAGCTCCATCGAGTGGCAAGAAATGGAACCAGAGGAAGTCGAGATTTATTTTCCTGAGATCGAAGCAGCAGGCAGCAGCTGTAAATTCCGCGGTTGCTTGCATGATTCCGAGCCGAAATGTGCCGTGAAAACAGCTGTAGAAGCTGGCGAGATCGCAGGATTTCGCTATCAACACTATCTTCAGATCCTAGCAGAAATCAAAAATAGAAAGCCGAGGTATTAAAAAATGGGGAAAATCGCACCATCTATTTTAAGCGCAGACTTTGCGAATCTAGCAAAAGATATTAAGGAAGTAGAAGAACTTGGAGCAGATTACTTGCACGTCGATGTAATGGACGGGCATTTTGTACCGAATATCACATTTGGACCACTTATGGTGGAAGCGATCCGGCCGATTACAAAACTACCGCTGGATGTCCATTTGATGATCGAGGATCCGGATGCATATATCCCGGCTTTTGCCAAAGCAGGTGCCGACTTCATTTCCGTACATGTGGAAGCGACTAGGCATCTCCACCGCTCCCTGCAGCTGATTCGTTCTTATGACGTCAAAGCAGCTGCAGTATTGAATCCAGCAACACCGATCGATACCCTTCAGCATGTCCTTCATGAGCTTGATATGGTACTGTTTATGACAGTCAATCCAGGTTTTGGCGGTCAAGTATTCATTCCAGAAGTCTTAGAAAAAATCAAAGCGTTCAAGCAACTGATCACTGAAAGAGGTCTGGATATCAAAATTGAAGTAGACGGTGGCGTCAATGAAAAGACCGCTAGATTATGTAAGGAAGCTGGCGCAGATATTTTTGTTGCCGGAAGTTATGTATATGGAAGCAAAGATCGCAGCATTCCGATCGAGACACTGCGAAATGTGGTCGGGGACTAAAAGGTCAGGGCAGGTGAGAAAATGAAGGTTATTCATATCATGGTCGGCGGACCACAGCGAGAAATACCGGATCTAGAGGCATACAATCAACCAACGATCATCTGGCTTGGTGTAGACGGCGGCGCAAAATGGTTGCTGGAAAACGACATCGTACCTGATCATGCGTTAGGAGATTTCGATTCATTGACTGCCGCTGAACTCGAAATGGTACGTGCGAAGGTAGCAACTATCGAACAGTTTCCAGCCGAAAAAGACCAGACAGACACGGAGCTAGGTTTAACATGGGCGATCGATCAAGGCGCGGATGTGATCCGAATCTTCGGAACAAGCGGCGGTCGAATCGATCACTTGCTTGCTAACCTGATGATGTTGACAAAACCGCAGTTTCGCGAAGCAATCGAAAAGGTAGAGTTGATCGATCGTTATAATTTTTTGAAAATGTATGCACCTGGCACTCATACCATTACTAAAATCCAAGATATGCAATATGTCGCCTTTACAACAATGGGGAATGTAGACGGGCTGACACTGAAAGGCTTTAAATATCCATTGACTGACGCCGCGTTTCCATTTGGAGTCGCTTTATCCAGTAATGAATTTCTAGGTACGGAAGGCGAGTTTTCCTTTCAAAGCGGGCTGATCTTAATGAGTCAAAGTAGAGACGAGGGAGTTTAAGATGAAAATTGCTTTATGGGCAAAAATAGCGGCATCGGCTGGTCTGGTTTTTGGCTTGCTGATCCAAATCTTCACGGTAATGAACATATTAAAATTAAAAGAAGAGGGCAAACTAAATGCCGTTCATGTAACACTTTTAATTATTGGTTTCGTGGTTTACTTATTCTTGATTGTCGGCACGGTCTATTTATTTAAAGGATATTATCAACGGGCAAGCAACATACTAATGATCGCAGGTGTAGGCTCGATGATTTTTATTTATCTCTTTGTCGGCGCTGTTTTCATCATTACAAGTATTTTAACGAGACGGGTGTATCTGGAAAATGAAGTGATAAAAGAATAGAAAAAAAACGTTGAAAGTTGGCTCAAGACCTACTTTCAACGTTTTTTTATAAGGATTTCAACTTTTTCATGGCAAAATAAATGGCATCTTCATTCCCGAATGCACCGGCTTTTGTGATGATTTTTAGACCATCATTTTCAGTCCCACAAACGCGCATGAGCGGGATTCCGATCAACACTTCTTCTAAGATCTCCACAGTACTACATGCCAGCTGATCGAGGAACCCGATCGCGGTATCACCGCCAGTCAGAAAAATACCGGCGATCTTCTGATCCTGCATGCCGCGTCTAGTAATATCGCCTAAAATACTCTGTACTGTAAAATTGACATCTTCCGGTTTGATCCCCAACTTAGCACAGGTCTCCATCGTTTTTCCCAGTTCAGAACGGTGATAACTCGCAGAAGAAAGGACGATCGTATCTTTGCCTGCTGCTAGCGACTGAGCGATTTTGGCTGCATATTGACTACGGTTTTTATGAAGCAGGATCTCATGGATCGGTACTTGGATGACAGCGATATTATGTTTTTCCGCATATTGGATCTGTTTCTTGGTAACTTCGCTGACACTGCCAACTAGCGCCAAAGCAGGAGCGGTCGGCATCTCAAGTGCCATGAGGTTGTCCGCGATTCCCGCCGAACCGACCCACAAGATTTTTTTCTGCGTTTGCAGGGCCAATTGGATGATCGTCTGCATATCATGATTCGTTTGGGCATCCACAGCCCAGAGACGCCCGTTTTGAAAGACTTCTGCATCAGCAGAAATAGCATCAAGGGAAAGGGCATGTACCGTTTCATCCGGAAACGCATTTTGCAGCAATGTTTGGATATTATCTGTGGTTACAGGCTTGACAGGATCGTTTGCGATCTCCGTGTCGAGTAGGCGCTGGCCATTGATATAATGAATCTGATCGACAGTTGTCCGGCCAAGGTCTGGCAATGCGGGCATAAACAAGATCAATTCACTTTGATAGGCGGCATCTACTGCCTGCAGCTCTTCCAAAATATTTCCCCGCAATGTCGAATCTACTTTTTTGATGACAAAATCAAATGGCTCAAAATCGATCGGGGCAATGATTTTTTCAAGATGTGAGTAAGCTGTTTCGCTGGGCATATTGCGTGATTCAGTATCAATGACATAAGAATCTGCCGTCTGGTTTGTCAGCGTCTTTAAAAATACTT
Organism: Listeria grayi; assembly: GCF_900638015.1. Classification (NCBI taxonomy): domain Bacteria; kingdom Bacillati; phylum Bacillota; class Bacilli; order Caryophanales; family Listeriaceae; genus Listeria; species Listeria grayi. The sequence continues at coordinate 1,028,889 of NZ_LR134483.1, forward strand.
TTGTCGAGATCCCCCGTTTGCTTAATTGTACGCCAGTATCATTCGCACCGGTAAAATCATCGGCAATAATCAAAAATCGTTTCATAACGGCTCATTCCTTACTACTCAAAAGTTGTTTTTTGTTTTCCCGTTTCACCAAAAAGCTGACTAATATCGGACAAAGCACCGCGGTGATGATGACCGAAGCAGCAACTTGCACCGTTGATCCAGCAGCAATGGCTGAAAAGTTTGGATCCACAGCGGCAATGGCGGCTGGAGTAGCCACGGCATTGCCGGCCACTGTTCCAATCGCACCACCAACTGCTGGTGTTTTTGATCGAATCAAATATTTCATGATAAAATAGCCACCGAAACCAGCAATGACGGTTACCGCTAAGCCAAGTACGATACCTGGGAGACCAGCTTTGATGATTTGCGCAAAATTAAGCCCTGCGCCTAATGAAAAAGCGAAGAATGGAATCGGAAGCACGGTTCCCTTTTCCAAAAAAGTTTGCATATCTTTGTCTAAGTTCCCTAAAATGAAACCGATTACAATCGGAACAAGACAAGCGATAAATAATTCCACCGGAACCTTGGCTGTTCCGGTAAGACCAAGTGCTACCATCGCAAAGAAAGGACCATCCATCAATGTCGTGATCGAAATCGCACCGACATCGCTGGAATCACCGTATTCCCCGGCAAGTGCGGCATACAGACCGCCGTTCGCATTTGTCATCGCTGCAATCAAAGCCAGCGGGGTGATACCCCAAATACCTGCTTCGCCAAACAATGTTCCGATCAGCCAGCCAAGTACGATTCCGAGGATAAGCCGGAATAAGGTCAGCGCCCCACCTTTAAGTAGAGGCTGGCCAGCTTGTTTGATGCTGATCTGCGCGCCGTTGCATAGGCAGAAAAAGGCAAGCATCGTAGTGGTTCCAGTTTTGAAAAGGGCGGAGGTGAATCCGCCGATATCAAGTGCAGAGGGGATAAAGGTGTTGACCGCAGCACCGGCTAACAAAGGAACTACCATCAGCCCACCTGGGACTTTTTGAATCGTTTTTAAAATTTGCATGTTATCTTCTCCTTCTTCTCTGTTATTGTGCGAGTCTATGATTGGCTAATGTAGCTGCGTAGTCGATCGCGTTTTCCAAGCTGATCGGGTTGGCGGTGCCTTTGTTTACTTGATCGAACGCAGTACCGTGGTCGACAGAAGTACGAATGATCGGTAGCCCAAGTGTGATATTGACGCCGGAAACATTATTCCATTTTTGCGCTTCCTGATCATATTGGAAACCGACTAATTTCAGCGGGATATGACCTTGGTCATGATACATAGCGACCACAATATCGTACCAACCGCCCATCGCTTTCGGGAACAATGTATCGGGAGGAACAGGCCCAGCGACAGAAATACCTTCCGCTTCGGCAGCTTCAATCGCTGGAATGATCTCGGCAGCTTCTTCTGTTCCGAACAGCCCGTTTTCACTGCTGTGCGGATTTAAGCCAGCGACTGCGACAGTTGGCTTTTCGATGCCTAGTTGTTTACACGCATCATTTGCGATGCGGATAACATCAAGAACCCGTTCTTTTTTTACCAGATCACAAGCTTGACGCAAGGAAACATGCGTGGAAACATGGACCACCCGCATATTATCGTGTGCGAGCATCATCGTGTATTTGGCAGAATTTGTATAATGCGCATAGATTTCGGTATGGCCGGCAAAATGATGTCCCGCTAAATTAATTGATTCTTTATTGATCGCATTTGTCACCGTCGCATCTACAGCGTTCTCATTTGCCAGTTCAATTGCTTTTACAACATATTGAAAAGCAGCCTCTCCAGCCATTTCAGAAACTTCTCCAAAAGTAAGTTTGTCGATATCGACGAGTTCCATATCAAAAACATCGATCGTTCCAGGTTGGAATAAGGCATCTTGAACAGAGGTGATTCGATGAAAAGTGACTTGTTCGATTTTTAAAAGTTGTTGCACTTTTTCCAGTACATTTAGATCACCGATAATGAGTGGCTTTGTCGTATCGTATAAAGTAGGATTTAATAAAGTGCGGATCGAGATTTCCGGTCCGATGCTGGCAGGATCTCCCATGGTGATCGCAATAATTGGTTTTTTCATTTGTATTCTCTCCTTTTTGTTATCGATTACAAAACTGATGATAAAGATTTTAGCTAGATAATGATAGCGCTTTATAAAAAGAAAAGCGTTTAAATTTGAAACGTTTGGAAGTTAATAGTAAAATTAAAAATAAAAGTACAGATTTTCATAAAAATGTTTCAAATTTGAACGGAAAGGATAAATCCATGAAAGCCATCAAAGTTCTCGGTATTGCACCTTATTTAGGATTGAAAAAATTATTGGAAACAACAGCCAGACAGCAACCGGATATTCAGCTGACATGCTTTGTCGGGGATTTAGAGGCAGGGCTCGATATTGCCGTTCGGGAAATCGAGCAGCACGACTTTGATATCATCATTTCGCGAGGCGGGACGGCAACCTTATTGAAGGAACATATGACGCTACCGGTCATCGATGTCGGCGTTTCCCAATATGATATTATGCAAATGTTGCAGTCCAGCCGGGAGTATATGGGGAAACGTGCACTAGTCGGATTTCAAAGTATCACGACGAGTGCCGGAGTAGTCGCTGAGATTCTGCAAGACGACATCGCGATTTTTACGATCCATCAGCAAAATGAAGTTCGCGGGTTACTACAAGTACTTAAAAGTGAAGGATTTGATACGGTCTTAGGCGATATGATCACCACTAGAGCAGCGAAAGAAGTCGGACTCAATTACGTACAAGTCGTTTCAAGTAGCGAAAGCATTGAGCGTGGCTTGATGTTTGCACGTCTGCTCGGTCATCAACTACAGCAAAAAAAGCAAATGATCGCTTATTATCAAGCACTGCTGCAGCATAAAAAATACTCTTTGTTGCTCTATCACTATCATACAGGGAAAGTAACTTTCTCAGATATTCATCATGCCGCGGTTCAAAAACTGCAGCGAAAGATTCATTTTGAAACAATGAAAACACAGGTGATCCAGGACGCAGAAGAAATTTATATCGTGGAAAAACAACCACTTTCCGAGTCAGAATGTTTGCTTATTATTACGCAGAAACCCTTTTTAAGTATTTCCGGGGCGGTTGCCGAACGAGAGACCGAACATGCTTCTTTTTCTTCCTTTGATTTGTTTTATCGAATCACAGAAACGGAGCCGTTTTTTAATATGATCGCTTCCTATAGTGTGCGCGACGACATCGTCTTCATTACTGGTGAAAGAGGAACAGGGATCGATTATGTAGCAGAATTAGTGCACCGGCAAAGCCTGTATCCAAACGACACTTGGTATGAGATCGACTGCGCGAAAGTAACGGATAAAGAGCTGCGCCAATGGCTGGAAAATACAACATCCTTTTTCTATGAAAATAATAAAGTCATACATTGGAAAAATATCGGCGCACTATCGCTGTATCAATTAAACCAACTCTTTTCGGCGATCCGCGATACCGCACTCATTTTACGCAATAAAATCATCTTGTCTTTCTATACAAAAGAAGAAAAGCAGCTGTCCAGAAAGCAGGTCGAAGGCATTTTTGAAGAAAGCTTATCGTTGCTACATATTGAGTTGGCGCCACTTCGGAAACGGCGGGAATATATCCCCAACTTAGCAACGATCTACATCAACAAGCTCAATCGGCAGTATGAACGGCAAGTCGTCGGTTTTGACAAAATGACACTACGGGAATTAGAACTGTATCACTGGCCTGGTAATTATGGGGAATTTAAGCGCGTCATCAAAGAGAGTTTTTATCTCGCGGAAAGTTCCTATATCAAACAGGCGCAACTGCAACAAGTTATTAAAATGGACCTGACAACTGAAAGTGGGGAGAAACAAAAATGGGTGGGCTATCAAAAAGGAGAGCCGCTCGATGAGATCGTAAGCCATTTGATCCAGACAAGATTAAAGGAGACAGGCATGAATAAGACGAAACTGGCAGAAGAGCTGGGGATCAGCCGAACCACGTTATGGCGCTATATTCGCTGACAAAACAAAAAAGCTGCAAGGAAAGTAGCGGTAACTACTTCCTTGCAGCCGGATTTCTCTATTATCTAGAGAAACATGATCGCTTATATACGATTAAACACGTTCCACTTTACCAGATTTAAGCGCACGAGCGGAAACCCAAACTTTTTTCGGTTTACCGTTTACTAGGATCCGGACCTTTTGCAGGTTAGCTTTCCAAGTACGTTTGCTATAGTTCATTGCGTGAGAACGTTTGTTACCAGAGCGTGATCGACGACCTGTGATGACACATTCTTTAGCCATTATTACCCCTCCTTACAGAGTCACTTTGACGTTTTATCATAAATTAAAAACGTTTGATGTTTTCATACACTAGAATAATTTACCATACCGATTACAACATTGCAAGTGTTTATGCGAAAAAGGTGCAAAGAAATTTTACTTGACAGAAGAGAAGTTTTTGCCTATGCTTTCCATTGATAAATGATTATAGTAAAATAGAGTGGAGACGAAATCGTTCCGTATAATTATGCTAATTTGGAGGAATTAATGTGGCCTTAGAATATGAAACAAATCTAGGAAAAGTAGACATAACAAATGAAGTGATCGCGGCCATTGCCGGCGGCGCTGCAGAAGAAAATTTTGGGATCGTCGGGATGGCAAGCAGACATCAGATCCGCGATGGCTTAACAGATATCTTGCGTAGAGAAAACTACACTAAAGGAATAATTGTCAGACAAGAAGAAGGGCTGCATATCGATATGTACATTATCGTCAGCTTCGGTACAAAAATCTCTGAGGTAGCTCATACCGTGCAAGAACGTGTCAAATATACATTAGAGAAAACACTTGGGATTCATGTTGAATCCGTCAATATCTATGTGCAGGGTGTGCGCGTAACCAAGGAATTATAAGGGAGGACACTATCTAGTGGGAACGAAACAGATCGATGCAGAAAAATTGGCAGCAATGATAGCGCTTGGTGCTGAAAACTTAGCAAAACAAGCAGAATTTGTAGATTCGCTGAATGTTTTTCCAGTGCCGGATGGCGATACAGGAACCAATATGAATCTTTCAATGAGCAGCGGGGCGGCAGAAGTTGCGAAAACGAGCCACTCTACTGTAAGTAGTGTAGGAGCAAGTTTAGCAAAAGGATTATTGATGGGAGCAAGAGGGAACTCTGGTGTTATTCTCTCTCAATTATTCCGCGGTTTTGCAAAAGCCATCGAAACAAAGACAGAATTAGATGCAGAAACATTTGCAGCCGCTTTTGCGCGTGGCGTGGAAACGGCTTATAAAGCAGTAATGAAACCCGTAGAGGGAACCATTTTAACAGTGGCACGCGAAGCAGCCAAAGCAGGAATGGAAGCAGCGAAAGCGGAAAATGATGTTGAAAAAGTAATGCGTGCTGTGGTCGAAAAAGGCCAAATCGCGCTTGAACATACGCCAGAGCAATTACCTGTCCTGAAAGAAGTGGGCGTAGTAGACAGTGGCGGTCAAGGGCTGATGTTTATTTATGAAGGCTTTTTGAGCATTCTTACCGGTGAAGTGATTCCAGAATCAAAAGCGATCGATTCGATGAAGGAATTGGTGAACGCCGAACATCATCGGCATGTCCAAGATTTTATGGATACAAGTGAGATCGAATTCGGCTACTGTACCGAAATGATCGTACAGATCAAAGATCAGCCGGCAACGAAAAAAGCATTTGACGAAGGTGCATTCCGCCAAGATCTAAGTGAAATGGGTGATTCCTTACTTGTGGCAGCGGATGAGGAGATCGTTAAAGTCCACGTCCATGCCGAACATCCTGGAGAAGTCTTGAATTATGGCGAACAATACGGAACGCTACTTAAAATCAAGATCGAAAATATGCGGGAACAGCACCAAGCGATTGTGGGCGAAGAAGCTGCATCCGCCACGCCAACTGTGAAGTACGGTATTATCAGTATTTCTGCCGGAAGTGGTATTGAGGAACTGTTTAAAAGCATGGGCACGACATATGTGCTTTCCGGCGGACAAACAATGAATCCTAGTACAGCAGACATCACAAAGGCGATCGAACAAGTAAATGCCGAGTATGTGTTTGTACTTCCAAATAATAAAAATATCCAAATGGCTGCCGAACAAGCTGCAGAAGTAGCAGGCAACGATAAAGTAAAAGTGATCCCGACTAGATCGATCCCACAAGGACTGGCGGCACTGCTTGCTTTCCAAGAAGATGAGAGCTTGGAAACAAATGAAGTAGCAATGAAAGAAGCGAGTCAAGAAGTGAAAAGCGGTCAAGTAACAACAGCGGTCCGCGATACGACGATCGATGGTGTTGCTATCAAGAAAAATGACTTTATTGGCCTTGTTGAAAGTAAGATCGTAGTCAGCACGCCGTCGTTAGAAAAAACAGCGATCGATACATTAGCAGCTATGCTGGACGAAGATGTAGAGATTGTTACAGTATTAGTCGGCGAGAATGTCGAACAGACTAATATCGATGCGATCGCCGCATACTTAGAAGAAACAGACGAGGATATCGAGTTGGAGATCCATCAAGGCGGTCAGCCTGTCTATCCGTTCTTGTTCTCGGTCGAATAAAAAAAGGCGGAAGGAAGTCGGTAAACGTGAAATATAATAGTGTTTTTGATATCATTGGTCCAGTTATGGTAGGACCATCCAGTTCCCATACAGCAGGGGCAAACAAAATCGGATCGATCGCTAGAAGTATTTTCGGCGACCAGCCTTCGCAAGTAGATATCCATTTATACGGCTCTTTTGCCAAGACCTATAAAGGGCACGGCACTGATGTGGCATTGATCGGCGGACTGCTTGAACTAGCTCCGGACGATCCACAGCTAAAAGTATCCAAACAACTGGCACTTGATGCCGGTATCCATATCCAATTTATTGAAGAGCAAGAAGAACCACCGCATCCGAACACAGTCAAATTAGTTTTGAAAAACGGGATGCAGCAAATGACATTAGTGGGAGCTTCGATCGGCGGTGGCAAAGTCGAGATCGTCCGCTTGAATGAATTTGAGTTGGAATTCACCGGGACCGCACCGGCGATCGTGATCTTGCATCAAGATAAATACGGCGCCATTGCCGCTGTTTCCCGTATCATTGCCGATAATCAAATCAATATCGGTCAAATGAAAGTCTCACGCAAAGTAAAAGGCGACGAGGCACTTATGGTCATCGAAGTAGACCAGACAGCAAGTAAGGAAGTACTAGATCAGATCGCAGCATTAGCTGGTATTTATCAGGTAGCCAGCATCATCATATGAACATTCAGAAACTTATCACTCGCATGTGATAAGTTTCTTCCTGTAAAGATGTGAAGGAAAGAGAGTGATAGAAATGTTTCGAACAGTCGCAGAACTAGTGGAGATTGCCACGAAAGAAAATATTACCATTGCGGAACTGATGATCCGCCGGGAAATGTCGATTGCCGGCACACCGCGCGAGGAAATCGTCCAAGCCATGGAACATAATTTAGAAGTGATGGAACAAGCCATCGAAAATGGGGAAGCAGGAGTAACATCCACCACAGGATTAACGGGCGGAGATGCTACATTGATAAAAGCATATATCGAAAAAGGCAACTTTTTATCTGGTCCCGTTTTATTGGATGCAGTGGCGAAAGCAGTCGCGACGAATGAAGTGAATGCTGCTATGGGAATCATTTGCGCCACACCAACAGCAGGAAGCGCTGGTGTCGTTCCAGGTGTGCTATTCGCTGTAAGAGATAAGCTCGGCCTCTCCAAAGCCGATATGGTCGATTTTCTATTTACAGCTGGTGCATTCGGTTATGTGGTTGCCAACAATGCGTTTATCAGTGGGGCAGCAGGCGGGTGTCAAGCAGAGATCGGATCAGCAAGTGCAATGGCTTCAGCAGCAGTTGTAGCAGCGGCGGGCGGAACGCCGGAACAATCAGCGCACGCGATGGCGATCACGATGAAAAATATGCTTGGTCTTGTGTGCGATCCAGTAGCAGGTCTTGTCGAAGTTCCCTGCATCAAACGTAATGCGCTAGGTGCCTCACAAGCGATCATTTCAGCCGATATGGCGCTAGCAGGAGTAACCAGCAGAATCCCATGTGATGAAGTTATTGAAGCGATGTATCGTGTCGGACTCCAAATCCCAGGCTCGCTTCGGGAAACAGCAGAAGGCGGACTCGCAGCTACACCAACAGGCAGAGCGATCCAACAACGGATCTTTGGCCTATCTCCGGAGAATACCAGTGACGAATCTATCTAAGCTGCCACTTTCCGCGTTAAAAGGAGTCGGCGAAGAAACAGCAAAGCATTTTCATGAATTGGCGATTGACACGATAGCTGATTTGCTGTGGAACTTCCCGCATCGCTATGAAGACTATCGCTTAAAAGATCTGATGGATGTTGCAGATGAAGAGCGAATCACGATCCAAGGCGAAGTCCTGACTGAGGCAACGATCGCCTTTTACGGCAGAAAAAAATCAAAACTCTCTTTTCGGATCTCGGATCACGAACAAGTCGTGAAAGTCGATTTTTTCAACCAGCCCTATTTGAAAAACAATATCGTGGTCGGGGAGACCGTTACCGTTTCAGGAAAATGGAACAAGGCACGTGCTCAAATCACTGGTAGCAAATTGAAAAAAGGCGAACTTCAAGAAGAACAAGAACTTGAAGGCGTCTATCGATTAAAGGGCACGATCCGCAATAAAACGATCCAGAAATATGTCAAACAAGCCTTAGACTTATATCTCCAAGATATTGAAGAGATCATTCCTTCAAAATGGCTGGAGAAATATCAGCTGATCGGCAGGCAGGAAGCGCTGGCTACGATGCACTTCCCGAAAAGTGAGGATGCGCTCAAGCAAGCACGCCGACGTTTTGTTTATGAAGAGTTTCTTCTCTTTCAACTGAAAATGCAGTTTTTCCGCAAGCTGGAAAGAGAAAAATCCGGGGGGATCTCGATCGACTACGACGTAGAAAAACTGCGCCATTATATCGAAGGCTTGCCATTCCCACTAACTTCCGCCCAAAAACGAGTTGTCAATGAGATCTGTGGCGATATGAAATCCCATTTCCACATGAACCGGCTGCTGCAAGGAGATGTAGGATCCGGGAAAACCGTCGTTGCCTCAATTGCCATGTATGCGGCTGTTCAAAGCGGTTTTCAAGCTGCCTTGATGGTACCGACAGAGATTTTGGCAGAGCAGCATGCGAATTCTCTAGTGGAACTCTTGCAGCCACTAGATATCACCGTAGCCCTTTTAACAAGCAGTGTGAAAGGGAAAAAACGGCGCGAGTTATTGCAGCTGCTCGAAGACGGTGCGATCGATGTCGTAGTCGGCACCCATGCGTTGATCCAAGAAGAAGTCGTTTTTTCCAAACTGGGACTTGTGATCACGGATGAACAGCATCGCTTCGGAGTCAAACAGCGAAGAGTGCTGCGCGAAAAAGGCGAATATCCGGATGTGCTGTTTATGACCGCGACACCGATCCCGAGAACCTTGGCGATCACGGCGTTTGGCGAAATGGACGTTTCGATTATCGACGAACTGCCAGCTGGACGAAAAGCGATCGAAACCTTTTGGGTCAAACATGAGATGTTGGATCGCGTGATCGGGTTTATGGAAAAAGAGATCCAAAAAGGCAGACAAGTTTATATTATTTGTCCGCTGATCGAAGAATCGGAGAAATTAGACGTCCAGAATGCGATCGACGTATACAATATCTTAGAACAAAAATGGCATGGCCGTCACAAAGTCGGACTGATGCATGGGAAACTACTTCCTGCAGAAAAAGAAGACATCATGCGTGATTTTAATGAAAATAATCTCGATTGCTTAGTTTCGACTACTGTCGTAGAAGTAGGCGTCAACGTTCCCAATGCAACGATGATGGTCATCTATGATGCGGACCGGTTTGGCTTAGCGCAGCTTCATCAGTTGCGTGGCCGGGTTGGCCGAGGCAGTGAACAATCATACTGTATCTTGATCGCCAATCCGAAAACAGAGGTCGGAAAGGAACGCATGAGTATCATGACGGAGACGAATGATGGCTTCGTTGTCAGCGAACGTGATTTGGAACTGCGTGGCCCGGGTGAGTTTTTTGGAAGTAAGCAAAGCGGTGTGCCGGAATTTCAAGTCGCAGATATGGTACATGATTACCGCGTCCTAGAAATCGCTCGTCAAGATGCAGCGGAACTGATCTTTACAGAAAACCTTACTGAAAATCCAGCCTATCAAGCGCTTTACGCCCAACTACAAGCAGAAGGTGTATTTGAATCACAAAAGCTGGACTAAGCGCTGTATTTATCGCTATTTAAATAAAACACTTGCATATCGACTTGTTTTTTTATACCATTATAGCGTAATGCTTGTGTGCATGAAGCTCGGGACTACTATTCTTTTTCAGAGAGTTGTCCCATTTTTTGCAATCCTATTTAGTAGCAGGTATTAAAACCCCATACCGAAAAAACGAGATGAGGAATGGCAATGAAAAAATATTCCAAACAGGAAAGACAATCTAAATTACGAGAAGCAATTAAAGACAATCCTTTTATTACGGATGAACAACTTGCCAAAAAATTTCAAGTCAGTGTGCAGACGATCAGACTGGACCGAGTAGCTTTAGCGATACCCGAACTTCGGGAGCGTATCAAGGAAGTAGCAAGTGAAAACTACGTAGATGCAGTAAAAAGTCTGCCGATTGATGAAATCATCGGCGAGATCATTGACATTGAATTGAATCGCAGTGCGATCTCGATTTTTGATGTCACACCGGAACACGTCTTTAAACGCAACAAAATAGCCCGTGGACATCATTTGTTTGCCCAAGCCAACTCCTTAGCAACTGCTGTCATCCCAAATAAGCTTGCCCTCACCACGCAAGCAACGATTCGTTTCGTGCGTTCCGTTTATGAAGGCGAACGAGTGGTAGCCAAAGCAAAAGTGCGACCGACTACGAATAATCGCTCGATCACGATCGTTGATATCAACAGCTATGTCGGTGACGAAATCGTTTTAAAAGGTAAATTTGAAATGTACCATGCTACAGAAAAAAGTAAAAAGGAATGACGAATATGAAAATAGCAATCGATGCGATGGGCGGGGATCACGCACCTAAAGAAATTGTGTTAGGTGTAATGAAAGCTGCCGCTCAGTTTAAAGATGTAGAATACATCCTCTATGGGGACGAAGCACAGATCAATGAATATCTAACGGACAAGACTAGGATCACCATTGTACATACGGACGAAAAAATCGAAAGTGATGACGAACCTGTCCGTGCAGTAAAACGAAAAAAGAAAGCATCAATGGTTTTAGCTGCTCAAGCGGTTAAAAACAACGAAGCCGATGCCTGTATTTCTGCCGGCAACACCGGAGCATTGATGTCGACCGGATTGTTTATCATCGGCCGGATCAAAGGCATTGATCGTCCTGCACTTGCACCGACTTTACCGACTATCACTGGTAAAGGATTCGTATTACTGGATGCCGGTGCCAATGCAGAAGCAAAACCAGAGCATTTGCTGCAATTTGGCCTGATGGGCTCCGTGTATGCAGAAAAAGTACGCAAGATCGAAAACCCACGGGTCGGTCTGCTCAATATCGGAACAGAAGAAACAAAAGGAAATGAACTGACAAAAACGGCTTTCCAATATATGAAAAATCAAAACGCGTATAACTTTATCGGCAATGTCGAAGCACGCGATCTCTTGATGGATGTGGCAGATATCGTCGTAGCAGATGGTTTCACCGGTAATATGGTACTGAAAACCGTAGAAGGAACTGCCTCTTCGGTCATGAGCATGCTGAAAATGAGCTTGAACAACGGAATCAAAAACAAGCTCGCTGCCAGTTTTTTACGCAAAGATCTTTATGGCCTTCGTGCTAAAATGGATTATAGTGAATACGGTGGTGCCTGTCTATTCGGCATCCAAGCGCCAGTGGTAAAAGCACACGGTGCGACAAACGCAAAAGGAATCTTCACAACGATCCGCCAAGTGCGCGATATGGTCGAAAAACAAATCGTAGAAACAATCAAAGCAGAAATCCATAAAATCGATGTAGGAGGAATAAAGAACAATGACTAAGATCGCCTTTGTATTTCCAGGTCAAGGCTCGCAAAAAATCGGGATGGGACTTGATGTTGCGGAGAAATATCCAGAAGCAGCAGCCATTTTTGAAGCTGCAGACAAACGCCTCGGCTTTTCGCTTTCCGAGCTGATCCAAGAAGGACCGATAGAAAAATTGACAAAATCAGAAAACGCGCAACCGGCATTAGTTACAAATAGCACGGCGATCCTACGTGTCTTAGAAGCACATGCGATCAAAGCGGATTACGTGGCAGGCCATAGTCTAGGCGAATACAGCGCATTAGTGGCTGGCGGCTATTTGAAAGCAGAAGACGCTATCTATTTGGTAAATAAACGCGGTCAATTGATGGAAGCAGCCGTTCCGAACGGACAAGGTGCCATGGCAGCGATTTTGGGATTAGACCGGGAAACGTTAACTAGCGTGACAGAGGAAGTTACAGCTGGCGGCGATGACGTGCAGCTTGCGAATTTAAACTGTCCGGGACAAATCGTTATTTCTGGTTCTGTAGCTGGAGTAGAAAAAGCAGCAGAACTCGCAAAAGAAAAAGGCGCAAAACGTGCCATGCCGCTTGCAGTAAGTGGACCGTTCCACTCTACTTTGATGAAACCAGCTTCTGAAGCCTTCGTGCCAGTACTCCAAGAAGTGACGATCCAAGACGGAGCGATCCCAGTTGTTGCTAATAGTAATGCAGAAGCAACGACTTCTGGCGATACGGTTGTCAAGAATCTGATCGAGCAGATCTATTCACCAGTATTATGGGAAGACACCGTTCGTTATTTGATCGACCAAGGTGTAGATACGTTTGTGGAAATCGGAGCTGGGAAAGTATTAGCCGGCTTGATCAAAAAAATCGACAGAGGCGTGACCGTTTTATCAGCGGGAGATGTAGCATCCGTAGAGACAGTCATTGAGACATTGAAGGGGGAATAAGGCGTAATGGATTTAACTGGAAAAGTAGCAGTAGTAACAGGAGCTTCACGCGGGATCGGCAGAGAGATCGCGATCAAACTTGCCGAAGCCGGCGCGAACATCTTTTTTAACTATAACGGCAGTCCGGATGCAGCAAAAGAAACAGCTGCTAAGATTACGGAGATCGGCGTGGAAGTAGAAGCAATGAAAGCAAATATCGCGGATTCAGAAGAAGTAACAGCGCTCTTCAAACAAGCCGTAGAGCGGTTTGGCAGAATCGACATCTTAGTCAATAATGCTGGGATCACTCGGGATAACTTACTGATGCGTATGAAAGAAAATGAATGGGATGATGTGATCGCGACGAATCTCAAGGGTACTTTCTTGACGACGAAGGCAGTTAGCCGTACCATGATGAAGCAGCGTTATGGCAAGATCATCAATATCGCTTCTGTCGTTGGTTTGATCGGAAATGCGGGTCAAGCAAACTATGTTGCTAGTAAAGCAGGTGTTATCGGCCTGACCAAAACGAGTGCACGCGAACTTGCAGCACGCGGTATCAACGTCAACGCTGTCGCACCTGGATTTATAACGACAGAAATGACAGACGAACTAGACGAACAGACAAAAGAAATGATGCTCAGCCAAATTCCGCTAGGCAAATACGGGACAACAGATGATGTGGCAAATGCTGTTTTATTCCTTGCAAGCGACGCCTCTGCCTATATTACAGGCCAAACGATCGCCATTGACGGCGGCATGGTAATGAACTAATCGATTTTATTTTACGATTAGTGTTTACGGCGGCATGATTATCTTATATAATACTTGGAGGGAGGTGAAGTGGAAATGGCAGAAGTATTAGAAAAAGTTACGAAAATCATCGTAGACCGTTTGGGTGTCGAAGAATCTAAAGTAACTTTGGAAGCTTCCTTCAAAGACGATCTAGGTGCAGATTCTCTAGACGTTGTTGAACTTGTTATGGAACTTGAAGATGAATTTGGAGTTGAAATCTCTGATGACGACGCTGCTGAAATCGCTACAGTCGGTGATGCAGTGAAGTACATAGAGCAGAACGCATAAAACTTTATGTGAAAGAATAAATGAGGGTGTCTCTTTGCTTGACATGCGCTTGCGTAGTTTATCTGCGCATGAAGCGAAGCAGAAAGACAGCCTCTTTTTCACTCTAAAGTGAAGTTTATTTTCTAAGCAGCTTTTAAATAGATCGGCTCTTTAGAAAATAAACTTGCAGAGAAGAGAGGAGCAGCTAACATGGACAAATGGGAAGAATTACAAGAAAGCGTAGGATTCACTTTTGAAAACGTGGGTCTTTTGCAAGAAGCATTCACACATTCTTCATATGTGAACGAACATCGCAAGGAAAAGCTAAATGATAACGAACGCTTGGAATTTTTAGGAGATGCGGTTTTGGAACTTACGGTCTCCGATTACCTATTTCAAAAATACCCCAATCTCGCAGAAGGACAACTGACTAAAATGCGCGCCGCGATCGTCTGTGAACCCTCACTAGTCGAGTTTGCGGAAAATATTCATTTTTCCAAGTACATCCGTTTAGGAAATGGCGAAGAAAAAGCGGGAGGGAGAACACGTCCAGCATTACTTGCCGATGTGTTTGAATCATTTATCGGTGCGCTCTATTTAGACAATGGGCTCAAAAACGTCATCCGCTTCTTGGAAAGAGTCATTTTTCCAAAAATCGATACCGGCGCTTTTTTGGAAACCGTCGATCATAAAACGCAACTGCAAGAAATCGTCCAGCGTGACCGCGACGTTCTGATCCAATATGATATTTTAGAAGAAAGTGGTCCTGCCCACAGCAAAGCCTTCGAAGCACAAGTCGTCGTCAATGGCCAAATGCTTGGCAGAGGCGAAGGCAGAACGAAAAAACAAGCGGAACAAAACGCAGCAAAAGAAGCAATCAATAAATTACTACACCGTAAATAAAAGGCAGGCAAAGGAGGTATCCGCCTTGTTACTCAAAAAATTAGAGATGAATGGTTTCAAATCATTTGCAGATAAAGTAACCGTGGACTTTGTTCCCGGCATGACAGCTGTCGTAGGACCAAACGGAAGCGGGAAAAGCAATATCACCGAAGCGATTCGCTGGGTACTGGGAGAGCAGTCTGCCAAAAGCCTTCGCGGAGGGCGCATGGGAGATGTTATTTTTGCTGGAAGTGATTCGCGCAAACCAATCAATTTCGCAGAAGTGTCTTTGGTTTTAGAAAACGAAGACCATTTCCTGCCTTTAGATTATTCGGAGATTGCCATCACCAGACGAATCTATCGTAACGGCGACAGCGAATTTCTCATCAATCATGAACAATGCCGTTTGAAAGACATCGTGGAACTTTTCATGGATTCCGGCCTCGGCAGAGAGTCCTTCTCGATCATCTCACAAGGAAAGATCGACGAGATCCTAAACAGTAAACCCGAAGAGCGACGGACGATCTTTGAAGAAGCGGCCGGCGTATTAAAATATAAACAACGAAAGAAACAAGCAGAACAAAAGCTGACAGAGACAGAAGAAAACTTAAATCGCGTCCAAGATATTTTATATGAATTAGAAGGACAACTTGAACCGCTTGAAATGCAAGCATCGATCGCGAAAGACTATCTCTTTCAAAAAGAGGAACTTGAAAAATATGAAGTTTCCTTACTAGCAACTGAGATCGGCGGCTTAGAAACGAAATTGGAAAAAGAACGCGATGATTTCGCAGCCAACAGCCAAGCTCTTTTCAAATTGCGCGAAAAGATCCGTGAAGAAGAACAGCACGTAACGGAACAAAAACGATCTTTAACCGAACTAGACGAAAAAATCGATGCCAATCAGCAGAAACTGTTGCAACTAGCGCAGTCTCTCGAAAAGCTTGAAGGCGAGCGCAACCTGCAACTGGAACGGAAAAAGCACAGCAGTGAAACGGAACAAACGCACCAAGAAACACTCACTGCGACAACAGCTAAAATCACCCAGTTAGAAGCAGAGCGCAAACAGTTGCTCGAAGAAAAATTGGAAAAAGAAACGAAACTGGAATTGGCTGACCGGCAGCGGAAGGCGTACGAACGCAATTTGGCAGAACTTGATAATATCACCGAAGATACGATCGAAAACAAAAAGAGTGACTACATTGAACTGAAACACCGCCAAACGACGATCCATAATGATGTGGGCTATATCGACCGTCAATTGAAACAGATCGATGCCAGGTTAACACGCTTAGAACAAGAAAACGGGGACAGCAGCAAAGAACGGATCGCCAGACAAGAAGAAATCGAAGCAACGGAAAATACGCTTGCATCGATTCGAAAGCAGCTAGAAGAACAACTGACGACCTACGAAACAAATAAAAAAGAACTGACAGCAGCTGAACAAAGCCTTGCGCAAGAAGAGGGCGCCCTTTATAAGCACTACCAAGCTATCGAACAGGTCAAGGCACGCAAAGAAACACTTGCGGAACTCGCAGATGACTATGCCGGTTTTTTTCAAGGGGTCCGCGAAGTATTAAAAGCAAAAACAGAAATACCAGGCATCATTGGTGCATTAGTCGAACTGGTCACGATCCCAGAACATTATCAGACCGCGATGGAAATCGCTTTGAACAATAATGCCCAACATATTGTCACAAAAGATGAACGCGTTGCCCGCGAAGCAATCCAATATTTAAAAACCAAACGTGCCGGTCGCGCTACATTCTTGCCGCTGACAACGATCCAGCCACGTGAACTTCCGGCTGGGACACTGAAACAATTAGAAGCGCACCCAGCGTTCGAAGCAGTAGCCAGCCAGATCGTCACGCATGATCCTTCGCTCGCTCCGGTTATTCAAAACGCGCTAGGCACAACGATCTTAGCAAAAGATTTAAAAGGCGCCAATGAATTAGCAAAACTCGTACATTATCGCTACCGGATCGTCTCACTGGCCGGCGATGTCGTGAATGCAGGCGGTTCGATGACTGGTGGAGCAACAACGAAAGGCCGCTCCTCGATCTTGACACGCAAAAATGAATTGGAGCAGCTGGAAAGTCAGTTAAAGAGCCTTCAGCAGCAAACGAGTCAATTTGAATCAAGCGTCGCAGCAGGCAAGGTAAATGTCCAAACCAAACGCGAACAGCTGGAAGAAATCCGTTCCACCGGGGAAAAACTCCGTATCCAAGAACAAGAATGGACCAGTAAATTTTCCAGTGGCAGAGAGAATCTAGAACGCCAAAATCACCAATTGAAAATCTATGATTATGAAAAAGCAGACAATCTCAAAGAGAAAAATGAACTCGAAGCACGCAAACAAGCGCTGCTGACTGAAGAAGCAACAAACGAACGCTTACTCGTTGAAATGAACGAAGCGATCGAAACGATGCTCGCAGACAGCAAGATCCAAGACAGCAAGCGCACGGAAGTCCTACATTTGCTGGCTGATCTCAAAGAAACGATCACCGCCCAAAAAGTAGAATTAGGCTACACAAGCGCCGAAGAAGCTCGGCTGACAGATCAATTAAATGAGTTATATCAGCAAAAGCAAGCCGCAGAAGACCGCTTGGAAAGCATCCAAACCATTCGTAGCGAATCAAGGACGGAAGAAGAATATACGCAGCTGATCGAGCAAACGCGGACAGATAAGGCGACCTGTGAAACAGCTGCGAAACAGCTTCGCGAAAAGCGGATCGCCTTGCAAGAAAGTTTGACCAAGCAAGAAGAAACGTTGCAGCAGAAAAATGAACAATCGCAGTATTACAGCGAACAGCGCAATAAAGCCGAAGTAGCGATCAGTCGCTATGAAGTCGACATGCAAAGCCGTATCAACCGCCTACAGGAAGCGTATGAACTTGATTTCGAGCAAGCAAAGGAAAACATTTTGCCAGATGTCGATCAGGAACAGTTGCGCTCCAAGGTCCGTTTGCTCAAACGTTCGATCGATGAACTCGGCGTTGTCAATCTCGGTGCGATCGAAGAATTTGAACGCATCGAGGAACGCTTCCAATTCTTGAATGGTCAGCAAGAAGATCTGCTGGCAGCCAAAGAAACCCTATTTGATGTGATGGGTGAAATGGACGAGGAAATGAAGATTCGTTTTGAAGCTAGCTTTGAAGCGATCCAAACAGAATTCGCGATCGTCTTTCCAGAATTATTCGGCGGCGGCGAGGCAAAACTCGTTCTTACCGAACCGGAAAACCTACTTACAACAGGTATCGACATCATCGTTCAACCACCAGGTAAGAAACTGCAGAACCTCAGCTTGCGTTCCGGCGGCGAACGGGCACTTACAGCCATCGCGTTATTGTTTGCGATCATTCGTGTCCGCCCAGTGCCATTTTGTATCCTCGATGAAGTCGAAGCAGCACTGGATGAGGCAAATGTCATCCGTTTCAGCCGCTATCTCAAACAGTTTGAATCAGACACCCAGTTTATCGTCATTACGCACCGGAAAGGAACCATGGAAGAAGCAGATGTTCTGTACGGTGTGACCATGCAGGAATCCGGCGTCTCCAAACTAGTATCCGTCCGTTTAGAAGAAACCGAAGAACTTGTGAAATAAAGCAGGGGAGAGAATAACATGACCTTTTTCAAGAAAATCAAAGAAAAAATCACGGGACAAACTGACTCCGTGACAGGGAAATTTAAAGATGGGCTAAGTAAAACACGTCAAAATTTCTCAGGAAAATTGAATCAAATGATGGCACGCTATCGTAAAGTAGACGAGGAATTTTTTGAAGAACTCGAAGAAGTACTGATTGGGGCTGATGTTGGCTTTGATACGGTAATGGAACTCGTGGATCAGCTGCGCGAAGAAGTAAAACTACGCAATATCAGTGATCCGAAAGAAGTACAAGAAGTCATCGTCGAGAAACTAGTTGCGATCTACGAAGGTGAAGAAGAAGCAAAGCCAGCGCTAGATATAAAGGACGGTCGCTTGAATATTATTTTATTCGTCGGCGTCAACGGTGTCGGTAAGACAACAACGATCGGCAAAATGGCGCACATGCTGCAAAGTCAAGGCAAAAAAGTCATGCTGGCAGCAGGAGATACTTTCCGAGCAGGGGCGATCGAACAGCTGGAAGTTTGGGGAGAACGTGCGAACGTTGAAGTCATCAAACAAACAGCCGGAAGCGATCCTGCAGCTGTAATGTATGATGCACTGCAAGCAGCCAAAGCCCGAGGCGTAGATGTCTTGCTCTGCGATACAGCCGGTCGTCTACAAAATAAAGTAAATCTGATGAACGAACTTGAAAAAGTAAAACGAGTTATTGGACGCGAAGTACCAGACGCGCCGCATGAAGTGCTACTTGTTCTCGATGCGACCACAGGTCAAAACGCCTTCGTCCAAGCAAAACAATTCAAAGAAGCAACCGATGTCAGCGGTATCGTACTCACGAAACTCGACGGCACAGCAAAGGGCGGGATCGTGATCGCGATCCGAAACGGCCTGCAAATCCCGGTAAAATATATCGGCCTAGGCGAAAAAATCGACGATCTGCAACCATTTGACGCGGAAGATTACGTGTACGGATTGTTTGCTGATCTGATCGACGAGAAATAATTTTTTCAGCTAGCAAGTAAGTTTTGCTAGCTGTTTTTCTCCGTCCGGAATATGCTTGACAGCACTGCCATTTAACCGTATCCTTTAGAAGAAGAGAGGTGACACGCCTTGTTTGAAAAGACCAATCGAATGAATCTATTATTTGATTTCTACCAAGGACTGCTGACAGAAAAACAAAAAA
The DNA here is from genome assembly GCF_900638015.1 of Listeria grayi. Lineage (NCBI taxonomy): Bacteria > Bacillati > Bacillota > Bacilli > Caryophanales > Listeriaceae > Listeria > Listeria grayi. The sequence continues at coordinate 1,048,630 of NZ_LR134483.1, forward strand.
ACTATGTGTCGCTGTATTATTTGGAGGATTTTTCTTTAGGAGAGATCGCTGATGAATATGAAGTGAGCCGGCAAGCAGTTTATGATAATATAAAGAGGACCGAAGAGAGCTTGGAGAATTATGAGCAGAAACTCGGGATGCTCGCTAAATATGAAGAACGTGAAAAGCTGCTGACAGAACTCGAAACCTATCTGCAGGAAAATAAATTACTCGACAAGCAGCTGGAAGAATGGATCGAAAAGCTTAAAGCGACCGAATAGGAGGCAAAGGAAATGGCATTTGAAGGTTTAGCAGGAAGACTGCAAGAAACAATGAACAAAATCCGCGGTAAAGGAAAAGTTTCCGAAGCCGATGTAAAAGAAATGATGCGTGAAGTACGTTTGGCACTACTCGAAGCCGATGTAAACTTCAAAGTCGTCAAACAATTTATCAAGACTGTAAGCGAACGCGCAGTTGGTTCTGACGTCATGAAGAGTCTGACACCAGGTCAACAGGTTATCAAGATCGTCCAAGAGGAACTGACCAACCTGATGGGCGGCGAAGAAAGCAAGATCGCCGTAGCAGATAAACCGCCGACGGTACTCATGATGGTCGGCCTCCAAGGTGCCGGTAAAACGACTACTACAGGAAAATTGGCTAACTTATTACGGAAAAAATATAACCGCAAACCGCTGTTAGTAGCAGCCGATATTTATCGTCCGGCAGCGATCCAGCAATTGGAAACACTGGGTAAACAGCTCAGCATGCCAGTCTTCTCGCTAGGAGATCAAGTCAGCCCAGTCGAAATCGCAAAACAAGCCATCGCGAAAGCAAAAGAAGACCATTTAGATTATGTGATCATCGATACAGCAGGTCGTCTGCATATCGATGATGCGTTAATGGACGAATTGAAACAAGTAAAAGAAGTCGCTTCGCCGGATGAAATCTTCTTAGTAGTCGATTCGATGACCGGTCAAGACGCAGTAAACGTCGCAGAAAGCTTTAATGAACAGCTCGAAGTCAGCGGTGTGATCCTGACCAAACTCGATGGAGACACACGTGGTGGGGCAGCTTTATCCATTCGCGCGGTAACTGGAAAACCAATCAAATTCGTGGCGACCGGCGAAAAAATGGAAGCATTAGAAACGTTCCACCCAGATCGGATGGCATCTCGTATCCTCGGAATGGGCGATGTCCTCTCCTTGATTGAAAAAGCACAGGTAGACATCGACACGGAAAAAGCAAAAGAAATGGAACAAAAACTCAAAGATAACAGCATGACATTAGATGATTTTCTGGAACAGTTGCAACAAGTCAAACAAATGGGTCCGCTCGATGAATTGATGAAAATGCTTCCCGGTGCAGGGAAAATGAAAGGCATGGACAACATGCAAGTCGATGATAAACAGCTTGGCCACATCGAGGCGATCATCAAATCAATGACGAAAATGGAAAAAGACAATCCAGACATCATTAATGCCGGCCGCAGAAAACGGATCGCCCGTGGAAGCGGCAGACCGATTCAAGAAGTCAACCGTCTGCTCAAACAATTTAATGAAATGAAAAAAATGATGAAGCAGATGACTGGCGGTGCGATGGGCAAAAAAATGAAAAAAGGCAAAAACCCGTTTGGCAACTTTAAATTACCATTTTAAAAAAATTGTTCTGTAAAGAAAAAACACTTTACAAACAAATGCTTTACTGGTAATATATATACTTGTGTAAGACATTATGGAGGTGTAAATAAAAACATGGCAGTTAAAATTCGTTTAAAACGTATGGGTTCTAAAAAGAAACCTTTTTATCGTATCGTTGTAGCTGACTCTCGCTATCCACGTGATGGCCGTTCGATCGAAACTGTTGGAACATACAACCCGTTGTTAAATCCAGCAGAAGTGAAAATCAATGAAGAGTCTGTTTTGAAATGGATGCATAATGGTGCGAAACCATCTGATACAGTTCGTAACTTATTCAGTAACGAAGGTATCATGGAAAAATTCCACAACCAAAAATTAGGTAAATAAGGAGGAACACGCGAATGGAAGAATTGATTCTCGCCATCGTGAAACCCCTTGTGGACCATCCGGAAGATGTGCTTATATCTGTCTCCGAGACAGGTAAGACGACTTCCTATAAATTATCAGTAAACAAAGAAGATATGGGGCGTGTTATTGGTAAACAAGGACGAATCGCAAAAGCGATGCGCACAGTTGTTTATGCAGCTGGTTCTAAATACAATAAAAAGCTACATCTCGAAATTACTGATTAATGAAAAGAGGCTGGGTATGAATCAGAACAGACTGATTTATATACCAGTCTTTTTTTGATAAGATAAGAAAAAAGCAAAGGGGATCTAGGCATGAAACCAGTAATCGGAATCACCGGCAATAGGCTGGTAAAAGGAGTAGATACATTTTACGGACACCGCGTGACATACACGCAGCAGCATTATGTCGATGCGATCCAGGGAACAGGCGGACTTCCTGTCGTTTTGCCAATTGATAAACCAGCAGCAGCGGCCCAAGCTATTTCGCTCATTGACGGTCTCTTACTGACAGGCGGCCAAGATATCTCGCCGCACTTATATTTAGAAGAACCAAATCCAGAGATCGGTGCCTATTCCCCGCAGCGTGATCATTTTGAAATGGCGCTCGTCCATGCTGCACTGGAAGCAGGCAAACCAATTTTCGCGATCTGCCGTGGTCTACAGCTTGTCAACGTTGCTCTAGGCGGTTCTTTGTACCAAGATGTCAACTATGTCAAACAGCCGCTCGTACAGCATCTGCAACACGTCGATGAAACACTCGGCTCACATACGATCAATATCGAAAAAGATTCGCAGCTGAATCAGCTTTTCTCCGATAAGAAAGTAGTAAATTCCCTGCATCATCAATTTATCAAAACGGTCGCTGACAAGCTAGTCGTTTCCGCACGGACTACCGATGGGATGATCGAGGCAATGGAGGGAAGCCGCGAACTAGCAAGTTGGTTCATCGGTGTCCAATGGCATCCGGAAATGATGTTCCAGCGTGATCCTGAGACGCAAAAACTGTTTCAGATCTTTTTACAAGCGGCGCAAAAACACGAATAATCTTTGCCGCTTACGGAAAACAGTTGGAATTAGCTATCTGAACTGCTAAAATAAAAGAGAAATCCATGTAACCCGAAAGAGGAGGGCGAACGTGAAGATTATCCAAAAAGTAGTAGTCAAACAGATATTGACAGAAACAAGCAAGCAAGAATTATTACATTATTATCAAAAACAGCGAGCCGAACTAGAAAATGAAATCGAACAGCTACGTTTTGAACAAAAAAAGGCCGAGCATAAAAGTGGCGGCTATAATCAAAATCAAATCGCTACTTATTTTTCCCGCGAAATAAATTTTCGAGGAGAAAAAGTAAAACTAGCAGACTTTCAGATCAATCAGTTGGAGATATTGCCGCTTGGAAGCGAGATCAGAGAACGTGAACTGGATGCACTGCAAGAAGTGAAAGTTGGCGACAAGTGGAAAAATGTCCAAACAAGCAGCGAGATCATTGTCAAAGACGGTATCGTTATTGAAATACGGTAGAGGTGAACTATGGAAAAAATGTATAAAGTAGGAAAAATCGTCAACACACATGGATTGATGGGGGAAGTACGTGTGATCTCCACCACAGATTTTGCTGCAGAACGCTATGTACCAGGTAATATACTTTACTACGTACCAAAAACCGGCGGATCTGCACAGCCCCTGACGATCAAAAGTCATCGGCAGCATAAAACATTCGATTTATTGACATTTGAAGGCTATACGGGCATCAATCAGGTAGAACATTTAAAAGAAGGCGTCCTTAAAGTAACAGAAAGCCAGTTGCAGCCACTCGAAGAAAATGCATACTATTTTCATGAGATCATTGGCTGCACAGTAGTCACTACTGAAGGCGAAACGCTTGGCGAAATCAAAGAGATCCTAACACCAGGCGCCAACGACGTCTGGGTAGTGGAAACGGCTGCCAAAAAAGAGATCTTGATTCCCTATATCGCGGATGTCGTAAAAACGATCGATATCCCTACAAAAACAATCACGATCGAAGTCATGGAAGGATTGTTATAGGAATGAAAGTAGACATTCTTTCGATTTTTCCAGAAATGTTTACCGGAGTATTTGGGAATTCGATTTTAAAAAAAGCAATCGAAAAAGAGATCGTCGATATAGCAGTCACTGATTTTCGCCAGTACGCAGAGGGCAAACATCACGTCGTTGATGACTATCCATATGGCGGAGGGGCAGGAATGCTTCTCAAAGCACAACCGATTTTCGACGCAGTAGCAGCCGTCAGAGCAGAAGAAACGAGACCCCGCGTTATCCTTATGGACCCAGCCGGCAAACCCTTCAACCAAAAACTGGCAGAAGAACTGGCAACAGAAAAGCAGCTTATTTTCATCTGTGGCCATTATGAAGGCTACGACGAACGCATCCGCACAGAACTCGTCACCGATGAGATCTCGATCGGCGATTATATTTTGACCGGAGGAGAACTTGCAGCCATGACAATGGTTGACAGCATCGTACGCCTTCTCCCAGGAGCACTTGGCAACAGCGAATCCGCTGCAAGCGACTCCTTCTCCACCGGATTGCTTGAACACCCACATTACACCAGACCAGCCGATTTCCGTGGCTTAAAAGTACCCGAAGTCCTCTTAAACGGCAACCATGCTAAAATAGAAGAGTGGCGACAAATGGAATCACTACGCCGGACCTGGGAGCGAAGACCAGATCTATTGGAACAGTTAGAACTTAGCGACCAACAGAAAAAATGGCTCGCAAGCTGGATAAAACTAGATAAAAAGTAAGAAAAAAACTTTACAGTCATTCCGTTAAGTGGTATTCTATTAGAGGTACTGGATTTTCCAGTCTAACTACAATGTTCCGCTGCATAACAAGTATGTATGAATATTGGAATAAAGGAGAGAAAAAATCATGAATAAACTTATCGAAGAAATCACAAAAGATCAGTTGAAATCTGATATCCCTAGCTTCCGTCCCGGAGACACTGTTCGCGTTCACGCGAAAGTCGTTGAAGGAACTCGCGAACGTATCCAATTGTTCGAAGGCGTTGTTATCAAACGTCGCGGAGCTGGAATCAGCGAAACTTTCACAGTTCGTAAAATTTCTAATGGCGTAGGCGTTGAACGTACATTCCCTGTACACACTCCACGTATCGCTAAATTAGAAGTGATCCGTCGCGGTAAAGTTCGTCGTGCGAAACTTTATTACCTACGCAACTTGCGTGGTAAAGCTGCTCGTATCAAAGAGATTCGTTAATAGTTCAGGTTTAAAAATGAGGCAGTCAGGTTAATTCTGGCTGCCTTTTTTTGTGTGTTTGGGATAACTTTGTATATAAAAATGTGGCGTTACTCATATAGATATAGTTACTTTGGGAGGAATCGAATCCATTCTTCTATTTATTGGGATGTATTTCCTAGCGGCGCGATCTATAATTATAATTATTTCAACAAAGACTTCTTGAATGACTTTCTCTAATTTCGCGTTTGTAGTTTTATTATTTAATTATTTTTGTTAGCCCTTGAGGCTGCTTTAGAAAATTTAGTCACTTCCAAGAGGAGCCTTTAATCGGATCTCATAGATGATCCAAATGTCTCGTTCTTAAATATTCATTCCTAAAGTACAGGGCTTTTTTTGCAAAGTAAAATTATGCCTAAGCAATTCATTCTTATGTTTTAGTTCTTGTTTCCTTGGCAGTGTTTATTAGATATAGAAGTTCTTCTTTATTGGTTTTGGAAAAGAGCTACAAACCGGGTGTATCACAAAAGTGTAGCAATTTAAGTTAACAAATCCCCATGAATATTTATATATTCTTCCTGAGTTTTTTCAAATAGTGTGACATTGCTTGATAATCATCGTTTTTTCATTTAATAATCGTTGGAATATTTATAATTTTTTGCGGGAAGAAAAGCAATAAGAAACAAGAGAAGTTAAAAATTAAATATTTTCGCCATAGATTTTAAAAGTTCATGTGAAAATATAGGTAATTACTATTGAATAATCGATGACCTATATTTAGCAATCTATGACAACAGTGTTTATCCTTTGAAGTGTTTTTGATAATATCATTGGGATAGGCTGATTTGCGTGGCAAAGTTGCCCGTACCATGGATATTCGTTATTAATAAAAAGAGACTCTGCTTATAGGCTGTCTTTTCTTTTTAGGCCTTTTGAAATAAATATACATATTAGCGGAGGTTTATTGAGAGTGTCCAAAGTGCTGTTCCCAATTTGTGGCAATTAGATATTATAAAATAAAAAAGTCAGTTTCAATTGAGTTTATAAAAAACCCCCTTGAAACAGACTTTTGATGTTTCAGATTACACTATACGCCTTGCTATGAAGACTAGGGACAATTAAGTAAATTGCTTTCTTAAGCTTCTGCAAATATATATGCTAATGCTTTTACAGCTTGCTCTCGAGTTTCAACAACAACGCTTACTTTATTTGCCAGCTCTTTGAGAGGGTGATGCAAGGACTCAGGGCGGATCAAGATAACAGGTATTCCTGCTTCGATAGCTCGCGAAGCATCCATTGCAGTATTCCACTGTTTATAGGAAGTTCCGAATAATGCAATGACAATATCAGCTTTTTTCATCCATATTTGTGTTCTCAAATTATTAAAGCTAGAAGCAGCTTCGTCGGTGAAAATCGCATTTGGCTGTACTCCCTTAATGCATTCGCCAATACTATCACTTTTACTGTGGTTTTCCATTGGACCATTGAAATAAAGCGGCAAATTAAGTTCCTCGGCACGTTGTTTGATTTCGTTTCGCCAATCAGAATGGATTTCCCCTGCTAAATAGACTGTTAATTTCATATTTATATACTCCTTTTGATTGCTTATACTGTATAGTATAGCTGATTTTTTAATGTTATTAATTTAATTATTTTTTTCGTTCATTCGCCATAAGAAAAGGACTGCTATAATTGCTAAAACAATTGCGGCCGCTGCAAACCATGGGATTAAAGACAAGGATAGTTTTTCAACTACTAATCCTCCTAAACCGGCGCCGCTAGCCATGGCTAATTGAAGCATCATGCTGTTCAAACTTAACATAATTCCTGTAGATTCAGAGGCAATATTAATCACATGTAGCTGTTGCGGAGGACCTAATGACCATACTGCCGTCGACCATAAAATGAGCATGACAATTAACAAAATTGAAAGTGAAGTACCCAGTGCAATTAGTATTAAAGCAATGCCATTCAACGATAAGCCAATTAAAAGTACATAGTGTAGTCCCCATTTATCTGTAGCATAGCCGCCAAATCGCGAGCCAATCATGCTAGAGATTCCTATCACAAACAATATTGTATTAAGGGCGTTATCGCTCATACCAGCACTTGTTAGATATGGTGTGATGTACGAATAAAAGATAGAATATCCGATGATCCAGAAAAAAGTTACGGACAAGGTGACTAATACTTTTGGTCGCTTTAGCAAAGTGAATTGTTTACGAAGCGGCATGATCTCTTCTTTTCCTACGGGTGGGATGACTATTACAATCATAAAGATGGCGACAAGGCCGATTACGGCAATGAGCCCAAAAATAAGCTGCCATTCGTAGACAGTAGTCATTATTCTTCCAAGTGGAACCCCAAAAATTAAGGACGCTGTGAACCCCATTAGTACAGCTGCCAAGGCACTACCCTCTTTGCCAGGTTGTGCAATTTTTGTTGCAATAGTCATAGATACCACTACGACAACACCGGAACTTATTCCCATTAGAACCCGGGAAATATTTAACAGTGTAATTCCTGAAAGAACAAAAGCAAGTATATTGCTCAAAACAAAAAATCCTAGAGAAAAGAGCAGTAAATTTTTACGCTTAAAACGTGCTGTCACTACCATAGCAAGTGGCGTTCCAAAAGCATAAGCTAAAGAAAACGACGTGATCAATTGACCAGCAGAAACGAGTGAAATATTCATTGAAAGTGCAATTTTGTCCAAAATCCCTGCAATAATATACTCCGATGTCCCCACAAGAAAACTGAGAAGTGCCAAGATGTATATTTTAATTGTATTTGGCATAATTATTTTCCCTCCTTTATTTTTTAAGGACCTTAATAATAAAAGGCTTAATTAGTATGCAATAATTAAACCTGCAGGAGGTAGTCGAATAACAGCGAATCCTTGCACAATTGTCCAAATGTTGTTATTATTAACCGTAATATTCTCTTAGAGACAAGAAAGGAGAGATACAGTGCAGAAAATAGTAGAGGGAAAGATGGAAAAACAGATTCGAGAGATAGCACTTCTAATTGATCGCCAAACGGTCGATAAAAAACTAGGGCAATCACAGACTAAAATTGATGGATTGAAATTTTTTAGAGCTAATGAAGTCGCACCACCAATTCATACTTTATACAACCCCTCCCTATGTATGGTGGCACAAGGCTCCAAGTTAGTTATGCTAGCAGAAGAGAGCTATATTTATAGCCCATCTAATTATCTTGTTGCTTCTGTGCATTTTCCTATTCGAGGTCAAATTCTTGAAGCAACACAAGATAAGCCATTCCTTAGCTTGCAATTGGATTTTGAAGCGAATCAAATTTTTGATATCGTCAAAATTGCTAATCTGGATCAAAATGCTCAAGAAGGTTCAAAAAGAGGACTTATTTTAAGCGATACTCCTTCAGGATTGCTTGACGCAGTTTTAAGACTTATACGGTTGCTAGATGAGCCGGAGGACATCCCAATTTTAGCCCCTATATTTATTCAAGAAATTCTTTACCATGTGCTTAAAGATAAGCAGGGTGCGGCTATCCGTCAATTTGCAATAACCGGCACTCATGCTGAAAGAATTGCCAAGGTCATCACTGTTCTTAACCGTGACTTTGCTAAACCTCTTCCTATTGAGAAACTTGCAAAAATTGCTAATATGAGCTCATCCTCACTACACTTTTATTTTAAAAAAGTAACCTCAATGAGCCCACTTCAGTACCAAAAATATTTACGCCTTCAAGAAGCACGCAGACTTTTGGTTTCTGATGTCCCTGAAGCTGCTAATGCTGCTTTCCAAGTTGGTTATGAAAACCCTTCTCAATTTAATAGAGAATATGTTCGTATGTATGGATTACCACCGATTACTGATATGAAGCGCATGCGTGAAACTATGGTTAGCCGAACATAAAAGGGTGTATATTTTATTGGAAAGAAAAGGCGATGATTTCCGTGCTGCAAGAATCGAATACTTTGAGAGTATTAATTGAAAAAGGGAAAAAGTCCCGTAGATTACTTATTAATAAGCAATCTACAGGACTTATAAAAGTTTATTCCTTTAATTCTTGTTCTTTTTTCTCAATATGTGTTTTTAATAAAGCCAATTCTTCTTCTGTTTTTATTTTCTTTATAAAATCCTTTATATTACCTTGATCCGCGTTCAATATTTTTTTAGATGTCAAAACTTTAGGCATATAGGTTTCTAATTGATTCAGCGTATTGGCTTGTTGAAGCTTATCTATTAGTTCGTGTGGAGAGTGGTCTCCTTTTAAATTAGGGACATTTAATATATTGTATTTCCACCATTCTGATTTCAACAGCAAGTCAATCGTTTTTTCATCAAAACGGTAGCGTATAACATTTGCCGGAACCCCACCAACAATCGCATAAGGTGGTACATCCTTTGTTACTACTGCATGTGCCGCTATAACTGCGCCATCTCCAATTTTAATTCCTCTTTTAAAAAGCACTCCTTCTCCGACCCAAACATCATTACCAATTTTCAAAGGAATTTCGGTTCTCTTTTCAAGGACTGCAAATTCTTCATTTTGTGAAGAAACAGAAGAAAATGGATGGTGAGAAGTATAACTTATACCAGAAGTAGTAAATCTATCTAAAGGATGTTGAAAGCCCATTACTCGAACATTATTAGCAATAGAAGTGTACCTTCCTATTAAAGTGTTTCTAGGTAATGAGCCTCTAGAATATGAAAAACTACCCATTGAGTAAAGAATATTACTATTCCATATAGAAGTATGCTCTTCCATAGAAAGAGAAGAATCAAAAGTAAGGATATCTCCTAATTTGATTCTAGCGTTATTCTTTTTTTGAAAAGTAATATCATATTTTGAAAAAAGGCTTAATACGGATTCCGTAACAATTACTTTATGATTCTTAATCTTCATTTTTTCGACCTCTCAAGAGTTATTTTGGGTTACCGAGTTACTTTTTGTTGCTTAGCTAGTATTATATTATTAACAATTCTTTTAGACGCAAAGGAATCTTGATATTGAAAGAAGTAATCTCTAAAAGTAGCGACTTTTTTAAATTCAAAATCATTTTCCAAGATAGCTGTAATAAGTTGGGTAGTCGATTGAACTAATTTACCGGGAATAAGTTCTTTATACTCGTAATAAAAACCTCTTTGACTCACATAATTTTCTACATCTGGAGAAAAGAATAGCATTGGCTTATCTAGTAATGAAAACTCAAAGCATACTGAAGAATAGTCAGTAATTAATAAATCACTGATTAGCATTAGGTCATTAATATCTCTATAGTCAGAAACATCATAGAAGAAATCACTAAGTTCATAAGGAATATTTATTTTATTTAGCGTGTTAAAATGAACTTTAAATAAGAAAACATAGTCATTCCCTTGAAGATTTTCATATATTTTTCGTAGATTTAAGTACTCATATGGATAATGCGCAGATTTTCTTCCGCCACCACGAAAAGTAGGAGCAAATAGGATAACTTTTTTATTTTTAATAAAAGGATATCTTTCATGTAGAGCTTCGATTTTTTTTTGTTTTTTTAGATCATCAAAAAACAAATCCGTTCTAGGAATCCCATAGGGTTTTACAAAATCTTTTTCAATGTCTAAACTTTCTGCATAAATGTCTATCAAGTTGGGAGAAGTTACTAATGCTTTTGTGTAGCTTCTATGGTCTTTTGAGTCTATGCTAGGCCCGCCGACAAGTCCTAATCTGCTATAGCCAAACTTCTTAAAGGCTCCTGCAGCATGCCATAATTGCACTAGTTCTGTTTTTTCTTTTAATTCTATTTTTGTAATTAATGGGTAATTTTCTTCTAAAAAAATAAATTCGGAAGTAGCAAAATCATAAGCTAATTTAATAAGTTCTCTGAAAGATTTATTAACAAAATTATTTTCTTTAAATATTTGATGTACATTATTTTGAAGACCTTGTCGAACAAGTTCTTCATATAAGTATTCGAAGTTTCCACCTAATTCTTCTCTGCTATCAGAAGCAAATAAAATTTTATTTGCTTTAACAGGGAAAATTTTAAATAGTCTATATAAATATTTAAATCCTTTATTGATAAACACTTGATATAATCGAGAAGGTCTCTTTGTTTTGTTTTTTATATCTCCATAAAGCAAAGAAGGATTAAGATCTTTTACGCAATTATTGTGGATTACTATTGTAGATTTCTTAGGATCATATTTTAATATGGTATTGTATTCTAACTGCTTAGTTCCTGAAAAATAATATAAAGTTGTATTCATGAAATCGGAAGTATGAGCGAAGAATTTATATGAGTCTTTAAGAGGTTTATAAAAGTCGGTAGTAATACCATTACTATCTGTTACATAAAAATGAAGTAGCATTGAATAATTACCAGATCTAAGGGGTTTTTTCTTATATACTGTATTTAAATTGCATTCTCCTTCAAATAATTCACCATTGTTATTGAATAGAGAAACTAAGAGTATTTCTTCATTTAATTCATTTTGTAGCTTAGCCACTAAATCAATGTTTACTTGTTCGCTTTCTTTAAATTGCAGTTCATCGAACTTTATAGCAAAACTGATTTTAAATTGTCCTTTATTAAATAAAAAATCGACGGTTTCAATAACATTAACAATTTTCCTCACAGGAGGCCTATCTGCAATTTGCTCTTGTGCTATTTTTAATGCTCTAGTCATTTCAGGATTTTTTTCATAAAAAGTTTTATTAAGTATTTTATAGTCTGTTTCTACTGAGTGGAGAGGGTTGCTAACTTTATTTTCTTCTTTTTTGATTTTTTCTAAATGCATAATTTATTGCTCCCTTTTTAATAAATTATTATATTATTTTTTTGAAATATAAATCTACCCACAAGCCCAGTTGTATTGGTATCCTAGACACACAAATAAGTAATTTATATTATTTATTATCTTTTAATCAAAAGAAAAAGTAAAGAATTTTTTAAAAAAACACAAAGCTAATAAAAAAACAGATGACCAGATAATATAAAGAAATCGTAAATTTCAGTTAGGTGTGTAGATATGAATTTTTAAATAAATCAAATGCAAAAATGTTTGTGCCTCTGCGATTTCCCCCTAATATAGTTGACATGGGTTAGATGTTTATTTCGCCAGCAACCCCCCGCCACATTAATTTCCCGTTAACCCTTCGTAAATCCCCGTTAAGTCTTTGTAAATCCACCCAATTCAGCATTTCTGAGTGCTATAATCACCTTATCAAAGAGAGAAAAGGAAGTGTCCTCATGACGTATATTATTGCAGAGATCGGATGTAACCATAATGGTGATGTGAATTTAGCGAAGCAAATGATTGATGAGGCTGCTAAATGCGGGGTTGATGCTGTTAAATTTCAAACTTTTAAAGCGGATAAATTAATTTCGAAACATGCGCCGAAAGCCAATTATCAAAAAGAAACTACAGGCGAGCAAGAATCACAACTCCAAATGACACGAAAATTAGAGTTGTCCCATGACGACTATTTAGGATTAAAAAATTATGCGGAAGGAAAGGGATTAGCCGTCTTCTCTACACCTTTCGATGATGAGTCGCTTGATTTTCTGATTCAGACCGATATGCCGATCTATAAGATTTCCTCCGGGGATCTTACAAATTTACCATTTTTAGAAAAAATCGGCGGTCTACAGAAAAAAGTAATCCTTTCTACCGGGATGGCGGATCTGGAGGAGATCCACACGGCGATTCAAGTCTTGCAGGAAAATGGAACATCAGATATTGCGCTCCTGCATTGTACAACGGAATATCCAACGGCTTTTCTAGATGTGAATCTACAGGTCTTGCGGACATTTCAAACCCTTTTTCCAGACCTGGAAATCGGTTATTCCGATCATTCCCTTGGCTATGAAGTACCGATCGCCTCTGTTGCCATGGGGGCTCAAGTAATTGAAAAGCATTTTACACTCGATAATGATTTGCCGGGACCAGACCACCGGGCGAGTGCAACGCCGGATATCTTAAAACGTTTAGTAGAAGGGATTCGCCATATCGAATTAGCACTCGGAACTGGCGACAAAAAACCGGTCGCTGCGGAACTAGCAAATCGAGAAGCAGCCCGCAAGTCGATTGTTGCAAAGCGATCCATTCGCAAAGGAGAAATATTCACAGCCGATAATTTGACGGTCAAACGTCCGGGTAATGGTATTTCCCCAATGAAATGGTATGAGATCCTTGGCAAAGAAAGTACTCGTGATTTTGCAGAAGATGATCTGATCGAATTAGAAGCTGCTCCGGAAGTGCAGGTGAATGTCCAGTGAAACGAATTTGTGTAGTAACTGGCTCCAGAGCGGAATACGGTATCCTCCGCAACTTGATCACATTGCTTCATGAAGATCCTGAGATTCGCCTTGAACTGGTCGTGACGGGCACGCATTTAGAAGAAAAGTATGGGAAAACGATTTTGACAATCAAAAAAGATGAGATCCCGATCGTTAAAGAGATTCCAATGGGGCTGCGGGATACCACGAATCAGACGATTACAAGCGGCTTAGCAAAGCTGACCGCGGGGCTAGGCGAAGTGTTTACGGCCAACCATTATGATCTGCTTATTATCTTAGGCGATCGATATGAAATGTTGGCAGCTGCTAATGTGGCTGTGATCTATCAAGTCCCGATCTGTCACCTACATGGCGGGGAATTGACACTTGGTAACTATGATGAGTTTATCCGTCATGCCATCACAAAAATGAGCCACCTGCATTTAGCGTCCACCGATGATCATAGAGACCGTATCATTCAAATGGGCGAACTTCCGCAAATGGTCTATAATATCGGTTCGCTAGGTGTCGAAAACAGCAAGCAAACCTTGCTTTTAACCAAAGCCTCTCTAGAGAATAAACTGGATTGCCGCTTAGAAGATGCTTACTACGTGATCCTTTTCCATCCGGTCACACTAGATAGCAAAGCTAGTGCAAAAGCACAGATCACAGCACTTTTAGAAGCATTGCAAAGCACGGACAAGCAGTGTATCTTCATCGGTTCCAATTCGGATACCGGTTCTGATTATATCCGCGAAGCATGCCTGGCATTTATCGCAGAAGGAGACAGGCATTATTATTTCCCTTCATTAGAAACGCAAAGCTATCATTCCCTCGTTCGTTACTCAGAAGGTTTGATCGGTAACTCTTCCTCCGGCTTGATCGAGGTACCGTCGCTGCAAAGGCCATCGCTTAATATCGGAGATCGGCAGAAAGCACGAACAAGCGGTCCAAGCGTCATCCACTGCGAGTCCACTGCCCCAGCAATTCTGGCAGGTATCAAAAAGCTAGCAGCAGTCACTGTATTTGATAATCCTTATGAAAAACCAAGTTCCAGCTATCTGGCATATCAAATCATCACAGAGAAGCTAGAACAAGGCATCGCCAAACAAAAACCATTTTATGATAGGAAGGAACAGGTGATTTAGATGGAAAAGTTAGCTTTTATTGGTGCAGGTAGCCATTCTGATGCAGTATTACCGGTAGTAGATCTGACAAAGTATGAATTTGTAGGTTATTTTGATGATAAAGATTGGACAGAACGAAACGGTTATCCGATCCTAGGGAAAATTGCAGAAGCAGCCGCTTTCCTTGAAACAGGAGAAATTGATGCGATTTTTATTACAATTGGTGATAATCGCAAGCGCCAAGAAGTTTTTCATACATTAAAGTCAAAATACTATGACAAATTCATCAATATCATTAGTAAAAGTGCGCACTTATTTACAGAAGATAGTGTAGCTGGCAAAGGTATCTTCATTGGATACAGCGCATTTATCGGTTCTAAAGTGAAAATTCATGATAATACCATCGTTAACACAGGCGCAGTGGTGGAACATCATACAACGGTAGCGAGTCATTGCAATATTTCGCCAAATGCAACGATCAATGGATTCTCCGTTATCGAAACAGGTTCCTATATCGGCAGCGGCAGTGTCGTGATCCAATTGATGAAGGTCGCTTCTTGGTCGATCATCGGTGCGGGAGCGGTTGTTGTAAAGCCAATCGAACAATCAGGCACTTATGTCGGAACACCAGCGAGAAAAGTGAAATAGCATTTGAGGTGAAGAAATGAAAAAAATATGTCTGATACCAGCAAGGTCTGGTTCCAAAGGACTTAGAGATAAAAACATGTTGTTTTTAGCGGGAAAACCGCTTATTTTTCATACGATCGAGGCGGCGCTTCAATCGGGCGCATTTTCTCCGGAAGATATTTACGTTTCTACGGATTCCGAAGCATACGCCGCTATCATTCGTCAAACTGGCGTGACTGTTTTACTGCGTGAACCGGAACTAGCACGTGATCAGACGACTAGTGCGGAAGTAGTACTTGATTTTCTCCAACAGTTTTCAGAGAATACCTTATTCGCACTTTTGCAGCCGACTTCTCCGCTCCGTACTGCAGAACAGGTGCAAGCGGCGATAGAGCAATTTGAAAAAACAGGGGCACGCCATTTGGTCAGTGTTAGTAAAGCGGATAAAAGTCCCGCGCTCTATACAACAATGACAGCAGATGGAAAGCTGCCGGATATTGCCGGTGTGGATCAAAACTACCGCCGGCAAAACAGGGCTGACTATTATTATCCTAACGGTGCGATCTATCTTTCCACCAAGGAAGCTTATCTAGCAGATAAAAGTTTCTTTACTACAGAAACGTGCGGCTTTGAAATGGAAAAGGAAACGTCCATTGATGTAGACGATAAAGCCGATTTCTATCAAGCGGTCGGTGCTCGCTACTTTGACTATCAAGCGCGTGAACAGGCAAATCAAGCCTTATACGAAAATCGATTTTCGACATGGAAAGCTAAACAGCTGAAACCAAATTGGTTTCTGGCAGATTCACGAGGAGAACTACTTGAACTGCCAGAAGGTTTTTCCAATTTGGCAATGGGTGGAATCACCGCTGCCACTGTTGCTGCGAATTTGCCGCAATTGATTGGTCAGCAAATCCCGGAGATGGCTGTTGTCGCACTAGGTGTCAATGATCTGATCACGGATTACACTCCCGCAGAAACGGCCCAGCACTTAGAAATGATCCTAAAGCACCTGCAGCAAGTGGGCTGTGAAGTCATACTGGTCAAAATTGTGTACACCTTATATGTTGCTTCTGTTTCCAATCAGCAGATCGCCGAAGTAAATGAGCGCATCGACTATTTAGGCGAAAAATGGAATTGTGAAGTGATAGATCCAAATAGCCAGCTGGCAGCTGACAAACAATTACTGTACAGCTATACGACAGACGGCCTGCATTTTTCAGCAGCGGGAAATACGATCTTAGAAAATTTTTATCAGACGACATGGACAAGGAGGCTGGTCCAATGAACCGTGCAGAAGCGATCGAAACGATCCGCAGACTAGAAACAAAACATCAGCTATATGCGATTAAGCGCGAGGACTTCTCTGTCTATCAACTGATCGCCGTGCCAACGACTATGAATTTGATCACTGACCAAAGTATCCGTACCAGCGAAGGGCGAATCGGGCGGATCATCAGACGCTATAAAACCTCCGCCACCATTCCGCAAAGCAAACAAAAGTCGCTTCGGATCGTGCGACCTGGTGAGAAAGCAGTGGTCTTTATGCTTCGCGGCAGATATACGGAAGATGGCTGCGATAATCTGCTTGATGAGTATTATCGCTACTATGAAAATGCCGGCTACCGCTGCATTCCGATTGACCGCTACTTAGATGGGAAAAATGCTCCCAATCGCTACGAGGCTTCATTTTCAACGGATGATTTTAAAATTTATAGCAAACAATTTGTTGGCAGCGATATTGTTACATGGACACCTGAAGAGTTGGCGGCATTAAATGCCTTTGAAGCAGATCTATTAGCAAACGGCTATACAGGGATGCCAATCGTGAAATTATTGACTATGAAATTACGAGATTACTACATTGATAAATTGAATTATAAATTATTTTTCCAAATGAACCATGTTGAAAAAGTATTCCTTTCACTAGGCTATGCCCACCAAGGTATGATCCACGCAGCCAAAGAACTGGGGATCACAACGGTCGAAGTCCAATATGCCAATATTTCCGAACTACATCCTGGTTTCGCTTTTTCCGCACCGAGCGTCGTGACCGCAGATTACTTAGTCGCTTGGGGCCCAGTATTCGGAGAACGGCTACATTTCAATCCTTCCAAGGTGCTTTACCGCTGTCCTGCTTTCTTAGAAGATCAGTCTATTACGAAAAAAGATCAGATTCTAGTCGTGGTCCAAAAGCTGGAATACAAGGATTTTGAAGCGCTGATCGAGCCACTCTCCAAACACAATCCATATCCGATCATTTTCAGAATGCCGCTAGGGGTGAACTTTGAAAGAAGTTTTATCCAAAAACTCAAACAATATCGCGTTCAAGTAGAGTATAGTGATGATGTGAAAAGCACATTTGAACGGATCCAAGAGAGTAAATGGGTCATCAGTGGCTATTCCACGGCGTTGATCGAGAGCATGAGCCAGAATTCCGTTTCGATCAGCTATCAAGAAGTGACAAATAGTGAAGAATTCCAGAAATATATCTACACCGGTTTTATGCACGAACTAACCGATATGCAGATCAGTCAATATGATTTACTGAAACAAGCGGATCATATTTTTCAAAAAAAAGCAGTAGGAGAGGTTTTAGATGAAATTAGCTGATAATGTTGTCTTTTTTATCGATGAAACACATTTTACTGCCTTAGAGGAGGAAAATATTTCTTTCCAAAAAGACATCGTGTTGCTCGATTTTAAACTATTGGATCATAAAAATCAGAAACAATATTATATTACGTACTTTCCGAATATCAATGCCGAGAATTTCATGATCGATATCGAAGGCGAGCCAGTAAAAGAGCTGCCGCCTCAACTCGAGATTTATAAACCACAAGTATTCAACCGGATCTATGAGCCAGTAAAACGGATCGTTCAGATTCCCTATATCCAAATGGAAATGCCGCTGATCCGCATTAATGGCAAAACGGTCCATTTCAACCGTGAGGATACAGAGCGTTATGTGCGCACTGTTTCTCTGTATAAAAAGAAAGTCCATTTTCCACTCAGCAAACAGACTTTTGCCTATAACGAAGGCAATGATCTGGAAGTCATTAATATCTGCCAAGGAACGACGCAAAAATATTCGATCAACGAAGAGAGCCGTTTCGGTTCGATCTGCGTAGGCGATTTCTTCCTCGACAAAGTTCGTGTCCGCAGCAAGAAACGTCAGCAATTGGAATATTTGATTGTCAAGGGCATGATTGAATTATACTATCGGCTAAGAATCTACAAAATCAAATCAAAAATCGACCGTGTCAAATTCACTGACGACGTGACCAGCCGAATGACCAGCAACAATCCAGTGATCTTAAAAGAAGAATTGGATAAGTTTATGAATGAATTAGTAATGGAGGAACATAAATATGCAAATTAAAGCCTTTCTGGAAGATAATTTTGATGTAACGATCGATTCCATGGAAACACATTTGCTGGAAGTACCGCGGTTTGATTCATTGAGCTTGATCGAATTGATGGCATTACTCGAGCAACACGGCGCGACGATTTCGTTAGATGATGTGATGGCAGCAGAAAATCTTCAGGTATTGGAAACGAAGATCAATGCCTCACTTTAGAAGAGCACGTTACCGTGATATTCCAGCGATTCAACAGTTTATTCACAGTCATTACCAAGCCAATCACATTTTAAGCAAGAGCAAAGCCCTGTTCGTATTTGAATATTTTTCCGGCACCAATACACTTGACCAGAAACAACCCATCAATATGTTTGTGCTAGAAGAAGCAGCCGAAATTGTCGCTATTTTAGGTTTCTATTCTGACAAAACGGAATACTTCCTCTCCCTGTGGAGCGCCAAACAAGGCTCGGTTTACGGGCTTTTGCTACTGAAAGAAGTCGAAAAAACATTGACAGACAAGCCATTACGTATTATCGGTCTATCTAAACAGGCCGAGCAGCTATATAGTCGCTTAGGTTATCAAGTGGAGACACTTGCCTATCAGTATTCGGAAAAAAGACCACTGAAAGCGCCTATCTCTGGAACTATTTTGACAGCCGAAGAATTGGAAAGTAAACAACTTCCGGGCATTATGGAAGAGCAGCGCTATCAAAAACGGTTTTTCCAAAATCCATTTACTACCTATTATTTCTATTACACGCCATCAGGTCTTGTATACGTTTATAAAAAATACCAGACAGAAACGAATGATTTCTTATTGATCTGCGATATTATCGGAGACCTTTCCTTATTTTCAGAAACGGATCTGCAGGAAATCATGGAAATCGAGCAATTTCCTTACGCGACCGTCTATACCAATCAAGCATTGGTGGGATTAAAGTCAGTGCAAGAAAATAAACAGCTTTTCCCCATCTATACGGCTCCATACTTAGGCGAAAATGCTACTTTAAAATATGCGTATCAAGGCGATAAACCAGTCATCTTCCAGTTGCGATCCGATCAGGGAAGGCCAAATCGCTTAACGCAGCGGTATGCACTGGTGAATAATTTTATGTACCACTATATCCGTTCAGAAGAAACTGTCCAAACAGTAAACAACTATTTGCCAAAAACTATTTTTGAAAAGCAGATTGACTACCTAACAGAACACTATGCGCCACTGGATATGGCTACACTGGAAAAAGGCGAGTTTGACGAGCGACAAGAATACTTCATGGTATCGTTTGATGACGGCTATAAAGAGCATTTATACAGTGCAGCAAGCTACCTCGAAGAAAAAGGTATCGAAGGACAGTTTTTCCTGCCCGCTAGAGAAACAGCGGACTTGCTTCAAGTGAACAAGATCCATCAGATCCTGAACTACTACCGGCCTTCTGCGATCTTAACTGCTATTCAATCGGAGGAACCACAGTTTGAAGAAAAATACGCAAGCTACAGCCAAGTTGCTTCACTTGATAAACCTGAGATCATTTTTATCAAACGTTATTTCCAAAAAGAATCGCTGGCGAAAGCCTTGATCGAAACGTTATTTGAACAGATCCCAGCCGCCAATTATCAAGATTATTATCTAACTCAAGCGGAGGAAATGCAGCTGGCAACGAAACATCTCATTGGCAACCATACGTGCAAACATACGCATCTTCCAGATAAATCGCCAGCGGAGATCGAAGCAGATATCGTCCAATATGAGAAGCAACTAGGTCATTTGATGAAGCGTAAAACAGTGGCATATCCATTCGGAAGTCAAAACGAGGAAGTACGCGCATGCTACCAAAAGGCTGGCTATCGTTTCGGCTGGGGAACGAGATCTGCTTATAGCATCGTTCCAGAAGGCGGCGCTTTAAACTTGAATCGCTATGATTGTAATGAATTGAACGCCTATGTAAACGAAGGAGTGGAAGCGCATGTATAAAGAAGACTATTTTCAAATGATCCGTAAGACAGCAAAAGTTGAAAAAAACAAGGATGCAGAATCCATCCATTTATTTATGGCGATGGGTCAGACAGCCAATAATCACTTGGTAAAAGCAATGGAATATGAACTGGCTGACACACCGATCGAGATCACAAGTGGCGATTTTAACCGTTACTGGGAAGAATTATTACTCGAAGATAAACAGGCGGATGCGATCCACATTCACGAAAGTAGTTTCCAGCTTTACCTCGCAGAAGATTTTGAAGCTGCAGTATGGCAATACGTGAAGCAAGTGGAACAGATCTGCGCGAAGTATCCGGACACATTATTGATCATCAATACGCTGGAATATCTACCTTTCCGGCCAACTGGAAACTTAGAAGCTGTAGATGAACAAGGCTTAGTGACGATCATTCGAGAAGCGAACACACGCTTATTCGCCTTAGCTGACAACCACATTAAGATCAATGACACCAATTACATCGCGAACTTCGTCGGCCTGAAGCATTATTTCGATACCACAATGCTGTACCATTTCAGTTATGGCAGCAGTTTAGAAGGACAGTATTACTGCGCGCAAAGCCTGCGAAACATTCTGAAAGCTTGGCTTGGTAAAGCGAAAAAAGGCATTATCAGCGATCTGGATAATACCTACTGGCCAGGTATCATCGGCGATAAAGGCGCAGAAATGATCCAAGCCAATCTGCAGGAGCGCAAGAACAGTAATCACCGAATCTATCAAAAACACCTTAAAAAATTAGAAGCAGCCGGAATATTCATGGCAGCAGCCTCCAAAAATGACGCAAGTATTTCCACTGAAGCGAAAAAACTCGCCGATTTTGACTGGCTTTTCTCCCTGAAACAATTGAATTGGTTGCCAAAAAGTGATAATTTGCAAGCAATCGCAAAAAAATGGAATATCAACCCCCGTGACACCATTTTTATTGATGACAATCAGCGGGAACTAGCAGAAATCAAGGCAACGCTTGGAGAAGAGCAGCCAACGCTCCATTATAACAATCAACTGGATCTATTCTATGAACTCGAATGGCGAGGCTATTTTGAAAAAATCAGCCTGACCGAGACGGATAAAGCTCGCAATAACAATTTCAAAAAAATCGAAGCAGAACTTGCTAGCAGCACGGATTTAACTAGCTTTCTGCAGTCGTTGCAAATTGAATTGACCTACGAAGCATTCACAGAAGCAAACGAAGCCCGGGTCATCCAACTACTCAACAAAACCAATCAATTCAACAACAACAAAACGATTTTTACATTGTCTAAACTGAAAGCATTAGAAGCAGAAGGTAAAAAAATCACAGCAGTAAGCTATCGGGATCGCTTGGGGGAAGAAGGGATCATCTCTGTCGTGATCCACGATGAAACACCTCGCATCCATTATTGGGTCATGAGCTGTCGCGTATTTAAGCGGGGAGTAGAAGAAGCTATCAGCAAGCACATCGGTATGGGAAATAAAATTCAGATCGACTATCGTAAAACAGACAAGAACCATTATTTCCAAGATTTTCTGCAAAGCGAACTAGGGAAAAAATACCTTACCGGTTCTCTGCTAACAACTAGTCATTAAAGAGTTGTTGACAGGCAAGCATGCATGTGATATAGTAATAAAGGTTATCATACAAGAAAGAAGAAGCAACCCGCTTCTCGCCTCGTTAACGGAACGTTTTCAGGCAAACATTTCAAACACTATATCACGTTCGTCGTGATTTTGGATGTGCGGGCCTTGCTTTCTAGCATGCCCGTTTTTTAATGGTCTGAAATGTTCAGGCTAGCGAGATCTAAAGCAGGCAATTTTCTCGCTTGTTGGACCAGAAATATTTGGAGGTGGCTTATTATTAGCAAAGACATGTTGGTAAACGATGGGATTCGCGCACGTGAGGTACGATTGATTGACCAAGAAGGCGAACAATTAGGTGTGAAAAGCAAAGTCGAAGCACTCGGTATCGCTGAAAAAGCCAATCTAGACTTAGTACTTGTTGCTCCGAATGCGAAACCACCAGTAGCTCGTATTATGGACTACGGTAAATTCCGTTTTGAACAACAAAAGAAAGACAAAGAAGCCCGGAAAAACCAAAAAGTCATCGTTATGAAAGAAGTTCGCTTAAGCCCAACTATCGATGAACATGACTTTAATACAAAATTACGTAATGCCCGCAAGTTCCTTGAAAAAGGCGATAAAGTGAAATGTTCGATTCGCTTCAAAGGACGTGCGATTACGCATAAAGAAATTGGTCAAAAGGTGCTTGACCGTTTTGCAACTGAATGTACAGATCTAAGTACTGTGGAGCAAAAAGCAAAAATGGACGGACGTTCAATGTTCTTAGTCCTAGCGCCACTTCAAGAAAAGTAAAGTTTTAAGGAGGAAATATTCATGCCAAAAATGAAAACCCACCGTGGGACTGCAAAACGCTTAAAAAGAACAGGTACTGGTAAATTAAAACGCAGACATGGTTTCACTAGCCATATGTTCGCAAACAAATCACAAAAACAAAAACGCAAATTGCGTAAAGCAGCAATGGTATCAGCTGGCGATTTCAAACGTATTCGTCAAATGGTCGCAAAAATGAAATAATCAATTCAACTAATTTATGTAAAATCTAGGAGGTAGACAATATGCCACGCGTAAAAGGCGGAACAGTAACACGCAAACGTCGTAAAAAGGTCATTAAACTAGCCAAAGGATATTATGGCGCTAAACATACATTATTTAAAGTAGCAAACCAAGCGGTAATGAAATCTTACCAATATGCTTACAGAGATCGTCGTCAAAAGAAACGTGATTTCCGTAAATTATGGATCACACGTATCAATGCGGCAGCTCGCTTGCATGAACTATCTTACAGCAAATTGATGCACGGACTTAAACTTGCTGGTATCGATATCAACCGTAAAATGCTTGCTGACTTAGCAGTAAATGATACAGCAGCATTCGGCGCTTTAGCAGACCAAGCTAAAAATGCATTAAATAAATAAGCATGAAGTAAACAGTTCAGCAAATGCTGAGCTGTTTTTTGTGTATAAAAAACAGCTAAATATGTCAAAAATGTTACGATATATATGATAAAATTAGAATTCTGCCAAAAACCAATTGTTTAATGTGAAAAAATTAACTATCATTAAATTAACAAACAATAGATGTTGCTTATAATTGGAAATGGAGGATCATAAATGAAAAAACTTGCTTTTCTTGTAATAACGGCAATGATAGCAGTAAGTACATTTGTCGTTAAACCGATTACCCCAAAAGCAGTTCCACAGACCATTATTGGTAAAGCAACGATTGAACAGCCATATGTGGGGGATACGACCATCAAAGGACAACTTCCAAACTATGCGACACTCCCTTCAGAAGATACACTTCCTTTAAATGGAAAGTGGGACGCAGCAATGATAGCGATTAACGGTAAATTTTACACCAACGGGAATACAACACCAATCAATTCAATGTTTAACTATACAGTCGATGCAGATTTCCGCTATGAATTTCAGCTTCCTAATAATATTGTCCTAAAAGAAGGCGATGTTATCTCGCAATTCATTATTCCCGGAAGTATCGATAATTCAACCAATTATCCACAGCTTTCACAGCACTTTTCTGATCCAGTAACAGTCAAAGCAAGAGCGGAAGGAAAAGTAACTGTCTCTTTCGAGGACGAAGAAGGAACTAAATTGGCAGAAGACGAAACGCAAACAGGAATAGAAGGAACAACCTATCAAACAAAAGCAAAAACAATCGAAGGATATGAACTAAAAGAAGTTATCGGAACAGAAAAAGGCACATATACCGCTTCGACACAAGAGGTACGCTATATTTATACAGCGAAAACAGGCGCACCAGTAACTGTCTCATATGAAGATGAGTCGGGCAAAGAACTAGCAACATCGGAACAACTCACAGGAAAAATCGGAACGACCTATCAAACAGAAGCAAAAAAAATCGAAGGATATGAACTAAAAGAAGTTATCGGAGCAGAAAAAGGCACATATACCGCTTCGACACAAGAGGTACGCTATATTTATACAGCGAAAACAGGCGCGCCAGTGACTGTCTCATACGAAGATGAGTCGGGCAAAGAATTAGCAACATCGGAACAACTCACAGGAAAAATCGGAACAGCCTATCAAACAGAAGCAAAAACGATCGAAGGTTATGAACTAAAAGAAGTTATCGGAGCAGAAAAAGGTACGTATACCGCTTCGACACAAGAGGTACGCTATATTTATACAGCGAAAACAGGCGCGCCAGTGACTGTCTCATACGAAGATGAGTCGGGCAAAGAACTAGCAACATCGGAACAACTCACAGGAAAAATCGGAACAGCCTATCAAACAGAAGCAAAAACGATCGAAGGTTATGAACTAAAAGAGATTCAAGGTAGCGAAACGGGATATTTTACAGAAGTAAACCAACAAGTACGTTTGATCTATGCCAAAACTACAACAGACGAGCAAAAACCTATCATCCCCGACAAACCGAATACAGACAAGCCTGACAAACCGAATACGGACAAGACGGGGGGGAAATCTATTGAACCGAAAAAATGGCTTGATGAAATTACAAATAAGCCTATCATTTCAGACAACGCTAAAAAGCCAGAATTAAAACCAATAGTGGCGACTCAAGCTGCAGCGAAAAAAGCAGCTGACCAAGTGACAGAGAAGAACAACTTACAATTACCAGCAACAGGAGACACTAGCACCATTTTTTATCCGTTGATCGGGTTGCTGATGATAAGTAGCATCTACCTATTCAAACGTAAAAAAAGAACAAAAAAAGAAGCATAAACAAGTGGAACTGACCTGTTAAAGTAGGTCAGTTCCATTCATTTACGCTTCTTTTTAACGCTCGCTGATTTTCTTCGGTAACGCAAACACCAACGCCGTACAGATAAGTAAGAGTGCGATGTTCACTAACATACTCATCTGTAAACTTCCGGAAAACACTTCGTTACGGCTCGTTCCACCAATCGTACTCAATGTACGGAAATAAACTGTCCCAACGATCGCGATCCCAAACGATGTGCCAACTCGTTGTGCGGTGTTAAACAGCCCGCTTGCACCTCCACGTTGCTCCGGTAAAACAGTCGAGAGGGTGAAGCTGTTGATCGGTGCAATAATCAGACCACTGCCGATCCCGCCCAAGAGAAGTGGCAATGTTAGCCACCATGCAGAGAAGACGTCACTATGCAGATAAAATACAAGTGCTGTCCCAGCAAGTCCCAGAATGATAAAGATCAATCCAATAAAGAATAAATTACGTCCTAACTTTTGAACAAAACGATTACTGTTCGCCGCTGCGAACATACTTCCGAAGGCAAATGGACTAAGTGCAAGTCCAGAACTGATCGCTGATTTCCCAAAACCAGTCTGCCAAGTAAGCGAAAGGACAAAGAAAATACTTGTAAAAGCTGCAAAATAAACGAGTGAAAAAATCATTCCTGACAAGAACTTCTTGTTTTTGAGTAGCTTCGGCGAAATGATCGGCTGATTGCCAAGCTTTTCTTGACGCGCGCTCCACCAATAAAGCAGTAGAAAGACCGGCAAGGAAAGCAGCATCACAATAAAATCTAACCAGCTGAAATCATTTGCCCCATGAGCAACCAGCGGATATAACAATAATAATAGCGCCAATGTTATTCCAAAAACGCCGGGGATATCAAACTTCACTTGATGTGGTTGTTTTTTGTCTTTAGGAATATAAATAAAAGCAAGAATCAATGTGATAATAACAATAGGGACATTAACAAAAAATACCCAGCGCCAACCGTCGTCAGCACCAAACGTATTGATCAACAATCCACCGGTAAGCGGACCGATCGCAGTTGCAACACCGATAACAGCCCCTAAAATACCAAATACTTTACCTAACTTCGGTCCTTGATAGAGATCCATGATCGTGGCATTGATCTGCGGGAAGAACAATCCAGCAGCCAGTCCTTGAACAACACGTGAAATAATCAAACTCGTTCCTGACGTTGCGAAACCAGCTGTAATACTCATCAATAAAAATAAAGCAACGCCGATAATGTAAAGCGGCTTTCTTCCAAATTTATCGCCAAGCCGTCCAGCAGTGATCAAGACAAGCCCAAAAGCTAAGGCATATCCGGAAATCACCCATTCGATCGTTTGACTGGATGTTTTTAAAACGCGCCCAATATCCGGTAGGGCGACATTGACGATGGTGGTATCTAATAAGGATAAAAAAGCACCCAGCATGATCGCGATCAATGCCCATTTTTTCCCTGTTTCTTCTTTACTCATTTTTGAATCTCCTTCTTTAGTGATGTAATAGACTTACTTTACCGAAATAAAGGGAAACAGTCAACAAGTAAAACTTGAACTTTGCGACTAACTGGTGGGTTCGTTATAATAGGGATTATGAAGTAAAGTAAACGTGCTGGAGGTATTTTATGTATAAACAAATCCATTCCCGAATTTTAGAAGAAGAGGATGCTTTGATCGCTTTCAGAAGAGAATTGCATCGCCATCCAGAGTTGCAGTGGCAGGAATATCAAACCACAGAGAAAATCGCAGCAACATTAGATGCAATCGGTATCCACTCCCTGAGAACTGAACCCACTGGCATCATCGCAGAAATAATAGGGGGCTCCTCTGGAAAAACGATTGCCTTGCGAGCAGATATGGATGCACTTCCAGTTGAAGAATTAAATAATATCGCCTATAAATCAACAGAAGCCGGAAAAATGCATGCCTGCGGTCACGATGCTCATACTGCTATGTTGCTTACTGCTGCTAAGGTATTATATGAAGCGAAAGATACTTTAGAAGGGAATGTCCGGCTGATTTTCCAACCATCCGAAGAAAACGGGGAGGGCGCAAAAGTCATGATCGAGCAAGGCGCGATGAAAGATGTCGACCAAGTTTTCGGCATCCACATCTGGTCGCCTGCACCAGCAGGAAAAGTCATCTGCCATAAGGGACCTGCATTTGCAGCTGCCGATATTTTGGAAATCATTTTTACAGGGAAAGGTGGCCATGGCGCAATGCCGCATGAAACCGTAGATGCTGCCATTATTGCCTCAGATTTTGTCCAGAACGTCCAAACCATCGTTTCTCGGAAAATCGATCCCTTGGAACCCGCTGTGATCACGATCGGGAAAATGGAAGTAGGCACCCAGTATAATGTTATAGCTGAAAAAGCCGTTTTACAAGGAACTGTACGCTGTTTTGAGCCAAGTCTTCGTGACCAAGTGGAAGAAGCGATCCGTCATTATGCGAACCAAACAGCCGCATTATATGGCGGAACCGCTGAGATCCATTATCGCCGAGGCCCGGCACCAGTTATCAATGATGACGACAGTGCAGCATTTGTACAAGAGGTGATCCGTAAAACATTCGGAGAGGAAACGCTTTTAACGGCAAAACCAACTACTGTTGGAGAAGATTTCAGTTATTATCAGCTTGAGGCAATGGGAAGTTTTGCCTTAGTAGGTACAGGAAATCCTGCTAAAGAAACAACTTTTGCTCACCACCACGGGCGCTTTAATGTCGATGAAGACACATTGAAGATCGGGGCAGAGCTCTATGCGCAAGTAGCAGCACATTTTCTGAACGAGAAATAAAAAAACGAAGCTCATTACCGAGCTTCGTTTTTTATTCTTGGATCGCAATCTCAAGTTCGACCGGACAATGATCGGATCCCAAGACCTCCGCATGGATACGTGCTTCTTGGATCGAATCAGCTAAGCGGCTGGAAACCACGAAATAGTCGATCCGCCAGCCAACGTTCCGTGACCGGGCATTCATCCGATAAGACCACCAAGAATAAGCGTCTTCTTGCTCTGGATACAAATAGCGGAACGTATCGACAAACCCATTATCTAATAATTGCCCAAACATCGCCCGCTCTTGATCAGAAAAGCCAGGATTCTTGCGGTTGGTCTTCGGATTTTTTAAGTCGATCTCTTGATGCGCCACATTCAAGTCACCACAAAAAACGACCGGTTTCTGCTTATCAAGCGCAATAATATGATCGGCGAAAGCTTGCTCCCATTCCGTACGATAGTCTAGTCGTTTCAATTCCGCTTGCGAATTCGGCGTATAGACAGTAACAAAATAAAAAGCTGGAAATTCTAGTGTGATCACACGTCCTTCTTGATTGTGCACATCCTCGGGAAGACCATATTGTACGGAAAGCGGTTCTTCCTTCGTGAAAACCGCCGTTCCCGAATACCCCTTTTTGACAGCATAATTCCAATAATCATGATAGCCTTCCAAACCCTCCAGCTCGATTTGACCTGCTTGTAATTTCGTTTCTTGCACACAAAAAATGTCTGCATCCGCTTCTTTGAAATAGTCGGAGAAGCCTTTTTTGACAGCAGCACGCAATCCATTGACATTCCATGAAATAAAACGCATTTTCCCACCTACTTTACTTTGATAGATTAAATGGTACTATAGTTTGGCCCTTTTTTGAAGAAAAAGAATGCGGAATCGTGGGAATATCCTAAAAAGTTGGCTATAATGAAAGAGAATTACATAGAGGAGTGATTGAAATGAAGCAAGAATTGTTAAAACGATTTACGAAATATGTAAAAATAGATACACAATCAAACGAGGAAAGCACGACTTGTCCAACAACACCCGGTCAACTAGAACTAGCTAAAGTACTCGTTGAAGAATTAAAGGAAATCGGTCTCTCCGAAGTGACGATGGATGCAAATGGCTATGTGATGGCTACTTTACCAGCAAACACCGACAAAACAGTTCCTGTGATAGGCTTCATGGCACACGTTGATACCGCAACCGATCTAACAGGCAAAGGTGTTTCCCCGCAGCTACATGAAAATTATGACGGCGGGGATATCGTTTTGAACCAAGCGCTAGGCGTAGTGCTTTCTCCAGCACAATATCCCAATCTAAAAAATTACAAAGGCCAAACGCTGATCACGACCGATGGAACGACCTTGCTTGGTGCCGACGACAAAGCCGGTATTACCGAAATCGTTGTCGCAATGAACTACTTGCTTGAGCATCCAGAAATCAAACACGGTACGATTCGCGTAGCATTTACGCCAGATGAAGAAATTGGCAGAGGACCGGAGCGTTTCGATGTGGAAGCATTCGGTGCAAAATATGCCTATACAATGGACGGCGGCCCACTAGGAGAATTAGAATACGAAAGCTTCAATGCCGCAGCAGTAAAATTAACTTTCAAAGGAAACAGCGTTCATCCCGGCACTGCCAAAGATAAAATGGTCAATGCGCTAAAAATCGCCATGGAACTGAACGATAAACTGCCTAAAGAAGAAGTTCCGGAAAAAACAGAGGGTTATGAAGGATTTTATCACTTGATTTCGCTCAAAGGAGAAGTAGAACTTGCTAGTTCCTACTATATTATTCGTGACTTTGACCATGCTAACTTTGAAAAGCGAAAAGCGAACATGCTGGCAGAAGTAAAAGCACTGCAAGCAAAGTACGGTGAAACAAACATCAGCGTCGAGATCCGTGATCAATACTATAACATGCGGGAAAAAATCGAGCCTGTAAAAGAAATCGTCGATATTGCCGAACAAGCGCTTAAAAATCTATCGATCGTGCCAATCATTGAACCGATTCGCGGCGGGACAGATGGCGCTCAGCTTTCCTTTAAAGGATTACCAACCCCAAACATCTTTGCAGGTGGAGAGAATTTCCATGGTAAATTTGAATTTGTTTCCTTAGAAAGTATGGAAAAGGCAACCCAAGTCATTATTGAAGTAGCACGTTTATTTGAAGAACAAGCTTAATTTGAAAAAGCTGAAAGGTGAGAGTATTCTCTGCCTTCCAGCTTTTTTTATTTTAAGGGACTTCGGCAGTTCCCTACATCGGAGCCATTCTCTTTGAGAAGCTGTTTTAATTTTGGTAAGGGACTTTCTGCTTTCAAAATAGTATCGACCACGGTAAATAGTTCCTTATTTTGATATTCCTTATGCTGCAGCAACGCAGTAAACCAGCTGAAGATTTCTTGAGGCAAAACGTTTGCACTGATAGAAGAAAGACGATCAAATCCTGCCGCGATTTTTCCTGCCAAATCTGCTTCTCCACCGGCATAAAAAGCAAAAGCATCCGGAGGTAACTGTGATCGGATTTCCGTTACTCGTTTTTTATCGCCAGCTTCTTTCAAACCAATAATCGTTGTATGGCGCTGCACCATATCCAGCAAAGTTGTGCTTTCAAGATGAAAACCTGTCCGTTTAGGATTGTTATACAAAATCACTGGCAGTGGACAAACCGAAATAATGGCATCGGCATAATCTTTGGCCTGCTGCTGAGAGGGAAGGATATAAGGCGGGAATCCTAGCAAAATACCGGACACTTTCGTAGCAGCGACTGCTTCTGCCAAAAGAACAGCTTCTTTTTGACGAATACTCGCCACTCCAAAAAGTACTTCCATTTCCGCTAATAAACCAGATTGTTCCAATGCGTGGAGTATTTGCAGTTTTTCAGCTAATAACAAGCTGTGCTGCTCACCAGTCGAACCGCATACAAGTACGGACTGGACTCCTTGGTTTTGCAAAAAGCGAATATGATGGATCGTTTTTTCGATATCTAATTCCTCGTCTGCGGTAAAGGCAGTAGGAACGGCTACGTGAAAATCAGTTGTAATCATAAAAAATCTCCTTTTCATTAATAGGGATAGACTGCCATTGCTTCGTTGCGCAATGGAACTAGTTGAACAGGCTGTTGGTAAAAAGTACTTAACACCGTTTCATTAAGCAATGACTTCGTTGCTCCTTGT
>NZ_LR134483.1:1085000-1187500 GCF_900638015.1 Listeria grayi
CTCGCGAAGCATGAGCTGTGATGGGGAAGGAAATTAAGTACGGAAGTTCCTGATTTCACGCTGTCAAGAAAAGCCTCTAGTTAGAACTGTACTGCCCGTACCGCAAACCGACACAGGTAGATGAGGAGAGAATCCTAAGGTGAGCGAGAGAACTCTCGTTAAGGAACTCGGCAAAATGACCCCGTAACTTCGGGAGAAGGGGTGCTCTATTAGGGTGAAAGCCCGAGAGAGCCGCAGTGAATAGGCCCAGGCGACTGTTTAGCAAAAACACAGGTCTCTGCAAAACCGTAAGGTGACGTATAGGGGCTGACGCCTGCCCGGTGCTGGAAGGTTAAGAGGAGCGCTTAGCGCAAGCGAAGGTGCGAATTGAAGCCCCAGTAAACGGCGGCCGTAACTATAACGGTCCTAAGGTAGCGAAATTCCTTGTCGGGTAAGTTCCGACCCGCACGAAAGGCGCAACGATCTGGGCACTGTCTCAACGAGAGACTCGGTGAAATTATAGTACCTGTGAAGATGCAGGTTACCCGCGACAGGACGGAAAGACCCCGTGGAGCTTTACTGCAACCTGATATGGAATGTTTGTACCGCTTGTACAGGATAGGTAGGAGCCTAAGAGCTGCGCGCGCCAGCGTGCAAGGAGGCAATGGTGGGATACTACCCTGGCTGTATGACCATTCTAACCCGCCACGCTTAGCGCGTGGGGAGACAGTGTCAGGTGGGCAGTTTGACTGGGGCGGTCGCCTCCTAAAGAGTAACGGAGGCGCCCAAAGGTTCCCTCAGAATGGATGGAAATCATTCGCAGAGTGTAAAGGCACAAGGGAGCTTGACTGCGAGACTGACAAGTCGAGCAGGGACGAAAGTCGGGCTTAGTGATCCGGTGGTTCCGCATGGAAGGGCCATCGCTCAACGGATAAAAGCTACCCCGGGGATAACAGGCTTATCTCCCCCAAGAGTCCACATCGACGGGGAGGTTTGGCACCTCGATGTCGGCTCGTCGCATCCTGGGGCTGTAGTCGGTCCCAAGGGTTGGGCTGTTCGCCCATTAAAGCGGCACGCGAGCTGGGTTCAGAACGTCGTGAGACAGTTCGGTCCCTATCCGTCGCGGGCGCAGGAAATTTGAGAGGAGCTGTCCTTAGTACGAGAGGACCGGGATGGACGCACCGCTGGTGTACCAGTTGTTCCGCCAGGAGCATCGCTGGGTAGCTATGTGCGGCAGGGATAAACGCTGAAAGCATCTAAGCGTGAAGCCCCCCTCAAGATGAGATTTCCCATTTCTTCGGAAAGTAAGATCCCTGAAAGATGATCAGGTAGATAGGTTTGGAGTGGAAGTATGGCAACATATGGAGCGGACAAATACTAATCGATCGAGGACTTAACCAATAAAAATGATTATCGGTGAAAACTTTACAACCTTTCTTCTCTAGTTTTGAGAGAATGTTTTTCTCTTATATTGTCTGGTAGTTATGGCGAGAAGGTCACACCCGTTCCCATCCCGAACACGGTAGTTAAGCTTCTCTGCGCCAATGGTAGTAGGGGGTTTCCCCCTGTGAGAGTAGGTCGCTGCCGGGCTCCTTGAAAAGTCTAGATATTTCTAGGCTTTTTTATTTTATCTACTAATATGTTGATGTTTTACTTTTTGAAATTAGTGAAAACAAAGAGTAGAATAAATAAAGAGGATGCTTTAGTGGGGGGATACGATGGACAATGCAATTATTGTATTGATAACTATTTTTGTTATTAATATTTTATATGTAACAATTTCAACAATACGCTTATTACTGACAATGAAAGGTTATCGATATTTTGCGGCTTTATCTAGTGTAGTAGAAATGATGGTATATGTACTAGCGCTCAGTTTAGTACTCAATAATCTGAATAACATCTGGAACGTCATTGCCTATTCACTTGGATTTGGTGTAGGGATCGTTATCGGTATGAAAATCGAGGAGCGTTTAGCACTGGGATATATTACAGTGAAAGTAATTACAGATGGGTATAATCTTGATCTTCCGAATCATATTCGTGATTTAGGCTATGGCGTGACGAGTTGGTTTGCCAGTGGGCGTGATGGTGAGCGGATGGTGTTGGAAATCCTGACGCAGCGAAAAAACGAACGAAAGCTGTATAAAGAGATCATTTCCTTAGATGAAAAAGCGTTTATTGTTTCTACAGAGCCGAAGCAGATATATGGTGGGTTCTGGGTCAAACAAATGCGTAAACATAAATAAGAGAGAATATATCAGGGAATTTCCTGATATATTTTTTTGTGAAGGTAAAACACGAACATTAATTATATAAGTATAAAAATAGTTCGATTTTTAATTGACAAGCGTAACACTGATTGTTAGAATGAAATAGTCAAGGAAATAACTATTTAAAAGGAGCTGAATCAGCGATGTCTGCAGTAGTAGGGGTCATAATGGGTAGTGCTTCTGATTGGGAAACGATGAAAAAAACATGTGAAGTACTAGATGAATTTGGCGTTTCGTATGAGAAAAAAGTAGTTTCCGCTCATCGAACACCAGATTTAATGTTTCGTTATGCAGAAAGTGCGAGAGATCGTGGGATTCAAATCATTATTGCCGGGGCAGGAGGAGCAGCACATCTGCCGGGCATGGTCGCAGCAAAAACAACGTTGCCGGTAATTGGAGTGCCAGTTCAGTCGAAAGCTTTGAATGGCATTGACTCCTTATTATCTATTGCGCAGATGCCTGCCGGGGTTCCTGTAGCCACCGTGGCGATCGGAAGCAGTGGAGCAACCAATGCCGGTTTACTTGCGGTACAAATATTGTCGATCCATGAAGAGGCTATTGCTAACAGTTTACAAAAAAGACGTGATAAACTAGAAGAAAATGTACTAGAAAGTAGTGATTTTCTTGAGTAGTAATTATTTGCGTCCTAATCAGACGATTGGTATCGTCGGAGGTGGACAACTAGGCAGAATGATGGCACTTGCAGCCAAAGCAATGGGATATCGGATCGCTGTGCTGGATCCGGCAGAAGATTGCCCTGCTGGACAAGTGAGCGATCAGCACTTGATCGCGCGTTATGATGATAAAGCAGCTCTTCAGAAGCTTGCAGAGCTTTCTGATGTTGTCACATATGAATTTGAAAATGTTGATTATGAAGCATTGAAAGAAATAGAAGGAAGCGTACGGCTTCCGCAAGGGACAGATCTATTATCGATCACCCAAGATCGAATCTTAGAAAAAGCCTATTTGGAATCAGCAAACATTAATATTGCACCATATGCTGTAATTGTCAGCAGAGATGAGATCGAAGCGGAAATCAATAGTATCGGTTATCCGGCAGTTTTAAAAACAGCTCAAGGCGGATATGATGGTAAAGGCCAAGTCGTGCTTTCTGATGCAAATGATATCGAAGAAGCAGAAAAGCTTTTGAAATACGGTTCTTGCGTTTTAGAAGCGTGGATACCATTTGAAAAAGAGATTTCTGTCGTGGTTGCGCGAAATGCACGTGGTCAAATTGAAACTTTCCCTGCAAGCGAGAATGTACATAAACGAAATATCTTGCATACTTCTCGGGTGCCTGCGTTTATCAATCAGGAGACGCATGAAGAGGCAGAGGGGATCGCGCATAAATTGGCCGAGGTTCTAAATTTGCAAGGGGTATTGGCTGTCGAAATGTTTGTAACGAAATCTGGTGCGATCTATGTCAATGAATTAGCACCGAGACCTCATAATTCTGGGCACTATACGATTGAAGCTTGTACGATCTCACAGTTTACGCAACACATCCGTGCGATTGTCGGTTTACCACTATTGAAACCCGAGCTATTAAAACCAGCAGTTATGGTCAATATCCTCGGTCAGCATGTCGCTCCGCTAGAAGAAGAAATCCCTAATTACCCTCGCTGGTATGTACATTATTATGGGAAAAAAGAAGCGCGCGAGAATCGTAAAATGGGGCATATCACGATTTTGACAGATAAACCGGATGAGACGCTTCAGGATCTGGAAGAATTGCAAATTTGGAAATAATTGGAGGAACGAAAAAGAATGATTGATCGTTATACAAGAGAAGAAATGGGCAAGATCTGGACAGAAGAAAATCGCTTTAATGCTTGGCTGGAAGTAGAGATCTTAGCATGCGAGGCGTGGGCAGAACTTGGGGACATCCCGAAAGAAGATGTGCGTAAGATTCGTGAAAATGCGAAATTCGATGTCGATCGCATCAAAGAGATCGAAGCAGAAACGAGACATGATGTCGTTGCTTTCACGCGTGCTGTGTCAGAATCACTTGGTGAAGAACGTAAGTGGGTGCATTATGGGTTAACGTCTACCGATGTTGTCGATACTGCCAATTCTTACCTATTAAAACAAGCAAACGTGATTTTGCGTGAGGATCTAAAACGATTTGTAACGATCCTAGGTGAGAAAGCAAAAGAACATAAATATACCGTTACAATGGGACGGACGCATGGTGTCCATGCGGAACCGACCACATTTGGTTTGAAGTTAGCATTGTGGTATGAGGAGATGAAACGGAACCTCGCGCGTTTTGAAGAAGCAGCTGCAGGCGTCGAATTTGGTAAGATATCCGGCGCTGTAGGTACGTATGCGAATATTGATCCGTTTGTGGAAGCATATGTATGTGAAAAATTAGGAACTACGCCGGCACCGATCTCTACACAAACATTGCAAAGAGATCGTCATGCAGCTTATGTAGCTACGCTCGCTTTGATCGCGACATCGGTAGAAAAATTTGCCGTGGAAGTTCGTGCCTTGCAAAAAAGTGAAGTACGCGAGGTAGAAGAATTTTTTGCAAAAGGACAAAAAGGCTCATCCGCAATGCCACATAAACGTAATCCGATCGGTTCGGAAAACGTAACTGGATTGGCACGGGTGATCCGCGGTCATATGATGACAGCTTATGAGAATGTACCGCTTTGGCATGAACGCGATATTTCACATAGTTCTGCAGAACGTATTATTTTACCAGATTCAACGATTTTATTAGATTATATTTTAAATCGGTTTGGTAATATCGTTAAAAATCTAACGGTCTTTCCTGATAATATGAAAAACAACATGGATCGGACATTAGGTCTTATCTATTCGCAGCGTGTATTATTAGCGCTGATCGACAAGGGAATGGCAAGAGAAGCAGCATATGATGTGGTGCAACCAAAAGCGATGGAGGCATGGGAAACAAAACAGCCTTTCCGGCAGTTAGTAGAAGGCGAACCGAAGATCACGGCTCTTTTATCCCCAGAAGAAATAGCAGACTGCTTCGATTATAATTATCATCTTAAGAATGTGGACCTTATATTTGAACGTTTAGGACTATAAATATAAATTCCAGCCTAGTTGCATATGCTGGGCTGGAATTTTGCATTTTAATCATAAGTCAAAGGAGTTTTTCAAGTGAAAGAAACTTTGTTGTATGAAGGAAAGGCAAAACGATTGTTCCAAACAGATGACCCCACTATCCTGCGCGTTGTTTATAAAGATGATGCTACAGCACTCAATGGCAAGCGCAAAGAAGTTTTTTCAGGAAAAGGGCGGCTCAATAATCAGATCACGAGCTTGTTGTTTGATTATCTCCGCAAAGAAGGAATCCCGAGTCATTTCATAAAAGCAATCTCGGAGATCGAACAATTAGTGAAGGCAGTAACGGTCATTCCATTGGAAGTCGTGGTTCGTAATAAAACGGCGGGTAGTCTTTCTAAACGTTTAGGAAGAGCAGACGGAGAGACGATCGATCCGGCAATCATTGAATTTTACTATAAAGATGATGAATTAGATGATCCATTTATCAATCAAGACCACATCCGATATTTGAAAATTGCGACAACAGCACAAGTCGAGACGATCAAGGAGCAAGCACTTACTGTCAACCAAGCATTAAAAAAGTTGTTTTTAAAAATGGGAATCGAATTGATCGATTTCAAGTTAGAATTTGGCATAGATACCGCAGGCACTGTTTTGCTGGCGGATGAGATTTCCCCCGATACCTGTCGTTTATGGGATCTGGAAACGAATCAAAAGCTGGATAAGGATGTTTTTCGCCAGAATATTGGGAATTTAACAACTGTTTATGAAGAAGTGTTGACGCGATTACAAAACGTGAATCATTAATTTTGGGAGGGACTTGTTCCGTGTATAAAGTAAAAGTTTACGTAACATTGAAAAAAAGTGTGTTAGATCCTCAAGGTGTGGCAGTTAAAGATGCAGCAGTAGGAATGGGGTATCCCGAGATCGACAGCGTTCGTATTGGGAAATTCATGGAGCTGACGGTGGAAAAATCAGAACGTGACATTCATGATGTATTGAATGAAATGTGTGATAAATTACTTACTAATCCTGTGATGGAAGATTATCGTTATGAGATTGAGGAGGAAGCGTAATGAGATTCGCTGTTATCCAGTTTCCCGGTTCCAATTGCGACCTTGATATGCTTCATGCGATTCAAGATGCGTTAGGTGAAGAAGCAGAATATGTCTGGCATGGAGAAGACTCACTGGAAGGATTTGACGCTTGTCTGCTTCCTGGGGGCTTTTCTTATGGAGACTATCTCCGTACAGGTGCGATTGCTAAGTTTGCGGCGATCATGCCGGAAGTAATGCGCTTTGCTGCTGAGGGGAAACCTGTACTTGGTGTTTGCAATGGTTTTCAGATTTTAACGGAAACAGGGCTTCTTCCCGGCGCATTGATCCGTAATCGCAATTTACACTTTGTTTGCAAAACGATCGATCTTGAAGTAACAAACAAGCAAACGATGTTTACAAATCAATACACGGAAAAAGCGCTCATTAAAATTCCCATCGCACATGGCGAGGGAAATTATTACTGCGATGATGAAACGCTAGAAAAATTAGTGAAGCAGAATCAAATTGTGTTTCGCTATGCCAACGAAAATCCGAATGGCAGCAAGCATAATATTGCAGGGATCATAAATGAACGTGGCAATGTTCTTGGAATGATGCCGCATCCAGAGCGTGCGGTCGAAAGTATCGTTGGCGGCGAAGATGGACTCAAATTATTCCAATCGATCGTGAAAGCTTGGAAGGAGGATATGATTCATGCTTAATGTAGAGCCCACTGCGGAACAAATCGAAGCGAAACAATTATATCAGGAAATGGGATTGACAACGGAAGAGTATCAGTTGATCTGCTCCATTATCAAACGGAAACCCAACTACACGGAAACGGGACTTTTTTCCGTCATGTGGTCAGAACACTGCAGCTATAAAAATTCCAAACCAGTATTGCGCAAATTCCCGACCACGGGCAAGCAAGTTTTACAAGGGCCTGGTGAAGGTGCAGGGATCGTGGATATCGGTGATGGTTTGGGAGTTGCTTTTAAAGTAGAAAGTCATAACCATCCTTCTTATGTAGAACCATATCAAGGCGCTGCAACAGGCGTTGGCGGGATCATCCGCGATGTTTTCTCCATGGGTGCGAGACCAATCGCGATGCTCAACTCGCTGCGGTTTGGCGAAGTAGACAATGCCTATACGAAATACTTGTTGAATGAAGTCGTTGCCGGGATCGCTGGTTACGGGAACTCGATCGGGATCCCCACTGTTGGCGGCGAAGTCCAGTTCGATCCTTGCTATGCAAAAAATCCATTGGTCAATGCCATGTGTGTGGGGCTGATCGAAAAGAAAGATATCCAAAAAGGGCAAGCAGTCGGCGTCGGGAATCCAATCATTTACGTTGGCGCAAAAACTGGACGCGATGGTATCCATGGCGCAACTTTCGCCTCTGCAGAATTTAGCGAGGAAGGTGAACAGCAGCGCTCGGCAGTGCAAGTTGGCGACCCTTTCATGGAGAAGCTGTTATTAGAAGCTTGTCTAGATGTGATCCATAATCATGCGGATATTTTAGTGGGCATTCAAGATATGGGAGCAGCGGGACTGGTGAGTTCGAGTTCGGAAATGGCATCCAAAGCTGGTTCTGGTTTGGAACTTGTCATGGATGATGTGCCAGTTCGAGAATCCGGAATGAGCGCTTATGAAATGCTTCTTTCCGAGTCGCAAGAACGAATGCTACTATGTGTGAAAAAAGGACATGAACAAGAAATCTATGATTTGTTCCAACATTATGGTCTCGAAGCGGTTGTGATCGGTCACGTTACTGCAGATAAATTATACACGATCAAGCAACATGGCAAAGTAGTAGCAAGCGTTCCTGTCGATAGTTTGGCAGAAGATGCGCCTGTTTACCATAAACCTTCTACAGAACCCGCACGTTTTCAAGCCTTTCAGAAAGAAACAGCCTACCTCCCGGAGATCACTTCACTTATGGAAACATGGAAACAATTATTGACACAACCAACGATCGCCAGCAAAAAGGCGATCTATGAACAATATGATTATCAAGTGCGTACGGATACAGTAGTAACACCCGGCTCTGATGCAGCGGTTATTCGTGTACGCGGTACAAACAAAGGTATCGCGATGACGACCGATTGTAATTCTCGCTATCTTTATTTAGATCCGAAAACTGGCGGTGCGATCGCAGTTGCAGAAGCAGCTCGTAATATTGTTGCTTCCGGCGGGAAACCACTTGCGATCACAGATGGATTGAATTTCGGTAATCCGGAAAAGCCAGAGATCTTTTGGGAGATCGAACAAGCAGCAGATGGTATCAGCGCCGCATGTTTGAAGCTAGATACGCCTGTTATTTCTGGAAATGTATCGCTTTATAATGAAACGGACGGCACGGGGATCTACCCGACACCAGTCATTGGGATGGTCGGATTGGTCGAAGATTTAAAACATGTGACGACACAAGCTTTCAAAACAGCAGGAGATTCGATTTATCTAATTGGTGATACGAAAGCAGAGTTTAGCGGCTCCGAATTACAAAAACTATTTACCGGTAAAATCAGCGGTAAAGCACCGGCATTGGATCTAGATACGGAAGCAAAACATCAAACTGCTGTGTTGGAAGCGATTCAAGCAGGCCTCATAAAATCAGCGCATGACTTGGCAGAAGGCGGTTTAGCTGTGGCACTTACAGAAGCAGCATTTGTTAATGGATTGGGTGCTGATGTTCATGTAGATTTTGATCTAGCATGGCTTTTCAGTGAATCACAATCACGCTTTTTAGTAACAGTCGCACCAGAAAAAGAAGCAGCATTTGAACAATTGATCAAAGCGGCAAAATTTAAAAAAATCGGAGTTGTCACAGAAGCAGCGATAATCAAAGTGGCTAATCCGCAAAATAAGATCGAATTGGCAGTAGAAGAATTACAAGCACTCTGGGAAGGGGCTATTCCATGCTTACTGAAGTAAAAAGTTTGAATGAAGAATGCGGGATTTTTGGCATTTGGGATCATCAAGCAGCTGCAGAGATCACTTACTTTGGCTTACACAGCCTTCAACATCGCGGTCAAGAAGGGGCGGGCATCGTTTCCACTGATGGCAATGTATTGCAAGGACACCGAAACCTAGGACTTCTTGCAGATGTTTTCAAACACGGGGAATTAGATCGTTTGAAAGGAAAAGGCGCGATCGGTCATGTTCGTTATGCGACTGCTGGTGGGAAAAGCCTCAGCAATGTACAGCCATTTCTCTATCATTTTCAGGAAAACTCATTTGCACTGGCACACAATGGTAACTTGGTAAATGCGAAATCGCTTCGCAAACAGTTAGAACAAGAGGGGGCGATCTTTCAAACCAGTTCTGATACCGAAGTGCTTGCCCATTTGATCAAACGAAGTCGCACAGGCGATTTTATTGAAGATCTGAAAGTAGCACTTAATCAAGTGAAGGGCGGCTTCGCTTATATGCTATTGACGGAAAATACATTGATCGCAGCGCTTGATCCAAATGGTTTTCGTCCACTTTCGATCGGCCGGATCGGGGATTCCTATGTCGTTGCTTCCGAAACCTGTGCTTTTGAAACGGTCGGCGCAGAATTTGTCAGAGATGTCGAACCAGGAGAATTAGTTATTATTAATGAAGATGGCCTACAGATTGAGCGTTACACAGAGGATGTCAAACACTCGATCTGCAGT
Source organism: Listeria grayi (assembly GCF_900638015.1). Classification (NCBI taxonomy): domain Bacteria; kingdom Bacillati; phylum Bacillota; class Bacilli; order Caryophanales; family Listeriaceae; genus Listeria; species Listeria grayi. The sequence goes on from NZ_LR134483.1 coordinate 1,094,991, forward strand.
ATGGAATATATTTATTTTGCTAGACCAGATTCCAATATTGCTGGGATCAATGTCCATTCAGCTCGGAAACGTTCTGGCAAAAGATTGGCGGAAGAAGCATTTATTGATGCAGATGTCGTGACCGGTGTACCGGATTCCAGTATTTCCGCGGCGATCGGCTATGCAGAAACTGCGGGACTGCCTTATGAATTAGGATTGATAAAAAACCGGTATGTCGCCCGGACCTTTATCCAACCTTCACAAGAATTACGGGAACAAGGCGTACGGATGAAATTATCAGCTGTTCGCGGTGTCGTGGAAGGTAAACGGGTCGTGATGATCGATGATTCGATCGTCCGCGGCACGACTAGCAAACGCATCGTGCAGCTGCTTAGAGAAGCAGGAGCAGCAGAAGTACATGTACGGATCGCTTCACCGCCACTTGCTTTTCCATGCTTTTATGGGATTGATATTCAAACGCGGCATGAGTTGATCGCAGCAAATCATACTAAAGCGGAGATTTGCGAGCTTATCGGGGCAGATTCCCTAGAATATTTAAGCGAAGACGGTCTGGTGGAATCTATTGGCAAACCTTATCCAAACGAACCTTATGGCGGTCTTTGTATGGCGTATTTCAATGGTGATTATCCAACTGCGCTGTATGACTATGAACAAGAATATCTTGCAAGTATCGAATCGGAAAAGAATAACGGGTAAAAGGAGCGGGACAAATGGCAGAGAATGCGTATAGTAAAGCTGGCGTGGATGTGGAGGCTGGCTATGAAGTGGTGAGCCGTATCCAAAAACATGTCGCAAGTACGGAACGCCTTGGTACAATGGGCACACTTGGAGCTTTTGGTGGAATGTTTGATTTGAGCACGTTACAATTGGAAAAACCGGTCCTTGTTTCCGGTACGGACGGGGTCGGAACGAAGCTGCGGATCGCGATTGAAGCAGATAAGCATGATACCATTGGGATCGACTGCGTTGCAATGTGTGTGAATGATATTTTAGCGCAAGGTGCCGAACCTCTGTATTTCCTTGATTATATCGCTACTGGCAAAACGATTCCCGAAAAAATGGAGAGGATCGTTGCTGGCGTGGCAAAAGGTTGTAAAGAAGCTGGCGCAGCTCTGATTGGTGGAGAAACAGCCGAAATGCCGGATATGTACGCGGAAGATGATTACGACCTTGCTGGCTTTACGGTTGGTGCCGTAGAAAAGGATAAACTGATCGAAAGCGGGAAAGTGAAAGAAAACGATGTGCTGATCGGCTTAGCTTCAAGCGGTATCCACAGCAATGGTTATTCCTTGGTCCGCAAGATCTTCTTTAAAGAAAAGCAGTATCCCCTAACACAAACCTTTTCGGAATTAGCCAAACCATTAGGCGAAACGTTGCTCGAGCCGACTCGCATTTATGTTAAACCAGTATTAGAAGTATTGAAGCAAATCGATGTTCACAGCATTTCCCATATCACTGGTGGCGGCTTTGTCGAAAATATCCCGCGGATCTTGTCCGATGAGCTAGCTGCTGTAATTAAACTTGGCAGCTGGCCGGTATTACCGATCTTTGATGTCTTGAGAGCAGAAGGACAGCTGGAAGAAGCGGAGATGTACGAGATTTTCAATATGGGGATCGGAATGGTACTTGCCGTTTCAGAAAGCGATGTTGCGGAAGTGTTACGCATATTGGAAGAACAAAATGAAACAGGTTATATCATCGGTCAGACTACGAAGCGGACAGATGCAGTGGTCGTTTTCGATCAAGGCGGTGCCAAATGAAGCTTGCAGTTTTCGCTTCTGGAAATGGCAGCAACTTTCAAGCGCTGATCGATGAAGCAACGATCCGACCACATATTGAGTTGGTAGTTTGCGATCGTCCAGAAGCCTATGTGATCAAGCGTGCGGAGCAACATGCAATTCCAGTATTCACTTTTTCAGCAAAAGCATTTGCGAACAAAGCGGCCTATGAAAACGCGATTTTACATGAGCTGGAAAAATATGCTGTTGATTTTGTTGTATTGGCGGGTTATATGCGATTGATCGGGCCAACGCTACTTACAAAATTTCCAAACCGGATCATTAATCTGCATCCCTCGCTCTTGCCGAAATTTCCAGGCAAAGATGCGATTCAGCAAGCACTTGATGCTGGGGAGAGGGAAACTGGGGTGACAGCACATTTTGTCGATGAAGGAATGGATACTGGACCAGTCATTGACCAGGCGCGGGTCCTTATCGAGAAAGAAGACGGCTTAGAAGAACTTACGGCAAAGATCCATCAAATCGAACATCATTTTTATCCGAACGTTGTGAAACAATTGATCTTAAAACAAGGAGAGGGTTTTGAAAAATGAAAAGAGCATTGATAAGTGTTTCAGATAAAACAGGCGTGACCGAGTTTGCGAAGGAATTAGTTGCGCTGGATTATGAGATCATTTCCACTGGCGGAACTAAGACCGCATTGGAAGAAGCCGGCGTCCCGGTTATCGGTGTAGAAGAAGTGACCGATTTTCCAGAGATGTTGGACGGACGAGTGAAGACGCTTCATCCAGCGATTCACGGCGCACTCCTTGCCAGACGCGATCACGAATCTCACATGGAAGCACTTCATGCCCATCATATCGAAACGATCGATGTTGTTTGTGTTAATCTATATCCATTTCAGGAGACGATTACCAGAAAAGATGTTACGCTAGAAGAAGCAATTGAAAACATCGACATCGGAGGCCCCTCGATGTTGCGCTCGGCTTCTAAAAATTATGCAGCGGTGACAGTAGTTGTCGACAACAATGACTATGCAGCCGTTTTAGAGGAACTTCGGACGCATGGGGCGACAACCTTTGCGACAAGAGAACGGTTAGCGGCGAAAGTATTTCGCCATACGGCCGCTTACGATGCTCTTATTGCTGAATACTTGACCGAGCAAGCGGGAGAAACGTTCCCAGAAAAAATAACATTGACGTATGATTTGAAACAACCGCTTCGCTATGGCGAAAATCCGCATCAAAAGGCGGCATTTTATGCAGAACCGATTGCTAAATATGATGCGATCAGCACAGCAGAACAACTGCACGGAAAAGAACTTTCCTATAATAATATCAAAGATGCCGATGCAGCACTCAAGATCGCAGCAGAATTTGAAGAGCCAGTCGCAGTAGCAGTCAAACATATGAATCCTTGCGGTGTAGGTGTTGGTGATACGATCGAAACAGCCTTCTTGCGTGCTTATGAGGCGGATCGCACGTCTATCTTTGGCGGGATCATTGCGTTAAACCGCGAAGTAGATCAGCAAACAGCCGAACATTTGAGCGAGATTTTCCTCGAAATCGTCTTAGCACCTAATTTTAGCGCCGAAGCACTCGATATTTTGACGAAAAAGAAAAATATCCGCTTATTAGTACTTCCGTTTACAAAGACCAAACCGAATTTAGAAAAGACTTCCGTCATCGGTGGATTGTTGGTACAAGACGGCGACACGCAGGTGGAGGACATTGCTACGTATGAAGTGGTAACAAAAGAACAACCAACGGAAGAAGAATGGAAAGCGCTTCTCACGCAGTGGAAGATCGTGAAACATGTCAAATCCAATGCGATCGTAGTTGGAAATGACAAGCAGACGCTTGGGATCGGTGCCGGCCAGATGAATCGGATTGGCTCTGCGGTGATCGCCTTAGAACAAGCTGGTGAAAAAAGTCATGGAGCGGTACTTGCTTCGGACGCCTTTTTCCCAATGAATGACACAGTAGAAGCAGCTGCCAAAGCAGGGATCAAAGCTATCATTCAGCCCGGTGGTTCCATTAAAGATAAAGAATCGATTGAAATGGCCGACCAATACGGAGTGGCAATGGTCGTAACGCATGTACGTCATTTTAAACATTAAGAAGCTAAAAGGACGTGGAAAAAATGAAGTTTTTAGTAGTTGGAAGTGGTGGGAGAGAACACGCTATCGCCCTTCAGCTTGCCAAATCAGAACGCGTAGAAGAAGTTATCGTTGCTCCTGGTAACGGTGGGATAACGGGAACAAAAATCACAACGATCGCTATTAGCGAACAAGAACATCAAAACTTAGCAGACCTTGCACGAGAAAAGCATGTCGATTATGCGATCGTTGGCCCAGAAGTACCACTTCTAGCAGGACTTGCAGATGTGCTAGAAGAAGCCGGAGTCCCTACACTTGGTCCCTCACAGAAGGCAGCTTTGATCGAGGGGAGCAAAGATTTCGCTAAACAATTTATGAAAAAATATGCGATCCCAACAGCAGAATTCCAAACCTTTACCGACTATGAGACCGCAAAGGCTTATCTAGATAAGCAAGGCGCGCCGATCGTTATCAAGGCGGACGGTCTAGCAGCCGGCAAAGGCGTTGTGGTGGCAGAAACGATGGAAATCGCTACAATCGCACTCAAAGATATGCTACTTGAAGATAAATTCAGCAAGGTTGGGGAACATAAAGTAGTCATCGAAGAATTTTTGAGCGGCGAAGAATTTTCATTGATGGCATTTGTAAATGGGGAAGCAGTTTATCCTATGGAGATCGCACAAGATCATAAACGCGCTTACGAAGGCGACAAAGGTCCGAATACGGGCGGAATGGGCGCATATTCCCCAGTCAGACATATCGATAGCAGTTTGGTGGATACGGCAGTGCGAACAGTTTTAGAAAAAACAGCACTTGGCTTAGTACAGGAAGGACGTCCTTTCAAGGGTATCTTATATGCAGGATTGATCGCTACAGAAGAAGGTCCGAAAGTGATTGAGTTCAACGCTCGCTTTGGTGATCCGGAAACACAAGTCGTGCTGCCACGATTGGAAAGTGACTTTGCTAACTTGGTAGCGGATCTACTGGATGGAAAAGTACCAGATGTTCGTTTCAAAACAGAAGGTACCACGCTTGGAGTGGTTTTGGCCAGCAGTGGATACCCAGGTGATTATGAGACCGGAAAACCGCTGAAGCGATTGGCGGACTTAACGGACGAAGTGCATGTTTTTCATGCTGGAACAAAAGTAGAAAAAGATGGGGCCATTGTATCAAACGGCGGCCGCGTGCTATTGCTTCAAACTGAAGCGGAGTCGATGAATGCAGCCAGAGCGAAGTTATATAAAGAAATGGAAAAACTAGATGATCCGAATTTCTTTTATCGAATGGATATCGGCACAAGAGAAGAATAAAAGGGGAAGACATTTTGAGTGTATCAAAATGTCTTTTTTGTGTGTTAAACTAGATAGGGACAGTCACCGAAGTGAAAACGCTTGTGTTCCATGCGTTGATACATTAAAATATAAAAGTATAAGAGTAAATCGCGGAGGTATCACTATGCAAATAGAAAAGTTACGTGGACAAGGGTTAGACCACTTTTTTGAAGGTATCTTGTCTTTAAATAATTTAGAAGAATGTTATGCATTTTTTGATGATGTTTGTACGGTAAATGAGATCCAATCTATGGCACAGCGTTTTCAAGTTGCGAAAATGCTGCATGAAGGCAAGACCTATAGTGTGATCGAAACGGAGACAGGTGCTAGCACGGCAACGATCTCAAGAGTCAAACGGTCGCTCAATTACGGAAATGATATGTATGAAGTCGTGTTTGCAAGGATGGAGCAGGATAATGAAAAGTAAAATTATTTGGCGAATAGCTGCTGTTATCATTGTGATCATTGCTATAATCGTCGCTGTCAACATGATGATAACGAAAACACCACTCGAATACTCGTTGCCATGGCATTGGGTTTTCATCGGCTGTTTTGTCGTTACATTGTTAGTCAACATTCGCGGACGTCATTTAGTCGGCCTTTCGATCGGGCTTGGAGGATTGTTCTTACTTGTGACAAGCCTAGTGATCCGCGCGCTATAAATTAATTTTTTCGTTCGCAGTATTTTAAGCAGGCGTTAGCAAACCAGTGGTTTTTGTTTCTTGCAGAAATCACTGGTTTTATTTTAGTGAAAAAACGGTAAATAGACAGATGCGACTGAGAAAAACTAATGGTATAATAGTAAGGTTAATAAAACAAATGCGATGCCTGATTGGGATAGGAGAAGAAAATGAGACATTTATTCAAATTGGACCCGGCAAAAGCAAATACGGAAGCACTTATCCAGCGATTGGCGGAGGCAGGAACAGATGGTTTTATTATTGGTGGAACAGATGATATCGAGGCAGAGCAAGTACATACGCTCTATCAATGGGCGGATAAAACAGCGCTGCCGATTTTTATGGAAATAAGTGAAGAAGCTTTTATTGTTGGAGCGGCAGATCATTTTCTCGTTCCGCTTGTCTTAAATACGACGAATATCGCTTGGTTTGGCGGGAAGCATCAAGAAGTCATCAAAACCTATCATCCCTACATGCCGTGGTCGAAAATTTGGACAGAGGGTTATGTGATTTTGAATCCGGAGGCAAAAGCGGCGAAACATGCCGATGCGAATACGGATCTGACATACGATGATGTTGCAGCTTATGCACTGATGGCAGAAAAGCTTTTCGCATTGAACATTTTGTATATCGAATATAGCGGGACATATGGCGATGCGGCTTTAGTCCAACATGCCAAGCGTTTTTTGAAGCAAACCAAATTATGGTATGGCGGTGGGATCAGGAATAGAGAACAGGCGCTCGAAATGGCGACTGTCGCTGATACGATCATTGTCGGCAATGTGATTTACGAAGATGTGGAAGAAGCGATTCAGACGGCAAAAATTTTCGCGGATAAATCCGTGACGAATCCAGAGACAATATGATAAAATAAGAACAAATGTTTGTATGGTGGTGTAGATAAATGCAAGGAAATGCAGAACAATTAGTCCACGGATTAAATCCGGAACAACGTAAGGCAGTAGAAACGACAGAAGGACCATTACTTATCATGGCGGGAGCCGGTAGTGGAAAGACAAGGGTGCTGACACATCGCATCGCTTATTTAGTACGTGAAAAAGGAGTAAGCCCGTATAATATCTTGGCGATCACTTTTACGAACAAAGCAGCTCGCGAAATGAAAGCGCGGGTCGGCGGTCTTATGGGAGGAGAAGGCGAATCCATTTGGATCTCGACATTCCACTCGATGTGTGTTCGGATCTTGCGCCGTGATATTGATCGGATCGGTTATGAACGAAACTTTACAATTCTCGACAGCGGCGACCAGTTATCTGTTATCAAAGGTATCTTGAAAGATAAGAATGTCGATAGCAAAAAATTTGAACCGCGCGGGATTTTAGCATCGATCAGCAACGCAAAAAATGAACTGATCACAGCCGGGGAATATAAAAAAGAAGCAGTCGGTTTTTATGACAAAATGGTTGGCGATGTATATGAAGCTTATGAAAAGAAATTAAAACGCAACCAAGCACTTGATTTTGACGACTTGATCATGGTAACGATCCAGCTTTTTGAACGTGTGCCGGAAGTGCTGGAATACTACCAGCGCAAGTTTCAATATATCCATGTGGATGAGTATCAAGATACGAACCACGCGCAGTATCTATTGGTCAAACTGCTTGCTGCTAGATTTAAAAATCTATGCGTCGTAGGGGACTCTGACCAATCGATTTATGGTTGGCGCGGAGCTGATATCAGTAATATCTTATCGTTTGAAAAAGATTATCCGAAAGCAGCGGTTATTTTGCTGGAAGAAAACTATCGTTCAACGAAGCGCATTTTAGAAGCGGCGAACAGCGTGATCGAAAACAACAGCAATCGTAAACCGAAAAAACTGTGGACCAGCAACAGTGAAGGGAAAAAGATTTTTTATCATAAAGCACTGACAGAAAAAGAAGAAGCGGCTTACGTCGTTTCCAAGATCCAAGAATTGAAGCGCCCTTACAGCGACATCGCGATTTTATATCGTACCAATGCGCAGTCGCGGGTACTGGAAGAATATTTCATGAAATCGAATATCGCTTATACGATGGTCGGCGGTACAAAGTTCTATGACCGCAAAGAGATCAAAGATATTTTGGCTTATTTACGCTTAGTAAGCAATAATGACGATGATATCAGTCTGACGCGAATCGTAAATGTACCGAAGCGTGGAGTTGGTGCGGGTACGCTTGATAAATTGAATAACGTCGCAACAAGCTACGATCTACCATTGTTTGAAGTGCTTAATCGTATTGAAATGGCAGGGATCTCTGCTAAAGTAAGCAAACAGCTGGTCGAATTTTACGAACTTGTCCATGGCTTTACCCAAATGCAGGACTATTTATCCGTAACAGAACTGGTGGAAGAAATCCTCAAGAAAACCGGTTATCGTGAAATGCTAGAAAACGAGCGGACGATCGAAGCACAAACACGGTTGGAAAATATCGACGAGTTCCTTTCTGTTACTCAAAACTTTGAAAAGGAAAGCGAAGACAAATCATTACTTGCTTTCTTAACAGATCTGGCACTTGTTGCCGATGTCGATCGTTTGGAAGATGAAACAGAAAATAATGGGTCCGTCACCTTGATGACGCTCCACTCTGCCAAAGGATTGGAATTCCCAGTCGTTTTCCTTGTCGGCATGGAAGAAGGGATTTTCCCGCATTCCCGTGCCATCTATGAAGAATCGGAAATGGAAGAAGAACGCCGGCTTGCTTATGTGGGGATCACACGTGCGGAAGAAGAATTATTTATCACCAGTGCTTATTCCCGGATGCTTTATGGCCGTCCGTCTTCCAACTTGGAATCTCGCTTTATTGGTGAGATCCCCGCTGATCTTGTCGAAACAGGCAATGAAAGCAAAGTCAATAAAGAAATGCCGTTTGCGAAACGGAAAAAAATTGCCGCTCAGAAAAATGTACCCGCTTATCAGGCTTCAGGCGCTGCTAAACTCGGCTGGGCAGTCGGGGATAAGGCCAATCATAAAAAATGGGGCGTAGGAACGGTTGTCAGCGTCAAAGGTGAAGGAACAGGTATGGAACTAGATATCGCTTTTCCTGACCCGGTTGGCATCAAGCGTTTACTGGCAGAATTTGCGCCTGTAGAAAAAATATGAGTGAAGTAGGTGTAGATGATGGGGGACAAAAAACGTTACGAAGCATTGATCGAAGAACTTAATCAATACAGCTACGATTACTATGTGCAAGATAATCCGAGCGTGGAGGACGTCGTTTACGATAAAGCCATGCAGGAACTTTTGAAAATCGAAGAAGCACATCCGGATTGGATCACAGCAGATTCACCTTCCCAGCGTGTTGGCGGAGAAATTTTGGAAGGTTTCCAAAAAGTAACGCATAAAACACCGATGCTTAGTTTAGGAAATGCCTTTGGAGAAGACGATTTGCGCGACTTTGACCGCCGCATCCAAGACCGTATCGGTGATGGAACAGAATACGAATATATGTGTGAACTTAAAATCGATGGATTGGCAGTATCGTTGATCTATGAAAACGGTGAGTATCGCCAGGGAGCGACCCGCGGCGATGGAACAACCGGAGAAGATATCACGGCCAATTTACGGACAGTGCGTTCGATCCCAATCAAATTAAAAGAAACTTTGTCGATTGAAGTGCGTGGCGAGACCTATATGCCCAAAAAATCATTCCAAAAGTTGAATGGAGCGCGGGAAGAAGAGGGACTACCATTATTCGCAAATCCACGCAATGCAGCAGCGGGATCGTTACGTCAATTAGACACGAAGATCGCTGCAAAACGGAATCTGGATATCTTTCTTTATTCCGTTGCCGATTTCGGCGATATGGGTGTGACAAAGCATAGCGAAGGCCTTGATTATTTAGAAAAACTGGGATTAAAAGTCAATAAAGAGCGCCGCGTCTGCAAAAATATCGAGGAAGTACTTGCTTACGTCGAAGAATGGACCGCCAAACGTTCCGATCTAGCCTACGAGATCGATGGGATCGTTGTTAAACTGAACGACCTTAGGCAGCAGGAAGAAGTTGGCTACACCGTCAAATCGCCGCGCTGGGCGATCGCGTACAAGTTTCCAGCAGAAGAAGTGCCGACGGTCCTGCGTGATATCGAACTACGCGTGGGTAGGACGGGTGTCATTACCCCAACGGCGATCCTTGATCCCGTTCATGTGGCGGGAACGACTGTCAGCCGAGCATCCCTTCACAATGAAGACCTGATCAAACAAAAAGATATTCGTATCAAGGACACTGTCATGATCAAAAAGGCAGGCGACATCATTCCTGAAGTGATCCGCAGTCTCCCTGAGAAACGTACAGGCAGTGAGGAAGAATTTCATATGCCAGCGCATTGTCCGGAATGCGGCAGTGAATTAGTACGGCTGGAAGGCGAAGTTGCCTTGCGTTGTATTAATCCGAAGTGTCCGGCACAGCTTAAAGAAGGCCTTATCCACTTTGTTTCCCGGTCGGCGATGAACATTGACGGCTTGGGAGAGAAAGTAGTTCGGCAGCTGTTTACGCATGAATTGATCCACGATGTCGCAGATCTCTATTTCCTTTCTAAAGAGGAATTGTTACAATTAGAACGAATGGGTGAAAAGTCAGTCACCAATTTGCTGGCAGCCATTGAAAAAAGCAAGCAAAACTCATTAGAACGGCTGCTGTTCGGGCTTGGCATCAGACATGTCGGAGCGAAGGCAGCACGATCACTTGCGATTCATTTTGAAACCATGGATAATGTGAAGGAAGCATCTTTAGAAGACCTCATAGCTATCAATGATATAGGGGAAATCATGGCGGATTCGATCGTGACTTATTTTGAAAATGAAGAAGTCCACAGTCTGCTTCAGGAATTAGAACGTGCAGGTGTCAATATGACGTATACTGGTCCGCGTTTAGAAGAAGTTCCGGAAGAAGACCTCGTGTTTGCTGGTAAAAAAGTTGTTTTGACTGGGAAATTGGAACAACTGAAAAGAGACGAAGCAAAGGCGCTGATTGAATCGCTGGGCGGCAGTGTTTCTGGGAGTGTAAGTAAAAATACAGATATTGTTGTAGCTGGCAGTGATGCAGGTTCCAAACTGGAGAAAGCAGAAGAACTGAGCATCCCTATCTGGTCTGAAAACGACCTTTTAGAATATTTACCAGACGAAGGCGGATTGATAAAATGAAGAAAATAATGATCGCAGCTTTGGGACTATTATTGATTCTCTCAGGTTGTGCACCGAAACTCGATGCAAATGACAAAGTCGTACAAAAGAATAAAACGAAAAAAGCAGAAACAGGTATCATGACAAAAAATCAGATCTCCTCTGATTTTTATAAGACTGTCTTGCCTTACAAAGCGAGTAAATCGCGAGGATTAGTCGTTTCCAACATTAATTCCAGATACGATATCAATGAGCTTGAAACGGGATTGATGCGGATCTCACAAAATGACTACTCTCCAGACAATTATCTTTTCCAAGAAGGGCAGTACTTAGACAAAGAGACGTTGACGAAATGGCTGGATCGTAAAAGCAAGAAAAACAGTGCTGGCTTGAATCCAACTGATAACGGCTTCGGGGAAAATCGGAATCCGATTTATCTTGCCCATATTTTGGAACAGGATTATTTGAAAAAAGTAGATAAAGACACAGTCGCACTCGGCGGGATCTCGATCGCGCTGGCAATGAACTCCGTCGATTACTACCAAAAAGAAGAGTACGGCGATACCTTTGAACAAGCGATTTCCGATAGCGAATTGTTAAGTAAAGGGAAAAGCATGGCAAACACGATATTGAATCGTATCCGTCAAACAAAAGGACTAGGCAATGTTCCTGTTACCATTGCGATCTACAAACAAGGACAGCGTAATGCGGTTGTTCCGGGGAATTTCTTGGCATATTCGACCACGGATAATGACAACGTCGGTAACTGGAAAAATCTCAATGAAAAATACTATGTACTTGGATCAAGCGAAGCAGCCAAAAAATACAAAACAGATAACGACAGTTTTTTGAATTTCAAAGCCGATATTGAAGACTATTATCCGAATTATACCGGTGTAGTCGGTCGTGCAAGATATGAAAACAATCAGTTGTCAGAACTAGATATCGATATTCCGCTTCAGTTCTACGGGGAAGCAGAAATTATCGGATTTAGCCAATATATCACCGATCTAGTCGGGAAATATTTACCGAAAGATGCGGATATCCAAATCAATATTTCCACTTCGGAAGGTCCGGCAGCATTGATCACCCGTTCCAAAGAGGACGATAAAGCAGTGGCTCATATCTATAATTAGGAGGGATTTTGGTTGTCAAATATATCAAAAGAAACAGTAGAAAAAGTGGCTCATTTAGCAAAACTAGAAGTAAGTGAGCGCGAGGCAGAAGTATTCGCGGAGCAACTTGGGAATATCATTACAATGGTCGAAAAACTAAACACTTTGGATACGGCAAATGTCGAGCCGACTTCTCATGCGATCGATGTCTCCAATGTATTGCGTGAAGATGTCGCACATCCTGGTTTAGACCGCAAATTGGTACTCAAAAATGCACCGGAAACACAAGACGGCATGTTCAAAGTGCCAACGATTTTAGAAGACTAAGCGAACATTCAAGGAGGGAAAGTACTTTGGGATTATTGGATTATTCAATAAAAGAATTACATGATAAGTTAGTAAATAAAGAGATCACGGCTTATGATTTAGTAAAAGCATCGTATGATCGAATTGAAGAAGTAGAGGACAAGGTAGGTGCTTTTCTGGAACTAAATAAAGAACAAGCCCTAAGCGTTGCAGAAGAACTAGATGATGCCGGTTTTGACGCCAAACATATCTTGAGCGGTTTGCCGATCGGGATCAAAGATAATATCGTAACCAAAAATCTGCGTACGACAGCAGCCAGTAAAATGCTGGAAAACTTTGACCCGATCTACGACGCAACTGTTGTAAGCAAATTAAAACAAGCGGAAACGATCAATATCGGTAAACTAAACATGGATGAATTTGCGATGGGTTCTTCTACGGAAACTTCTTATTTCCATAAAACACGTAATCCATGGAACTTGGATAAAGTTCCCGGCGGTTCCTCTGGTGGTAGCGCAGCAGCTGTTGCAGCAGGTGAAGTGCTATTTTCACTAGGAAGCGATACTGGTGGCTCGATCCGTCAACCAGCAGCTTTCTGCGGAGTTGTCGGAATGAAGCCTACATATGGCCGTGTTTCCCGTTTTGGATTGATCGCGTTTGCTTCTTCGCTTGACCAAATCGGTCCAATCACACGTACAGTAGAAGACAATGCTTATTTATTAGAAGCAATTGCTGGCGTGGATGAAAATGACTCGACTTCGATCGATGAACCGATCACTAAATATACGGATCATTTAACAGGCGACATCAAAGGTCTGAAAATCGGTGTACCAAAAGAATACTTCGGCGATGGTATCGAACCCGGTGTGAAAAAGGCCGTCATGGAAGCATTGGAAAAATTAGAAGAACTTGGAGCAGTATGGGAAGAAGTTTCCCTACCGCATTCTGAATACGGCGTGGCAAGCTATTATATTTTAGCTTCCAGTGAAGCATCCTCCAACCTTGCACGTTTCGACGGTGTCCGCTATGGATACCGCACACCAAACGCTGCAAACTTAGAAGAATTATATACGAAAACACGTTCAGAAGGTTTTGGCGATGAAGTCAAACGCCGGATCATGCTTGGTACCTATGCTCTTAGCTCCGGTTATTACGATGCTTACTACAAAAAAGCCCAACAAGCACGTACACTTATCAAAAAAGATTTCACAGATGTGTTTGCGGATTACGATGTGATCATTGGACCAACTGCACCGACAACGGCTTTCGATATTGACGGTATGATCCATGATCCAATCACCATGTATTTAAATGACTTACTTACGATCCCGATCAATTTGTCCGGCGTACCGGCGATTTCTGTTCCATGTGGCTTTTCTGACGGATTGCCTGTCGGTTTGCAGATCATTGGTAATTATTTCGATGAAGCAACGATCTATAAAGTTGCCCACGCATTTGAACAAGCAACTTCATTCCATAAAGAAAGACCAAATTTATAGGAGGCGCTGTAGAAATGAACTTTGAAACAGTAATCGGACTTGAAGTCCATGTAGAATTAAAAACAGAATCAAAAATCTTTTCCTCTGCGCCGGCCCATTTTGGTGCAGAACCGAATACCAATACGACGGTCGTAGATTTAGGGATGCCAGGTGTCCTTCCAGTCTTGAATAAACGCGCCGTAGAATACGGAATGAAAGCTGCCATGGCGATCAATTGCGAAATCGCTACGCACACAAAATTCGACCGTAAAAACTATTTTTATCCCGATAATCCCAAAGCCTACCAAATCTCGCAATTCGATAAACCAATCGGCGAGCATGGCTTTTTGGAAGTAGAAGTAGACGGCGTGAAGAAAAAAATCGGTATCACGCGTTTGCATTTAGAAGAAGATGCTGGTAAAAACACCCATACGTCTCATGGTTATTCGCTGGTCGACATCAATCGTCAGGGAACACCACTTATCGAGATTGTTTCTGAACCAGATATGCGTACAGCTGATGAAGCTTATGCCTATTTAGAAAAATTAAAATCGATCATTCAATACACGGGCGTTTCCGATGTGAAAATGGAAGAAGGATCGATGCGCTGTGATGCGAATATTTCTGTGCGTCCAGTAGGACAAGAAGCATTTGGTGTGAAAACGGAACTTAAAAACCTTAACTCGTTTAATAACGTGCGCAAAGGAATCGAATATGAAGTAGAACGCCAAATCGCCGTACTTAAAGCCGGTGGCGAGATCTTGCAAGAAACACGCCGCTATGAAGAAGCAACTGGGAAAACGACATTGATGCGTGTCAAGGAAGGTTCCGATGATTATCGGTATTTCCCGGAACCGGATCTGGTGGATCTATTCATCGACGAAGCTTGGAAGGAAAAAATCAAGCGTACGATTCCGGAACTGCCGGATGCAAGAAAGGCACGCTATGTTTCCGAACTAGGATTACCAGCCTATGATGCTATGGTATTAACACTCACAAAAGAAATGTCTGATTTCTTTGAGGGTACGGTACAGGCAGGTGCAGATGTAAAACAAGCATCGAACTGGCTGATGGGCGAAGTGTCTGCTTATCTGAACGCGGAACAAAAAGAACTGCATGATACAGGTTTGACACCGGAAAACTTAGCAGCGATGATCAAACTTATCCAAGCAGGAACGATCTCTTCCAAAATCGCCAAAAAGGTTTTCCGTGAGCTTGCTGAAAATGGCGGCGATCCAGAAGTCATCGTGAAAGAAAAAGGTCTTGTACAAATTTCTGACGAAGGTGAATTGCGAAAAATCATTTCCGATATTTTAGACAACAACGAACAATCGATCGTTGATTTCAAAAATGGGAAAGATCGCGCAGTCGGCTTCTTAGTCGGTCAAGTAATGAAAGCAACGAAAGGCCAAGCAAACCCGCCAATGGTCAATAAATTATTAGTAGAAGAAATGAACAAGCGCTAAACATAAGAAAAGGAATAAAGCTCATGTCTTTATTCCTTTTTTGTTTGCAAAAAAAGTATCAGAATAGTTTTTGCCAGTTAAATTTGCTATAATAGAAATACTGAGGAAAAAATGAGATTGGCCGTTAGGCTTGTTTGTTTAGTAAGAGAGGATGACCATCATGCAAAAAAGTGCCCGAGTGATTTATAATCCGACATCTGGCCGTGAAATTATCAAAAAAAACTTAGCAGACGTGCTATCGATATTAGAGCAGGCAGGGTATGTTGCTTCCGCTCACGCAACAACGGCTGAACCAGGCGATGCCAAGCGAGCTGCCGAAGAAGCAGTCGAAGCACATTATGATCTGGTGATCGCTGCTGGAGGCGACGGGACGATCAATGAAGTGATCAACGGGATCGCTGAAAAACCTTATCGTCCGAAAGTCGGTATTATCCCAACTGGAACGACTAACGATTTTGCCAGAGCATTACATATTCCACGCGACGTTATCAAAGCGACGAAGATCATTGCGGAAGGTGATAGCATTGCGATGGATATCGGAAAAGCAAATGATACCTACTTTATCAATATCGGCGGTGGCGGACGTTTGACTGAGCTTACGTATGACGTTCCCAGCAAGTTGAAGACGATGCTTGGCCAATTGGCATACTATTTAAAAGGAATCGAAATGATTCCTTCTTTGAAACCGACAAAAGTACGAATTGAATATGATGACGGCGTTTTTGAAGGCAAAACCTTGCTTTTTCTGCTCGCACTAACAAATTCGATCGGCGGTTTTGAGAAAATCGCTCCAGATGCGAAACTCGATGACGGGAAATTTTCCTTGATCATCGTGAAAAAGACGAATTTACCAGAACTTATTCGGCTGATTACATTGGCACTACGCGGCGATCACATCAAAGAACCGAATATCATCTATACAAAATCGAGCAAAGTTGTCGTAACCTCGAAAGACAAAATGTTGATCAACTTAGACGGCGAACTTGGCGGCGAGACACCAATGACATTTTTGAATTTAAAACAACACATTGAATTTTTCGCTGATAGCGTGGCACTACTTGATACAGATCTATTTATCGAAAAATAAAGGCGGAAAATGATCCGCAGCACGATGAAATGTTCAGATTCTAGGAAAAGGAAAGCAGAGCCTTTGACCCGGAGTCGGGACATTTTTATCATGTAGTACTTTCCGAATGAAAGGGGCGAAGTCAATGAGCACAGAATTAGTAAAGAAAAATGACATCATTGATGTAGAAATAGAAGATTTAACACACGATGGAAACGGCGTTGCAAAAATCGACGGATATCCGCTTTTCATTCCCAATACATTGCCAGGTGAAAAGGCAAGTGTCCGCGTAGTGAAGGCGAATAAAAAGTACGGTTTTGGCCGTTTAGAAAACCTGACCCAAACAAGTCCAGAGCGTGTGGAACCCCCTTGCGAAGTTTATGCTAAATGCGGTGGCTGCAGCTTGCAGCATTTAAGTTATGACGGGCAGCTAGCGTTCAAACAGAACCAAGTCGCGCAAAACATGAAACGGATCGGAAAACTGGATGTGGAAGTGAAACCAACACTGGGAATGGAGATGCCATTTCGCTATCGGAACAAATCACAAGTCCCTGTTGGTTACGTGAATGGCAAGATCCAAGCAGGTTTTTATCAAAAACGAAGCCATGACATTATTGATATGGATACCTGCCTGATCCATAATCGAACCGGAGACGATGCTGTTCAGATCGTACGCCGCTTACTCGAAAAATATGCGATTATGCCCTATCAAGAAGAAACAGGCCGTGGCGATATCCGCCATATCATGACGCGTTATGGCAAAACAAGCGGCGAACTGATGATCGTGCTCGTAACAACGCGCAAAAAATTTCCGAACCTGACTGAATTAGTGGCTGATATCCAAAAAGAAGTACCAAACATTGCTTCCATCGTGCAAAACATCAATGCCGCAAAAACGAATGTGATCATGGGCGAGACGACCCGTACATTATGGGGAAAAGAAATGATCACCGATACGATCCACGGCATCCATTTTGCTATTTCGGCGAAGTCGTTTTACCAAGTCAACCCAGAGCAAACGGAAGTATTATATCAAGAAGCACTAGACGCAGCAGGACTGACAGGGGATGAGATCGTAATCGATGCTTACTGCGGAATCGGCTCGATCTCCCTTTGCCTAGCCAAAAATGCCAAGCATGTTTATGGCGTGGAAATTGTACCACAAGCCATTATTGACGCAAAAGCAAATGCCCAGTTGAATCAGCTGGACAATGTCACCTTTGAAACCGGAAAAGCAGAAGAAGTGATCCCAAATTGGTATCGATCTGGCATCAAAGCAGATGTTTTAGTTGTCGATCCACCTCGCAAGGGCTGCGATGAAAAGCTTTTAGAAACGATTATGGATATGAAACCGAAAAAAGTGGTTTATGTGTCCTGTAATCCGGCTACACTTGCCCGAGATATGCAGATTTTGACTGCAGGTGGTTATACTGCGAAGACGGTTCAGCCGGTAGATATGTTTCCGATGACGAATCATATTGAGGCAGTGACGGTGCTAGAACTACAATAAAAAAACGACTTGCAAGTAAGACACTCGTCTCGCTAGCAAGTCGTTTTTGCTATGATCTCCTCCACAATAACCTCCGGCGATCTTCCGTCTGTCGTAATAATATGGCTCGCGACTCCTTCATACAACGGAACCCGTGGCTCAAAAATCGCTTCTACTTCTGCCATCGTTTTTTGCTGGATCAATGGCCGTGAGGTATCTTCTTTCAAACGTTCTAAAAATGTCGTAGGCGATGTCTGTAAGTAAAATACAGCTGGATGCGAGGTGAGTAATTCGCGGTTGTCGGCATTCAGAACAATCCCGCCACCAGTTGAGATGACACCGTTTTTCCCTAGCAATTCCTGTAATTTCGCTGTTTCTAATTTCCGAAAAGCTTCTTCTCCGCTTTCCGCAAAAATCGCCGCAATCGTTTGCTTCTGATCCTGTACGATTTCTTCATCGATATCATAATAAGGCATGCCCTTACGTTTCGCCAGTAACTTTCCGATCGTCGTTTTGCCGGCACCCATGAACCCGACAAGGATGACTTGCTTCATGTTGCGTCCCTCCTTATTTTATACATAAAAGCGCTAAAGAAAGTATAGCACAAAACACGATTTTCCGAAAATAGGAATCAATGGTTTTAAATCATACGGTTTCATTGTACAATAGAGATAATAACTTTAGCTAAAGGAGCGTCTATGAGCGAAGAAAAAATATATACCAATAAGCGTCTCATTGTTTCGGAGATTTTGATTTGGCTAGCGGCTTGTCTCTTTATCTACATCGGCTTTGTCCATATCAAAGGTGTTACTGGTTTGGAAAAAACGATTTTATTCCTGTTTTTACTACTCGTGATGATTTGGCGGGGAAGTAAACTACTACAAGTTTTCCCTGTGATCACCCTCTCGGAAGCCGGGCTGACGTATCGCACGGATTTCAAAACATGGGAGGAGATCGAAAAGATAGAATTGATCCCGGGGAAATTCGGTTTGGCGTTTACGCAAAAACTGCATTTGACAACGTCGATCAAAGGACGTGAGGAAGTCATTTGGAATATCACCGCTGCGGATAGTCAGTTGGACTTAGAACAATTATTAGTGCGGATCAATACTTACCGGCAGTTCACAAGTACAGAAACGGTAGAATTCAATTAAAAGAAATAGCAGTGAATCTCGGAAAAGGAGGTTCCTGTTTTTGCTAAGGGGGCAATAAAAGTGAAGATTTTGGTTTTTGGTGGGACACGATTTTTTGGGAAACAGCTTGTAGAGGCATTGATAGATGCGGAACACGATGTAACGATCGCAACGCGTGGGAAGCAGGAGCATCCATTCGGAGATAAAGTGAGGACCGTCGTGCTCAACCGTACTTTACGTGATGATGTGTTTCGAATCGCGAATGAAAAGTGGGATGTTGTTTATGACAATATCTGTTATTCACCACAAGAAGCCAGCTATGCAGTGAGTGCCTTTAAAGACAAAGTGAAACGCTATATCTTCACATCTTCTAAAGCTGTCTACCGCAACAAAGACCGCGAACTTACGGAAAGCGACTTTGAACCAAGCACCTATGAGATCATTCATGGCTCAAAAGATGATTTCGATTATGGTGAAGGCAAGCGTCTTGCCGAGGCAGTTTTTTTCCAAAAAGCAACATTCCCAGTAGTGGCTGTTCGCTTTCCGATCGTGCTTGGCGAGGCAGATTATACCGAGCGGTTGGAATTTCATATTGAACATATCCGTCGTGGAAAAGAAATCGCGATCACGCATGAACATGCGGCGACTGATTTCATCTTAGATCAGGAAGCAGCACGCTTTTTGAAATGGGTAGGAACAGAAACAGATGTAACAGGACCGATCAACGCTAGTTCGGACGGCAGCTATACCCTTCAAAAAATTATCGAGATCATTGAAAGCAAAGTAGCAAGAAAATGCAAATTAGAATTTATCGCCGACCAAGAGGACAATTCGCCATTTGACATTCCAGGAACGAACACGCTGAATACAGCTAAAGCAAAAGAAGCCGGATTTGAATTTGAGAATTTAGAAGATTGGTTTCCAAAATTAGTCGATACCTTGATTCAATCTGGTAAATAGAAAGGGAAGAAAAATATGCTCTCATTTGAAGAAAAACAAGCAATTATTGAAAAAATGGATGGTTTAGAAGCAAATCCGGTCTCGCTTGGACGCATCAATTACCATTATCCCGAAAGCAAGCGCGATAAGCAGATCGTAGTTAAATTTTTACACCCGAACGGCAATGGCTTTGTTTATTGGCCAGATTCTCCCGAAGCCGGCAAAGATGGCTTTGTAAACATCCGCGACTATAGTGCCTCGGAACTGGAAGCCGTTTTAAAAGGGGCGATCGGCTATCTACAGACCGATGGCGAACCCTATCAAAATGGGGATACGATTTTTTTCCGCAATGACCGCGGCGAAGAATTACGTACCAGTTATGAAAATGAAATGTGGATCATCTATACAGGTGATAATGTGGAAGCCGTTTTTCCTAGTTTGGAAGCTGCGCAAGGCTACTTGCTAGATGAAGGTTTTTACGAAGCTTGACCGATAGATAGGAGGAAGAGGATTTGGAAACAGTGAAACAGCTGCAGGAACGTATCGCGGTGAGCAATCATCGAGAAGCTGCAGATATCGTTATTAAGAATGGAAAAATTGTGAATGTGTTTTCCAAAGAGATCATGACAGGTGATATTGCGATCAAGAACGGCTATATAGCTGGAATCGGCGAGTTTCAAAAGGCAAAGACCGTTATCGATGCAAAAGGAAAATACTTGGTCCCAGGTTTTATCGATAGTCATGTGCATGTCGAAAGCGCAATGGTGACACCGGCAGAATTTGCTCGAGTCTTGCTTCCAAATGGCGTGACAACGATCGTTACTGATCCACATGAGATCGCAAATGTTGCTGGAGAAGCAGGTATTACGTTTATGCTTGAGAATGCGGAGGGGATCCCGCTGGATATGTTTGTCATGCTGCCTTCCTCCGTACCAGCCACCCAAACAGAAAATAATGGTGCAGAATTAAAAGCAAAACAGCTAAAGCCACTTTATGCGCATCCAAAGGTGATCGGTCTAGCGGAAGTGATGGATTTTCCTTCTGTAGCTAGCGGAAGCGAGGATATCTTGCAAAAGATTCTTGACGCCAAAGCGGAAGGCGGCCGAATCGATGGACATGGCGCCGGCCTGCACAGTCAAGATCTTAATAATTACTTAGCAGCAGGGATTCGCACCGACCACGAAAGCACATCCGCTGAAGAAGCGCTCGATCGGTTACGCGCAGGGATGTATGTGATGCTTCGTGAGGGAACAGTCGGCAGGGATCTGAAGCATACATTAGCTGCTGTAAATGAAACGAATAGTCATCGTTTTTGTTTCTGTACCGATGATAAATTGATTTCCGATATTATGACAGAAGGTTCGATCAATTACCATGTGAAGATGGCGATCGCCAGTGGAATGGATCCGATCACAGCAATCCAGCTCGCATCGATCAATGCGGCTACTTGCCATCAACTTCCCTATTTAGGTGCGATCGCAGCAGGCTATCAAGCAGACATCCTCTTCATGGATGACTTAACAGAAGTCTCTATCACAGATGTGATGAAAAAAGGAGAACTTGTCGTAGCCGACCGTGTTCGTAAAGAAAGTTATTTCCATTCGACTGGAAAAACGGAGTTCCGATCACCAACCGTTAGACATCAGCTGAAGCCAGAAGATCTGGAATTGCACCTTCATTCTTCATTATGTAATGTTATCGGTATTCGTCCGAACCAATTATTTACTGATCCACTTCAAGAGACCGTTTCCCTTGAAAGTGGTCAATTTATGCCTTCGATTCATGCCGATCAACAAAAAATGGTCGTGGTCGAACGACACAAAAATACCGGAAACGTAGGTCTTGGCATCGTCAAAGGATTTGGACTACAAAAAGGCGCGATCGCTACCACAGTGGCACATGATTCACATAATATCGTGGCCGTTGGTGCTGATGACGATTCGATCATGCTTGCTATTGAAACGATCACGGAGAAAAATGGCGGTATCGTTGTGGTTGCAGACGGGAAAGTATTATCTTGCCTGCCGCTGCCAATTGCCGGTCTTCTAAGCGATGACACTTTTGAAAACGTCCAGAGCGGGCTACTGGAATTAGAAACAGCATTCCACAGCATTAGTACAGCTCGCGGATTTGATCCATTTTTAACACTATCATTCTTAACATTGCCAGTTATCCCGACATTAAAATTAACGGATAACGGATTGTTTGATTTTGAAAAATTCCAGGTGATTCCGGTGGAAGTAGAATAGTAAGAAAATAAATGAAATAAAAATAGTTTTGCGTAAGTATTTGACCAAATGCTTACGCTTTTTTTGAGGAGAAAAGCAGTAGTTACCTAAAAGCGTTTGACAAAAAAATGAAACCAATGTAATATTTATGTAATAAATGCATGGTTTGCAAAAAGGGAGAACTGGTTGTGACGAAACAAAAATATCGGCGTTACTTAGAAGATGAATATGCGGAAATGATTGGCGATGAGGGAGAATTGGGCTATTCCTTTTTATTATTGTTATTTGTGCAATTCCGTTTGTTGCTTCAGTTATCCATTTTTACGTTAACTAAAGGAGAGAAGAAATGTTTTTAGTGATCACTGCTTTTTTAATTGTGTCACTTATTATTAGTGCAGTAACAAGTCATCGAGAAACGAAAAAAAGAAAAATCACTTATTATATCAATATGCCGATTTTAATTTTTTTGGGGATTGAATGGATAGACAAATTAATCGAATTATTTTAAAAAGGAGAAATCATGACATTCAAAGAAGCATTCGTTTCATTTTGGAAAAATTATTTTAATTTTACAACAAGAACAAGCAGAAGCGAATTTTGGTTTAATTTTTTATGGCTAGTAGTAGCAGAATTTGTATTAGCGTTTTTCTCGCAAGATAATTCGCTTGGCGTAAGTTTTCTTTTTAACGTCATTACTTTTATTCCTTCTTTAGCGTTATTTTCTAGGCGCTGTTATGATATTGGAATGAATAGTAATCTTATCCCATGGTTAGTAGCATTCATCGTTATAGCCGACTTTTTTTCTTTGTTTGGCGGAGCATGGGAAGAAGTAGGTTTAGGTTGGTTGGCAGACATTATTACGTTGGGTAGTTTGATTGCGCTTTTGCTAGTCGGTCTGAAAAAATCAGCAAGATAGAAATATAGAAAAAGGGAGTTCGAAGAGATGAGTAAATTTATCGTAGACAAATTAATTGGCTTTCAAGAGAGGAAAGAGCTAGTAGCTATTTATGCCAATCCGGATGCTGATTTTCATTATGCGGGATATATTGAAGCAGTGACCAATTTGGAATGCTTGTTCCGAGTAATCAGCGAAAATGGCGAAGCGAATGGGTATCGGGCCATTCCAATCGAATCCATCTATCAATTAGAGACGAATACGTTAGCTATGCAGGATGTACTGGTATTGGCAAAACACAGAGGAACAGAGCATACAGCTCCGTTTCTAGAAGTCCAGTTGAAAAAGAAATACTCACTAATGGAATATATCACAGATTTGTCGAAAATAGAGCAGCTCGTGCTTGGTGTAGAGCTTTTTGATGACAGTGAAAGCTTTTATGGCTATGTGCTGGAAAATGTAGAAGATGCCATCGAATTTCAAAGTTTTGATGTTGACGGACGTGCGGATGGCGTAATTATTATTCGAAAAGAAATCATTTCTTCTTATACATTTAAAGGAGAAATTGAAGTGGGGATCGAAAATAAACGAAAAAAAACATTTTAGTTCGCATTGGAGACCGAAAAAGAGATTTTTTGGTCTCTTTTTTTGAATAGTTGACTTCTTTGCTTTATCATGGTACAGTATTAGCAAATAGAAGTAAATGTGAAGAACAGAATAGTAATTTAAGGTTTAGCCGTTTATAGAGAGCTCTTGATTGCTGGGAAAGAGTAGCGGCACTTAGGTGAACACATCTGGGAGCAGGTTTATTGAAGGAAGAAGTAGGTAAATTCGGGACGGCCCGTTAAAGCCGGACAGTCAATTTTATGACTGGTTGAGGTTGATATTGTGAGATATCAATAAAACTGAGGTGGAACCACGTGAATGATATTCCCGTCCTCTGAGCAGCACTGCTGCCCGGAGAACGGGATTTTTTATTTTTACAAAAAAGGAGCGAAAACAAATGACTTATGTACTACAAATCATGCCAGCGTTACTTGAAGGTTTGAAGACGACGCTACAAGTATTTTTCTACACACTACTATTATCCATTCCGCTCGGAGCGATCATAGCCCTGGGGAATGTCAGCAAAATCAGACCGCTTCGCTGGATCATCGATACCTATGTGTGGATCATGCGAGGGACTCCGCTATTATTACAATTGATTTTTATTTATTATGGCGCACCTTATTTCCATTTGATCCTAGAACGATATGAAGCGGTATTATTCGCATTTGTTCTCAATTATGCAGCCTATTTTGCGGAAATCTTCCGCGGCGGCATTTTATCGATTGAAAAAGGGCAATATGAAAGTGCAAAAGTTTTAGGTCTGAGTTATGGACAAACGGTTAGAAAAATCGTGTTGCCACAAGTTATCAAACGTGTTTTACCGGCAATCGGGAATGAAGTCATCAACCTAGTGAAAGATTCCTCGCTAGTTTATGTCTTAGGATTAGGTGATTTGCTGCGAGCTGGGAAAATTGCTTCCAACCGCGATGTGACGTTGATACCACTCGTATTAGTCGGTCTTATCTATTTGCTGCTGACCGCCGTTTTGACACTGCTTTTCAAACGGATCGAAAAACACTACAATTACTATAAATAAGGGGTGGATCATATGTTAAAAATCAAAAATGTAACGAAAAAATTTGATGATCGATTGATTTTAGATAACGTATCGCTGACACTGGCGGATAATGAGATACTATCGATCGTTGGTCCGTCAGGCGGCGGGAAAACGACATTACTGCGCTGTATCAGCGGTCTTGAAACGATGGACAGTGGAGAGATCTGGATCGATGAGGAAAAAATCGATTTTGAAAACAAGAAAAAGCCAGTTGAACCGATTGGTGTCGTTTTTCAAGAGTTCCACCTCTTCCCACATTTGACAGTGTTGGATAATATTATTTTAGCGCCGCAGCTGGTCGGCAAACAATCGAAGCAAGAAGCCAAACAAGAAGCAGAACGCATCTTGGCGTTGCTTGGGCTGGCAGATAAAAAAGAACATTTGCCATTCCAATTATCTGGGGGACAAAAGCAGCGGGCTGCGATTGCCAGAGCTTTGGCGATGAAACCGAAAGTGCTTTGCTACGATGAACCGACTTCTGCGCTTGACCCGGATCTGAAGGGGCACGTGGAAAAATTGATTTTAGATTTGAAAAAAGAAGGCATCACGCAGATCGTCGTTACCCATGACCATGACTTTGCGAAAAATATCGCGGATCAATTGATGGAAGTGGAACCAAAAGGATGATAAAGGAGCAAATCATATGAAACGCAAATATTACCTGCTACTCATTCTGACACTACTTGCAGTCTTGCTTTCTGCCTGCAGGATCGCCGGTAGTGATAGATGGACAGCGATAAAAAAAGAGAAAGAGATCGTTGTTGGCTTAGATGATACTTTTGTGCCAATGGGGTTTCGTGATAAAAAAGATAAGATCATCGGCTTTGACGTCGATCTCGCAAAGGCGGTTTTCAAAGAATATGGCATTAAAGTAAAATTCCAGCCGATCGACTGGACGCTCAAAGAAACCGAATTGAAAAACGAATCGATCGATTTGATCTGGAATGGCTATACAGTAAATAAAGAACGAGCGGAAAAAGTAGCTTTTTCGCAGCCGTATATGAAAAATGAACAAGTGCTAGTGACACTCAAAAAGAATAACATTCGCTCCTTTGCAGGAATGAAAGGCAAACTATTAGGTGCCCAAAATGGTGCCAGCGCCCTTGATGATATGGCGAAGCAGCCGGAAGTGCTGACAAATATCATCAAAAATAAGCAGCCAGAACTCTATGACAGTTTTAATGATGCCTTTATCGATCTGAATAACAATCGGATCGACGGGCTGATCATTGACAATGTCTACGCGCGGTATATTATCGCCAAACAAAAGAACCGGGCGGATTACCGAATCATTACCGGCGGCTTTAAACCAGCAGATTTTGCAGTAGGTATGCGCAAAACAGATAAAACGCTGCAGAAAAAAGTCAACCAGGCGTTTGACAAGTTATATAAAGAAGGAAAAATGCAGCAGATCAGCAAAAAATGGTTTGGAAAAGATGAAATATCCAAACAGCCTGAAAATTGACAATTATCATTGTTTGTTTTACAATATTTCCTATTATCGATTGCGTCTAAGTTGGAGGAATGAAAAATGGAAAAAGAACTGATCGTACGCGGAGCACCGCAAGAATTTGTATGCGAAACGGGGGCATGGCAAACGTTGCCCCGTCACTTAGAACGTCGTGGATTGCAGCGCATCCTTGTCTTAAAGGGAACGAAATCATGGGAAGTTGCCGAACGCTTTTTCCCAGAACTGCCAAATTACACGGTAGCTTTTCACACATATCAAGGTGAAAGCACGTATGAAGAACGTGACTTTTTAGTAGAAAAAATAGCTGAGGAAAACTGGGAAGCAGTTGTTGCAGTTGGCGGTGGGAAGATAACTGATCTGGCAAAAGCGGCCGCTATCGTCTCGAATAAGCCTGTTATTATTTTGCCCACATTAGCCTCTACTTGTGCAGCTTATACCCCGCTTAGTGTTATGTACTCGCCAGAGGGAAGTATGATTCGTTATGATGTTTTCCCCCGCAGCAATGGTCTTGTTCTACTTGATCCAGAAGTGATCCTCCATTCACCGAAAGAACTACTGATCGCCGGTATTGGCGACACGCTTGCAAAATGGTACGAAGCCGATGTTATCATTCGTCAGCTGGAGCAAAAACCAGTCGAAGTCGAAATTGCTCACTTTACTGCGAAATTATGCCGCGATAATCTTTTGCAATATAGCGAAGCAGCTCTGACAGCAATGGAAGCAGGCGAATTGAATGAAGCATTTGTGAAAATCGTAGAGACAAACATTATGGTTGGTGGAATGGTCGGCGGATTTGGTGACGATTACGGTCGCTGTGCTGGTGCGCATTCGATCCATGACGCGTTGACGATCTTACCGGAAACGCATCATCTCCTCCATGGAAACAAAGTAGCCTATGGTATTTTTGTGCAATTAGTTTTAGAAGGCAATTGGCAAGAGATCGATACGCTACTGCCGTTCTATCAATCCTTGCAACTTCCAGCAAGCCTTGTAGATCTTGGCTTAGCAGAGCTTCCAGAAGCGAGATTAGCAGAAGTGGCAGAGCGTGCAGCTTCCGAACACGAAACGATCCACTTGATGCCTGGTAAGATGACTGCGGATAAAGTGTTGCAAGCGATCGATCAATTAGAGATCTTTATGGAGAAAAAAAGGATCCAAGTGTGAAAAAAGCTTCCTTATGCGAAACGACATAGGGAAGCTTTTTTATTATTTACGAAACATTGCATTTTCATCAAAAAAGCGTTATTCTAAAACAGAAGATAACTAAAAACAATAAATCGCTAGGGGCGCTATTTAGCTGAGATAATCGAGAGATTGGTCCCTTTGAACCTGATTTGGTTAGCACCAACGTAGGGAAGTGAGTGGATATAGTTGCTAAATAGCTGTCTAACCGCTTTCCTTTGTCTGGGAAGTGGTTTTTTTGTTGCCTAAGGAGGAAGGAAAATGATTCAACCAGCACTTTTAACAGCATTACGAAAGCAGAATCCACTTGTGGTTTGTTTGACAAATACAGTCACGATCAATGACGTGGCAAATGGATTACTTGCCATTGGCGCTTCGCCAGTTATGGGAGATGAAGTAGAAGATGTCGTGCAAATGGTGGCGCATGCCAGTGGACTTTTGATCAATACGGGCACACTTTCCGGTGGTAATTTTGAGATGATGAAGGCAGCAGCTGAAAAAGCAAATGCTAGGCGTATTCCAGTTGTGTTAGACCCGGTCGGGATCGGAGCAACTGCTTATCGTAAAAATTTCAACTTACAATTACTGCAAGCGATCCGGGTAGATGCGATCCGCGGAAATGCCGGAGAAATCGCGGCGCTCGCGGAAATAGAGTGGCAAAGTAAAGGTGTAGATGCGGGAGAGGGAGATCATGAATCAGTAGTGGCAGCAGCGAAAAAAGTCGCGCAGCAGTATCAGACGCTTGTAGCGATTAGCGGCGTGTCTGATTTTATAACGGATGGCAAACAAGTCGTTCGGATCGATAATGGAACGGCGCTATTTCCGAAGATGACCGGTTCGGGCTGTTTATTTGGCGGGATCGCAGCAGCTTTTTTAGCAACGGAAAATTCACTGACAGCGCTTGAAACCGCAGCAGCAACATATGCGATCGCTGGAGAGAAAGCAAGTGAGATCGCCGAAGGACCAGGAAGTTTCCGCTTGCAACTAATGGATGCACTTTATCAACTTAATGAGGCAGATGTGAAGACCCAAGTGAAAATGGAGGTCGTTACAAATGGTTGAAACGTATCCACAAGCATTAACGATCGCCGGATCTGATAGTGGTGGCGGTGCTGGAATCCAAGCAGATTTGAAAACTTTTCAAGAACGATTGGTATTCGGTACCAGTGCGATCACTGCAGTCACTTCTCAAAACACACAGGGCGTGCAGGCTAGCTATACATTGCCAAAAGATGTCCTTATTAGTCAGCTGACCTCGATCTTTGCTGATTTCGATATTCGAGCAGTGAAAACGGGTATGCTGGCAGATACAGAAACGATGCAGGCAGTCGTGCAATTCGCCCAGCAGCAGTCACTTCCGCAACTTGTGATCGACCCAGTAATGATTGCTAAGGGAGGCGCTTCCCTATTAGCGGCAGATTCCATTCAAACTTTAAAAGAACAGCTAGTGCCGCTTGCTACTGTGCTAACGCCTAATCTTCCCGAAGCAGAAGTTTTGGTAGATGAAAAGCTTCCTACGCAGTCCGCCATCCAGAAAGCGGCCCAAAAGTTACAAGCGCTTGGAGCGAAAAACGTTGTTATCAAAGGTGGACATCGTTTAGATACCGAAGCAGCAGAAGACTTTGTTTTGCTGGAAAATGGCAAATCATTCTGGCTTTCGAGTGTTAAAACCGAAACCGTTCGGACGCATGGAACAGGCTGTACATTCTCTGCATGTATTGCAGCCGAATTAGCCAAACAGGCGGATGTCGAAGCCGCGATTCGAACAGCAAAAGCATTTATCACGGCAAGCATTGAGCAATCGATCGAAGTAGGACACGGCCATGGTCCAGTCAATCACTGGGCTTATCGAAAGGAGGAATAGCCATGCGAGTGACAGCCTCAGATCTAAAGTTGTATTGGATCGCTGGTACGCAAGATCTGGCAGCAGGGCAATCCTTGCCAGACATGCTAGAAGAAGGAATCAGAGCAGGCATAACGGCATTTCAGTTCCGGGAAAAAGGTGCCGGAAGTTTGGAGTCAAACGAAGCAATCATCGAATTAGGAAAAACACTGCGGGAAATCTGCCGTATGCATGCCATTCCATTTATCGTAAATGATGATGTCGACTTAGCGATCCAGTTGGAAGCAGATGGGATCCATTTGGGTCAATCGGATTACGCGGTGGAAAAAGCATTGCACGAACACGCGGATCGGTTTTCTATTGGTTTATCTTGTCACTCACTGGCTGAGGTGGAAAAAGCTAACCAACTGCGGCAACTTGCCTATTTAGGTATCGGACCAGTTTTTCAAACGATTTCAAAGGCAGATGCAGAAGCTGAATTAGGGCTAAATGGTCTACAGCAATTGGTAGCAGCAAGTGATTATCCTGTCGTTGCGATTGGAGGCATCTATCCAGAAAATGCGCGGGCGATCTTGGCGCAGGGAGTTGCCGGATTATCATTTATTTCGGCACTAGTTCGCTCGACAGATAAAAAACAAACCTTACATCAGTTAGCTGGAACTACTGATGATTCAGGAAAAATTTCTTGATAAACTGGTAAAATAATTTTTCAGTCGGCGATAATTGGCGTTTTTTCGTCACAACTAAGCCGACAGAACGACGCAGTTCTTTATTTCGGAGCGGAAGCGCTTTGGTGTCTTTGAAAATGGTACCATCCAAGATCATTTCTGGTAAAATACTGATGCCAAGCCCCGCTCCAACAAGCCCTTGAATCGTATAAAAATCTTGACTTTGGAAAGCAATATCAAGCGATATTGCTTTTTTTTCGGCTGCTGTGGTCACGATTTTGAATAAATCAAAATTGGGTGGATACAAAATGAATTTTTCAGCTGCTAACTCTTCCAGCGAGACATTATAGCGATCTGCCAACGGATGAGTTGCGGGGAAAATCACTTTCAACTTTTCATCGAAAAATTTCACTGCTTCTACGGAATCATCTGTTTCCGGGACGGGAGATAAGAAAGTGATATCGATTTCACCATCCAATAACAACTGTTTCAATTCGGCATTAGATCCCTCGACAAAATGATAGGTCACATCTGGATACTCTGCTCGGAAAGCAGAAATAACAGCGGGCAATACTTTTGAAGCAAGTGAATTGGGCAGACCGATCCGGACGGACCCCTTCGTTGGATCAGAATACTCGGTTACGATCGCTTCTGCTTTGAGCAGTTCATTGTATGCGACTTTGACTTGATTCAGAAAATCCTCACCAACGGTTGTCAGCTGCATGTTTCGACCAACTCGGTCAAAAAGCTTGATCCCAAGTTCTTCTTCTAATTTTGTTATCTGCCTGCTGACGGCAGATTGCGCAACGTGTAAATTCTCCGAAGCCTGAGTCATATGTTCAAAACTTGCGACCTCCATAAAATACTTCAATTGTCTAAGTTCCATACCTACACCTCGATTGTTCTCAATTTGATATTGTTTTATTCTATTATATATATTGTTTAGATAAATGAAAAGGACTAAAATGGAAACTACAAATAATGTCAGCTAATTAATGAGGGTTGAATAGTCAGTTTATTCAATCAATTATTTCGATAAATGGCTTTGAAAGAGGAGGAACCCCTAATGAAAGTAACGAATTTGCCTGAAAAACACGGTTTGTATGATCCGAGCAGAGAACATGATGCGTGCGGCATCGGTTTTGTTGCTAATATTAAACACCGTGATTCGCATAAAATCGTTGAGCAAGGCATCCACATGCTTTGTCAGTTAAAGCACCGTGGCGGTGAGCTTGGCGGCGATACTGGGGACGGAGCAGGCATCCTCCTAGAGATCTCGGATTCTTTCTTTCGTCATGTTTGCCTTGAAATGGGTATCGAATTACCTGCCAAATACACGTATGCAGTCGGTATGTTTAACTTCCCCCAAGATCCAGCACAGCGGGAATTATTGATGGCAGAGGCGGAGAAATTGATCCAGCAAGAACGGCAGCATTTCTTAGGGTGGCGTAAAGTACCAACGGATGCTAGCAAAGTTGGAGCAGGAGCGCGGGAAACGGAACCAGCGATCTACCAATTATTTGTGGAGCAGGAGCGCGGACTAACGGAGCGGGAATTTGAGAAACAGCTTTATCTCATCCGCCGTCAGATCGAAAATTTTGCGGCGAATAGCAAAGCAGTGACAGAAGTATTTTATATTCCTAGTCTTTCGACACGTACGGTTATTTTCAAAGGGATGCTTACACCAGAACAAATCGACCGCTATTACTTGGATCTTGCGGATCCAGCGTATACCTCTTCCTTTGCGTTTGTGCATTCCAGATTCTCTACAAATACGTTTCCAAGCTGGGAACGCGCACATCCTTACCGCTATCTTGTCCATAATGGCGAGATCAATACCCAACGCGGCAATGTCAACTGGATGAAAGCAAGAGAAAAACGTGCCGCATCCAGTCTGTTTGGCGATGACTTGGCAAAAGTTATTCCAGTTATCGATGAAAACGGAAGTGATTCCGCGACCTTAGACAACGCCTTGGAATTTCTCGTGCAGACCGGCCGTTCATTGCCACACGCAGCAATGATGCTTATCCCGGAACCATGGGATAAAAATCCAAACATGCTAGATCCCAAACGAGCTTTTTACGAATATCACAGTATGCTGATGGAGCCGTGGGATGGACCAACTTCGATCTCATTTACAGATGGCCGGGTTATCGGTACGATTTTAGATAGAAACGGGCTTCGTCCAGCACGCTATTACGAAACCAAAGATCACACGATCATCTATTCTTCCGAAACAGGCGTTGTACCTGTAGAGGCAGAAGAAGTGATCCGCAAAGAAACTGTCGGCGCTGGAGAAATGCTTTTCATCGATTTAGAGCAGGGGAAATTGATCACAGATAAAGAAGTAAAGATGCATTTGACGGCTGCTAAACCTTACCGAGAATGGCTAAAGGCGGAATTAACAGAGCTAGCAGATCTTGCGAAAGAAGAGCCAAGCGAACAAGCAGAGCTTTCCAAATCAGAACGTTTCAAAGAGCAGCGGGCGTTTGGTTATACGCAAGATGAGCTCAATAAGATCTTGATTCCAATGGTCACAGAGAAAAAAGATCCAATGGGAGCAATGGGCTATGACGCACCACTCGCTGTACTATCCCAGCGGCCCCAGCTATTGTTCAATTACTTCAAGCAGCTGTTTGCGCAAGTAACCAATCCACCAATTGATGGTATTCGGGAAGAAGTCGTGACTTCTTCGATGACGCTCTTGGGAGACGAAGGGAACATTTTAGAACCCTCTGCAAAAAATGCACATCGAATCAGATTGGCAACGCCTGTTTTAAAGCGCGCTGAATTTCAAGCACTGATGGAGCAGAATGTTTTTACCAAAAAAACTCGCAAAATAGCGATCCATTTTTCTGAAAAAGAGCGTGATCAATTAGAGGCGAGGCTGCAGGAAGTATTTGAGGAAGCGGCGAAAGCAATCCGAGATGGCGCCGAGTTGCTTGTACTTTCCGACCGCGGCGTGAATGATGACCGGATCGGGATTCCTTCGCTGTTAGTAACCAGCGGTCTACATCATTATCTCGTTCAGCAAGGATTACGTACCAAAGCAAGTCTTGTTTTGGAAACAGCAGAGGTCAGAGATGTTCATCATCTTTCTTTATTAGTTGGTTATGGTGCCGATGCGGTTTATCCATATTTGGCTATCGATACGATCGCAGGTTTGATCGACGAACAGCGGATCAAAGGTTTTACCCTTCAAGAAGCAGAACAACGCTATGCTGAAGCACTTACGGACGGCATGCTGAAAGTAATGTCAAAAATGGGTATTTCGACAGTACAAAGCTATCGTGGGGCGCAGATCTTTGAAGCGATCGGGATCAGTGATGCTGTGATCAATACCTATTTTCCAGGAACAGCTACACAAATCGGCGGAATCCCGCTCAAAATCATTGCCCAAGAGGCATGGCTCAGACATCGCGAAGCTTTCCATGATATCGGCTATCAGTCGTTCACACTGGATACTGGCGGTGAATATCAATGGCGGTCTAACGGCGAATATCATGTCTATAATCCATTAGCCATCCATTCTCTTCAACAAGCAACGCGGGAAAATAACCGCGAGACATATGATCTTTATGCGGACTTGATGCAAAATCAAAACAGTGCCTTTCTAAGAGGTTTATTAACGTTCAAAAGCGACCGCCAGCCGATCCCAATCGAGGAAGTCGAACCAGCTGAAGCCATCTTCAAACGCTTTAAAACTGGTGCGATGTCATATGGATCGATCAGTCAGGAAGCACATGAAGCATTAGCGATCGCAATGAACCGGATCGGCGGGAAAAGTAATAGCGGTGAGGGCGGCGAAAATCCAGAGCGTTTTGTCAAAGACGAAAACGGCGATTGGCGTAGAAGTGCTATCAAGCAGATTGCTTCAGGACGTTTTGGTGTTACCAGTCATTATTTGGTAAATGCCGAAGAATTGCAGATCAAAATGGCACAAGGGGCTAAACCAGGTGAAGGCGGACATCTCCCTGGACAGAAGGTCTATCCGTGGATCTCAAAAACACGTGGCTCTACGACAGGCGTGGGACTTATTTCGCCACCGCCGCATCACGATATTTATTCGATCGAAGACTTATCGCAACTTATTTTCGACTTGAAAAATGCTAACCACGAAGCTCGAATCAATGTCAAATTGGTATCGAAAACGGGGATCGGTACTATCGCAGCCGGGGTAGCAAAAGGCCTTGCTGATGTCATCTTAGTAAGTGGATATGAAGGTGGAACAGGAGCAGCGGCGCGGACAAGTATCCGTCACGCTGGTCTGCCGTGGGAGATCGGCCTTGCCGAAGCCCATCAGACATTGCTATTGAACGGTCTGCGTAATCAAGTCGTTGTGGAAACCGACGGCAAACTGATGACCGGGAAAGATGTTTTAGTTGCTGCCATGTTAGGAGCCGAAGAATTCGGTTTCGCAACCGCTCCGCTCGTAACACTTGGCTGCGTCATGATGCGTGTCTGTCACATGGATACCTGTCCAGTCGGCGTCGCGACCCAAAACCCGGAGCTGCGGAAAAAATTCGGTGGTTCTCCAGATTATGTCGTGAATTTCTTCCAGTTTGTAGTACAGGAAATGCGGGAAATGATGGCAGAAATGGGAGTTCGCTCACTAGAAGAGTTGATTGGACATAAAGAATATTTGACCACACATGAACGGAAGGACAGTCATTGGAAAGCTAAATATATTGATTTCAGCAAGATGTTGTATCAAGACGATTTCTATAAAAATCAAATCCAGTATTGTACAAAACCACAAAATCATAAAATCGACCAAACATTGGATATGCGAGAACTTGTTCCATTGATCCAACCAGCTTTAGAAACACAAGCAAAAGTGACGGGGACATTTGCTGTTCGCAATATTGATCGAGCAATCGGCACCATTGCTGGTTCTTATGTAAGTAAAAAATTCGGAGCAGTCGGTTTACCGGAAGATACGATCGAACTTGATTTTATTGGTTCTGCTGGTCAAAGTTTCGGAGCTTATGCCCCGCGCGGTATGACACTGAGAGTCCATGGCGATGCAAATGACTACCTTGGAAAAGGACTCTCTGGGGGGAAACTGATCGTCAGTCCCCAAAAAGAAACACCGATCGATCCACATGAATCTGCAATTGCAGGAAATGTTACTTTTTATGGGGCGACTGGTGGAGAGGCTTACCTCCATGGCAAAGCGGGTGCTAGATTTGCTGTTCGTAACAGTGGTGCAAAAGTCGTGGTAGAAGGAATCGGCGATAATGGCTGTGAATATATGACAGGCGGCGTGGCAGTCATTCTTGGCGAGATCGGAAATAACTTTGCCGCTGGGATGTCCGGAGGGGAAGCATTCATCTATGCACCGGAACGTGAACGCTTTGTGATCAAAACGAATCATGAAATGGTCCGTATCCGCAGTGTAGAAAAAAAGCGTGAGATCAGATTGCTGAAAGAATTGATCGAAAATCATTATCGCTATACGAAAAGCAACTTTGCAAAACAACTGCTCGCAAACTGGGAAGCAGAACTTAAAAACTTCGCTTACGTGATCCCGAATGAATTTGAACTAATGCGTGACCGAATCGAGACGTTAGAAGCAGAAGGAAATGAACACGACGCTGCGGAACTACAAGCATTTTATGAGCACAAAGACGGCAAACTACTTACAGGTGCAGGAAAATAGAAAGGAGTGATAACCATGGGAAAAGCGACAGGATTTATGGAATATGAGCGTATTCCATCGCCCACAAGGAAACCGCGGGAACGTGTGCGTGACTGGCTCGAATATAGTTTACCGATGCCAGAAGCAGACTTGACTGTCCAAGCAGCTCGCTGTATGGACTGCGGTGTTCCATTCTGTAGTGTCGGAATGGAAATCAAAAATGGCGTTTCTGGTTGTCCGCTCCATAACCTTATCCCTGAGTGGAATGACGCGGTTTATCGAGGCGACTGGTATGAAGCGCTACAAGCTCTTCTTAAAACGAATAATTTCCCGGAATTCACGGGACGGGTTTGTCCTGCCCCCTGTGAAGGCGGTTGTACTGTAGCAATCTCCGAACCGGCTGTTGGCATCAAGTCAATTGAAAAAGCTATTATCGATAAAGGCTTTGAAATGGGTTGGATCAAACCAGAGATCCCGAAACATCGGACCGGAAAACGGATTGCTGTCATTGGCTCAGGCCCGGCAGGCTTAGCATGTGCGGACCAATTAAATAAAGCAGGTCATCTGGTAACCGTTTTTGAAAAAAGCGACCGGATCGGTGGGTTGTTGATGTACGGCATCCCAACAATGAAATTAGAAAAAGAGCAAGTGACAAGACGTGTGCAACTGATGGAAGCAGAAGGCGTACAATTCCAAACAAGTGTCAATGTCGGCGAAACGATCAGTTATGATGAATTAAAAGCTACCTATGATTCGATCGTTCTGGCAACTGGCGCAAGTAAGCCACGTGATATTTCTTTACCAGGCAGAGATGCGGACGGCATCCATATGGCGGTACCGTATCTTACGCAAAGTATTCGTGATAATTTAGAAAATGACGGTAAGCAGACTCTTTCGGCAGAAGGCAAACGCGTGATCGTTATCGGCGGCGGAGATACAGGTGCTGACTGCGTGGCTACAGCATTGCGGCAAGGGGCAAAAAGCATCCACCAATTTGGTCTAGCAGGAAGACTTCCAGAAGACCGAACAGGAAAAAATCCATGGCCGCAATATCCAAAAGTCTTCAAGATGGATTATGCCCACGAAGAGGCAGCTAATGTGTACGGTAAAGATCCGCGTGAGTATTTAGTCAGCACGACATCATTTGTGAAAGATGACAATGGCACATTGATCGGACTTTATACGGTGGACGTGACCATGAATGAAGAAGGAAGCAATAGACGTTATACGCCGGTAGAAGGAACAGAACGTTTCTGGGAAGCAGATATGGTACTGATCGCTATTGGTTTTGCAGGTGCGACTGACGATATTTTCAGCAACTTTGGCGTCGATAAGACAAAACGGCACACCATCGATGCAAGAAAAGGATTTTACCGAACAAGCGAAGAAGGCGTATTTGCTTGCGGCGATGCCCGTTATGGTCAAAGCCTTGTCGTAACCGCAATTGCAGAAGGCAGAGAAGCAGCTCGGGAAGTAGATTTTTATTTGATGGAAGAAACATTTTTACCATGAAGTAGCGCATAAAAAAAGTACTAAAAAAGATCAAAATCCTAGATTTTGATCTTTTTTGATTCTTTGTGCAAGCTAAGCTAATAATGGGAGGTAATTATATCCTAAAATCCAGAATCATCGCTCAAATTAAAGAACGTGATAATCTTCGGAAAATGGTATAATATTCTTCAGCAGTAAAGTGAAAAAGATGGTGGCTAATCCTGAACAAAGGGGTGATGCCAATGGTTTTTAATGGTCTGACTCCTGGAAAGGGTTAATCATGTCTGTGTATGAAGCAATGACTTTTGCAGTAGCTTTTGCTGCCTTAGTCGTTCTAATACTGGACTTCCATAAGCCAAAAAAATAATCATCTTTACGCTTTAGCAGAGTAGGAAAGATGATTATCATTTATTCTATTAAGCTACCGTCTTTTTAACGGTGCTGCTGAGAGGGGGCTATGTTAGCGCATAGCTCTCTCTTTTCATATTCATAGTAGCACTTCTACTCTCAAGAAGCAACAGCGAGAATCATTTTTCGATGAATTGTCTATAAAAAATGGATTTGAAGCTTCTATTTGAAAAGAAGCAACAAATCCATTGGTCGAAGGATAAATCATTTCATTCCTGAAACATTGAATCCTTTCAGAATATATTTTTGGAAAATCATAAAGATAATAATGATCGGAATGACCATAAACGTGGAACCAGCCATTTGTAGCGCGTAGTTGCTGCCGTATTGGCCCTTGAGAAGTTGCAATCCAACGGAAAGCGTGTAGAATTTTTCGTCGTTGGCAATAATAAGTGGCCAGATAAAGGAGTTCCATGCCCCAATAAATGTCAAGATACCTTGAACTGCCAGTACTGGACGTGAGATCGGCAAGATGATCCGCCAGAAAATATAAAATTCACTAGCGCCGTCAAGTCGGGCAGCTTCGATCAAGTCGTTGGAGATCGTGGACATGAACTGCCGGAATAAGAAGATCCCAAACGCTCCAACAAGGCCGGGCAGTACGATACCTGTCATCGTATTGGTAAGACCTACTGCATTCAATAGCAGGTAAACGGGAATCATGGTCACTTGTCCGGGAATCATCATAGTTGCTAATACTAAATAAAACAACTTGTTTTTTCCTTTAAATTTAAATTTCGCAAAACCATAACCAGCCATCGCATTTAAGAAAAGTCCCAAGAAAGAGAACACGACGATGATCAAGGTGTTTTTAAGATAAACAGCAAAATTCATTTCCGTAAATAGTTTGACAAAGCTATCCCAAGTAAAACCTCGAGGCCAGATGGTCGGCGGGATCTGAAGAATCTCTGCATCTGTTTTGACAGAAGAGAGGATCATCCAGATAAAAGGCAAGATCATGAAGAAGCCGCCAACAGTTAAAATAAGGATTATCAGCCATTTGGAAAGCCGAGATTTGTGTGTTGATTGGTCCATTAAAAAGACTCCTCTCCTTTAATATTCTTCATTATCTCTACGCTGGATCCGGAATTGGATCAAGGTAATGATAATGATGACAATAAACAGAATAAATGATCCAGCCGCCGCATAACCGAATTTACTCAACTGGAACCCGTTTTGGTAAATAAAGAGGGCAACAGAAGTAGTACTGTCGAGCGGCCCGCCCTGAGTCATGACAAATGGCTCTTCAAAGAATTGCAGCCAAGCGATCATAGTTGTAACCGTCACAAAGAAAATCGCAAAACGAAGTAGTGGCACTGTGATACGGAATAACTGTTGCCAGCTGTTTGCGCCGTCCAATTGTGCTGCTTCGTAATAAGCCTTTGGAATACCTTGCAAAGCGGCCAAAAAGATGATCATATTTACACCGATCGCCCGCCATACAGCAAGGATGATCAGCGATATCTTTGCCATCACAGGATCTTGCAACCACGGAATCGGACCGATATGCAAGAAGGAAAGCAGATAATTCAATAATCCAAAGCGCGGATTATATAAGTAGCTCCATACGACCGCAACAGCGACAACGTTTGTGATCGAGGGTGTGTAGAAAATCAATCGGAAAAATTGAAAGATCTTTGCTTGCGAGAAATTGATCATCAGCGCAATACCAAGCGAGCAAACGATAACAAGCGGAACACCGATAATAACATAAAAAAGTGTATTTCCTATTGCTTTTAAAAAAGTCGGATCTTTCATTACATTGATGTAATTTTCTAATCCGATAAAGTGGATCTGCGAATAATCCGCAAGTCCGACCAAATCAATATCTGTAAAACTGATGACAAAAGCAATAACAATCGGAAGTAATGAAAATAGAATTAAAAGTAAAAGCGCAGGTGAGATGAAAAAATAAGGGGTGTGACGGTTAAAAAACTGTTTCATAGACGCTCCTTCCATTTCCTTAAAAGAAACCAACGATTTCTTTTATTGATATGACAGCCTAAATCTGCCATTTATAAGCATATTTGATTTATAGAAACGTTTCGACAAAATTATTAT
Source organism: Listeria grayi (assembly GCF_900638015.1). Classification (NCBI taxonomy): domain Bacteria; kingdom Bacillati; phylum Bacillota; class Bacilli; order Caryophanales; family Listeriaceae; genus Listeria; species Listeria grayi. The sequence goes on from NZ_LR134483.1 coordinate 1,134,501, forward strand.
AATACACATTGAAATCGGTTTCAAGTGTTAATCGAAGAAAATAAAAACTTGTACTGATGCGGATGCTAGCAGTAACAATAAGAAGAAACCCAAAAAATCGAACAAAATAATTATTTGATTTGACGTTATAAAAGAAAGCGCTTATAATGACTTTATATCTAAATAGAAACGTTTCGACGAAATCGTTTTTATGGAGGTTACTATGGCATCTGAAACTATGAAAAATCTATTAGCACAAATGACGATCGAAGAAAAGGTCGCACAATGTATGCAGTTATCCCCGTTTTTCTTCCCGGGAACAAAAGTAGAAGGAGAAGTAACAGGGCCGCTTGCGGAACTAGAACTGACAGAAAAGGATGTGCAATTAGTCGGATCTACGCTTGGCTCAAGCTCAGCAGAAGAAATGATCGCGATCCAAGAAAAACACTTAGAAACAAGTCGCCTGAATATCCCACTATTATTTATGGCAGACGTGATTCACGGTTACAAGACCGTATTCCCGATCCCACTCGCATTAGGCGCAAGCTTTGATCGCGAAGCAGCAGAAGAAATGGCAGCAGTTTCTGCAAAAGAAGCCACTGCAGACGGGCTACATGTCAACTTCTCACCAATGCTCGACTTGGTCAGAGATCCTCGCTGGGGTAGGGTGATGGAATCTACAGGAGAAGATCCATATTTGAACAGCGAACTAGGCGTAGCGATGGTACGCGGTTACCAAGGGGAAACAGCTGATTTAGAAAAGGACTATACAAAAATGGCAGCAACAGTAAAACATTTCGCTGCTTACGGACAGCCAGAAGGTGGCCGTGAATATAATACAGTAGATATGTCAAATCGTGAATTATATCAAAATTATTTACCAGCTTATCGTGCTGCATTAGACGCTGGCGCCAAATTGGTCATGACTTCTTTCAATGTTGTCGATGGTGTTCCAGCAACGATGAACCGTTGGCTAAATCGTGATATTCTCCGCGGAGAATTTGGCTTTGACGGTGTGCTGATCTCCGATTGGGGAGCTATCCAAGAAGTCATCAATCATGGTACCGCTGCTGACAAACGAGAGGCAGCAAAGCTTGCGATGACAGCAGGTGTCGATATTGAAATGATGACATCCTGTTATATGCAAAATCTGCAGGCATTGATCGAAGACGGTGAGCTAGAAGCGACTATTTTAGATGAGGCTGTTTTGCGGATTTTAACGTTGAAAGAAGAACTAGGCTTATTCCAAGATCCATATCGCGGCTTAAAAGCGAATGACCGTCAAAAGGAAATTTTTTCCGAGGAACATCGTAATATCGCACGAATCATAGCAGCCGAATCTGCCGTTTTATTAGAAAATAAAGCACATACACTTCCGTTTGCAGCAAATCAACAAGTAGCCTTAGTAGGACCACTTGCTGATTCCAATGATGTATTAGGCGGCTGGACAGTGTATGGAGAAAAAGAGCAGGCGGTAACGCTAGAAGCAGCTTTCCAAGAAACCTTTACAAACCCTGCAATTATTCCAACTCCTTATACCACTTTGACAGAAACCCACAAAGCAGCCATCAAACAAGCAGTCGAAGGAAGCGATATCGTTATCGCAGCGGTCGGAGAAAAAACGGAGTGGGAAGGCGAAGCGGGGAGTCTCGCAACAGTTCGGCTCCCCGAATCGCAATATCAATTAGTGGACTACTTACACACCCTTGGAAAACCAGTGGTGACTGTATTATTCAGTGGCCGCCCGATCGAGATCAAAGAACTTGCCGAAAATAGCGAAGCAATGATCGAGATGTGGTTCCCGGGAACGGAAGCTGGCCACGCGGTCACAGATCTTTTGACTGGAAAAGCAAATCCTTCTGGGAAATTACCAATGTCCTTCCCACAAACGACAGGACAGATCCCAATCTATTATAATCACTTGAATACCGGGAGACCGAAAACAAGACAAAACGCAGAAGAACGCTACGTTTCTAAATATCTCGACATCCCGAACCGACCTTTTTACCCATTCGGTTATGGGAAAAGCTATACAGAGTTTGAGATTTCAGACGTAAAGTTATCTAAAACAGAAATTGCTCTTGGCGAAGAAGTAACGATTCGATTGCGTATTAAAAATAGCGGTTCGCGTGCCGGAAAAGAAGTTGTTCAAATTTATCTTCAAGATGAAACTGCATCTGTTTCCCGGCCTGTAAGAGAATTGAAAGGATTTGAAAAAGTAAATTTAGCTGCCGGTGAAGAACGTCAACTGCAATTCACATTGACTGCCGATGATTTTTCTTTCTACCTTCCTAATCTGGAAAAAATCCAAGAACCTGGCAGACATCGGATTTTCGTGGGGACTAGCAGTTTAGCACCAGAAGTAGCACTAATTCAAATCAGAAAGGAAGAAAGTAATGCTTAAACCAGCAATTTCAGTCGAAACAGGACAATTAAAAGCAAAATTTCATGAAACCGGTCAGCTTGCAGTACTAACTGGCAATGATAAGATGATCAATCAAGTGATCCAAAATCCGCTGGAAAATCGTTTGACTCAACTTTATGTACGGAAGCATCAAGGCGAAAAAATCTTGATCGCCCCATTGTTAACTGACACGGCGCGTTTTTCTTACAGCGCTAGTGGTGTTAAATATGAAGGGAAGGCATTTGATGCTACTTACACCGTGTTATTTACGCTGATTGAAAACTATTGGTTTTATGAAGTAGCGATAGAAGGAAGCGGGACATTTGATTTTGTGTATATCCAAGATCTGAGTTTGGCAGACAGCGGCGCAGTTCGTTCCAATGAAGCATACATTTCGCAATATATTGATATGAAAGTGACTGATACTACCGATAGTGGTTACGTTATCCAAGCGCGACAAAATCAGCCGCAAAACGGAGAATTTCCTGCCGTTCAGATCGGTTCTTTCCAAAAAACTATCGGCTTTGCTACGGATGGTTTTGATATTTACGGGACTACTTATAAAACGACCGAAGAGCCAACAGGTCTCTATCAAAAACAATTGCCTAATCGCGTATATCAATATGAATTTACAGAAGCGGTCCTGCAGACAGAAAGTTTCCGAGATAAGGCGGAATTTGTTTTCTATGGGAAATTCAGCTCGAATCAGCCAGAGGCGTCAGGAGAACCAGTCGCATTGGCAACCATTCGCCAAGCATATGTGAAGCAACGGGAAATCGCTTGGCAAGCTGGTACAGAAGTTCAGTGGAAGCGTCCACTTGGCCCTACAATCAGTGGGAAAGCAGTCGAGATGGAAATCATCGATGAACGATACCCGGATCGTATCCAAGAAGAATGGCAGGGAGGAGAATTATTGTCCTTCTTTACGCCTGATTATAAGCATGTGGTTCTTCCCGTAAAAGAAACACAGTTGCTCCGGCCGCACGGGACGATTTTACTGGATCAAGTCGATCCGCTCCATCCTGAAAATACACTGTCTGCTTCTTCGTATATGTATGGATTGTTCCTATCGCAAGCCGTGCTGGGGAATACGAATATGAATAAGTGGAATAGCAATGCCCGCAACCCATTAAATCTGCTTAAAACAAGCGGTGTCCGTGTCTATTTAGAAACAGAAGCTGGTCTGCAAAATCTGGGGATGCCTTCGCTTTGGGAGATTACAACGAACGAAGCAGTTTGGCATTACTGGTTGGCGGATGATGTCATTACTGTTCGCGCTTTTATCACAGCAACTTCCAAAACGATCGAACTTGCCATTTCTTCTGCTCGACAACGTGCCTACTCTTTTGTGATCACCAATCAAGTGACAATGGGAGCAAATGAATATGAACAAACACCGCGTAAACACATCAGCGGTAAAACGGTGACTTATCAGCTGCCTGCTAATAGCTTAGGAGAACAGATCTATCCAGAACTGGCTTATCAAGTGACAGGTGATTACGACCAAATCACAGATGAGCGCTATTTTGCGGACGTTTATCAAGGGACTGCGGAACTGGATGTATTTGTTTATCCCACTACATCGGAAGCGCATTTTTATGTACAAGCAAGTTTCGATGGAGAATTTTCTCAGCTAGAAATCGACCATGCAGAAGATCGCCGTAAGTTCCGATTGCATTATGATGAACTGACAGCGGAACTTTATTTAGAACATCCAAGTCGCTTTACCGAAAAAATAAACATCACTGTTTTCTGGTATACGCATCAAATGCTCGTTCATTATGCAGCGCCACATGGCTTGGAACAGTACAGCGGAGCCGCATGGGGAACGCGGGATGTCAGTCAGGGACCATTTGAATTTTTCTATGCAACGGGAAATCAACCAGTGATGAAAGCCATTATCGAAACGGTCTTTTCTCATCAATATGAACAGACGGGCGACTGGCCACAGTGGTTTATGTTTGATAAATATACAGCGATCCAGCAAGAAGAAAGCCATGGGGATGTGATTGTTTGGCCGCTGAAAATGCTGAGCGATTATTTAGAAGCAACCGGAGATACAGACATCCTGAGCGCAGAATTACCTTATGTCGATAGTGAAGCCAAAGCATTTACAGCGGAGAAAGCAACGTTATTGGAGCATGTCCAAAAAGCAGTCGCAACGATCGAAGCACGCTTTATGCCAGGAACGTATCTATCTAATTACGGCGATGGGGATTGGGACGATACCTTGCAGCCTGCTAATAGTCAGCTGAAAGCTTCAATGGTATCGAGCTGGACCGTTGCCTTGACCTATCAAGTTCTAGGGAAGCTAGCAGACTGGCTACCTGAGAGCGAACGTTATCAAACGATTGCAGAAGGTATCTATAAGGATTTCCACCAATATATGCTTGGGGAAACGGATATTATCCCTGGCTTTTTAAATTTAGAAGATCCACAAGAAGTTCGTTACATGATCCATCCAAATGACAAGGAAACAAACAGCCATTATCGTTTGATCCCGATGACGCAAAGTGTGATCTCCGAATTGGTCGATGCCAAACAAGCGGCAGCGAATTTCGATATTATTCGAGAGCATTTATTCTATCCAGATGGCGTTCGATTGATGGATCGGCCGGCAAATTATACGGGCGGAGTGAGCAGACATTTCAAACGTGCTGAACAAGCAGCGAATTTTGGCAGAGAGATCGGTTTACAATATGTCCATGCACACATTCGTTATGTAGAAGCATTGGCAAAAGTGGGGAATACCGAAGCATGGGAAATGCTGGAAAAAATCAATCCGATCAATATCAGCGAAGCCGTTCCCAATGCGGCCGCGCGCCAAGCAAATACCTATTTCAGCAGTTCAGATGCCGCCTTTATAAACCGTTATGAAGCGCAAGAAAAATATGATTTGGTGAAAAAAGGCGGGATACCGGTACAAGGAGGCTGGCGAATTTATTCCAGCGGACCAGGCATTTATTTGAATCAATTGATCAGCTCCGTTCTTGGGATACGGCAAACACAAACGCAATTGTTATTCGACCCAGTACTGCCGAATGAACTAGATGGTTTGGAAGCCCATATCCAGTTGGCTGGCAAACGCTTCGATATCCAATTTATAGCAGCAGAAAAGCGGTCGATCGAAATAAATGGTGAAACAGCCGTCTTTGAACAAGAAGCAAATCCTTACCGTGAGGGAGCGCTTTCAATCGATAAAAATCAACTGCCGAACAATGCGCAGCTGACGATTTATTTTTAAGGAAACAAGTCGTTAAATAGCTGTAATTCATGTATAATGAAATAAAACACAAAGGAGCGATTAATGTGGTAGGGATCAAAGATATTGCAAAGAAGGCTGGCGTTTCTATTTCTACGGTCTCCTATGCACTTAACAATAGTTCGAAAGTTACGGAAAAGACCAGAGCGAAAATCATGGCGATCGCAAACGATTTAAATTATATCCCGAATATGGCGGCAAGAACGCTGAAAACGAGAGAAACGAAAATCATCGGCGTTTACCTGACTTCGTATGGCGGCGTCTTTTACAGTGAATTATTAGATGGACTTACAAATTCGCTTTATAAGCATGGTTATGAACTGATTGCCTGTAGCGGTAAAAAGAGTCATCGCTTTCTACCCGAAAAAATGATCGATGGTGCGATTATCCTAGATGCCACTTTCCCGACCGAAGAGATTTTGAATTATGCCGATCGCGGACATAAATTAGTAGTTTTGGACCGTGAGATCACTCATGAGAATATCGGTCAGGTATTATTGGATAACCGAGCTGGATCAACACTGGCGATCGATTATCTATCAACCAATTTTTCCGGCGATTTTTATATCGTGACAGGTCCAGATGATTCGTACGATGCAATGATCCGATTGCAGACGGCAAAAGATGAGTTAGCCCGTTTCGGTGATAAAGAAGTGCATATCATTGAAGGGGATTTCAGCGAGGCAAGTGGTGAGCTTGCTGCTAAAAAAATCGAAAAAGAATGGGAAAAACCCGTTTCCGTCTTTGCACTCAATGACAATATGGCGATCGGCATGTACCGCCACTTCCAACAAACCAATCTAAAAATCGGTGAAGATATCCGCATCGTGGGATTCGATAATACGCCAATCAGCGAATACTTAAACCCTCGACTTTCGACGATCGAATATTCGAAGTATAAGTGGGGAGCCTTGGCAGCAGAACAGCTGGTAAAATTGCTGGAAGGAAAAGAAGCAACGAATGAGATTATTTATACGACACTAATCACAAGTCCTTCGGTATCGAAGTGACCTAAAGCAAAGACCAACCAGGCATGTTAGCTGGTTGGTCTTTGCTTTAACGCTGATAGTTTTCGATTATATCCTGCATTTGGCGACTAATGCAAAAAAAATAGAGACGGAGCTCCGTCTCTATTTTAAATCAATTCCTAGCTTCGATACTCCCGAACCGTATTTCGAACTGACGAAATACTATAAGCGAGCGTATCCTCGTATTCCGCGTCTTTATCTACATCCAGACGGTCAGAAAACATGATTTCGTATTCTTCGATCGTCAATTGTTTGCGATGCGCAAGCTGCTCGGCATGCTTTGTTTTTAACAGTTGCTCCTGATAATCTTCTACCAAGCGACCGCTGAAAAACTCTGCCACTGCTCCGGAGCCATAGCTAAACAGACCAATCAAATCGCCAGCTTTAAGATCTTCTGCATTCTCAAGCAGCGAAATCAAGCCAAGATACAGAGAGCCAGTATAAAGATTACCGGCTTTGCGGCTATAAGCAATACTTTTTTCGTATTTGGCTAAAATCCGGTTTTGTGCTTCTTCACTTTCACCTTCTAAAATAGCAAGTAAGGCTTTCTTGCCCATTTTTGTATAAGGAATATGAAAGCTGAGTGCCGCGAAATCAGCAAGCGCATGCTGAGAACGCTTGGTATATTCTTGCCAAACAGTTTGGAAAGACTGGATATAAGTTTCTGTAGATAACGGACCGTCGACCATTGGATAGTCATGTCCGACTGGACGCCAAAAATCATAAATATCTTGCGTCAGTGCCAGGCAGTCATCATTAAAAGCAATGATTTTAGGATCAGTAGAGACCAACATCGCGACGGCACCAGCCCCTTGCGTCGGTTCTCCACCAGAGGCAAGTCCATATTTTGCGATATCGGAAGCAACCACTAGAACTTTGCTTTCTGGATGATTACGAATATGGTTGATCGCAAATTGCAGGGCAGCAGTACCACCATAACATGCTTCCTTGATCTCAAAGGAGCGGGCGAATTTTTGAATGCCTAATAAGCGGTGTAGCACAACAGCAGAGGCCTTGGATTCGTCGATGCCTGACTCAGTTCCGACAATGACCATATCAATCTTGTCTAGGTCTTCCGCTGACAAAATGTTCTTGGCAGCATTCGTGGCAAATGTCACGATATCTTGTGTTTTCGGATTCACTGCCATTTGATCTTGGCCGATCCCGATAAGGAATTTATTTGGGTCAACATCTCTTGCTACTGCTAAGTCAGTCATATCCACAAAGTAAGGTGGGACAAAAAAGCTCATTTTATCTATACCAACGTTCATTGTCATTCTCCTTTATATATAGTATACTTTTATAACTTTACCATAGAATACAAGATTTTAAAAAAGTAAGCTCGCAAAGTTCCACAAAATAACTTTTATTGGGCTTCGCGAGGTGTTTTTATAGAAGAGATGTGATATATTTTAAATGGAGGTGGCGTGGTGAAAGATATCGTGATTATCGATGCCTTGAGAACACCGATAGGTAAGTACCGAGGCCAATTAAGCAAAATGACAGCGGTTGAATTAGGAACTGCCGTTACAAAAGCATTATTCGAAAAAAATGACCAAGTGAAAGACCATGTAGAGCAAGTGATCTTTGGAAATGTCTTGCAAGCAGGGAATGGTCAAAATCCCGCAAGGCAAATCGCTTTGAACAGCGGATTAAGTGCGGAAATACCAGCATCAACTATCAATCAAGTATGTGGATCGGGGCTCAAAGCAATCAGTATGGCTCGCCAGCAGATATTGCTAGGAGAAGCAGAGGTTATTGTTGCAGGTGGCATTGAAAGTATGACAAATGCGCCTTCGATCACTTATTATAATAAAGAAGAAGACACGCTTAGCAAACCGGTGCCAACGATGACGTTCGACGGCTTGACGGATGCTTTTAGTGGGAAAATAATGGGGCTGACTGCTGAAAATGTAGCTGAGCAATATGGCGTCAGTCGCGAAGCTCAAGATGCGTTTGCATATGGCTCACAAATGAAAGCAGCCAAGGCGCAGGAACAAGGTATATTTGCAGCAGAGATCCTGCCCCTTGAAATCGGCGACGAGGTCATTACACAAGATGAAGGTGTCCGCCAAGAAACGACGCTGGAAAAATTAAGCCTATTGCGTACGATCTTTAAAGAAGACGGAACTGTAACAGCCGGCAATGCTTCAACGATCAATGACGGTGCTTCTGCCGTGATTATCGCTTCTAAGGAATTTGCTGAAACAAATCAAATCCCATATTTAGCTATCGTACATGATATTACCGAGATCGGAATCGATCCAAGTATCATGGGTATCGCACCGGTTTCTGCAATCAACAAACTGATTGATCGTAACCAAATTTCGATGGAAGAGATCGATTTATTTGAAATCAATGAAGCTTTTGCAGCTTCTTCAGTCGTAGTTCAAAAAGAATTAAGTATTCCTGATGAAAAAATCAACATCGGCGGCAGCGGCATTGCACTCGGTCATCCACTTGGAGCCACAGGTGCAAGGATCGTCACGACATTGGCACATCAGCTGAAACGAACACACGGTAGATATGGGATCGCCTCCCTTTGTATTGGTGGCGGATTGGGCTTAGCGATATTAATAGAAGTCCCACAGGAGGACCAACCTGTAAAAAAGTTCTACCAATTAGCTAGAGAAGACCGTCTAGCTAGGCTGCAGGAACAAGCAGTCATTTCTCCGGCAACGAAACACGTATTAGCAGAAATGACATTGCCGGAGGATATTGCCGACAATTTGATCGAAAATCAAATCAGTGAGATGGAAATCCCGCTTGGGGTCGCGTTGAATCTGCGTGTCAACGATAAAAGTTATACTATTCCGCTAGCAACAGAGGAGCCATCCGTCATTGCCGCATGTAATAACGGAGCAAAAATGGCAAACCATTTAGGCGGTTTTCAAAGCGAACTGAAAGACGGCTTCTTACGCGGCCAAATCGTGTTGATGAATGTAAAAGAACCTGCCACAATCGAGCATACGATCACTGCCGAAAAAGCAGCAATCTTTCGTGCTGCAGCGCAAAGTCATCCGTCGATCGTCAAGCGTGGCGGTGGTTTAAAAGAAATAGTAGTCCGTACTTTTGATGATGATCCAACCTTTCTATCCATCGATTTGATCGTGGATACGAAAGATGCCATGGGTGCGAATATCATCAATACGATTTTAGAAGGCGTAGCAGGCTTTCTGCGGGAAATACTCACAGAAGAGATCCTTTTCAGTATCCTCAGCAATTATGCGACAGAATCGATCGTTACTGCAAGCTGCCGCATCCCTTATGAAGCGTTAAGCAAAAAGGGGGATGGAAAACGTATTGCTGAAAAAGTGGCAGCAGCCTCTAAATTTGCTCAGCTAGATCCTTACCGAGCGGCGACCCATAATAAAGGAATCATGAACGGCATCGAAGCAGTGGTGTTAGCAAGCGGTAATGATACCAGAGCGGTCGCAGCTGCGGCACACGCTTATGCTTCAAGAGACCAGCACTACCGAGGCCTAAGCCAGTGGCAAGTGGCGGAAGGTGCGTTACATGGCGAAATCAGTCTGCCACTGGCGCTTGGAAGTGTCGGCGGCGCGATCGAGGTCTTACCGAAAGCAAAAGCTGCTTTTGAGATCATGGGCATCACGGAAGCGAAGGAACTTGCAGAAGTGACAGCCGCAGTTGGTCTGGCGCAGAATCTAGCCGCTTTGAGGGCGCTTGTTTCAGAAGGTATCCAGCAAGGTCATATGTCCCTTCAAGCTCGCTCTTTAGCGCTTTCTGTTGGAGCTACGGGGAAAGAAGTGGAGATCCTGGTGGAAAAACTTCAAGGTAGTCGAATGAATCAAGCAAACGCACAAACCATTTTGGCTGAGATCCGCTCACAAAAAGTAGAACTTTGATCGGAAAGCATGTTTCCTATTTTCTTAGGAAACATGCTTATTTTAATAAACTCCGCCTTTCATGGCGATGCTTTTTTTTAGTAGACATGATATGATGAAATAAGAATGAAATAAAGGAGATAAAAGCATGCTGAATGAAAGATGGAATAAACAGTGGGAAGCGCATGGTTACGAAGCACCTACCGATGTCCAAAAAGCGTTATATCAACCGATAAAAAATGGAGAAGCCATTATTGCTGCTTCCGCGACAGGAACAGGTAAAACTGTCGCTTATCTACTCCCAATGTTAGAAAAAATAACACCAGAGCCGAAGACGCAATGGCTGGTTTTGGCACCTGCCCATGAATTAGTCATGCAAATCAGTGATGTGATCCGCAGCTGGATAGAACCAGAAGAAAAAATCGATGTGATGCCAATAATTGGAGGCGCCAACGTAAAACGCCAAATCGAGAAATTGAAAAAGAAACCACAGATCGTGGTCGCTACACCCGGAAGAGCGCTTGAACTGATCAAACAAAAGAAACTGAAAATGCACGAGATCGAAGCAATCACATTGGATGAATCCGATCAGCTGTTGCGTCAAGAAAACTTCGCTTCTACCTTGGAGATCGTAAACAGTGCTAAAAGAGATCGACAATTGATTTTAGTATCCGCGACAAAGTTGGAAGAACCCGAACGTTTCTTTGCACAGGTCGAGAATGAGATCACTTATATCGATATCCAGACTAGTAAACAAAGCACGGATAATATCGCACATCAATACATGGAAGTCGAGCATCGCGAAAAAGGTAATTTGCTGAAGCGATTGTCGTTTGTAAAAGGGATGCAAGCACTTGTATTTGTGAAAGACAAGCCACGAATGGATATTCTGCTTGAAAAATTACAATTTGATGGCGTCAAAGCAGCAGGTATCCATGGCGATATCAATCGTGAAATTCGGAAAAAAGTACTGAGACAATTTAAAAACAAGGAAATCACATTTCTTGTGGTTACAGATGTAGCGGCAAGAGGATTGGATATTCCAGATCTACCATATGTTATCCAATATGATATGCCGCTTGGTGCCCGCGAATATACCCATCGCAGCGGACGTACCGGTCGAATGGGAAAAGCAGGGAATGTGATCACATTTGCCTCTCCACGTGAAATCCGGACATTAAAACAGTATTACCGAGATATGGATGTCAAAGGTCAATTTGTGCAATTTTACCACGGCGAGATTCAAGCCAAGACGACCAAACCGGTTAGAACAAACGTCAATGTCAGAAAACCTAACAAGAAAAAGAAGAAATAAGTTGTTTTATTTAAAATAGTGAACAAAATCTATTGATTGTTTCTAGGCAACCGTTATAATGAAGGTACAGAGATTTGTCTAAAGGAGACGAGTAGATGTCGAGTAGAAAAGAAGAGATACTTGCACTTTTAAACGAATGGAATAAAAATGTTTCAGCAGCCGAAATTGCTGAATACCTCCACATGGACCGCGCAAACAGCAGTCGATATTTAAATGAATTATATAAAGAAAACAAGATCGAAAAAATAAACGGTAAGCCAGTTTTATATAAGTGTCTAGCGCAAGAATTAGAAACGAAAGCTGCAGAAGAATCCGCGGCCTTTGATCGATTGATCGGTTCTGAGGAGAGCCTTAAAGTGAGCATCCAGCAAGCAAAAGCTGCGATGCTTTATCCTCCCCGCGGTCTTCATTCGCTTGTACTCGGTAAAACCGGGACAGGGAAATCACTCTTTGCTGAATGTATGTATTATTTTTCAAAAGAAGTAGGGATGATCAAAACAGATGCTCCATTTATTGCCTTTAATTGCGCGGACTATGCACAAAATCCGCAGCTTTTGTTCGGACATATTTTTGGCGTGAAAAAAGGGGCTTACACCGGAGCAGAAGTTTCTCAAGATGGCTTGCTCAGCAGTGCAGACGGTGGGATCTTATTTCTAGATGAGATTCATCGACTGCCTCCAGAAGGGCAGGAAATGCTTTTCACTTTTATTGACAAAGGAGAGTATCGCCCGCTTGGCGAAAGCGCTGACGTGCATCATGCAGATGTGCAGATCATCGGGGCCACAACGGAATCGCCAGACAACTTCTTGTTAGAAACATTTACACGGCGTATTCCCATGACGATCACGCTACCTTCCCTAGCGGAACGGAGTTTGAATGAACGCTATGAGCTGATCGAATTTTTCCTGAAACAAGAAGCTTCTCGTTTGAAACAAACGATTCACATTGATCGCAAGACGTTGCTCGCATTTTTACTTTATAAAGCAAGTGCTAATGTCGGCCAATTGCAACGCGATTTGAAACTCGCTTGTGCCAAAGCATTTTTACATTATAAAACCAAAGCGAGCACATATATCCTGATCGAACAAAATGATTTGCCGATCCATGTTCAAAAAGGACTGCTTCATGTCAAAGACGAACCGGATAAAATCAATCGTTTGATCGATATGAACCAAACGATTTTCAAGTTCACCGATACAAGCGCAAAATCTGATCCCGACGAAGATTTTGATGATGTTTACCAAGTCATCCAAGAAAAAGCAGAACGCCTGGAAAAAGAGGGTAAAGATCAGACAGAAATGGAAAAAATGCTTTACATCGATGTCGATAAATATTTTCATGAGTATATGATCCAGCTACCTTCCGAACAAACAGCCAAAGAAATCATTGCGCCGCCGATCTGGGAGTTGGCTGGAGCAATCTATCAGCAAGCAGGCGAAAGTTTGGGCAGGACCTATAACGAAAAAATGCGTTTTGCATTTGCGCTGCACTTGCAAAGTACGATCGAGCGTATCAAAGAACAGAAACATATCATTCATCCCGATCTTAACAACATTCGCAAACGCTATCCCAAAGAATTCCAAGTCGCGATCGATCTTTCTGCAACGATCGAGCAATCGCTGGATATTGAGATTCCATTTGATGAAATCGGTTTCCTGACAATGTTCTTAACAGAAGAAACAGTGGACACCGATAATTCCCCAGAATCACAAGTCGAAGTGATTGTCATGATGCATGGTCGTTCGACAGCAAGCAGCATGGTCGAAACGGTCCAAGAACTACTTAGCATTGAGACCGGTACGGCAATGGACATGCCACTTTCGATGGATGTGCAGACCATGTATGAAAAATTAAAAAATACCGTTAGACAGTTGAATCCACAAAAAGGCGTGCTACTACTCAGTGACATGGGTTCCTTGACATCTTTTGGGAATATGCTGACCGAAGAGCTAGGTATTCGGACCAAAAGCGTTTCTATGGTCAGTACTCCTGTCGTTTTGGAAGCGATTCGCAAAGCGTCAATGGGGAGAGGATTGGAAGATATTTACCAAAGTTGCCAGCAGCTTTTCGAAAATAAATACAAAGCACGGGTCTTGCGTGCCAAACCAACAAAAAATGCGGTCGTATTGACTTGTTTTACTGGCGAGGGAGTGGCAGAACAGCTGCGAAGCGTCGTTGCCCCATTTATTGGCAATACCAATGTCGAACTGATCCTGCTACAGTTCTTGCATAAAGAAGCATTTCGCGAGCGGATCGACCAGCTGATGGAAAACTACAATATCTTGGCCATTATGGGTTCTGTCGAATTTGAATATCGCGATATTCCCTTTTTCAGTGCTCTAGAAGTGCTGTCAGAAGGCGGCATCAATATTATCAAGCGGATCATTAATGATGAAGTCCCTTATGAAAAACTTATCGCTTCCTTAGAAGGCAATCTAAAGGTCGTGGATTCTCCAGAACAGCTTGTTTACTTCTTAAGAAAAGTCATTTCCGAATTGCAAGTCCAGCTTAATATCGTGCTAGACTCCGATGTCGATATCGGACTGATCCTTCATATGGCCTTCTTGATCGAGCGAATTCGACTAGGTGCTGTCGACCGAGAATTTCCTAACCTCAACGAGTTTGAAAAAACACATCTGGTCGAAATGCAAATCACCCAGCAAATGATGGAAAATATTGAAAAAGAATACAGCGTTACGATCCCGCAATCCGAGATCGCTTATCTGACTCAGATGATGCTCGCTAATAAAATCAACAGTCCTAGTAGATAAAAAAAGCAAGTGTGTAGGTTTACACACTTGCTTTTTGAGATGTGTAACGAAAAAGCACGCTATTGCAATGTAAAAGTTGGCACGCTTTTTGCATTTTTATTTAGTGACAGTTTGAATGGAGGAGGGCATATTATGATTAGAATCATGCTTATTTGTTCAGCTGGCATGTCTACTAGTTTGCTTGTCAAAAAATTAAATGAAGCCATCGAAAAAAAACAAGTCGCTGCGAATGTCATGGCAGTGGCGGAAGTCGATTATGATAAATATCGCGATCAGGTTGACGTCGTTTTTCTTGCCCCGCAAGTCCGTTTTTTAGAAAAAAATGTCAAGCGGAAAATGGGCGAATCTGTCCCAGTGGAAGTAATGGGTGGCATCGATTATGGAACGATGAATGGCGCGAAAGTACTGGAACGGGCAATCGAGCTGGTAGGTGAGAGAAAGAGATAGAAAGGAATGTTGGAAATGGAAGAATTAGAACAAACCATCATGCAATTGATTATTTATGGGGGAAATGCGAAAAGCGATGCCATGCTAGCTATTGAAGCAGCTAAAAAAGGCGATCTGAAAACAGCAGATGAACAAATTAAATTGGCAGATGATGCCTTGCTTGAAGCACATCATTCGCAAACAGCACTTATCCAAGGCGAGGCTCGTGGCGACCGGACAGAAGTTTCTTTACTTTTAGTTCATGCCCAAGACCATTTGATGAATGCGATTACATTCAAAGATCTAGCTAAAGAAATCGTGGAATTATACCGCGCTAAATAAGAAAAGAGGTAGCTAAGATGAGAAAATTAGGAATTTCCGTTTTTCCGCAGCATGTGGAATTACAAGCATCTTTAGATTATATTGAGCTTGCAGCTAAACATGGTTTCAGCAGAATTTTCACTTGCTTGATCTCGGCAAATGACAAAGAAGAATTCAGCAAATTAGAAGTGATCTGCAAACGTGCGAAAGAATTAGGCTTTGAAGTGATTGCCGATGTCGATCCTGGCGTATTTGAGTCCCTTGGTATTACGTATCGGGAATTAGAAAAATTTAAGGAGATCGGTCTAGCGGGGCTGCGTCTCGATATGGGATTCTCCGGTGCGGAAGAAGCGATGATGTCTTTCAATGATACGGATCTGAAAATCGAATTAAATATCAGTAATGGGACAAGATATGTAGAAAATATTCTCTCTTATCGTCCCAATTTAGCGAATATCGTCGGCTGCCATAATTTCTATCCACGTAAATATACAGCGCTTAGCCGAGAGCACTTCTTAAAAACGAGCAAGCAGTTCAAAGACTTGAATATCCGCACAGCGGCTTTCGTTTCATCAACTAGCGGAGAGTTTGGTCCTTGGTTTGTAGTAGACGGAGGACTGCCGACATTAGAAGAACATCGCGGCTTGCCGATCGCCGTACAGGCAAAAGATCTATGGAATACCGGTTTGATCGATGACGTGATCGTTGGCAATATGTTTGCATCCGAAGAAGAACTGCAATCTCTAGCGGCACTGAACCGCAATGAATTAGAACTGACAGTCGAATTTTTACCAGAAACTACGGCGACAGAAAAAGAATTGGTACTGACACAAAAACATTTTAATCGTGGCGATGTTTCTGACTATGTTATTCGTTCCACAATGACACGTGTCAATTATAAACAGTTCGATTTCCCAACACACGATACAGACACGATCGAACGCGGCGACATTACCGTTGATAATAATGGGTATGAACGCTATAAAGGCGAAATGCAGGTAGCACTTCGGCAAATGAATAATTCCGGCAACACAAATATTGTAGCCAGAGTCATCCCTGAAGAAAAATATCTGCTAGATAGCATCCTGCCGTGGCAGCATTTCCGCGTTATCGAAAAATAAAGCGAAAAGACCAAGCATTTGTAACGAATGCTTGGTCTTTTTAATCATCATAAAATTTGATTTGGCCTTTGATATCTTTTTCTGTGATATGGTATTTTTGAACAAACCGCTCACGCTTGCGATATTCGATATGATATCCGGCAGCGATACCAATAATAATAATGACCAGTACTCCTGCTGTGATAAGAGGACCCCACATCATCGGCATCATTCCTTTCGTCTTCGATACGTAATTTAGTATAACCTAAGAAGGTGCTCAGAACAACGGATGAGAACTGACAAAACAGCATATTTATGCTATATTACAGAAGTAAACTGTTTAAAGGAGGGCTGATAATGAAAAAAATAGTAGATGTCGTCATTGTAAGCTTTTTACTTATTATTCTTGTTGGCTTCACTCTCCTAATTCCGTTTGCACTTTATCTGCTTGCCTTTGGTGGCTTAAATTTCTTACCATTTATCGACATCACG
Source organism: Listeria grayi (assembly GCF_900638015.1). NCBI lineage: Bacteria > Bacillati > Bacillota > Bacilli > Caryophanales > Listeriaceae > Listeria > Listeria grayi. The sequence goes on from NZ_LR134483.1 coordinate 1,151,444, forward strand.
ATCGTCAACCCGCTAGACTTTGTAGGAAACGGCGTCATCCTAGGAATCTCAAGCGTTGTTTATTTATTCTGTCTTGATATCAGCTATGAATTCACCTTGCAACCATACATGCCGGAAACAGGATTTGCCAAACACGTGGTGAAAAACATTGTCGGTCTGTTTTCCATGATCGCCTTCGCTTTTATTTACTGCTACTTTGCACCAAGTATCCAGGCAACGGATGTTGGAGCACTCATTGTCGGCGTGTATTTCTTTGCTTTATTCACCATCTGCAATATTATTTTCGACTTATTTATTGAAAAACGAATACATCCGTAAGAAATTGCGCTGTAAACGGAATTTTGATACAATAAGAAAAGTGCATCATGATCAAATGTCATTGTGCCTTAATTTGTCCCCGTAGCTCAGCAGGATAGAGCAATTGCCTCCTAAGCAATAGGCCGCACGTTCAAATCGTGTCGGGGACATCAGTTATTCGCCAGAACCTTTTTTTAGGTTCTGGCATTTTTTGTTTTTATAAAAGCTGTATTGGTGAAATGGATTCGATGGTGTTGATTTCAGGCGCATCAAAAGAGATAGCTGCAGAATAACCTGGAGTGATATGAATAAGGTGCATATTTTTAGGGTGTTTATTTGATGAGCTGAGTATTAGTTTATTTTGAGAACGATTAATAGATACCCAAAAATCCTTTAAAGGCATTGAGAATCCTTTGCCGATATATTTAATATAACTTTCTTTTAATGTCCAATAAGCATAAAAATATTCTGCACGACTTGCGAAAGGAGTACTTATTATGTCTATATATTCTTTTGGATGAAAAAAACGCTTTGCTATATGAAATGGAGTAGATTTTTTTGTGTAAACTCAATATCAACACCGACATTGTTCGTACTAATAGCACAAACAATAACCTTTTTTGAATGGCTAATATTAAAATGAAGATTTGGATGTCCTTTTATGAAAGGCTTACCATATTTGTTCGACATAAAACAGATTTTTTGTGTTGTCATTGCAAAATCACGCATTAACGAATATCTTAATACTAGTTCAGAATATAGAGATAGAGTTCTGTAAGTAGTATATTTTAAATTTTTTATTTTATTAAATCGTTCATAAGAGATCTTTTTTAAAAGATAGTTTTCCATACTTTTTGAGCTATTCTGTGTATTTAAGTAGTAAAGTTTTAACATTTCTATTATTCCTCCTACAAAGATGATGAAATGAAATTCTCCTAGTTGAATCAACACCTATCAGTATATCAAAAATAGGTAATGTATTCTATTTTTAAAAATTTAGAAAATTTAAAAAAGCATTGACATTTTCTATCTCTAAGTATATTATTGGTTCAAATAATATTAATTTGATTAATATTGTTTTCATTAATATTATTGGAGGGATGCCAATGAATACGAGAATAATTACATCTAGAAAGGAAAAGATGAAGTTATTTAAAAAGCGATTTGATGTATTTGTCTTAAAAGACCAAGATGCTCCAGGTTATTTGTATCCTGATGGATATCTAGTAGATAAATGTGATACAAAAGGGCTTCATGTAGGCTGTTTTGAAGGAAAAAACCTCTTAGGATTTTTAACTGTGATTCTTAAAAAGAATTGTGAAAAGCTACCTATCGAAATGCAGCATGAAATAGTGGCAGATTATTCTAGTGCTGAAATCATGAGATTAGTAATATCTGATGAATTTGTTAGTAAAAAGGAATTGGCAAAAAGAGGAAAAATTTTACAAAATCTGTTAGGGATGGTTGAAAAGATAGTTAAGGATCAGCAATTAAAAACTCTTTATTTAGTAACAACAAGAGAAGCTCAATCAATGTATGAAAGGATTGGTTTTATACAAATTGGAACATATAAAATGTATGAGAACATTTCATATGAATGTCCAATGAGAATGGAATTAAAAACTGTGAAAATTTAAATGTTTGGAGGAAGGATAAAACATGGAAGCAAAAATCAAAGAAATTGTCAGTAACATAGCAGAAGTTGAGATTACAGAGGTTGGTTCAGATACAGATTTAATTGAAGAATTGGATGTTGATTCAATGATGGCGCTTGAAATTTTAACGGATGTAGAAAGAAGTTTTCAAATAAGAGTTCCGGATGAGGAATTACCAAATTTTACTAGTGTTCGTTCCATTAGTAATATTGTTAAAAAAATAATGGGATAGAGGTGATATATATGCAGTCCAGAGTGGTTGTGTCAGGAATGGGCGTCATTACTTCTATTGGTGATAATGTTCAAACTTTTTGGGAAAACTGCTTAGAAGGAAGAACTGGAATCAGTTTGATAGAGCAAGAAGGTCTTGAATTGTTATCTGCACGGTATGGAGGACAAATAAAAAACTTCCACATGGATGAAGAAAGTGAGTCGGGAAGGAGCTCTGCCTTACTTTTATCTAGCATGGAAGAAGCAATAAAAAGTTCAACGCTTGATCCAAGTGATATCGATAAAGTATATATAGGGACGACAATGGGAGAAACAGCAATAGATATCACTGTGAAAAATGATTTTTTTTCAATAGAAAATAATGAGAAACTATTGAAGCAAAATAATGTGAAAAATATGTTAGTAGATACTATACATAGGATTGGGATTGAAGCGGAAAGCATCATTTTTTGTAATGCATGTTCAGCCGGAAATTATGCTTTGATTTCTGCATTTGAAAGTATTAAAAATGGTGATGCAAAAGTAGCTGTTGTGGGAGGAGTAGACTCTTTTTCAACCACTGCATACTACGGGTTTAGTCGTTTAAATGCCATTGCTGACCAGCAATGTAAACCATTCGATAAAAATAGAGATGGAATGATCGTAGCAGAAGGATCAGGGTGTTTGGTCATAGAGAGTTTAGAACACGCACAAAAAAGAGGTGCTGTTATATACGCTGAAATAGCAGGCTATGGTGTAAGTAGTGATGCATTTCACATTAATGCACCACATCCTTTAGGAAAAGGTATTTTTCAAGCAACAAAAAATGCGATTGAATCTGCTAGAATAACTACTAAAGAAATTGATTACATCAGCGCTCATGGAACGGGAACGGTCGCTAATGATAAAATCGAGTCAAAAGTTCTAAGTGAAATTTTTAACAGACCTATACCTGTTTCCTCAATAAAGTCTATGTTAGGTCACACTATGGGAGCAGCTAGTGCTATTGAATCCATTGTGTGTTGCCTTGTGATTAGAGAAGGGAAGATACCACCAACTATAAATTTTTCTGAATCAGATCCTGAATGTAATATTTATTGTGTACCAAATAGAGCAATTGACACTAAAGTGGATTATGCAATTAATAATTCTTATGCATTCGGTGGTTCAAATGCTTCAATAATTTTCAAAAAAAAGGATAGGTGAGGTTAAACTATGTGCGTGCAGATTTCTAAAATCATCTCGTTAGCACCTGAAGAAAAAATTGAGTACCTGATTAATGATCGGTTATTTTGTAAAGTCAATAAAATTAAAAATATAGATATTAGTAAATATACGAATAAAAAAGGCCTTAGGAAGCTCCCTCATGCTACGAAAAATGCTTTAGTAGCAAGCATGGAATGTAGTAGAGATATGTTATGTTCAGATTTGGAAAAGGTAGGTATTTATGTTGCTAGCTCCATGAGTTATATAGAACATACAAAAAATTTTATGAACAATACTTTTAATACTTCGGCAAAGTTTGTAAGTCCTATGGCTTTTCCTAATACAGTTCTAAATAGTATATCGGGGTGGATTTCCATTATTTTAGGTGTAAGTGGTCCCAATATAACAATAAATACAGGTAGAACTTCGGCATTAGATGCTTTAAAAATAGCAACTGATCATATTAAATATGGGTTAATAGAGCAAGCACTTGTTGTCGCAACAGAAGAAATATCGAAAGCTATTATTCAAAGCGACTTAACTGCAAGTGATAATTATGTTGAAGGTACAGTAGCTTTACTTGTGGAAAAGGCAAATGAAGGTAAGCAATTATGCATGATTAGCCAGATTTCAACTAATTTTGAAAGCCAAGAAAAATTCGAAGATAAGCTTTCTAAAATAGAATTTGATGGAGATAGATCAAAGCGTATTATTTATGATTCATTTAATACAATAGTTTCCAAGATGAGCCATAATCAAAAGCTAAATTGTGATATTAAACTTGATAAATACGGTGAAGGTTTCTCTATTAATTCATTTTTGAAAATTTATGATTTTATTAATTCAAAAAATACTAAGGCGATAGTAATAGAAAATAATCAATATGGCAATAAGGCATTTATTAAATTACATAAGAGGTGAGCAATTTGAAGCGAGTTGCAGTGGTTACTGGAGGAACAAGAGGAATTGGTGCAGCAATTGTGAAAAAACTATTAGCAGAGCAGGCCATTGTTCATTGCATATACTATAAATCAAATATTAAATTGGATGAAGAATCAGCGTCGTATCCAAATTTGTTTTTTCATAGATGTGATGTTAAAAAATATGAAGATGTCAAAGAAACTGTGAAAAAAATTCTTGATCAGGAAAGTAAGGTAGATATATTGATTAATAACGCTGGATGCACGAAAGATAGAACATTACATTTTATGAGTAAAAAAGCATGGGATGAAGTTATAGAAACTAACCTAAATGGGGTTTTTCATTTCACAAAATTAATAAGCAACAATATGATCGCAAATCATTCAGGTGTAATCATTAATATGTCTTCCATTACTTCATCCCATGTATTAAATGGTCAAAGTAATTATTCAGCATCTAAAGCAGGGGTAGAGGCATTTACAAAAGTTGTTGCAAAAGAGCTATGTCCATTCGGAGTAAGAGTGAACTCAGTTAGTCCAGGGTTTATAGAAACTGAAATGACAGCTTCTTTAGATAAAGAGAGTATTGAAAAAGAAATCCCATTAAAACGACTGGGAAAACCAGAAGAGGTTGCTAAATTAATATTATTTTTGGTAAATGATGATTCAGCTTATATCACTGGGCAAAACATTATCATAGATGGAGGAGTGAGCCTATGTTAAGTGTATATTCAAGAATAGTTGATATACCAAAAAAGCTTATCGATAAATGGAATGGTAAAAGCGATATTAGTATAGAACAACGACCTCAATGGTTAGAAGCTTGTGAGATGTTATTAGCAGATTATTCGCCAATCTACTTTTTTTTAATAAAAAACGATGAAATAGAAGGAATAGCGATTGGCGGACTAAAAAAGGATTTGGATTGTATAAACTTTATAAAAGATGCCGAGGTCATAGATAAAGTATCTCAAAAACGAAAGGAAAATCCTACCTATTTTTTTTATAATGTCTTATTTTTAGGAGTCCCAATGTCTACAAATTCTGGGATGATTTGTGAAGAAAGTAGTTTAACAAGTTTCATGCAGAACATAAATGAATATATTCTGGCAAAAGGACTGGCAAATGGACTGTTTATTACAAATCTACCAGATAATATTTCTGGCATGGAAGGTATCACTTTTCCATACCTTCCAAATACAAAATTAGAGTTACAATATGATAATTTTAACGATTATTTACAATCATTGAAAAAAAAGAAGAGATGGGATTTGAAAAACAAGAGAAACATTTTTTTAGATAAAGGGAATAAAGTCATCATTAGAGCGAATTCAGAGATTATAGATTATAAAGACATCTATAACTTATATATCCAAACAGAGGAAAAAAATGATACAAATATCAATTATATATTTTATAGCAGAGAAAATAAATTTCATGAGTTTTCATTATTGGACGATTCTTACAAATGGTTTCTAGTTTATAAAGGAAATAGAATCATTGCGTTTGCACTAATTGTTTTAGATGGTGAAAATTTGCTTTTTAAGCATGTGGGTATGGATTATGAATTGGAAAAGGATTCGTATTGCTATTTCAATCTTTATTACGAGGCCATACTTTTTGCGATAGAAAATAAGTATAAAAAAATGCTTTGTGGTACTACCACATATGATGTGAAAAGAAGATTAGGATGTACATTGGTTCATAGAAAAGCAATCTTGCAATTTGTTGGGGCTGAAATTGATGAAAACATAAAAGAAATGGGATTTTAAAGATAAATTTGTTTTGGAGGTATTAAATGAATCGTATTCTGATTGCTATTTCTTTGATAATTAATTTTATATTTATGATGTTAACAACACTACTTCCAATATTAGTTTTTAATATTACCCGGAGTACTACTGACGTTGGAGGCGTGTTAACTGTTTTTATGATTTCTTTGCTACTAGTAAGAATAATTTCTTTAAAAAGATATATGGATCCAGTTCTTGCAGTAGTAGCAGGATGTATTCTTTTTTTTTGCGGGTTTTTATTGCTATTCTACTTCCAAAAAAATTTAATTGTTTTTTATGGAGGAAGTATACTATTTGGGGTTTCAATTGGTCTAGTTCCACCAGCTATTCTTACATTGCTTACTAGAGAGGCAAGTGAATCGAAAAAAAATATCAGCATGTATAATTTAATAATTGCTTTTGCATCTGCTAGTGCACCATTTGTTGGAGAAGTCATGTATAAAGATTTCACTAAAACCTTATTTGGGTTCTGGATTTGTTCGGCATTCGCTATGTCAGTATTGGCAACCTATCTTTTATTCAAAGATAAGCCAAAAAATAAAAAAATTATTCAAGTAAAGCAAGAGGAATTGTCGATATTTAAAGATCTTAGAAGCTATGGTCAACAGTTTTTACCACTTCTTTTCAGTTCCATCTCGTATGGTGCGATTGTTACTTATTTGCCAATTTATTTCGATGAATTTGGTTATTCCATTGGCATATATTATTTCTTGTTCTGGGTAGCGTATGTAGCTGTACAATATTTAAGATCAATTACCAATCGGCTGAATGCAAACAGGCGTAGGGGCTTATTACTTATTCTAGCAGGATGTGCAAGCAGTTTATTACTCCTGTCTTTTATTTCAAATGTTCTGATTGTATACTTTTCTGGATTTTGTTATGGTTTTATGTATGGCTTGATTTATAATGTTTTTTATATGGAGGCCAGCAATATAAAGGACGAAAGAGTTAAAAATAATACTTATGCTATCATAGGCTTGATGTCTTATATAGGAGTTGGGTTAGCACCATCTTTATTGAAACCATTTTTATTTGAAGGAGTTAAATATATATTTGCTTTTAGCGTAATATATATACTACTAGCCATGATTATTTTTACAATATTTCGCAGGGGAACTGGAAAGGAGTGATCATATGTTTTTATCTTATCATGAAGTAGGGGAGATTCTTCCACAAAAAAATCCATTTAGGTTCATTGATACAGTAAACTCTTTTGATTGTAAAAGTAAGAGGATCGTATGCAAAAAACTATTTCTCGAAAATGAATTTTTCTTTGAAGGACACTTTCCAGAAGCACCCATTACTCCAGGTGTTCTTATAATTGAATCTATGGCGCAATCAGCTATTCTGCTTGAAAATCTTTTGAAAAAGCGGGAGATTAAGTTTGAAAAAGTATATCTTAGTAAAGTTATAGATGCAGTTTTCAAAAAAAGTATTAAGCCGAATACGTTGATTTATATAGAAACATATCTAAATAGAACAGTAACTAATTTTCACTTTGTTTCTTCAAAGGTGTATAATGAGGAAAATGATATAATTGCGAAAGCAACATTGATTGTTTCAATTAAAGGAGTTTGAAATATGACTGGAAAAGATATAATCTTGGGATTATTAATGGAAAAAAGTAGGACTGGATATGAATTAAACGAGGTATTTGAAAAAGTTTTTACACATTTCTATAAAACTTCTTATGGAATGATTTATCCTACTTTGAAGAAGCTTACGAAAGAAGGCTTTGTTGAAAAAGAGGTTGTTATCCAAGAAAGTAAACCTAATAAGAACGTATATACGATTACAGAAACCGGAGAGCAAGAATTTTATAAGTATTTACAAACTCAAATTTCTCCGGAAGCCAGAGAATCAGAATTTTTAGTGCGAATGTATTTGGGTGAATACGTTTCAAAAAAGAAACTACTAGAATGGGTGGAAGAAGAGCTTCTTCGAAAAAGAGACATAATTGAAAAGCTGCATGCTGACTATAAAGTTTGGGAACCGGTTATGACATTTTCACAGGGGATTTCGTATGAGATAGGTATTACTCAATTTGAATCAGAACTGAATATTCTTGAACAGAAGAAAAATGAACTGATTGATTTGATTGAAAAAGATAAAGTGGATGATTAAGCTAGTATAAGAATGCAGTTGAGATTATAATGTTGATAAAATAAAAGGAAGCAGACTGTCTTTGGCGGTTAAAGAGAGAGGAAATAAAGAATATGAAGGGATACAAAAATTTTGAGATCGTCTACACGATTGGTCTGTTTGCAGTAAATGTGTTTATTTTAGTTGGTATTATCTATATCGGCATAAAAGTATATCAATATCGAAAAAAATCGAAGTAGCGTAGTGCTACCTCGATTTTACGAAACGTTTTGCATTGCCAAAGCGTTTTTTTATTTCACCTTTTTCCCCAACGATTCAATCGTTTGCAGTGAGCGTCCTGTTCCGATTGCAACGGATTCCAGCGGGCTTGGTGCCATGTGGACAGGTACGTCGATTTCTTGTTTAAGCCAATCTTGGAAGCCGTGTAAAAGGGAACCGCCACCGCTAAGGATGATGCCACGATCAACGATGTCGCCGCTGAGTTCTGGCGGGCATTGTTCCAATGTATGACGAATCGCTTCCAAAATACGGTTCAATGTTTCGGTCAGTGCACGCTGGATCTCGGTAGATTCTACTTGGATCGTTTTTGGCAGACCAGTTAGAAGGTCGCGACCGCGAACATCAGAAGTGATAGTTTCGTGCGTGATTGGCGCATAGCCAAGTTCCATTTTGATGCGTTCAGCAGTTGCCTCCCCGATAAGCACATTGTAATTTTTACGAATGTATTGAATGATTTCTTCATCCATATGATCGCCGCCGGTACGGATGGATGTGCTAGAAACGACACCGCCATACGAAATAATCGCGATTTCAGAAGTTCCGCCGCCGATATCAACAATCACATTTGCGATCGGTTCGTCGACTGGCAGGTCTGCTCCGATTGCTGCTGCAACGGGTTCTTCGATCAATGTGACATTTTTTGCACCTGTAGAGCGTACTGCATCTTGGATCGCACGTTGCTCTACAGATGTAGCACCCGTAGGCGTACAAACAACGACATTAGGTTTACGGATGTTGTTGCCGGATTTACTGCCGATTCGGCGCATAATGGCATTAAGTAGACCACTTGTTAAATCAAAATCTGCAATGACACCATCTTGCATGGGACGGACAGCGATAATGTTGGCCGGTGTTTTTCCGATCATTTCCTTAGCTTCATGGCCGATTGCCAGTACTTCATTCGTTTCACGATTCAGTGCAACTACAGAGGGCTCATTCAAAATGATTCCTTTTGTTTTGCTGTAAACTAGAATATTTGCTGTTCCTAAATCGATTCCTATCGTTGTAGTTCCAAACATTTTTCCACCTAACTTTCTAATAATACGAGATTTTTCAAAAACTCCCTTTCCAGTATAAAGGAATTTGGGCAATATGTTGGGTATACAATAAAGTTGACATGAAATAGTAAAAAAGTTTAATACATATTGCCCAGAAATAATGCAAAGCGTCATTAACTTGTAAAAAAAGAAACGACAGCTTGCCATCTATCACGGATCTGAAACTGGTAAGAATCATTACTTTTTTCTCTCTCTAGTGTCATTCTAACAAATCAACGCTGTTTTTCAAACAAGAAGTACATATAGTAATAAACAAAACCGCTGAAGATCGCCAAAATACCAATGATAATAAAAGTGAGTGGATAGTCGATCACAGAAGCTAGTGTGATCGCAAAGGGTGCGACCACCTTTCCTACCGTATAACGCAGACTGGAGGCAGAGAAATACATACCACGTAATTTTTCAGGCGCGATAATAGAAATAAAATTCTGTTGGATCCCAACGGTCATCAATTCGGCAAAGCTGAACAGGATGATCGCGATAATAACACCCCAAGGCCCAGCGGAGAAACCAAAAATAAAGAGTGCGATCCCGTAAAGAAAGGAAGAATTCATAAAAACGAACTTCTCTTTGAACCGCGAGATCTGCCGGGAGATAATGACAGTAAACGTAGCAACGATAAAGCCGTTCAACGCTACACTAACGCCAAATAGCTGCTCGCTGCGCAATGAGAAGTGAAAAAGCGAGCTAGTTCCGATCACATCTTTAATGTAAAGCGGGAATAATAGATCCAGCTGCATAAAGGCTTGTGCGATGATGATTCCGGCTACGATAAATAGTAAAAACACTTTATCTTTGAAAATGATCTTATATTGACTGACCTGCTCCCGCAAAGCTTCCCACACCGTTTTTTTGATTTTCCCTTCTGGATGGAGCACGAGCGGCGCCGTTTCATGACCGAATTTTTGCAGCAATACAAGCAGCAGCAGGTCGGCAAGCGCGATTGCCACAAGGGTCACAACAGGATAATTATAGAAAACGACCGAGCCGATAATCGGACCGATAACGACGGCTACATTGATCATCATATAGAAAACAGCGTACACATGCGAGCGGTGTTCCGCAGCAACCACATCTGCAATCATTGCTTGGCTGGCAGGCTGATAAAAAGAAGTGAATACGCTAGCGATCGTAAAGCCGAGAAAACCGAGATAAGGCTGGTGGAAACTTTCTGTAGCGCTGAAGGCAAACAACAAGAAACCAAAACATTCGCCGATCACCGAAATGCTCATCATCTTTTTCCGGCCAATATTATCAGCAAAATACCCTCCCAACAGACCAGTGAACACAGTGAGTACCTGAGAACCGATCAGTAGAAAACTAGTGATCTGAATACCAAGTTCTTTTGAAAAATAAATCGTTAAAAAGGGGAAAACTGTCCAAAAAGAAATATCAAGCAACGCTTCCCCGAACAACCGTACTTTTAAATTAATATCCCAAGTATTGAATTTCATCATATACCTTCTTTCTCTCTATAAAATAAGACCCTTAAAAACATTAAGTTTCTAAGGGTCTGTATCGCTTAGGCATATGTTATAACGTAAAAGGTTAGAATGCCCAATCTCCATTTCGGAAAACGGGAACTGAGTCGCCAGATTGTGTGATACCGTCAATATCCATTTGAGCGGAACCAATCATGAAGTCGACGTGCGTACGACTATTATTGACACCCATTTTTTCTAACTCTTCGCGGGACATTTCCTCGCCGCCTTTTACATTAAAGGCATACGCGCTACCAATAGCCAAGTGGTTAGAAGCATTTTCATCAAACAGCGTATTATAGAAAAGAATACCTGATTGCGAAATAGGGGAAGGATCTGGAACCAATGCAACTTCGCCAAGATAATGCGAACCTTCATCAGTTTCGATCAAGTTTTTCAAGATTTCTTCACCTTGTTCTGCTTTTACATCAACGATACGGCCTTCTTCAAATGTGATGGTGAAGTTATCGATGATATTGCCACCATAGCTAAGTGGTTTCGTGCTGGAAACGTGACCAGATACAGCATACTTATCCGCGCAACAGAAAACTTCTTCTGTCGGCATGTTTGCCATAAATTCATGTCCCTTTTGATTATAACTGCCAGCTCCGACCCATAAATGGTTTTCCGGCAGTCCGATGTATAAATCAGTGCCGGGAGCAGTATAGTGTAATGTTTTAAATTGTTTTTCGTTCAGTTCATCCGCCTTAGCAGCTAGATTTTTATCATGTGCTTTCCATGTTGCAACCGGATCATCTGTGTGGATACGTGTGTTTTGGAAAATAGCTTCCCACAATTTATCCACTTGTTCTGATTCTGCTGCATCTGGAAATACTTTTTTCGCCCATCCTTCTGAAGCAGCAGCGACAACAGTCCAGCTCACGGTGTTGGACATCATTAATTCGCGGTACTCGGCCAGTGCATCGCCATTAGCGCGTTGGTTAGCGGCAATTTTAGCACCGTCGACGCCTTTGAGTAGATCAGGATCTTCCGAAGTGATGGAAATAAAGCAAGCACCTTCTTTAGCTAATTCTGTCAATTTTGCAGCGCGGTGTTTATCCGGCGTTTCAAAGACAGCGAGGGGAGCATTGTTATAGCGAAGTGCCGTTACTTCTGAATCGGACCAGTTGATAATGACATCTTTTGCACTTGCTTCAAACGCAAATGCTGTAATAAGTCTAGCAAGCGGTGCGTTTTCAAGTGTTGCATTAACAACTACTTTTTGATCAGGTTGTACGTTCACGCCAACCTCCACGATCAGTTTTGCATATTTTTTTAGATTTTCTTCAAATGTTGCCAATATAATTACACCTCTTTTTTTTCTCAATATTGAAATTGTAGCTTAAAGGGCATGAGAAAGCAACTCCATGAGATCGAAACTTCAAAAAAAACAGAAAAATCAAAGCAAAATAAAAAGCCGACCATTATTTAGGTCGGCTAAATCGATTATGCGTTTCCTAAAAGGGCATCCGCATAAGTTTTCGCATATTCTTCTGCTTTAGCAACATCGTCTTCATCTGGATCAAGATCAACTTTAAAACCTGCCACAGGAACGGTCGCTCCTTGTTCCTTCAATCTTGTCTCCACAAGATCTACTGTCAGGCAAAACTCATCGTAGAAAGTATCGCCTGAACCAAAGGATGCACAGATCATGCCGCTGAAATCAACATCCGCCATATCTTCATAAAAATCAACAAATTCGTCCGGTAATTGGCCATCATCATAGGTATAGCCACCAATCAATGCACCATCATATTCCAAAAGATCTTCTGGAGTAACAGAAATACATTCTTCGATCTCGACTTCGATATCGTATTTTTCCAATTCTTCGCCGAGAATATCAGCGATTTCCTCAGTATTACCAGTCATACTCGCATATACAATCATTACTTTTGCCAACATTATCACCATCTTTTTTAGTTTTATCATCTGCTAGACCAAGTGGATGATCTGTCCTTTACGCACTTTTTAATAAAGCTGCCAAAAGAAACGAGTCCGTAGCACTTGAATCCTACCCTATAATCCAGATAATTATAGCAAATATCCGGAAATGAAAGCAAGTCCTTCTTACATTTTTCATTCGTCAGATACAGATAATGATGCTATAATAAAAGGCAGTGAAATGTAGAGAGAGGGGAAAGAAAGATGATCACACTGAAATCGAGACGAGAAATCGATGAAATGAAAAAAGCGGGCGATATCTTGGTAGCGACGCACAAAGAGATCAAAAAATTGATCAAACCCGGGATCACAAGCTGGGATCTGGAAGTATTTGCCGATGAATTTATCCGTAAGCACGATGCGATACCGGAACAAAAAGGATTTGAAGGTTACGAATATGCCATTTGTGCAAGTATCAATGATGAGATCTGCCACGGTTTCCCGCGGAAGAAGAAACTGAACGAAGGAGATCTGATCACGGTCGATATGGTCGTGAATCATCACGGCGCACTTGCAGACTCTGCTTGGAGCTATGGTGTGGGGGAAGTTTCGGAAGAAGTTGCCCGGTTAATGGAAGTAACGCGTAAATCGCTTTACTTGGGAATTGAACAAGCACAAGTCGGTAACCGTATCGGCGATATTGGGCATGCGATCCAAAGCTACGTCGAAAGTCAAAATCTATCTGTTGTCCGGGAATTTATCGGACATGGAATCGGACCAACGATGCATGAAAAGCCAGAAGTCCCACATTACGGCAATCCTGGCAAGGGACCGCGCTTGAAAGAAGGAATGGTCATTACGATCGAACCGATGGTCAACACAGGCGGCTGGAAAGCTAAAATGGATGATAATGGCTGGGTAGCAAGAACCGTTGACGGTTCGTTATCCGCACAGTATGAGCATACTTTGGCGATTACCAAAGATGGTCCGGAAATATTGACGTATCAAGGTGAAAACGATTAAAAAATGAACCAACTATAGGAGAGAACGAGAATGGGCGAGAAAATGGCAGTTTGGCGGTCTAAAAAGCCGTATACCAAAGATTTACTGGTGCAAGGATTGCGGAAATTAGGTGTGAAGAATGGGGACACGCTCATTTTCCACTCCGCAATGGGCCAGGCGGGCTGGGTTTGCGGTGGCGCGGTCACTTTTATTGAAGCGCTACAGGAAAGCGTCGGGACAGAAGGCAATCTTGTCATGCCATCGCAAACAGAGAATCTTTCTGATCCCAGTACATGGCAGAACCCGCCCGTTCCGGAAGAATGGTGGGAAACGATCCGCCAAGAAATGCCTCCCTTTCATAAAGCGAAGACGCCTTGCTATCGCATGGGTGTTATTCCCGAAACATTCCGTTCTTTTCCAGATGTAGTTCGCAGCAGTCACCCTTTGCATTCTTTTGTGGCATGGGGCTCGAAAAAGGAATGGCTTGTAGCAGACCATTCTCTTGGTCACGGATTTGGAGAACAGTCACCACTTGCTAAATTATATCAGCTGCGGACGAAGATCCTGTTGCTCGGCGTAGACAACGATAATAATACTTCGCTCCATTTGGCAGAAGAACGTGCCGGTACAGCGAAAATAGTGGTCAGACGAGCGCCAGTCAGCCGGCAAAAAGTAACACAGTGGGCAGAATTTGAAGAGCCTGATTATGACAGCGATCGATTTCTCGAGATCGGGACTGCATATGAAAGAGCAACGCAGTATCATAAGCAGCGATTTGCAGGAGCACCTTGCAAATTGTATGAAATGCGCGAACTGATCGATTTTGCAGTGGATTATTTGCAGAAAAAAGACTCAGATCCTTATGAAAAATAGGATCTGAGCCTTTTACTTGCGTATCGCCTTTAATTCTTCTGCAAATAGTTGCATATCGCGCGGACTAAAGTTCGCTTTGCGATCGATAAGCGTATAAAGATCAAGCAATGTGTCGTAGTGGATATTTTCCAGCTGTAGATTTTCAAAAACGCCAGCATTTACCATTTTCAGTTTGGTCGTAATTGTTTTAATCATATAATCCACATTTTCTTGCGTGCGATTCGTTAAGTCCATTGCGGCACCTCTTTCAGGTTCAATAGAAAGATTTTATCATAATTCTTTCGTCTAAGCTAGTAGCTGGGCGTTTGGAGCCTCAGAAATTGGGGAATTCACTAAAAAACGGGAGGGATCAATATGCTTACGAGGTTCATGCACTCAGATTTTTTTCGCTTTGTGCAATTATTATTAGCGCGAATGAAAAAAAATGACGTCACCGGGAATGCTGCGCAGTTAGCGTATTATATGCTATTTTCTATATTTCCATTGTTATTAGTTGCTGTAGCTTTACTTGGTTTTTTAAATTTAGACAAAGATTCGATCTTTCAAATGGTAGAAGACTTTGCTCCGAAACAAATCATTGATTTTATCCAGACAAATTTGGATCAAGTGCTTTCTAACCGGAGTGGCGGATTATTGTCAGTTGGTATCTTGGCAACGTTATGGTCGGCATCAAACGGGATGGCGGCTGTGATGAAGGCTCTGAATAAAGCGTACGGGATCATTGATCGCCGCAACTTTATCATCCAAAAATTATTATCCGTTTTATTTACCGTTGCGATGTTGGTAACCGTTGCGATCACATTAGTATTGCTTGTTTTCGGACAGCAAATCGGGGACTTTTTACTGCATTCTCTACATATGCCAAGTCAGGTGATCGATGTTTGGAATGGAATACGTGAACTGCTCTCGGTTCTAGTGATCTTGGTCGTATTTACATTCTTATACTGGTTTGCACCTAATCGCAAGGGGACGATCAAAACAGTGTTGCCCGGAGCTTTGTTCGCTTCGATTGGCTGGAGCCTTGCTTCGATTGGTTTCGCTTTTTATGTCAATAATTTTGGCAACTACACAGCGACTTACGGCAGTATCGGGATCGTGATCATTCTCATGCTATGGTTTTTCCTAACAGGCATCATATTGATCGTTGGCGGCGAATTAAATGGGACACTTGCTTTTATCAAACAAAAGAAAGAAGTAGGCGATTTGAATTAAAAAACAGGTACTCCAATGAGTACCTGTTTTAAATATAGGCGGGGCAAGGTTATAAATGTTTTTTTACCAGCGCGATTACTTTTTCCGCATCAGCCGGATCAGATATATCGATCTCATCGATCGGGATAAGCAGCGTCGGACTTTTATCATATGAAGCAAACCAGTCATCATATCTACTGTGGAGCTGTTTGTAATATGCAAATAATTCCGGGTGCTCCTGAATCTGTTCATAGGAACGTCCACGTTTTTTGATCCGGGTAAGTACCGTGTCCAAACTACCACGCAGATAAATAAGCAGATCCGGCGCTTTTTTCGGCATGCCGTCAAGTTCTTCCATCATATTACTGAGCAGATCTAGGTATGTAGCCATCTCCGCTTTAGACATATTGCCATTCTCATAATTGATCTGTGTAAATAACGCATCCTCATAAATACTGCGATCCAACACATTATGTTTATCCGTTAGTGCAGCTTTGATACTGCGAAAACGAGTATTTAAAAAATAGATCTGCAAAGCAAAAGCCCATCGCTTTGGATCCTCATAAAATTTCTCCAGTAAGGCATTATCTTGGATCTCTTCATAAAAAGCCTTGCTTTCTAAGCTATTAGCCAATAATTCCGTATAGCTGCTTTTACCAGCACCTATCATTCCTGCAAGTACAATCACACTCATGTCGTCTCCTTTCAATTTGGACCCCTCCGTTACTACTATAGTACATTTTGGGCTAAAATAGTGCTATTTTTAAAAGAAATTGCTATTTATCAACGGGTAGGGGGCTTGTAAAACGCTATATTGCTGTTTTGCCCCTAGCCGTGCCCCTAAAAGATATTCAGAGTCCTTTTACACTTTTATACGCTGTATATTTGCTAAGTGTGTCTTTATTAAGTTTATCATCAGCATGGTTATAAACCCGTGTTGTTCTTGATTCTTTTAGTAGATAATAATGACTGAACGATCAAAGAAATTACATACTTACACAATAAAACGACACATTTCATTCCAAATTGTCACAAAATCTCCGCAGACATTTATCGGGAAATCAAGTAAAATAAATGTTTGAAAATAAATAGGAGTGTGAGAGAATGAAATTAAAGCATCTGATGTACATATTAGCAGCTAGTTTAATGTTATTTTCTGTAAGTGTACCAGCGACTGCAGCAATAGCAAAAGAACAGACTGCTAGCCCTGCAGCAAATCAAACAGACGGTAGCCCACCTTCGCCGGGTGGTGGAGTAGGAAGAGCACCTGCATCGGGTGGAGGTTATACAAAGCCAACTCTGGAACCTAAGCCTAAGCCAAAATCAAACAAAGGTAAAAAAGGCAAGAAGAAGAGCAAAAAGAAAAAGAAGAAGAAAAAAACTAAAGCTCAAAAATACAAGTCAGCTAAGAAAAAAGGTAAAAAGGTTAAGGGGAATGATTCTAAGAAAGTAAGTAAAAAAGGCGATAGTAATTTGCCAAAAACTGGTAAAAAATATTCTTCAAAAGATTTAATTGTCGATGGTAAAGTAAAACAACGGAGATATTACGGAAAAAATGGAAAAGCAGAATTAGACATTGATTACTTTCATGCTCTGTCTAAAAGTTTGAAAAAAACAGTTAAGTTTCCACATCGACACAAAATAACATGGAAAAATGGAAAAATGAAAAGAGAAGGGCATTAAATAAAAGGAGAAGATTAATTATGAATATAAAAGACTATCAAGAACTATTGGATGCTATTGATTCGGGACGTGAAATCGAATTCAGCTATAATGATGATAAATATATCTTCCTGCATGCTAAAGAAGGATTTTATTTTTGCAAAGATGATGGCTGGGAAGTAGGGCCTGAAAAAAATTATTATAAACTAATTATGGAGAGCAAAATCGATGGTAAACCGTGGATAGAGCTGCTTGCAAATAATGATATAGAAGTTGAAACGATTTTATAGGATCACATTATATAAGCACCTCGCTTCGGCGGGGTTTTTATATTTAAAAGACCCCTACTTTGAAAATTGTAAAGGTCTTAATTTCATTCATGCCCCTAGTTTGCCCCTAATAATAGTATTTGATTAGATTTATATAGATTTTGAAGACTCTATTTATTAATGTATAAAACGTTGATATATAAGACTTTTTGTTTCTGCTAGGCTTACTTAAATAATATCAATATCTTCTGGGCTAAAATAGTGCCAAAAACGTAATTTTTTTGTACAATGGTAAAAGAAAGAAGGCGAAGACATGAGTGAACCATTAAAAATTAAGTTGACCGAACAAGGTTTTGAAACAGAACTTCCAGCAGAAACCATTATTATTGATAATAAGGGCAATGGACACAGCCCATCCGATCTAATGATCGCTTCTTTAGCAGGATGCAGTGCGCTCGTATTCCGGAATATTCTAAGCAAAAAAAGAATGGCGTATACGGATCTATGGCTAGAGGCAACGGCTGAAAAAGTACCGGAAGAAGCAAACCGGATATCTGCTGTCCATATCCATTTTAAAATAACAGGAACAGATCTTGATGCAACTAGTTTAGACAAGGCATTGAAATTAGTACCAAAACATTGTTCCATGGCACGTTCTGTAGAAGGTAGCATCGAAATTACGGAAAGTGTAGAAATCATTTCTGAATAAAAAAGGAGAAAAAGGATGAAGACAAACCCTGTCCAAGAAGGACAACGCTTCCCGCTCACGATTAGAAGAATGGGGATAAATGGAGAAGGAATCGGTTATTATAAACGGGCGATCGTATTTGTGCCCGGAGCGATCACAGGAGAAGAAGTGGTGGTGGAGGCGAAAAGAATAGCCCCACGCTATACAGAAGCAGAAATCAAGAAGATCCGCATCCCTTCTCCTAATCGGGTCAAACCGCCTTGTCCAGTATATGAAGCATGCGGGGGCTGTCAGTTGCAGCATATCTCCTATCAGGCACAATTAGAACTGAAACGTGACATCTTGATTCAAGCACTCGAAAAGCATACGAAATTCAACATCGGCAAATTACCGATCAAAGACGTAATTGGCATGGATGAGCCTTTCCGCTATCGAAATAAGAGCCAGTTTCAAACTAGATATTCTGAGGATGGAAATGTGGTGGCGGGATTGTACAGCGCTAATTCTCATGACTTAGTCCCCATCGATGACTGTCTGGTACAAGACCCGGCTACTGTTGCGATCACGAATACCGTCAAGGAAGCTCTGCAAGAATTAAATATCCCCATTTATAATGAGAAGCAAAACAGTGGGATTGTACGGACGATCGTGGTTCGAACTGGCTTCAAAACAGGTCAATCTCAACTGGTGCTGATCACTAATAGTAAAAAATTACCGAAAAAACGGGCACTTTTAGAAATCATCAAGCAAAAACACCCGGAAATCATATCCATCATGCAGAACGTAAATACGCAAAAGTCTTCGTTGATTTTCGGTGAAGAAACCATGCACTTAGATGGCGAGGAAACGATGCAGGAAGCATTAGGCGAAATGAAATACGATCTTTCCGCCCGCGCTTTTTTTCAACTCAATCCAGTGCAAACGGAAAAGCTGTATAACGAAGTTCGGCGTGCGCTAAACCTGACTGGTACCGAACGAATCATTGATGCGTATTGCGGGGCAGGAACGATCGGCTTGTCGCTAGCCGGACAAGTACGCGAAGTAAGAGGCATGGACGTTATTCCCGAAGCGATTGAAGATGCGAAACATAATGCCGCACTCAATCAAGTGACCAACAGTTATTATGAAGTAGGAAAAGCAGAAACGATCTTGCCGAAATGGCTAGAAGAGGGCTTCCAAGCAGATGCAGTGATCTTAGACCCGCCACGAGTTGGATGTGACCAAGCCTTGATACGCGCACTGCTCGATTACGCGCCGAAACAGATCGTCTATGTATCTTGTAATCCATCGACATTGGCAAGAGATCTGGTGTTATTTTCAAAAGAATATCAGATAAACGCCATTCAGCCGGTGGATATGTTTCCGCAAACGGCACATGTGGAGACAGTCACTGTAATGCAAAAACGATAAGTATCAAAAAACGTTCCTTCAAAAAGGAACGTTTTTTTTATTAACGATTGACATTCATTCTCATTATTGTTAGCATATCCTTATAAAGTTTCCCTAAGGAAACTTATTTTCTCTAAGGAAAGAAGGGGTGCTATGTTAGCAGTGAAAAATCTAACTGTTTCTTACGATGCAGCGGAATATGCGATCAAAGACGTTACTTTCGCCATCGATAAACCAAGTATTGTCGGGATCATTGGTCCAAATGGGGCGGGAAAATCCACTTTATTCAAAGCGATGTTGAATATGATCCCGCATCAAGGGAAATCTTCACTGATCCAGCATTTAGCCAATGTGGCGTATGTGGAGCAGAAAAGCCAGATCGACTACACATTCCCCATTAAAGTTGCGGAATGCGTGGAGCTAGGCATCTATCCACGCCTAAAACGTTTTGGGCTAGTGAAGAAAGCCGATAAAAGAAAGGTTGCTCAAGTTTTGGCAGCTGTAGAAATGACGGACTATAAGGAGAGACAAATCGGCGAGTTATCCGGTGGTCAGTTTCAACGCGTATTATTAGCACGAGCACTTGCTCAGGATGCGGATATTTTTTTGTTGGATGAACCATTTGTCGGCATCGACATGGCAAGCGAGAAAATCATTATGGCGATCTTGCGCCAACTAAAGCAGGAAGGCAAGCTGATCTTGATTGTGCATCACGATTTGAGTAAGGTAAATCATTATTTTGATCATCTATTAATACTTAATAAAAAGCGAATTGCCTTTGGACCAACAATGGAAATTTTTACACCAGAAAACCTCCATGATGCTTATGGAAGCAGCGTGTTGACGAAAGGGGAGTTTTGACATGATCAATGAATTTATCTGGGGGATCCAAGAATATCATTTTTTACAAAATGCCTTGATCACTGCTGTAGTAATCGGAATCGTTTCCGGAGTAGTCGGATGTTTTATCATTCTTAGAGGGATGTCACTCATGGGCGATGCGATCTCTCACGCGGTGTTGCCAGGCGTTGCGATTTCCTTTATTCTTGGCATCAATTTCTTTATCGGTGCAATTTTTTTCGGCTTACTTGCCTCCATTATCATTACTTATGTAAAAAACAACAGCATGATCAAAGGTGATACCGCGATTGGGATCACATTCAGCTCCTTTTTGGCGCTCGGTGTCATATTGATTGGTGTAGCTAACAGCTCTACAGACTTATTCCACATTTTATTCGGAAATATCCTTGCTGTTCAAGATATCGATAAGTGGCTGACGATCGGCGTTGCAGTTGTCGTCATCATAACCATCATTTTATTTTTTAAACCACTGTTGCTGACATCCTTTGATCCTGCGATGGCAAAGGCTGTCGGTATGAATGTTTCTTTTTATCACTACTTACTTATGGTCTTACTGACATTGGTAGCTGTCACAGCAATGCAAAGTGTGGGGACGATCTTGATCGTGGCAATGCTGATCACGCCGGCTGCAACGGCTTACTTATATACCAATAGTTTGAAAAAGATGATGTTGCTTTCCGCAAGCTTAGGCGCATTATCTTCCGTTCTAGGGTTATTTATTGGTTATCGTTTCAATATTGCTGTCGGCTCTTGTATTGTATTAACTGCCGCTATCATCTTTACAATCAGTTTCTTTATTTCACCAAAGCAAAAATTCACTATATTATGGAAGAGAGGGGCAACAAAATGAAAAAATATCATGGACTCGCACTACTACTCATCGCTGCCGTTTTTATCATTACTGCATGTGGAAATAACGCCGCTCCCAAAAAGGAGAATGGCAAACTAAATGTCGTCGCAACCAACTCGATCATTGCTGATATCACCAAACAAATCGGCAAAGATAAAATCAATCTGCACAGCATTGTTCCCGTAGGAAAAGATCCGCATGAATATGAACCACTTCCAAATGATGTGCGTCAGTCCACCCATGCAGATATAATCTTTTACAACGGGATCAATTTAGAAACGGGTGGCAATGCTTGGTTTACTAAATTAATGAAAAATGCAGATAAAAAACCGGATCGTGATTATTTTGCAGTTAGCGACGGTGTTGCTGTCATTCATTTAGAAGGCAAAAAAGAACAAGGTAAAGAAGATCCACATGCTTGGCTGAATATCGAAAACGGCATTATTTTCGCAAAAAACATCGAAAAACAACTTTCCGCAAAAGATGAAAAAAATAAAGCCTTCTATCAAGAGAATCTACACAAATATGTAGCGAAATTGCAAAAATTGGATAAAGAAGCAAAACAGAAGTTCCATTCGATTCCTAAAGCGAAAAAAATGATTGTCACGAGTGAAGGCTGTTTTAAATATTTCTCGAAAGCATACGGTATCCCATCTGCCTATATTTGGGAGATAAATACAGAAGAAGAGGGAACTCCGGATCAAATCAAAGACCTTGTCGACAAGTTGAAAAAGACAGATGTACCAGCATTATTTGTGGAAAGCAGCGTCGATGAACGTCCGATGAAATCTGTTTCTCGAGATACGGATATTCCGATCTATGCAAAAATCTTTACAGATTCTATTGCTAAAAAAGGTGAAAATGGTGACAGTTATTATGCGATGATGAAGTGGAATCTAGACAAAATATACGAAGGCTTGTCCCAATAAAAAAGCCAAGGCATTGCGCCTTGGTTTTTTATCTGCCATCTCCATAATCCCAATCTGGAATGGAATCATCTTCATCGAAAGAAACACTTACATCCTGAACACCTTGCTCATTCAAAATCGCTTCTTCCAAACGATCTTTGATATCATCTGCTTCGGCTAAAGTCAGCGATGCATCCAACTCAATCTCGATCGCGACATGAAAATGGTCGCCTTCTTTGATGACCGTCAATTTCTCAATATCCCGTACATCTGGATCATTCATCGCTAATTGCCCGATTTTCAAGTACATGCTTTCATCCGATTCGCCGATAACACCGGCCGCATTATCAAGGAAAACGCGTCCAACTACCAAGAACATCAAGATCCCGATCAAAATCGAAGCGATTCCTTCTGCTTGATGAAACGGCGTATAGTGGGAAATGAAAATCGAAATGACTGCCAACAGTCCACCGCCTTTTGCGACAGAATCCTCTAGGAATACGAGTTTCGTCGGTCCGCTTGCGGTCTTGAAATGTTTCAGACTATCTGTAAACAGGCTAAGTCCCTTTGATTCGATCCCAGCATGTTCCGTGATCTCATGCATAGCTTTGATCAATACCGTAGATTCTAATAGCGTACATCCTAGTAGCACGATGACATTCAGCCAAAATCCAGTAGATTCATTCGGCTCAAAGATATGGGAAAATCCTTCTTTAATAGTTTCGTAAGCCATGATCCCAACTACGATGACTGCACCAAGCAGCACTAAGTTGACGAGGCGCCCAAAGCCATTCGGAAAACGACGGGTAGGCCGTTTTTTGCTCAATGCCGATCCAGTAAACACAAAGAGTTGGTTCGCCGCATCACCAAGACTATGCAGCGTTTCCGCAAACATAGCAACGTTTCCAGTAAAAAAGAAAGTCACTCCTTTAACTAGCGAAACGACCGCATTAACAACTGCCGCTAATAATGCGGATTTATTCCCTTTTTTCAGTAATTGCATCAATTCTTTCATTTTCTTCGCTCCATTCTAAAAAAATAATAGCATTTTATGAGCTAAAAGCCAATTATAGAAGAGTAGCGACTTACATATTGCAAAAGATTTACTTTCTTTTCAAAAATATTTTTGCTAAACTTGATAATAAACACAAAGCAGATTAACCAAGAAAGTATGGGAAAAACGATGAAACTTCAAACGTGGAAATACGGTGCATTGATACTGCCCGTTCTTTATTTTATTTACGATTATTATTTAGCAAAACAATTAGGTACTTCCGCTGATCAGATCAATGCATTGAGTAATAGCTTGATTCTTTTTATTATCATTTTACTGATCGCAAGAAAAGCCAATATCAAGCAATTTTTAGATATTATTTGGTTTTTAGTTTTCAGCTTATATTTGATGATCTTGCATTATTTGGTCACTTATTTATACATCGGCAATTTTATCAAAGGACAGCTGACGGCACATCCTCATCTGCAGTTCCAATCTATCAATCTTGTACCGTTTGCAACGATCGAAGCAACCTTCAACCAGATCGATCCGAATTTTTCGGTCACGATCCAAGTGATTGGCAATATCTTGATGCTCGCACCATTGGCATTTTTCCTGCTGTATTTTCAATTGACAAAAAAAGCGGGCAAAACTTTTCTTTGGATCGTAGCAGTAGCAATTGGGATCGAATGTATCCAATTCTTGCAAACGACATTTGCTTCGATGTATCAGCTAATGCCAGCTAATAGCCATCGTTCCGCAGATATTGATGACATTATTCTAAACAGCTGCAGTGGGCTGCTCGGCATTCTCGCTGCTTATCTTATCCCGAAAGTGCGTAAGCGGATGGGGCGCAAATAGATAAAAAGACAAACAGACGAAATGCGAGGTAGAAAAATGAAGAATCTCTTTAAAAAATTTTATGAATGGTTTCAAAAAAACGGGACGATCGTAAAGATTGTTTTTATACTATTTATTTTGGTCTTTGTTGTATTTGAAGTGGTAAAAATTTTCAGCGATATCGATTACGGTGAACTAAAACAAAATCTGACCTCTCAATCGACAGAGAGTGTTTTTTGGATGACATTGATCGGACTTATCTCAGTTACTCCGATGCTACTGTATGATTTAGTGATCGTTCAACTGCTACCGGGAAAATTTTCGAAAATGCATATTTTTTCTTCCGGTTGGATTACCAACACATTTACGAATATCGGTGGTTTTGGTGGCGTACTCGGCGCTTCGCTGCGTGCTAGTTTTTATGGGAAAAATGCGACACACAAGCAGATTTTAGCTGCTATTTCGAAAATCGCCTTATTCTTATTAGCTGGCCTCTCCATCTACAGTTTAATCGGCTTTATTTTGTTGTTGTTCCCGGACTTCGCTGTCCCGTTTCGGAAATATTGGATCATCCTTTTACTAGGTGGCCTTTATTTTCCAATCGTTTTTGCAGTCATGAAATGGAAGAGCAAATCATTATTTGTTGATTTACCTTGGCGTAGAGAAGTGACATTGATTGGTGCTTCTTTACTGGAATGGGGAATGGCATTTGTTTGTTTTGCTGTGATCGGCTACTTTTTGAACATACCGATCTATGATACGAAATTATTCTTACTATTTATTATTGCTTCTTTCTCAGGAATCATCTCCATGACGCCCGGTGGTATCGGTGCCTTTGATATCGTTATGATCAGCGGTCTGGAAGTTTTAGGCGTTTCCAGCGAGTTTGCAGTTGTTTGGCTGTTGTTTTACCGGATCTTCTACTACATTATTCCTTTTCTGGCCGGATTGTTGTTTTTTGTTCAAAAAGCAGGTACGCGATTCAACCAATTTTTAGAGGGACTGCCATTACTATTTCTGCAGAAAGTGGCGCACCAATTTTTAGTTATCTTTGTATACTTTGCCGGGCTGATGCTGATTTTATCTGCCTCAGCGCCATATTTTATTTTCCATGTGCCATTCTTATATCGCTTGTTGCCGTTCAGCTTTATCTTTATGTCGCAAATCACCACCGTTGCATTCGGCTTTTTGTTACTCGGACTTGCACGAGGGATCGAACGGAAAACGAAAAAGGCTTATTTGGCAACGATCATCGTCCTCGGTTGTGCGATTTTCAATACGCTTTTCCGAGTTTTCTCTTTGAAACAAGCGATTTTCTTAGGAATCGTGCTCTTATGTGTATTCTTAGCAAGAAATGAATTTTACCGTGAAAAACTTGTTTATACATGGAGCAAGATCATCAAGGATTCGATTATTTTCCTAGCTTGTTTATTAGGCTATTTGTTGATTGGAATCTATAATTCACCCAAGATGCATCATGGCAGACCAATTCCGGAATTTTTGGAGATCACCTCAGAACGACTTTGGATCGTTGGATTTATCGGCGTGATGATTGCTGTGATCAGTTTGGTGATCATTTATCTCTATTTGACGACCTCCAAAGAAAAAATCGGTTCTCCATTTGATGCCACACGGGTGCGAGAGCATTTAGAAAAATATGAAGGAAATGAAGTAACCCATACAGTCTTTCTGCGCGATAAATTATTGTTTTGGGCAGCAGAAGGAGAGGTATTATTCATCTTTAGATTGATCGCAGATAAGATGGTGATCATGGGGGAACCGGTTGGAGATAGATCCAAATTCGATGATGCGATCGAAGAGGTAATATTGGAAGCAGATCGATTTGGTTATCGTGCGGTCTTTTATGAGGTGAGCAATAATCTGATTCCTTACCTGCATGACCATGGATTTGACTTTATCAAGCTCGGAGAAGAAGGGTTTGTGGACATTCAGAATTTCTCGCTGACTGGTAAAAAACGTAAAGGTGAGCGGGCAACGATGAACCGTTTTGAACGTGAGGGCTACCAGTTTGAAGTGCTAGCACCACCTTTTGACGATGCATTGCTGCAAAAATTGGAGATCATCTCAGAAGAATGGCTGGATGGGCGAATGGAAAAAGGGTTCTCATTAGGATTTTTTGATCCTTATTATTTGCAGCAGGCAGAAATCGGAATCGTTCGTGATGCCGAACAAGAGATTATTGCTTTTGTGTCGATGATGCCTAATTACAATGATGAAGTGACATCGATCGACTTGATGCGTTATGGAAAAGCTGCCCCGTCCGGGATCATGGACTATATTTTCATTCATTTGTTTGAACGCGCTAAAGAGCAGGGCTATCAAAGCTTCAATACCGGCATGGCCCCACTTGCTAATGTTGGCGAATCCAAATTTGCTTTTCTTGGTGAACGCTTGGCTGGACTGGTATATCGATATAGCCAAGGCTTTTATGGTTTTAAAGGGATTCGTAAATTTAAAGCGAAATATGTTACCACATGGGATCAAAAATTTGTAGCCTTTCGTAAACGCAGCTCGATCGCCTTTACAATGCTACAGCTAATGATCTTAGTAGGTAAAAAGCGTCCACTCACTAAAAATCAAATGGTCCTAGACTTTCCATTGACGGAAAAGAAGGAGGAAGGGGACAAATAAAAAACAGTGCCGGAAAGGCACTGTTTCTTTATTTATCGTCGATTAGAGCATCCACAGCTTCTTCAATCGTTGGATATTGGAAATGGAACTGACTTTCGATCAGTTTCTGCGGCTGTGCACGCTGACTTTCCAGTAAAACAGTGGCGCGTTCCCCGGCACCGATGCGAAGAGCAAATTTGGGAATATTGACCTTACTAGGGCGATGCAAGGCATGTCCCAAGATATTTGCGAATTTTTTCTGAGTAACGGGATGGGGAGCTGTCAAATTGACGACGCCAGCAATCTCTGGATGGTCGATAATGTGTCCATAGCCGCGAACCAGGTCGTCGATGTGGATGAAGGAATACCAGTTCTTCCCATGAGCGAATCGTCCACCAAGAAAAGATGCAAATAGTTTTTGGAAAACTGGGAATGCCCCTCCATCATTTCCAAGTACTAACCCAAAGCGAGTGAAAACAACACGAATACCTAGTGCTTCGGCTTCTTTGGCTTTTGCCTCCCAACGCGCGACAGTATCCGCTAGGAAATCGTCTTTATGCGGATTTTTTACCGTATCTAAATAAATTGTTCGTTTAGAAGATGGATAAATGTTGATCGCACTGGCATTGATCCATGTAGTTGGTCTCTGCTCCAAGCGTTTGACGATCTCCAGCAACGCAGAAGTTGCTTCCAAACGGCTCTTTAAGATTTTTTCTTTATACTCATCGGTCCAACGCGAACCGTTGATACTGGCTCCTGCGAGATTGATGCACACATCGATCCTTGTTGTCCCAAGGTCCGGAACAACATTATCATCTGTCAGCCACTCGATATAATGGATATTATCTTGATCCTCTTTTGGATGCCTCGTTAATATATATAAGGTATGTCCTTCATTTTGAAAATAGGAGACGAGATGGTTACCTATAAACCCCGTTGCTCCGCTCATTAAAATACGCATATCTATCACCTCGTTTTATTAACTAGTATATTCCCTTTTCGCACATAAAGAAACGTGAATATTTATTAAGAAGCAAAAATAGGTTACAATGAATAAAGGAGGCGAGACCAAATGAAAGTGACAGCGATCCAAGTGCAGCAAAAGAAAAAAGAACGCTATAATATTTTTATTGACGAAACCTATCGCTTTAGCGCCGACGAAGAAGTAGTAGCTAGGTTCCATCTGTTGAAAGGCAGAGAAATCACCGAAGCGGAGATCACGGAGATCGAACAAGCCGATATGCTTCGTACTGGATTAAATAAAGCCATTCACTTTTTATCACATCGTGTCCGTTCGGAAAAAGAAGTGCGGGAGTTTTTAAAAAAACAAGAGATCGAGAATGATCAGATCGAAGTGATACTGGAAATGTTGGTCGACCGCAAATATTTGGACGACGAAGAGTTTGCCTTATTATTTGTCCGCACACAAATCAAAACAACTTTAAAAGGTCCCAAAACAATTGAACGCGAATTGATAGAAAAAGGAATCACTAAAGAAATCATTGAGCGTGTGATGGCGACTTATTCTGAAGAAGCGCAATTTGAAAATGGTCGAAAAGCAGCCGAGAAAATCATGCGGCGTTCTAAAAAAATGGCAAAGCGCAATATTATCCAAAAAATCGTGACCGATCTGATTCAAAAAGGGTATGGCACAGACGATGCGAAAGCAATTAGTGCAGATGTTGTAAGTGAGCTTGATACCCAAGAAGAAGATGCTATCTTGGCCGAACAATTCGCCAAAGCCGTCCGCAAAAATAGCCGTCATAATCCAAAAAAAGCCAAACAAAAAATCATTCAGTCTTTGATGCAAAAAGGCTTCAGTTATGATAGTATCCAGGGTTATTTAATGGAACATCCATTGGAAGAGGAGGAATAAACATTGTACGAACATTTAGATGAATTAGTAGCCAGCCTACTTGCGGAGAATCCGCAGCTTGATAAAGAAAAAGCAGTTTGGTGGGTCGAAATGCTATGGAATGATTTTGAAAGTTCTTATGCAAAAGCTGGTTATCCCTATAAAGGACCGGATTATACGGCTGATTATGTCGCTAAACAAATCCAACAGCATGGGAAACATTTACATGAAATCAATAAAGGAGAGAATAAGTAGTGAAAACAAGAGGATTTGAAGTAGTAAAAACAGAAAATCGTAAATTTGCAGCGGAAACGATCTCCCTGCCACTTCGAGGGGACAAAGGTTCAGCGGGCTATGATTTCTTTTCGAATGAAACCGTTGATATAGCGCCTCTTAAACAGCACATCTTCTGGACAGATGTGAAAAGCTATATGCTAGAAGACGAGGTATTAAAAGTCTACATACGTTCTTCAGTAGGTATCAAAAAAGGATTGGTCCTTTCTAACGGAACAGGCATTATCGATTCCTCCTATTACAATAATCCCGGCAATGACGGGAACATTGGAATCGCGATCCGCAATCAATCAGGCGAAAACGTTCGCGTTGAAAAAGGAGAACGAATCGCCCAAGGTATTTTTGAAAAATATTTGCTCGCTGATGAAGATAACGTCGCCAATGAAGCTAGGATCGGCGGGGTCGGGAGTACAGGTAGATAAGAAACATAGAAAAACCGGCTTAGATGTATAAGCCGGTTTTTAATTAAACAGTTGCTAATTTCATATGCAATTTTTCGTTGCTGAAGATCCAACCGGTGTAAGAGGAGAGAATCTCCAGATCATCGTTCAGCTTCACTACTGCAACGAAAGGATAGTGACCATTACTGCGGTAACGTAAGTCGGTAAAAGTCACGTAAGTTCCATCAAGCTTTTCTTCGATTCGCCAGTTATACACTTTTGAGAAAGAGAGAAAAGCCGCTAAATTTTTGTCTTGTTTTGCCTTACGAATGATCTCATTATCTGGTACCGGTAATCGTTCAAACTTTTCATAGATCGAAATGTTTCGTTTGAAAGAACGACCGACATAATAATGGTCTTTCGTAGTTACTGCGATACGCCATTGGAAAAAATGAATGGTAGAAGCAGTGATGACTTCCTCTGCATCCGGAATCAGTTTCAACACGCGACCGCGAATGACCTGCTGCGTGATGAAACGCAAGACATAGTATGCGGCAAGCACGACATACAAGGTAATAAACGTTGGCAATGGCGGAGCGCCAAGTAGCCAAAGCAAAATCGCGATAATATGTGTGGAAAAGATAAACCAGTCAAATGTATTGATAAATCCAAAAGCGACCCAAGTATCTTTGAATGGCCTGATAGCCTGTGTACCATAGGCGTTGAATATATCGACGAAAATGTGCACGGCAACCGCAATGAAGGTCCAAAGCAGGAGATGTAGGAAAGTTGCCTGTGGAAATAATAAATATAGAATCGATGATAATAGTAATGGCCAAATAGCAAGCATTGGCAATGAATGTGTGACCCCGCGGTGATTTCGCAAGTAGTCTGCATTGTTTTTTAATTTCAAGACAGTATCGATATCGGGGATTTGTGAACCGATTATCGTCGCTGCCATAATGCCGATTGTAGCGGTCGGGTGGCTTCCAATCATCGGGTCAGCCGTAGCTAATGCACCTAATGCTACTCCCATTACGACGTGAGTACCTGTGTCCAAGAATATTCCTCCTTTATGGAATCGGGACGTTAGGATGTGCTAGGAATAAAAGCCGATTCACCTGTTAGATTTGACGAATTCTTCTAGAAGACTATTCAAGTAAGTAGATATTTTGTATAATAGAAAACGGTCAAACAGGTCATGTAT
This sequence comes from Listeria grayi, assembly GCF_900638015.1. Lineage (NCBI taxonomy): Bacteria > Bacillati > Bacillota > Bacilli > Caryophanales > Listeriaceae > Listeria > Listeria grayi. The sequence continues at coordinate 1,182,221 of NZ_LR134483.1, forward strand.
ACATTATTCCCTGTTTCCATTATACTACACATTGGGAACAACTACACATTAGAAATTTATTAGAATTTAGGGGATATTTAGTGAAAAACGATAGTTTAGATTGGGACCAATCAAAAATCAATGCTTTCCAAAAAGCCCTAGTTGGCTGGTATGAGAGCAATAAGCGAATATTGCCATGGCGTGAGAATAATGATCCTTATCGTATCTGGGTATCTGAAGTGATGCTGCAACAGACGAAAGTAGACACCGTTATTCCATATTTTGAACGGTTTATGACAACTTTTCCAACGATGCGGGATTTTGCAGAAGCAAAAGAAGATGCTATTTTGAAGATATGGGAAGGGCTGGGCTATTATTCACGTGTACGCAACCTTCAAAAAGCGATGCAGCAAGTCTTACTGGATCATGCTGGTAAAGTACCCAGCGATCTGCAGACGATATTGTCACTTAAAGGCGTAGGCCCTTACACAGCAGGCGCTATTTTAAGTATTGCTTATGAACAGGCAGAGCCGGCGATCGACGGTAACGTCATGCGGGTCATGTCGCGGGTGTTCAAAATCGATGCCGATATCATGAAACCGGCAACGCGCAAACTTTTTGATAGTAAATTAAGACCCTTACTGGCAGGAACAAAACCATCTTCCTTTAATCAAGGACTCATGGAGGTTGGTGCATTGATTTGCACACCAAAACAACCAATGTGCCTGTTGTGTCCGTTGAATGAGTTTTGCGAAGCGCATCAAGATGGGACGGAGCTCGATTATCCAGTTAAAATCAAAAAAACAAAAGTGACTAAGAAAAAACGGATCGCAGTGATCGCAATACGAGAAGATGGCAAATATCTCATTGAGCAGCGCCCTAACACAGGCTTATTAGCTGGACTTTGGCAGTTCCCAACGATCGATATCACCGAAGACCTTTCTCCTACCGCAATCAAACTGCAGTTTTTGAAAGAATATCACTTAGATATCCATCTCAGCCAAACACCTGTCACTGCCGTCAAACACATTTTCTCTCATTTGGTGTGGAATGTGGATATTTATACCGCAGTGATCGATGGTTATGAAAAGAAAGACAGTTGGGAATTTGTCCGGGAAGAAGAGCTAGAACAATTTGCTTTTCCCGTGCCTTATCAGAAAATGTGGCGTCAATATAAGGAGGAAAATAATGACTAAAGTAGCATTAATAACAGGAAGTAGTAGAGGCCTTGGCAGAGAGATCGCAATTTCTTTAGCGAGAGAAGGCTATGACATTGCAGTCAACTTTGCAAGAAATCGCAAAAAAGCAGAAGCTGTACAAGCAGAGATCCAAGCGCTAGGCAGAAAATGCGAGATTTTCCGGGCAAATGTCGGAGATGTCGCGAAAATAAAAACCTTATTTGAAGAAGTCGATGCAGCATTCGGACGGCTTGATCTATTTATCAACAACGCAGCGAGTGGAGTGCTTCGGCCTTTGATGGAACTCGAAGAATCTCACTGGGATTGGACGATGAATATCAATGCAAAAGCACTACTGTTCGCTGGACAAGAAGCAGCGAAACGAATGACTAAAAATGGGGGCGGCAAGATCATCAGTTTGAGTTCGATCGGAGCGATTCGTTATTTAGAAAACTATACGACAGTTGGCGTATCGAAAGCGGCGGTAGAATCACTGACTCGATATTTAGCAGTAGAATTGGCACCGCTTGGGATTGTCGTTAATGCGGTTTCTGGTGGCTTGATCGAAACCGAAGCATTGGATCATTTCCCGAATAAAGCGGAACTGATCGCGGATGCAGCAAGTAAAACACCAGCAGGTAGAATGGTAGCACTGGATGATTTGGTCCAAGCTGTTTTATTCTTGGCTAGTGGAAAAGCCGACATGATCCGTGGTCAAACGATCGTGGTCGACGGTGGACGGACTTTATTAGTATAAAGGAAGGTTTTTACAGCTAAAATCAGATTTTATAATGAATTTTGGGCAAGTTACAGAATATATAGTTTTTTAGAAAGCAATAGTTGTGTTATAATGGATTTGGATATGTTAGTACATGAAGAAAGTAGGATAAAGTATGTACCTACCTAGAGAAAAAGAAACAATTCAAATCAAAAGCTACAAACATAACGGTAAACTTCATCGTACTTGGAAGAAAACGGTTGTCCTAAAATCTACAGAAAATATCATTATCGGCGGCAATGATCATACACTTGTTGTAGAATCAGACGGGAGAAAATGGGTGACCCGCGAGCCAGCGATTTGTTATTTTCACAGTGAGTATTGGTTCAATGTGATTTCGATGATCAGAGAAGACGGGATTTATCACTACTGCAATTTGGGAACGCCATTTGCAATGGATGAGGAAGCACTCAAGTATATTGATTATGATCTTGACATTAAAGTCTTTCCGGACGGCAGATTTCATTTGCTGGACGAAGGAGAATATGAGCAACATCGTAAGCAAATGCATTACCCTGACGCTATTGATCGTGTACTTCGAAAGAATGTCGATATCTTGAGTCACTGGATTTTAGATAAAAAAGGACCGTTCTCTCCGGATTATATTGATATTTGGTATGATAAGTATAAAGAGTATCGTTAAAAAAATAACGCTGGGATATCCCGGCGTTCTTTTTTTAGTCATTTGTAATAGAAATGTTGATTTTGTTGGCTTCGCGGTGGCGAATTTTAAAGCTGTGGATCAGCTTTTCCAAGTAATCAAGTGTTTCCTGATAGCCGTAAATACTGGCGATAATGCGCATCAAATGATATTTATCTAACATTTCATCATCTTTTTCAAAACCATTTGGATCGATCTCTTTCATAAATAGCTGTAGCAACTCTTGAGAATCCTGTACGAGATTCTGTTCTGCATATTCTTCATCGATCGATACTTTATCGATGTAGGTGAGAAGCAGCTGTTCATGTTTCTCGGTCAGATAATCGATCTGTTGCCTGATCAATTCTTGCTTTTCATCGGAAAGCTGAAGATAATCATTTTCATAGCGGTTTTGGATTTTAAGCAGTTCATAAGCTTTCTGTGAACAAAGAATCATCTGCCGATAGACCGCGATCTTCCGACCTTTCGATACTTCATTTTTCTTTAAAAACGTACGTTCTTCGCGATAAAGATCATAAATACTACGCGTTTGCCCCAATTGTTTCTCCATCCACTTCATGTCTTTCTTTAAAAGCGGAAAGTCGGCGGCATGCCGTAAATTAAGCTTTATCCAGCGAACGATCTCTGTATTGGTCTGATAGATCAATTGAAATAAAGAAATCTCATATTTTGGCGGGATAAACAGCATATTTACGATAAAGGCTGCTACCAGTCCCAGCATGATCGTTCCGAAACGAATCAAAGCGATTTGAAGAAATTCTGTTCCAGGAGAATCCATGATGACGATCAGCGTTACGACAGTCAATCCAATCGTATTTTCCAACTTGAGTTGAATCAGTAAGGCCACACAGATGATAGACGCGACACCGATCAAAATAAAATCATGGCCGATAAATAATCCAAATATAATAGCAATGATCGCTCCGATAATATTCCCTTGTGCACGCTCCAAAATGGTTAGATAGGAGCGGTAGAGGGAAGGCTGAATGGCGAAGACTGCTGAAATACCAGCAAGTGACGGAGATGGTGAATGGCACAATTTTGCAATGAAGAGCGCCAGACAAATGGCGATTCCAGTTTTTAAAATTCTTGCTCCGAATTTCATTTGTCGTATTCCTCTCTCTTATATTTCCTTTTTAGTACATTACTTGTTGCTATTATAACAAGTAATTGCGCGGATGTCTTGATTATTTGCGTGCCATATCGGCAAAGACATGTTCCGCTGCTGTGATTGTATCCTCGATATCCTTATCGGTGTGTGCTGTCGTGATAAATAATGCTTCATACTTGGAAGCAGCTAGATTTACTCCTTCTTCGAGCATGCCCTTGAAGAAACGTCCGAATCGTTCGCTATCGGAGGCTTTAGCATCTTCATAATTTTTAACCGATCTATCTGTAAAGTAAACTGTTAATGATCCACCGATCTGGTTGATCGTTACAGCAATTCCGTTCTTATCCGCAGCATTTTGCAACCCTGATTTGAGTTTTTCACCAAGCCGATTCAACTCCTCATAGATACCGGGCTGTTCCAGTACTTCTAGACAAGCGATCCCGGTTTGGATAGAAGCAGGATTACCAGCATGCGTTCCAGCTTGATAAGCAGGTCCGAGTGGTGCTACTTTTTCCATAATATCGATTCGGCCACCGTAAGCCCCGATCGGCAATCCACCGCCGATCACTTTTCCAAGCGCGGTCAAGTCAGGTGTTACATGCAGCAAGTTCTGCGCACCGCCATACATAAAGCGGAAAGCGGTAATAACCTCATCATAGATTACGAGTGCTCCTGCTTGATGAGTAAGCTCATTGACACTTTCTAAAAAGCCAGGTTCCGGAGCTACCATCCCAAAATTCCCAACGATCGGCTCTACAAGAACCGCAGCGACTTGATCACCCCAAGCTGATAATGCTTCTTTAAAAGCAGGAATGTCATTGAATGGAACGGTGATCACTTCTTTTGCAGTCGCTTCTGTCACGCCTGCTGAGTCCGGTGAACCAAGCGTAGACGGACCAGATCCGGCTTCTACGAGCACTAGATCAAAGTGGCCATGATAGCTTCCTCCGAATTTAATGATCTTGTCGCGACCGGTATAAGCACGAGCTACGCGAATCGTGGTCATAACTGCTTCTGTTCCAGAATTGGTAAACCGAACTTTTTCCAAAGAAGGAATCGCTGCTTTTAATTTTTTCGCAAAATGGATCTCATGGACAGTAGGCGTACCGTAGATCAATCCATTTTCCGCAACTTTACGTAAGGCAGCAGCAATGTGCGGATGCGCGTGACCGGTAACGATCGGACCGAATGCTTGCAGATAATCAATATATTTATTGCCGTCTACATCCCAAAAATACGCACCGACAGCTCGTTCCATTGTTACAGGCGTTCCGCCGCCTACACCTTTATAAGACCGAGAAGGGCTATTTACCCCACCAACAATATGTTCCAAGGCCTCTTTATGCAGTTCTTCTGATTTACTATGATTCACAATTGACATCTCCTTATTAATTTCATCTCTTCTATTTTATATAAAAACTTACGGAGTAGCAAACGCAAGTTGATTGCTTATTTCTATGAAAAGTCCTACACTTTTACTATAGAATAATAAATAAAGGTGCTGAGTAGAGAAATGAAAGTATTATTTACAATGGATATCCCAGAAGAATTAAAGAAAATACAAGCAGAGAAA